>CAWHVB010000010.1:0-298551 GCA_963832715.1 uncultured Ignavibacteria bacterium | reverse complement strand
AATATGACCTGCAACACGGTCAGTTTTACCATTATCTCACAAATGAAAAATCAGTAACAAATTACAGATATACAATAAATTTAGACAATATTGGAAATATATGGGTAGGAACCGGTAATAACGGTTTAATCAGGTTTAATCCGGAAAATGAGTCCCTTCATTATTTTCTTAATGATCTCAATGCAAAAATAAATTTGATCAATAAACCTGTATTTTATATCTATCCGGATAGTTATGGAATACTCTGGATCGCTACAATAAGGGTAGTGGTTTATTCAGATTAAATGTGGATAATAACCCTGTTAATAAGTATAAACATAATCAAGTAGAAGAGTACAGGGTGGGTGATAATCAGATAAGAGCAATATTTGAGGATAGATATGGGACGCTCTGGATAGGTACAAATACAGCAGGAATATTCAAGTTTGATAGAAAAAAACACATTCCGTAACTACGGATTTAAAATCGCCTTGGCTTTCTATGAAGATAAAGCCGGTAATTTTTGGGTGGCAGATCAATTTTCCGTATTCGGAATTGTTTCACCGTAGTAGTGAGAAAATAATTAAAACCTACGATCAAAATAATGGGTTATCATTTAAGATTATCTGGGAAATATTAGAGGATAATAAAAATAGTCTATGGATAGGAACTACAAACGGATTATCTAAATTTAACACTGTATCTAAAACTTTCAGAAATTATTATGTTGAAGATGGTCTGGTAAGCGATTATTTCTTAGTCAATTATCCCCAACCGGGTTTTGACGGGATTATGTACTTTAGAACCAGGTCAGGTCCTCATAGCATTCCATCCCGACAGCATCAGGGATGATCCTACTCCGCCGCAGGTTGTTATAAGTAATATTTCTCTTTTCAATAGACAAGATGAGAAGCTAGATTATAAAGGATTCATTTCTGAGCTAAAAGAAATAACACTTCATTATGATCAGAATGATCTGCGTTTTGATTTTGTGGGATTACATTTCAGTCAACCATCTAAAAACAAATATAAATACAATTGAAAATTTTGACGATGAATGGGTGGATGCGGGAATTCAAAGAAATGCAACTTATACAAACCTTGACCCCGGTGAATATACTTTCAGAGTTATAGCTGCAAATAAAGATGGAATATGGAATGAAAAAGGTGCATCTATTAACATCATCATTACACCACCGTGGTGGAGAACAAGCATTGCTTATTTGATTTATGCGATTATTATAATAGCCTCAATTTATTTTATGTGGAAGTGGCAACTTAAGAGAATACGAATAAAGCAAGAATTTGAGATGAACAAATTTGAGGCAGAAAAATTACACGAAATAGATGAGATGAAAAGCAGATTTTTTGCAAACATATCACACGAGTTCCGGACACTCTTACACTCATATTCGGACCTGCAAGTGATATAGCAGAAAATTCCACTGACATTGAAGCGAAGAAGAATGCAGGCTTAATAAAAAGAAATGCGGACAGGCTTTATAATTTAGTAAACCAGTTGCTCGATCTCTCCAAATTTGAAGCCGGGAAGATGAAACTGAGAACAACTGAACAAAATATTATTCCGCTTACAAAAAAGGGGCTTGGTTCTGTCATTCACATCATTAGCCGAAAGAAAGAACATAGCCCTTAATTTGAAACCGGACAAAGAAATACTAAAAGCTTATATCGATAAAGAAAAGTTAGAGAAAATAATCAATAACCTTTTATCCAATGCATTCAAATTCACACCGGAAGGCGGGGAAATAATATGTTATGTTGGGAAAAGAGACAATAATATTGAAATAAAAGTTTCAGACCAAGGTACCGGAATTCCGAAAGAGAGAATTGATAAGATTTTCAATAGATTCTACCAGGTTGACGGTAGTCATACCAGAGAAAGAGAAGGAACAGGAATAGGACTCTCATGAACTAAAGAATTAGTTGAACTCCACAAGGGAAAAATCTTTGTGGAGAAGTAAGAGGTGTTGGAATAACATTGACAGTTCTGTTGCCTCTTGGTAAGGAACATCTGAAACGAGATGAGATAGTTGAAAAAGAAGTTCAAGAAGAAAAATCTGAAACCAGAAAAGAGGTAGAATTAATTCTGGAATAGAGAACAGAAAAAGAAAAGACAGCTCTAGATGTTTTATTCGATACCGAGAAACCATTACTTCTCATTGTAGAGGATAATTCAGACGTAAGAAAATATATAATAAGTCATCTTGAAGAAGACTACAGGATTCAGGAGGCCGTAGATGGAGAAGATGGATTGAATCAGGCAGTAAAACAGATTCCGGATCTGATAATAAGTGATATAATGATGCCGAAGATGGATGGATTTGCAGTTGTGTAATAAGTTGAAGATAGATGAAAGAACAAGCCACATACCCATAATAATGCTAACAGCAAAAGCCACAAGCAAAGACAAAATAAATGGTTATGAAAAAAGGGCAGATGATTACATTATGAAACCATTCGATGCAAAGGAATTAAAGGCAAGAATAAAAAACCTGATAGAAATAAGGGGAAAACTTCAGGAGAAGTTTAGATCAGAAGATTTTATTTCACCAAAAGAATTTAGCTCTTTGGATGCTCAGTTTATGCAAAGAGCAATTGGAATAATCAATGAACATATTTCTGAAGAAAACTTTTCCATAGAAGAATTTGCAGGCGAGACAGCTTTGAGTAGAAGACAACTGCATAGAAAATTAACTGCATTGACTGGTAAAACTCCAAGTCAGTTTTTAAGGTCGATAAATATTAGCCAGGGCCAAAACTCTAATTAAAGAAAAAAAAGGTACTATTTCAGAAATTTCCATATCAGGTTGGATTTAACTCCCCGGCATATTTCAATAAATGTTTTAAGGAAGAATACGGATACTCACCGGGTGAATTGAACACATAATAACAGATCACCCCCCCTTTTTTCAATTATTTTAGAGAATGTCACATAATTTATAAATTAGGTCACATAGCTTATACGCACTTCCTCTCCTGATTTTGTTTATTTAGATTGAAATTTCAAACTACATAAACAAACAAAACAGGAGGTATTATGAAACTTTTGTTATTACTTACAGTTCTATTTTTACTTTCTCATTTACAGCTTTTCCACAATAGAGGGAAACACTTGGGCGGGAAAGCTACCCGCCCTGTATTAATTTTAAAGACATTTAGAGGGCTAGGTCTTACTGAATTTTAAGCAGCTGAATACTGATAAAATTTAATTCGTATTTATTAGGAGGGCGACATGAAAATGATAATGCAAACTCTTTCATTTCTTTTTCTGTTAACGGAAATATGCTTTTCACAGTGGGTGATACACGAACCGATAACAGAGCTTAATCAAAATGATGTATGTTACAGCGGATCCGATAAGGTTTTCATCATTTGTGACAAGGGTGTTTTACTTCTGTCAGATAATAGTGGATCCACCTGGAATCAACTGCAATTAACCGATTATTCAGATTTGAATGCGCTATTCTTCGTTGATGAGGATTACGGGTTTATAGCAGGAGATAGTGGAAAGATCTTCAGAACTGAAAACTGCTGGGTTAATTGGATTGATGTATCCATCGATTTTTATTTTCATATTAATGACATTTCCTTTTATGACTATTATAATGGAATTGCTGTTGGAACAAAAGAGGTACGGATCGATGGAAGAACATATTTTCTTCCATCAATACATATTACCTCTGATGCCGGAATCAGCTGGGTTGAAAAACAATTCGATTTCAGAGGCAGACTAAATTCAGTATCATATTTGGATGATGGAATAGTATTAGCAGTTGGAGATTCTGGTTTAGTCTTGAAATCAACGGATTATGGCAGCAATTGGTCCATGGAATCGCTTAATGTTTCATCAAATCTGAATTTGGTGAGAATATGTCCTGAATATATAACAATTATAACCGGTGATGAGGGTACTTTTCTTTATTCATCCGATCTTGGTGAAAACTGGCAAAGCATAGAAGTTGAAGATTATTATCATATAACAGGTGCTTGCTATAATACATCCGGAGAAATTATTGCCTCCTGCACTAAGCAAGTACGGATAGATTTCAGAACGTATTTTATGGCAACGGTGATACGCCTTGATCTACAAAGCAATACATGGACGGAAGAATTCAGTCAGGTAAGAGGGAAGTTTAACTGTGTCTCATTTTGCGTACCTAATTCTGCCATTACTGTTGGAGACAGTGGATTAGTTGCAGTATATAATTCACCAAGTAATGCGGGCGATGCCATATCACTATTTAGCTTCTCACTTTGCCAAAACTATCCCAACCCGTTCAATCCTTCAACAAAAATAAAATACTCAGTCCCAAAAATGTCTAATGTTGTAATTAAAGTTTTTGATGTTTTGGGAAATGAAATTGAAACTCTTGTGAATGAAGAAAAACCGGTCGGCACTTATGAGCTAACGTGGAATGCAGAACAACAACCAAGCGGTATCTACTTCTATCGTATCCAGGCAGGCTCTTTTATCGACACCAAGAAAATGATTCTTCTCAAGTAAACCTACGGGGAGAGAAATCTCCCCTAAGTCTAATCGATGAACAGCATTCCTCAAGTCATCACTTCTAAACAATATTTAAGTCGAAAAGAACATAACTGCATATTGAAATATTTAAATCCAAACATTATAAGTTGTTTGTTTTTAGTACTTCAAAAGCTTTATCCAGTACTGGATCATTATCTTGAACTATATCTTCTAGAGTATGAGGGATGTGATTCTATTGATTCTATTGAATCTTTTCCTTTGGTAGCAGGAGACTTCGATCCATATGACTTGAGGAGATTTTCAGGAGCATCTTCTTGGGGAGAATTCTGGGGGGACTAACATCACGTTTTTATTGCAGATGCTATTGATGAATTTGTTCGAAGAATTACTAGTAAAGAAATAATTTTGGAATACTTGGGCTAGGTCTAATAAAGCTGGATCGATTGACCCTGAAAAATATAAAAGCTTAAAGGAACAGAATAATATTATTGGGTCACTTTCTTGGCTGGGTACATACAACTTTAACAATGCTATGCCTAACAATAATTATTGATCGTGTTTACAATAACCAAATTAATCCAGTCTCTCAACAGCATTCCGAAGATCATCACTTCTCAAGTGTGCATATATCTGAGTTGTTTTTATATCAGCGTGTCCAAGAAGTTTGCTGACTTCATATATAGATACTCCCTTCTGCACAAGCCAGGATGCGAAGGTATGTCTCAAAGAATGAAAGTTCAGTTTCTTATTTAGTTTTGCTAATTTTATATAAGTTCTAAAGTTGTTCTGAACAAATTTTGGTCGATTAGTAATTTTCTCAAACTGAAAAACAAGTTCATTAGAATTATCTGGTTGCTTTAACTGAAGAAGTGCGGATAATACTTTAGAGTTTAATGGCAAGGTCCGAATCTTTTTGCTTTTTGTAATATGATTCTGATTATCAAGTATTAAAATTCCCCTTTCGAAAAAGATTTGATCCCATTGCAGAGAAAGTAATTCCATTTCTCTAAGTCCTGTATTTACAGCTATAATTACTAGCGCTCTAAATTCTTCGTTGTTAATTACTTCAAGTAGCTTCTCAAATTCAGTATTAGAGAAAAACAATGGTAGCTTTTGGGGAGTTTTTAACCGTTTAATATTAACACAGGGATTTACAATTAGATATCCTTCATTAACCGCCCAGGTAAATGAACTGGAGATGTTTATTAAATCTTTTCTTGCCTGATAAATGGATGGTGTTTTAATCCTATAGTCAATGAATCTTCTAATGTCACGCTCAGTCAATTCGCTGATGATAGGATCACCAAATAACTTGTGCATATACTTGAAGGTAGTTACAAATGTTTTTGTTGTTTTATAAGTATGAATTGCTTCGGAAATGCTTTAGGAACTCGAATTGGAATTCATCTAGGGTAATTGGAATTGTTTTTCTACTCGCTCGTTCTAATAATTCTGATTTGAAGTTTATTAAGAACTTAAGAGCTTCACTTTTTAATTTTGATTTTGTTGAAATGGCCTGACGCTTCCCATTCGAGTCTTCGTAGTAAATATAATAGATACCGCTTGGACGTTTAGAAAGAAACATATTCTATCCTTTCTTGTCCATCGAAATAAGATTTGGTATTCAACTGGAAGGTGATGACTAAACTGATGACTATTTTTCAATTTTGAGTCATCAAATCGTCATCACTTGAGGAAAGTTGATCAAAAATAGCTTAAATTTTTTATTAAATAAGCTATTTTAAGTGGAGGTGGCGGGAGTCGAACCCGCGTCCGAAGTTAAGATCCAAAGAACATCTACACACTTAGTCTGTTTTTGTTTTAGCTTAAAGCTACCAGACAGACAAGGATCACTTTAAGCCCGCCTGCTTTAATTTCGCCCCGTCATCGCAGACAGCTGACGGGACTATCGTACCTAAACGTCGTTCATCCTTACCCCGGCACGAAAAAGTAAGGTGAACGGCTGCTAAGAGTTTACTTAGGCAGCTAAGGCGTAATTATAGTCGCCAGTTATATTTTTGTTCCCAATTGTTTAACGTGTATTTCGGGGAACACGATGTGCAGTTCTATGTCTCTTCAACCCCGTCGAAACCAAAATTCACCCCCAAGGAAACAATTAACAATTAACAATTAACAATTTACAATTGATAATTATCCATTGTTAATTATTCATTGACAATTATTCATTGTTCATTACTTTTTCCAGATGGTGTCAGGGATACCTGAGATCATATTTTCATAACGTGCAAGAACAAAGAACAGGTCGCTTAACCTGTTGAGAAATATAATGATATTTTCCCCCACTTTCTCTGAATTGTTTAATGCAACTACTCTCCGCTCGGCTCTCCGGCATATTGTTCTGCATATGTTCAGCATTGCTGCGGCTCTGCTGCCGCCTGGAAGTATGAAGTTCTTCAGAGGTTCAAGTTCTTCTTCAAATCTGTCAATCTGCTTTTCGGCATTTTCAAAGTATTCTTCAGGTACCCGCGGAATATCGTATTTTTCAGTCTTTTCGTTTAAGGGAGTAGCAAGGTCTGATCCTACGGTAAACAACTGGTTCTGGATTGTGTTAAGCAGTTCTTTTACTTCTTCACTCTTCGATTCTGTTATCGTCAGTCCTATATACGAATTAAGCTCGTCAATTGTTCCGTAGGCTTCTATCCTGGGGGAGTTTTTCGGTACTCTCTCGCCTCCGAATAAGCCTGTTTCGCCTTTGTCGCCGCCTCTAGTATATATTTTCATCTTCTGAAGGGGATTTTGTGAACCTGGACTTCTGTTTCGTTCCCTTCGGGGTCTTTTGCTTTCAGCTTTGTTCCATCTTCCTGGTGTTTTTTCCTGATATATCCCAAACCGATGCTCTTTTTACATTTTGCCGAGTAAACCACTGAAGTGACTTTCCCGCTCTCGGTACCGTCGCCATTGAAAAGGCTGTATTCCTTACCACCGGCTTCTTCGTTAAATACCACGCCTTTTACCGAACGCTGCACTTTATCGTATGTGTCCAGCCTGGCTATTACTTCCTGTCCTATGTAGCAGCCTTTTTTGAAATCGATAAATTTGAGCAGTCCTGCTTCGTTAGGATTGTACTCATCGTTAATTTCATTCGGCGCTGCCGGTATTCCCTGCTCTACACGGTATATATTCCAGGCTTCTTCGCCTACAAGCCGAAAATCAAAAATGCCTTTGTTCTCCATCGCAAATTTTATAAACCTATAGCCGTTCATCTGATCTGCAATTACCCAGTATTTTAGATGCCCTTTTCCGTCCCTCATCTTTGCAAGAAAGAACAGCATCCCTTCGGCGCTGATGACTTTGAAGGAATCTTCTGCGATGTTATTTACAACGGTTCCGCATATGAGTGTTAAGAATGAATCTGCCTGGGGACCTCTTATCTCAAGAAGCGTGTATTTACCATTAATATCAGATGCTTTCACATCGTCAGAGATAATATATTTCCCAAGCCAGCCGATCACCTTAGGCTGGTGCTCGCTGCTGGTGAAAAGGATCTGGTAATCCTCAAAGTTCAGCAGTGTGGTCAGGTCTATTATTCTTCCTTTTTCTGTTGTAAAGATGGTCTTTATTATTTGTTCCTTGCCGAGGTCTTTAATATTATTTGTGCTGATCCTGTGAAGGAAATCGAGCACATCCTTCCCCCTGAGTTCGATCATTCCATAGTATGAAATGTTCCTCAGACCTACACCGTCGGAGAGGCTCTGCAGTTCATCTTCAACGGATGTGTACTTCAATATTCTATCATTTTCAGCAGAATCGGCTTGAATGCCGAGGCTCTGTAATAAATCTGTATATGTAGCTTTTTCCTGAATCTCCAACATTATTTCTCCTGTTATACCGGCATTTAATCTTAAATTATATATAAAATGATTTAATTATTGAATTTTCGCTGTGATGAGTTTTGGGTTCCAGCTTAAAAAAATCAGCACAATGGGCATTGCAAAGATAAGAAAAAAATTATTAATAAGGACGGGTTTGTTTTGAGTTCCGGGTATTGATGTAGGCCTTCTTAGCGTTATTCCACACGAACGGGATTGAGTCCATTGCCTCTACCCTCTTTCCGGAATCGTAATAAACGTATTCGTAATAATCGGGATACCTATCGTTATTGTAATTTAAAATTGTCCTCTGGAAATTTATTCCTTTGTAAGTCATTAATAAATGAGGTTTGGACGTGAACCCGTCTATAAGGAAATAATTGTAATCGATATGGCCTATTCCCTGGGCATAGTGAAAGTTTACCCTGATGTAGGGAATATCCTGGTATTTCCAGTTTTCAACCGAAAATGTATTGAAACCGCCGTGAGAAGGAATTACATCCTCCCACACTACATCGAAATTATTTTCACTGCAGTGAAACAGGACAAGGTAGAAGAAGGCCGTCCCCAGTTTTGTACTATCAAGGTCGATAAAACTTTCTGTATATCCTACAATATTTTTAGGTTCGATGAACCTCTCGCCTGATTTTGATTTGGCAATAATTCCGAAGATGTAGCCGGGATGGTCCCGGGAATATATAACTGCGGGACGAGGAATATTGTATGTAAGTGTTTTATCAAAATCCACAAGGTATGTGCCTTCGGGGTAATGCGAAAGGACAAATTCCTTAAGTGCTATAGTATCGCAGGAGAACCTGACGGCTGATAATTTTTTCTGCTGCTCCAGGTTATATTTCTGAATTGCTGCATCCCTGGAGGGAGAATATGCGGTCTCATCTTTCCTTTCCCGCTGTGCTTCCTTTTCTTTTTCATTTCCGCAGGAGAACAGAAAGAAAAGAATTGAAACCGATATAACGAATAATACCGGTTTCAGAAAAGCGTTATGTTTATTTTTTTGAATATTCATCGAAGAAATATGCCGAGCTCATTATCCCCAGTTTAAAATGATTCAGGTCAAAATGTTCATTCGGCGAATGAAGGTTCTCCGAATCGAGACCTAAGCCCATTAATACCACGGGAGCTTTCAGCTTGTTAGCAAATACATTAACTATCGGTATCGATCCGCCTTCCCTGATAAAGACAGTTTTCCTGCCGAAGGCTTTTGCCATAGCATCGGATGCCGCGAGGGCAGCCGGAGAATCGAGAGGAGTAAGTCCCGGCAGTGCTCCATGAAGATCCTTTACGGTCACCTTAACAGATTTGGGGGCTATACTCTGAACATACTTCTTAAACAGCTTTGCTATCTTTGCAGGCTTCTGATCAGGCACAAGACGCATACTTATTTTTGCCGTAGCCTTTGACGGCAGAACGGTTTTTGCTCCCTTACCGGTAAAGCCGCCAATGATGCCGTTACAGTCGAGCGTGGGTCTTGCCCATAAACGTTCAAGTGTGGAATATCCTTTTTCTCCCTGCAGGGCATTTACACCGATTTCTTTAGCGAATTTCTTTTCGGAGAAATTAAGCTTCTTAAAGTTTTCTCTTTCTTTTTTAGTCAGCTTTTTCACATCGTCATAAAAACCGGGTATCGTTATATGCCCGTTTTTATCGTGCAGTTTTGCTATTATACCGGCAAGGATATTAACAGGATTGCCTACTGCTCCGCCGAATGAGCCCGAGTGAAGATCCTTTTCGGGACCTATTATTTCAACTTCCTGGTAGCTCATACCACGGAGTCCGTATGTTAATGTAGGAATTCCTTTGCCGAATAAGCCTGTATCCGAAATCAGAACAGCGTCGCACGCCAGCAGGTCTGTGCGATTTTTAATAAAAGTTTCAAGACTTTCGCTGCCGATCTCTTCTTCTCCCTCAATAATGAATTTTACATTTACGGGCAGACTGCCTCTCCCTTTAAAAAAAGCTTCTACGCTTTTAACATGCATAAACATCTGACCTTTATCGTCGGTTGCCCCGCGAGCCCATATCTTTCCGTCCCTTACTTCGGGTTCAAAAGGAGGCGATTTCCATAATTCTATCGGGTCTACCGGCTGAACATCATAATGTCCGTAAACCAATACTGTAGGTTTTCCCGGGGCGCCCAGCCACTCGCCGTAAACGAGCGGATGTCCTTCCGTCTTAAATATTTCCACCCTGTTCAAGCCTGCCTGTTTGAGTTTCTCAGCTACGAATTTTGCAGCGTTGTTTATGTCGTTCTTATTCTCCGGCAGAGTACTAATGCTGGGGATTCTCAGGAACTCCTTCAGTTCTTCTATATAAGCCGGCTGATTCTCCCTGATATAGCTGATTACTTCTTCCAAAACTTAACTCCTGTTCTATTGGTAGATTGAATATTTATAAATGACAGGAATAAAATTCCTGAAACGATTCACCGTAAGTGAATCAAGCTGTTTTAATATTTCTTTTGAAGGGGTGAAAAATGTTTTCCATGGATCGTCAACAAGATAAATATTTTTACCTGAATCCATAGTTACGCTCTCGATTGATGCAACATAATCAAAAGAATTATAATTTGGAATATTAGTTTGAATTTTTACAAGGGCGGTATCTTTCAGGTTCAGTCCGCTGTCGAACGTAAGGTGAAAGAATGTTTTGTTATTCCGGTCGACCCCGTAAAGGGAATAATTCTTATCGCTGTATAAACCGCATATAGTATGGATTCCAAGCGACCTTGTATTTATTTGTTTTATTATCCTTCCTGAGTTCCTGTCTGCAATGAAAAGGACAGTACTGTCGGCAAACATTTTACCGTTGGTGAAACCCTCAAGCCCGAGATAAAAATAATCGTCATCCACTGCCAGTCCTTCGTAGCCTATATTGTCTGCCAGGTATTTGCGGAACAGCTCCCCTGGCTGAAAATCCAGTCTTTGAATATCCTCAATTGTATCCGACATAACATCGTTATTTCTAAATCTCAGTTTGTATATACCCGTATATCTTTCCGGGTGAGCGCCGTTGCCTTCAATTGAAAGGAATACTTCCCTGTTCTTTTGATCGTACACTATTTCTTCAAAATCCGCTTTCGGGAAAGTATCGATATAGGCCTCAAAACTCGGCGAGAATCCGATTGGTCTGATTTCAGAAACCGTATCCCCGGCAATTACCAGGTGAAGTATGCCTCCTGTATCATCGGCGAGAAGAAAATACTTTTTACCTTCAGGACTCTCTTTTATGAACGTGATTCCGGATGTCTGGTCGGCTTTCATCCCGTTTACCGTCAGCCATTCCGGGTATAGAGGATCTTCTGTAAGTTTAAGCTGGTGATGAACTAAGCGGGTGCCGCAGCTGGAAAATATGAGCAGAATAAACAGAAACAGGGCAGAATTTTTAATCATATGTTTACAAATATATAAAAAGGTGCGGCGTAATTCACTCTCCCGAATCAATTCCTTGTTATACTTTTATCCCTTTCATATATTGCTCACGTGGTTTTATATAAATACATATTAAGGAATCATTTAGCCCCTTTTATTTTTTCAAATATAACGCTGATCTGCATCTTTATACTTCAGTTCCTGATGAAGTTTGCAGACAGGCTGGTAGGGAAAGGGCTGGGACTGTTTGTAATACTGAAGCTGATTGCATTCAATCTTGCCTGGATGGTGGTTCTTGTTGTGCCTATGTCCACTCTAGTTGCAACGTTGATGGCATTCGGGAATATGTCTCAGAATAATGAAATTACGATAATCAAAGCATCCGGCACAAGCTTATATAAAATGATGGCAGCCCCCCTCTTTGCTTCTGCAGTAGTAGGCTACCTTCTACTTATCTTTAATAATGATGTCCTTCCCGATGCAAACCACCAGGCTAAAATTCTGATGCAGGATATATCAAGGCAGAAGCCCACACTCTCACTGGAACCCGGTGTTTTTTCACAGGAAGTATCCAATTATGCTATCCTTGCGAGGGAAATAAACCAGAACACAAATGAACTGGGTGATGTTACCATATATGATTATTCCGATCCGAGAGAAATAAAGGTTGTAACTGCTGAAAAAGGAAAGATCTATTTTTCAAAAGACCAGACGAAACTGATAATGAACCTGGAGAAGGGGGAAATACACGAATCGGATGTATCAAAACCGGACCTGTACCGGAGGATAAGGTTCGACAGACACAGGATTGCAATGGACGGGGCCCAGTTTACTTTTCAGCAGTCGGCGCTCGGCAGTCCCAGGGGTGAGCGTGAGTTAAGCGCTTCAGCTATGAAGGAGATTGTCGATAGTCTGAGCATTACCGAGGCCGAGTATCGTGAAGATCTTAAAAAAGAAGCCCTGAAATATTTTTACCTGGATTCATCCGGCAGAAGAATTGCTCCTCCTACCAGTATTGCAAATCCTAAAATGGCATATACAAGGCTGCTCGACAGGCTCCGTGATGAAAAAAATACTGTTGTCTCGAGATATAAGAGGCTTGAGGCTAAAAAGAATGAAGTGAATAAATATGAAGTTGAGATCTATAAAAAATATGCCCTCCCGGCTGCCTGTATCGTATTCGTTCTGATAGGCGCCCCGCTGGGAACGATGACGAAAAGAGGAGGATTCGGGGTAGCTGCCAGTATAAGTTTGTTCTTCTTCCTCATATACTGGGCATTCCTGATCGGCGGAGAAAAACTTGCGGAAAGAGATTTCTTTTCAGCTTTCTGGGGAATGTGGTCGGCTAATATCCTGCTGACAATAGCAGGGACTTTATTAACGATTAAAACCGTGAGGGAAGCGGTTACAATTAAATTTACCTGGATCAGGAAGATCATTCCGAAACAATTCCGTGGAAGTGAAGAGGATACTGACGGAGATTATGAAAATTCTTGATAAATACCTGGTCAAACAATTCCTTCAGACAATCTTTTTCGGGTTGATTGCTTTTACCCTGATCTTTGTCGTGATCGATATGATGGAAAATCTCGATGACTTTATCGATCAGAGCGTCGCCGCACCCGTTATTCTTCACTATTATTTTGTATTCTCTCCCGATATCATAAAACTTATTACTCCTATCGCTGTTTTATTCGGGGCACTGTTTACTGCAGGCAAAGCAGCTCAGCTTAGCGAGCTGACGGCAATTAAAGCAAGCGGGGTCAGCATGTACAGGTTCATGCTTCCCTTCCTGATAACCGCTTTTTTTATAAGTATGTTCTCTATTTATTTTGCCGGCTATCTTGTTCCGATGGCGAATAAAACAAAGCTGAATATTGAAATGAATTACCTGAAGAAGGGATTTAATTATACGGGGAGCAATATCTTCTTCCAGGATTCCAAAACAAGGATTGTTAATATTTCGTATTTCGATAATTCAATACTCCAGGCAAACCGCGTAAGCATTCAGGGATTTGATAAGAATGATATTACCAAAATGGATTACAGAATTGATGCAGCAAGGATGAATTATGATACTCTTTCACACACCTGGATTGCTAAAAACGGAATTGAAAGAGTATTTCATAAGAATACCCAGACAGCAGATTACTTTACAGAAAAGAAACTTAATAATCTAAACTTTACCCCTTCAGAACTCACTACCAAACAGCAGAAGCCGGAAGAAATGGATCTCAGCGATTTAAAAGAAAAGCATAGAAACACAGGAACGGGCAGGCAATAACGCCACTGACTCCCTCATTGAATATTATTCACGCTTTTCTTTCCCTATGGCGAGTCTTATTATAGTTCTGTTCGGATTCCTATCTCAGCTAATAAAAGAAGAGGAGGCCTTGCCGTACAGGTTGGAATAAATATCCTTATTACATTTCTCTATCTTGTGTTTATGAAGATAAGCCAGGCTTTCGGAAAGAATGGAGCGCTCGATCCTCTGCTTACTGCCTGGTTTGCAAACCTGGTTTTTCTTGCGGCGGCTATATATAACCTGACAAGAATGAGGCAGTAAACCGCAAATTTATTACAGGATTGAAGGGAAAATAAAACGGCAGCTCAGGGCTGCCGTTTTTTTTAATTTACTTTTTCGTCTTTTTTAGGCGGGACAAATCCAAAGTGCTGGTTCTGCGGAGCATCAACTTTTATCTCTCCAAACCTCGATTCATACTTATCGATATTATCTTTAAGGGCTTTCAGCAGCATTTTCGCATGCTGCGGGGTAGTAATAATTCTTGCATACACCTTTGCTTTGGGAACACCCGGAACTATACGTGTAAAATCAATTACAAATTCTGCCGGTGAATGTGTAATGATTGCCAGGTTCGAATAAATACCTTCGGCTTCCTTTTCATTAAGCTCAATGTTTATTTGCTGTCCCTGGGGATTCTGATTGTTCTGAGCCATTTATAATACACTTCTTTCTGAAATTACTTTCTTAATTCATCGGCTTTATTAAAGGCATTCTGAGCATCATCGTTCATACCCAGCACTGTGTAAACTTTACCCAGAAGCTCCCAGGTAGGGGCATCATTAGGCTGCAGTTCAACAGATTTTTCGAGATAAGGAAGAGCCTGCTGATATTTTTCTTTATACTCGGTGTTCTCCATCTGGCCTTTATCTTCAGCTTCTTTATTTATTGCTGTGCCCCATTTTACATAGGTAACTGCAAGATTATAAACTGCATTCTGGTAATCAGGATCAAGATCGACTGCTTTTTTAAATTGTTCTTCAGCACCCTGGTAATCGTTCTTACCCAGCAGCAGCACTCCGTAATTGTAACGGTAATACTTGTTGTCAGGATCCTTTTCCACTCCTGCTTTAAATGCATTCAGAGCAACTTCAACTTTACCTGCATTTATATATGAATTGGACAGTGTGAGAAGCAGGTCGGGACTATCGGGATACTGTTTTCTACCTTCTTCAAGGACTTTAATCGCCTGGTTAAACTTCTCATTAGCTTTAATACTATCCTGTGAATCGTGTGATTGGGCAAACTGATTTTTCAACGTTATTCCCTGGTTATAGTATATATCACCAAGATATTTGTAACCGTCAAGCGATTTATCAAGTTCAATCATTTTCTGCAGAGGTCCAACGGCCTTATCGTTTTCACCTGCGCCCATATAAACAAATGCCAGATTTTTATATGTGTCAGCTGAATCCGGCTCCAGTTTGGTGGCGTATTCAAACATATTTATCGATTTATCGAAGAATACCTTACTGCTGTCCTCGTTTGTAGTATTAACACCCTTCTGGTATAGACTTACGCCCCGGTTGAATAAGTTTGCCCAGAAATATTTCTTTTGATCTTCGATCTGAGATTTGTATTCATTACTGATTGAAAGCGATTTATCAAACGCATCAATCATTTTACCGTAATCGTCTTTTTCACCGTAAACATACCCGAGGTAGTAGAAACCCTCTGCACTTTGCGGGTTTTTTGCAACTTCTTTCTGAAGAGCGTCCAGTGCTTTATCATAATTTTTCTGCTGAATGTACAATTTGGCGCTTGTCATTTCGGTAGACGAGCAATCAAAACCGACAAAGGCCATTCCTGCTATTAAAATGAATACTATTGTGTATAATTTCGATTTTTGCATTCTTACTCCATCAATTAAAATCAAATTTAATGTCGTTAAAGTTACAGTTTTGACTGTGTATAGTCAAGAATCTATGCCCTCCTGCGCACTGTGCTGTGTCTCAATTCATCCTCCAATTTAAGATCGCAATTAATATTATCGAGCCCTCCGGCAAACTGCAAAATCGACTAAATGCCGGCCTGAAATGAACCGAAATCCACTTTATCCGCGTAATCCTGCCTAACGGCAGGCAGCCAGGTTTGCTTAATTGGCCCGATCAGTAATCCTAATAAAATTGATTTTCCCTCGTTAAAAGGATATTTTTGAGAGCTAAATAAGAGGATGTTTTGACCGCCGAACAGACAATAAAATCACTTCCCAAGGTGCTTTTGCATGATCATCTTGATGGAGGCCTGCGCCCGGAAACGGTAATAGATCTCGCTAAAGAGATAAAATATAAAAAACTCCCCACTAATGACCCGGGTGAACTGGCAGAATGGTTTCACAGGGGTGCCAATAAAGGAAACCTGGTTGAATTTTTACAGGGCTTTGACCATACAACGGCCGTAATGCAGACGAAAGAGGCCCTGCAGCGCTCTGCCTACGAGATGATAGAAGATATGCATAATGACGGCGTCTGCTATGTTGAAACCCGTTTTGCCCCTGTTTTTCATACAAATAAAAATATGTACCCGGAAGATGCCGTGCTTGCGGTGCTTGAGGGACTGGAAAAAGGCAAGAATGGTTTTAATGTAGGATATGGTTTGATTCTATGCGCAATGCGGAATATGAAGGACTCGCTTGAGATCGCAGAACTGGCGGTAAATTTCCGGGATTCCGGCGTTGTTGGTTTTGATCTTGCAGGTGAGGAAGGCGGATACCCTCCTAAAAAACATATCGATGCCTTTCAGTTTATCCAGAGATCCAATTTTAATATTACTATCCACGCCGGGGAGGCTTTTGGGAAAGAATCTATCTGGCAGGCTATTCAGTGGTGCGGAGCTCACAGGATCGGTCATGCAACTCATCTGAGGGAAGATATTGTATCCGGCAAGGACGGCAGTTCTTTCGTTTTCGGAGAACTTGCTCAGTACATCCTGGATAAGCGGATACCCCTGGAAATTTGTCTCCTCAGCAATCTGCATACCGGGGCAGTAGATAAGCTTGAGAATCATCCTTTTAAGATCCTGTACGATAATAAATTCAGGGTCACAATAAACACCGACGACAGGCTGATGAGCAATACTACTATGACGAATGAATTTTTAACTGCTCAGAAATATTTCGGCATTACCATAGACGATATTGAAAAAATTACGATTAACGCTATGAAGTCGGCGTTCATCCATTATAACGAAAGATTAAAATATATTTATAGTATCATCAAACCCGGTTTTCAGCGAACCAGGGAACTTTTAAAATCACAATAAGGCGATACCAATACCTATGAAGAAACTGTTCACTAACTATAATTTCGAGTTTGATAAAAACGAAAAAAAACTGCTGACAACTTTCTCGAAACAGGTGCTTAAACAGATCAGCGAAGATAATAAGTACTTTTCAGAGACCAGGGCATTCAATTCAATTCTTGAAAAGTTATCCGCCCCTGCTGAATCGGTTAAACTTACAAAAGATGAGAGAACAAGATTACTTAATCAGCTTAACGAGAATGTAAAGTTTTTAAAAAAGGAATCTGCAAACAGCTGGTTTATTAAAAAGTGGATATATAAATCCATGCTTAATCAGTATGAAGGTATTTTAGAAAAACATTTCAGAGGATAAAATGAATCCGGTTAATACTAAAGAAGTTTCAATTAAAGCCCCCCACGGCAATAAATTATCATGTAAAGGCTGGCTGCAGGAAGCAGCAATGCGCATGCTCATGAATAATCTCGATAACGAAGTTGCAGAGAACCCTGCAGAATTGATAATTTACGGAGGCAGCGGCAAAGCTGCGCGCAGCTGGGAGGCATATGAGGCAATTATTAATTCGCTTAAGAACCTGGAAAATGATGAGACACTTCTTGTTCAGTCAGGTAAACCGGTTGGGATTTTCAAAACATATCCCGATGCTCCCCGTGTTCTCATTTCCAATTCAATGCTTGTACCCGATTGGGCAATGTGGGATGAATTCCGCAGACTGGAGGCTCTTGGCCTTACAATGTTCGGTCAGATGACTGCGGGAAGCTGGATCTATATTGGAACACAGGGCATCCTACAGGGAACTTATGAAACTTTTGCTGAATGCGGGAGGAAATATTTTAACGGGGATTTCAAAGGCCGGTTTGTACTGACTGCAGGACTTGGAGGGATGGGCGGGGCTCAGCCGCTCGCTGCAACTATGAACGGCGCAGCCTTTCTTGGCGTTGAGGTAGATAGAAAAAGAATTGAAAAAAGACTTGAAACCGGATACATCGATAAAATATCTGATGATCTTGATGAAGCTCTTAATATGGTATTAAAAGCAAAACAGGATGGTGTAGCATTATCTGTGGGTCTTGTTGGTAATGCCGGAGAAATCCATCAGCAGATATTAGAAAAGAATATCATCCCTGATATAGTGACCGATCAAACTTCGGCTCATGACGTATTGAACGGCTATGTACCTGCAGGGATGTCGTTTGATGAAGCTCTGCAATCTGAGGGAGGAATAATCCCGACAATTATATTGAACTCTCAAGGAAAACAATCGTCAAGCATGTGCAGGCGATGCTGGATTTTCAAGAAGAAGGGATCAATATTTTCGATTACGGCAATAATATTCGCGGCGAAGCAAAAGAGAACGGGCTGACAATGCATTTGATATACCCGGATTTGTCCCTGAGTTTATAAGACCCCTTTTCTGCGACGGAATAGGACCTTTCCGCTGGGCAGCATTATCAGGCGATCCTAATGATATTTATGAAACAGATAAAGCTGTTATGGAAACTTTCCCTGAAAAGAAATCTCTGATTAACTGGATTAAGATGGCTCAGAAGAAAGTTCATTTCCAGGGACTCCCTGCCCGCATCTGCTGGCTTGGATACGGTGAACGTGCAAAGATGGGGAAAATATTTAATGACCTTGTCGCTTCAGGAAAAGTGAAGTGCTCCGATAGTAATAGGAAGAGATCATCTCGATTGCGGATCAGTTGCTTCCCCGAACCGTGAAACTGAAAATATGAAGGATGGAAGCGATGCAATTGCAGATTGGCCGATACTTAATGCTTTGCTTAATGCTGTGGGGGGTGCAAGCTGGGTATCGGTTCACCATGGGGGCGGTGTCGGTATAGGAAAATCCATCCACGCCGGGATGGTGATAGTAGCCGATGGAACTAAAGAAGCGGAAAAGAGATTGGAAAGAGTTCTGACTTACGATCCCGGGATGGGAATTGTCAGGCATTCCGATGCCGGGTACGAAAAAGCAATTGAAAATGCAAAAAAAATGAATGTTAAAATTCCTATGTTAAAATAAATTTAAGGACGAGTTTACTTAATAAACCGAAATGGAGAAGAAATGAAAGTTAAAGTACTTATAGCAGATAAATTTCCCGATCAGTATATACAGCAGTTGAAGGATATGAACCTGGAGGTAATTTATTCACCCAAACTGGGAGAAAAAGATCTCCCTGAAGCAGCCAAAGAAGTTGATATACTGGTTGTGCGTTCAACAATAGTAAATGCTGATACTATTAACAGCAGCAAAACAATTAATCTTATTATACGTGCCGGCGCCGGAGTCAACAATATTGATATCGCTGCGGCAAATAAGAAAGGTATATATGTTGCGAATTGTCCCGGTATGAACTCCGTAGCAGTCGCCGAGCTTGCAATGGGTCTGATGATCTCACTCGATAGAAGGATCCCTGATAATGTTGCCGATTTCAGAAAGGGCGTCTGGAATAAAGGCGAATATTCAAAAGCCGAAGGCATTAAGGGAAAAACCCTCGGGATTATCGGTGTTGGTGCAATTGGAAGAGAAGTTGCAAAGCGTGCTCTTGCCTTTGAGATGAATGTTTATGGTAAAGATATCTCGCGTATCGAAGGAGTCCCGATCAAGGACTTTTCTGAGATGGACCAGCTACTTCCTCTATGCGATATTGTGACTATTCATCTTCCTGCAACTGCCGATACCAAAGGATTATTTGATAAGAAGATGTTCGGGTTTATGAAGGACGGTGCCCTTTTGATCAATACATCACGTGCTGATATAATCGTTGAAGAAGACATGCTTGAAGCAATCAAACAGAAAAATATAAGAGTCGCTCTGGATGTATTCAAAGGTGAGCCTGAATCTAAATCAGGAGAAGTTAATTCCGTTCTGAGAGATAACCCGAATGTGTATGTAACACATCATATAGGTGCATCAACTGAACAATCGCAGAATGCCGTAGCTGAAGAAACAGTAAGGATTATAAAGGATTACACAACGAGCGGCGTAATTGCTCACTGGATCAACAGGGCTAAGATTACCGACGCAAAGTACCAGCTTGTAGTTAAGCATTTTGATAAACCCGGAGTGCTTGCATCAATCCTTGATGTAATCCGTGAAGGCAATATCAACATTGAAGAGATTGAAAATGTAATATTCCAGGGTGGTGTTGCAGCAAGCTGCACGATGAAATTGAAGTCACCCGTTTCAGCAGATAAGCTCAAGGCAATGCAGGAAAATCCTGACGTTCTTAGTATCTCTCACGTCGCATTATAAAACTTAAAAGGCTGTCTTAAATAATATTAAGACAGCCTTATTCAACCTGTTCAACCCTGCGGGATCAATCATTCAATCACTCAATCATTCAACCCAATTGAATGACTACGAACGACCACTAAATAACTCTCTTTCCTATCTTCCTTGCCGATACTCCTACCTTACAAACTTCGGTTCGACAATCTCCTTAATCATCCCATGGAAATAAGGAAGCATTAACTGCTGCGTAATGGCTTCAAGGTCCTGTTCATGGAATTCCAGTACCAGGGATGAAATATTCTCACTGATATATTCTTTTATCTTCTCAGAAAAAGAAAAATATTTTTCCGGTGATTCAAAATTATCGTAAACACCTGCAGCATTTTCCAGCAATGCAGTTTCCAGTTCTAAGAGAGATTCTTCGTCGGATGAAGCCAGCACAAAATTAATGTAAGGCAGCGAAAGAAGTTCGATCATCTCTTCAGAAAAACTGATCCCGTCAAATAACCTGTCCTCATAAAAATTCTGCTTCCCTGCTACGACCAGGTTATTGGTTTTCCTGTCGAGCGAAGCAGATAACCCGATTTCAATTTCAGCATTATATAATTCCTTAAATAATATCCTGCTCAGAATTACTTCTGAAGATGATACATCACCTGAAGCATTTAATAATTTAACCGACCGGTTTTCAGCATAATAAATATAGGAATTGCATAGAGATCCTTCGAAGGAGATTCCGTATTTCTTTGAAATATATAGATCCCTGTGATTTATTATGTCCATAGCAGGTATTAGTGCTGCAGCCTTCTTATCTGTTTCAAGTGACGCACTAATTGAAGATGCAGGATGAAATCGAAGCGTCTTTCTAAGGTTCTCAGGAAGAGAGAGGGCAATTATCGATGTAAAAATATTTTCTGGAAATAATATGTTCATAATTTAAAAAGAAAAAGCCCCGCATTTGCGAGGCTGTAATATTAATAGGAGTTAATCAGGATTCTTTAGATTTAATCCTGGCGGCCTTTCCGGAAAGATTTCTAAGGTAATAAAGTTTGGCTCTTCTTACATCACCCTGTTTAAGGAGTTCTACTTTTGCAATTTTGGGTGAATTGTAGGGGAATATTCTTTCAACTCCTACGCCGCTGGAAATTTTCCTGACGGTGAATGTTCTGTTTGTACCCGCGCCGCGTATGCTTATTACATCGCCTTCAAAAGGCTGAATTCTCTCTTTATCGCCTTCAATTACACGCACGTGTACCTTGATATGATCGCCGGAATTGAATGCCGGCAGGTCTGTTTTGTTTTGCTCTGGTAATATATTATTTATGTTAACCATTTCTTTCTCCGCTAATTATTAAAATTTTTCCACTTCTCAGTTAAAATCTTCGACTGCTCTTCTTTCCAGTTTTTTATCTCTTTGTCATTTCCTGAGAGTAGAACATCAGGAACCTTCATTCCTCGGTATTCAGCCGGCCTCGTATATGACGGTGCTGCAATTCTTTCACCGTCCTGAAAAGAATCATTTAATGCCGACTCGCTGTCGTTAA
The DNA here is from genome assembly GCA_963832715.1 of uncultured Ignavibacteria bacterium. Classification (GTDB taxonomy): domain Bacteria; phylum Bacteroidota; class Ignavibacteria; order Ignavibacteriales; family Ignavibacteriaceae; genus DATFVA01. Next base: position 276,501 of record CAWHVB010000010.1, on the reverse strand, counting down.
GAACACCTGGAATCAGACGAATGACTGCATCAAGAATAAGGAGAGCCGGAAGCTCGCCGCCTGTAAGAACAAAATTCCCAACAGAGATTTCATCTGTTGCGAATTTTTCCCTTACACGGTCGTCTATATCCTTATAATGGCCGGCAACAATCATCAGGTTCTTCGCAAGCGAAAACCTGTTTGCAGTATTCTGATCGAACACCTTCCCGCGGGGGGAGGTAAATATTATATGATCGTAATTCCGGTCATCCTGCAGTTTCTCAATACATTCAAAGAACGGCTCAGGCCTTAATACCATCCCTGCTCCGCCGCCGAATGGCTTATCGTCTATCTGCCTGTGTTTATTAAACGCATAATCCCTGAGATTATGAACAACTATCTCCGCTTTTTTTTTGGTCTGTGCCCTTTTAAGAATACTTGAATCCAGCGGGCCATTAAATATTTCAGGAACAGCAGAGATTATGTCAATCCTCATCATCATCATAGAAACTTTCTCCCGGCTTAAGGATCATCACTTTTCTCTCGGCGTCAAAACTTTCAATCAGTTCCGAAAGAGCCGGTAAAAGAATCTCCCCGCCTCCGGGATATTCAATGACATAAACGTCATTAGCGGGATAGGATAAAACTTCTTTAATAATTCCAAAGAGCTTTTTGTTCCTGAATACCTTGCTGCCGATCAGATCATGAACAAAATATACTTTCTCAGGAAGCTTTACAGCATCTTTTTCATCAACAAAAATTTCTTTATCAAGCAGAAATTTTGTATACCGTTCTGTTTCAAAATTCTTAAGCCTGATAAAGTAATCGTTTTTTAATTTCTTAACTTCTTCAACAATAAATTTTTTCTTATTATCAAAGAAATCTATGTAAACTTCTTTGAGTGAAAAGAATCGCTCAGGAAAATCGGAATATGAATAAATCTTCACAAATCCTTTTTTATCGGCAGTTGAAGTTATCCTGGCGATCAAAAAATATTCACTCACATTGAAGAGAATTAATCAAGAATCTCAAGAATAGCTCTCTTCCCATCCTTTGCGGCAATGGCAGTAAGCAGAGTTCTCATTGCCTGGGCAGTTTTGCCCTGTTTCCCTATCACTTTACCTACATCTTCGGCCTGGACTTTAAGAGAAAGTATTATTTTGTTCTCTTCCGGAGCCTTCTCATCAACAGAGACATTTTCCGGGTTATCGACCAGGTGTTTTGCGATATATTCGATGAATTCTTTCATAGAAAGAAGCCTCCTATATTAAAGCACGGGAGCTTATGAAATAACGTACAGAATGAAAAACTTCAGTTAAAGATTACTCTTTTGCTTCAGTATTCTCATCAGAAGCAGCGCCCTTTACTTCTGCCGTACTTTTTTCAGTTTCAACTTCCTTTTCCGTGTTCTTTTCCGGAGCAACGTTTTCTTCGGACTTTGCAGCTTTGGCTTCCTCACTTACTTCTTCTGTCGTAACCTTAGTTTTCTTTCCCTGATGCCTGCTTGTCTGTTTCGCTTCCTGCATTTTAGTCCACTGTTCCAGTTCAGACTGAATCTTATCTTCAGAAAGACCTTTACGGATTAATTCTCTTTTAAGAGTTATACCTCTTTGCCTCAGTAAACTTTTTACGGTATCTGTGGGCTGTGCACCTTTATTTAGCCAGTATAATGCTCTGTCTTCTTTAATATCGACAGTATGCGGATTTGTTAACGGATTATATAAACCAATGGATTCCAGAAACTTTCCATCTCTGGGTGACCTGGAATCTGCCGCTACAACCTTATAAATAGGCTGTTTTTTCTTTCCCATACGTCTTAGTCTTAACTTAACTGCCAAGTTATTAGCCTCCTGATTTAGTCGCTTTTCAATTAAATTTAAAATTCTTAAATGATGATGGATTTCCAAATCCTTTTCGGGCCATTTGACCCATCATCTTCTGCATCTCCCCAAATTGCTTAACAAGACGGTTTACATCCTGCACGGATGTACCGCTTCCGCGGGCAATTCTCTTCCGTCTACTGCCGTTCAATAATTTTGGGGTCGAGCGTTCCTGGAACGTCATCGACTGGATAATTGCCTCAACTTTTACGAGCGCTTTATCGTCAATATTGGCATTTTTTATTTGGGAACCGAGTCCCGGAATCATTCCCAATAACGAAGATAAAGAACCCATTTTCTTAATTGCTTTAATTTGCTTAAGAAAATCATCAAAATCAAATTTATTTTTCTTTAATTTTTCCTCTAGCCGCCCTGCTTCCTCCTCATCGAAGTTCTGCTGAGCCTTTTCTACAAGTGAGACAACGTCTCCACGACCCAGGATTCTTGAGGCAAGTCTTTCAGGATAAAAGATCTCCAAATCGGTCAGTTTCTCGCCATTACTGATGAATTTGATCGGTTTTCCTACAACCTGCCTGATAGAAAGTGCCGCACCTCCTCGTGCGTCTCCGTCAAGCTTTGTCAGTACAATACCGTCAAAATTTACTTTTTCGTTAAATGCTTTTGCAGAATTTACTGCATCCTGACCGGTCATAGAATCAACCACAAATAGCGTTTCAGTGGGTTTAACAAGACTTTTAATGTCCGCAACCTCTGTCATCATATCCTCATCGACATGGAGCCGGCCTGCAGTATCAATCACTAATGTATCATAACTTTTCTCTTTTGCAAAATTCATGGCTTCAGAAGCCACTTTTCTTGCATTTTTTTCTTCGAGAGAAAATACGGTCACATTTATTTGTTCGCCGAGTGTTTTCAACTGTTCAATAGCAGCCGGTCTGTAAACATCTGCTGCCGCCAGTAAAATCTTGCGATTCTGCTCTTTTAATCTTCTTGCTAATTTGCCGCTGAAAGTGGTTTTACCGGAGCCCTGAAGCCCAACAACAAGTATGATCGTTATACCGGAACCATTAATTTTGATCTCACTGTTGCTGTTTCCGAGCAGAGAGGTTAATTCATCATGTATTATTTTGGTAATTAATCTGTCCCGGGGTAATAGAATTAAGTACTTCCTTGCCCAGGGCTTTCTGAGAAACATTATCAATAAATTCTTTTGCAACACGGTAATTAACATCGGCATCAAGGAGTACACGACGGACTTCTCTCAGAGTATCCGAGATATTCTTTTCTGTAAGTTTTCCTTGTCCCCTTATTTTTTTAAGGGAGGATTCTAATTTTTGTTGCAGATCTTCAAACATAGTGTCTCAGTGTTTTAAAACTTATTTCTGTCTCAATCCGGCTACGAATTACTTTCCTTCAATGCATTAGCACCGGAAACAATTTCAAGTATTTCTTTGGTAATGGCTGCCTGTCTCTCTTTATTATACTTGACCTGCAGCGTCCTTATAAGTTCTTTTGCGTTCGTAGTCGCATTGTCCATAGCCGTCATCTTCGCACCTAACTCTGCAGCATTAGATTCCAGAAGGATTCGCCACATCTGGGCTTTTAAGTGTTTGGGAAGGAGATAATCGAAAATTCCCTTCTGGTCAGGTTCAAAAATATAATTTGGCTGGTTTTTTCTTTCTTCTTCAGAATCCTTCCGGATCGGGATCGGAAGGAATTGTTCTGTTACTATTTTTTGCTGAATTATTGATTTGAATTCATTGTAAACTATAATAATTTTATCGAAGGTGCCGTCAAGGAATACCTCTATCAGTTCTTGCGTAATAGTCAACGCTTCTTCGTAGGAAAGCGACGAGAAAATACCGGTCTTTTTACCGGTTACATCATAATCTCTCTTTGAAAAAAATTCATATCCTTTTTTCCCTATGCAGAAGAGATGAGGAACAGCAGAGCCTCCCGAATAATTTTCATTTATTATTCTTGCAGTCTCCCTTATTATATTTGTATTAAATGCTCCGCATAAGCCACGGTCGGCAGTAACTATCACAATAGCAACGTTTTTAATATCTCTCTGAATAATAAAAGGATTATTTGCAACATCTTCTTCCGTAACAAGATGGGAAAGCATTTCAGCGATCTTCCTTGCGTATGGCCTGGCGTTGATAATGTTTTCCTGGGCCCTTCTTAGCTTTGCAGCAGCAACCATCTTCATAGCTTTGGTTATCTGCTGTGTATTCTGTACGCCTTTGATCCTGTTCTTTATGTCTCTTAATGTGGCCATTAATTATGCATTAGTTTTGAATACTGCTTTAAACTCATCTGCTGCTTTCTTTATCGATTCTACAGCAGAATCTGAAAGCTGCTTTTCTTTTTTAATCGTTTCAAGTACATCATTGTATTTAACTTCAAAGTATTCGAGTATCTCTTTTTCGAATCTTTTTATATCTGCAACCGGGACATCATCAAGGTACCCGTTAGTTCCGAGGAAAATACTAATAACCTGACGCTCGATCGGGACAGGAGCATACTGTCCTTGTTTTAAAAGCTCAACCAGTCTTGCACCTCTTGCAAGCGTTCGCCGGGTTGATTTATCAAGGTCCGAACCGAATTTTGCAAATGCCTCGAGTTCACGGTATTGAGCAAGCTCAAGTTTAAGTGTTCCGGCAACTTTTTTCATAGCTTTTATCTGGGCATTACCGCCGACACGTGAAACTGAAATACCAACGTTGATAGCTGGTCTGACGCCGGCATTGAAGAGGTTTGATTCGAGATAGATCTGTCCGTCAGTAATTGAAATTACGTTCGTAGGAATATATGCCGAAACATCGCCTTGCTGGGTCTCTATTATTGGTAATGCAGTCAGGCTTCCTCCGCCCAGGTCGTCGCTCAATTTTGAAGCTCTCTCCAGCAGCCTTGAGTGAAGGTAGAAAACATCACCGGGATAGGCTTCACGTCCGGGAGGTCTTCTCAGCAGAAGCGAAAGCTCACGGTAAGCTGCAGCTTGTTTGGATAAATCATCATAAATTACAAGTGCATGCCGTCCGTTATCTCTGAAATGCTCACCAAGCGAGGCCCCTGCGTAAGGAGCAATAAACTGCAGCGGAGCAGGTTCAGAGGCCGCAGCCGCTATCACAGTGGTGTATGCCATAGCTCCCTGTTCATTCAGCTTTGCCACTACCTGAGCAATAGTAGAACTCTTTTGCCCGATAGCAACATAAATACAAAAAACAGGTTTTATTCCGAGGTTTTTAGCTTCGTCGGTATGAGTATATTTCTGGTTTATTATCGCATCAACCGCAACAGCTGTTTTTCCGGTCTGGCGGTCACCGATAATTAATTCTCTTTGTCCTCTTCCTATCGGTATCATTGCATCAATTGCGGTTATACCGGTCTGAAGAGGTTCTTTTACAGGCTGACGCTGAATAACGCCGAGAGCCTTGCGTTCAATCGGCAGATATTGAGTTGAATTTATAGGACCTTTGCCGTCTACAGGTATTCCAAGGGGAGTAATCACCCTGCCCAGCATTTCATCGCCTACCGGCAATGATGCAACACGCTTGGTCCTTTTAACAGTGTCACCCTCTTTTACAAGCGTAGATTCACCGAATAGTACACAGCCGACACTGTCTTCCTCAAGGTTAAGAACCATTCCGAAAACATCATTAGGAAACTCAACAAGTTCGCTTGCCATAACATTAGATAGTCCGTATACCCTGGCAATACCATCACCAACCTGAAGGACCGTTCCTACATCATAAACATCAACTTCACTTTCAAAGCCCGATAGTTGTTTCCTTAATATGGCAGATATTTCATCTGGTCTTACTTCAGCCATTTTAATTTTCCTTTTATAAATTCCTACATTAATTTAACGCAGCACTACTGCTGAGCAGCTGCTGCTTTAAAGTGTCCAGCTGATGCCTTACCGAAGCATCATAAACAGTATCATTAATCTGCGCAATAAAACCGCCTACAACTTCAGGTTCTATTTTTAACCTGAGGCGGGCTTTTTTGTTAAGCATCGTCTCTATCTTCATTTTGAGTTCAGTTTTCTGCTCTTCAGTCAATTCAAATGCAGTCTTTACATCAACATTAACGATACCAAGTTTCTCATCCCTTAGCTGCAGATATTTTTTAGCAATTTCCCTCAGGAGATTTTCTCTGCCTTTCTTAACCAGGAACCTTACAAAGTGCATAGTCTCAGGATCTATATCTGCCTTAAAGACCTCATCGAGGATGGAGGTTTTTATTTCAGGTCTGATTACAGGATTATCAAGCGCCCTGGCAAGAGCCGGAGCTTTGTCCATTGTCTCTGATATCAATTCAATGTCGCCGGATATAACATCCATTTTATTACTCTCCACTGCAAGATCAAGCAGTGAGGTAGCATATCTCATCGATACTTTATAATCAGCCATCTTTAGTTCCTGGAAATATCGCTGATATATTTATCAACAATTTTTTTGTTTGAATCCTTGTCCAGCCGCTCCTTAAGAATTTTTTCCGCAGCGTTTATTGCAATTTCTGCAACCTGGTTTTTCAATTCATTGAAAGCCGCTTCTTTTTTCCTCTCGATCTCAGCCGTAGCATCATCTACAATCTTTTTCGCCTGTTCTTTACTGTCGCGTACCATCTGGTCCTTCAACTTCTCTGCATAAGCCCGGCTCTGGTCGATGATTTTTTTGGATTCCTCTTCCGCCTTTGCGATGTTTGCCTGGTTTTTATCCAGAACTTTCTGGGCTTCTTCACGTGCTTTCTCGGCTTTTTCGAGCGATTCTTTTATAGCAGCCTCTCTCTGATCAAGAGCTGCAAGTATCGGCTTCCAGGCAATCTTCTTCAAGATTACCAGGAGAACAACAAACGTAATAACTGTCCAGAAAATAAGACCGGGATTAACATCTATCAGACTTCCGCCTTCTTCAGCAAGAGCAAGAACTGATAAACTGAATCCTGTTATCATTTATTCATTCCTGATTTAATTAAAATTACTGCCTGGTTTTACTTAAGCTTTTACTGCTAATAATATACAGATAACGAGAGCAAAGAAGGCAATACCTTCAATAAGTGCGGCAGCAATAATCATTGCCGTTCTGATCGCACCTGCTGCTTCCGGCTGTCTTCCCATAGCTTCAAGGGCAGAACCGGCCAGTTTTCCGATACCGAGACCGGCACCAATTACAGCTATACCTGCGCCGATTCCTGCGCCTAACCATGCTAAATCCATATTAAATTCTCCTGATTGTTAAAGTAAATAATAGACTAATTAGTGTTCCTGATGAACAGCCATCCCTATAAATAAGGATGTAAGTATTGTGAATATATATGCCTGAATTAAAGCAACCAGTAATTCAAGCAGGTAAATGAATATCGCAAAAGCAATCGAAACAGGGGCAACGAATGCCGTCTGTAAAATAAAAATTAAACCCAGTAATGAAAGTATTACTACGTGGCCTGCAATCATATTTGCAAAAAGACGTATGCAGAGTGCAAATGGTTTTGTAAATAATCCAAGGATCTCAAGGGGAATCAGAATTATCAGTATCCAGGGAGGCATACCTGAAGGAATGAGTCCTTTGAAATAACCCCAGGCACCGTGACTTTTAATACCGCCCAGCTGGATGGCAATGAATGAAATCGCTGCAAGGGCTGCCGTAACTGCTATATTTCCGGTTATTGTTACTGCATATGGAATCAGACCGAACATATTGCTTAGCAGTATAAAGAAAAATACGGTCAACAGGTAAGGAAGGAATTTTTCATATCCCTTTCCGATCGTCGGCTTTACAATTTCATCCCGGACAAACAGCACCGTAATCTCAACAATGTTCGATATACCCTTTGGTATTAAAGTACTTTTGTATTTTCTGGATACTATGTAAAGAATAACGAACAAAAGCAGCGCAACTACCCACATAAAGAAGATATACTTGGTAATAGAAATATCAATTCCAAATAGTTCGAGATGTGGCAGCTGAATTGAGAAAAATGGTTCAAAATCTAAGGTATGGGAGTCCATTACATGATGAAGAATCCACCCGCTGTCGCTTCCTCCGGCTTTTTTTAAGGTATCCGCCGCACTCAATGTATCGATTACCGTGTGGTACATAAAACTGAATCAGTATTTTCTAATATTCAGATAAAAAATTTCAATGATTAAATAAAAAAAATAAAAAATGAGGATTGAAAATATAAAGCTATTCTGATTTAATTCCAAGAAAACGAGACAAATAATAACCATAGCCGCGGTTATGAATAATCTAATCGATATTGCCCCTAAAGCGTTGCGTATAAAAGACTTATCACTTCTTGTAAGACCCCTTTTCACAAGCAACAATTCAAATACAAAACCCGAAAACACTATCGACCACCCGGCCGCCCAGGCGGCTAGTGCACGAACAGTAATTGCCCCGGTAAAATGTGCAGCCAGGAATACCGCAGGAATTAAAAAAGCACTGAGAACGATAAAATTGACAATCCTTTTGGGGGTTATCATTTATCTGACTTGAGGACTGTCTTTATAAAATTATAAAGTGCTGAGGCAATGCCAAGGAAAGAAAAGCTCACAGTCAGCCAGGGACTTGTGTTGAACCTGCCGTCCAGCCAGATTCCCAGGAATACCATAACTATAACGGTAACCGCAAGCTGCAGGCCCAGACCGAGATATGGGCCGTAATTTACTGCAAAATTACTGCGGCCATCCTCATTCTCATCCTTGTTTTTCATTGCCCTGCGATGAAGGCGCCTGAGTTGGAGCTGAATACGGCTTTTCGTTCATTTTGCTCTGCCCGTCAAACTGCGCTCCTGCTTCAACCATCAGTATTTTGGTTATCAGGTCTCCTTTAAGAACTGCTTTTGCTTCAAGACTTAATTTTTCTTTTGAGTTTACGGTACCTGTAACTTTTCCGCCTATTACAATGGCTTCTGCACGGATCTCGCCGTTTACTTCACCATTCTCACCGACTGTTACATTTCCGTTGGCAGTAATATCGCCGTTTACGGAACCATCCACACGTACATTGCCGTTGCTTATGAGCTTCCCCTCTATTACAACTCCTGCACTTATGATTGTTACTTCATTCTTCCCTTCATCCGGGTTTTTTTGTTTCAAGGTGTTTCTCCTTTAGTAATTAATTAAAACAGTCTTTGGATCTACCGGCTCTCCGTCTTTCCAGATTTCAAAGTGTAAATGCGGCCCTGTTGATATTTCTCCTGTATTTCCGCTGAGCGCAATCGTTTCTCCCTGGAGTACGGTCTCCCGGGCTCTTTTCAGAAGAACTGAGCAGTGTTTGTATATAGAAATATAACCATTATTATGATCTAGGATCATCATATACCCGTCTTTTGTCGTATAGTCTGCGAAAATCACATAACCATTAGCTGCGGCAAAAACCGGGGTTCCGGTCCTCACAACAAAATCAATGCCCATATGACCTCTATCCGGATCAAATCCGCGGCTGATAAAACTATCAGCAGGTTTACTAAAATAATAACTTTTTTGCTGTTTATCCTTCTTGCCCTGGAACAGTTCTTTTATTATGGCGAAAATATTTCCGCCAAAAGGACTTTTCTTTCGCTTCGTTTTGACTGTATCTTTATTTTTTTCTATCGATTTCAACAAGGTAGAGTCGCCTAGTCCGATTGCAAATTTCAACCTTTCATTCGTGTCTTTAAGATGTTCAAGCTCCATCGTTACCTGGTTTAATTTGCTGTTGAGCTCATTAATCTTAGTAACTTCCGATTTACTCAGTCCGCTGCCCGGAAATATAGCATCACGCAGAGGGGTGAGTCCAAGTATAAGGAATCCTAATACCCCGAAAATAGCAGCATAAAAAGCAAGAATTCCTATTACCTGGTATATACCGAATTTAAATGTCCTGGTACCTGTATTCCCGTAGTCCGGAAGAAAGATTATAGATAGTCCTTTAAAGCTTTTAAAAGTTTCTTTAATACTGTTTAATTTTTCTTTTAGATCCATAGTCAGTCTCTGACATTTATTCTGCGTTTAAGTTCTATAATATCCTGTTCTACAGTTTTCTTAGCCTGTTCATCATCGGTAAGCGATCTGAATTTTTCGAAATTAAAAAGTGATGATTTATAATCACCATTAATATAATCTATTATTGCCAGATTACGATAGGCTTGCTCGAAAGTTGAATCCAGTTGTATGGTTTTCCTGAACTGCTTTCCCGCCTCTTCCAGATTCCTGGTTTGGGTATAGGCAATTCCCAGGTTGAAATATGCAAGGTAGTAATCCGGATTATTATTGATCGCCTTGTAGTATGAATCAATAGCCTGTTTAAAGTTATTTTTGGCGGCATACGTGTTTCCCAGTAGTACATAAGCATTTGCATCAGCTTTCAGCGATGCTGCTTTTTGAAAATTCGAAAGAGCTTCATCATACTCATGTTTTTCAAACAATGAGTTCCCGAGATCAATATATGCATCATAATTATTGAAACTATATTTAGGTATTGCCGTCAAAACACCCAGGATAAATACTCCCGCTATACCTGCAGGCAGCAGCAGTTTCTTTAGATTTTTTGCTTTGATTACTCTATAGCCCTCTATCAATGCAATCCCTGCAAACACAATAAAAACCGGGGATATCGCAACCCTGAATCTCCCAATAATAAAGAACATAATGGTTGCCGCAACATAGGCAGCTGTGAAAAGATAAATAATTGTATACTCTTTCCGTCTTTCCCGGGTCAATACAATGCCGAAAATTGAAACAATGAACACAATAAAGAATCCAGGCAAAGGCAGTTTTAATACCGTGGAGTAGTTCTCTGCAAAGAATGAGGGATCCATTACGGCAGATTGAGGTATTTCATTGTTGTCAAAGAAGAAAAGAAATTTCCGGCCTGTTAATTCCAGCCAGTCTACCGGGTTCTCTTCAATGTATGCAAATGACTTTCTGAACCAGAATGAGGAAGCTTCGGAAGGAGACAGCACCTTTCCTGTAATGCGTTCTGCGTATTTTCGTCCGGATAGATCATTGAAAAAATCAAAATCTCCTGGTGTTTTATATATGCCGGGAGCGTTCTCATTGTTTCCAAGGTAGAAGTTTATTCCTCCGTTTGATGAAATTAAAACGAAATCCTTGCCGATCAGATAGTTTCTGAATGTCACCAGCAGCACAGGAACCATACAGCCGATAGAAAAGTAGAGCAACGTCCGGTAGAGAAACTTTTTGTCGGAACCGGTTCTGAGTATTTTAATCAGGAGCCAAACAATAATTACAGGTAAAACCAGTAGTATATTTGCACGGAAATACGATGCGATTCCAATGAGAAGTCCTGCCCATATCCAGACCTTTTCTTTTTTCATCAGTTCCTTGTTTGTAGCAATAACAAGAAAGAGTGAGAGGATAAAAGTCTGTACAACTTCAAGCAGCACTGCACCGCTGTAGAAGATAAAGGGAGAGTATAATGCAGCTATCCCGGCAGCAAAATACCCGCCCTTATCAGAATGGAGGTTCCTCGCGATCAGGTATATAAATACGATATTTATACTGTTCAGAACTACCTGTATTAGCCGGATTAAGAGTATCGACTTACCGAAGATTGTAAAAACGACTACAAGGAAATAAGGATACCCGGGAGACATAAAAAATATTTCATTGCCTATCCAGCTGCCGGAAGAAATTTTTAATGCAAGGTCATAATATATTTTTGAATCGGAGAAGAGATTCTGAAAGAATGGACTGCTTTGTGTCTCTACGACATAGATTAAACGAAGGATTATACCTGTAAAGATTATTAATGATAAATATTTGTATTCATCATTAGAAAAGAAGTGCCTTTTAGTTACTGCCTTTTCGGTTTTTACCTGTTTTTTCTTTTTTTTTGAAGACATGATGAGGATTAAAATTTTTCAAGCAGATCTTCGAACTTAATTTTGCCTTCCCTTATCAAAACCGGATTGGAATCGCTTAAATCGATTAACGTGGAAGCCGTAATGAAAGATTTTTTCTCTGTATAAAAAATCGCCTCCACCTCTGACATAAACGAGTCCTTAATCAGGCTGACTTCTATCAATGGATCCATATCGCTCCTGTTTACACTCGTTGATATGAGCGGCATTTTTATCTGCTGGAGGAGTTTAAGACAGAACCTGTGGTTTGGTATCCTGAATGCAGCAGTTGCCTGGTTTAAAATACTCTGTGTTTTTTTATTCAGGTTGAGAACTACCGAGACGGGGTTCGGCCAGATTGCCAGAAGAAAATCGAGGTGCTTCTCGTTTTTAATTTCTATATACTTAACAAGAGTATCAATACCGTCAATTAAAAGGATATATGGTTTACCATCTGTTCTCCCCTTTATCTGGTTAATCCTTTTTACTGCATCTTCATTAAAAGGGTTTGCCCCGAAACCGTATATTGTATCTGTGGGATATATAAAGACTGTTCCCTCAAGGTAATACTTCTTTGCTTTGTTGATCGCTGTATCCAGTTTCCTGTCGATATTTATAAGTTCCGCATTCCCGCTGTTATGCATCAATCATTTCCTTAATTTTTGAAATTACAGTTCCGGGTTTGAGTCCGAATCCGCAGGCAAAATTGCCGAGGGGACATTCATTAAAACCGTGAATACCGCAGGGTTTACAAAATAAATCATCGAAAGATAGAAAATAACTTTTTTTGTTGTAAGGATAAAAACCAAAATCAGGTACTGTTGAGCAGTAAAGCATAAGGACGGGTATGTCTGCAATCATACCCAGGTGTGCCGGTGCAGAATCATTTGAAACCAGGATGTCCATTCTCTTAAGAAATTCAGCACTTTCGATGAGATTGAAATTTCCTGCAATAGATTTTACATTCCCCTTTGATTTGGCTTCCAGTACCTCGCATAGCTTCTTATCCTTTTCACCCCCTGATAAGTAGACCATATCGAATTTTCCAGCCATGAATTGAATTATCTCTTCTAAGTATTCAGCAGGATATATTTTAGTATTCCACACACTTCCAGGTGCAATAGCTGCATATTTTTTATTGCCGCCGTCATTTTCAAAAAACTTTTCAACTTTGGTTCTTGCTTCAAGGGGAATGCTTAATTGAGGCAGAATTCTCCAGTTTTCATTTTCGACGGGAAACTGCATCAAACGCAGATTTCTTTCAACTTCATGTGATGCAGTCTGGTATTCAGCAAGATGCTTATATATATGTCTCAGGCTGTTTACATCAAATCCGAAAGTTTCCCTTACCCCGGAAAACAAGACAAGTAATGATGTCCTGAGTGACCGGTGAGGGGCATAAATCCTTGAATAGTTACTCTGCTTCAGAAATTTTGCAAATTTATAAACTTGCATAAATGATTTATGTTTAGATCGTTTATCAAAGATATGTACCTGGTCAACCGAAGGAGAGTGATTGAAGATTGCTGCTGTCTCCGGTATGGCAATAATATCTATCCGGCACCCGGAATATGATTCTTTTAATTTCTGGATCATTGGCAAAGTAAGTATTGCATCACCGATAAAAGCTGTTTGAATTACAAGAAATTTTTCCATTAATATTTCCATCTTTTGTGCATCCAGAACCATTGTTCAGGATAATCGATGATGAATCTTTCCAGGTACTCTTTCTGTCTCCTTGTTAATTCAATAACTTTTTCCTCTTCCCCTTCAGGTAAGTTTTCCCTGCTGACCTCAAAAATTTCCGCCTCGTATGAATAGTCTGCTTGTCTGACGGGTATACCGAATAGTAATGGGGCGCCGGTTTTGAGAGAAAGCATTGCCGGCCCTGAAAAGAACATTGCCGGTCTTCCCATAAAATCCAGTTTTATTCCTTCTCTCGGACCTCTTTGATCAGCTACCATAGCAACGATTTTCTTTTCAAGTAGTTCCTTGTACACCTGTCTTATTGAGAGGCCCGAAGGAATGATCTTGTTGATCCATTTTGTCCTGGCTTCCTCCAGCCACTGTGTCACATAAGGATTCCTTTGTGGTTTAACTACAACAGAAAAGGGAACATTTATTTGTAGACTCACTGATAGAGCAATGTATTCCCAGTTGCCGAAATGAGCTGAAAGCAGAATGACGCCCCTTTTTTCGTTGTATCTTTTAATGATCAGATCAGGGTTGCTGCATTTTATCATATCTTCCATCTGTTTTCTGTCCAGCCATGGTACGGCCAGCAGCTCAATCAATGTAATTGAAAAGCTTTTATAGCATCGGAAAGCTATATCTTTTATTTTCTCTTTTGAGTAATCAGGGAAGGAAAAAGATAGATTTTCAATAACTGTCTGTTTCCTGATCGGGATGATATAAAAGAAAACAAATGCGAGAATAGATGAGAATTTCCGGGCTGAACGTAAGCCTGCAATTCTGACCAAATAGCTGAAAAACAGAAAAAATATGTATTCTATTGAATTCTGCAATAAACTTTTACTATAAATATTTTAACTGACTATTCTAAAAATACAGAAGATATGATACTTTAAGAAGGGAAATTAAGAGCGGAGGAGCCAAATTAGCCCCTCCGCTGAAAATTTAGTGAGTGTTGATCTTCCTTTGCCAGTCGGGATCTGAAAGTTCTCCCCGTTTAGTAGAATTTATCAGAGTGTAATCTGAAAATCCTGTCAGGTCGGCAAATACAAAAACTACCCCGCCTTCAAGATCATTATAATGCCAGATCTCGTAGGGTTTGGTATCAACCTGATTCGGATATCTCTCTATTTCACTGGGTTCACCGTACAAAAGTAGAACTCTCCCGCGGTCCGTTTTCCAGCCTTTCTGCTGTATGTTTGAAAATCGTTTATTGGCCTGCTTAACCCTGTCAAAATACTCTCTTTTATACTCGTTAATAGGCGTGCCGGGAGTAAGATCACGGACCTTCCAGAAATCAAATAAAAATTGTCTTTTAGCTTGTTCATTAGAAAGGGTTTTCCACTGATCGCTTTCCTGTTTGGTTGCCAGGTATTTGGATTCATTGAATGCCAGGTTTAGTTCTTCTTCCGACATCGAAGCAAATTCTGACGTAAGTACACTATTATCAACAGATACAATCGGCGTAGTGTCTATGATGGAAGGATTGTAGATAAATATCTTTTTTGATGAGTATACAGTAATGTTCTTTGCACTATCTGTACCGACATTAACCAAAGTATATGCACCTGAAGGCATTTTTGAAATATTGATTGCACCTACATCTACAGCTGAGTTAGAAGTTCTTGGAAATAATTCCGATTTATTATAAACTGTCTTGTTCGCAGAATTCAGAAGCAGATGATCAACCCTTAATGCCTGAGATCCAACATTTTTATCCAGGTTATAAATTTCGGAATAGAAGTATAGAACAGGTATCTCCTGGCCGAAAATACCACTGGGATTCGGGACAATCTCATAAGTGTTTTTATAGAACATGGATTTATTTTGATCTGAATGCTTGATGAGAGATGCTATTTCGAGGTCGCTGATTGAAAACCTGTCCTGAGGTAATGCTGATATTGTAACCGGAAATGATACACTGTCAAGTTTGACCATATCATTTCCATCCATACCCGTAAGGGTACACCTGTATTCACCGTATTGAAGCACATATGCTATATTTCCGGTAAATGATTTTTGATTATTCTCGGAAAGAGAGTCCGATATAATATTCTCGAACTGGTAGTTTTTATTTACAAGGGTATCTGCCTTTGCAGTATTCCGGATATTGATATTCAGTATCCCTTTAATTTTCAGCTCGTTATTAGTTTCCACCTGTTTAAGCTGCGGCTGATAGAATGAATAATAAATTTCCAGGTAATTGCTCGAATCATTAAAAAAGAATCTCGAATAGTCGAAATCAACCTTAAAGTCCTGAGCATTTATAATGATTGGAAAAAAGATGGCGAAAAATAAAATAAGTCTTTTCATAGCAATTAATAAAAAAGGCTGGTAACCCAGCCTTTTTGGTAAGTTAATAAATACGGTTATTAAAAACCTAACTTAACACTGAACATATGGTTTGCATCAAAGTATCTTGCCCACCGATATGCATAATCTACCGTAATATCAATACCGGATTTAAGATTAACCCCGGCACCGAAAGTAGGTCCGAATATAGCCTCTTCCTGGTTTCCCCCGGCATCAGGCTGGTATGCATACCCGCCGCGGACGGCAAATATATCTTTGAATGAGAATTCGGCAGCAGCCCTGTACTCATCATTTGCAAAGTTATTATTTTCAAACGAAGTTATGATGACACCTTTGTAATCATCTGAGAAATGTCTCTCGTATGAAAGACCTAACTCAAGCTGAGAGGGCAGTTCAAAACTCGCTGCTTCAATCAGATATTTCTGTGTACCGCGGTTTGTGTTATCAGTAGCATTTCTTAATAAATCAGGACCGTCGAAAGACATCTGTGGTCCGAAATTTCTGAGTACAACTCCAAGATTTAACCCATCAATTTCAGCTATACCGCTGTACTGTACACCAACGTCAAGCGAAACACCGCTTGCACTTGTACGAACTATTTTTTCACTGACAAGGTTTACGTTAACACCGACTCTTATTCTGTCCGTAAGTGTATTAGAGTAGGTCAGACCTAAAGTTACATAGGTTGGTGAAAACGTTGCACCGGTACCGTATGGGTTTTCCGTTGTTGTAACCGGAATATCACCAAAATCGAGGGATTTGATGCTGAATCCAAGGGCACCGAACCCTTCAAAATTAACACCGACAGCAGCATAAGATACACCGATATCAGCTATATAATTCATGTATGTAAATAATGCTTCAGTGCTGTTCTGTGTAGCACTTAATCCCGCGGGATTATAGTAAATAGCGTCCACGCCGCTGATACCTGATACATAGCTTCCGCTGAATGCAAGGCCTCTCGCGCCGACAGGTATAAGCAGTTCCTGGGCTCCGGCTGTGCCGTTACGTTTCCCGCCGCTTGCAAATACCTCTGCCATCATCAAGAGCGACAGCATTGATATTTTTATTATTCTTGTAAATTTATAAGACATCTTCAATCTCCTTATTATAAAATGATTATAGGGATAGAGGGAGTTAAACTCCCTCTAAAATTATAATCTATCAATAAATTGAGTTTCCATTATAACGGCTAATTTCATGATTTTAGTTCCAACTCCGGGCATATCCAGGTATGCTAGATACATTCCGCTGGCTACCGGTAAACCGTCCTTATTCCTTAAATCCCAATCAAGATACTGGGAATTATCATCTTTATCGATTCTCTTTATAAATACGCCTGATAAAGAATAGATTCTTATGGTAACCTGATCCGGAAGATTGGTGAATCTCATAAACCTCTGGTACTTGTCCCTTTCAAGAGGATTTGCACCGAAGTAAGGATTCGGAAAGACGCTGATCTGTTTAATATTTGTTTTCGCCAGGCTTACGTCGTTCAGCTTGGGTGCTTCAACTTTACCTTCGAATACATCCCCTTCACTTAAGGGTTTAATGGTTTGAATCTTAATTACTGTACCTGCTGCTGGTTTATTTCCATCTATAACGAAGTTGTTTATAACCAGCGAAGGAGGAGCTATGTTACCGGAAGTATTAGGCAATGGCTCAGAATAAGGAGTGTCGCTCTTATATGCAAAGATCGGTTCCCACTGTCCTGATGCATTTTGAGACCAGTTAAAATCTCTCTGAGTTGTATCCAGAGATTTCACATAAAGTCTTTTTTCAAAATCGTATCTCGTTGTTCCAACATCATAAACCTCAAAAGGAACTCTATCCTGAGCAAGAGTATCATTTGCAACACCAGCGATTCCTGTAGTTCTGTGGATTGAATAGTATTGGCTGCCGTTATCGGTAAATCTGATCTCATAATCATCTGTACCTATCGCATCCCTGGCGTTTATATTCTGCAGGGGTTTGGTAGCACGATTGCCTATAGTTGTGATTTTCCATTCCCCGGTTGAGTTAAGGGTGTCATATACATTAACGGGTTCTGAAAGCTCCTGTCCACCCGGGCCTTTAACTTCGGTTATACTCTTAACCATCCCCTTCCATGACGGCTGTTTATATTTCAAATATGTAATCGAATCGTAGCCGCTATTGTAAACGAGAGGCATAAATCCATCAATAACCACATTTCCTGCTGTATCAGCTTCAGGCGTAACAGGTTTATAATTATCTTTTGTATCCAGCTTATAGCTTACAAATTTATTAGCATTTTTAAGTACCGTATCACCGGATGTGACATCAATAATATCATATTTTAAGTTAGGGATGGTATCTTTAAAAACTACCTTATAATTATGGCCGGTCAGAGCGGTGGGATCAATAACTTTTAGTCTTACTCTTCCGTCACCCCGACCTGATGTCTGATCAAGGTAAACCGAATTACCCTGTTCATATGAATAGTTTTCACCTATTCCACGTACTCCCGGGAATACCTCGATAATAACAGGAGGACTTTCCAGAACTGGTGGATCACTGTAAGGTGAATAACCGTAAGCTGTAACTGCAAAATAATACGGGTTGCCGTTGTATAACGGTCCGTTAGTATACTGATCCTTTGTAATAGTAATACTCCTTGCTAAACCGGTATTGCCGGATGAGATAACCGGATCCATATTAACAGGAGTACCGTTTACATTTAAGTAATAATATTGATAGTTCCATATGTTAGCAACTGAATCTACAATATCAAAAGTTGCAACAAGCCTTGGCTCATTACCGGTCAAGTCTTTGTATTGGAATACACGGTATCCCTGGAAATCAAAGGTTCTATCCTGAACCGGTATTAGTATATCCTGACCGTTAACCTTGAGCCGGATTGTATCAGGTATCAGCGGGTCGAACTCATGGTACGATTCTGCGTTCCTGTCCCACCATAAAGTAATTGATCTATCCTGCGAAAAGCTATGCAGATCCGGACTTGGGGGTGAAGGAGTCAATTGAAAATCAAGGTTATAAGCAATCTGTGCTGCGGCATCTTTTAATTTTAATTGAGCAACGCTCTGGAGGTTGTCTCCGCCTATAGCGATGACTAATCCTACAACAACTTCCTGAGTATCACCTGGAGCCATATCAAAAGGTCCCGAAGCCATAAAATGTCTTCTATCTCCGGGATCAGGTCCGCCAGGCCAGCCGCTGCTGCCTTCACGCCAACCAGAGCCAGGTGGAACTGGATCACCCGCCAATACGAATTTAACCGGCAATTGAGTATTCGGATCGATGAACGGCTGGCCATCCCAGACAAGTCCCTGCATATAATTATAGAACTCAACGGCACCGTTAGGAAGACCCAGATCAGGATCTTTATAAACGGAACTTCCATTTATATAGAAAGCAAAAGCAGTCATGGGTAAATTTTTATATCCATGTCTATAAGTTCCAAGAAATTTACCACTATCGGTTGCAGCTCCCGGCACAATCGGACCCTGAAAGAAATCATATCCGATAGCAGGAGGAGGAGAACCATAAATGGCATCACTTGCATTTGCATTATAGGTATAACCCAGGCTCAGAGATGTATCGCATCCGGTGTAATCGTCGTTAGCATCGCCAAGATCTGTATCCGACCAGTATCCCACAATCATATCTTTGATTGTGTTTTGTCCCTTATTGATAAATTTGAATTTCTCAAAAACCATATCTCCAAGAGCACCGGTTCTGTTGAAACCAAATACCGTCGATTGAACTTCCATTCCCATAGGAAGAGTTCCGTATAGGAAAGTTGTTCTTGCGGGATCAAGATCATTCGATACATACCAGAGCACTTCATCACCGACGAATTTAGGCTGATCTACACCTCTTGTGAATATGCCATCGCCATCTACATCCACCCATGGAGCTCCGTCTTCAACAGGCCATTCATTATAATCTTTTTCGTACTGATCCTTTACAGGACCTGAGGGAAGTGATTGCCATCCCTTTCTGATTTTGTATATTCTGTATTTATCAAGATCGGGATTATCTGCAGTACCGTCTTCCAGGATTTTACCCGCCTGCAGTCCGTGCCGGTATGTGCTTCCTCCCACTCTTATTTCACGTCCTATCTTTCCGCCCCAGAGCAATCCATCTTCAAAGATTGCACCTTTGGTGGCATTTGGGCCACCGGGCCAGAAGAATCCCTGTCCGTCTGTTGTCGGACTATGAGATCCATCACCATTATTAGAAATCCACATGAATATCTGGTTAATGGCAATGTAGTTGTATTTATCATTTGTAGTTATTTTCCTCGTGCCGTTGTTTTTATCTTCTCCTTTGAAGCCCAGAGATGCCAGGATCAGGAAGAAAACAAAACAAGAAAATAATCCGATTAATTTTTTATTCATTTTAAACTCCAATTTATTTCAGATAGCATAACAGCCGGCTTTATTAATAATTTAACCTGACACCCAGCCTTATTTGTCTGGGAGGACCGAAATGTCCGGAATCATAGTTTAGGGTTGAATAGAGATATTTATACATATCAGCATATTCTTTACCATACTGGGATTCAATGCCTGCAACGGTCTGTGCGCCCTGAGGACTTGTCAGGTAACCATCATCATACGCATCTCCGGAAACCGGAAAAACTCCCACTACATTCTGAGTATTCAATACATTTATAACCCAGAGATATATGTTTGCATCAAGAGGTCCCAGGGAAACAGATTTATCTATTTTCATATCCAGCTGGAACGTCCAGGGGGTAGTCGATGCATTTAATGGTTCAGTAGGAACTCTGCTGTTGCCAAAGCTGTCATCCGTGTACCTTGTATAGTTAAAGCCGCTGGTGAATCTGAATAATGCGTTTATTCCGAAATTTGATAGGATCTGGCTCCCTAAAATTGATGGGCCGTCGTTGTCAGCAAACCTGTAATCAATGTTCAATGCACCGGTATGTGCCTGGTTGAAATCGAGAGGAGCGATCTGCTGCGGAAAATAAGGTGTTGCGGTCGGTGACTGCCATATCTGTCTGAAACTTGAAGAAGGATTTGATCCAGTTCCCTGTGCATCTGAGTAAGTATAGTCGAGTGTTGCAGATATTCTTTCTACTCTTCTTAAGTCAAACTTAAATTCAACGCCTTTAACAGTCGAGAAGTCTCCGTTAACATATGCATAATACTGACGATGATTTGCTCCCTGGTCAGCGTAAATGCTTCTTTCCTGTATCTGGTCCTTTATATCTTTATAAAAACCAGTGATATCAAAGGCAAAGATATCACCCAGCTGCTGTTTGAAACCTATTTCATATTGGGTGCTTCTTTCAGGTTTCAAACCGAAACCGACAGGCTGCTGAATTGCAAAACCGCCCTGTATATTGTCGGCAACCACATTGTAGCCTTCGTAGATATCTCTGAGCTGTGATTGCTGGATAAATTTTCCATACTGAGCGTGAAATACGGTTTTGTCTGTTACTGGAAAAGAAAAGCCTAATCTCGGGCTTACCTGTGTAAATGGTTCCAGGTCAATCAGATCATTCGGATCAACCAGGTTGTTGACAAAATGAATATCATGAGGATTCTTGAATGTTTTACTGTCGGTATCTATATAGTCTAAACGCAAACCGAAGTTGACAACAAGATCGCTGAATTCCATTTTATCCTGAATATAGTAAGCTGCAAAGATCGGATGTTTTGCACCGTTTATCCCGGCATCCGATACATTACCTATTTCATCATATCCGTAGTTGTCTAATCTGTCGTAAAAATCGTATCCGGAGCCCTGCGGCAATGAGCGCCTGAACGTTGCTATACTTACAGGTGAAGGAAGTGAGTATCTCCTGATAGTATAGTAATTCATATCTGCACCGGTCTTTAATTCATGGTGCTGACCGATCTGATATAGAAGGCTGATCTTACCGCCTAAACTGTTCGTCCTTTGTTTTCTATAACCGTTATAGGGGATTACACCGTTTGTAAAAGTGAACCCATATGCTTTCAGGGTAGGCAGATATTGTCCGTCTGCCTGGAGAGTTGTTCCAACCTGTGAGTTCAATACTGAGTCGCCATAAGCTGTAATGTTATTCTCAAATATTGGATCCATATCAACATAATAATCACCAAAGTAATTAAAGATCAGATCATAAAAAGCTCTGTCATTTAAAACCTGCGTAACTTTTATACTTGATGTAATTGTTTGTGCCTGGTGCTCTCCGGCCCTGTTGGCAGTCTGATAGTTTGTAATACCAACACCATCCCTGCTGTCAGTCCTGAGAAAGCTCCCATTAAGCTTTATAGTAAAAGGATTAAAATCAAACGATAAATTTCCCTGAACCTGAACTTGCCGCTGTCCCTGGTTGAGTCTGTAACCATCGGGATAGCTGAAATTTAAGGTATCGGCTGATGTGCCCAGAGCAGGGTCAAAGATATTGTTATATGTTGCTCCCTGGTTGAAAGCTATAGGAGTTCTGTTCCAGGTATAATCACCAGCAACAAAGAATCTAATATTCTTCAGGGATGGAAAGATAGGTCCGCTTCCTGTCAATACATATTCGCTATAGCCGTATGAATAAGTATTGAGGAACTGGTCGCCAGCGGAGGTAAACTCATCCGTTATGCCTTCCATACTGAATTTGTAGCTTTCACCGCCGATTTTTGTCGTCGTTGAAATTATTCCGGCGTTAGCACCGCCGTATTCGGCTGGATAACCGCCGGCCTGGAATTGTACTTCCTGTATAGCGTTATTTATCGGAGCAGTCTGGGCTCCTCCGAAAACGGGATTGTTTACCAGAACTCCGTCAACATAATATGCAACTGCATCCTGGCGTCCCCCTCTTACATATAAAGTACCGCCCTGATTAACAACTCCGGTCTGAGTACTGACAACCGCGTTTACTCCGCGGATAGGCAGATTCTCAATATCTTCCGATCTGACGATATTAACCGAGTTTGTCAGGTTTTTGTTGATCAGCGGTTTGGGGGCTACTATTTCCACAATTCCGAGTTCATAAGTTTCGCTCGGCATTTGAAAGTTTGTTTCTGTAGTGACGTTGACAGAAACCTGGATATTGGATTTTGTAACTTCTTTATACCCGATATAGCGTGCCACCAGCGTATAAGTGTTCGGCGGAACATTCAGGATTATGTACTCGCCGTCTACGTTTGTAGCAGCCCCGAAATTGGTTCCATTCACAAGGATGTTGGCGCCAATCAGAGGTTCTCCGGTTTCAAGATCGGTAACTTTACCGACTATCTTACCAGATTGGGCAAATGAAGGTATCGCTGTTATTATTATAAGTACTAATAACTTTAAAAAAGTAAATTTTGATTTCATAACTCTTCATCTCCTTTTAAATTTCTCAATCCCTGGACCGAACGGGCGGAGGAATAACTTCCTTCAGGGTAAACTGCAGATTATTTGGGTTCCCGTATAAATACAAGTAATATCTCAGGTTTGCTGCAAGGCTGTATGGACCTGTAACAAGTGTATCAGTACCCCCATTTACTGCAAAACGGAATGTATATTCTCCCGGTTCTATATTACCTACGGAGTATGCACCTCCGAATTTTAAAGGGAGAGGATTAGCACTTGTTGATGGATAAATTTTGACGGAATCACCTGGAACCAGAGCGGAAATATCATAACTCTTGGATTTATTTGTATCCACATCCGTTGAAGCATGAACAAAATATAGATTTAAACTGTCCGCTGCTGGCTTGCTGCTGACATAAATTTCGCCCTCAGCAATTTCAAAATTTGTGAATGTGCTTAATAGCGGATCGTCAATGTAATCACCCGCAAAAACCACATCCGTTCTTTCCCAGGTATTTATATCTATAGTTTTGGTAAAGATCGTTGTGCCGCCGCTGTCTTCAACTTTAAAATTTAATTTGCCGGCATCGGCATCGAAGTAGTTGGTAGTTTCACCCTTTGCCAATGAAGAAGCAACCTGTTTTCCGTCTATATATACAGTAATTGCATCAACATTATTACTCATATTGGCAATTTTTATTACAGAATAGACTGGACCGACAGGCGCGATCGTCGGTTCTTCTACGCAGCTATAGAGTAAGAACCCCAGAAATAATGGAAGTAAAAACAAAAACTTCCTTTTGTTTTTTAACCGCATCTTTCACCTCACACAAAGTATTATTTTTATTCGATAGTTATTTGAATAAGATAGTTTTGTCTTTTTCAAAAAAATAGTAGCTGCCGATTGCCCGACAGCTACCTATTAATTACTTATCCGAAACATATGAAATAATTATTTCAGCAGCAACATTTTCTTTGACTGAACAAAATTGCCTGCCTGAATTTTATATATATAGAGCCCTGAAGCTAACTTTGATGCATCAAAATTGACTTCATAATTACCGGCATCCTTGGTTGTGTTAACAAGGGTGGTAACTTCACGTCCAAGCATATCATATACTTTAATTGAAACGTCATTTCTTTCAGCGATTGAGTAACTGATCCGTGTAGTTGGGTTGAAAGGATTCGGATAGTTCTGAGCTAAATTAAATTTATATAATTTGTTGTTATCATCTTTAACACCAACTGCCATCTGAGGAATCGTAACGGTTGTATTAATTCCTACAAATTCCGCTGAAACTGCAACGGGATAATTAGGATCCGTTGTATTAACAGTACTGCCAGGAATAGTATCAGCAGTCATAGTCATATGAACTGTACACATTGAATCGTTTACTACTGCATTCATCTGAGACATACTAACGTATCTCCAGTCTCTCATTGGAGTTTCATCAGGAGTAAACTTTATTGGTGCAGTCCATGTCTGCCCGCTGTCAACTGAGTAAGTAAACCAGCCGGCATAATAGTTATTTGCAGTTGCCAGGGTATCGCCATAATACTTATCTGTATTAGAAACAAAAGCACAGAAAAGAGCATCATTATTTAATGCTCCTGTCGAACGTCCTATTGTAGGTCTGCAGATAGGTGTCATAACATCGTTGTTTGATGCCCAGTTAGTATAGAAAGGAACATTCGAGCTATCAGCAATTACCATTGGTGTACCGCCGTTAACATTAGGAGACCAGAAATAAATGCTTGATGGAAGCGAAGGATAATAGCTGCCTGAAGTTAATACAACATCAACTTCAAAAACTGCACAAGGTTGACCGTTTAACATAACTAAATCGCAGCCGCGAAGTACGCCTAAACTATCGGCAGTGTCATATTGCCATACTGTGACTGGATCTGACCAAGTGACGGTACCATCGGTTGAGTAACGGTAGTATAGGTTGCCGTTGCTGCTGTCACCAAGAAAGAGATGCCCGATTGTATTGCTTTCAGCATCGTAGGCAAAGGAATAAGTTTCTGCCTGATCAGCACTTACAAACTGATAACCTGAGAAATTGCAGCTTCTGTCGCCTGTATTAACATAAGCGCCTGCGCCGACAGTTGTTGTACTGATTGAAGCTCCGAATACGTAACTATCTGCACCTAATCCTACGATCCTTGGCCAGATTGGAGGTCCTAATGCTGAAGGGCCTTCACCCGGATCGCACATATCAAATGTACCTGAACCGGCACTTTGATCAATGAAAATTTCGGATCTTGTATTTCCGCCGCCTGCATTGCTGTGTAAAGCGACAACTTCTGTACCGTCATTAAATCCGTTTACAGAAGGATAACCGCTTTTTTCACCGGTTGAAGGAATATTAGCAACTGAAAACCAGCTTAAACCTCCGTCGAAACTGTAAAAGTAAGTTACAGTTCTGTCTGACCAGCCGGTAGTCTGCTGGGAATTCATATAAACTGCATGAAGATTATCGGGATTTGTCGGATCCTGCCAGATTTCATCCGGAGTTCCGTTTGACTGTAGATCGTAACCTGAAAGAAGACCTGTTCCTACAAAGTCAAATGTCAATCCACCATTTACAACATCAGGATAATTGGTCCTTTCTGCTTTAAATGTGGGATTACCACTTACTTTAGAAGTTTCATTCCCTGTAAAGGTCAATATTTTAGCTGTTCTGTGTAATGCTTTACTTCTGTTTTGGGCCTGTAGTGAACCCAAACTGAATAAAGCAAAAATAATTAAAAGGACAGTAGCATTACGAAACATTGTGCTCTCCTATTTGTTTTTGGTTTATTGATTATTGATTTTTTCTTAAATTAACCCTCTCACAATCAATCTGCTATTTAAAAAGCCCAGTCAAAATACGATAACATCTCATTTTTGTCAAGTTTTTGAGCCTTTATTAACTCCTTGAAATTAACTCCATTTATAGCTAAATGTCAATATAGTTTAATCCCGCCTATCTTAAAAATTGACCGGTAATACATCCCATATACCGTCTGTTGATATAATCTTATTAATTGCTTTCTTGTTAATTGATCCGTCAAGGCTGATAACTGTAAGTGCTTCTTTACCCGATTCCAGGCGGGCTAAAGACAGTCCTGCAATATTAATATTTTCGTCTGCAAGAATATTACCTACTGAGGCCAGCATACCAGGTTTGTCTAAATTCTTATATAAAAGCATACTTCCTTCAGGCTTAAGTTCCAGCCTGTAATTATCAATCAAAACGATCCTCATTTCCTCTAGGCCTAAAACGGTACCGGCAATACTTCTGCTCCCTGCATCGCTTATATATTCAACAGTTAATAGATTTTTGTAGTTCTGGTTTTCATTTGACCTGATTTCATTAAGTATAATGCCCATCTCATCAGCGACAATCTTAGAGTTAATGTGGTTTACTGATTCATCGGATTTTTGTGATAGAAACCCGGTTAAAAAACTTCTCACGATTATCTCAGATATAGAATGAAGAAACTCCCCGCTTAAGTTTACATTCAGATTTTTAAGGTGCGCCTTATTAAGCTGTGCCAGCATCACTCCCAAACTCTCGGCTAATATAATGAATGGCTTCAATTCCTGATCTTTAAGTGCTTCGATCGATACTGCATTGACGGCGCCTTTCAAATTATTTGTATTGAATAAACTGACAATTTGTTCGGCAATCTGAACGGCAACTTTTTCCTGCGCTTCTTCTGTGGAAGCTCCTAGATGAGGGGTAGTTAATACTTTCGGGTGCTGGATCAGTTCGCCTAAAAAATCAGGCGGCTCGGTAGTGTAAACATCCAGCGCGGCTGCTGATACTTTTCCTGTGTTCAATGCTTTGACAAGCGCGGGTTCATTTACAATTCCTCCCCTTGCACAATTAATTATTTTAACGCCGTCTTTGCATTTCTTTAATGTTTCTTCCGAAATAAGATTTTCGGTGTCTTTATTCAGCGGTACGTGTACGGTTATAATATCGGAATCATTAAGTATTGTATCCAGGTCAGCAAGATTAATCCCGAGCTTGTTTGCGGCCTCTTTTGAGAGAACCGGATCATAACCGGAAATATTCATTCCGAATGCTCTTCCCCGGATAGCAACTTCTCTCCCTACTTTACCCAGCCCGATTACGCCGAGGGTCTTTCCCTCGAGTTCCGTTCCCTTAAACTTTTTGCGTTCCCATTTCCCATCTCTCATCGACTGGTTAGCCGTTGCAATATTTCTGCACATTCCCAGCATCAGTGCCATTGTGTGCTCGGCTGTAGAAACGGTATTGCCGCCGGGAGTGTTCATCACGATTATCCCTTTTCGCGTAGCTGAAGTAACATCAATGTTATCTACTCCTGTTCCTGCGCGGCCTATGACAATCATTTTCTCCATCTGAGAAATAAGCCCGGATGTCACCTGGGTTTCACTGCGTACAACTAATGCGTGATAATCTTTAACGATAGATTTTATTTTTTCGAAAGGCATACCGGCTTCGAAAGCAACTTCAAAGCCGGCTGATTCAAGAATTGTTTTGCACTTCTTGTCGACCGCATCGGTAATTAATATTTTATACATAAACTCCCGACGGGATTTGAAAAAAAAATCAGGCTCAGGCTATAGCTGAATTTAGTCTCTGAACAATTTGTCCTTTAGGAACAGCTCCGATAATAGTATCTTTTAGTTTACCGTCCTTGAAGATCAGGATAGTCGGAATGCTGCGGACGCCGAATTTAATAGCAGTCTGCTGGTTGTTGTCAACATCAAGTTTCCCGATTTTAGCTTTACCTTCGTATTCATCAACCAGTTCTTCAACTATTGGAGCTATCATTTTACAGGGGCCGCACCATGTCGCCCAGAAATCAATAAGTACAGGCTTGTCTGATTTTACAACTTCTTCATCGAAATTGTCGTCTGTTATTGTTATGGTTTTCATTTGATCATCCTTATATAAACTGAATTAAATTGCTTTTTCTCCCTGACCAACATAATTAACACTGTCTTCTCCGCCGTCAGCATTTATTACACCGCCGGAGATCCACTCACCGCCGTCTCTGCATAATACTGAAATAACTTTTGCTATATCCGCTGGGGTCGTCAGCCTGTTGCGGGGATTTTTTCTCTTTGCTACTTCAATCATCGGTACGTTTCCGGGGATTTTTCTTAATGCAGGAGTATCTGTTACACCCGCCATAATTGAATTTACAGCGATTTCCATTTCCCCAAGTTCCGTGGAAAGCTGCCGTACATGCGATTCAAGGGAAGCCTTCGCTGCAGATACAGCACCATAGTATGGTATTACAGCTTTGCTGCCTGAACTGGTCATCGCAAATATTCTGCCTTTGTGCATAAATAGGTTTTCTTTAACTAACTCCTGGACCCAGTAAACAAGGGAGTGGGCCATGACGTCAAGAGTCATTTCCATTTGTGCTTTTGTTATCGGCTGCTCTTCATTGTAATTTATAAAAGGTTTAAGGGTACCGAAGGCAAGTGAATGCATAAGAACTTTGATGATAGGCTTGCCGCCGGCAATACGCTTTATCTCATCGATCACTTCAGTTCTTTTTTCAGCATCGGCAGCGTTAACATTGAAAAAGATCGCTTCAGAACCGTTTGCTTTTATATCGTTTACAATTCGGTCAACATTATGCATCGTTGCCTGACGGTCCAGATGCACGCCGAAAATATTGTAGCCGTCCTCTGCCAGTTTTACTGCAACAGCTCCGCCGAATCCTGAAGAAGCTCCCAGTATAATTGCCCAGAGTCTTTCATTTGCGTTCTGTGCCATACCTTTTCAATGCCTTTACATGTTAAATTAAATCGGAGTTTGAATAATACAAAAATGATGTAAGTTATACAATCCTAACGAGTCAAGCCGGCAATAAAAACAATCAATATAGTTATAATTAAAGCAGTTTGTATATGTATAGCGATGGTTGATTTATCCCGACCGTGCTGATCCTGGCAGAGTAACCCGCTCCTGGATCGTTACCGGCTGGATGTTTAGCCAAGCGATAATCTGAAGACAATCCCTGCCCCCGGGATATCAAAGCTGCCGAAAATCAGTAAATGTTCATTAATTAATAGATGAATACCTTTATGAATAAAAATAGAGATCTGATTGTGGAAATTATTGTGAGAATTTTCGGATATGGCGAATTGTAATTTTTCGGATCGGCAACACTATTTTCTGCACACAAGACTCAGGGAATCGTCCCCGAGACAGTTTGTAATATTCTGAATTAATTGATCTGTCAGCCCGACTCTCTTATTCTTCAGAGTGAACCTGTGGGGTTTAGATCCGTTGTTTACAAGGTCAATAAATAAAGGAATATTCCCCTCACTAGTGTTGAGTATATCCTTTAGCTCAGAAATTTTTTCAAGCGGATGCCGTTTTTTGTCGATGTAAATTTTAAGACTTTCTGTCAGTTCTGTCTTGGTCTCCTGCAGAGGTATAACTTTATCAATATGCAGCTTGATGGCATCTCCGCTGCTTTCAGTTTTCCCAATGATCAATACACATTCCTCTTCCTGGATATATTTTCCGTAATCCTCATAGATCTTTGAGAACATCAGGCATTCACAAGAGCCGGAAAAATCATCTAGTTTGAAGAATGCCATCTGCCTGTTTGATTTGTCAATTTTTGTTTTTAATTCGGTGATTACACCGCAGGCACGCACAACATCGGAATCTTCAAGTTTTTCGGTGTCCCCCAGCTGTATCGAAGCAAAAGATTTGTATTCAAGCTCATATTTTCTTAGTGGGTGATCGGTGACGTAAAATCCGAGAACTTCTCTTTCTTTCGCAAGTCTTTCTTTCGCAGTCCATTGAGGCAACTCGGGCAGTACTGGTTCAGCCAGTTTTACAACTTCTGCCATTTCCCCGAATAAACTGTTCTCAGCATTCAGTACTGAGTTACGCGCCTTATTACCATAGTCCAGAGCCGTTTCTACTGCAACTAACTGCCTGGAACGAATATTATTAATTGAATCGAAAGCTCCTGCAAGTACTAACCCTTCAAGAGCTCTCTTATTTACAATATGTGAATCAACACTTGCACAGAAATCAAAAATACTGGTAAAGCTTCTCCCGATTTTTTCTCTTGTTCTGATAATTTCTTCTACTGCTGGAATACCGACATTCTTAATAGCCGACATCCCAAACCGTATTTTTCCTTCCTGTACATCGAATGTTACCGAAGGATTGTTCACATCCGGCGGCAGGACTTCTATCTTCAGTTTGCGGCAATCTTCAAGAAATAGTGCTACTTTATCTGAATTTCCGAATTCATTGGTGAGGTTGGCGGCCAGGAACTCTGCAGTGTAATGAGCCTTAAGGTATGCAGTCTGGTATGCTACATAGCTGTAGGCAACCGCATGACTTTTATTAAAACCGTAGTTTGCAAATTTATCGATGGCATCAAAAATATCCTCGGCTATTTTTTTCGTTATCCCGTTTTGTATGGCACCGGCAGTGAACTTTTCTTTCTGCTGCTTCATAGCCGTAAGGTCTTTCTTTCCCATTGCACGACGCAGGATGTCTGCTTCCGCAAGACTCATTCCGCCCACTTTATTTGCAATCTGAATAACCTGTTCCTGGTATACAATTATTCCGTAAGTTTCTTTTAGTATCGGCTCGAGTATCGGGTGCTGGAATTCAACACTTTTCAAACCGAATTTTCTATCAATAAAATCATCGATGAATTCCATTGGACCGGGACGGTATAGAGCATTCATTGCAGAGAGGTCGTTCAGACTTGTCGGCTTTAATTTCTTAAGGTATTCCCTCATCGGGGCAGATTCAAACTGAAATACGCCTGTTGTTTGTCCTTTTGAAAATAGCTGAAGCGTCTTCTCATCGTCGAGGGGAATACTATCAATATCAATATCGATATTATGATTCTTTTTAATTAAAGCCAGCGCATCTCTGATAATTGTCAGGGTTCGAAGCCCCAGGAAATCCATCTTCAGAAGTCCCCAGCTCTCAATTTCCTTCATATTGTACTGAGTCACAATATCTGTCTGTGAAACAGCATTTGCCAGAGGGACATAATTGCTTACTTCTTCCGGGGTTATTACAACTCCTGCTGCATGCTTAGAGGCATTTCTGTTCATTCCTTCAAGAACTTTCGCATACTTGATTAAATCCTGTATGTCGCTTTCTTTGGAATCCTTTACCCATTTTAATTCGGGTACTTCAGCCAGAGCCTGATCAATTGTAAAAACTTTACCGAACTTTGATGGAATGAATTTAGTTATCTTATTAACAGTGGGTATGGGGATCTTCAATACTCGTGCAACATCGCGTATTACTGCTTTGGAAGACAGCCTGTTGAAAGTAATTATCTGGCTTACACAATTGTTCCCGTATTTTTCCCTCACATAATCTATTATCTCGCCGCGTTTATCATCTGCAAAATCAACATCTATATCGGGCATCGATTTGCGGGCGGGATTGAGGAACCTCTCAAAGAGAAGATTATATTCGAGAGGATTAATGTTTGTAATACCAAGAGTATATGCAACAAGACTGCCTGCAACACTCCCGCGTCCGGGTCCTACAGGAATATCCATATTCTTGGCTGCATTTATGAAATCCTGTACTATCAGAAAATATCCTGCGAATCCCATCTGCTTGATTGTTTCTATCTCAAAATCAAATCTTTCCTTAACCTCAGGGGTAATGTCTCTTATTCTTTTATTAAGACCGTCTTTTGCAAGTAGTTCAAAATATTCTTCTGCATTTTTGGCAGGAACATCTTCCGGTATCGGAAACTGTGGATAAAAGTGGCCTTCGGTTTCCAGCTTAAGATCTATCTTGGAATCTATTTCAAGGGTATTCTCAACAGCTCCTTTATATTTTTGAAAGAGCTTGATCATTTCTTCCCCGGATTTGAAATAAACTTGGTCTGTCCCGTAGCGAAGCTGTCTGTAATCTGTTCCGTTTTTATCGGAAAGAAGCAGCAGGATATTATGAGCGTACGCATGGTCTGGTTCAATATAATGACAGTCGTTAGTTGCGACTAATTTTATACCAAGCTCTTTCGAAAGTTTCGGCATAGCCTCAAGGATGGGTTTCTCAACATCCATATTGTGGTCCTGGATTTCGAGATAAAAGTCATCATCGAAAATATCCTTAAATATTTTGGCTATTTCCCGTGCTTTATCGTAATTACCGTTTACAAGATGAGCTGATACAACACCTCCTGCACAGGCGGAAGTACAAACCAGTCCCTCCCTGTACTTTCTGAGCAATTCAAGATCTATTCTCGGTTTGTAATAAAAACCTTCTGTATGTCCGAGGGTGGAAAGTTTTGATAGATTCTGATAGCCGGTCTTGTTTTTAGCAAGCAGGATAAGGTGATTGTAATGTTTCGATTTTTTTCTGCCATTATCATTTTCTTTTCCTCTGTCAAATCGCGATCCATCGGTAACAATGTAAGCTTCCATTCCCACAATTGGTTTTATCCCCTCTTTGATCGCTTTCTTGTAGAACTCGGCTATACCATACATCACTCCGTGATCTGTCAAAGCAACCGAGTGCATATCATTTTTTTTGGCAGCCTGTATCAGACTGTCGACAGTGCATGCACCATCCTGTAAACTATAATGCGTATGATTATGTAAATGAATAAAGTCCGACATGAAAAAAAGAATTTCCTGGTGGCAGAGATTAGATTTTTACTGAACGCAAGTTAAAAAAATTCCGGGAACTTTTTTGCGGGATTACGCAAGGTGAAAAAATAATTTAGATTTTTTATTAATTTTTAAGAAAGATGGATCACGGATAAAAACTAAATATAAATCCAAGTCTTACCAGCAGGCCCATGTGAGAAGTATTTACCACCTCATCCCCAAAATATTCATAATTAAAACCTCTTTCACCGACAGGGTAATAAAAGGCCAGATCTGCGCTGAATAATTTTGACGATTTCAGCTCTGCACCTGCACCAAAAAAGTTATAAGTATAATTGGATGTACCCGACCCTGTTCCTTCATGACCATCATTCTGATGATTTAGATAAGTTATAAAAAGAGAGATATTATCCCGGAACCAATATTTGGTAAGAAATGAAGTCTCTACTCCCGCAAAGTCGTCTCCTAATTGATAACCTCCATCAAGTTCAAACTCTAATTTATCAAAAAAAAGAATCCCCGTTTTTAGAAAACCGCCTGATAAGGGAGTTAACAAATGGACGTCCGCCCGGGAAAGTGTTGGTTCAGTTAAATAAAACTTAAGGATTTCAACTTTAAAACCCACATTGATCTGTTGTGAGTAAGTGTTATAGCAAAAAAGGAAGAAAAAAGCACAAAGAAGTGATAATTTTTTTTTCATTGCGGCCCCGATTGATGCTTTGAATACTTTTAAAATTAAACTAAAATAATTTTTATATGAAAATCAATATGATCACTCTTTGCCGGTATGACCGAAGCCTCCCTCTCCCCTTTTGGTCTTCAACAGATCAGAGTTCTCTTCAAGACCTGCGCGGTAAACTTTGGATAATACAAGCTGGGCTATCCTGTCACCGCGGTTTATTACGAAATCCTCTTTGCTGAAATTTATCATTATAATTTTAATCTCGCCGCGGTAATCAGAATCAATTGTGCCGGGTGAATTCAGAATCCCAATACCATGTTTAACCGCCAGTCCACTTCTTGGCCGTACTTGTATTTCAAAGCCCTCAGGAATTTCGACTACAAGGTTGGTCGGGACAAGTCCTATCTCTCCCGCCTTAAGTATCAGTTCCATTTCCACAGCTGCACGCACGTCCATTCCGGCGCTTCCATGCGTTGTGTAGTGCGGCAGTTCGACATCTTCAAACCCGGTTTCAAGTCTTTTAACTTTAATGATAATATTCTCAGATTCCATTTAACTCCTGTTCTGTTTTAAGGCAGCCAGCCTAGTACGGAGAAAATCAATCTCCTTTTTTTCAAAAACAAATAAATAAAGAAAAAGAGAAAAGACAACAAGCAGCAGAACTTTATAAATAAATAATAAATGATCGGTGTAATAGAGATAATAATACACTGCACCTGATGCAAGAATAGCTAAAAATATCTTGCTGAGTTTGAAAAGCTCGTATGAAATTTTATAAAATTTCTGAGTAACTACGTACAGGCTTAAAGCCATTGCAAAATAGGCCGCAAGTGTTGCGATGGCAGCTCCCATCATACCCATTGTAGGGATGAGAGCAAAATTGACTCCGATGTTTACTGCGGCACCCAGACCTGTTATGAATGGGACGTATATGCTCTTCTCCTCAATAAAAATACCCGCGGTGAAAATCACATAAAGTCCGTTAAACATATAACCAAACAGAATGACGGGCACAATGCTCAGTCCGCTCCAGAAATCTTTTTGGATTATAGTATGACCGAAAAAGTTAATCTTAACAATATCGCTGATAAACAGTGAAACGACTATAAGGATCATACTTGAAGCTATTGTAAAATACGTCAGTACTTTCGAAAATAACTCTTTGGCATTTTTTTCCTCTGCATTCTGCAAAAAGAAAGGCTGCCATGCGTATTGAAACATACTTACAAAAAGCATCATAAAGATTCCGAGCTTGTAATTCGCTCCATAAACGCCGACGGTGGAAAGGTCGGTCAGATGACTGAGAATCGGTTTGTCAATTCCCTGTACGAGCATCGATGCAAGCGCAGCCGGAAGATAAGGTATCCCGAAT
The DNA here is from genome assembly GCA_963832715.1 of uncultured Ignavibacteria bacterium. Lineage (GTDB taxonomy): Bacteria > Bacteroidota > Ignavibacteria > Ignavibacteriales > Ignavibacteriaceae > DATFVA01. The sequence goes on along the minus strand of CAWHVB010000010.1, from coordinate 241,864 downwards.
TTTAGTAGTCTCTTTAATAATACAGTATTTATTTTCAACTTTATATTGTTCAAAACCATCGGAAAAGTCAGAACGAATGAAACAAGTGAGGAAGCAAGGTTGCTTACAAAAACAGCTTCAATTCCCCACTTCAATTTCAGGATAAGAAAAAGATTCAAAACAACATTGACGATAATATTGATCAGCTTGAAAGCTGCAAATCTTTTTGCTCTGCGCTGCAGCCGGAGTTTCAAAAAAGGGATTACACAAATTGCATCCACAAACATGATTGGAACAACGTAATAGATAAGATGCATCGAAGTATAGGGCAGATCAAATCCCGTATAGACTATATTTCTAAAAAGCAGGATAAAAAATGAAAGCAGAATGCCTGCTCCGAATACCGACAGATAAGGTGTCGAAAAATTATCCTTTTCATCTCCGATCTTGGGTACGCTGGCATATTTAAGGTATGCAGCATCCATTCCGTAGATAAAGAAAATATTAAAGATCATTATGAAAGAATAAAAGTTGGTATAAATACCGAATTCGGCTTCGGAAAAGACATGAGTGTAAAAAGGAACAAGCAGAAAAGTAAGGAACCTGCCCACCATTGTACTTATACCGTAAATGGCGGTATCCTTCGTAAGTTCTTTAAGTTTATCGAAAATCATCAGGGGTTATCTCATCTTTATATTAAGTGAGATATCAAGAGCTTTAACGCTGTGAGTGAGTGCGCCTGCTGAAATGTAGTCAACTCCTGTTTCAGCAATTTCTTTGACGGTATCAAGGTTTACCATTCCTGAAGCTTCCACTTTGCATTTTCCGTTGATGATCTTCACGGCTTCTCTCATCATTTCCATCTTAAAATTATCCAGCATTATTACATCAACATCACATTGCAGCGCTTCCTTTACTTCAGCAAGATTTTTAGTCTCGACTTCAATCTTAAGCCCCTCATCATTTTTCTTTCTCCACTCTCGGCACGCTTTTACAGCATTGGTAATTGATCCAGCAACTTCAATATGGTTGTCCTTAATCAGGAACATATCATATAAACCCATCCTGTGATTCTCCGCGCCGCTTAGCTTTACTGCAAGTTTGTCGATTTCTCTTAAACCCGGAGCCGTCTTCCTTGTATCAATTAACTTAGCCCTGGTATACCTGATCTTTTCATTAAACTGATGAGCCAGCGAGGCTATCCCGCTCATCCTCTGAAAGAAATTCAGGGCTGTCCTCTCAACTGTAAGTATTGACCTTGCATTTCCTTCTACTATGGCACAGATCGATCCGGCTAAAACCTTATCGCCATCGGAATAATATTTAGTAAAGAGAACTTTCGGGTCAAATTCCTTAAAGCAGGCTTCAGCTATTTCAAATCCTGCAAGTACTCCATCCTGTTTTACAAGAAATTCTGCAGCCGCCGTCTTATTTTCAGGAATAGTAGCCAGGGTTGTTATATCGCCAGTTTTTATATCCTCTTCAAGTGCTCGTTTAATTATTTCTTTAATAGAATCAGTCATCATACCATCTCAAAATGTTTCTTTACTGCTTTTAAAAGAATTCAGGGGGTCTGACCGGCTTTCTAGTTGCCATATTGATGAACACCAGGACAATATATCCTTCAACAATGATAATATCTCTGTCCTTACTTCTGATGGTATGATCAATATGCACCTTTAATTCCGGAAGGTTTTCAACTCTCGTTTCAACTTCAAGCAGTTCATCATAAAATGCCGGGTTTTTGAATTTTAATACAGCTTCCCGTACCGGCATCTGGTAACCGCTCTTCTCTATCATACTGTAAGGAAGTCCATGCTCACGCATCATCTCTGTACGGCCTACTTCGAAGTACTCAAAATATTTCCCATTATAGACGTACTTCATCTGGTCGGTATCTGCATACCGGACACGAATATCAGTTTTATGTATCAGCATTTTATATCAGTAATTTATAAAGCAAAGTTATAAAAAAGAAAAGTATGATGGAATTTTGGGAGCTCATATTTCATCTGTCCGTGTTGAAACTACGGTACTACCCCCATCCTGCCCCGCTAATCGACAATCCTGGAAAGCTGTCTGTGCCTGTCTTAATTTGAACTAATTATAACTATACTGAAACATAAGTGTGAATACTAAACAGGAGTAAAAAAGGAAATTTGAAACTGATTTGCTACTCGGTATAAGCTCCCATCTTACCGAATTTTTCGAGTCGCCCCTGGACGAGCTTTTCAGGTTTAATCTTAACTAAAGCAGCAAGTTCCTCTTTAAGGATACCTTTGAGTGTATCTGCCATAGCCTGGTGATTAGTATGAGCCCCTCCTGTGGGTTCTGGAACTATCCTGTCGATTATTTTCTGCTCGAGCAGATCTGGTGCAGTCAGCCTAAGAGCTTCCGCCGCCTGTTCCTTATAATCCCAGCTTCTCCAGAGAATGCTGGAACAAGATTCAGGTGAAATAACCGAATACCAGCAATTCTCAAGCATAAGTATCCTGTCGCCGACTCCTATACCAAGAGCCCCGCCGCTTGCACCCTCCCCGATTATAACAACAATAATCGGAACCGTAAGTCGGCTCATTCCGAAAAGATTCCTTGCTATAGCTTCAGCCTGTCCTCTTTCTTCAGCTTCTATTCCGGGATAGGCCCCGGGTGTATCAATCATTGTTATAACAGGTTTATTAAACTTCTCAGCAAGCATCATAAGACGCATAGCTTTACGGTAACCCTCAGGATTCGGCATTCCGAAGTTTCTGTAGAGATTTGATTTAGTATCCCTCCCTTTTTGATGACCGATTATCATCACCTTAAATTCATCAAGCTCCGCAAGTCCTCCAACGATCGCTTTATCGTCCTTATAATTTCTGTCCCCATGAAGTTCGATAAAATTATTTGTCATCCCGTAAATATAATCGAGGGTAAAAGGTCTGTCGGGGTGTCTTGCAAGCTGAACTCTCTGCCACCTGGTAAGATCCTTGTAAATGCCTTCTTTCAATTGTCTAACCTTATCTTCAAGTTTAACAATCTCCTTTGCAATATCCATCTTATCTGAATACTTCTTCATCTCCTCAAGGCGTGACTCAAGCTCATGTATCGGTTTTTCAAAATCTAATATTGTCTTAGCCATGTCAGGAACGTCTTGTCAACATTTTGTTTAATGATTTAGCCAGAATTTCGAGATCAAACCAGATATTCTGATTCTTTGCGTAAAGAATATCAAGTTTTTCCTCATCTTTTTTCTCAACATTTTCTATAAACCACAATCCTGTCAGTCCTTTTTTCCCCAGATAAAGATCTTTGTATCCGGATGGATTTTGAGGTCCAACAAAACTCATTCTCCCCGAAAGGACAGAGGGAACTTTCAGGATAAACTGACTAAAATCAGAATTGCGGGAACTAAGTTTCGCGGTCAAATATATGAAAGGATAGACTAAAAACAAAACAAACAAAGCAAGAGTATAATCGAATAAAGCTTTGAAAAACTTCATAACCGGGTTAGTAATATTGTATTTTATTCCAATAAGTGGAATTTCATCAAGAACAGAAACAGAGGCTTTGCCAATCAGAAAATCAAGGTTATTCCCGATAATTTTAAATTCGGTATTTTCATTTTGACTGTCTGAGACTATTGACATCATCTGAGAGTATGAAAGCTCCTGCGGAGAAAAAATTACTTCGTCTATTCCCTTTTCACGGATAACTTTAATTATATTTTCTATACTGCCTACTACTTCCCATTCACCGAATTTTTTACCAATATCTTTTGGAGTCTGACTGATTAAACCCGCGATGGTATGATAGTCAGTTTGTTTCGACTTCAGAGTATCCGCAATCTTAACCGCGGCTTCATTTATACCTACTATCAAAGTTCTCCTTCTAAGATATAAATCCCTTTTCACACCTACTTTAAATCCTATTTTCAGAATTACCCGCCATAGTACAAGCATTACAAACAACAAAACATAAGTAATAATTACGATCGCCCTGCTGTATGCAAAATCTTTGAAGAAAAATGTTAGCGAAGAAACAATGAAGAAACTGGTGAAGCTGGCAGCTAATGTCTTTAAAATGGATAAACTCTCTCTTCTGTATACCCCGTATACCGAAGCAACAAGTATGTATGAAAGAGCAGGTATCGTAAAGACAATGGGAAAACTGAACTGAGGGAAGCCTCTCCAGGTTCTGATAGACTGATAAATCGATTCAGATATTATAAGAGAAATGTCAAAGAAAATGAAATCCAGAATAATGGCAAGAAAAATCAATTTTCTCTTACCCAAAAACGACAATATTTTTCTTATACCAATTGCTGTTCGAAGTATAAACTGAACCAGCAGTGAACTTGACAAATGCTTTTTCACAAACAGATGCATTGCATCATAGAAAAATTTCGTTTCATCAAGACTGCTTCGTCTGGTGCTTTCTCCCTTGTAATGAATAATCTGAGTTTCGTGAACATAATAAACCTTATAGCCTGCCTGCTGTATACGGTAGCAGAGATCCAGGTCCTCGCCGTACATAAAATAATCTTCATCAAATCCCCCGGTATTTTCATAAACTTCCTTTCTCATCATCATAAATGATCCGGAAATAGCATCTACCTCATAAGATTCATTTTCATCTTTATAGGTCAGATTATATCTTGCGAATAACCTCGAATCGGGGAAAAGGCTGCTTAAGCCGGTAACTTTGCAGAATGAAGTCCAGGGACCCGGGAAACTCCTTCTGCAGGCAAGCTGAAGCGTTCCGTCGGGGTTTAATATTTTACAGCCTGCCAGGCCGACTGTAGGATGACTTTCGAAAAAACCAATCATTTTTGTGAAAGTATCTTCGCTGACAATCGCATCAGGATTGATAAGCAGAATGAATTTACCTTCAGCAATTTTCAATCCCTGGTTATTTGCTTTGCCGAAGCCCAGGTTTTTATCATTAGCAATTAGTTTGACTTCAGGAAATTTATCAGAAATAAAATCAGCACTTCCGTCGGATGAGGCATTATCTATGATTATAATTTCATAACTGAGGCTTCCGGCGGCTTTATGGATAGAGTGGATAAGGTTTTGTAAGAATTCTTTTACGTTATAATTTACAGTGATGATGGAGAGATCCAATTCAAGCCTCTTTAAAGAATACCTAAGGCACTTCTTATTCTAAGTTTCCAGACCATAAATATAGCTTCTCTTACAATCTTCCTAGACATTTTTGATGTTCCCTTAACACGGTCGACAAATATGATAGGTATTTCACCTACTTTAAATCCTTTTTTCCATGCTTTGAAAGTCATCTCAATCTGGAAAGCATATCCATTGGATCTTATCTTGTCAAGGTTTATTGATTCAAGTACACTTTTTCTGAAACATTTGAAACCTCCGGTAGCATCCTGTATCGGCATCCCTGTAATAAACCTTGTGTACTTATTCGCAAAATAGCTCAATAAAAGCCGTCTCATCGGCCAGTTTATTACGTTAACCCCCCTGACATACCGGCTGCCCAGAACAAGGTCGTATTTTTTAACAGCCTCAAGGAAGTTCCTGATTTCTTTTGGGTCGTGCGAAAAATCAGCATCCATTTCAAAGACATAATCATAATCGTGCTGCAGTGCATATTTGAACCCGGCAATGTAGGCAGTACCAAGACCAAGTTTCCTGCTGCGGCGGATCATTTTAATTCTTGGCTCCTGTTTGGATAACCCTTCAATATAATCTCCGGTTCCGTCGGGAGAATTATCATCAATAACCAGTATGTCAAGGTCGCTGTAGCTGTCCAGAAGTAAAGGGATAAGCCTGCTTATATTATCCATTTCATTATACGTCGGTGTAATTACAAGCGTTTTTTCTGGCATATTGCTGTTAAATGAATATGGGAAGGGAAATTTTTAATTTCATAGCCCTAATTATAATGCCCCTTTCCAAAAAGTACAACAAAAATAGTACGGAAAATGATTTTAAAATCCATACGGAGGGACATATTCTCTATATAAAAGAGATCATATCTTAATTTAACCTTTACATCCTCTATATTTTCATCATATTTGTGTTTTACCTGGGCCCAGCCGGTAATACCAGGACGGACTTTTAATCGTCTTTTATAATATGGAATCTCTTCAGCCAGCTTTTCCACGAAGAAAGGACGCTCAGGACGAGGGCCAACCATACTCATTTCACCTTTGAGAACATTTATCATCTGGGGTATCTCATCAATTCTGAGCTTTCTTATTATTTTACCAGCCCTCGTGATACGCGGATCATCCTTTGTTGACCACACAGGTCCCGTTCTTTTTTCAGCGTCAACAAACATTGAACGAAACTTGATCATCCGGAAAAGTTCCCCGTTCATTCCGCATCTTTCCTGGGTAAAGAAAACGGGACCTTTACTATCAAGCTTAATCGCAATTGCAGCCAGAATAACTATGGGCAACGAAACAGTAAGAATAATGAAAGATATCAGAACATCCAGAACTCGCTTCAATCTCTTTTCCCATTCCGGCATCAGCTGAGGCATAATATCAATAAGAGGAATACCGTAGATCTGAGAAGTTCTGGCCTGGCCACTGAGAATTTCGTAGAGATCGGGGACAATCTTAAGTCCTACATTTTTAGGTTCACACCTCCCTATAATTTCAATCAGAATATCATTATTCTCTCTTTCAAGCGCTATTATAACCTCTTTAATATTTTTCTCGTCGATGATTTTTTCAATATTATGAATAGAATCGATAACAGTAATTCCGTTCTCCTGTTTCCCGACATTTGTTTCTTTAACAGCAAGGTAGCCGACCGCATCGAGTCCAAGTGCTTTATGTTCATCAAGCTGTTTCCCAACCTCCACAGCCTTCTTATTAAACCCGATAATTAAAGCATTCTTTCTACCTATACCTTGAACCAATAAATTCCGCTGAACGCTTCTGATTATGAGTCTTCCCCCGCCCACCAGAAGCAGAAATAATCCCCAGTAGATGAAAATGAGTATCCTGTTAGCAGATGCTACCCCGTGAACATAATCATCCACAAAGATTATAATAAAAAGAATAAAGATTCCGAAGAAAGAGGCCTTAAAAAGAGAAGAGATCTCATCAAATCGCGAAGCAGCAAACCAGGTGCGGTACATCCCCACGAACATAAAAATAATAACCCAGTAGAAGTAGATAATAAGCATCGGAACAAAAAACTCCGGCGTCACCAGCAGCCTGAACCACCCCGACTCCACCCTCAGCTTAAAGAAAATAATAAACGCCAGATTGATGGTAAGAAAATCAGTAAGCAGAACAATTATTTTTTCCCAAGGTTTGGTCATTTATCGATAAAGCTTTTGAGAATGAAATTTAAAGAATCAATTTTTCACAATTGATTTTAATAGTTCGAGATAGGTATTGGCTAAAACTTTTCTATTAAAATTAGCTTCAATAAATTTTCTACCTTTTTCACCCATAGATTCCAATAAGTCTGGCCTTTCATAAAGGAATAGTATGCAATTTTTTAATGCTACTTCATTGCCTGGCTCAACAAAAATACCTCCGCCCGAATCTTCAACGATTTTTCTGGCTTCGCCATCAACATTTATTATAATAGGTTTTTGCATTGCAAAAATCTCAAAAATCTTCGATGGAATTACTTTTTCAAATAGTGGTAACTTTTTTAGAGATACAAGCAAAATATCGCAAATACTATAATAATCTGGAAGTAGATTTTTATCTACATTATCCAAAAATATAACATTGTCCAGGTTAAGTTCTTTTTGTTTTCTAAGAAGGTTACCCTTCTCCGCACCCTCACCTATTATGAGAAAAACAATTTCGTAGTTATTCCTTAATAGATTAGCTGTATCAAGAACTCTATCTATATCATGAGATAATCCAATAGTCCCAATATAAGCAACCACAAATTTATTGCTGATATTAAGAGATGAAAATAAATCTTTATTTTTATCCTGGGGAAAGAACAAGTTCAAATCAGCACCATTTTTAATGACATCAATTTTTTCTTTGCTAATCCCGTTACTTACTAATACCTGAACCGTAGAATCTGCTACTGAAACAATATGTGAGCAATTACGATACAGGAAATATTCTATCTTTTCCAATATTGTAATGATCAATTTATTTTTAAGTTGACCAAGCTGGACTACAGATTCGGGCCATAGGTCTCTCACTTCAAAAACAAAAGGAACTCGTTTAATTTTGCTTATTATATACCCAGAGATGCCGACAAAGAAAGGTGGACTAGTTGCAATCACAATATCCTGTTTACCACTCGCCCAACTCCCCTGAATAATACCAGAAAGCATAAATGAAATAAAGCTTATAACCCTCAGAAAAAAACCTTTATTTGGAGCTGGTATTGTGAATGTTCTAATAACTTCAATTCCTTCTTTAACCTCCCTAAGAAATTTTAATCCTTTGTATTCAAGTGGTATCCGGCCTGTAGGGTAATCTGGGAAACCTGTAATGACAGTGACTTTTACTCCTGAATCAACCCATTGTTTACAAAGCTCATAGACTCTGTTTGATCCAGCTCCAATTTCAGGAGGGAAATACTCTGAGATAAAAACTATTTTTAGATCAAGATCAGTCAAAGATAAAACTTAGCTATAATTATTAATCTGTTCTCCTTGGCGAGGATTTAATTAAATTATAATATACATTTTCGAATTCTCTAGTAATTTTAGTCCAGATATAATTTTCTCTGATAAATTTACGCCCATTTGATATCAATGAGGAAGTATCAAATCCTTCAAATATCTTAAAAATTTGCTCTGCGAATGTCGTAGGTGTGTCAGCTATGAATAAGTGTTTTTCGTTTTCTACACTGATACCTTCCTTTCCTACGGTCGTTGAAACAATAATGTTTCCACTTGCTAATAGTTCAAGTATTTTTATTCTAATTCCACCACCAATCCTGAGAGGAACCACCGATACTTCTATTTCGGACAATTCATTCCACAAGTCATCAACAAAACCCTTCAATTGTATATTATTTTTTAAATTTATCGGTATTTGAAAATTTTTAGTATTACCCCCCCCATAAATATATAAAACTGTATCCGGATATTTTTTCAGAACAATCGGAAAGATTTCTGTTATAAACCAATTTAAACTATCATAATTTGGATACCAGTCAGTGTGCCCGATATGTGCTATGGAATGACGGATAATCGGTTTTCTTTCGATATCAAGTAATTTTTCATTTACCCCTGCAGGAATTTGAATGGCGTTAACAAATGGATATTTCTTTAATAAAAGTAAATCATTCGCACTAATCATTATACATAAGTCAAATTGAGAATATATATGTGGCTCATATTTTAATAATTTTCTAAATTGTAACCAGGAAAAGAGTTTGAGGATGGGGTTACCGACTTTTCCAAAATATCTTTGCATTATTGCCGTCTCAAAATTTTGAGGCCGAATAATGATTGGAACGGATGTAATTCTTTTTAAGTAAGTAGCTAACCAACCAAGATGCAAATGATTGACCTGTATTACATCGAATTCTTTTTTTTTCAAAAGCTCATCGACATAGGTCAACATTAAATTCGATATATACTTCGACGTATTATATGGTATCGGAGAAAATAAATTCTTAATTGCTCCCCAAATATTGTTATCAGTTTTAAAATTGAGAATATGAGGATAACAATATTTTTGCAAGCTTCTTAAGGAGCTTTCGTAATCAGAATCTTTTTGATAACAAATGAAATCTATCTCATGTCCTTTTTCAGAAAGGTTTTTTATAAGTCCAAAAATACTAAGTTTCCCTCCATCAGTCGGCGGATACGGGATCATGGTTGCAATCTGAAGAATTCTCATTTAGAAATATCTGTGAGTAAGTAGAGTAATAAATGTGATTTTGTTGGTAAAATCAAAATCTAATCCTTTGTATTGATAAGATCTTTCTTTAAAAGCATTGCTGCCCAAACCAATGAAAATAATTGAAGAGAATATTTTTTCTTAAATTTTATCCAATTATAGATTAACCTAATATATTTAAAATTTCCAGGACGTATACCAATTTTTAATGCACCTGCTTGTTGAACGCCTACTCTCTGATTGATATTTTTTTTAATATCTATGAGCAGATCTTTTTCATTTTCTCTTATCTTCATTTTATTTTCAATAAAATCCTTTAACCATTCCACATAAGCATTTACCGCTATAAGTTTATTTTCAATAGTATCTTTTCTTGATAAATTAATCGAGGACTGCCGCCAATTACACAGGAATTTTGGTGAGGCCACAATGCCATTTTCATTGGCCATTAATAGCCATGTTGCATCATCTGATCCCCAAGCATTTGGAAAATTAACAAATCCACCGATTTTTCGAAGTGAATCAGTTTTACACATAAAATCTGGGGCATAGTGCATTCTATAACTTTTTACACGATGCCAGATGAATTCTGCAACAGTTTCAAATTCCGGACACGAAGCCGTATAGAACGCTGTATTATTATCTTCATCTATGACCTTGACCCTCACATGAAAAATGTCCACTTTAGGGTACTTAGTAGCAAGGGAATTCATCTCTGTTAAAAAATCTTTTTCATAAATGTCATCATCTGAGAAGAGCACAAAGTATTCACCTTTAGCATAACTCAAACATTTATTCCAGTTTTCTATAATCGGAAACATTTTTTCATGTCTAATATATCGAATCTTCCCATCAGAATAATTATTAAGAATTCCATCCACATCTTCGGGTGAGCCATTATTTACAATAATCAATTCGAAATCATTAAATGTTTGATTTAAAATACTGTCCAGGGCAAATTTGAGAAATTTAGTTTTTACAACGGGTAGGGCAACACTTATCAATATTAATTCCTCATTAAATAATTTTTATAATATTCACCTAATTCATTCCAGGCACTTCGTTCATCCCAATCTAAAATTAGCTTCGATGCATCTTGTAAATTTATCCTAGTTTTAGGTTCTGTGAATTCCTTCTGATTATCCAGTTCAAGTTTACAATCCAGATCAAACCTAATTTTCATCTGTGTGGCAAATCTTCTGGCAAAATCACCCTGAGACTCACGATAGCCCGATGGATTAATCTTTAATAGTTCGTTATCTGAGTTTTTAACATCTCCGGCAAAGCGATTATAAACTTTTGCCAATAATGAAACATGAATATTGTCTCTAACATATCCAGGTGTTTTTACTACTGCAGTTTCTCCTTGAAGCCAAGTCTTCATAAGAAAAGTTGTAAATCGTGATTCTTCAAATGGTCCAAACGGATTAGGAATAACAAACTTTCCTAATTTAAAATTCAAAAGTTGAGAATAGTATCTGAAAATATTATAAGTCATACTTTTTGATAATCCGTATAATGAGAATGCTCTTAAGTCTTCAGATCCCCTCCCTTCATCATTCTCGAATATACTTCCGGTCAATAAAATGGCATCGCACTGTTTCTCTTTAAGTTTTTTTAGCACATTAACAAGGTTAGAAGTATTTTTTTTAACAGCTGAGATGTAATCAAATTCTGAACTGTTATAATCTGTAACTTCGGCAGCATGGTGACACAGTAGATCCCATTTATTTTCACTATCCAGCAGATCCATAAATCGTGTTGATCCAAAATAACAATTAAATATCTGGTCTGATACTTCTCCTATTCTTCTAACCCTCTCCTTCCGTATACCTTCATACTGAGAAATATTCATCCCGGTGTATGTCGCAGAAACTTTATGTCCTGCTTTGGTTAATTCACGGACGAACCAATAGCCGGTGAATGAACTTGCGCCTGTGAACAAAATTCGCATGGTATTGTGTTTATAAATTTAAGTGAAATGCTTCGTTAAAATCGGGATGACTTTCATCTTTAGCAGAAATTACAACTGGTTCAAGCGGCCATTGAATATTAAAGTAAGGATCATTCCATCTGATGCCTCTTTCGTATTCAGGTGCATAAAATTCTGTAACCAGATATAATGCCTCCGTATTTTCAGTTAAGGTAATGAAACCATGCCCGAAACTTTTAGGAACAAACATCATTGTTCTGTTAGTCTCTGTCAATTCTGTTCCAAACCATTTACCGAATGTTTTGGATTTTTTTCGGAGATCTATAATTACATCAAACAAGCTTCCTTTTATACAACGTACAATTTTAGTTTCAGCTTTTGGTTCCAGCTGATAATGAATACCTCTTAAAGTTCCTTTATCCTTACTTAGTGAATTATTTATCTGGACAATTTTTGAATCCAGGTTGTACTTTCCAAACTCATTGACACAAAAAAATCTTGCAAAGAATCCTCTGCCGTCGTCTCTTTTTTCAAGATCAATCGTATAGGCCCCTTGAAGAGGTGTTTCATTGAAAATCATTTATTCTCCATTAAGTTTGTAATCTTCTCCAATCTGTTTTTTAATGTCTTTAGTCTTACAAATTTATCACCTTCAAAATCTCCAATAGAAAAGTTATGCTCGGAATATTTACGGAATAATTCGGCCATGCCGGTGTCCAAATTATACTCCAGTTTGAAATCCGGCAGCAACTCATTAAGCAGGTCAAATCTGACCCTGTAGTTTCTCGGATCAGCTCCTACTTCTCCCGTAAAAACTATTTTGGCCTCAGGTAGTAATTTTTGAACCTTGTCAGCAATATCACGGACCTGATAGTTTTCTGAATTTGCTCCGATATTCACAGCTTTATTGTGGATTACTTCTCTGGGAGCCTGAGCGAAGGCAAGAAAAGCATTCGCAATATCTTTACAATGGATTAACGGCCGCCAGGGTGTTCCATCACTCATTATCCGTATCTCACCCTTAGTAAAAGCACAACCCAAAAGATTGTTGACCACAAGATCAATACGCAGCATTGGAGAATAACCATAGGCCGTAGAATTACGTAAATAAACAGGAGTAAAATTATGGTCTGCAAGTTTAAAGATCGCTTTTTCCGATTCTATTTTTGAAATTGCATAAGCAGATACGGGATTTAGTTTTGCAGTTTCATCCAGATCCAGAGATTCGCCTTTTCCGTAAGCTGAACAACTGCTGGCATATAAAAAACGTGGAATGCCGGCTGCCTTTGCAAGTTTAGCTAATCTAATTGACCCATCCCGATTTATACTATAAGTTAAGCTCTCGTCTAAGTCGCCCATAGGATCATTGGAAATTGCAGCCAGATGCATTAAACAATCATAACCAGCTAAATCATTTAAATTTATTTCCCTGACATCCTTAGTTAATTCCTTATCGGGTTCTACAAATTTCTCCCATTCACACCCTTCAAACAAATTTATATCACAACCAGTTACTGTATGTCCATGTTCTTTTAAAACCTCTACCAGATGCGATCCTATATATCCTTTATGACCAGTTACAAAAATCTTCAATGTTTCCTCGTTTAATTAAAAAGATTAGATTCGCCAGGGTGCTCTACCTGATTTCCAGAGTTCGCTTAAATATTCCTGATCTCTTTGTGTATCCATACAGCCCCAGAAACCTTTATGCTTAAATAAGTTCAGTTCCTCATCCTTTGCAAGTTTAACTAGAGGTTCCTTCTCAAGAACACAATTTTCCTTTTTTGATAAATAAGTCAGGAACTTCTTATTAAAAAAGAAATATCCTCCATTAATCCACTTTTCAGTGAACTCTGGTTTTTCATCAAATTCAATCACTTTATTGTCTAATTGCTTAATTTCTCCGAATCTTGAAGGCGGGTTCACGCCGAGAACAGTTCCAATTTTTTTATGAAAGAGATGATATTCATATTCTACTAGTAGGTCGGCATCCGTTAGTCCATCGCCATATGTTACTGCAAAATTCTCAGCTGATCCCAAATATTTTTCCGCCGCTATAGCTATTCTTGCACCTGTCATTGATAATTCACCTGTAAATGCCATAGTTACTTCCCAATCCTCATTATGATCAACCGAGTGAATCTGTATATCATTTGACCTCAAATTTACAGTGAAATCACTATTCATCTGAGAATAATTTAGAAAATAAGACTTTATAACCTCTGCTTTAAAACCCAGACAGAGTATAAATCTATTAAAACCGAATTTGCTGTAGTAGTTCATAATATGCCATAGTATAGGTTTTTCCCCAACAGGCACCATAGGTTTCGGACGGAATTCAGTTTCTTCCTTCAGGCGGGTCCCAAGTCCCCCGCACAATATGAATACAGGTATATTACTTATCATAACAAAATCAAATTTTATAAAATTTTGATTACTTAAAAATACTAAAATGCGTCTTTTTGTAACTTTCCCAAGATTTCCACCTATTCGCAGAGTCTCCTATCACTAAATAATAATTTTAATGACCATTCTTTCAGACTAAATATCCTGGCAAAAAATAGTATTTCATCCCATTTAAAAAACAGGTGGTACCTTAAAGTTACAAAAATACTAATCAGGACGGAAAGTACATAGAGATAGAGAGGAAGAAATGAAAGCAAATAAAATGCAATCAAGATTGAAATCATCCAGACAAGATTTTTAAAACTGAATGTATAAAAATTGACCTCCTTAGACTTTAAAGCGATTGCCATAATTGCAGCTCCTATAAAACTTGCGATCAGCTTTGAGATCCCAGCCCCAACAAAATTTATTTTTGGTAATAGTATCAAATCAAGCAATAGATTCATTAAGACTATTATTACCGCATATAAAAAATTCCATTTCTGAGAATTATAGGCAATCAGGATGTCATTGCCCAAAAAGCTAAAAAATAAAAAAACCTGAGCCCCAAAAAGTAAAATCGTTGGTGCCGCAGATTCCTCATAGGAATTCCCGAAAGTCAGATGGATAAATGAATAGGATTTAAATGAAAAAATAATTGCAAATAAGAATGAAATGAAAAAAAGAACTTTAAATAAAAGACCGATTCTGGCACTATACTCCTCATTTCCCCTGTGTTTTACGATCATTGGGAAAATAGAAGTGACGATTGTTGCGGGAATTATATTTAATGGCATCGTTAGTCTGGTAGCGGCCGAATAAATTCCGGTACTATACGAACCATTTATGTTTTTAATTAACAGAATATCAGCCTGCTGAAATATTATCATTAATAGAACGTAGCCTGCAAGCGGCAGGGCTTCAATAATTAACCACTTAACCTTATTTAGTTTGAAATGAAATTTATAGCCGAATTTATTTCGCAAATAGATAATAATTATGATAAATCCGGGTATGTTGAAAAATACATAACCAAAAATAAATTTCTCCAATGTAAGGCCACCACCCGATAAGATTAATACATATACGAGTAATAATGAATTATCTATAATGTTTATTATCATCGGAATGTGCATTTGCATAGTAGATTTAAAGGGGGTGGTGAGAACTTCCCGGAAATTAGCCATTCTGGATGAAAAAATTATGTTCAAGAATAACACATCACTCAGGATAATTGATTTTGCGGTGAGCCCTATTAAAAAAACACAAATATTATAACCAATAAAAACTATAAAAGTCAAAATCAGTTTTAATGTTAAAACATTATCGAAAATGGTTAATCCTGTATCATCATCAGATAATTCACGGAAAATAATAGGACCCAGCCCGAAATCAATTATTTTAGATGTTATTGTAATAATGGCGAGCAGTGAGGCGAATTCTCCAAATTCCTCTACTCCCAATAGTCGGGCAACCAGTAGAATGGTAATAAAATTAATTATAAATAAGACCCCCTGTCCAAGTGCCAGTGAGATAAAATTGTTCCTTAACCTACTCAATCTCAAGCTCTGGTTTATTTGTTTTGTCAATAAATAATCCTGCAAATTTGTTGATGTAATGTAGCAGAAACAAAATTATTACCAGACTAATAATCCAGTAACCTAGCCTTGTTACCATGACTAAGAAGGAAAAAAAGATTAAAATATTGAAATAAACCAATAAGACAAGATAATTCAAACTATATGTTTCAAAATACTTAAACCACAAAAAGGTTAAGAGAAGGCCTAAAGAGTATGGAACTAATAAAACTCCGGTAATTCCAAAGTCCGCATGCAATTCTCTAAGATATGTTCCTGTATTTGACCACATAGGAATAAAATACCCTCTCTGATAGTTAGCTGGTTTATTGACGACCCCATATTTGTAAAGAATATTATACACCGGCATAAATGTATTCTCACCAAATGCCGTCTTTTCTCCATCTGATTCAAGATACTTATTTAATACACCTACATCAGAACTGAAATACAAATAAATTGACGGAGTAATGAATGTGTTGCCTCTTAATTTATTGAGCGTAGTTGTAGAAGCGCTATAACTTTCTATAGTTCCACGCACCGATCTTACTATAGTTGCACCACCAATTAATAAGACTATCACAAATACAATTCCGATGAACATTAATTTACTATTCTTTTTTTCACTTAGCTGTCTCGACACAATCGAATATTTATAAAATATCATTACACATAAAAATTCAATAAGCGCAAATAACATTTGAGATCTGGCGAAGTTTGCGAGATCACTTAATATTACAGCTATCATAGGTATAACTATATAGATCGAAATTCTACCTTTCCTGGCAGTATATAGGCTACCCAAAAACACTGCAACGAAAGAAAACAATGATAAATATGGTATGAAGTCTAATTCGCCTTCGACACGCATTTGGTATATAGTATTAGCATTAAGAATAACATTTGGTATGCTCCCAAAGTTGCGAATCAATACCAGCCAATGTTGTATTGCCCCTGCCAGTCCGATCATTGAGAATATTATTGTTGTAATTTTTAAAACTTTAGCATTATTAGCGAAAAACACAGTTTCCGAGGCAGTTACATTATTTGAAATATTTGGATCAATTGTTGTGCTCTTTTTGGCACTAAAGTAAGTGATTATACCAAGGAAAAAAGAAAGAAAAGAGCCGACGATTATTGACCAGGTTTCAAGTGATAAATCATAGTAATAAAATAATTTCATCTCATAGAACGTCAGCAAGATGAACCAAATAAAAGTATAAATGGATAAGTGATTAAACCAGCTTTTAAATAAAAGCTTGCTTATTAAAATAAAAAATGCGGTTAGGGATATGAGAATTAAGAAAACCATCTTAGCTCTAAAACTTTAACCTGTAAAAGTGAATAATTCTTTGAAAGAATTTTTTTTCTTTTAATACGAGTGGATTTCCATCTTTCAATTCATTTATAACCTTGTCACCATGAAATACGAATACAATTAATATAAAGAATACCAGCAGAGATATCCCCAGAATAATAAAAGCTTTTTTAGGTCTGTATTTTAACCCCGCAGGCACGGCTTTATCAACTACTATCAGTGTTGGAACATTTTTCTGTTCTTCAACCTTTGCCTGCTCGTACATAGGAAGAATGAATTCCATTATTTTTGTTTGAATTTCGATTTCTCTGTAAAATCGGAAATAGTCCTCCATCATCCTTGGTAGATTTCCAAATGGAACAAGGACATTTGTTGGGTAAGGAAGTTTTTTTGAGTTTTTTATTTCAGCAATCTTACTTTCAATAAAATTAATCTGATTTGAAAGAGTCTTGTATTGAGTCGAATTTTCACCGTACTGATTTTTGGCAAACTCAGCAGCTAATTTCTGTTTAAGCAATTCAGCTTCTAAATCCCCTGCAGCCTGAAATGCACTAACTAATTGTTCCGGAACAGCATAAACGCCATATTTTTTCTGAAACCTATACATAGAATCTTCCGCTGCTTTCAGGTCATTAACATTTTTCTCATATCTTTTTGCGATGAAGTCTTTATTATTTTTTGCCTGCTCGATATTCAATTCAATATTCATACTGTCTGCAAGTTGAACAAAGTAATTGGCTATACCAGCCGCTAATTTAGGATCTTCGTTAATCGCATTTATTTCTATAAGACCGTTCTCATTGGGTTCAAACGATACATCACTTCCAAAAGCTTTCAAAGCTTTATCCATATTATGATCATCAATTTCATAATACTTCATTAAATCGAATTTGTTTATTACTTCTGTAAGAATTGTGCGACTATTTAGAAGTGCCAAAACCATATCCTGACTGGAGGAACTTATTCCGAGGAACTGTGCTCCAAGTGAAATAGCAGAGTTACTGTTCAATAAATTACTTAAACCGGATAGACTACCACCTTGCTGTCCGGATAATGTTACTCTTGCAGTAGATTTGAATGTTTCCGGAATTGAAAATGACCAAACTGTCGTAAGAATAATAACGATCAACATATTTTAATAAAGATCAATTTCTTCCATTTATATAAGATATATAAATAGTCCGAAAACGTTTTCTTATTTTCTGAATTTCCTGACATTCGCAGTCCTGGGTTTTATTTAAAATAAAAGTAACATTAAATTTATCAAAAATAGCACAGATTTGGCAATATTATTATTTTTACATTAAAAAGAATTTACCTTTCGGTACCAGCTGATCGAATGGAATTTGATCATTATCTTTTAATGTTTTAAGCTGACAATTATGAATAAATATTTTAAGACTTTATTTTTAACAGGTCTCATCACTCTGGCCACTTATTTTTCGGAAAGACCTGATCAATATTGGTTGTTGACAAAGTTAACTGAGAGTTCTAATTACAAAGAAATCAACATTTTAGATCTTGGTGCCGACCCTTCTGGAAAAGTTAACTGTTCCCAAATTTTGCAGACAGCTATCGATTCGACTAATGGCGGTGTAGTATACATACCGGCTGGCCTATTTTTATTGGAAAACACCATATCCATCTCCGGCAAGGATAAATTTAGACTAAGATGTGAAGGTCAAATCTATTTAAAAGCTGAACCGGGAGGCTTTTAGAATTGTAAATAGTTCCTGGTGTTCTTTGGAAGGATTATCATTCATTTCTAAAGATTCTGCCGGAGTAGCTATTAAAATAATGGGAAACAGCCGCTTTAATGTATTTAAAAATATTCTGGCTCACGGCTTAAATAATTATCTATTCGAAATAGATAATGGCTTTTCCTCCGATATACCGAATGGGAATATTATTAAAGATATAGATACCAGATATTCTAAAGGGCTACTCAAAGATATATCAGATGATAATGCCCCCCATGGGAAGGAAATTTCGGTATATAATGTAAGAGGCGCTACAAGGCTCGATAATTATGACGATGAAGAGAAAGTCCCTGCATATATTTGGTGTAAAAATGTTCATGATATATTCCTGTCAAATATAGAAGGTGAACATAAATATTCATATGTACTCTTACAGGGTGATTGTAATGCCACTTTAGATAATTTGATGGCGTCATCATATGAGAAATCAACAGTTATTTTTTCGAGTACCGCAAATGCAAAGATAAATTTAATAAACTTCAATAATTCTTATATGTGGGGAGTACCTTCTACCCATCAATACTATAAACCAAATTTTGCAATAGAGGTTTCCGGATGCTATGTTCTAAACGCGAGCAACATTATAATTTCAGATTACGATCGTGCCGGAATCTGTCAAAAATCTGATGGGAATTTTTTCTACTCTAACCTTAGATTTGTAAATAATTTACGAGATATTGAATTCTTTTCATTGAATCCTGAAAAAACCATTTTAAACTTTAATAATATTTTTGCAGATCATATTCAGAAAGGTGAATCCATTTTCTTTGCAGCTGATAGCGTTAAAATGAATTCTACACATATAATTTGCACAAATAGTACTTTTAATATCAAAAACCAAAAACAAAATTCCACGTGTAAAGTTTTCAATTTAGTCGGAGGAATCATAGACTCCTCAAATTGTAGGGTGGTTCAATAAAATTTATTCAATGATATCATATATTTTTAAGGAAATAAAATTCCCAACAGTCATCTTATAATTAATTTCTCCAGAATATTTTATGAAAAAGTCTTTAGATTTTTTTAATTTTGCTTATTAAAAATGAAATCTGGCTTTTTCAATCTCTGCATTTTCCTTTCGATTTGTATGCTCGGATGTAGGGACAATCCGGTTTCGCCATTCAATAATATTGCAATTAACCAGACAGTCCAATATTCCTTGCTAAAGCTAAGGCAAAGTTTAGTTACGATTCAACCTGATACTTACCCAATATTTACAAAAGATGACGGGAAATGGGAAATCACACCTCCTTTTGAATGGACAAGCGGTTTTTTCCCCTGATGTTTATGGTATGCTTATAAACTCTCAGATGATACAGGATGGATTGAACCAGCAAAAGATTTACAAATGGTTTGTACCAACAACAATTTAATCCCGATGATCACGATTATAAAACTGTTATTTTCCAGGCAGTTCGATCATTGGCAACCAGATTTAATTCTAATGTTAGTTGTATATCCTGGAACGGTCCATTCCAGGTAATTATCGACAATATGATGAATCTGGAATTATTGTTCTGGGCTTCTAAAAATGGCGGGGGTTCTGATTTGTATAATATCGCGGTGAGCCACGCAAACAAAACAATGGTGAATCACATCAGACCAGATGGAAGCTCTTTCCAGCTGGTTGTTTATGATTCGCTTTCCGGTCAGGTATTGCTGAGAAAAACGGTACAGGGTTTTTCGGACAGTTCAACCTGGTCAAGAGGACAAGCCTGGGGAATTTATGGGTTTACCATGTGCTATAGGGAGACGAATGACCCAAACTACCTTAATATAGCTAAAAAAATGGCTGATTACTTCAGTGACCATCTTCCGCCTGATTATATTCCTTATTGGGATCTTAACTTACCTCAAAATGATCCGCGACAACTCAGAGATGCTTCAGCTGCAGCGATTGCATGTTCAGGCTTACTTGAATTAAGCAGCTATGATTCGAAGTATTCAGAAAGTGCCTTAAATATATTAAATTCATTAATAGACAATTATCTTTCAATAAATACAGGATCTAGCGGTATAATCCTCCATTGCGCTTATAATGTGCATAGCAACAATCGTTTTGACTGGGACGCCTCTACTATTTGGGGAGATTATTATTTTCTTGAATCTTTATTTAGGTATATCAGTACATTCTAATTTAAAGTTATCAATTACTATCTAATTTCTCAAGCATAAAAGTGAATTGAAGGGAATGTTCAGAGCTCTACCCTTAGACTGCTGCTCCCTCTAATCCCCGTATCCCGCTGTTACAAAAATTTTATAAATTCGGGATCAAATAATCCTTGACATTTATTTACATTATTTCAATATTTACATCAAAATTATTAGGGATTGTTATATAATCGATTTGCTACAGTGTAAAATTTAGTTAATTTTGATTTACCGGAGTAGCAAATTAATGCCGATTTAGAAATTGCCTCTGGTCGGTTTTTTTTGTTTTAATAGTGGAACTTTTCTGAAAGGAGAAAGTGTATAATTAGGATTGATACTATTTTTAATGTAAAAAGCATTCACCAATAAAGAAAGGAAAGCAGCGATGAAAACCATTAAAGCAAAAATAGATAATCCCTTATCCGATTTAATCAGCGATGACATCTATGAGCTTCTTAGTTCTCAGGGTTTAATCGATGAAAAATCCGTTCGAGATTATCAAATCAGAAAGAAATTTAAGCAATTGAGAGCAAGCAAGGTTAGTGCGGGAGATGCTATAGATTCAATACGGGAAGAGTATCCCTACCTGCAGTTTGATACTATCAGGAAAATCGTGTATCAAATAAGCAAATAATTGTTGCTTGATAAATTAAGTGATCGAATTTATATTTGATTGACTCTTTCAAAGGGTCCTCCCCTGCCCTTTGATGGTAAACGAGTCGGGCCCGGTGGTACCCCCATCACCGGGCTTTATTATAATTCTTATTTGACGGAGTTTTATACAATGGCAAAGACGGTTAGAAAAAGAAACGTGAGAACATCGAAAAAGGCTTTTACTTCTCCTTTTAATATTTACTGGGAGAAGAGAAATTATTTCTTTTTTTATCTTGGTTTCATTTTACTGATCGTCGGGTTCTACTTTATGAGTGTAGGGAAATGGAACAGTACTGCATCACTTATTATCTCGCCAATCATTCTTGTGTTAGCATATGTTTTTATCTTTCCTGCTGCAATTCTGTACAGGAATAAAACTAAAGAAGGACAGGAACAAAAAGGTGATACTGGCCAGGGTTAAGGGGAATATTGTAGCCACTCAGAAGAACTCATACCTTGTGGGGCATAAGCTTTTAACGATTCATCCAATCGATCTCTCCGGAAATTTACTCGGTAAAAAAGACGTAATTGCAATTGATACTGTTGATGCGGGAATCGGCGATACCGTTCTCGTTGTTCAGGAGGGCGCGGCTGCAGTTCAGATACTTGGTCACCGGAAAGCACCGGTTCATTCGATGATCGTTGCTGTTGTTGATAAAATTGAAATTAGTACTGCTTAAAAAGAATTTTGAAAGTTGACCAGACTTAGTGTAGATAAATTAACTGAGTTACGACTCCTATTGGAAGTGGAGGGGATTGGCCCGGGGAAGTTCAGAAACCTGCTGGCAAAATTCAGGACTACAGGCAAAATCCTATCTGCCGACTGCAAATCTCTTACGCAAACAGAAGGAATCAGTACAAACCTGGCGAAAAGGATCCGCGGAATATCCTCCCGTTATAATGAGTTCAGGAAGCGTGTGGAGATAGAACAGGAACGGCTGGCTAATCTGAATGCTTCAATAGTTACTGTCTGGGACGATGAATACCCTTCTGTTTTAAAAAAAATCTACGACCCCCCTATCATCCTCTACACTATCGGTAAGCATAGTGAAAATGATATTTATTCTATCGCCATCGTTGGAACGAGGCAGCCGTCTAATTACGGAAGAGTTCAGGCTGAAAGGCTGACTTCGGAACTCGTAAGCGAGGGGATTACTATTGTGAGCGGTATGGCCCGGGGAATTGATTCCATTGCTCACACGAGAGCTCTAAAGGATAACGGTAGGACTGTGGCCATTATAGGTTCCGGACTTGATGTTATCTATCCTCCTGAGAACAGAAAGCTGTTTGAAGAGATAGCAGAAAAAGGGCTGATAATTTCAGAATATCCTCTCTGTACCAAACCTGATGCCCAGAATTTTCCTAAAAGGAATCGTATTATATCCGGATTGAGCCTTGGAACGATTGTAATCGAAACTGGCGTAAAGGGCGGGGCCATGCAGACAGCTTCTTTTGCACTGGATCAGGGGAAAGAGGTTTTTTCTGTGCCGGGGAACCTTGGTGTAAGGCAGTCGGAAGGAACTAATTTGATTATACAAAAAGGTGAAGCAAAACTGATCAGGTGTGCCGAAGATGTATTGGTAGAGCTAGAGCTTAAATTAAAACCTATCCTGGGAAAGAATATTCCTAAAAAAATAGAAGGTCTGAATTTTTTCGAGGAAAGAATAATAGGAACAATTACAACAGAACCTTTACAAATAGATAAGATTGCAGGCCTTGTTGAGATGAATACCTCTGAATGTCTTGTTCATTTATTATCGCTTGAATTCAAAGGGTTGGTGAAGCAGCTTCCGGGAAAGATGTTTGCTGCGATCTGATCAGGGGCGGCAACCGCTATTTCACTCTATATTTGAGTACCCACAGGCTGGATACAGGCCTGTTACACGCCTGTTTGGATAATCTTTTCGATGTGATAATTAGAACGTACTGTGCGGCAGGTTTTAATAATTCTTCTTATTCTTCCAGAAAAATTTCAATCTGTCTTTAAGACTCTTTTCCTGCCCGTTTTCGGTGGGTTTATAAAACTGAATATCTTTCATTTCTTCGGGAAGATAGTCCTCAAGCAGGAAATGGTTTTCATAGCTGTGAGGATATTTATACTCCTTGCCGTATTTAAGATCCTTCATCAATTTGGTAGGTGCATTTCTTAAGTGGAGCGGCACCGGGTAGAGAGGATTATTTTTAACGTATGACAAAGCTTCATCAATGGCAAGGTAAGCCGCATTACTTTTAGGGCAGGATGCAAGGTACGTTGTACACTGTGCGAGTATTATTCGGGCTTCAGGCATACCAATTTTATGAACCGCTTCAAATGCTGCTTCTGCCAAAACAAGTCCATTGGGTGAAGCATTACCTATGTCTTCAGAGGCAAGGACAACAAGTCTTCTTGCAATGAAGATAGGATCCTCTCCCCCTTCAAGCATCCTAGCCAGCCAGTAAACAGCAGCATCAGGATCGCTTCCCCTAACACTCTTTATGAAAGCTGAAATTACGTTATAGTGTTCCTCCCCTCCTTTGTCGTAAAGGATATTTTTACGCTGTACTACATTCTCCAGGGTTTCCTTGTCTATTTTAAGCGGTTTGGAATCTGCTTCCTGGACTACGGCAGCTTCAAAAATACTTAATAATGCACGGGCATCCCCTCCGGAAAGGTAGATAAGAAACTCTTTGTCAATGGATTCAATCTGAAGGCCGGATAAAAACTCATCTTTTTCAATTGCAGAATCGAGGATAGCTGTCAGATCATCTTTTGTTAATTCCTCAAGCACATACACCCTTGCCCTGGAACGCAGTGCAGGAATAACTTCGAACGAAGGGTTTTCGGTGGTAGCGCCAATCAATATTATTAACCCCGCTTCAACAGAATTAAGCAACGCATCCTGCTGAGCTTTATTAAAACGATGAATTTCATCTATAAAAAGGATCGTTCTTTTTCCCAGCTGCTTATTAGATTCGGCAAGTTCAATAACCTTACGGATATCCTTGACGCCTGATGATACTGCATTTATCTGAAAAAATTCCGCATCAGTTTCCTCTGCAATGATCCTGGCAATTGTTGTTTTACCCGTACCCGGAGGACCCCACATAATAAAGGAACTGAGTGTATCCTTCTCAATCATTAACCGTACAGGTTTGTTTTTACCAAGGAGTTCTCTTTGTCCCTGAAATTCATCGAGGGTTTTGGGACGGACTCTTTCGGCCAGCGGAACCTGGGGAACTTTAGTTTTTGACATACAATTATTTATCCTCTACAACAACTTTACCTTCACCAGGTCTTATCATATTATACTTTTCCCTGGCAACTTCTTCAATCTTTGCAGGCACTTTATTTTCAAGAGAGTCGATTTCCGATTGGAGACGCTTATTCTGCTGCTCAACCTCGTTTATCTGCTTATTCAATTCGTTAACCTGGTTATTCAATCTGATATACTTCACAATACCGTACTCATTGAAAAGAAGAAAAATTATTCCTGCCAGGAAGATTATTCCGATTACACCCAAAATAAACTTCCTGCTTTTTTGTAATGCCATTATAAACTTAAACGGATAATACGTTCTATTAATTGTTCAAAAGAAATTCCGACGGCTTTAGCCATCTTCGGGACAAGACTATGGGATGTCATTCCCGGCAGAGTATTCACCTCAAGGCACCAGGGTATAAGATCTTCATCCATTCTGAAATCAAGCCTGGCGTATACTTCACAACCAAGTGAGTTAAATGCAAGCAGCGATTGTTCCTGCATCGATTTCTCTGCCGACTCAGGGATATCGGCCGGGACAATATACTCGGTCATCCCAGAAGTATATTTGTTGTAGAAATCATAAAAACCGCTTTTGGGTTTAATTTCCAGTACCGGTAGAGCTTTATTTTCCAGTATTGTTACCGTAAATTCGCGCCCGGGGATATACTTCTCAACCAGGGTGATTTTAGAATATTGAAAAGAAAGATCAAGCGCCTCTTTAACTTCAGAAGCTTTATTGCAAATTGTCAGTCCAATTGTGGAACCTTCATCGTTGGGTTTAACCACTGCCGGAAAACCAAATTGTTTCTCTATCATTTCCACGGCGGTTTCGGGATCAGCTGATCCCCTTTTCATTGTAAACCATGGCGGGGTCTTTACTTTATAGTGGTTGAACAATATCTTCGACATTGATTTATCCATAGTCAGCGCACTTGAAAGTACTTTTGAGCCGGTATACTTTATTCCTCTTAATTCCAATAAGGATTGAATAATGCCGTCTTCTCCCAATTTACCGTGCAGGCCTATAAAGGCAAGGTCAATATCATCAAACAGTTTTGAATTGACCGCTTCCACGTAATTACGGTTTGATATTTCAAACCTGTCTTCATCTTCAAAAAAATCTTCAGGTTTTTCGGGCTGATCTTTTCCGTAAGCGGGATTGATCAACCTGCATTCATATCCCAGGCTCCTGATTGCATTATAAATTCCAAGCGAAGAATGTTTAGAGATTATTTTTTCACTGGAGGTACCGCCTAACAGCAGTGCAATTCTTGGTTTATTCAAAGTTTAAATTCCTTTAACGGGTTTTTCTGTTATCCGTGCTATCTACCTTAATACCGTAAGTGCTTTCAGCTATTGAGATCAGCTCGTTTATCTGTTCAGATGAAAGGGGATTCACCTTTCCTAACATCTTTGCAAGAAAGAGTGTTCTGGCACTGTGTTCAAGTTTTTCCATTTTGTAATAAGCATCCTCAAGGGATCTTCCAAGAGTAACCGCACCATGATTCTGCAGCATAAATGCCCAGGCGAAGTCGATATACGGCATTAAACTTTTAGGAAGTTCTTCTGTAGAGGGAGTTGCATATTTACATAAAGGAACCTTCCCGAGAGTTAAAATGACTTCGGGGAATATATAATGGGGAAGTTCTTCTCCTGCTGTGCTGAAAGCAGTGGCAAATACAGGGTGGCAATGAACGATGGCATTGACTTCTTTTCTCCTTGAGTAAGCAAAAAAATGAAGTTTATACTCTGTTGAAACCTTTCCTTCCCCTTTAAGTATTTTTCCGGTTACATCAATCTCCAGAATATCGGAATCAGTTACATCGCCCTTATTTACTCCGGAGCGCGTGATAAGAAATGTATTATCGGGAGTAACAGCTGAAATATTCCCATCGTATGCTGAGACGAACCCCTTTTCATAAACTTTGTGACATATCTTAATAAAGTTTTCCCTTAGAGACATTTTTTCCTTAGCTCTTCCATAATTTTCAGATTCACCAGACCATCATAACCTGTAACCACCGGTTCTTCATTTTTAAGGAACGACCGCTGTACCGATCTAAGAAGCAGCAGCTGCTTGTTTGCTCTTTTCCGGAATGATTTTTTTGCTTCACCATTAAGAAGTATGGTAAGTTTTGAAGGAGAATGTCTGTTTGCAATCATTTTTTCAATACTAATAGCGCCTGTATGTCCAAGTATTTCTACTCTATTAAATGCTCTCTTACTGCTGAAAGAAACATTGAAATATCCATAACCTCCGTTTTCAAACTTCATTATTGCAGAGGCAAAGTCATCTACTCCGGTATTATACACAATTGAATCCATTACGCCGCACACCGAGGAAACCTCTCCTCCGAAGAACCTCAGCAAGTCTATCATATGCGTACCGACATCCATAAGGGCTCCACCTCCCCCTGACTTTGAGTGCCTAAAGTTTGAGCTTGGGGCAATTTCGATATTAAAATTTGCACTCACCGAAATGAATTTCCCAATCATCTCGTTTTCAATAATTTCTTTTGCTTTTCTTACCAACGGATGAAAATGAAAAACATAATTAACTGCAAGCCTGACATTATTTTCCTCACATACCCGGATCATTTCTTCAGCTTCTGCGGGATTTAATGCAAGCGGTTTTTCACACAGGATGTGCTTACCTGCCCTGGCTGCGGCAATTACCTGCTTATAGTGGTCGGCATTCGCACTTGATACATAGACAGCTTCAATTCCGGATTTCAGAAAATCATCATAATTCGAAAAATACAATGGAACAGCATGCTTCTGTGCAACGGATTTCGCCCTTTCATTACTACCGCTGTAAACAGAATACACCCTGCTTTTTCTCATCATATGCATTGCAGGGATAAAGGTATTCTCTGCATATCTGCCGCATCCTGCTACGCCCCACTTTAACTTTTTAGGTAAACTTTCTTTCATTAATTATTCTGCTTTCAGGCGATTCTTTTATAGTGCTTCAGGCGTTCCATAAGCTTTTGTACCGGCTTGGAATTCTGCATAATATAAAAATGGACACTAGGAACATTGTTATCGAAAAGCTCTTCAACCTGCCTGGCTGCCCATTCAGCACCGATCTCAAGAACCTGCTCAGGTTTAGCAGCAGCAATTTCATCAGAGAGTTCCTCGGGAATATTTATATAAAAGTTCCTGGGGACAGTGACAAGGTGAGATTTGTTTGTTATGATTTTCAACCCGGGGATAATAGGAACATTAATTCCGGCCTTCCGGCATAGATCTACAAATTTGAAATAAACCTTGTTGTCGTAAAACATCTGGGTTACAACATAGTCGGCGCCGGCATCAACTTTCTGTTTCACATAATCGATATCGGTTTTCAGATTAGGAGCTTCAAAATGTTTTTCAGGGTAGCCTCCTACTCCCACACAAAAGTTTGAGGGCTTGGCATCCAGAAGATTGTCCTCAAGGTAATGCCCCTTATTCATCCCGCTAATCTGCTGAACGAGATCGGAAGCATATTTATTTATACTTTTCCCTTCAGGGATCGGTTTATTGTAACCGCTGTCATCACCTCGTATTGCGAGCAGATTCTGTATTCCCAGGTAGTTCAACTCTATCAGAAAGTCCTCTGTCTCTTCGCGGGTAAAACCTTTAGTCAGAATATGAGGAACAGCATCAATATTAAATTTATGCTGAATGAGGGCACATATACCGAGAGTACCCGGTCTTTTTCTTTTAATCTTTTTCCTGATCCCGGCAGGTGTTTCATCATAGATGACTTCTGCGGAGTGGCTTGTAATATCTATAAACGGAGGCTTGTACTTTATAAGATCCTCGATAACCGCCATCAGGCTCTGGATATCACCGCCTCGTTTCGGGGGAATCAATTCAAAACTTATTAATGGTTCAGAAGCTTTTTCTAAATGTTCAATTACTTTCATTCATCTCATCTATAAATTGTTACGAAATTTACTATAATAATTATTAATTCTCATTCCCAAACCTGCTCCTCAGGAGAAAAGGTCAAATATAATAATCAATTTTCTGTTTAATGGATAATATTAAATACGAATTTCTTATATAGATATTTAAAAACAAAATGTGGAACATCAATTATTAACATTGATTCATCACCGGGTTTGATATTAAAGAATAAATACGGTGCAGCTGGAACCGTTGGTAAGAAAAATAATAGTATTGAGAAGCCTGTTCAAAAATTGAACTTTGGAGTATATGAGTAAACTGAAGAAAGTTTCACATAGTAAATTAATTCAAACCAATTTTTAAGGAAAAGAACGACTTGTCAGCGGTCAGAAACCTGCCGAAATATACTTTATAAACAATCCGGATTTTGTATCATTATTAAACAGCTTTGACAAAATGTCAGTCATCTTACTAAGGTCGGTTTAGGGACGGAGAAATGACGGAGAAGGAACGGAGTTGGACTCAAAATGAGACAATTGAAAAAGTGCGAAAAAACGCAGTTTTCGACTGTTGAATTTTTTAATATATGACAAAATGTCAGTGTCTCAATTTGATAATTAATGAGCTTGAAAATTAAGTCTAATAAAATTTTCGAGACAACAGAAATTTATTATTATTCTTTTAAAATCCGGTAGTGATATTTTTCGCCAAGGATAGATGTATTATCAGTCCTGATCCTAAGATATTTTCCGCGCAGCCACATTTGCGACATATCAGAATAATGATCGCTCATTATGTTACCCGATTCGCCGGTCGTCAGGATCATATAAAACTCATCAGGTTTTGAGAAATCATATATATACCTCATTGAAGGCCCCAGATTATTTTCAAATTCCGAATGCCTGAATCTCGGAAATTTTTCTATACTTTCATAGAAAGGATATTCAGTATTAAAAATTGTAGTACCATCACCACCGATTTCGAACGGACCGATATTGATCACATTATCCACAATTGAAGAAAATCCGCTGAATGCATGTTTGAAAACAGCATGGTGAAGCTTCCCCCACTGCCACTCTTTAAGATCTTTCCCGAATTTAGTTTCGAGATCCGTCAAAGCTTCCGATAGACTTTTACGGATTACCTCATCACGATCTTCTATCCGCGAGGTTGACTGATCATCAAACCACCAGGAATCAGGTTTTTCCATCAACTGCATAACACTTCTATAGGGTACGTTTGTAGTAAACAGAAACTCATTATACATATCGTGACCCATTTTATCTTTGTAAATATTCTGAAGCAGATGATTGAAGAACACGGCATAAATAGCGGGCACCTGGCTGTACTGATCCATCTCATAATTCCAGTTTTGAAAAAGTTCAATTGTTAACTTCAGATTTGCATCGGTTATCCTGACATTATTAAAAGCATTAAGAATGTATCCGGTTAATTCCTTTGCATAAGGTGAAACGAAATCCATCTGGTACTTCATATAATCCGATACGGATTGTTTCTGTTTGGAATGCAGCAGTTCTGTGATTCTTTCAATCCTTGACGGAGGCTCCCAGAGATTTGAGATATGGTACTTAAAATTTTTAATCGTTTTGTTATTAGCCGATGCAATGTAATTATCGGGGGGATTAAAGAGATCGGGAATTTCATTCTGCGGGACGTATCCCTTCCAGTCATTTTTACTAAGAGTTCCATCCATCACAAAAGTAGGGTTCTGTTCTCCCCTTAAAGGTAGCTTTCCACCAAAAACATAACCGATATTACCTTTATCATCGCCGTACACAAAATTTTGTCCGGGTACTGCATACGTGGAAAATGCCGCTTTGAATTCCTTCCAGTCTTTTGCCTTATTTATTTTAAGGAAGGCAGTGAATTCATCACTATAGTCCTGAGCTGTCCATCTCATAGTAACTGCAGATGTATCTATTCTTGTATCGGGGTAGAGAACCTTGTAGGGGTGGATGCCAGAGATTATTGGTCCATGCCTGGTGATTTTTATTGTAAAAGGCACCGAGGCAGAATCCTTAACATTGATTGTATCTTTAATAATCTGAAGCGGGTACCATTTATTATCATAGAAATAATTTTTTCCGGACGAATCAATTTTCTCGACATAAAAATCGGCATCATCGAGCATAATATTTGTTAAAACCCAGGATATATTCTGATTCTTTCCAATAACAAAAACGGGAACACCGGGGAGGGTATAGCCTTCCGCATTCCAGTCTTTGCTTCGGATAACTGCCGCGTACCATTTACCCGGGGCACTATAGCCAAGGTGGGGATCATTGGCAATAATAGGAGCTCCCGAAGCCGACATTTGCTTATTAACGATCCAGTTATTGGAACCTATATGAGTACCTTCGATACCGAAAAACTTTCTGAATTTCCGGTCGGTATCCATAAGGCTGCTTGAAATGTCAGGCATTTTTTTTAAATCGGGAGGGATAATAAAAGGTGCATTTTCAGGATAATCCGGAAGGATCTCTTTTACTTTTTCATCCCCGAGTTTTTGTACAAGCTCACTGAAAACCACGTCTGTCCACCAGCTTACATTTAACTCCCAGGCCATCATTCTGCCCATAATCAGACAATCGAGAGGTTTCCATTTATAAGGTGAGTAATTCAGGATATCAAATTCTACCGGATAATGCCCTTTCGCCTGATCGATATAAAGATTAATTCCATTTGAATATGCTTCAAGGATTTTGAGGGAGTGTTTGTCCATGCGGCTTTTAATCATCTCAGCCATTCTCCTGATGCCTACAGTCCGAAACATCAAGTCAAAGGGTATTGTTTCAGAACCGAGGATCTCGCTTAATCTGCCGGCACCCGCCCTGCGAGCAAGATCCATTGTAAACAATCTTTCCTGGGCGTGAACATAGCCAAGCGCGAAGGCTGCATCTTCATCATCATTTGCAATTATATAAGGTATAGCCATACTGTCGCGATAGATTTCAATATCTGAAGAAATCTGCTTTGAAGATATCTTTCCGTTATAATCGGGCAAGGATGAAGTAAGCATATTATAAAGGAAGAACCCGCCTATAACGAACACAATAATAATTGTAAAAAGGATTCCAATAGTAATTTTCAACCACCGAGGCATAAGCGTCAACTTTTTTTGGTAATAAATATAAATATTAAGCGGATAATTGTCTTCCGCCGGTCTTGATATTTAACCAGATATTTTAGAAATTCGAAACAGGGAGAGATAAAAAATGAGGTAAGTCTCATAGAGATAACAATTTACAGCATTCCAAATTCTCTCTGTAATTATATATCTTTATCTATAAAGGAGGTACAATGACAATCACAAGAATGACTCCATTACAGGATGGTAATGGAAAACTACTCGCATTTTTTGATGTCCAGACAAACGATGGAATAGTAATAAAGGGATTTCGTCTCTTTAACGGTTCAAAAGGAATGTTCATATCAGCTCCGGCTGATAAAGGCAAGGACGGGAAATATTATGAATCAGTTCTTCTTCCAAGGGACCTAACTGATACCCTTCAGAAGATTGCAATAGAAAAGTATAAGAAGTAAACTGAACCAGTACAACCAGAACGGTGTCATCTTTAATCTTTGCACTTTTTAAGAAATAAGAGATGACACCGTTCATTTTTTCCACTTTAAACTTCAAAAACAACAGGGATTAAAAATGGAGACCAACCAAGATTATTCGGAGGACTCAGAAGACTTATAATTTTTTTGACATAACATGATGCAGCGTATTTTAATAATTCAACAGCTGTCCGAATGTTCAATCATCATAATACCTGACTTTACATCCGCAGCCATCCCACATTTTTTCATATATGTCGACACGTTCGTTAACAAATTTTTCTGCTTCCTGTAATTTTTCAAAAAGGTGGAGTGCGATCTCATTTTTGTCTGTTTTTTCCTGGACGATAATTCTATTGTCAATTTTGATAATCCTGATAAAATCTGAAATAAGTGTATGCTGTTCAAAAAGTATCTCAGATTGAGAGAGTATAAGGTCCAGTTCATTTACAGGAAAATACATTTTTTTAGTATCTTTTAACGAATCAATCAAGTCATTCATCTTAATAATTGTCCTATTTTGCTGAGCGTTATATAATAATTAGATTAAACCAGGCAGATAAAGATTCAACACTTTTATTAAAGGTTTTTACTTTATAATTTAGCCGGAACAAGAGATAATTTAATATGGCAAAAGAATATCCGCCTCCGATGCATACCGCAGAACATATACTGAATCAGACTATGGTCAGGATGTTCGACTGCGGCCGTTCATTCAGCAATCATATCGAGAAGAAGAAATCAAAGTGCGATTATCGCTTTAACCGGGATTTGACGGAAGAAGAGGTAAATGAATTACAATCGAGAGTTAACGATGTTATCCAGAAGAATTTCGATGTGAAAGAAGAATTTATTCCAAGGCAGGATGCTGCTGAATTATTTGACCTTGATCGCCTGCCCGATGCTGTCGGTGAGATAATAAGGATCATAAAAGTAGGCGATTACGATTCCTGCCCATGTATAGGACAGCACGTAAAGAATACTGCTGAGATCGGTGAGTTCAGGATAATATCGACAGGGTTTGATGACGGGGTACTGAGATTAAGATTTAAGGTAGAAAACAAGTAGAGCGAAATAATAATTCCGCTCTACTTTAAAGGGATTAATAACGATAATAATCAGGTTTGAAAGGACCTTTAACCGGCACGCCGATATATTCAGCCTGCTCGGGTGATAACGTCTCCAGTTCAACACCGAGTTTTGCAAGATGAAGCATAGCCACCATCTCATCAAGATGTTTAGGCAGAACATAGACTTTATTTTCATACTGGTCACTATTTGTCCACAATTCCATCTGAGCAAGCACCTGGTTCGTGAATGAGTTCGACATCACGAATGACGGGTGTCCCATTGCGCATCCAAGGTTTACAAGTCTTCCCTCAGCAAGAACAATAATATCATTTCCATTGATAGTATATTTATCTACCTGAGGCTTAATAGTATCTTTTGTACTTCCGTATTTCTTATTCAGCCAGGCCATATCGATTTCATTATCGAAGTGACCAATGTTGCAGACAATAGTTTTATCCTTCATTGCTTCGAAGTGCTTACCTGTCACTATATCCCTGTTGCCTGTAGCAGTTACGACTATATCGACATCATTAACTACGTCTTCGAGTTTCTTAACCTGGAATCCGCTCATTGCAGCCTGCAGTGCACATATCGGATCAACCTCTGTAACGATCACCCTGACACCTGCATGTGAGAGAGATTCAGCCGATCCTTTACCAACATCGCCGTATCCGCATACGACCGCAACCTTACCTGCAAGCATTAAATCAGTTGCACGCCGGATAGCATCAACCAGGGATTCACGGCAGCCGTATTTATTATCGAATTTTGATTTAGTAACGGAGTCATTTACATTAAAAGCAGCTACCGGTAAGGTGCCTTTATTCATTCTATCATACAGACGGTGGACACCAGTTGTAGTTTCTTCTGAAATACCTTTAACCCCTTTTACGAGTTCAGGATATTCATCAAGGACTTTATTAGTAAGGTCGCCGCCGTCGTCAAGGATCATATTCAATGGTTTTCTGTCTTTACCAAAAAACAATGTCTGGTCAATACACCATTCATACTCTTCAAGTGTTTCACCCTTCCATGCATAAACCGGAACTCCGGCAGCAGCAATTGCAGCAGCGGCATGGTCCTGCGTGGAAAATATATTACAGGATGACCACTGCACATCTGCCCCAAGTTCTACAAGCGTTTCTATAAGCACTGCAGTCTGGATTGTCATATGAAGACAGCCTGCAATCCTTGCGCCTTTAAGGGGTTTCTGCTTTCCATATTTTTCGCGGAGTGACATTAAGCCGGGCATTTCTGCTTCAGCCAGAGTAATCTCTTTCCTACCCCAATCTGCAAGGGAAATATCCTTCACTTTATAAGGCAGAATTTCATTTTCTTTTTTTGTTGAAACGTCGCTCATTTTTTCCTCTATTTATTTATATAAACTCAGGCATATTTTTTAAACACAGGAACAAGGTCTAATTGTTCCCAGGTAAAATCTTTATCATTTCGGCCGAAATGTCCGTAGGCTGCTGTTTTCTTATAGATGGGTCTTCTAAGATCCAATCTTTTAATTATTCCGCGCGGGGTCAGGTCGACTTCCTTAACGATCATTGCGGCTATATCCTTATCGGGAATCACGCCGGTTCCGTGCGTATTCACATACACAGAAACAGGATCAACAACACCTATTGCATAAGCTACCTGAACAAGGCATTCCTTTGCGAGCTTTGCACCTACAATATTCTTCGCAATATGTCTTGCAGCATATGTAGCACTTCTATCAACTTTTGAAGGATCCTTTCCTGAAAAAGCACCGCCGCCGTGAGGGGCCCATCCGCCGTAAGTATCTACAATAATTTTTCTTCCTGTCAAACCGCTATCGCCATGCGGTCCGCCTATTTCAAATCTTCCTGTAGGATTAACGAAATATTTAGTCTTTTTATCAATGAACTTTTCGGGTATTACTTTTTTAATCACATTTTCAATAACATCTTCTTTAATCTTTTTCTGTTTTACATCCGGATCATGCTGAGTAGAAATAACAACAGCATCAACTCTTAAAGGTCTGTTCCTGTCGTCATATTCTATTGTAACCTGGGATTTAGCATCAGGACGCAGGTACGGCATCATTCCGTTATTTTTCTTTCTTATATCAGCTAATTTCTTAACAAGTTTATGAGCATACATAATCGGCATAGGCATAAGTTCCGGAGTCTGATCACAGGCATACCCAAACATAATTCCCTGATCACCGGCGCCGCCTTTATCAACTCCCATTGCAATATCAGGCGATTGAGAATGTATTGAATTTAATACTGAACAGGATTCCGAATCAAACCTGTACTCTGCACTATTATAGCCGATGTTTTTAATTGTCTGACGCACGACATCGGGAACTTCAATATAAGCCTGTGTAGTAATCTCTCCGCCCACAAGTGCCAATCCTGTAGTTACAAAGGATTCACACGCCACCCTGGCGTTTGAATCTTTTTCAAGTATTGCATCTAAAATGTTATCGGATATCGCATCACAAACTTTATCCGGATGTCCTTCGGAAACTGATTCCGATGTGAATAAGTATGACATTCTGTTTTTGCCTTAATTAGTTTCTGATTGAATTAATAAAAATCTATTTCGGTTGAATTACCGGAGTTCAATCTTTTGAAGGAGCCCTGGATAACGGAGTTATCACCAATAATTGAATTTTCCAGCATTGCTCTCGAAACTTTTGCCCCGGAGCCTATGAGAGAATTTCTGATTATTGAGTCTTCCACTATAGTTCCGGCAGCTATAGTTGTATTAGGACCTATCACTGAATTCTTTATTACAGCATCTTCGGCTATAAATACAGGCTTGTTTATTACGACGCTTTCGATTTCGCGGCCGTTGTCCATCACCGAAAGCAGGTGCTGGTTTGTTGAAAGGAGTGTTTCCGGCTTCCCACAGTCGTACCATCCTTCAACGGGGAAAGTAGTTATTTTCTCACCTTTGTCAATCATTATCTGGATAGCATCGGTAAGCTGAAGTTCTCCCTTTGTGCGGATATCCTTTTCTACCAATTCGTTTAATGCCGATTTAAGAGACTGCGCATTATTAAAATAATAAAGTCCAACCAGCGCAAGATTAGATACCGGATCCTGAGGTTTCTCAATGAGCTTCACAATGAAATCATCCTTAACAATTGCTACACCAAACCTGCGGGGATCGTTCACTTCCTTTACACCCAGAGACGAATACTTACTCTTAAATACGTGAGAAAGATCTACATCAAAGAGAGTATCACCCAGTATCACGAAAATATCATCTTCATCAAAAGTGGGCGCGGCCATATATATGGCATGTCCCAGACCGTGCATTTCATCCTGTACAATAAAATCCGACTGCAATCCCGGATATTCCTTCTCCACATATTCCTTAATCATTTCACCAAGATAGCCGATTATAAAAGTGGATTTAGTTAATCCTTCAGCAAGGAGCTTGTCAAGGATATGACCAAGAATGGGCTTTCCGCCGACATTTAAAAGTACTTTAGGAGTTGAGAATGTATGTGGTTTTAATCTTGTCCCTATGCCTGCAACAGGAATTACTGCTCTCATAAAATCTTTGTTTATTTACTATTAAGAATACAAAATTACCTATTCCGGTTTTGAATAACAAATAAATCCGGGGCAGATAGTTTGCCTTATTTGATTATATCACGCAGGACTTCTTCGGTTGATTTTGCGTACTCAAAAAATGATAAAATCTTGTGCAGCACCTGGTCAACTATTGCGTCGGGGCACGAGGCTCCGCTGGTCAGAATGATATTTACAGGCGATTTTGCAGGGATAAAGTTATCAGTAGTGCTTTCGGATTTTAAGTGAATGTTGAAGTGTCTGACCGCATTTCTTGAAAGCAGATTATCAGCCGAAGATATAAAGTATGTTTTATGTCTTTCTTCACAGAGCTCAACAATATGACTCGTATTTGAACTATTATAACCGCCCACCACAACGGCAAAGTCGGCCGGCTGATTAACCAGCTCTACCGTCGCCTGCTGATTATCATAAGTAGCATAGCACAATGTATCTCTTGTATCTGCATAATGATCCTGCAGGTTTTCCCTGCCGTACTTTTGGATCATTATATTCTTCAGATAATCGGCAATAGCCTGGGTTTCCGAGGCAAGCATTGTAGTCTGGTTTACAACTCCAATTTTGACAAGATCTTCTAAGGGATTGAAGCCTACGGAATACTTGTTTCTGAAAACTTCGTTAAAGTCTGCAAGAGAAAGCTCCCCGAGGAGGAATTCACCAATCTTCATTGCTTCATTTAAGTCTTTAACGATTATTGCCTGTGAACCTTCAGTACTGTGAGAAAACGTAGCCCTGGTTTCTTCGTGATAATGCTTGCCGTGAATTATAATAGTATAATTCTTATCACCGAGCTGTTTTGATCTGTTCCAGACTTTTTCAACAAATGGGCAGGTAGTGTTATACTTGTAGGGATCGATACCCAGCTCGTTGAGTTTTTGCTGGATTTCTATAGTTGTACCGAAAGCCGGTATTATCACAATATCTTCAGGGTTTAATGCTTTCCAGTCTATCAGTTGTTTTCCTGAAGTATCCATAATGAATTTAACGCCGCGGTTTTGAAGGTCATTATTTACACCGGGATTATGGATCATTTCACTTAATAAGAAGATGCGTTTACCAGGATTTTCTTCAACAGCCTTGTAGGATATTTCGATAGCATTCTCCACCCCATAACAGAAACCGAAATGACGGGCTATATAGAATCTAACCGGACCATAATCGAGCAAAGTTGGAGAAAAATCCTTCTTACGCGGATCTGAGTCCTTACGCGAATTTTTTATCCTTGATATTACAGGGCTCTTATAATACTCCGGTATGTCAAATTTCTTCATTAACTACTTTTAATGGTTTAGGAGGTATAAGTTAATAAAATCCCGGATGGTTGTCAGGGGAATAACTGTGTGAGGAGTTGGCGAATTGCAGACCTGCTTACCTGAGACGGATTGATTATTGAATTAGCGAAGTGCCGGATTGGATCGATTGAAACAGTTCAATTTCTTTCATCCTCATAGGAAGCCAACCCGAATTCTGAAATAAACTTTTCCCTGCTGGGAAAATTAGCGAAGAAGATACCAATAATTATCACAAACATTGCCGCGTATAAAAAGTCGCCCGTAATGAGATAAAACGTTACAGATAAGAAGTTAGCGCCTTCAAGCAAGGCAAATTTGATGATGCTGCCCGAACGGTAGATTTGCAACTTTTCTTCTTCTGAAGTTCCCTTTGTCTTTGAATCTATCAGACGGCTGTATATTAATCTTGATGCAACAACAAGGATAATTACGATTATAGGAACAATATACCCGCCTACAGTACTGAAGTCTTTATTCAGCGTCACCAATTCTTTTTCAATAAGAATTAATGTAATAATGAAATAGCCGGTTTGACCGGCCGCAAGTGCGATGAAGATGACTTTAAGTTGTTTAATTATATCCATAAAGAGAAAAAATATCCAACTACGGAAGTTCCTGATGTTTTAGAAATTCGGGCTTCACTTTATTATATTTGTTTCTTTAAACTATGAAATGTATATGGAAATTATTGAAAAATTAAGGAAAATAAAAGACAGGTTTGATAATATCAATCAGCAGCTTTCAGATCCCGATATCTTAAGCGACAGGGAAAAAGTTGTGAGTTTAAGTAAAGAGAGAAGCGATCTGCTTGAGATTGTCGGTGCATATGAAGAGTACAGCGTTGTTCTGAAAAACATTGAAGGTAATAAGGAAATAATCGACTCCGGTGCAGATAAGGAAATAACGGAACTTGCGCAGACAGAACTTTATGAACTTGAGGAGAAAGAACAAAAGCTTGAGGAAAGAATAAAGTTCCTGCTGCTGCCTAAAGACCCGAATGATAATAAAGATATTATAATGGAAATAAGAGCCGGAACCGGCGGCGAGGAAGCAGCGCTGTTTGCAGGTGATCTTTTCAGGATGTATACACGGTATGCCGAGGTAAGAGGTTGGAGAATAGAGTTGATGGATATCAACGATACCGGGCTGGGAGGAATTAAGGAGGCTGTGTTTTCAATCGGCGGGAACGATGTTTACGGAGATCTGAAATTTGAGAGCGGAGTGCATCGGGTACAGAGGGTGCCTGAAACAGAAGCAAGCGGCCGTGTACATACTTCTGCAGCATCTGTAGCGGTACTGCCGGAAGCCGAAGATGTACAGATCGATATAAATCAAAATGAGCTTAAAATAGATATTTACCGGTCAGGCGGCGCCGGCGGGCAGAATGTGAATAAAGTTGAAACGGCTGTCAGGATCACCCACCTCCCGACAGGTATAGTGGTCCAATGCCAGGATGAAAGATCTCAGCTTAAGAACAGGCAGAAGGCTATGAAGGTATTAAGAGCAAGGCTATATGATTTGAAGCTGAAAGAACAGTCGGCCGAGATATCAGCGAAGAGAAAACTTATGGTCAGGAGCGGGGACCGAAGCGATAAAATCAGGACTTACAATTATCCTCAGAACAGAGTAACAGATCACCGGATCGGATTAACTTTATATAATCTGTCGAATATTATGGAAGGGGATCTGGATGAGCTTATAGAGCAGTTAAAACTAGCGGAAAGAACCGAGAAGCTCCAGACCAGCACAGAAGAATAATTATTCAGCTTTGATAGAAATTAAACTGATATCATCCTCATAAATACCGCCTGTGAACTCTATAATCCCTTTTATAATCTCATTCAGAGGATCTTCGTCCAATTGAATTTGTCCGACAAGTTCAATAAGCCGATCACTTTCCAGCGGTTCACCTTTTGTATTCCTCGATTCAATTACTCCATCAGTCAGCATCAGGATAAAATCATCATGATTCAATTTAATTTCAAGGTCTTCAAAGGTGCCTCCCGAACTAAAACCCAATAGTGATCCCCCGGAGATTAATTTTTCAACTGTTCCTTTTTTTGAATTTCTGTAGAGAATCGGCAGATCCCCGGCGCCTGCATACTTAACAGTTTTAGTTTCTTTATTAATCACCACGATAGAAAGCGTTGCAAAGACTTCCGATATTTTTGCATCGTCATAAACGGATTTGTTGACCTGCTTCAGTATCTGCGCAGGTGAATATTCTTCAGCGCGCTGGAGAACCATTCGCAAAGCTGTGCGGACATAACCGGCATAGGCAAAAGCAAAGAACCAAGCTCCCCACTTTTTACCCATAACATCACCAAGAATAACGGCAAGATTGTTTTCATCCAGGGGGAAAAAGTCGATGAAGTCGCCGCCCGGAATTCCCTGGAACGGCTTATGCCAGTGTGTGATTTTAAAACCATCAAAGGAAGGAGCAGAATCAGACACGACTTTAAAACGGAGAGAATCTGCGGCTGCATGCAGTTCAGTAACTACACGGGATCTTTCTTTTCCCAGGCTTTTTAGAATTGCGTTCACTTTAGCAACAACCAGCTTAGGACCGGCTGTCTTAACAACGTAATCGGTTATACCGAGTTCGTACCCTTCAAGTATATCATCCTCCTCGCCCCTTGCAGTCAGGAAAATGAAAGGTATCGTCCTGAATTCATCATTCTCTAACAATTTTTTCCTGAATTGAAAACCATCCGTACCGGGCATCATGATATCTGAAATAATCAGGTCAGGAGTAAATGCCGTCATCTTCTCCAATGCTTCTTCAGCTGATTCGGCTATCTTACATTCAAACCCTGCTTTCTTAAGATTATACTCAAATATTCTGATCAGAGAATGATCATCGTCGACAAGCAGGATTTTATTGGATGTGCTGGTGAAAGACTGCTGGAGGTTTTTCTTGATGCCGTATACTTTATAGATTGCAGTCCGTTTGATTAGCGCTTTAACTTTAATTAAAAGATCATTTACATCGAAAGGTTTGGTAATAATATCGTCGCCGCCGGCGTCGAATGCTAAAGATTTATCCTCGGTAGAACTCTTTGCAGTAACAAATACAAAAGGAATTATCCGGTAGTTTTCATTCTCCCTGACTTTTCTACAGAATGTAAACCCATCCATTCCTTCCATTGTTACGTCGCATAGCACGAGATCAATTGCATTGGATGAGAGATGCTCCATCCCCTCCTCCGGTCCTGAAGCTTCGATCACTTTATAATTGTTCTTATCGAGATGATGCTTCAATAATTTTCTGATTACCACATCATCATCGATAACGAGTATAATATCTTTTTCGTTGTTATTCATTAAAGTATCCCGAATTGCCGGTTATAATAATAACCGGTTCCCGCATTGAAATGAGCCCATATGCAGCAGAGTGAATCAAAAAAAGTAAAAGATATTAAATCAATTAAAACTTGATATCGCATCTT
The DNA here is from genome assembly GCA_963832715.1 of uncultured Ignavibacteria bacterium. GTDB lineage: Bacteria > Bacteroidota > Ignavibacteria > Ignavibacteriales > Ignavibacteriaceae > DATFVA01. Next base: position 200,194 of record CAWHVB010000010.1, on the reverse strand, counting down.
CCCGCGAACGGAACGCTTCAAAAACCCTGTGCAGCCTTGTTAATTCAAACATTGAATGAACGGCAGGTTGAAATCCTACAAGCTTCAGATCTCCGCCGAGAGCAGTAGCTTTCTTTAAGGAAACAACAAGCGCTCCTAAAAATGTAGAATCAATAAACTCGCAGCTGTTAAGATCAACTACGAGATTCTTATTACCTTCTTCAATATCCGCTGTTAAAACTTTTTTAAACTGTTCTGCTTCCTTCAATGTAGCTCTTTCCAGATTTACAACTTCCACAAGGACATTATTGTATTTTTCTTTAGTGAATTCCATTTTCCTGCCTTTACCTGTTTTCGATGTTATATTTTTCCATCAGCCTGTAAATAGTTGCTCTGCCGAGCTGCAGTTTCTTTGCTGCTTCAACTATATTTCCACTGGTTACTTTTAATGCATGTTTAATTGATTCTTCTTTCAGTTTTTCAAAAGGCACAATCGTATCATCGGCAAATAATGCACCCGACATATCAGTATTTGAGGAAGATTCATTGCTCCTCAGATGAACCGGCAAATCCTCTACATCAATCATATCGCCTTCAGATATTATCATACATCTCTCAATAGTATTCTCCATTTCGCGGATGTTGCCCGGCCAGTTATATTCATACATAAACTTGAGGGATTTTTTATTAAACCCTTTAATACTTTTACCTAGTTTTTTATTAAAAGTGTCGAGAAAATGTTGTGCAAGCACTAGAATATCGCCGCGTCTCTGCCTCAAAGGCGGAATATATATCGGGAAAGAATTCAGCCTATAATACAGATCTTCCCTGAATAATTTTTCTTCAACAGCCTGTTTAAGGTCTCTGTTAGTAGCAGAAATAATCCGTACATCTGTTTTTATTAACTCTGTACCGCCTACTCTTTCAAATTCCTTTTCCTGAATCACGCGCAGCAATTTAGCCTGGAGAAGCATTTCAAGTTCACCAACTTCATCAAGAAACAGCGTACCGCCGTTGGCAATTTCAAATTTTCCCAGTTTCCTTTGATGAGCGCCGGTAAATGATCCTTTTTCGTGTCCGAACAGTTCGCTTTCCAGCAGTTCCCTTGGAATTGAGGCGCAGTTAACTACTGTGAAGGGACCCTGTTTTCTTTTTCCGTTATAATGAATTGCTCTGGCGATCAGCTCCTTACCAGTACCGCTTTCACCGTATATAAGAACGGTGATATCATTATTCAGAACTTTGGATACCAATTTAAAGACATCCTGCATTTTGCCGTCGGCTGAGATGATGTTATCAAAACTATATTCTTTCTGAACGTTCTCCCTGAGATTCTGCAGTTCCTTCGTCAGGTCATAGTTTTTGATGGCATTCTTAATAGCCGGTTCCAGCCTCTGCTGATCGATCGGTTTAGGGAAATAATCATAAGCCCCGTACCTTAGTGCTTCAACAGCGACCTCAATACTTCCCTGAGCGGAAAGTATAATTACAGGCAGGTTTTCATCATAATGTTTGATTCTTTTGAGCGTTTCCAAGCCGTCTAATCCCGGTAACATAATGTCCAGGAGTATAAGATCCGGTTTCGAGCTCAGTTTTTTCAGAACATCTTCGCCATTGTCGAAGACTTCTACGTCATATTTCCATTTATCTTTTACCCAGTAAGAAAGTAATTTGGAAATAGCGGGTTCATCATCAACTATAAAAACAATTTTGTCCACTCTACTATTCCGTTTTATTTATATTTAAGTTTTTTAGGTAATTTAATAAGCACAGTAGTGCCCTTTCCGGGTTCACTCTGTATTCTTATAACACCCCTATGTAAATCGACTATTTGTTTCATAAATACAAGATCCATATCATTCTCGATGAACTCTTTGCTGCCTTTTGAAGAATGATAAAATTTATGAAAAATATAAGGGAATTCTTTTCCTGATATTCCTACCCCAGTATCGGAAATAATAACTTCAATTTCCTCCCTGAAATTTTTGATCATACACGAAATCCTGCCTTCGGGCTGAGTATACTTAATAGCGTTATTAAGTATTCCAAAGAGAATCAGCCTGGTTTTCTCTTTGTCGGCCATAAGAACTGCCGGCTCCTTCGGAAGGCTGCACGTAAGAATAAGTCCTTTATTCTCAATCACCGGTGTAATTTCTTCAACAACAGTCTTCAATACTTCAGTGATATCAAATTCGGTTTTACTTAATTCAATTTTACCCTGTTCATACCGGGATAATTCAAGAATGTCATTAATCAGTTTAGCCAGTCTTTTGCCTTCCTGCAGAATTATCTCATCGAACTCCGTGCGCATTTCTGCCGGCATATCCTTATCCGACAAAAGAGTTTCGGCGAACCCGATGATAGAAGCAAGGGGGGTTCTGAATTCGTGTGAAAGGTTGGAGACGAAATCATTTCTCAGCCTGTTAAGGTCAGCAAGAACATCCTTATAAATATCAGATCTTGATTTTTCAATCTCTATCAACCTTGTTGCCTCTGTAAGTTTATTTGTCAGCTCAATATTTTTACGCCTCAGGTTTTTTTCTTCTTTCAGGTTTCTGCATGTGCCGAGCATACCCAAAATTTTGCCGCCATCTTTGATGAGCCCGCAGTCGATATGGAATGGGATCTCATTCTCATATTTTCCGATTAAAGTCACGTCCAATTCAAGACGTGAGCCGGTTATCAGTGTTTTCCTGAGGGCTTCCATTAAAGCAGGCTTCTCTTCTATTTTAACGAATTCAAGCAAGTGTTTGCCGCGCATATCAAGTTCGGAAAAATCCAGAGACATTGCTCCGATTTTACTAACTGCAATGATATACCCGTTTTCATTAAGTATAAAGAGGAGATCATTGTAAGAATTCAGAAGTGTTGAAAAAATCAATAACTGATTCTTCGAAAACCATTCTCCAAAGAGAATATTTTGAACCGAAGCATCATCCTGTGCATTTTTAAAGAGGTTCTCTTTATTTATTGAGCTGGTTATTTGCTTGTTAATTTCGTTTATGTATTTTCGAACTGCTGCCAGATTTGCTTTATGATAATTATCTTTAATACCGGAAAAAAGAAGAAGATAAACTGATTCATCCCCCGGTATATCAATTATTTTTTCGACAAAAATCGACCTGATGTCCTTTTCGAGCGAAAGATATAAATAAGAATCCGATTCGGATATTTTTTCAACTGTAAGCTGTCTTCCGAGATACAATTTACGCAGATCGTTGCAAATGGGAATAATGTCGTAATTTTGATCATTAAAAGAGGCAAGTGTCTCAAAACCAGATCTGGACAAGCTTACAATAAAGCCTGCAGAAGTACCGGTTTCACTGGATAAGGCATTGAGGCTATGGTTTAATATTTCAATCATTGTTTGTTTACTGGAGATGAAATTATCAATCTTTTCAAAATAATGCAATTAAAATCAAATCTTGTTCCAAAATTAGAATCGCCTGATTTCGATACATTTTCAACTTATTAGTGTCTTAAATTAGTACTTTCTGACCTATATCGGTAACTTTTTATGGTAAAAATTTTAAAGCGTGCAACATATCTATCTTTAATAGTCAACATCTTCCTGTTTATTATAAAGATAATTGTGGGGTTAATCTCTAATTCTATCGCAGTAATATCGGATGCGATAAACTCTCTGACTGATATCGTATCATCTGCTGTGATTATGTACAGTGTAAGAGTTTCATTAAAAAAACCTGATGAAGAGCATCAGTTTGGTCATAACGCCGCTCAGCCTATTGCTGTTTTTCTTATTGCTTTGTTTACGGGCATTGTAGGAATTAATGTAGTTGAGGAATCGATAAAACGCATAATCTCACCCGACACAATTCACGTAAATAGTGCTGTATATATTGTCCTGGGTGTTACAATTATTGCCAAAATAATTCTGACAAGGTACCAGTCAAACATAGGAAGGACTTTTAAGAGTCCCGCCCTTAAAGCCAGCGCAGTCGATAGTCTGAATGATGTGCTTGCGTCCTCACTTTCAATTTTAGCTGTTTTTGTAGTAGAACTGGGCTTTCCTTATGTAGACGGCATAGCAGGAATACTTATAGCCTTTTTCATCTTCAGGTCAGGATATCAGATTGCAAAAGAAAATCTTGATTATTTAATGGGAAGGTCTGCCGGGGAACATCTGATCCTCGAAATCGCAAACAGAGCTCTTGCTGTAAAAGGAGTCGTAGGGATGAATGATCTGAGGTCTCATTATGTGGGAGATAAATTTCACATAGAAATTCATATTGAAGTCGATAAAAGCATCAGTACAGAATTATCACATGAAATCGGGAATAAAGTGAAATATGCAATTCAGGAAATTGATGAAATACAGCAGGTTTTTGTACACATTGATCCTGTTTAGTTATTAATATTCTCCTTTTGCAGAGCTTCGTAATATTTTCTGATTAATTCTTCATAATCTTTTGAATACCCTTCACGGACAGCTTTATTCAGCTCATCTCTTAGTTTATCCCTGCCTTCTTCGGTTGAAAGGTTCAGTTCTGCCGGTGCTTTTCCTGCTATATTTTTTCCTGCATTCGATTCTCTCTGCTTTTCAAAATCTCTTTCATTTATCGATTTCTGAGCATCCAAAAGCTTGCTTAATATCCTCTCTTGTTTCTGGACAAGGTCGTCGTCCAGTTTCTCGGTATGCATATCCGTTATAACTTCCTGCATGCGGTGCATTATATCTTCAAGATTTGCAGGAATTTTTTTGGATTCACCCGACTGCTGTGCTTCTTTATTCAGCTGATCAAGAGACTTCCTGATAGCATCCTGCTGCTGAGCCAGTCTCTGCAGCTGAGCCTGCTGCTGAGGAGAAAGCTGACCCTGCTGCATCTGCTGAAGCATCTGAGTCATATTATTCAGGTTCATCTGCTGTCCTGACATCTGCTGAAGCTGCTGCATCAATGACATCATTCCGCCTCCCTGTCCACCCTGCATCATAGATTCCATATTCCCCTTCATCATAGAAGCTGCTTCATTAAGGGATTTCATTGCGTCCTTCTGCAGACTTTTTGTAGACATTCCGTTACGGTTCTGCATTGTCTGTACTGCCTGGCTCATTTTTCTCATAGCATCACCCAGGCTTTTTCCCATTTCAGGAGTAACAGCAAAAGTTTTTTGGGAAAGGTCGGACATTTGTTTCATCACATTATTCAGGCTGCTTTGAAGATTGCTCTGATTTTCAGCATTCTTTCTGAATTGATCTGAATTTGGATCAAGGCCTTCTGATTCCTTTTTAAGGGCCTCCTGCTGCTTTGAAAGAGTGAGCAGGTTATCAAGGATTTTCATCATTGCATTTAACGTTTCCATCTGGCTTTGCTTCTGCATCGACTGCTGCATCTGCGAAAGCTGATTCTGCATATTCTGCATATTTTTAGATATCTTCTGCTGATTCTGCATTGCCTGCTGCTGCTGACTCTGCTGAATCTGCTGAGATGACTCCTGAGACATCTGCTGATTCTGCTGCTTATCAAACTCATCCGAAAGTTTCTGCATATCATCTGAAGGCATATCTTTAAGTTCACTCATCTTCTTCTGAAGATCTTTCATTTCTTCCGAAAGCTTATCGAGATCCTTTGTAACTTCATCCTGCTTTTTACTTAATTGATCCTTATTATCCTGGTTTTTCAGGTCTTTTTCATTCGTTTCTTTACTAAGCTCATCCTCTTTTTTCTGCAATGCATCGGTTCTCTTGACCAGTTCATCCATCTTCTGTTCAATCTGTATCCTCTTCAGCAGGTTCATTGTACGTTCAATACTTTTCTTAAATGCATCCTCATCCAGCTTCATATTCTGCATCTGTTCCTGGGTCATCTGCCTGTCCATCTTCTTCAGTACATCCTGCATCTGCTCCATCAGCTTCTTCATTTCAGGACTTGTCATTTCGTCCATCATCTTCTGAAGCTCCATATATTTCTCCATTGTCTCTTTCGAGAGAAGATTATTATCCTGAAGATCCTGCTGCATCTGTTTAAGCTTATCACTCACCTTACTTACTTTGTCCTGAAGCTGCTGATATTCATCCATAGATTTTTCAATCTTTTCTTTTTCTTCCCAGGTCAATTCTTTTTTGTCCTGTTTGAGTTCCTGGTCTATTCTTTCAAATTTCTTCTGCAGCTCCTGCGCCTGTTTTAAAGTTTCGTTCAGATCATTCGAAGCTTCAGTCTGTGTGTTATCTGCCTGGCTGAGCAGTTCATCAAGGGTAGGCACCCGCACTGTAAATGTTGACGATTTCGAGCTTTTGGGTCCATTTACATAATCATTATCAAAGATTTCGAGGTAATAAGTGACTACATCTTCAGCAGCCAGATTGAGATGTGCAAGGTTCCAGATGTAACTTACATCCTGACTTTTTTGATTTTTATCAATAGGTATTTCAATCTCAGAAAAATCCTTAGCTGTTTTCTCATACTTTGACGATGAAAGTTTATAGTGCAGAACAAGCTTAGTAAATCCATAATCGTCGCTGATTTTTACAAGAAGAGGCAGCCTGTTATCGTTCGATAGCGAGGTATTCCTGCCGGGCTCTGTAATATCTATTGAGGGGTAATCATCATAAAGGCTTTTTATTGTATAGGTGATCGGGGAAAGATTTTTATTATCATTTTCATCGGTAAGGATTATTTTGTATGAATTATCTTTTTTGATAAGGATCTTACCTTCAGCTTCATCGCTATTAATATGAAGTTTTGTTTCTGTAGAATCGCCGAATACCAGTTCTGCATCTTTTAAATTTTTAGTTGATGTAAGGAAGATATTAACAGTTGTTCCTGCCAGTCCCGTAACATTTCCATTATCCTTCTGAACAGATACAGGCAGCTTTGAATAACCGGGAGGAACCACCTTAACATCAAGGGTTTTAATGATAGGCGGATCTATCACATTGATGTCATACACATCACTGTTTATATTTTCTGCTGAAGCATAATATTTTGTAGAAGACCGTATTGCTTTTAGCGGAAAATGATAAACACCGTTTGAGTCGGGCGACAATTTCTGCATCTCAAAGTCTGTCTGATCATTGGACTTTTCAGCAAGAAAAACTTCTGCAGGTTTTTCTCCGATTACTTTTACAGAGATCAGAACATTATCTCCTTTAGTAACCTGGATATTGCCGGGAGATACTTCAAACGCAAATTTCGCAGGAGGAATGAATTCGGAGTTGAAGTTCAAAACTCTGCCCGAGGCCTGTACAAAGCCGGGGACGATCAAAAAAAGTAATCCTGAAAATATTGTAATGCCTGCAGCATAAAGAAGCAGTTCTTTAGCTTTTTGAAAACTTACAATCGACTCAAACTTCAGTGTTTTTGTTTTGTTGTAAACCTGGTGGAACGCTGCATCGCTTAATGAACCTGAATATATTGTGCCTGCAGTATCTGAGGAGGCAAGCTGCATCGCATTTACCAGTTCATCCCTTATTTCGGGAAAATTTCTGCCGACCCTTGATGCTGTACTGAAATAATCCGTTTTGCCGATAATTCCATAAAACTTCAGAAGTGGTATAATGAAAAGAATGATGAGTGCAGCTAGAAAAACCAAAAGGGTAAAAAAGAAAAAGTAAGTCCTTACGGCTGGTGAAAAATGTCCCGCCAGCTCGAGTAAAGTAAAGAAGACAAACAGTATCAGGCCCAGAAGAAATGACGCCTGCAGACCTATTGAAGCAAAAAAAGAATATTCTTTTTTCTTCAGTCTTGATAGTTTTTCTAAAATCTCTTTATAATATGGTGATTCTTTACTCATTTAATTTTTTATTCTGACAATGCGTAAACTACTAAGTTGGTGCCGAATTTCAATGCTTCCTGTCTTTTGGATTCAGGGTCGTGATGTACTTCAGGATCTGCCCAGCCGTCGCTGGGGTTTGATTCATATGTATAATAAACTGCGAGTCTTTTATCTATAAATATTCCGAATCCCTGGGGCGGCTTACCATTATGTTCGTGAGTTTTCGGGGGACCAGAATTAAAATCATAGAAAATATGATACATGGGAAAATCAAATGGAAGTTCAACAAAGTCCTTTGCAGGGAATACCTTTTTAATCTCACGTCTCATTGCTTTATCCAGACCATAATCATCATCAATATACAGAAAACCTCCATTCTCAAGGTACTTTCTTAGTCTCGCAGCTTCATCATCGGAAAAGACAACATTCCCATGACCCGTCATAAACAAAAACGGATAACTAAAGATCTCATCTGTAGACAGATCAACGAAGGTGTACTCAGGTTTAACTTCAATATTTGTATTAGCCTTAATAAAATTGAGGAGATTTACTTCTCCGGAAGGATCGTTATACCAATCGCCCCCGCCATTATACTTCAGCCGGGCTATCTGAAACAGCCTTCCTTCCTGGGGAAATGCTATCGCAGCAAATAACAAAGTAAACAGGATTGCTTTAACCATACCATAAGTTATACTAAAAAAAAGATTTTTCGTTACAATTAATAAAAAAATAAAGGAATATTCATATAAAAAGAATGCAAAAAAGGCACCATTCAGCTTTGATCATCTACAAAAGGTTCACTTTCCTCATCTCTTTGAGCAGGGTCAAACTGAGGAAGGTCAAACGAAGGCGTATAGAACTGAAAAAAAATGGATGAGCTCAGTTAAAGTTGTTCCTTTCAGGAGAGCAATGCCGTTTAATAATAAAAAAAATGCCGGCCCTGGTGAGAGTCGGCATTTTACATGATATGTAAGATATTAGTTGGTCTGGATTTCTTTATAGGTGAACCACCAGTCGTAACCTTCAGCGGTTTTTAACCTTTCTTCGGCACCGTCAACATCTTTAGGCGGCGGGTTAATAACTTTCTTACCGATAAGCTCATTATTCGGCCAGTTCTCGGGCATTGCAACTTTATACTCATCAGCAATCTTCAATGCCTTAAGAGCGCGTAAAACCTCATCAATCTGTCTACCCACCTCCTGCGGATAATAGATCATAAGTCTTATTATTCCCTTCGGATCAATGATGAAAACGGCACGTACAGTGTTAGTGCCTTTCCCGGGATGAACCATTCCGAGTTTCTCGGCAACCTTTCCCATATCATCTGCAATAATCGGGAAAGGAATTTCAACCTGCAAGGTGTTCTTAATCCACTCTATCCATTTGATGTGGGAGAAAACCTGGTCGATTGAAAGTCCGATTAATTGAGCATCCAGTTTTTTGAATTCCTTAGCACGCTTTGCAAAGGCTACAAATTCAGTTGTGCATACCGGAGTAAAATCTGCGGGATGACTGAATAATACTATCCATTTGCCTTCGTAATCCTTTGGTAAATTGATCGTCCCTCTCGTTGTATGTACAATCATTTCAGGGAGTTTTTCTCCTAACAGGGGGATACCTTTCCTATTCTCATTGTTTTCCATGAAAATTCCTCATATAATTTTTAATTGGAATACACTTTTAAAAAGCAAAAAATACGCCATCCTGATAAGAGCCATATTGTTCAGAAATTCATCAAATTCCTTTATAAATAATGAGTTATGGCTAAAATATTTTTGTTTGTGAGAATTGACCTTCCCCTAAAAGAGAAATAGAAAAATAGGCAGTTTCTTTTTATTTTTCCGTTTATTCAATAATCTTAATTACGGAGCTGTCCAAATGGCTAAGAACTACTGGCTCATTAAATCCGACCCGGAAGAATTTGGAATCGCGGACCTTGAGAAAAGCAAAGGGAAAACTACCTACTGGAATGGGGTAAGGAACTACCAGGCACGCAATTTTATGAGGGATGAGATGAAAGAAGGCGACAGGGTATTGTTTTACCATAGCAATGCTGATCCGAATGCAATCGTCGGTATTTGCGAAATTGCCCGCGGAGGATATCCTGATCATACTCAATTCGATCCTGACGATGTACATTTTTTCCCATCGGCTAAAAAAGAGGACCCAACCTGGTTTATGGTTGATATCAAGTTTGTTAAACAATTTAAAAGACCAGTAACACTTGAGGAGATAAAGGAAAATCCAAAACTGAAAAATATGAGGCTTGTTCAGAAGGGAAACCGTTTATCTGTTATGCCAGTTGAGAAAGATGAATTTGATGAGGTGGTGAAGATGGGAGGATGAGTAAGTTAAACTTATACTTGAACTGATTGGTCCCCTGAACAGGAACTTAAATTTACATCTAAATCCTGACTGCCTTTAAAGAGTACATCAGCGGTATGATATCTTCCAGTCCTTTTATCCGCCACCATCCATCGATTCCTTTTACTGTATTCGCAAAACAATTATAAACGCTGAACGGAAATTCATTAAGTGATTCAATGCGTAGTCCGGCACTTGTCAAACTGTTTATCACTTCACTTAATGAGTGATTCCAGGAATACTCAATTTGACTTATATCTGCATCTCTGTCGGCATATGTTCCTGCCGCAATTTCCTTAATAGGTTCTTCGGATTTAAAATAAGAATACTGAAGCTTTTCAAAGTTATCATCAAACATCCAGGCAACAGGGTGGAATTCCACCATATAGAATATTCCTGAAGGTTTTAAGAAATGTGAAATTATCTCCCCCCATTTTTTCAAATCAGGCAGCCAGCCGATAACACCGTAGGATGTGAATACGATATCAAATTTTTTAGCGATAAGTTCCTTCAGATCATAAATATTGGCGCAGATAAAGTCAGCATTTATTCCTGTTTCAATTGAAAGATCTTTTGCTATTCTGATTGCTTCATCTGAAAAATCTACTGCGGTAACTTCAGCCCCCTGTTTCGCCCAGGAAAGAGAATCGAGTCCGAAGTGACACTGAAGATGGAGCATAGTCTTCCCCTTCACATCACCAAGTTCCTCCAGTTCGATAAACTGAAGCGAACTTTTCCCTTTGCGGAATCCGACAACATTGTAAAAATCCGATTTAAAATGATAACTTACTTTTTTGTTCCAGGCCGTCTTGTTAGCATCAAAATACTTCTGCATCAATTAATTTTCCATTTATCCTCTGGATAAAATTCTTTCTTCATCAGAAAATGAGGTACCGATTCAAAAAGTGTATGCGACCGCGACACGATAGTGTATCCATGTCTTTCATAAAACGGTACTGCAGTTTCTCTTGAATGTAATATAACATATTGAGCACCAAGCTGCCGTACCTCATCTTCCAGTTTTTTCAGGACAACGGAACCCAACCCGGTATTTTGAAACCTGGGTTCAACGGCCATAAACCTGATCTGGGCTTCAACATCTGTATTAAAATGTGCTCTTCCGACGGCAATTGGTAAACGGTCTTCTTTACAGACCATTATATGCAGGGCTCTTTCCTCAAGTTCATCCTTCTCAGAGCCTTTTGGCTGTTTCCACGGTTCTCTCAACATTCTCCAGCGCAGTTCATAGTAGCGTTCAAAGTCCTGCTGAGATTCAGGTTGTGTAATGATCATAGCTGCCTCCCTCAATGATAATTTATTTTATAGTACGTTGACAGTATATAGTATGACAAAAGTATGCCATAAAAAAAGGGAAAGGAGTGACAGGAATTATGCTGAATTGGAGTGATTTCGGGCGATTCAATTAAGTTTTCTATATGTCTTTATTGGTCGATTGCTGGCATCGGCTGACATTTTTGTCGTGTTCTTTATTGGAACGGCTGGACTCCCGACCAAATCATCACAATCGGGATAAATCAGCCGCAGCAGCAAGTTCCACATCCCAAAAAATTGAATCTGATCCTGACAGATCACTCACATTGCAATTTTTCCGGTATTCAGGACATTCAATTTGATTTTTCGTCAAGTAATGAAAGATCATCGTCGCCATCAGCCCTGTCTAAGATAGATTTCGGAAGGCTCTTTGAAGTTTTCGCACCAAGCTCTCTGATCTTTTCTGCGCGCCGAACAAGATTCCCGCCTCCGTCTGTCAGTTTTTTCATCGCATCTACATAACAGTTCTTAGAATCGTCAATCTTTTTGCCTACACTTACAAGGTCTTCTACAAAACCCACGAACTTATCATACAATGCCCCGCTCTGCCGGGCTATTTCGAGTGCATTCCTGTTCTGGCTTTCCTGACGCCAAATGCTTGCGATGGTCCTCAGGGTAGCAAGGAGAGTTGACGGACTGACTATAACTATGTTCATTTCGAAAGCATCACTAAACAGAGATGCATCATTCTGTACAGCCAGAGCGAAAGCCGGTTCAATCGGCATAAACATAAGAACAAAGTCGAGGCTTTCAAGCTTATAAAGGTTCTGATAATTCTTACTGCTCAGGTTTTTCAGATGTGCCCTGATGGAATTTATATGATCACGAAGTGCAAGCTGCTTTTCACCGTCAGTTTCACCTGATACGAATTTCTCATAACCGACCAATGATACTTTAGAATCTATTACCAGGCTTTTGTTATCCGGAAGCTTGATAATCACGTCAGGCTGATATCTTTTTCCCGATTCTGTAGTTATACTTTCCTGCAGAGAATATTCACGGTTCTTTACGAGTCCTGATTTCTCAAGAAGGCTTTCCAGGATGAACTCACCCCAGTTGCCCTGAGTCTTACTCTGCCCTTTCAATGCTTCGGTGAGGTTTTTCGCTTCCTGTGTAACCTGCTGGTTCAACTCTTTCAACATTGAGAGCTGTTCCTTTAATGAAGCGTGACCTTTGAGGCTTTCTTTGCTGCTCTCTTCCACCTTTCTTTCGAAATCGGATATTTTTTCCTTAAGAGGATTAAGGATTTCACTTAACTTTTCCTTGTTCTGCTCAGAGAACTTATTTCCTTTTTCCTCGAATATTCTATTTGCAAGGTTCTCAAATTCCCTGGTAAATCTCTGCTGAAGATCTTCAATATCACCCTTCTGTTCCGCCAGTTTATCTTTCAGGTTATTGTTTGTCTCTTCCAGCCTTGAGATAGAAGAAGTGAGTTCAAGTACTTTTACTCTTTCCTTTTCCAGCTCGCCGTAATTTTTTTCAAGAGAATTTTTGAGAACCTTTTCACGCTCTTCAATCCCTGATTTCTCCGATTGCGATTGGTTCAGCTGACGCTGCAGGTTCTCAAGATCCACCCCGCTTACCGAAGAGGCATATCTGGCTTTCAGAATTAACCAGCCGATTACGAAACCGATGGCAAGGCCTATAATTAAAAATAAGATTTCCATTATTATTCCAGACTTCCTGTTACTTTCTCAACTTCATCTAAAATTTCACATGATCTGACTACTTCCTTCATCTTCGTATGATCCGGATAAAGGGGACGGTCAACATCAAGGTGATCAATATGTTTTCTTATAATCTCTTTTGCTTTTGCTACACCTTTACCTGTACTATGATCCCTGAAATCAAGGGCCTGGGCTGCTGCCATGAACTCAATCCCTAGAACACCGCATGCATTATCGAATATCTGGGCATTTTTAATTGAAGTATTCATTCCCATTGAAACAAAGTCCTCCTGGTCGGCTGCAGCCGGAATAGACTGAACTGAAGCCGGAGCCGAGAGAATTCTCTGTTCAACAATTAGGGAATCAGCAGTATACTGACTCAACATCATACCTGAATACATCCCTGCACCCTTTGTAAGAAATGAGGGAAGTCCCACACTTAAAGCCGGGTTAAGCAGTCTGTTAAGTCTTCTTTCAGAAAGAACGGATATCATTGTAACAGAAGCGCCAACCATATCCATCGGGAGTGAAACCGGCGTTCCCTGGAAATTTGCCCCGGTGAGCGTTAGATTATCTTCAGGAATAAAGATAGGATTGTCACCGACTCCGTTAAGTTCAATTTCCACCTGGGACTTTGCATAAGCGACTGCATCGTGTGCCGCCCCGATTACCTGAGGCGTAGAACGCATTGAATATGCATCCTGAACTTTGCTCTTCACTTTCCCTGTCTGAAGATCGCTTCCCTTTATACATTTCATAATTGAATTAGCACTGCGCACTGCACCGGAAAAACCACGCAGTTTGTGAAGACGTTCATCATAAGGTTTTAAATTGGCGCGTAAAGCTTCAAGCGACATAGCAGCAGCAATCTCAGCCTGTTTAAGCCACCTGTTTATATCATACAGATGAATTGCTCCCATAGCGGTTAATAGGTTTGAACCGTTTATTACAGCAAGTCCGTCGCGTGCCTGAAGTCCCGGGATATTTATTCCCGCTTTTTCAAGGGCAGTTCTACCCGGAAGCCTTTCACCCTTATAATATGCGTCCCCTTCACCCATCATCAAAAGTGCAACCTGCGACATTGGTGCAAGATCACCGCAGGCGCCTACAGAACCTTTCTGACATACCACCGGGGTTACACCCTTATTAAGCATTTCAATGAGCGTAAGGGTTATTTCAGGTCTGCATGCTGAGTTGCCATGGGCGTGAACATTAATTCTGCCCGCAATTGCTCCCCGCACATATTCAACCGGAGCAGGATCGCCAATACCGGCAGAGTGATTATAAATCAAATATTTCTGAAATTCTTTTACCTGTTCATCGTTTAAGACTATCTCTGAAAACTCACCTATACCGGTGTTCGTGCCGTACATAATTTCCTTTGCCTGAAGTTTATTCTCAAGCATTTTACGGCATACTTTGATTTTTTCGAGCGAATCAGGATGAAGTTCTACTTTTTCATTATAACGCGCTATTCTTACTAACTTTTCAATAGTAAGTCCGGAACCATTTAGTACTATAGACATCGTTTCTCCCTAAGATGTATAAAAGATGTTTACAAATTTAAGAATTAAGCGTGAGAAATATGAAGTAATAATGAAGGTTTTGGTACTTAAACTTCAGCAATTATTTTTTTTATTTTTTCGGAATTCTCCCTTTTCGTCCTGTATGTAATATGAATCGTATCCTCATCGTATTCAGTTGAAAGTACCTCGGCCAGCGAATGTATCTTTGCTGCCTTTTTTGATTCATTCAGATTAAGATCGATATTCTCTTCCACATAAGCTGATTCAGTAATCGCTACAAGTTTATCCCTGAGCTGAGAGATATTAATACCGCGCTGTGCTGAAATTATGACGCTGTCAGGATATTTATTTTTTACAAATGCTATCCGGTTCCTGTCACTTAATGCATCCACTTTATTAAAAACTTTCACCTGGGTTTTGCTTTCACTCCCTAAATCTTTCAGAGTATTTTCCACAACGCCTATCTGGTCCTCAAAGTAGGGATGGGTAATATCTATAACATGCAGAATAATATCAGCATCTCTGACTTCATTAAGGGTGCTTTTGAAAGAAGCGACCAGGTTAGGGGGTAATTTACGGATAAAGCCTACTGTGTCTGATATCAGCAGTTGTTCTTTACTGCCGAAATCCAGGGTACGTGTGGTTGAATCAAGTGTGGCAAACAACTTATTTTCAGCAAAAACATCTGCACTGGTAAGTATGTTGAACAAAGTAGATTTACCAACATTAGTATATCCAACAAGAGTTACTTTTATCAGATCTTTTCGCTGCTGACTCTGTGTCTCCCTCTGTTTTTCAATCTTCTTAAGCTTTTCCTTAAGGTGGCTGATCCTGTTCCTTATCATCCTTCTATCGGTTTCTATCTGGGTTTCACCGGGACCTTTGGTACCGATACCGCCGTACTGTTTTGATAAGTGGGTCCAGGCCCTTGTTAAACGGGGAAGCATATACTGAAGCTGAGCAAGCTCAACCTGAGTTTTTGCTTCATTTGTTTTCGCCCTGGAAGCAAAAATATCAAGGATCAATCCGCTCCTGTCGATAATTTTCTTATCTATAAGACGTTCAAGGTTTCTAACCTGCACAGGCGAGAGATCGTCATCAAAAATTACAAGATCAATTTCATTCTGTTCAACAAGATAGGCAAGCTCTTCGGCTTTCCCCTTTCCAATATAAAATGCAGAATCCATAGCAGGACGATCCTGAATCAGTTTCATTATGGTATCCGCTCCAGCCGTTAAAGCAAGTTCCTCAAGCTCTGAAAGATGCTCCTCTACTATTTCCCTGCTTGTCTTCCTCGTATCTAATGCAGCTAATATTGCTCTTTCGCGTGTGTTTTCAGTTATTTCGATCATTCACTTATTTTTTTCATCAATTGGTCACTAAATAAATAATTTCCGGTTAAATTACCAATCCGTTACCTGTTTTAATGTATAAAAGTTTCAAAATATTTATAATATTTATTGACACAGCATAGAATTAGATGCAGCGGAACAGCGTTTCGCTTTACAAAATGTTTGAATAAATGATGGAATCAGGAGAATGCACAAATACCGGGCTGCATTATATATTGCGCTGATACTAATATTGTCGGGATCGATTTATCCTCCTGCAAATGATAAATATCAAACGATGCCGGTAATTAACCGGGACACTACCCAATATACTGCAGGCAGCAGAATGAAGCTTGAAGTCTGGAAGACGGATCATTATGAACCCAAACCTGGAAAATCTATAGGAGTCTGGCTCAAAAGCTATGCTGGAAATTATCTGGATGAGTGCCGGAATACCTGGGGCTACAAAAAAATATTTATCACAGGTATAAAAAACTATAAAGCTGCTGTCGATGCAGGCTACAGCAGTGATGATATAATGATGAATATTGCTTTTAAGTCCGGGACAGAGGACTTTAAGAAAATAATTTCTGACTGTAATGCCCGTTACTATTATATTGATGAAGCTGTTAATCACGGCTGTTTGGGAAACAAAAACAAAAGACTATATGCACCCGATGAGCTGGAAAAAGTTTATAGATTTATCCATACTGAGAGGAAAGATTCTTACTTTGTAAGCAGCGGATATAAAAGATGCAGCCATTTTGATACTCTCGTTTCTATCTGCGACCGCATAATGTATTCCGCATACTCTAATTGGTTTGCAAGCATCTTTCCCTGTTTTGAATCCAATATGGGATGGGGTGCCTCTTCGGAACCCGCATGGTTAAATGGTTCAGATGATCAGAGAAGTTCCTGGGATGATATGAATGACCGGTACGGATCAAAGTTTAATATGACCTGGATAAACAGTTACGAGGTTACCGAATTTGATGAGTTATTTAGTGAGGCCGAGAAACTTGGATTATCAGAAGTATGGATTTATACTTTAGATGATCACCATTTTGATGAGTTTGGAAATATAAGTGAGGCTGCATTTAATCATGGTTTCTTAGATCGTTATATGAGAAAGTATTACCGTATCTACAGATGTATATGCAAAGAGGGATGCAGCAGTTTTTCTCCGGGTGAATCGGAATGCTGGAAATTTGAAACAGAAGAAGCAACTGACAGTCTTGTTAAAAAATAAGCTGGAGTTAAACTGTTTTTACCATCGAGCGTTAAAGTTACAACCAGCTAATGATCATTCTGCCAGCACAAGGTCTTTTTTAGCACTCCTTGCAACCGCCATTTCAACAAGAGCAGTTATTAACGCTGCAATGAGGAATAACCTCCATAGTTCTGAACCGAACCTCGACTGCATCACTATTTCGGAAGGGTTTTCGTTTTTAGCAATAGTAATATGTTTTCCCTTAAAATGTATTCCATCGAGATACTTTGTGAAGTCTTCATCATTTAAATATTTTACAACAGATTCCTGCGGATCAGCATTAATTGAAATCTCAGCTGCAATTTTTTGACCTGAATAGAATTTATAATTACCCGTTACATTTGTTTTGGAATAAGTAATAAAATTGAGGCTGCCGGATTTTTCAAGATTTACAAGTTCCTCTGTCTTATCAGGCCTCTGGACTTTTATTTGCGGCAGTGTCACATCTGAAAGTGTCACGGTAACAGGATCTCCCGCGAAGTTTTCATTTTCAGTCATATCTTTTGAAGCAAGATAAAAAACAGATTTCACAAACAAGGGGGCAAAGATATTCTTTAATGGAAAATTACTCCAGCTTAATACCGGGGATGTATTAAGCAGCAGTGTTTTACCTTTACCGATTTTATAATCACTTAGAAAAGATGTTCCATCGGTAAGAGTAATAATATTTATTCCTTTTCCTCCGGATGATATTTTATAATGGAAATAAATATCCGGCGACTGAAGATTCTTCTTCTCGATGCCGGAAAAAATGTTACGGAATATCGGATGATCATATTCAACTTTTTCGAATGATACAGCATTGCCGGGTTCATTTAGTTTTCCTGCTGTACCTTCCGTGACAGGCAAACCTAAACCCGAAGAAACCTGAGAAAAATCCGATACATCACTTTTGTTGCCGGGCATCAGGAACAATCCGCCCCCATTGTTGACATAAGCTTTCAGCCTGTCGAAATTTGAGATATTTGCAGCCCCGACTATCAGAATAACATCAAACTGTGAAAGGTCGAACGAAGAGATCTGGTTAGAATTTTTCTCTGTTAATTTTATTGTCCCGGCTTCACCTGAAAGGTTGAGAGCAGTCTCTACAAATTTTATATCATCCTGATCATCATAAAAAATTGCTGTCGGGATTTTATCAGGGACATAAAAATCCGCGTATCTCTTGTTGTCCTGCACTATATCGTCGTCTTCCAGTTCCGCAAATGCATCTATATAGCCTGTAGTTTTAACAACAGCTTCCATGGTAACGGTTTTACTTTCACCGGGAGAAAGTGAAATACTTTGCTGCGCACTCCTTTCCCCATTTATAAAAAGAGAAAGAACCCTGTCGCCGGCCTGCTGATCGGAATAATTAGTGACCGTAACTTCAAAACTTACCGGCTTATCCTTTTCAAATATCTGGGTATTAACCTTCAGTTCATCTATTCCAAGGTTAAATAAATCCTTTCCCGAAAAATTAAATGTGTAAAGTTTGACTTTATCATTTAACAACCGGCTTAAATCGGGAAGTGATTCATCAGAAAGTCTTCCCTTTTGAAAATCTGTTAAGAGATAAATCTCCTTATTGAAGTTGTTGGATCTTTCGAGGATGCCCGAGGCCCTGATCAAAGAATGGTTTATGGTGCCGCTTGAATATGAAATATCTGCGTCCTTAACTTCCTTTGAAAGCTCATCCAGGTCCAGTGTGGGTTTTAATTCTTCATTCCCCTGATCCGAAACAAGTACGAGGGCTGCTTCATCCCCCTCCTGAAGATTTTTAATAAGATTCAGGATTGTTTGTTTTGACTGATTGAAATATGAACCATCGGCATCCACAGCTGACATACTGAATGTATCATCAAGAATGTAAACAGCAGTTGTCTTGGCAGCAGACGTAGTGCCTCCGAGTGCTACTCCTTTCAGGGTCGGCCGCGCAAATGCAGTTACAAGGAACAGGATTATCAATACACGTAAAGCGAGCAGCAGCCATTGTTTAAGCTTCAGTTTCCTGATTTTATTTTTCTGGAGTTCCTTTAAAAAGGTGAGAGTACTGAATTCGATCTTTTTTAATTTTTTAAGATTTAAAAGATGAATCAGGACAGGAATGCTTGCTGCCAATAAGCCGAATAAAACGGCCGGATTCAGAAATATCATTACTAAAAAATATGGGTGAAAATGAACAAATTCAATACAAGCAGAAATACATACATTAATTCTTACGAACAACTAAGGATAAAAAAAGGGAACAGAAAACTGTTCCCTTCATATCTGAACATTAAATTATTTTATTTATTCATCTGAGCAATCAGGTTCAATGCACTCCCTGCCTTAAACCATTTTATCTGGGCATCGTTCATGGTATGATTAAGCATTATTTCATCTTTTGAGCCATCGCTATGCTTAATAATCATTTTCAACTGTTTCTCGGGAGCCAATTCTTTTAAGCCTGTAATAGTCACCTTGTCGTCTTCTTTGAATTTATCGTAATCAGCCAGGTTAGCAAATGTAAGCGGAAGCATTCCCTGTTTCTTCAGGTTAGTTTCGTGAATCCTTGCAAAGCTCTTTACAACTATTGCTCTTCCGCCAAGGAACCTGGGCTCCATAGCTGCGTGCTCACGGCTTGAACCCTCGCCGTAGTTTTCATCACCTACAACAATCCAGTTTATTCCCTTTGCTTTATATTCGCGGGCAACTTCGGGAACAGATTTATATTCACCGGTAAATATATTTTTTACCTTTCCGGGATCTCCGGTGTAAGCATTGATTGCGCCGATGAACATATTGTTTGAAATGTTATCAAGATGTCCCCTGTATCTCAGCCAGGGACCTGCCATAGAAATATGATCAGTAGTGCATTTTCCTTTGGCTCTCAGCAGAACAGGCAGATCTTCAAGATCTTTTCCATTCCATGGTTCAAAGGGTTTAAGAAGCTGAAGTCTATCACTATCAGGTTTAACAATAACTTCAACACTGCTTCCATCCTTTGAGGGAGCAATAAAACCCGCTGCGCCTTTATTAAAGCCGCTTGGAGGAAGTTCTTGTCCCACCGGCGGATCAAGTTTAACTTTTTCCCCTTTCTCATTTTCAAGTTCATCAGTTAAAGGATTAAAAGTGAGTTTCCCGGCAATGGCAAGTGCGGTAGTTAACTCAGGACTCGCAACAAATGCAAGTGTTTCAGGGTTGCCGTCGTTCCTTTTGGCAAAGTTTCTGTTAAAAGAAGTTACGATTGTATTTTTTTCACCAGTTTTTACATCCATCCGCTTCCACATTCCAATACACGGACCGCAGGCATTAGCAAGTATAAGTCCGCCGAAATCTTCTAAAGTTTTCAGCTGACCATCTCTTTCTATAGTTGATCTGACCTGTTCAGATCCGGGGGTAATAGTAAACTGTGAAGTTGTTTTTAACCCTTTCTCCATCGCCTGTCTTGCTATACTTGCAGAACGATCAATATCCTCATAACTTGAATTTGTACAACTTCCAATCAGAGCTACTCTTATATTTTCAGGATATCCGTTTTCCTTTACTGCTTCTTTCATCTTTGAAATCGGCCATGCTTTATCAGGTGTAAATGGTCCGTTCAGATGCGGTTCAAGCTGGTCGAGGTTTATTTCAATTACCTGGTCGAAATACTTATCAGGATTTTTAATTACCTCTTCATCGGCAGTTAATACATCAGCAAGGCCTTCAGCCAGTGCAGTTACATCAGCACGATCGGTAATCCGAAGATAAGCGGCCATTTTTTCATCGAAAGGAAATACGGAAGTTGTAGCACCTATTTCAGCGCCCATATTACAGATTGTTCCTTTACCAGTACAGGAAATACTTGTTGTACCTTCTCCAAAGTACTCTACGATGGCTCCGGTTCCGCCTTTTACTGTTAAAATTCCAGCCAATTTAAGGATTATATCTTTTGCAGATGCCCATCCGTTCAGCTTGCCTGTTAATTTCACACCGATCAGTTTCGGCCACTTCAATTCCCACGGCATTCCTGCCATTACATCAACTGCGTCAGCACCTCCGACACCAATCGCAATCATTCCCAATCCGCCTGCATTTGGAGTATGAGAATCAGTTCCTATCATCATTCCGCCGGGAAATGCATAATTTTCAAGTATAACCTGGTGGATTATTCCTGCACCCGGTTTCCAGAAACCGATGTCGTATTTACGGGAAATGCTTTCAAGGAAATCATAAACTTCTTTATTTTCTTCGGTTGCCCTTAGTAAATCATCTTTTGCTCCTATCTGTGCCTGGATCAGGTGATCACAGTGAACAGTTGAGGGGACAGCTGCCGATTTCCTTCCGGCGGACATAAACTGAAGCAAAGCCATCTGTGCTGTCGCATCCTGCATAGCAACCCTGTCGGGAGCCAGCTCAGCGTAATCTTTTCCTTTCTTTAATTCATTCTTAGGAGTTTCCCATAAGTGGTAGTAAAGTATTTTTTCAGCATATGTAAGCGGCCTGTTCAGCATTTTTCTGACAGAATCGATCTTATTACGATATTCCGAATAAACTTTCCTGATCATTTCAATATTTGCAGCCATGATGTAATCCTTTAATTCATTTTTAATAAAATCAGATAATAAAAATACAAAAATTGAATAAAATATACTCACTATTTTGAATGGCATAAAATTGGTTATATTATTTTGAAGAACTAAGTTCTTTTTCTAAAATATAAGCCTAACTAACCGGGAGTCTAATTGAAAAACGCTTCAATTTTAATTGTTGACGATGAAAAAAATTATCTTGAATTAATGAAATCCCTTCTTCAGGAGGAGGGGTATCAATATATTATAACAGAATCTGATCCTCTTAAAGTAGAAAACATCTTAAGGAATGAGCAGGTAGATATTATTCTTCTGGATGTTTATATGCCGGGAATGAACGGACTCGAACTGCTTGAGAATTTAATACCTCAATATCCCCTGATTCCTTTTATTATGGTAACCGGAGTTGATGATGTACAGATTGCATTAAAAGCGATTAAGCTTGGAGCCTATGAATTCATAACAAAACCCCCCGAAATCGACAGGCTTTCATTAACTATTAAAAGAGCGCTGGATCAGAAATTACTTGAGAGAGAACGAGACACTCTTCGAAAAGGAGTTGACAGATCTGAGGCCTCAAATGAAAAGTTCAAAGAGATCATAAGTGAGTCGTCCGCTGTTTTAAAAGTCTTTGAGCTAATAGAGATTTTTGCACCAACGAATGAGACTGTTTTGATTACCGGAGAAACCGGAACTGGTAAAGATCTTATAGCAAGAAAAATACACCAGTTGTCTCCAAGAAAAAATAAATCTTTAGTAACTGTAAACCTGGCCTCTATCTCCCCAACTCTTTTTGAAAGCGAGCTTTTCGGGCACGAACGCGGGTCCTTCACAGGTGCAACCAGCGAGAGGATTGGTTATTTTGAAGCAGCTAACGGAGGCACAATATTTCTTGATGAGATAGGAGAAATGCCGAAAGAACTTCAGGGTAAATTACTAAGGGCAATTCAGTATAATGAAATCTACAGGATCGGAAGCACCAAACCATTAAAACTGGATATAAGGATAATAACGGCAACAAATAAAGATCTGCTGGAAGCAGTTAATGATAAAGAATTCAGAGCTGATCTTTACTATCGTCTTAACCGGGGTTATATAAAACTGCCGCCTCTCAGAGACCGCGGAGAAGATATCATAATCCTTTCAAAACACTTCCTCGAAATGGGTAATAAAACCTATAACAAAAAAGCAAAGGGATTCAGCATAAAGGCGTTGAATAAACTCAAAAGCTATTCCTTTCCTGGAAATATAAGAGAGCTTGAAAATCTGGTTCTGAATGCTGTGGCAAAAACGCGGGATAATGGATTAATAACAGAAATTGATCTACCTGACGGGTATAATAAAGAAGTTCAATTTATGCCTTCTGAGGACAACCTGATTACCATTGATGCTGCTGTAAGAAACCATATTATGAATGTAATGAAGCATACAGACGGCAACGTTCAGCGAGCCGCCCTAATCCTTGGAGTAAGTGAAAGAACTCTGCAAAGACGACTACAAAAGATAAGAGATGTGCAATTAGCCAATTTAAACGTCAAGTATGACGTCAAATATTGATTAAGTAGACAATTTTTGTCAGTTGAACCACTCTATTTTTCCATTCAGGTCATAAAATCCGCAGCACAGGATTTGATTAGAATATTTGTTGTTGACCTGAATGGATCAGCTTTGTTAAGCAATGACACCTTGGTACTCGTATAGCATTTAATCAATCTGAATTTTGGGTTTTTCTGTTATGGTATATAATCCGGTAATTGCAAGATATAAATATGATGAACCTCTCCTGTTAAGCTCTCCTTACATGTTACCCGGTGCAGCCGGATTTAAGATGGTCAGCTGAATTAGATAGATCGGACAAACCCCACAATACAAAAGACTTCCAATTTGCGATGAAGAGCCCGCGCAAAACGGGCTTTTCATTTTTATCCAGGCATATTTCCTTATTCTTTCCATGATACTATTTGAAATCCGCCGCAGGTTGGAAAGAACGGGGGATACATTTTTCCAAGACGCTCATCATATCTATACCTCTTATTAAATCCATGCTTCATTGTATTACCCGAATATGTTCCGACTGCCTGCCTGGTATTCTGTGTAATACCACCCAGCAGGTTGATATCTCCGTCTATACTCCTTGTGTCATAATTCTGAGCACCGAAACCCCCATCCTGGCAATACAGAGCTGCGTCTATCTTTATATTTTTAGTGGCATTGTTATTATGCTTATCATCCGAGATTAGAATATTTTTTTGGGCCAATACTCCCAGCAGATCTGTTGAAGAGGGATTTTTTTTGGGATCCGTTTTATAAAGAAGATCATCATCAAGATATATATTATTATCTCCCACAACCGAATATTGACCTTCTACAGTTCCTTTCAGTCTTATATCCATACCGCTTGCATAAATTACCCCATTAGGAGCTGCATTTGCTGTTAAATATGTCTGTGTGGGTTTATTGTATCCCAGCTTAATCTTTACACTATCATTTACAAATGTTATATATGCTGTGTCTTTATAGTTTGTCTTATTTATCACTAACCCATCATCTGCTGCAGCATCCCGAAGGGGATCTAATCCATCCATTGGCAATGGTTCATCTACTCCCTGGTCAAAGGATCCGTGGAATTCGGGTTTATCGCCTTTCATAGCTGATTTCCAGAGATTCTTTTCAGATTTCGTTTTAGGATCTTTTTCTCCATAAACATCATAATAGTCAGCAGGGATCAGTTTACCTTTTATGGTACTTCTGTACCCGGTAACCCCGAATACAGGGTGGTTATCTGCCAGAAGGTTATCCTGCGTATGAAATGGTCCAAATACAGTATCCTTTCCCGTCCAGCGAATATTGTTTCCTTCATTTTCTGAATAATATGCGAACTTTGAAAATCTGCTGGGTGAGAGAGTAACCTCTACAGTATGATTTAGTCCTTCATAAGTTGCAGTGGATACAATTTTCTTTATGTTTTGTGCAGCATTAACTATTTCAACACTAACATTTAAAATACCGCCATCCATAGCATAATCAGAATACCCGGCATTCCAGTTATTATCAAGGAACATAGCATTTGCGGCCATATTTGCCCCGCTTGAAGCGAGGTTGCGTGAAACATTATCTGAATAGTAATTAGCATAGTTATCCACAGCGCTTCCGGACATTCTGGTAAAATTATGTCCGAAGACAAGAAAAATTAAACTGAAACCCATTACTAAAAGTAGTGAAGCTTTTCCAGCCATCATTCACCTCTTATAATTATTAAAAAAGATCGGGCAGTGAGTGAGATAATCATGATTGATTAAATCATCCACCATTATTTCATTAACCTGCAGCAAGACATCTTTGACTTATCGAAAGTCTGCCAGCAATGAAATAATGATTAGAAATTATAGTTGAAGCTAGATTGGTCTGGAACCAATATGAGAATTCAGAACATCTCTAAACCTAAGAAAAGATATGTTCCAAGTTATTTCGGATCTCATATATCTTGTTTTCTCTGCGAAAGTATCCGCAGAGGAACCTGATAAGATGCCGAATTTTGACTCCATCATCGAACTGTTGATTAGTAGTAAGCGGCTATACGCTTTTAGAACGACAATGAATAATAATGAATTTGCTTCAACAGCATTCATCATTTCTCCAATTGTTAACTAAAATTACCCTTTGCGATTTGATTTTCAGTTAAGAAGACGCAAGATATATGCCATTCTCGAATAACCGTTAATTACCGATAAACCAAGAAAATTAATTTCGATAAGTATATATTACTTATAGGTGTTGAGATTTTACAGATGAGATGAAGGAGAAATCGTGACTGCGCCGAAATCCTATAGCAGGATTCCTATATCAACTTAGATATTAAAAACAGATATTATTTATAGGTGAGCAAATAAGAGGCTGTCTCAAAAGGGCAGCCTTGTCTTGTTCTAAAAATCATATTTACAAAAAGAGAAAGAAATGGCCAAGCCAATATTTAAACCCTACGAACAAAACCAGTTGTATTTATTACCTCCATCAATCGAAGAGCTGATAGAAAAGAATCATCCGGGAAGAGTGGTAAATGAGGTAATAGAAAAAATAAACATAGAACCTTTAATAAAATTATATCCGGGGGGAGGAACAAGTAGCTGTAATCCTAAGATGTTATTGAAGGTTCTGGGATATGCATATCTTAAAAACTTATACAGCAGCAGAAAAATCGAAAGAGAAATACATATGATGTGGATAAGCGTATTGAATAAACCGGATCACCATACCATAAATAGATTCCGATCATAAAGACTAAAAAAAGTATTAGAGAAAATTTTTCACAAATAGTGGAGCTGCTGGTAGAAGCCGGTCAGTTAAATATAAAGGAAATATATATAGATGGGACAGAAATAGAGGCCAATGCAAACAGATATACATTTGTTTGGGGAAAAGCAATAAAGAAGAGTATAGAAAGAATAAAACAGCAATTAAAAGAGCTCTGGGAGTATAGTCAGAAGATAGCATCAGAGGAAGAGAAAGAAGAAGAAGAATCGGGTAATCAGTGTCAGTAATGGAGGAAATTTATTAAAGCGGAGAGCTAAAGAAAAACTGGAATCTGAAAGAGGAATATACTACCTTAAAAAACTTCCTGTGGATGTCGAACCTATTTTGGGGGGAATATCAAACAGAATAAAAAGTTTAAGCGATTTTTATTAAGGGGATTGAATAAAGTAAAAATCGAATTTGGACTTCTGGCCATTTCACAATTTATCTAAATATGCCTTTGAATAATAAAGTATAATGCCCTTTCTTTTCTCAACTTTATTTTATCCCCAATGAGTAATTTTTTCAGCAATAAATTGATAAAAATTAAAAAAGGCTATCTCAAAATTAGACCTTTTGAGACAGCCTCTTTTATTAACTGAATTCCTTCTTTACTCTTTCCATGATACTATTTGAAATCCGCCGCAGGTTGGAAAGAACGGGGGATACATTTTTCCAAGACGCTCATCATATCTATACCTCTTATTAAATCCATGCGTCATTGTATTACCCGAATATGTTCCGACTGCCTGCCTGGTATTCTGTGTAATACCACCCAGCAGGTTGATATCTCCGTCTATACTCCTTGTGTCATAATTCTGAGCACCGAAACCCCCATCCTGGCAATACAGAGCTGCGTCTATCTTTATATTTTTAGTGGCATTGTTATTATGTTTATCATCCGAGATTAGAATATTTTTTTGGGCCAATACTCCCAGCAGATCTGTTGAAGAGGGATTTTTTTTGGGATCCGTTTTATAAAGAAGATCATCATCAAGATATATATTATTATCTCCCACAACCGAATATTGACCTTCTACAGTTCCTTTCAGTCTTATATCCATACCGCTTGCATAAATTACCCCATTAGGAGCTGCATTTGCTGTTAAATATGTCTGTGTGGGTTTATTGTATCCCAGCTTAATCTTTACACTATCATTTACAAATGTTATATATGCTGTGTCTTTATAGTTTGTCTTATTTATCACTAACCCATCATCTGCTGCAGCATCCCGAAGGGGATCTAATCCATCCATTGGCAATGGTTCATCTACTCCCTGGTCAAAGGATCCGTGGAATTCGGGTTTATCGCCATCCATAGCTGATTTCCAGAGATTTTTTTCAGATTTCGTTTTAGGATCTTTTTCTCCATAAACATCATAATAGTCAGCAGGGATCAGTTTACCTTTTATGGTACTTCTGTACCCGGTAACCCCGAATACAGGGTGGTTATCTGCCAGAAGGTTATCCTGCGTATGAAATGGTCCAAATACAGTATCCTTTCCCGTCCAGCGAATATTGTTTCCTTCATTTTCTGAATAATATGCGAACTTTGAAAATCTGCTGGGTGAGAGAGTAACCTCTACAGTATGATTTAGTCCTTCATAAGTTGCAGTGGATACAATTTTCTTTATGTTTTGTGCAGCATTAACTATTTCAACACTAACATTTAAAATACCGCCATCCATAGCATAATCAGAATACCCGGCATTCCAGTTATTATCAAGGAACATAGCATTTGCGGCCATATTTGCCCCGCTTGAAGCGAGGTTGCGCGAAACATTATCTGAATAGTAATCAGCATAGTTATCCACAGAGCTTCCGGACATTCTGGTAAAATTATGTCCGAAGACAAGAAAAACTAAACTGAAACCCATTACTAAAAGTAGTGAAGCTTTTCCAGCCATTTTAACCTCTTATCTTTTTTGTAAATTCATAGCAGCCAGTCTAATCTGGCGCCAAAATGCTGTTGAATATTTGTTGTTCCAGCCTTCATCATCAATACCATATCCAACCACATTTTCAACAGCTAAGTTTATTTCCATCGAAGAAATCAAAGTCAGGTCGGCAATAGGAAAATGCAATGTATCTCCATATGTATCGAAGAAAACAAGTTTGAACTGAGTAACTCCAAGGTTTACGCCAACAGGAGGATCATTATTAACAACTCTGTACAAGTATCTATCGCGGGGATTAGGAGTGGAAGACAATTCCGATGTCGAGCCTAGGTAATATTTCAAAACATCAACATTGCCCTTATCGTAAACATCGGTTTTAAAAGCAATGCTTGTATCGGTAGCCGATACAATAACGTCCGTTTTAGGGAGTTTATTAAAGTCCTTGCAATAACCCATCCTTCTGAAGTCATTCTCGATTATAGAAGCAACGGTAACCATATTTTGTTGAAGTATTAATTCTTCAGTGTTATTGTAAGTGTTTTGAACGGCAGCATCATCAATTCTGCTGAGAAGCAGAAGAAGAAATCCGCCAATAATAATTGATCCGAGTATATCTAAAATAGTACTGAAACCCATTTGACCTCCTCTTTAAAAAAACCAATAACTAAATACGGAGGATAGTTTAACAGTATCAGGTGAAGATTCACTAGTTACGTAAACTGTAATTTTTTTACTCCATTGTTGATTTACAGAAGGAACACCGGGATTCGCAGGATTCAGGTAACTAACTGTACAATAAATATGATATTTTGCAGAAGGGAGATTGTCGATATCCCTTTGATATCCATTATAATCATCAAAGTCATCATATTCAGCGTAATCCTCATCATCCTCTCCAAGATCACTGACTGGCGTGAAGTCGGCGGCACTGGTGATTGGATTTCCAATAGATTGCTCATCATAAGCTTTATTAGTTGCTTCTTCAATAACAGACTGTGCCAGAGAAGTAGCCAGAACTCCGAATTTTGATTCCATCATAATGCCATTTGTAGTTAAAAAGCTATTGTTCACCCTTAAAACTATGATTGCTAATAGAGCCATGGCCCCTACAGCGAGCATCATTTGTCCTGTATTCATTTTAATACCAATTGATTATAATTATCTGCTCAAAGTATGAGCAAGTTATATGCCATATTAAAAACGGAATCATAAAGAGTTATTAATAAAAAGATGTGCTTATATAAGAATTTTCGAGTTATTTTTACCTCAGGATGAGACTAATTTAACCGACAGAAGAGACGTTAATACCAACTTTTGCTGAGCCCTAAAATTCTTTTAAGTTAACGTTTTTTTTGCTAAATTAAGGACTTTAAGATGTATTAAATTCAACAAAATTGATTCTTAAAGTCTTCAGATCGAGCGGTATGATTTTGGATGAATGATGAAGAATTCTTACTTGGGTCAAACTTCTGCAATATTATATATGAATTACTTCGATAGGGACGGTAATAAATGGTCAATTGAAACTGGTGACTGGAAGAGTCATCAGTCTCAATCGTCTAAAAATAAAAGACACCTGCCTAAATTTAAAGTGGGGGGATTTGCTTTACTGTTAGTTCTGCTTGCTGTCGTCATCGCTTTTATTACGATCTACTAAACCTTCAAAACTCGATCACGTCATCCCTAATAAGCAGCAGAAGGGCTGACTGAGACACTATAAGAAGTTTTTCTTTTTCAAACTCTATCTCATATGCTTCCTTACGAAGAAAAATTGCAAGGTCTCCTTCTTTAGCCTGCAGAGGGATGTATTTCACAGGTTCCTTAGCTTCTTTCCAGGGTTCATCATCTGTATTTGTTCCCGTGGGATAGCCTGGGCCGACTTTAATAATATAACCGCTCTGGATTTTATCTTTCTCAGATACTCCTGGCGGAAGATATAATCCCGAAGCCGTCCTTTGTGATTCCTCAGAAGGTCTGACCAACACCCGGTCGCCTACTACGATGAATTTATCAATATTCTGCAAGTTAAGTACCATCTGAAATAATTCTCAATTCTAATGCAAATATAAATAATGAAGAGGAAATAAATAATATCAATTCCTGGTAGCCGAGATGATTCCCGGAATAAAAAAATTAATTAATTTTCCGGGAATATGATTGAAATAGTGGTTTTGGAGAATCATATTCTGAGAGAAACGGGCAACTTTTATTCTTCTCGAAAATTGTGCCCTCCATTTCATTTCATACTCCCTGCATATTTCAGAGAACTCCGTTTCTGCATTAATGCAGCTGCTTATAATATCTGAAATTAATTTAGCTGACTGTACAGCCATACCGATTCCATCTCCTGCCAGCGGAGCAATTACCTGTGCAGCATCCCCTATCATTATAATACCATCCTTAACCAGTTCTCTTTTACCAAAAAAGATGCTGCCTGCGCCGTAGGTTTCCACTTGTTTAAGATCTGGTACCTTGTTGTTGAAGATTGAGGTAAGGGATGTATTCTCTGTAAGTAAAGTTTTGAAGTGGCTTAGTGAAGTTTCAATTTGCTGCTTTCTGTTATCAAGGAAACAAACTGCTGCCTCTCCCCCGCCGACTGAGTTTATACCGCAATAGATATTATTACCGGAAAATATATATATGCAGGAATCCTCCAACTCTGATAAAGATTCTTTCCTGATATGAAATTTTATTCCGTTATAACCTGAATCTGTCCCTGCGAATCTTCTTTTTAGTTTCTTATCAAGGACATTACTTTTTCCGTAAGCTCCAATCACAAACCTGGATGTAACATTAAAATGCCTTCCGTCTGATTTTATTCTTGTTAAAAAATTCTCTTTTTCTCTAACCACTTCTACAACCACCGACGGCTGGAATATAGTAGTGCCTGCTGATATTGCTTCTTTAAGAAGGAAATAGTCAAATACCGATCGCTTTAGAGAATATCCCGCAAACGGCAGTCCGGAACTGAATTGCCTCCTATTTGTTATAAGCCGGAAAGATGAAATTTTGTTCGGGTTCAGGAGAAGGAATTTTTCAAACAAACCTGATACTTTTAAATGATCTGTAACCTCTGCCGATAAAAATTCACCGCATAACGTTTCCCGCGGGAAAGATTTTCTTTCAATAATAGCAGTACTCATCCCCGCCCTCGCCATTTCAAACCCGGCAACAGAGCCTGCAGGGCCACCGCCTATTATTACAGCATCATAGTCAGTTTTGAACATTTTGGCAAGAAGGAATTATTACTAAAAATCTGAAGGCCCACATTCTTTTAAATATGAAGTTATCTATCCCTGTTTGTGACAATATCCTGACGAATTCCTTTTTTGTAAATGCACGCCTGACTGAAAGAGGGCCGTCATTTTTAACAAATTCACTTTTAGAAAAAATCATTGAAAGAATCTTAATACCTAAAAAAGCTAAAATATTTCTACTCAGATCATTTATGATAACACCTCTTGTTGAGGTCGTCAGAAAACCACTGAGCAGACGGCTGATTTCTTCATCTTTGAAGTGATGAAGAAACAATGAAGCATGAACAATATCGAAGGAGTTTTCATACACAGGCAGATTAAAAGCATCGGCACAAATAATTTTGTAATTATGCTGTTCTACCTTCTGATAATGGCACGAATACTTATTAAGATCTATTGAAAAAATTTTCAGAGATTTATACTTACTCTTAAGACTGAATAAAATATCTGATCCTCCGCCCCCGACATCCAGAATTTTATATTCCGAACCCGATTCATTAATTAAGTGCTCTATCCCCTTTTTACTAACCGAATTTCCCCCGAGGAATTTATTGATAATTTTTAGTTCCTTTAGTGCAGCGTCAATTCTCCCGTCACCAAGTGAGAAATCATCCATCAGCTCTTTCTTAAAGCTTTTCTTAAGAAACATCAGGCTCCCTTGAAAAAAGCGGTTTCCATAGTAAGGCCCGGCCCGAAAGCCACAGCACAGCACAAATCGTTCTTCCGGATCCTTGCACTATTTAACAGCTCTTTAAGAACGAATAAGATTGAGGCAGAAGAGAGGTTGCCGTAGTTTCTTAAAACCGTCCGCGATGCTTGCATTTGATCATCGGACAAATTGAGTCCCTTCTGAAGAGAATCAAGTATAGCTCTACCGCCCGGATGAAGTGCCCAATGTTTTACAGATGAAGGATCTGCCCCCTCACGTTGAAGGATCTTTAAAAGTTCAGGGACAGCTTCATTAAGAATTATCTTAGGCAGTTCTGAGGAAAGTATCATCTCAAAACCGTTATTGCCGATTTTCCAGCCCATATAATTATAGGAATCTTTAAACAGAACTGAGTGAGTATTAATTAATTCAAGCTTTCCTTTCTGAATATGTTTGCTGGAATTTGAAAACAAAGCGGCGGCGCATCCGTCAGCGAAGATCATATTTGCAAGAATATTATCTCTTGTAGGTTCCGTCTGAAGATGCAGGCTGCACAACTCAACAGAAATCAGCAATACATTCTTATCTGTCGTATTATTCAAGGTTTGCATCACCGAATCCATCCCTATCAGGGAAGCTGCGCACCCCATAAAACCAATATTAATCCTTTTTAATCCGGACGGGAACTTAAACTCATTTATAAGAAAGTGATCGAGTCCCGGGGCAAAAAAGCCGGTGCAGCTAATAGTAATGATCTTATCAAGTTCCTGAGGATCAAATCCTGTATTCTGAATTAGTTTTTCTACTGCATTCCGCGCCAGAACCTTCGACCATTTTTCATATTCATCCATCCGTTTTTTAGTATCAGGGGAAATATGATTACCGTTTTCTGAATAAAATTTTTCCTCGGGATTATTTTCAGCATCAGGTATCACAATAGCTCTGCTCTCAATGCCCGAGTGAACTGCAGCCATATCGATTAATCTGCCAGCAGCATTACTGCCCGTCATTCTTTTTTTCAGTTCGGAAGCTGCAGTGGATTGGGTTACTATATAAGGCGGCGACGCAGTTTCTATGTCAATCAGCATAAATACCTTTTTAATTTTATAAAAGTTATACTATTAATCCGATATTAAAAACTATTTAGAGTACAGAATATGTTCCTCATCTCAAAATTTCAATTTACTTTACTTTCTGCTTAAATTTGACCTATACAAACAGAATAGTGTTTTATGAATGAATTTTGGGATAATCGTTATTCCGCTGAGGAATTTATCTACGGAACAGAACCTAATGAGTTTTTTAGATCTGAAATAGACAAACTCCCTACCGGGCGGCTGCTTGCCCTGGCAGAGGGAGAAGGAAGGAATGGAATTTATGCGGCCTCAAAAGGGTGGGAAGTAGATGCTGTGGATTTCAGCAAGGCAGCAATGGAAAAGGCATTAAGACTTGCATCAGAAAAGAAGGTGAAAATCAATTACACCGTGTCGGATTTAGCCGATTTTCTTCCTCAACTGAACAGATATGATGCCGTGTCGATTATTTTTATGCACCTGAATCCCTCACTTTCTAAATTGGTTCATAAAAGAGCATCTGATTCTTTGAAAAAGGGCGGTAAGATCATACTTGAAGTATATCATAAAGAACAGCTTGGAAAAAACTCAGGAGGGCCGCAGAATTCTGATATGATGTATTCAACTGATGAGATTAGTGAAAATTTCAAGGGACTAAAAACAGAAATGCTTAAGAAGGAAATTGTTCACCTGAATGAAAGCATCTATCACACAGGGGAAGCTGTCGTGATCAGGTTTGTAGGGAAAAAGATCTGATGAGAAAGGTCTTGTTCATCACATATTTCTGGCCCCCTTCAGGAAAGGCAACTCTGCATTGGCCCTTAGGAATAATACGACATCTGCCTTCTACAGGCTGGCAGCCTGAAGTGCTTACCGTTGAGAATGAGACATTTACTCAAAAGGATGAAAGCCTGGTAAATGAAGTCGACCCGGGGGTAAAGGTTTATAAATCTAAAGCCTTTGAGCCTTTTAACTTATACAAAAAATTTACCGGTAAGGGAAAGGATCAACAGCTTATAGCTTCGGAGACTATATCCACAGAAAACAAAAGCCTGACGCACAAGTTATCAATCTGGATAAGAATGAACATCTTTGTTCCCGATGCAAGGGTAGGATGGTATTTATCGGCTGTCACGAAGGGAAAACAAATTTTAGCGGAAAAAGGATTTGACGCAATAGTTACCATCGGACCTCCGCACAGTACGCACCTGATCGGTATGAAATTAAGCAAAGAATTCTCTGTGCCTCATATCCCGGTCTTAATTGATCCGTGGGTAGATATAATCTATTACCGTAATTTTAAGAGAAGTACTGCTACCCTTGCTCTGGATAATCATCTTGAAAAGTCAGTTATGTCCAATGCTTCTTCTGTAGTTTTTGTAACCAAATCGACGCTTGATGATTATAGAATAAAATATCCATTCATTAAAGATAAAGCGGATGTACTGTACTGGGGTTATAATGAAGAAGATTTTGATAGTATTGGAAAAGAACGCGATAAAAGAAACTACAGGCTTTTAATTCACGCCGGGAACATTTTTGACTACCAGAATCCACGTTATTTATGGAAACGGATAAAAGAAATAAATAATAAGGAGGATATAAGGATTAAATTTATAGGAACCGTTAGTCCTGTGATAAAAAATGAGATTGAAAAGAACGGCCTGACAAGCAAAACTGATTTCGCCGGTTTTCTTCCCTATAGAGAAATGGTGAATGAACTGATGAAGGCGGATTACCTTCTTGTATGTGCAACCGAGAAAAGGCATGTCCCGGGAAAATTGTTTGAATATATGAGAACAGGCAAACCCATTTTAGCCTTCGGTGATGATAACGAAGAAGTTAAGGAAATCCTGAAAAGTACAAACAGCGGGATGATGTTCGGATACGATGTTGACCCGAAAGAATTCTTTGAAAAAGCAGAAACATTTAGTACTGATATTCATTCTGTAAAAGAATTTGATCGAAAAAATATAGCTTCAAAATTCGGCAAAATTTTAGATGACCACGTATAGGCTGGTTTAAAATTCAACTTAAACAACATTATTTTCAGATAGTCCGCTAATAAAAAACCCCACTGAAGAGCGGGGTTGAGAAGTAAATCTCCAAACAAAATCTTGTCGATTTTTTATTATTGTTTAATAATAACCCCAATCATTGCTGACCAGTTGACATCCAAATTACCGGTGTAATATATCCTGTACTGACCATTTACCTTCCTGAAAAAGGGATAAGTAATTCTGGTACACCAGTTATTATGAACTTCGTTTATATCAAAGAATGGATTAGAAGGATCTTTTGTCCAGTTTATACCTTCAGTCGAATATGCCATACCCAAATCCGTTCCCTGCCCTCCCACATTAGCATAAATCATTTTGAACTGACCATTCTCGAAAATAACAGAAGGAGAGAAAATCCCGGAACCTTCCCAGCTTTCAACAGGAGTTAAAACGGGGTTGTTATTCGATTTAGTGAAGTTTATACCGTCCTGGGATACTGCAACTCTTATATCATAATACGGGTACTGTCTGACGGAATAGTACAAATAATAAACACCATCATTTTTAACAACATCACCTATGATTATTTTATCTTCATTCTGATCGGCATAAACAACAGGATTGGGCAACCTTGTCCAATTTATGCCATCACCTGATGTTGCTAAACCTATATGCCACATTCCATACTCATCTGCAAAACCAGTGTAGTACATTTTGTATTCATTTTCATCTTTAATAACCACGCTTCCGCACACTGTATGTGAGTCCCAGGTATAGGTATTAGTCGGGCTGAAAACCGGACCGTTATGTCCTAACTGCCAGCTTATACCATCAGATGAAACGGCATACCAGATATTAGAAACCGCAGAATTGTACAGACTTGTGAACCACATTTTATATGTCCCGTTTTCGTAAAGAATTCTGGGAAAAGTTACTGCATTAGGATTATCAGGAATGATAGGCTGCGAAATGATGGGGTTAAATTGATAGTCAATCCAACCGGAATTTTGCGGTACACCCCAGTTCACATAGATATAAATATTACCATAACCTGCACCGGTTGGTTCAAGTGTAAGATAGACCTGGGTTGTAACATCAGCAAGTATATTTACATCTGCTTCTCCTGTATAGACCACTATATTCTGTTCATCAGCAGCATCAACTTTAAGGTGCCATCCTCCTGCTGCCAGATCGTTGAATGTAATATCAGCAGTAGTATCAGAAAGCAGATTAAGTGAACCGCTCAAGGTATCGAACCCTTCCCTGGTAAGATACGCCGTAACACTAACTACATTATCAGGTTTATGTACCCTGTCTATATTCAGCGAAATGCCGCCGTTCTGTGTTTCCGTGGGATAAACCGGTACATCATTTGAACAACTGCTTAAAAAAAGCGATATGAAGATAGCTGTAAGAAAAGAGATTCTTTGCATAATGTAATCCCGAAGTATTTTTATAATAATTATTTCCTGCTACGGGTGGCATCCACCTGTCATTAAAAGCCATGTCTGTAGGAAGTTCAGACTTTCGCAACCCTGCCAATATTTAATTATATCCCTTTAATTTAATTTTCTAGTAACACAAATGGCTATATCACCGTTTGAATCCTTGCCTGTATAATAAACGCTCCTGCTGTTTTCAACTTTAATATAAGTGGGATATATTATTTTATTCCATTCGTTCGTACAGTCTTCTGTTTTAAAAAATGGATTGTTCGAATCTTTTGTCCAACTGTATCCATCATCTGAATAGGCAAAACCAAAAGCAGAATTTTGCTGCTTTACACCTTCATA
Organism: uncultured Ignavibacteria bacterium; assembly: GCA_963832715.1. Lineage (GTDB taxonomy): Bacteria > Bacteroidota > Ignavibacteria > Ignavibacteriales > Ignavibacteriaceae > DATFVA01. The sequence continues at coordinate 163,496 of CAWHVB010000010.1, read as the reverse complement.
TACCATTTGAAACTGATCATTATCATATATTACTGAGGGAAATGCTACAGCGGAACCTTCCCATGGTTCTGTCTCAGACATAACTGGATTACCAGAATATTTTTGCCAGGAATAACCATCACTTGACGTTGCAACTCCAATGTGATAAATATATCCTCCATAATTGGCAGGACTACCCGTATAAAACATATAATAGGTAGCACCTTTTTTAATTATTGATTGTGCACCAATATGATAATCCCAATCTCCGCCAGATATAATTGGATTTCCAGCATATTTTACCCAGTTGAAACCATCAGAGGATGTTGCCAATCCTATATACCATATCCCATCAGTCTCCTGCCATCCGGAGTAGTACATCTTATAAATCCCGTCCTCCTTTATCACAGGCCCGGGAGATAGATGGTATGAATCCCAACTGCCGTAAGGGCCCGGAAATAAAACTGGGGTTGAGCTATATCTTGTCCAATTAAGCCCATCGGATGAAAATGCATAAAAACCATACCCTACCCCGCTGGTAGTTAATCCGGTATACCACATTTTATAATTATTTTCATCTTTTAGGACATAACATTCTCCAACTCCCATAAGATCATATCCGGTATTATATTTTACTACAATAGGATTATTTTCAAAATCAATCCACCCAATATTACCAGGGACTCCCCAGTTAACAAAAATGTATATATTACCTTTTCCTGCTCCTGTGGGTTCGAGAGTAAGATATACCTGGGTTGTGATTCCCGCCAGAATATTTACATCGGCCTGTCCTGTATAAACGACTGTATTTTCTTCATCTGCCGCATCAACTTTAAGATGCCATCCTCCCGCCGATAAATCATTAAAGGTGATATCTGCAGTCGTATCGGAGAGGAGATTAAGTGATCCTGATAATGTGTCAAACCCTTCTCTTGTCATGTAAGCAGTTACGCTCACAACATTATCGGGTTTATGGATTCTGTCGATATTCAGGGTTATTCCCCCCTGATCCACATTATTTGAAGAAACTGTTGTATCTGTTGAGCAGCTATTTAATAATAGTGAGAAAAAAAAGATGACGAATGGTATGATCCTTTTCATTTAGAGTCCCCGCTACTTTATTTTGAAATAAAGATTTTACTATAAAATAATATGGTAATAATTCTTGTTATAAGCAATAATTTTTTGGATTGTTTCCTCAAAAAAAAATGTAACCCTCCGTCTGATTATATGTTAAAATATGTGTTAAATTTGAAGATTAACTGGTTTAAATTGATGAAGTTTTATTTATATGAATTTTAACAGAATTATTGATGAATTGTTCAATTTGGATGAACTAACCAATCGTCCCCCTGTATTAGTTGATATAGGAGCATCTGAATCAACACACAAATTATGGAAAAAGTTTTCAAAATATTCAATTTGCGTTGCTTACGATGCAGATGATAGAAAAATAGGATATACTGAAAAAGTGACTAAGGAGTTCAAGAAGCTTTACGTCTTCAATTGCATAGTCACAAACGGGTACGATTCTAAAACTGAATTCTTTCTAACTGAATCTCCATTTTGTTCGAGTACCCTCGAACCAGATCTTGAAAATTTAAGTGTCTGGGCCTACGCCGGAAAGTTTAAGGTTATTAAAAGAATAGAATTGAATGCTAAAAACCTTACAGAGTCACTGAAAGAGGTGAATCTGGAAAAGGTCGATTGGTTTAAGAGTGATTCGCAGGGTACAGATTTAAGACTATTTACCTCTCTCCCTAAGGAATTAAGTGATAAAATACTAGTTGCAGAATTTGAACCCGGTTTTATAAATAGTTATAAAGGTGAAGATAAATTATCAGATATATTAACGGATTTTGAAAAAAGATCGTTTTGGTTATCTGAGATCACCATAAAAGGACCACGACGAATCACTCAAAATCAGCTTGATATATACTTCAATTCTAGAATAATTAAAAAGCTAGCTCAATTTTCTCATAAAATCAGTCCCGGGTGGGCAGAGCTGATTTATATTAGAAAAATAGATGAGAGTGAATTTTCTGTAAGAGAATTGTTACTCGGTTGGATATTTTCAACGGTTTTGAGCCAACATGGTTATGCTTTACTTTTGGTCGATACATTACTGAATAAAAATGAAAAGGATGAAAACTTCATAAGACTTTTAAACATAATGAAAAAATATTCTATCAGGAGGATAAAACAGAATATCTTATTATTTAAATTTCTGCCTTCATTTTTTATAAAATCTAAACAGTTATTAGGCATTCATTAACTTTTTATATACACTCGTATATTGATCTGCAATCCGTGCAGGGGAGAAATGATCCATCACTTTCTTGCGGGCATGTTCTCTTAACCTTTTTCTGGAAATTATATCCATCTCAATAAATCTTTGCATTCCCTTCGATAATTCATAAGCACTAATATTATCTACTAAAAACCCGTTCACCGAATTCTCTATCATATCGGGCATACCACCAATATTAAAGGCTAAAACAGGTGTGCCGCAGGCTAAAGATTCCATAACTGTATTTGATAGATTTTCCTGAACAGAGGGAGCAATAAACAAGTCCGCAGCTGAATAGAATAAAACAAGTTTATTAATATCATCCAGCCTACCCGTGAACGTTACTTCAAATGGTATTTCGTTGAAGTCATTTTTATTCGATGATCCAAGAACAACAATTTCTATCAAATCTCTTAGTTCAGGTTTCAATTGACTGAGTTTCAGCAATGCCTCCTTAAAATAATTAAAACCCTTTCTGACTTCAGAAACAGTGAAAGCGCTGAACAAAAAGACAATTTTGTCCTTTGACAATTTTAATGCTTTCTTCGCATCCTCCGCGGGAAAGGGATGAAAAACTGAGGTATCGATAGGATTCGGAACCACAGTTATGTCAAATCCATGCAGAAGATGGCTTCGTTCCGATTCTTTAGCCAGCCAATTGCTGCAGGTTATTACGGAGAATTTATTTCCCCTGAATAATTTTTCTTTTAATCTAAATATTCGATTTGATAGATCATGTTTACCGCTAAAAATTAATGCGGGACAATCTTTGCATATCGTTAAAAAATTAGTGCATCCACCTGTATAATGACACCCTCCTGTAAATACCCACATGTCGTGGAAAGTCCAGACAACAGGTTTATTTAGTGCAAATATATTTTCAAGAGACATTAATGATAAAAAGCCGCCATTTACCCAATGCAGATTTATAATATCTGCCTTTGCCATTATATCTTGGGTATATATCTCAGTGCCCACAAATGGAAAAGTAAATCTCCCCCTTCTACTCTTTGAAAGGGACTTCATTAAAAAATAATCCATTATTATTCTCGAACCGGTTTTAAAGTGTGTGCTTACTTCCTTTACCGATTCATTTTTTGTTTTCTTTTGTTGGACAAGAATAGTCGAAATTACACCGATTGAGTTTAATGCATCGCTTATGTTTACGCAAGCTCTGGCTGCTCCCCCTATGCTATCGGATGTAGAAATATGCAAAATATTCATACTATTCCTTATAAGCATAAATGTTTAACTGAAGATCAAATTCAGGGGAGTTTTTATTTGTTTTATTTAAAAAAGGCTGTAATCTATCGTTGACGGGTTTAATAAAGTAACGGAAGTCGTTCTGAGATAAGATCATAAGTATATCATCCAACTCTTGCTTTTTATCTATAAAGGAATGATATTCAATAAAAATATTGGAGACCTTTCTTATAAGACTACCACAGCTATTTAGTACATCTTTTTCTGCTCCTTCAATATCAATTTTAAGAAAATCAATATTTGATTCATCCTCAAGTATAGATTTTAAATTAACCGATGGTATTTTGATCTTTTGCCCCAAACCAAATATCGAAGAATTATCGGCAAGTCCTACTGATATTTCAACTCCCCCCTCATTTATCCAAACTGCTTTATTATGCACTTCAACGTTTTTTAATTGATTAATATTTAATATTCTGCTGAAGAATCCTGCTGATATCAGGATTTGCTTCAAAAGCTATTATTTTTGAATCAGGATAATGTATTTTATAATATAAGAGATCAAGTCCAATGTTAGCACCGCAGTCTATTATTGTTGAGTCTCGCTTTTTTGATTTAAATTTATATGATTCTTCCACAAATATTTCTTTGTATTGCCAGAGAAATGACAGACAGTCAGTCACAAGGATAGTAAAATCATTTATCCTGATTGTTTTTAACTTGAATCTGGCAACATCACCATATCGGAAAACCAACCAGATGAATCTCCGTTGATTGGGAAACTTTAAGAAAAGATAAATTCCTTTAAAAATTATTTTAAATAGTAACTTCATTGCATTTTTCTATTAAACAAATAAGAATACCTAAATAAATTGATTATCTTTCTCTGCATACTTAGTTTTAAAAGTTTTAAAAGACTACTATGTATATCGTTATCCAGGTGAAGTTCTTTAGGGAATATTATACTATTTAATTTATTATCAAGAGATACTTCAAATTTTTGAGTTCGCGCAGTATGTGTTCCGGATTTATCTGCTCCGATATTTTTGACTTTGGAGCTTACCGGGTATAAACAAAATGCATTATTTTTAAAATGCGCATAGGTCCATCGTATACCCCATGAATCAAGTTGACCCCGCATTTGAGCCTTCAACATCGGGGTCAAATCTTCTCCGCCCAGATTGAACATTGATTGCATTGAATTACTATGAAGAAATTCTTTGTAATCTTTAATATCCCAATCCGCTTTGTGCCAGCGATTAGCCCATGTACCCCAGCCCCAGGTCGAAGCTCTGGGGAGTATAAAAACATCTCCTTTGTAATCAATCGGGATATTTATAGGAAAGCAGTACCCTGATACAGAAAATATTTTCTCATTTTTCTCATAATAGTTTAGTGCTTCATTCATATACTTCAAGAAACCTGAAGAGCAAACTATATCATCTTCAAGAACAATCACTTTTGAATGCATATTGATAATTTTGGTAACACCCTCAATTACTGACCGGGCCAAACCTTTATTACTTTTACTTTCTTCAATTTCCAGTTTATTAAAGCCATTTATAGCACGGATATACGATCTGACTTCATCGATCTTCTTAGAATCAGATTCTGTTTTCGGTCCATCAGAAAAAATAAATAAGCTACTTTCGTTTGCTAATAAATTATTCTTCAAAGATTCGATGGTTTGTCGAGTATGCTTTGGACGATTATATACAAATAATACAATTGGAGCTAAATTCATATAAGGTTAAATAAATTTTCTTAAAACAATTATCTGGTCAAATATCCAGGCAGTTGTTATTCCTATAAAATATGGACGTGCATTTTTTATATAACTCACCAGCTGAAATTCCCCAGAAATCCAGTTTCTTAAATCCATTTTCAAATAATTCATTTGTACCCGTACTATATTCCGGTCTTTCACTATCATCGAGTATTAAGACACCCTTCCCGGATAAATTTTCTATGGAATTATGTATTGATCGGACTCTATCCACTCCATCGACAATAATAATATCAAATTTCTGATTTTGTAATTTTACTGTAACCGAGTATTGTTCATCTAATTGAAATTCTCTAAATATTATTTGAGCATTTTCGGGTAGTTTATTTTTTATTTTATTGTACCAGTTCTGGTCGTGTTCGACACAAATTATTTTAGATACCTTTCTTGAATAGAATAAGGTGGAATTGCCGCTTCCAAATTCGAAAACCTTAAGATTATTTGAAAGCCTTTCCTTTAGAAAATCGACCGCAGGATAACTTAGCCATGGTACAGGATTTCTGAATTTATCCACGGGTTCTTTTAGATCGAAAGAGTCAAACCATCCTTCTTCTTTTAGATAACTTTCATGATATTGTCCCAGTAGTGTTTTGACCAGGCCAGGTTTTAAAAGCAAACTAGAGATTAAGACGATTTTTTTTTTGAAATTGATTGACATTGATTACATCATTCTGATAATATTAGCAATAATTATTTTTTATTGGTGATGCTGAAATTCTTTTTCCATGCAGCAGGGTTTTTCCATTTCCTGTAAAATCCTGACAGGCTTTCGAGTTCACGTATTTCAAAAAATTTGAGGGAATACAAAATAAAAGGAAAGACCAGCATCAGTATTAACTTAACAATTATATCAAGAAAGTAATTTAAATTAATTGTCAATGAGATAATGTAAAGTACTGCCCCGATCAAAACAGTAATAAAGACTTTCATATTTTCATAAGGAATACTGTAATATTTCTGGGAGATTATATATGAAAGCCAGTACAGGAAGATGAATGAAACTAATGTTGAGTAAGCAGCAGCCATCATTCCCCATAACGGAATAAAAATAATATTTAATACGATATTTAAAAGCGATGCAAAAAGGGTTATTAGGGCTAATGCTTTAGTGTTTTTAGTAAGAAGCATTCCCAGGGTGACTACTATCCTCATACCAAAGAATATATAGGAAAAAACAATTATTGGGATTACTTTTGCTGCATCCCAGTACTCAGGGTTTAATGCAAATATCTTGATGATATTGCTGCTGAATAATGACAATGCCAGACTTATCCAGACTAGCAGAAGAGTCAGATAGGTCAATAACTTTGAAAAATATCGTTTATCTCCCTCCTGCTTATAGATCTTGTATGCAAAAGGCATTAGAGCCAGGTTGAAAGGCATAATTACAAACATATTTACTACGCCCGAAACCCGGTAACCTAAATCATATAGTCCCAGCTCCTTATAGTTTGTAAAGTATTTCAGAATATACCTGTCGCTGACGTTCAATATCAGCATTGCTACAGATGTAAAAATCATCGGAAATCCGAAACTAATAGCCACCCTAATAATGTTCCTTTCAAATCTGCTGGTCATACTCCGAACCATCGGTGGGAGAAGGATCAGAAAGAGTACAGCTTCACTCAGGATGTAAGAATAAAGCACTCCGCTAATCCCAAGTTTTCTATAGGCTACGAAATAAATTATAAATCCCAGTGTTAGCGCAAGCTTGGTAAGACTGCTCGCCGTAAACCAGATGGATTTTTCATCTGCACGAAGTTTATTGGAAAAGAAAATGTTAAGTACTCTCAGGGAAATAATATAGACTGCAAGTCTCAGGTAAAAATAAAATTCCGAAGGGTTCTGGAAAAGTTTAGATAAATAGGGTACAGTAACTTCCCCAACTGCAATAAAAAGTATTATAATAAAAATAGAGACAATGCTCAGAGTATAAAAAATGCTGCTTTTCTTACTTTCATACTCACTATGGTTCGTAAGCATTACCAGCGACTGACCAAGTCCAAAGTTTAGAAGTTCTGTAAAGATAGATATAGTGACTTCGAGGATACCGAGAATTCCGAATTCACTCACGGAAAAGAAAGTTGAATAGATCGGAAGTAATATTACCCCTGAGGCCTTGGTTGCAAGATTACTTATGCTGTATATAAAAGAATGTTTGGCTAAGTATTTTATTTTATCGAGCATTACTCAATCCGGATTCAAGCATTACCGGAAACTTTCTTTCTACTGACGGCTAATATAACGATCAACCCAAGAACGACAAGCGAACTTAGTATGAGTGCAAGATACTTTGAAATATAAAAGCTCTCAGGGGCGTATTTGAAAACTACGTTATGCTGACCGGCTGGCACAACAATTCCCATAAAATCGTGGTTGGTTCTATAAATTTTTGTTTCATTATTGTCTATATAAGCTCTCCAGCCAGTGGGCAGACTAAATAATTTGTAATCAGCCTTCCCTGTCATATATGTATCGCCGAAAAACACAAAATTATTTCCCGAAGCTTTTACATCAGCAGAAACAACCTCGTCCTTATATTCTGTTATATGCACACTTGTTGTTGAATCTGCAGGCTCGACTTTCAATTGCGGATCAGCTACATATGCTTTTTTTAATGGGTCAAAAGCAGAAGCTTTAATTTGCTTTAAAATGTCAATCTCAGGTTTATATTCAACGGAATCAACAATGAATATTCTCGGAAGGACATATTGATTCAGATACACAACACTTTTATCACCCTTGTAGATTGGTGCCAGTCCGGGAAATTGTACCGGTTTTTCAGTGACAATATATTTTACATTCGCCATCCGCCACAATACACTATTGACTGGCCCTACAATATCAATAATATCCTGGTATGCTCTTGGTTTTATAGCAGAATATCCGTAAAAGTCTTCGAGCAGAAAATAGGCATTAAAATTTGAATTCTGATTGAAAGAACCCGGAGAGCCATCCTGCTTCATATCCAATATTCTGAAGGGTTCCTTATCATTCTGTTCCTGAATAGCCTGCACGTAATCCGGTTTTTCAAACATTTTTTGAATATCCGGGGAATCAGTGTACTTTGCACCTCTCGCATCAATTCTCCATAAATCGATCAAAGATAAAATTATAACAAATAGTATGAGAGAATCTTTACTTATCTTTTCTTTTATGTAAAAGTTTGCAGCCCAGAAAGCAATTGAAAGAAAGGCAAAAGCAAAAAGGAAGTCGCTGAGAAACATACTTGCAGAATAATCAGCCAGAGCCTGATATTGTTTAGCCATCTGAGGACGTGATGCTGTTAATGATGCAGCATAATCATTCACACGGGATGTAAACCATTGAGTGATTGCACCGTTCAACAGAACTCCAAGAATAAATATACCTGTAAAAACGTACGCTGCATTCTTAATCAGACTTTCCAGTTTTACATCTTTTTCTTTTCTAAGGGAAATGATTTTCATTAGTCCCAGACCCGCCAGTATCGGAAAACTCATCTGGTCCAACACAAGGATCATTGAGGGTACGCGGAACTTATTAAAGAATGGCAGATACTTAAAAAGCAGATCGAAAATTATAGAAAAGTTTTTACCAAAAGAAACAAACAGAGCTAAAACCGAAAGAATAGTAAGAAATTGTACAAAAGGTTCCTTCCATCTTGTGAATACAGCAAACAAAGCAAGAAAGAAAACGAGTACCCCCATATACATCGCTACGTCGACAAAAGGCATCTGACCGAAATATGTATTTACATCTACAGGCTGATTATTTGTGAGCGGACCATTATATGTAGAGTTTCCAAAACCGAAATATGAAGGTACAATGAATGTAATGACTTCGCCAGGTGAGAATGACCAACCGGTATGGTACTCGTAATAATCGGAAGTGTTTTCCTGCTGCTTCCCGTTTACCTGATCCGTGATACTTTCTGTGCCTCGTGTTGAAAAGGCAGAATACTCATAAACCTGCGTGAAGCTATCCGATTGAATCAGAAGGGCTATTATCAGGGAGGCAGCAAATACACCTGCTGATTTAAGGATATTATTCCTCAGGATATTATCTTTTTTAGCCAGGGCACGAATAAAATAATAAACGAAATAAATTCCCACTGATAAAACAGTATAATAAATTATCTGAACATGGAAGCCCTGAATGAATAACTGAAGAGTTATAACAAGAAGCAGAAAATCGATAATGCTTATTTTCTCTTTTAATCTTAGCAGGAGGAGAAATAAAAGCGGATAAAATGCAAGCGAGGTAAGTTTTGTAACGTGCCCAATAAACAAGAAAACTATCAAGCCTGTACTGAAAGAGGTGCTGATTGCAGTAAACAAGCTGACCATAAAATTGCTGGTCAGGTATTTCATTAACAAATAGGATGTAATACCCATCAGTATTAAGTAGAAAACCCATTTCACATAATCATTCGAAAACGGAGCAGAGAATACATCCCTGACGGCAGTTATACCCACATACATGAGGTTAAACCATTTGGCAGATGTGCCAATGGCGTATGCAGGCATTCCGCAGAAAATATACGGGTTCCAGAGAGTAAAACCTTCTCCATGATTTTCGATGTAGGAATGCATGCTCTTGCTTGAGATGATATCCCCAGATTGAAAGGTCTTATCTCCAAAGAAGAGAGGACTCAGGAAAGCAAGAAACAAAATTATTATAACCAGGATAGCTGCTAAAGCATGAAATTTGTGCGGAAGAACTTCTTCAATGCTGAGCTTCGAAAAGAATCCTTCGGATTTATTTTTCTTTGATTGAATAGTTTTTTTTGATTTAGCCATTAAGATTCCGGTTAATTATAATTTCTTTTTATTTTTTTGCTATAAAAGTAATCCCTGAACCAACTTTATTTTTTGAAGAGTAATCCAGGAACATCATTATAAAAGTAAACAGGAAAGTGATAAGAAAATAAAACGGAAGCAATATCAGAAAGAATTTTGAAATATTCACAAGCATAATCGGGTATTTTATTCCAAGACGCCAGGCTTTATCCCCCCAAAAACCATATGTATACCTGGACCGGTAAACTGAGTATCCGATGGGTTTAAGTTTCCCTTCAAGATCCTCACTCGAATAACCATCTCTGGCATGTTCTCCTACAAAACTCTCATCAGAATCATCGTGGACATCACTCCCGCCGAAAATTGAAGGGGTATTTATGAGAAGATATCCGCCTCGTTTAAGTGCTTTATAGAAATTTTGGAATACCTTAACATCTTCCTCAATATGCTCCATTACATCTACGCATACTATGAGATCAAACCTGTTTTCGTGATTTATAGTTGTCAGATCCTCGATTCCAAAGGAGACGTTATTTATTTTTTCTAATTGAAAAAACTCCCTGGTATCTTTAATCCATTCTTCTTTTACATCAACAGCATATATTTCAGCCGGCTTAAGGTGTTTTGACATAAAATAAGAATACTGCCCGTAACCTGTCCCCGCATCAAAAATTTCTATTTTTTTTTCATTGAAAAGAGTTCTGAGATTACGGAGTTCTCTTCGTACAGTACCATGAGCGAAGAAACATTATATCCAGAACTTTATAGAAAAGTAATCTGAGCTTAGGATGCTTCTTTATTAACGAAGCAAAAATATCTTTTACAGGGTCGTAATACATGAGGCTAAATTATACGGGGAGAAAAACTATGAATGATTAAATAACTTATAAATAAATTCACACCTAAAGCTCTTTATCTTTTATGATGTATTCCCGTTCATTCATAAAATTGTTGACCAGCATCTCGCCAAGAAGTCCTACAGAGAAAAACTGAACGCCTACAATTATCAATAACATACCCAAAAACAGCATCGGACGGTTGCTCAAAGGTTCTCCTATTATCCATAGAACTGTCAGGTAACCATTAACAACAAGACCGATAAGAAAAGAGAGAGCACCAAGAAAACCAAAAAAATGCATCGGGCGCTTTATATAACGCGTTGCAAAAATTACGGTAATAAGGTCAATAAAACCTTTGAAGAAACGTGAGATACCGAACTTTGTTTTACCATATCGACGAGGGTGATGTTTTACTGGAATCTCGGTAATCTTGAATCCCTGCCAGTCGGCTAATACCGGAACATACCTGTGAAGTTCACCATAAACTTTAATATTGTCAGTGACTTCTTTTCTATATGCTTTTAGTCCGCAATTAAAATCATGAATTTTAATGCCGCTTATAATCCGGGTTATAAAATTGAAAAACTTGGATGAAGTTTTCTTGATAAATGGATCGTGTCTAACTTTTTTCCATCCGGAAACCAGGTCATTGCCCTCTTCAAGTTTTTTAACGAGATTATAAATCTCGTTAGGATCATCCTGAAGATCGGCGTCCATTGTAATTACAACATCCCCGGAAGCATTATTAAAACCCATTTGAAGTGCTGCAGATTTACCGTAATTCTTCCTGAAACTGATAAACTTGAATCTTTTATCAGTCCTGCAGATCTCTTTAATGATATTTAACGATTTGTCAGTGCTTCCGTCGTCGACAAAAATTACTTCAAAGCCAATATTAACAATTTTAAGGGCTTTCCTTATTTCGTTTGTGAGCGGATTAAGAGATTCTTCCTCGTTGAAAAGGGGAATAATTATAGTAAGTTTCTTAAATGTACTCTGTCTTGATTCACCCCTCTGGTGATTGTACTTCGTATAATTCTTTCTTCTGCCGCGATAATACCGGTTGTATCTTGTATTCTTTTTACCGCCGGATTCATCATTTCCGCTGTTTTTATCAGTATTCTGGCTTTCAGATGGACTATTTTGGTTTGTTTTCTGTTCTTCCAAATTTATCAGATTATTGTAAAAATTAAGCCAAAGTTAATTTAATAATTGCATAAAAACAATTTAGGAAGGTGTGTATTGAAATGTTCCGGAGCTGTGGTCGTTAGTGGATCAGGGAAAAACTAATTTCCGCATATATAATAGAATAATAAAGCCGGTATTCAAATTTTACTGACTTAAAGCTAAGTGTTTTAACAGGATAAATATCAATTAGGGAAATTATAAGCCGGAATACACTATAAAGTATATTTCAGGATCATTGGAGGAAGAAAATGAATGAGTAGTTCCAGGCTTGGCAGAGGCTTGGCAGAGGCCGGGCAGAAGCCGGGCAGATGAACGGAAAAAGATAGCAGAAGAAGAGCTTAAAAGATAACTTGTAAGAAAAGGGTAATTATTACCAGTCGTGATATACAATAAACATAATAGCTAAATTACGAAAAAATAAGGCTTTCTCAAGAAACTTAAATCTTGACAAAAGAGTATAGATTGATTAGTTTTGAATAGTAATTAAATAGAATTTCTGAAGGATCGATAAATCTTCAGGATTTTTAACCAAGGAGATTAAATGAGCAATACCGAAGCCGGAACAATAGAAGAATTAGCGAATAAAGAGTACAAGTATGGCTTTGTGACTGATATAGAGGCGGATACACTTCCTGCAGGACTAAATGAGGATATTATAAGACAGCTTTCTGGGATTAAGAAGGAACCGGAATGGATGCTTGAATGGAGACTGAAGGCTTACAGGCAATGGATCCCCATGAAAGAGCCTCATTGGGCTAATCTCAAATACAATCCTGTAAATTATCAGGATATAACCTATTATTCTGCACCTAAAAAGAAACCTCAGTTAAACAGTCTGGAAGAAGTTGATCCTGAGTTGCGTAAAACATTTGAGAAGCTGGGCATTTCACTCGAAGAACAGAAGAGATTGAGCAATGTTGCAGTTGATGCAGTATTTGACAGCGTTTCCGTTGCGACCACATTCAAAGATACTCTGGCAGAACTAGGCATCGTTTTTTGTTCAATATCTGAAGCAATTCAGACACATTCCGAACTCGTAAAAAAATATATGGGAAGTGTAGTTCCTTACACCGATAATTTTTTTGCAACACTTAATTCTGCAGTTTTCAGCGACGGGACATTTGTTTACGTCCCGAAAGGTGTCCGCTGCCCAATGGAGCTTTCAACTTATTTCAGAATAAATGCTGCAAAGACGGGACAGTTTGAAAGGACATTGATCATAGCTGATGAGGGATCATACGTCAGCTACCTTGAAGGATGTACAGCACCAATGAGAGATGAGAATCAGCTTCATGCAGCCGTAGTGGAATTAGTAGCTCTTGATAATGCACAGATAAAATACTCGACTGTTCAGAACTGGTATGCCGGCGATAAAAATGGTAAAGGCGGTATTTATAATTTTGTTACGAAAAGAGGCGCCTGCCGCGGAGTAAATTCAAAGATTTCATGGACGCAGGTTGAAACAGGATCGGCAATCACCTGGAAATACCCGGGATGCATTCTTCAGGGAGATAACTCGACCGGAGAATTTTATTCTGTTGCTGTAACCAATAATTATCAGCAGGCGGACACCGGAACAAAAATGATTCACCTTGGAAAAAATACCAGGAGTACCATAATTTCCAAGGGAATTTCGGCAGGGAACAGTAATAACAGCTACAGAGGACTGGTTAAGATAAACAGAAAAGCTCAAAATGCCCGCAACTACTCGCAATGCGATTCACTACTGATTGGAGATAAATGCGGTGCTCATACATTCCCCTACCTTGAAATAAATAATCCTTCAGCCCAAATAGAACACGAGGCAACTACCTCTAAGATAGGTGAAGATCAGATATTTTATCTGAACCAGAGAGGGATCTCTACCGAGGATGCAATAGGGCTGATAGTTAATGGTTATTGTAAAGAAGTGTTTAAAGAACTGCCGATGGAGTTCGCGGTTGAGGCCACGAAGCTTCTGAGTATTAGCCTGGAAGGAAGTGTGGGGTAAAATCATAAAATGAATGGATGAAAGAATGAATGATTGGGTGATTGAATGATTGGGTGATTGGATGGGTGAATTTATAAAACTAAAACCAGAAACAGGAAAGAAATAATGTTAGAAGTTAAAAATCTGCACGTGAATATCGGAACTAAGGAAATTCTAAAGGGAATTAACCTGAGCGTAAATGCCGGTGAAGTTCATGCCATAATGGGACCGAATGGTTCTGGTAAGAGTACGCTCGCACAGGTTCTTGCCGGGAAGCAGGAATATGAAATTACAAAGGGAGAAGTAATCTACAACGGGAAAAATCTTCTTGCATTATCTCCTGAAGACCGCGCCCGGGAAGGTTTGTTCCTTGCATTCCAGTATCCTATTGAACTTCCCGGTGTAAGCAATACGAATCTTTTAAAGACAGCATTGAATGAGATAAGGAAATACCGTGGCGAAGAAGAACTGGATGCAATGGAATTTCTTACGCTTATCAAAGAGAAGACAAAGCTTGTGGAACTTGACCAGAAATTATTATCGAGAGCAGTTAATGAAGGATTCTCAGGCGGTGAGAAAAAAAGGAATGAAATATTTCAGATGGCAGTGTTAGAACCAAAACTCAGCATACTGGATGAAACAGATTCGGGGCTTGATATAGATGCTCTGAAGATTGTAGCAAACGGAGTAAATAAACTAAAGAATAAAGATAATGCCGCGATCGTAGTTACACATTACCAGAGGCTGCTTAATTATATAGTTCCTGATTTTGTGCACGTGCTGTATAATGGAAGGATTGTGAAATCAGGCGGGAAGGAACTCGCATTCGAGCTGGAAGACAAAGGATACGATTGGCTTAAAGACCATAAAAACCAGCTGGTAGAAAATTAATTAAAAAAGAAAAAGAAAATGTCTGAAACTTTAGAAATAAAAGATATAAAAAACTGGTACATCGATAATTTCGGGAAATTTGAAAGCAGTCTTAACGGTGGTGCTTCTGCACCGATCCACAAAATCAGGAAGGATGCAATATCCAGCTTTTCAAAACTTGAATTCCCGACTACCAGGGACGAAGAATGGAAATATACAAGCATCGCTCCCCTTCTGAAGCACACTTTTACTCCTGCTGAAAATAAGTCCAGGACCGGGAAAGATCAGGTTCAAAAATTTTTATTTAACGAGCTTGAAGGTTCACTTCTTGTTTTCGTGAACGGATTTTACTCTGACGAACTGTCTGAACTTAAAAAGTTACCGAGAGGAGTTAGAGCAGGAAGTATTGCAGCTGCCATAGAAAACAAATCAGAGGTTGTAGAAAAACACTTCAGCAAATATGCAGATTATAATGAACAGATCTTCACTGCATTAAGCACTGCATTTACGAAAGACGGTGCGTTCGTTTATATACCTGACGGTAAAATTATTGAAGAACCTATTCACATATTATTCCTCAGTCATTCTGAAGGCAGTAAAATATTAATCCAGCCGAGGAATCTTTTTATTGCAGGGAAAAATTCACAGGCAACAATTATTGAGCATTATGCTTCAACTGATGCCGGGATTTATTTTACTAATGCAGTTACAGAAATCTTTGCAGATGAAAATGCAGTACTCGATCATATAAAGCTGCAGGATGAAAGTTTGAACGCATTCCACATAGGAAGAATGGAAGTAAACCAGGAGCGAAGCAGCAATTTCAGTTCAAATATGATCTCATTCGGCGCAGACCTGAGCAGAAACGATTTTAATACACGGTTTAACGATACCGGGGGCGAATGTATGCTGAACGGGCTTTTTATGATTGACGGGCACCAGTTTTTCGATGTTCATACGATGATCGATCACGCAAAACCTCACTGCAACAGTCACGAACATTATAAAGGAATCCTTGACGGAAATTCGCGGGGTGTATTTAACGGAAAAGTAATGGTCAGACCTGATGCACAGAAAACTAATGCTTTCCAGGAGAACAACAACATTATTTTATCAGATAATGCTCTTGTCAATACAAAACCCCAGCTGGAAATATTTGCAGATGATGTTAAATGTTCCCACGGCGCAACTATAGGTCAACTGGAAGATGAAGCTCTCTTTTACCTGAAGTCGAGAGGTATAGGCGATAAGACTGCGCGCGGGATGCTGATCCATGCATTTGCCAGCGAAGTAGTAAACTCAATCAAAGTTGAATCGATTAAAAATTATCTCGAAGAAATATTAACAAACAAATTTAATCCGGGACTATAAGTGAATACCAGAAGTGAAATACTGCCGAGTGAAACTGTGTTTGATGTAATGAGGATCCGCGAGGACTTCCCCATTCTGAAAACTATTGTGCACGGAAAGCTGCTTGTCTACCTGGATAATGCGGCAACTACACAAAAACCGCAGCTGGTAATTGATTCACTCTCAGAGTACTATACGTCGACTAATTCGAATATCCACCGCGGAGTTCACACTCTAAGTGAAAAAGCAACCAGGGAATTCGAAGAAGCAAGAATTAAGGTTAAGAATTTCATCAATGCAGCCAGTGAAAAAGAGATTATATTCACACGAGGCACCACCGAATCGATCAACCTTGTTGCTAATAGTTTCGGCAGAAGCAATTTAAATGAAGGCGATGAAATACTTATTACAGGAATGGAGCACCATTCCAACATCGTACCCTGGCAGCTTATTGCAGCCGAAAGGAAAGCAGTGCTTAAAGCTGCGCCGATAACAGATTCCGGAGAATTAATCCTTGAAGAGTTTGAAAAGCTGATTACAGAACGGACGAAAATTATCTCCGTGGTTTATTTATCCAATTCGCTTGGGACGATAAACCCGGTTGAAGAAATAATAAAGATAGCTCATAAACACGGCATACCCGTTCTTCTTGACGCTGCGCAGGCAATAAGCCATATTCCTATTGACGTACAAAAGCTTGACTGCGACTTCCTGGCATTCTCAGGTCATAAAATATACGGACCAACAGGAATCGGCATTCTTTACGGAAAGGAAAAACTTCTTGAACAGATGCCTCCTTTTATGGGCGGCGGGGATATGATATCGAGAGTAACATTTACAAAAACGACTTATAATGAGCTTCCCTACAAATTTGAAGCAGGGACATCAAACATTGCAGATGCTATCGGGCTGGGCGCAGCGCTTGATTACATTAATTCTATCGGTCTGAATTCCATTTCAAAGTATGAAAAGCATTTGCTTGATTATACCGCGAATGAATTATCTAACGTTGAGGGATTAAGGATAATCGGAACTGCAGCGGAAAAAAGCAGCGTTATATCCTTTGTTCTGAAAAATGTGCATCCACACGATGTAGGGACTTTTTTAGATTTCGAAGGTATCGCTGTCCGGACAGGACATCACTGCACCCAGCCTTTGATGGACAGGTTTAATATTCCGGCAACATCACGTGCTTCATTTGCACTTTACAACACTATTGAAGAAGCGGATGTACTTGTGCGGGGAATCAAAAAAGTAATTGAGGCGTTCAGCTAATGGATAATGAATTAAGAGAACTTTACCAGCAGGTAATTTTAGATCATAATAAGAGTCCCAGAAATTTTAAAAAGCTCGAGACTGCTAACCACTACGCTGAAGGATACAATCCTTTATGCGGCGACCGGATTGACGTTTACGTAAAACTGGATAACGATAAAATAGAGGATGTATCATTTACAGGATCAGGGTGTGCAATATCCAAAGCTTCAGCCTCCCTGATGAGCATAATGGTTAAGGGGAAGACAATTGCGGAAGCTGAAAAGATATTTGAAAAGTTTCATCACCTGATTACAGGGAAAATGGATGAGGAAGTGAACACTGAGGAAGCCGGTAAACTGGCAGTGTTTGCAGGAGTAAGAGAATTTCCATCAAGAGTAAAATGCGCGAGTTTAGCATGGCACACTTTAATATCGGCTTTGGAAGAAAAGAACAAAACCGTAACGACAGAATGAAAAAAGAGACAACTGAAGCAATAAACAAGCAGGAACTCGAAGAGAAAATTATCGAGATGCTCAAGTCGTGTTACGACCCTGAAATACCTGTTAACATATTTGAACTCGGTTTGATCTACGAGATCCAGATTGACAACGAGGCGAACGTAATTGTTAAAATGACCCTCACCTCGCCTGCCTGTCCTGTTGCCGGTTCACTGCCGGGAGAAGTTCAGGAAAAAGTATACTCAATTCCGGAAGTAAAGAATGTAAGAGTAGAGCTTGTCTGGAGTCCCCCGTGGGATAAAGATATGATGTCGGATGTTGCCAAATTAGAACTTGGAATGTTATAAAAATAAATAAACTAATTAATTAAAAGACAGGAGTAGATAATATGTTCAATATAATGTCGCGTCCCCCGCTTTATGACCAGGATGCTGTTCAGCCAATGAGAGATGCACTAATAGCTGTAGGCTTTAAAGAAATGATAACTCCTAAAGATGTTGACGATGCTATTAATGTAAACGATGATCAGATGGTTCTTGTTATGATCAATTCAGTATGCGGATGTGCCGCAGGCAGTGCAAGACCAGGTGTTTCACTGGCGCTTCAGCACAATGTTATTCCCGACAGGCTCATTTCAGGTTTTGCCGGTCAGGAAAGAGAAGCTGTTGACAAGATAAGACAATATATTTCAGGTTACCCGCCGTCATCACCCAGCATTGCAATGTTTAAGAATGGTAAGCTAATGTACTTTATGCAGAGATATAATATTGAAGGACGTTCCGCCGAAGAAATAGCTTCAGATTTAAGAGAGGCCTTTGATGAACTCTGTACGAAACAAGGTCCTTCCATTCCGCCGGAAGTTTTTGAGAAAGTTACTTATGCGGTTCAGTGCGGATCGAAGATACCGTTGTATAAAGGGGAGTGAATGGATGAATGAATGAATGAATGAATGTTGAATGGATGAATGATTGGGTGATTGGATGAATGAATGATTGATCGATTGGATGATTGAGTGATTGGATGAATGTTGAATGAATGGATGAATGTTGGATGAATGAATGAAATGGGAAGTTAAATTGATTTTTTGTATAGAAAGATAAAATGAAGTTCAGTACACGGGAAGAATATGGTTTACGGTGTCTTATCAGGATTGCGAAATCCAAATCGCCCAATGGATTAACCATTCCTGAAATAAGCGAGTTAGAAGGATTATCCACTGCTCATGTTGGTAAACTCCTTCGGATACTCAGGATCGGTGAATTTATTGACAGCAGCCGCGGGCAGACCGGCGGATACAAGTTAGCCAGACAGCCGGAAGATATTATTATAGGAAACGTGCTTGCGGCTCTCGGGGGGAAGCTTTATGAATCTTCATTTTGTGATATACACTCAGGCATACAAAATATCTGCACCAATTCAATCGACTGCTCAATCCGCTCGCTATGGAGCAAAGTTCAGTCGCTGCTGGATAGTGTGTTGGATAAACTTACCCTGAAAGACCTCCTCGGAAATGAAGATGAAGTTTCTTCGCTGGTAACGAATTTTACGCAGGAGATAAATTAACTGCAAGATTTATTACCTGGATAGCACTCGTATAACAGGATAATATTCCCCCGCTTTTAACCAGCTTTTATATTCATCGTACACTGTTATTCCGATCATACTTTGAGGTTCAAGCCCGAGCACCAGGACATTGCTATTCAGCTGCCCGATAGGCGCGAAGTAGTATTGGCTCTCATCCGCATCGGTGAAATTTTCTATCCTTACTTCAGGATCAGGCAGCATTAATTCTTCAAGGAATACAGAGTCGATCTTTTCAATATAATATCTTTGAAGTTTTTGTTTCTTCGTTTTAACAAATGGTTCCAACAATACGCCATGATCCCTGAGCATCGAAACCATCCGGGCTGAATCCTTCGGCACAAGATAGCCGGCAGGTTTTTTTATTGACAGGACAGGTGTTACTACAGAATGGTATTCTTCAACCGAGACTAATGTATCAAGTCCGGTTGAAACTGATTTCAGGTGCAACTTCAAAGTGCTATCTCCTTTAACGTGTTCCATTCTGATTACAGCAGGATCATCCTCCTTTGAAAGTAATAATTTCTCTCTTTCCTTTCCCACCATATCCATTATAGTATTCCTGTTGCGTACTGCAAAGCTTATAAAAGCTTCCATAGCTGCCTTCTGTCCCTCTGCCCTGTGTTTTATGTTATCAAGGAAAGCATCTTTCCCGTTTAATCCTTCAAGAATAAAAGAGAAGGAATTTAGTATCCCGAAACTCTGGCGGCCATCATTTATGTCAACAGTACTATGCCTGAACCTGCTCACTCCGGGAGGCCCGCCAAGTATATAGTTGTTAAAAGTTAATCCCCTTTCTTTTAAATAATTCCGGACATAAGGGAAGAAACTATTGTTGGAATATTCCCTTAAAACCTCTGAAACATTTATATCAGTGCATGCGCCGAACTGCTCATCGAAATTTTTAATGCCTCCGTATTTAATCCAGTCGTCATCATAAGGATAATATTCGTGTACATCAAGAGTTGCCTCAGGGAGATACCTGTTAAACAGTTTATGCAGTCCTATCACCTCCGGCTGTGTTAAGATCAGATGATTTCTATTGAGATCCGATCCATTTCCGTTCCTTCTCTCATTTTTAGCTGCTCCGTCAGGATTCATCTGCGGAACAATCAATAAATCGGCTTTCGTTAGAAAATCATCAAATTTGTCTGAAGTTATATCTCTGAGCAATAGTAGTACTCCTTCTTTCCCGGATTGTTCATTTCCATGCTGCTGTGCAAAGATTAATATTTTTATCTTTGAAGTATCTTTGCCGAAAACATCACCGGATATTTTAAGCACTGGCACTTTTCTGCCTTCAGCCGATTCTGCAATGAAATCAAGTTGTATTCTTTTATCATTTTCAGAAATCTGCTGCAGGAAAGTAATCATCTGATGGTATGAGGTGAGACTATCGTATTTATTTTGTTCTAAAGGCGTTTTGAATCCCTGCGGGAAAATAATAGCTGAGGCCAGTAAGAATACAGTAATTATTAATTTCATATAATTATTCCTTTGGATGAAGATTCAAATTTCCTTAGTACGATAGTCTCCAGGTACTTCTCGTCTACCAGGGCACCGCAGCCGGGAAGTTCAGGAACATCAAGGGTTCCATCGTAATTCAATTTAAAAGGATTAAGGACTATATCCCGCTTAAAGTAGCGGTCGTTGGCACTTATGTCGCCAGGAAGTATAAATCCGGGCAAAGACGCCAGTGCTGCATTAAAGGTTCTTCCGATTCCCGTTTCAAGCATACCGCCGCACCAGACAGGTACAGATCTTTGATGACACATATCATGAATTAGTCGTGCAGGTGTTAATCCTCCGACACGGGATGGTTTAATATTGATTACACGGCAGGCATCTATGTCAAGTGCAAATAACGCGTGAGCCGGAGAAGTTATACTTTCATCCAGGCAAATAGGGGTTTTAATTTTTTTCTGTAAAATTGAATGCTGATAAATATCATCATGAGCAAGGGGCTGCTCGATAAGCAGCAGATTAAATTCATCCAGGTCTTTCAGGCTTCCATAATCTTCCAATTTATATATACTGTTAGCGTCTACCTGGAGTTTAATATCGGGGAAATGCTTTCTTATCGCTTTTACGGGTTCGATATCGTAACCAGGTTTTATTTTAATTTTAATTCTTCTATACCCTTCCTCAACGTAACCCTGTACAGCATCAAGCAGTGAGTTAAGATCTTTTTGAATTCCTATACTAACTCCTACCGGAATCTTTTTCACAGTTCCCCCCAGCAGGGACGACAAACTTAAACCCTCCCTTTTCGCTGCCAGGTCCCATACGGCAAATTCCAGTGCCGTTTTTGCTATTTTGTTTCCACGGACAGGCTCGAAGAGAGTATCGACCTGGTCAGGCGATGAAAGTTCTTTATTCAGAATCATCGGAACTAAAAAATTTTTTTGAATTGACCAGGCGGTATCGGTAGTTTCCTCATTATACCATGGCTCCTTACCAGCAGGAGATTCACCCCAACCTGTCAGTCCCTCCGAATAGATCTTTGCTATTATACCGTAATTACCATCCTCAATCCATCCGCTCGTTTCAAACGGTTTTTTATAAGGCAGGAAAATCTGTTTAAGTTCTATTCTTTCAATTTTCATTTATCAAAAAATAAAGATATTAGTCAGCGGATTATTCAAACCGTCTTTTATCTGACAACGTAAAACTTATTAAGTTTACAGAGTCAAGCCGACAGTTATACGATGCACGCTTGGCAATATATCATAGAGGGCATAAGCATAATCAAAATAGACACTGTTCCCCGAGAAAGGAACATTAGCTCCCGCCCCGAAGGTGAAATCCTCATCGTCATAATTGTACTTGTAACCAGTACGGAGATAAAGCCTGTCGAAGAATGAAAACTCTGTACCGAAATGAAGCCGTTCACTATTATCATTCGGATGAACTGCATCTATTCCACCCCTGACTTTGAAAAAATCGCTGGTATAAATGTCAAATCCAATTCCCACCTGGAAATTAAGGGGGAGCGGGTATGCATCAGTTTTAAGGGTACCCGGTGCCAGTCTGCTGGAAGGGTAATTATCATTCTTCGCATAAACTATATCCAGGTCGGGACCCTGGAACTGAAGATCGCCACCGAAGTTTGCCATACTCATTGCAATAGTAAGATTCTGGAAATCAAGTCTGTACTGTGTTCCGATATCAAATGCAAATCCATCGGCAGTTTCATTCCATATTCTTTGCGAAACATATTTCACCGTTACGCCAACACCGAACCGGTCTGTAAGGTATTTAGCATAACTAAGTCCTAAGGCAAGGTCACCTGCATCAAAATATCTCCCCGTCCCATTCGGCTGTTCTTCTGTAGTAATTTCCATTGAACCGGTTGTAAAAGAAATGAGGCTTAATCCCACTGCTCCTGCATCCTGCATATTGTACACAATAGCAACAGCATTCAGGTCAAAAAGGTCAAACCAGTTCATATAAGAAAATTGCGCCTCTACGGAATTTACCTTGACGATGCCTGCAGGATTCCAAAATAAAGATGATGCATCGCCTGTTAACCCTGCTACTGCGCCGCCCATCGCACTCTCCCGCGCTCCCACAGGGATTTGAAGAAACTGAGCGCCGGATGTACCCAGGTTAGCATTCTGAGCGACCGAAAATCCGGTAGTTAAAAATAAAAATAGAATTGTAAATATTTTTTTCATAAGAACTCCATAGAATTACCGGCTGCAATTTTTATTTAATTACAGCAAACCGATCTTTAAATTCCGCCCCGGCAGATTTAACCACATAGATATAAACACCGGGAGCAATCTCTCTTCCGCTTTCAGTTCTCAGATCCCAGACCTCCGTACCGTTAGAAGAATTATGATGAAGAGTCTTAACAAGATCTGCACTTACCGAAAAAATATAAATAGTACATTCCGGAGGAAGGTTAGTAAACTGGATCTGCCTTAGTGGTTCCTGCCTAAGTTCCCCATATTCACGTTCAAAAAGACTTGATACAAGATACGGATTGGGGACAACCTTAATCTTACTTAATATTCTCAGATACTGTCTGCGCATTATTGACCGCATCCATTATTCTGAAACTATATTTATCCCTTATATCAGGGGGAACAGGGGCGAGCGTTTCGACAGAAAATATATTTCCCGCTGCCGGAGGAGTACCCGAAGGAAATTCGACCTGACCTTGAATACCCTCAAACTCAAAAGTGTCAAGGTTATAAAGTGAATCGACAGCCAGGACAGTATCCATTGCTGAATTTCTTACCAGCACAGAAATAAAACCGTTATTACCATTCATTCCTTTTGCAACAGTAGAAACAAGATATAAATCGGTCCTGATCAAAGTGTCAGTGGTTATAGTAAACTGAATATCTATATTATCCATTCCCCCTGTTCTCGAAACATTTTGGATCAGGTCTGGCTGTACCAATTTAAAGATAACACCGTCAGTTGTTGCCTGTTCCTGATCAACAGCAAAAGGTCTCGGGGAAGCAACAGTATCCTGCCCGTTCTTTACAACCGATACAGAATAATTTATAGTTATCAAATCACCAGATTCCGGAAGCTTCCCGGGAGGTGTAGAAGGATCGTCTGAAAGGATGGCCTTAATTCCGTATCCGGGAAAATCTATAGCTCTCCCCCCAGGCGGATAATTATATCCTTCTCTGCCGATAAGCCCCCCTGTGGTCAGATTCATAAGATTATAAGTTGAAGGCGACGTAAATTTAATGCCGTATTTGTATGGTTCAGTTAACGACGAATCGGTTATCTGCAGAACAACATTTGTTTCAAGATCACCCGATTCCTTTCTGATCGTATAATTAAAACCGGCAGTGTATTCATTTCCTGCAAGCATCGAAGTATCGACTGGTTCTACCTTCAATACATAATTTGACTCACCATATATTTTCTTTATATCATAGGCTGATATGGGATCTCTCCCAATAGCATCCGATCGTGGTGTAACGGAAACAGTATTTACAGATTCAAGTGTATTACCGATCGGACTTTCGAGGCTTTCTATATTTGCATCCCCCCTGTCATATGATGTTATCGAGTACCAGTAATCAAAGCCGTTTATTACAGTCGTATCCGTATATGTATACTGCAGCCCAGTATTCTTGCCCTGGCTGTTTACTAAATCAAAATCACATATTTTGTTCCATGTCGCTCCCTGATCCCTGCTTCTGTATATTCTATATCCTTCAAAATCATATTCCCCGGTAAAATTATCTTTTGATTTTTCAGCAATATCATCCCAGAATAATATCGACTTAAAATTGCCGGCCATACCAGACAGATGGGGACGCGCAGGAGGCTTGGGAAGTTCAAAGTCGGCGTCCACAGTATTCTGGGCCTGCGAGGCGGCATCAAGAATTTCTTCAAGAGTTTCGCCAGCGACTAAAGCGGTAATAAATGTCAGCGTATCCCCGGCATTTAAATCATAAGGTCCGGAAGAAATATTAGCAAGGATATCCATACCGGAAGCAGGGATTGAAGCCGGATCGTCGAAGTGCAATGAGGTATTTGAACCGAGGTGAAAAAATTTGGAGCCGAGAGAAGAATTATACAAGCCCTGGGCGCTTGACATGATCCCGTACTGAACAGAATCGATATCCAGATCGTCATCATAGAGATTATAATGCATATCTGTGATACCCAATTCCTGACCATTTACTTTTGGAGTTTTGAGAAAAGCTACGCCGAAATAACCTGTTTTTCCATCGGGCCATTCATTAGAAATTCCATCATCGAAAAAATATACAACTTTCTTTTCGGGATTATAATCAAGTTTATCGTCATTATATTCCGGATCCCCGCCGCTCACATTCCCCACATCGATGTCGGTATACATATCAAAATAAACTCCGGAAAGATTATTCTGACTTACATTGAT
Organism: uncultured Ignavibacteria bacterium; assembly: GCA_963832715.1. Classification (GTDB taxonomy): domain Bacteria; phylum Bacteroidota; class Ignavibacteria; order Ignavibacteriales; family Ignavibacteriaceae; genus DATFVA01. The sequence goes on along the minus strand of CAWHVB010000010.1, from coordinate 138,067 downwards.
GATTTGAAACTTATAGAATATCATATTCCGGGCGAAATCAACCCCGAACGCGTACCCTGTCTGTGCAACAAGTATTCCCAGAACACTTTTTGTATTATTACTATCACAATACACACAATAACTGTCCTGGTCTGATATAAAGATAGGATTTCCCTGGGCATCTTTTACCGGCCATCCCAATTGAGGGTTCCAGGTATCCGGATTATCACTGAAAGCAATTTGTGCAAGATCAGAATTATGATATCCGCCAACGGCTTCCCATTCTTCATCCGTTGTATATCTGCCCTGCACCACATTCCCCGGGATCCCGACCATGGGGTTTAACCTGTATATATAATGTTTGGTACTGTTAATCGGGAATTCACCAGAGGGACCCTGTGTTATCTCCCTGGGATAAAGCTTCCCCCTATTCTCAAAAAATAAGCCTATATTGCTTGCATTGTGTGTCCCGGCCGCCCGATCATTTATACCTGAAGGTTTTAGAACAGAAGACCGGTAATCTGCTTTATCTTTTTGCTGAGCAGAGACCATCAGTGGAATTATGAGAGTAACTAATAAAATTTTAAGGATTGTTTTCATAGCTCTTACTATTTTATAATTTCTTGTAAATCAAAACTTAACAGAAGCACCAAGCCTGATTGACCTGGGGGGACCGAAATTCGAAGGGTCCTGCATATAAGCCTGCGAGTGATCCCCTTCGAAGGTAAAGTTGGGATCTCCTGTATCTCCGTATACATACAACACATTCCTGTGATCAGTAAGGTTAAGTACTTCAACGAATAACCTGACTGTATAATTACTAATCACCGGAAATTCCTTACCCACCATCAGATCGATAGTATAAGTTGCCGGCATTCTTAGTGAATTCTTTTCAACGAAACCAACATCTCTTCCGCTTGGGGTATAAGGGTAGCCGGAAGCGGCCCTTCCAATTATACTGATGTCCATTCTTTCCATCCATCTGCTCCCGAAGAAATCAGGACCTTCTCCCTCAGGAATAGTAAAAGCAGCGGAGAGATTAAAAACATGAGTCTTATCAAAATCGAGATAATAAAGCTGAGTTGACTCCTGGGTACCCGGATATTGTTCTGTTTCAGATGATGCACTTCCTCGGGATACGGAATAAGTGTATGTAAGTCCGCCCGAGAAATATTTATCTGGTCTGATATCAAGATTTATCTCAAATCCTTTTACATTTGCATAATCTTCATTCACATACAGGGTGTATCCTGTATACCGTCCATCAACGTACGGGAAATAATACCTCGTGCCTATCAAGCCGGTTATATCCTTATAATAAGCGGTAAGATCAACCGCAATCCTGTCGCTGAACTGATGAGATATCCCCACTTCATAAGCAATTGTTCTTTCTGCGTCCAGGCTTGCCTGTCCAAACAGAGGTTCCCTTACATTCAGGTCATACTGCCTGTTTTCAAAAAGGTATTGATACTCGGGGTTTTGAAAGAAATGGCCATAAGCGAAATGGAGTTTGGTTCTGTCCGATATCGGATGGGCGATGCCGATTCGGGGCGAAAATTGCGACCTGGGTTTAACTGTAACTACTGATGTCGGATCAAGAGGATCGTTCCTGAACTTCGCATTTGCATTAAGATAGTCATACCTTAATCCTGCATTTATCACAAGGTAAGGGAATTCAATCTTATCCTGGGCATACACTCCCATTTCAAACGGTCTGGTTGAATAATCATTTATATAGGGGAAATTTCTTGTGGGATCATAAACATTGAAATACCTGAGCCAGTGTTTTTTATAAGCACCCCCGAATTTTACTTCATTTACACCGCCAATCTGCCATACAGCATCGAGTTTTGCATCAGCGGTAACCGTGCGGCTATCCCGTACTTCAACCGGATCAGCGCGCGAATAAAACTCATACCCGGTTCCTATATCAAAATACTCCCACTCGGTGGACGGAAGATAATCCGCAGTATCCTTATCGATGCCTGAATAAAAACCCTGGTTAAAATATGAAAGTTTCAGATCATAGAAGAAATTATTTGCCGGGGTATGAGTAATAGTAACCGCACTCTGCCAGCTGTCGGTTCTTCGCCTCAGGTACTGATCGGGAATGTACTTATAACTATGAGAGTACCCCTGACTGCTTCCAATACTGCCGCGGTTAAGCAGTGAAATCTTAATACGCGGCAGTATGGTTGTGGTTATTTTAGCAAGACCGGTTTTTTCCAAATCATAACCAAAAGGAAGATAACTTCCCTGCCTGTTGCTCTCTCCAGAAACAAAAAATGTAGTATTACCAGGAATAAGCGGACCACTAAGATTCCCGTTTATCCTTGCTTCGTGCAGATCGGAATACCTTGTAATTCCGAATTCGCTTGTACGGTATTCCAGTTTTCCAGAAAAGTGATCCGAACCGTCACGGGTAACTATATTAACAACTCCGCTTAAAGCATTTCCATACTCGGCATTATAAGTACCCGAAAGAAGGCTCATTTCCTGTATTGCATCATTATTTATCCTGGTCGCCAGTCCTCCCAGCAAAGGATCCTGCACATACATTCCGTCTACAAGATAAGCTACTTCATTAGATCTTCCGCCCCGTATATGAAGGTTAGAGCCGCTGCCTACAACTCCTGCCTGCAGACTCAACAGTTCAGTAAAGGTCGAAACCGGCAGCGATTCAATTTCTTCTCTTGTCAGAACAGAAATTGTACTAGTAATATCCTTCTGGATCATCGGAGCTTTTGCTGTAATTACCACCTCGCCCACTTCTATTGATTTCGGCTGCAGCCTAACGGGAAGTTCGGTTGTCTGATCCACTATTATTTTTACACCCTCAACAAGAACTGTTTCATATCCAAGATAGCTAACCTTAACGCTATAGGTACCCGGGGGAATATTCAGAATAATAAAATCTCCGTTCACATCAGCTGCCGCACCGAGGCTCATTCCGTTAACCAGGATATTTGCGCCTAAAAGAGGCTCACCCGTTTGTGAGTCTGTAACCTTGCCTGTCAGCTTTCCGGTAGTTCCTGCAAATAGCTGAAGATGAATTATAAAAATGAGTAGTAATAATTTTTTCATAATGACTCCGGGAGATTTATCTATTCAGATAAATCCTACCTCATTATTAATTTTTGGTTTTCCGTTAACCTGTCGCTTTCTTTCAACATTTGTTCTGCTTTTATCTTATTCTTCATCGCGCACGCTGTGGCAATTGCATTTATCAGTACAGAAATTGCAGCAAAAGAATTAGTATAAAGCATATTCTCACTTTGCACAACAAGATTTATATCCGAATAATGTGTGACAGGTGAAGCTTCTTTGTTTGTAATAGAAATGACTCTGATACCTTTATTTTTAGCATAACTGCAGGCTTCAATTGTTTCCTTTGAGTAAGGCGGAAATGAAAATGCAATAACCAGGTCTCTTTTATTGAGAAACATGATCTGTTCGTGAAATATTGTATAATCGTGCTTAAAAACAGTTGAATCTATACCCACCTGGGTGAGCTGGTATGCAAGTAATTCTGCGAGAAGGTATGAAATACCAAGTCCGGCAGTAAAAACACGACCGGATTTTACTATTTCCTCAACCGCCTTCCTGAAGTTATCTCTTTCAATCAGGGTGAGTGTATCATTAATATTTTGTATATCCTGGTTCGCAACAGCGGTAAGCAGATCCTCTTCAACTTTCTGTTTATCAAAAAGCGGGAAGATCATCTTGCCGCTCAACCGGTTTTGTAAAGATTCAGCTATAGCATCCCGTAGTTCACTGTAGCCGGAAAAGCCGGTACGCTGAGCAAACCTGACCACAGAAGCGACGCTGGAACCAGTCGCTTTTGCTATTTCGTGTACGCTAAGAAAAGGAATACTATCAAAACTATCTATAAAGTAATCTGCCATCTTCTTCTGGTTTTTAGGCAGATCATTATATTTATTCCTGATTTTTTCTTTAATCTCCTGGTACCTTGCCATAACTTACAAATATTTATTTTCGGTTATCCTGCGGTGCAAATAACAACAGGCACATTTCATAAAAAGTCACCCCGGCTGCTGATTGCTTCAGCACCGGGGTGAAACATAATCTTATTTAAGCAGCATCATTTTTTTAGTTGAAGTAAAACTTCCGGCTCTCAGAGTATAGAAATATATTCCTGCGGACAGGTTAGATGCATCAAAGTGGATATCATAACTTCCGCTGCCCATTTCCTTATTCAGAATTGATGTTACTTTTTGTCCCAGCAGGTTATAAACATCGAGTGTAACGCTTTCCCTTTGGGGTATTGAAAAAGAAATCACCGTTGAAGGGTTGAAAGGATTAGGGTAATTCTGTGCAAGTTTATAATTCATACTTTTTGAGATTGGTTCATCAACTGCAGTAATAACACCATAATGATCTTCAGCAAGTCCCATATTAGCGAGCATAGACGCTTCATCCGTCCCGACTGCAATTGCCATATAGACTGTTCTCATTTCCTGCGGCTGAAGCTGGACTGAACCCGATCCCAGGATCCCGATCCCGCCGTCAGGGTCAGTTACGAGTGTATCTGTATCTATCCCGCCTGTTAACCAATTGTAATAGCCGGTATCATTATCTCTATATCCATCATACCAGGTGAAGATAGAAACAGCTCCGGTTGGTTCAGATAATATTTTTACTCCTACATAAGTGTTCTCGTAATTATACAGGATGTTATTATCTGTGTTAAAGTAGATTACATCATTTTCATAGGTATTATCTATATCCTGGATAATGTCAAGACCTACTATTGTAGGAAGTTCAAAAGATTCATTGTTAGTAACATCAAATTTTATAAGAAGACAATCTTCGCCATTCCATCCATAGATATTTTCACCGAGTATAATATTCGGGGGCAGACCGGAGTAGGCATTATTAAATGTACCGGCAGCTTCAAAATCGCTTAACGCAGGACTGCCAACCGGAGTCATAGGTTCAATTATATCTAAATCGTTATAATAATCATAAACCTCATCGGGATTTCCCGCAACCAGAATAGAAGCTCTGTCGAGCTGCCAGATTGTGTCCTGACCCGAGAAAGTAAATACTTCCAGCCTTCCATAATCATCGAGATCGAACAAAACGTTTCCGGTGTTGAAATCGGCCTGAGCTAATCCTGTCCTGTTAACCATGAACAGAAATGTAAAAAGAAACCAAGTAAACAGTAACAACTTTTTCATAAAGAACCTCCTATTGTTGATTCGCAATTATTTAAGAACTATTAATGCCAGCCGAACAGGAACGGGGGTATCAGCAGGATCATTCCTGTTACAAGAAAAATTATTTCCAGGGGAAGAATCCAGCGAGCCCATTTTTCCCACGGAATTTCTGCAAGCGACAGTACTCCCATGGTCACTGCCGAAGTAGGAATGATCATATTACTAAAACCGTCGCCGAACTGAAAAGCAAGGACAGCTGTCTGCCTTGATACATTAACCAGGTCAGAGAGCGGCGACATAATGGGCATTGTCAAAACAGCCTGCCCGCTCCCTGAAGGAACAAAAAAGTTTAAGAGCGTCTGAACTAAAAACATGGCCTGTGAAGAAACCACAGGATGGAATGAGGAGATCGGTGATGAGAGTGCAAATAGAATTGAATCAATAATTTTTCCATCCTGTGATAAAATCAGTATACCCCGTGCCAGACCTATAATTAGAGCCGTGCCCACGAGGTCTTTTGCGCCTTTAATGAAGGAATCGGTAATTTCATTTGCAGATAATCCTCCTACCAAACCGACTATAATCCCGGTGATCAGGAATACTGCTGCGAGTTCCTCAATAAACCATTGATATTTAAGAACCCCGAAGATAAGGACAGCCAGCCCGGCCAGAAAAGTAATTAATACAAGCTTATGCCTCCCTGAGATCCCTTTGTGATTTTCCACTTCGGAATGATCAATATTTTTTTTCTTTTCCCTATCAAGTGTATAGGTCGCACTTTTTTCCGGATGTTTCTTTATTTTCTTCGCATAGTACATTACGAAGGCAATAGCGACAGAGGTTGTGATAACCCAGCAGATTCCGCGGTAAACAATTCCGCTGAATAACGGCAGCCCGGAAATTTCCTGTGCAATTCCCACAGTAAAAGGATTCAGGAAGGCCCCGGCAAAACCGGCTCCGGCACCTACAAAGGGAATTGCTACACCTGTGATTGTATCATAACCCAGAGTAAGAGCCAGGGGAACAAACACAAGAATAAAAGGGATAACTTCTTCACTCATACCGAATATTGCACCAGCAAGTGAGAAAATCATCATAAAAATCGGGATCAGGAGTATACGTACAATATTCGAATCTTTATGCAGTTTCGCTATACCGAGGATTAATGAATCTACAGCTTCGGTTTTTTGAAATACTGCAAATGCACCGCCGACTATAAAGACAAGTCCAATTATAAGTGAAGCATCTACGAACCCGCGAACAGGAGCCATAAGCAAAGCACCCGGTCCTTGCGGATTTTCGGCTTCATAATGAAACGAACCATTTACCACTTCTTTTTTACCATCTACAAGGATTCTCTGGTATTCACCTGCAGGGATAACCCAGGTTAAAATGGTAGTAATTATGAGGAGCGAGAAGATGATAACATAAGTGTTCGGTATTTTTACTTTTGTTAAATTCATTGAATGATTTGCAGCTTATTCAAATCAAATTTCTGACCGGCAGTAAGGATATTCATGCTGACATTATTTACCGAAAATTTTCCGGAAGCGTCCATCTTTATGCCATCGGCGTGGAGAGGATTATAAATAATGACCTGGCTCTCCCCAAGAACTTGAAAAGTATTGTCCGGGTTTACAAGTATAGCAGTTGATTCATCAATACCAATCCCCACGAGATCAGGATGTTCAAGAATTACAGATAATAATCTATTATTTCTTTTCCTTTTTATAAAGTGCTGATCGATTACTGCATTGGTAATGAAACCAAATCCAATGGTTGTTTCAACATTCCCTTTTTCTATCGAATTAAAATATTCAGTAGAATCTTTATTTATAAGTTCATTTCCGGTTATCATCACTCTGCTCATCACCGCGGCGCCCGCGCTTGTTCCGCTGATTACACCGCCTTCGGAATAGACCTGTTTAATTCTATCAAGCAGTTTTGTACCAAGCAGATCTGCCGTAAGTCTGCTTTGATCACCGCCGCAGAAAAATATTCCGCCGGCATTTTCAAGCTTATTAAGTACAGTATCTGCGTCAGCGGTTTCTTTTCCAAAGGTTATAGCTTCAACATTATTTGCTCCGAATGATTTAAATTGATCTACCTGGTATTCAGCAGATTCAACAGGGACAGAGCTTGCATTGGGGATAACAATTATCTTTGCATCCGCACCGCCAGACAGATCTATTATTTTTTCTATTATGTTTCCTGGTTTGTCCCCTCCGCCGATAATTACCAGATGCCCTTTTGTCTGAGCATTCAGCGGAATTAAAGAAAGGGAAAGCAGTATGTGATAGATTAACGCAAATTTTTTCATTTTGTTACCAGCTCCATTGCTATTTCTGCACTTTTATTTAAGTCCTCAATCAGAACAAACTCATCGTTTGAATGAGGGTTTTGGGCACCAATGCCAAGGTTAACCGATGGGATACCCAGTTCATTCAGAGAATTGGCATCACTTCCTCCAAGCGATACCCTTGGTTCCGGTTCAAGATTGACCTTCCGGAGAACTTTTGTAATTTCTTTATACACGGGAGAATCAGCATTTACGGTATAAGGTTTAAAATCCCAGTCGTCAATAAATTCTGCTTCGGCACCAGATTTAGAAGCCTCCTTCAAAAATATATTCTTAACATTTTCTGTAACTCTCATTACTTTCTCAATATTGAATGATCTGACTTCACCTTCGATAAAAGTTTCTTCGGGTACAACGTTAACTGCGGACCCTCCTTTTATTTTTCCGATATTGAGGGTTGTTTCGTCATCGATTCTGCCCTGTTTTATCAGGTGAAGCGCATTCGCAGCAGCAGCTATAGCATTTATCCCTTTTTCGGGAGCTATTCCCGAATGAGACGCTCTGCCTTTGATCCTGACTTTAAATCCCTTTGAACCGCACGCTGAGTTTATAAAATTACCGGGGCGATAAGATGAATCGAATACAAAGCCCCGGTTTATGTGAGTACCAAGCCTTAAACTTTTCGATCCCATGAGACTTGTTTCTTCGCAGGTTGTAAAAGCAATAGTAAAGTTTTTAACGGGAATATTCTTTTTTGTTATTTGTTCCAAAGTAAAGAGAAGAATAGCAATCCCAAGCCTGTTATCTACACCAAGTACCGTATTACCCGACGAGCTTATCCTGCCGTCCTGAAATACCGGGCGCATATTAAGTGTGGGCCTTGCAGTATCCATATGGGAGAGAAGTACGAAATCACCCCCATCACCCATCCGGCAAATGATGTTGCCTGTATTACTGCCTGATTTAACAGGAGAATCATCTTCACTTATATGAAATGGGCTGTCTGCAAGGAAGGATCGTATGAAATCTGCAACCGGCTTTTCCTGCTGTGAGAGAGCATTGATAGAGGCTGCCTGAATGAATATATCGATTAATCTGGTGCTCATCGGTAATAATAATTACATATTTATTATAAATTGTAATATTTATTACAGATTTTAAGGATTTTTTTTCTTTAAGTCAAGTTTTTTCAATCGCATAGTGCAAATCAATCGACTGAATTCAGAAGATTTTATTCTACACTAAGACTATCTGCAGGGGGCGATTTCAGATAGCCTTCTTTAATCAATCCCTCAGTTGACCTATAGATAGTTACAGATATCTCAGTGGTATTATAATATCCGGTTGATTCAATTTTAATCCCTTCATATTCTTTCTCCAGCTTCACCGAGGCGTATAATTTCTCTTCCGCTATTAAATCACTCTGCAAGCGTAATTTATTTTCAGGAATATTTGAAAGTGCCCAGTAGATTCCCTTTTTGGCATTCTGATAGGCGATATCAAGATTTTGCTCCATTTCCTGCTGCGCTGTTAATACAAATGGAAACAGGATACAGAATAATAATAATGTCCTCATAGAGTCCCCTCACCTTTTTTAGTCGAAAAATAATAAATTTTGGTAAAATATTGGAAACTATTTCTTGACATTTTAGTTTCCGATTAGTAAGTTGGAAACTGATATTTGGAAAAATAGTTTCCTCTCAAAATGACAGATGAAAAACAGAAAATACTGGATGAGTCTACAAAAATCTTCCTTAAAGAAGGGTTTTACAAGACTCCTATGGACGAGATTGCGAAGAGATTAAAGATCAGCAAGAAAACTATTTACAAGTGTTTTGAATCCAAAGAATCACTCGTAAAGGAGGTCGTCCATAATTTCCTTTTACAGAATAAAGCCATTATTCAGAATATTCTCGAAACTGAAGATGATGCCATAACAAAATCTTATAATTTGTTTCAGCATCTAGGCAGACTTCTTCTCAGTATCGGCGACAAATGGCTTGAGGATATTCAGTCACATTACCAGGATCTCTGGCAGCAGATAGATGAATTCAGAACGAGGATGATGCTGGCGAACATTTCAAAGCTAATAAACCAGGGCAAGGCAGAAGGATTCGTTGTTGATTATCCGACAGACATTATAGTTATGTTTTTTGTGTCATCAATTAGAGGAATAATAAATCCCGATTTTATAATACGGCGTAAGCTCGATCCTAAATCAATACTGGATCCTATGATCAGCCTCCTCATGAATGCCATATTAACCGATAAGGGAAAAGAACTTTTTAACAAACTTCAACCCGGAGTTAACCAATGAAAAAGATACTTTTGATTTTTATTACCGGAATCCTGCTTACAGGCTGCGGGAACAGCAACAACCCAAATGCGATTGAAGCCTCGGGTAATATTGAAGCTACCAATGTTATCGTCAGTTCTAAAGTAAATGGTGAAATAGAAAAAATCTTATATGACGAAGGTCAGTTTGTAAATGAGGGTGATACGGTAATGATGATAGACAACGAAACACTTCAGCTTCAGCTTGAGCAGGCGGAAGCGGGTGTAGAGTCGGCCAGGGCCCAGCTGAATCTTCTGAAAAACGGCGCAAGAAAAGAGGATATTACACAAGCTGAGGAAGCTGTAAAACAAGCTCAGGTTAGTTATGACCTCGCTAAAAAAGATAAAGAACGGATGCAGAATCTTAATCAGTCAAATTCAATATCGCAGAACCAGTATGATAATGCGGAAGCAAAATTTGAATTAGCGCAGGCGCAATTGAAATCGGCAAAAGAAAACCTTACAAAGCTGAAAAACTTTGCGAGACCGGAAGAAATACAGCAGGCTGAGGCTAACCTCAACAGGCAGATTGCCGCTTCAAAACTGCTGAAGAAAAGCATAAATGATTCATATGTACAATCGCCTATTAACGGAGTAATCGTAGATAAGTTTTTTGAAAAAGGTGAAACAGTCACCCAGATGTCGTCGCTGTTTAAAGTTTCAGATTTGAGAACTGTTGACCTGGTAATTTATGTGTCGGAAGAAGAACTCGGGAAGGTAAAGCTGGGACAGCAGGCTGATGTGAGTGTGGATGCCTATCCCGGGAAAACTTATCCCGGCAAAGTGATCTATATTTCTCCGGAGGCTGAGTTTACTCCAAAGAATATCCAGACGAAGGATGAAAGAACCAAGCTGGTTTTTGCCGTGAAAGTAAGAATAGATAATCCGAAGTATGAACTTAAACCCGGTATGCCTGCGGATGCGGAAGTGCATATTTAATTACAATATTTCAAGAGAACTTAAAATCATTTGAGGATAGACAAGTATGGCCGGATTCAAGAATGTTTATTTAGAACATGGGCTAAATCCCAAGGTCAGAAACCGGGGCGTTAATCAAACCTAATGATAGATGAGAATGACTGAAGCTATTAAAATAGAAAACTTAAAGAAATCCTATGGCGATGTAGAGGCAGTTAAAGGAATATCTTTCAGCGTCAATAAAGGTGAGATGTTCGGACTCGTTGGTCCCGACGGTGCTGGTAAAACTACCACTATAAGGATCCTATGCGGACTGATAACAGCAGAGTCAGGAAACGTAACAGTGCTGGATGACGATCTGAAGAACAACAAGAGAAAAATACAAAAAAATATAGGGTACCTTTCCCAGAAATTTAGTCTTTATGGTGATCTTACTGTAGATGAAAATATAGAGTTCTTCGCCGATATACACGGAGTTAAAAATTATGAGGAGCGCCGCAACGAGCTGCTGGAATTTACCAGGCTGACCCCTTTCAGAGACAGGCTTGCAGACAACCTTTCAGGAGGAATGAAGCAGAAACTTGCACTTGCGTGCAGCCTGATACACCGTCCTAAAATTATTTACCTTGATGAACCCACTACCGGAGTTGATCCCGTTTCGAGGAGAGATTTCTGGAAGATACTGTCCAACCTGATTAAAGAAGGAATTACAATCTTTATGTCGACTCCATATCTCGATGAAGCGGAGCGCTGCAACCGGGTAGCGCTGATGAATAAAGGAGAGATAATGAGAATTGACGAGCCTAAGAAGATAAGAGAAGCCATTCATAAGGAAATAATCGAAATCGTATCGCCGGAAGCGAGAAAGGTTTATAAACTTGTTCAGCAGAATCTGACAAATGAAGTTCAGTTGTTCGGCGACAGGGTCAATATAGTGGCCGATAGTTATGAAAAAGAATTCGGGAAAATTGAAAATCTGCTCAAACAAAACGGAATTACTATCGAGAGTTCGAGAAGTATTCCGCCTTCTTTAGAGAATGTATTTATTCACCTGGTGAAGGAAGCAGGCTGACCGGAAATGCAGGATTGAATGTACACGGACTGAAAGAAAGCTGATAAATGGATTTAAATCAGAAAAATACAATTGAAGTAAAAGATCTTACCAGGAAGTTCGGGAAATTTACTGCGGTTGACCATGTCTCGTTTAGTGTAGAGAAGGGTGAGGTGTTTGGATTTCTCGGGGCGAACGGTGCAGGAAAATCGACTACCATAAAAATGCTGTGCGGAATACTCGAACCGACTTCAGGGGATGCACTGGTTGCCGGTTACAGTGTGATGAATGAACCCGATAAGGTCAAGCGAAGTATCGGTTATATGTCGCAGCGGTTTTCACTTTATAACGACCTGACCGTTGAAGAGAATATTAACTTTTTCGGCGGAGTATACGGACTGAGCGGAGATGAACTGCAGGAAAGGAAGAAATGGGTTCTGCAGACAGCTAACCTTGAGGGCAAACAGAAGATATTAACCGGCTCGCTGCCCGGAGGAATAAAACAGCGGCTTGCTCTTGGAACTGCGGTTATCCATCGTCCCGGTATTGTTTTTCTTGATGAACCGACGAGCGGCGTTGATCCCATTTCAAGGAGAAATTTCTGGGAACTGATAAATGATCTCTCCGCGGAAGGGACTACCGTACTGGTTACAACCCACTACCTGGAGGAAGCGGAGTACTGCAATAACATAATACTTATAAACGCCGGCAAACTGATAGCCGAAGGCAATTCGAAGATATTAAAAACGGAATATATCAAAAACCCGATCTTTGAGATCGAGTGCGATAGAGTTGTAGATGCCCTCGAACTAATGGAAAAACAGGATTTTGTGGGTGAGACTTCAATTTTCGGGAACCAGATACATCTTATTGTTAATGATGAATTTGAAAGTAAAGATCAGATCCGGTCTGTATTGAATAAAAATAATATAAATGTGAAGCGGATTGATCAGATTGTGCCGACGCTAGAGGATGTATTCATTCATCTGCTGGAAAAATCCAACGGGGAAGACAAAAAATAAAAGCAATGATAAAGAATAAAAGATAGAAGAAGAAAGAATGCTGACACGAATATTAGCAATATCGAAGAAGGAAGTAAGGCAGTTGATGAGAGATAAAAGGATGCTGTATGTCCTTTTTGTATTTCCTTTTGTTCTTCTTATTCTTTTCGGATATGCAATAAACTTCGATGTGCATCATATAAAACTGGCTGTCTATGATCAGGATAATTCTGTTAACACGAGAGATTTTATAAACCGCTTAACCAGTTCAAGCTACTTTGATCTAGTCGATCACCTGAATGCGGAAAATCAGATTAGAACAGTACTTGACCGCGGTGACGCCCAGGTTGTTATTGTTTTCCCTGATGATTTCTCACAGAATATTCATTCGGGAAGAGAGGTTAATCTACAGATACTTGTAGCGGGTGTAGATGCAAATACCGCCTCAGTAATCACCAATTACCTGCGGGCGGCTTCGGCAACATACTCCGCGAAGCTTAATAATGAACTGCTTCGGGTGAGAGGAAGGCAAGCTGTTATCCCGATAAACCTTGAGCCGAGGTTTTTGTACAATCCCGACCTGAACTCCACGCGATATCTGATACCCGGACTGATATCAATGATTTTAATAATGACAGCGGTGATCTCAATAGCACTCTCTATAGTAAGAGAAAAAGAAAGAGGAACGATGGAGCAGATAAATGTCTCCCCTCTTTCATCGGTGGAACTGCTTCTTGGCAAGACTATCCCGTACACGATAATAGCATTATTTGTAGCTTCATTAATACTGCTGGCGGGCTACTTTTTGTTTGATGTGACTATCAAGGGAAGCGTTCTACTTTTATTTATATCGACATTTATATTTTTATTTGCCTCATTAAACCTGGGGATACTTGTATCGACCATTTCAGACTCGCAGCAAGTTGCATTTCAGATAGCGTCACTGATCTCGCTGCTCCCCTCTTTCCTGCTCTCGGGTTTTGTTTTTCCGATAGAAAGTATGCCTCCTGTAATTCAGATCTTTACGAATATCACGCCGGTGAAGTTTTATATTATCGTGCTGAGGGATATCCTGCTGAAAGGCGTGGGACTTGAAGCTTTCTGGGATCAGCTTATCTATCTTTTATTGTTCTCAATATTTTTCCTGGGACTTGCAGCAATCATTAACCGCAAAAGCAAAACTATTTAGGCACATATGAAAATCATACTGACAATAATAGTAAAAGAATTTCTCCAGTTGAGGAGGGATCCGAGGCTCTTCGGGATAATTTTCATCGCCCCGGTGATTCAGCTTATCCTGCTTGGATATGCTGCCAATCTTGATATCAATAATGTTCATACAGTGGTTTATGATCAGGACAAAACTGCTGAAAGCCGTGATTTCATTGAAAAGTTTCAGAGTTCGGGATACTTTATTATCGATCATACTGCCGAAAGCTACGATGGAGTTATGAATTACATAAATAAGGGGGATGTTCTATGGGCCCTGGTAATTCCTAAAGATTTTGAAAAGAAGATCCAGCGAGGCGAACAGGTTGAAGTACAAACACTGTTCGACGGGTCGGACGGCAACAAAGCATCTATCGCTTTTGGTTATGTTACTGTAGTGGTTTCAAGCTACTCGCAGAATATCCTCGTTAAGGCTATGAAGAAATCCGGTATGCAGCCGTTTGCTGCTGTTAACCTTAATCCCGAACTCAGGGTATGGTACAATCCCGAGCTTAAGACAAGAGTGTTTATGCTGCCGGGTATTATGGGTCTGCTTCTTACTATAATAGCTACAACGCTAATGGCAATGGGAATAGTAAAGGAACGGGAGATCGGCACCCTTGAACAGATAATTGTAACTCCCATTAAGCCTGTGCAGCTTATTATCGGAAAGACAATACCTTTTGTTGTTACCGGTTTTATTGATGTTCTGGTAGTTACTCTAGTAATGGTCTACTGGTTCGGTATTCCAATAAGAGGCGACTTCTTCTTCCTGATGTTTGCCTCGTTTATTTATGTTCTTTCAGCCCTGGGATTGGGATTATTCATTTCGACTGTTTCCAGGACCCAGCAGCAGGCAATGATGGTTGCAATGTTCGGGGTACTCCTTCCAATGAACTTTCTCTCGGGATTTGCATTCCCTATCGAAAATATGCCGGGATGGATCCAGGCAATAACCTACCTGATCCCTTTGAGGTACTATATTACGATTCTGAGAGGAGTTATATTGAAGGGCGACGGGTTATTCCAGCTGATTCCGGAAACCCTGGCTTTGTTAGGGATCGGGATATTTATACTCACCGCAAGTTCACTACGGTTTAGAAAAAGATTGGAATGAGTGAAACGGTGTTAGTTTTGCATTGATTTCATTGTCAGGAGCGAATTGGCGTTTCGCTTTACATGGGGCTAAACAGCGTTTCGCTTTACATGGGAGCTAAACAGCGTTTCGCTGTACATGGGGGTGAAACAGCGTTTCGCTGTACATGGAGCGAAACAGCGTTTCGCTTACATGGGGCGAAACAGCGTTTCGCTGTACAAAAAAAATCCGGAACCCAAATTAACGGATCCCGGATTGAGTGTGAGGATGTTATCTTTCTGTTACTGCTGAACATTTAACAAAACGCTATCGCCGTTGTGCATAACAAACTTCAGATCCCTGCTGCCATGCTGCACATCATTTTTATCTATCTGAGAAACCACGCATACAAGTTTATGTGCTCCCGATTGAGAAATAAGCGTCTGCAGAGTTGACGATGCAATAGTATATGTGCCGGGATTATGTTCAAGAAGAATGAAGATCGGATCTCCCATCGGCGGAATCTGCATCGGCGGCTGCATTCCATCACCATGACGAGGACCACGCTGAGGAGGTTCCGGAGGACGGCAGGGCATCAGACGGATAGCTATAGGATCTTCAGCAGTACCGCCTGACCATTCAAGTGTAAGGTCATTTGCCGGATTTATTAGAGAATCCTCTTCCGGAGTATTTATATGTACAAGCGCCTGGGGAGCCGTTAAAGTAAAATTTAACGGACTAAAATTATCTGACCCTGTAATTTCGAATTCATAATCAGCCCCGGCAATAAAATCGAGATGGCCGTCGTCGAAGAAACGGGGATATAACGAATAGAAAACTCCGCCGTCGGGACCAATTCTCTTTTCAAGCTGGATCTGCTCATTATTGTAATTTATATAAATTGTACCGATATCAATACCGCTTCTGATAAAAGGACGCTGATGAACTGAATCACCGAAAACTACTCCCATTGCATGTCCGTTAGTTTCATCATTCCATCTGATCGGTCCGAATAATTCATTCCATCCGAGGGCAAACACACCGTCGCAGTCCCGCATTGGAACGCCTTCTGCATTAAGCACACCCATATCAGTCTCAACAACTGAAGACTTGGTTAAATCGTTAGCTGTCTGCTGATTATCATTTGGTGAAGTTGAGTTTGAACATCCTGTAAAAAGGATAGGAATGAAAACGCCGGTTAAAATAAATAGTACTTTTAATAGCTTCATCATTAATTGCTCCTTGTGTTAATATTTAATTTAGTCATTTTGTTTATTAAAAATTCTTACGAAAGATATATGAGATAAAATTTTAACCCGGATCCGTTGTTTTTTATATTTGAGTAAAAAGAAAGATTAAAGGTTTAAACTGAGCAGAATAAAACTTGAAATGCCCGAAAAATTTGAATTTTCGACCAAAATACCAGTCCGCATAACCGACATTAATTACGGAAATCATCTTGGGAATGACGCACTTCTCTCTTTGATACATGAGGCAAGGGTGCAGTATCTGAATAAGATCAATCTGACTGAGATCGATGCAGGGGGCTGCGGAATAATAATGGTGGATTCGGTAATAATATATAAATCGCAGGTCGTATACGGCGACACTCTAACTTTTCATGTTTCTGTAACAGGCATTACGGGCACCGGATGCGATTTTTATTACAGGGTGACTAATGATAAAGACACGACGGAATGTGCTTCAGCAAAAACAGGAATAGTTTTTTATGACTATCAGAAGAAAAAAATTTCTGTTGTTCCGGAAATGTTTAAAGACATGGTTAAGAAACTGAAGCAGATCAGCTTTAATCATTAAATCCTTTGAACTAACGGGATTTATTTTATGTTAAAGTCTGTATAATGAAATTTATTAGGATTTTGAATGAAAATTAGTAATCCCACTCCCCCGATTGAAAAACTAATCCGTCCCTTCAAAGAATTTACCAAGGCAGAAGCATCCAGCGGAATCCTGCTGATCATTTGTACGGTCATTGCACTTCTCTGGGCAAATACCGGTCTGTCGGAATCTTACTTTCATTTGTGGCATACAAATATTTCCATCGGAGTTGAGAATTTTAAGCTGGACTATAGTCTTCACCACTGGATTAATGACGGACTGCATGGCAGTATTCTTTTTTGTTGTGGGACTTGAAATTAAGCGTGAATTTCTTGTCGGCGAGCTTTCCACCGCACGCCAGGCAATTCTTCCTGGGGCAGCGGCATTGGGCGGGATGATCTTCCCTGCTCTTATTTACCTGGTCTTCAATACCGGAGGAGCGGGAGAATCAGGCTGGGGAATTCCGATGGCTACTGATATTGCATTTGTAATAGGGCTGATGGCACTGCTTGGTTCTAATGTACCAGTAAATCTTAAGATATTTATTACTGCACTGGCAATTGCGGATGATATAGGCGCAGTGCTGGTAATTGCCTTCTTTTACACAGCAGAATTATCGATGGCTGCATTATTTACTGCAGCGGGTATTTTTATCATTCTGCTCATAGCTAACCGGCTCGGAGTAAGAAATCTCCTTATCTATACAATCCTTGGGTTTGCACTATGGATTGCATTTTTGCTTTCGGGTATTCACGCCACGGTTGCAGGAGTTCTTCTTGCATTCGTTGTGCCTGCAACTTCGAGGTACAACACTGAGGAGTTCCTCGTTAATGGTAAGGAACTGCTGGAGGAATTTGACCGTGAAGGGAAAGAAGGTCCTGATGTGCTTGCAAATGAAGAACGGCAGGACATCGTACAGACGATTGAAAGCAGCTGCCGTAAGGTACTCACTCCCCTTCAGAGATTCGAACATTCACTTAATCCCTGGGTCTCTTTTTTCATTATGCCTGTATTCGCGCTGGCGAATGCGGGAGTACCTCTGCAGGAAGATTTCTTTAATTCCCTGGCCAATGAAGTCAGTCTTGGAATTATAGCCGGATTATTCATCGGAAAGCAGGCAGGCATATTTATCTTTTCCTGGCTTGCCGTCAAGCTGAACATTGCATCTCTTCCTTCAAAAGTCAACTGGAAGCATATATTCGGAGCCGGCATACTTGCAGGAATAGGTTTTACGATGTCGCTCTTCATAACCAACCTGGCTTTTACATCTGAAGATCTGACGAACATTGCGAAGACGGGTATTCTGATAGCATCGCTCATATCAGGAATTACCGGGTACCTTGTGCTCCGGTTTTCGGCGGCAAAAAAGATTACGGCAGATCATGCTTTATGATATCAAATATAAATTAACACTCCTGTATTTATTATTTTAGTATATGTACTTAATAATATATTCGGAAATAACGGAGCAGAAATGAGCAAATTAGTTTTATTACGTCACGGCGAGAGCACCTGGAATAAGGAGAACCGCTTCACGGGATGGACGGATGTGGATTTATCGGAACAGGGACTAACAGAAGCAAATAAAGCGGGTGAAGTTCTTTTGAAGGAAGGTTATTCCTTTGATATGGCATATACCTCGGTCTTAAAAAGAGCGATCAGAACATTGTGGATAACGCTGGATAAACTCGACCTGATGTGGATACCTGTCGAAAGATCATGGAGGCTTAATGAAAGACATTATGGTGCGCTGCAGGGACTGAATAAGGCCGAAATGGCAAAAAAATTCGGAGAAGAGCAGGTGCATACCTGGAGAAGAAGCTACGATATTCAGCCGCCTGCACTGGAAAAAGATGACGAAAGATATCCCGGTAAAGATCCGCGTTATAAAAATTTATCGGATAAAGAAATCCCTCTTACAGAATGTTTAAAGGATACAGTTGACAGATTCCTGCCCTATTGGAAAAATACGATTGCCCCTTCGATTAAAGAAGGAAAAAAAATAATAATTGCAGCACACGGTAATAGTCTTCGTGCGCTTGTAAAATACCTTGACAACGTACCTGATGATGAGATCGTAGGCTTGAATATCCCAACAGGAATCCCGCTTGTTTATGAGCTGGATGAAAATCTTAAGCCGCTCAAGCATTATTACCTCGGCGACCAGGATGAAATTGCGAAGAAGACAAATGCAGTGGCTAACCAGGGGAAGGTGAAGTAAACAGGAAGGAGTAATGGAGAGGTGAGTATTCTCGGGAATGATAGATCATCAACCGGATAAATCCGATTAAGAATGGCATTCATTCAGAAGGAAGGCAGTTGAATACTAAAGATGGAAATTAAACTGCAATACAGGGGAAATGAAAGTCGACTGCTTTGAATTTCCTATTACATTTTCGTGGAGTATCCTGGCGCCGGCAACTATCTCTCCTTCAGGTCCGAGGGTTAAAATCAATCCCGGGGTAAAAGTAATAAACGAAGCCATACTCTCCCCTCTTTTATCATTCACTTTAACCGTATTCCCCCAAAAATAATATTCTGGATTATAGGTTGTCGGTTCGAATGATACAACTGTCTGTGTAAAAAATCCCAGGCTGAGTAAAAAGTTTACAGGCGATTCCGGATATGCCGAGTTATAAGTAAGTGAAAAATAAGGATTGAAGGAACGCGATTGCTCCTTATCTCTGAAGAAAGAAATATCGGTATTAGTATAACCTGACCAGAGGTTTTTAACCTCACTTACTACAACTGTTGAAGCATCATAATAAAGATTCTGCCAAATAATTCCGGCATCAAAACGCATAGCGCCGTTTTCTCTTAATTTAAAGAACCCGATCCCTACTGTCCCTCCGAAGTAATCGTGGTTCTGATCTCCCGAATAAGACAACCCGCCTGTAAGCGCAAACGAACTGGAAAGCTGGATGTCCATATCAATGCCCGCACTGACCTTCGGCATATCCCATCTAAGGTTATCGCCGCTATAAGCCCGATTATTTGCATCTGATATTTTGTAGGTGCTGGTTCCATCAGAATTATGAACAGTGTCGATCTGGTAGATGCCGTTTTCATTAACATCTGTATGACTTTCAACATTTCCGGAAATATACTGCCTTCCGTTAAATGACAATTTAGGAGTAACTGTAAAAGCAGTTTTATTATGAGTAGTTACCTGAAGAGGCGGCTGATTTAATGGTCCCGAAACCTTCACATCCTGAAGGTAGATAGTCTGCTCAACAGTATAGCATCCGCTAAAGAAAAGAGCAAGCGACCCGGCTATAATTAAGAAATACTTTTTCCCTCTCATTTTTACTCTCCCTGCAGATAATTTAATCTTTGTACTCTGTGAATATATTGCAGAAATCTCATTTTGTAAAGTGCACGAGGAATGAGAGTACTCGCAATGAATGGCGCTGCGAGGGCTTTAACTCTTTAACTTCACCCGGCCCACATACATAAGCCAAAGCGGGTATTTATTAGGTTTCTACGTAAATTAGCCTTGACTTTCAAAATCAAAATATCCATCTTTTGCCACGATTTTACATCAACTAAAAGGTTTCTACCTATCTTATGACTAAAAAAATCACTTTTGCAATTCTTTCGATATTTCTTTTCCTGCCCCAATTAAGTGCTCAGACAGTTATAGGAAAATATGCCGGTGAATTTATGGCAATAGGGGTTGGAGGAAGACCGCTGGCAATGGGCGGAGCATTTGTCGCTGTTGCTAATGATATTACTGCCGGATACTACAACCCGGCGGGACTTGTGCAGGTCAATTATCCTCAAATAGCTTTGATGCACGATGAGAGATTCGGCAACCTAGTCAATTACGATTATGCTGCCGTTGCAATTCCCTGGGATACTGATATGACGTTCAGCTTAAGTGTAATGAGACTTGGAATAGACGGTATACCCGATACGAGACAGGCGCTTGAAGACGGACGAAATCCCGGCGTAACTATCACAGATCCAAGTTTCATTGATGATCAATATGCAAGGCTGAACTATTCAAAGATCACCGAATTCAGCGATCAGGACTGGGCCTTTTATCTAAGTTTTGCAAAAAAACATTCAGAAGATTTTTATTACGGTGCAAGCATTAAAATCATAAGAAGAGATATTGCTGAGTTTGGCGCAACAGGCGTAGGCTTTGATGTAGGGGCTATTTATTTACCTTTTGAAAATTTCTCGGTAGGCGCAAACGTCCAGGATATTACAACAACACTGGTTGCCTGGAATACCGGTCTCAATGAATTAATTTCGCCCACCGCCAAGATCGGCGCTGCATATGGTCTTCATATATTGAACGGAGTATTCACTCCGGCTCTCGATTTCGATGTAAGATTTGAGAACAGGCAGTATGCATCAACCTTCCACGCAGGTCCTGTCAGCTTTGATATGCACGGAGGATTCGAATTTAACTACAATAATCTTTTTTCCGTAAGAGCAGGTTATAATGATGTTAAGCAGTTTACAGTGGGTGCCGGAATAAAGCTGCCGAAACTTAATATCGATTACTCTTTTGCCAGGTTTAATATGGCAGAAATCGACAGGCTGCCGGATACGCATAGGATTTCAATTATACTTACTCTGGAAGAGCCGAGGTTTTTGAGAACGGGGATGTAGAAGGATGGGATGGGGGCTTTTGATGGAATAGTAGAGTGGTGGAGGTTGGAGTGGTGAAATTAAGGGGAGACTACAGCGGAGGGAGAGTCTGAGAAGATGAGAAGAGAAGAGGATTAGAGGGTTAGCAGTTACAAATTCAGAATTTTTTGATTTTTCATTGGGTTGGTTTTAATCGCGGAAGCGTGAGGAGGGTAAGAGGGTGGAAAGTTGTGCGGGAGTCTGAAGGGGTCATTCGGTGGTAATTTAATTGTCATTCATAGTTCCGGCAGAGCCGGATTTCGTTGGAAGAACCGGACTCAATCAGTCGGGACCGGGATTTCGTCCGGAATAACCGGACTCAACATATCGAAAATTTTTTGGATTTTTCATTGGGTTGGTTTTTCCGGTAAGTCTCAGGTGGGGTAACAACCGTTGACCTTGAATGAATGGCTAAAGCCGTGATTCTATTTTTGATGGGATCCACGAGCTGAAGCTCGCGGCGATTCATGCAGGGTTGCTCAATGTTTAGAGGATAAGAAGATGAGAAGATAAGATGATTAGACGAATAATATGAGGGGTTTATTATTTCAGAAATCTGAATAATTGGCTTGGTTAAGCTTTCTCCATCCGCCTATCGGCGGGATAAATCCTCCAGGCTGGGAAGCTTGAGCTACGGCAGCAAGACAAATCGTCCTTGCTACTGATACGTTCATACCTTATTTTTAATTTATATTATTACATTAAGGCTGATTCTATGGGGCAGCTTAGATACTCTCTTATTTTGGTTTTATCATTTTTTACTATTCATATTTCTTTTGCTGAAGTCCGCTATGTCAGTCATTCCGGCAGCAATTCACCGCCCTATCTCACCTGGGAAACTGCAGCAGATTCCATTATGAGTGCGATAAATATTTCATCATTCGGGGATACCATTTTTGTAGCAAACGGAGTTTATGAAGAGCAGGTAGTAATGATACGGGGATTATCACTTATCGGGGCTGGAATGGATAGCTGTGTAATAGACACGCGGGCATTGATAAACTCAGCGGATTTAATTTCAATTGAGATTAAAGATAACTGTCTGCTAAAAGGCTTTAATATTTTGGTATATGCTAACTCGAGTCTTGGATGGGGGATTGCAGGTGAAGGTAGCATTAACAGTTTAGTAGAATTGAATAAAATCAGTAATGCTGAAATAGGTATTATGATAGATGCCACCTATTATGGTTTTACGGACTTCACCGTATATAAAAATATATGTAATAATGTTTTCATCGGGATGGACATATTTAATTCAAATTCGAAAATAATAAAAAACTTCATTTATACCGATATCGACAACTCGGTTGCTGACATTCGTATTGGTGCATTTAATTACTCTTACAAACCCGTAATCGATTCAAATCTAATATATGTAACAAATGCATATGGCATATATAAATCCTTCGGTGCAAGTCCGATAATATCAAATAATACTATATTACTCAATGTTGGTGCCGCTATGGGTTTAAGCTATACCGATACCGCTAAGATCTATAATAATCTGATATTTGGGCTTGGTAATGGTGTCGATAATGAGGGTATCCAGTTTCTTCAGTTTCATAACAACTACATAGGAGGTGAAATTGGGACTGCACTTGTCGCAGGACCTGATAATGTAATAGAGAATAACATTATTACTAATGCGGTTAGAGGAATAAAGAAATGGACTGGTTATGGCCCGCCAACTGTAAAGTACAATTGTCTCTGGGATAATAGCAGCAATTATTCAGGATTTACAAATACAGATACAACAAATAGTTATCGGTTCCCGATGGTAGTAAATGATGACAGCACACAGGGTGAGCTGGATTTTCACCTTCAGATGTTCTCCCCTTTAATTGACAGAGGAGATCCTGCTATTCTTGATAAAGATGGATCCAGAAGTGATATCGGGTTATACGGAGGTCTATTTGGAGAAAGGTACCAATATACCGACCTACCTCCCCGTATACCAGTAAATCTTTCTGCAGCAGTGGACTCAAATTATATTCACCTTAAATGGAATAAGAACACAGAAGCTGATTTTAATCATTATAACCTTTACCGGGATACAACGGAAAACTTTACAGCAGACTCAGCGACACTTGCTGCATCAATTCCCGATACATTTTATTCTCATATAATTCCTCCGGGAATAACTGATCTTTACTATAAAATTACTGCAGTAGACAATCAGGGTAATGAATCTGGGCCATCGGAAGAACTGCACGTGTTCCTGACGGGAACAATTAACAATGAAGAATTAACAATTAACAATTACAAGCTTTTCCAAAATTATCCAAATCCTTTTAATCCTTCGACGAAAATCGGGTACAGGTTGAAAGAAAGAGGGTATGTAAAGCTTTATATTTATGATATAAAGGGCGAATTGGTTGAAACGCTGGTAAATCGTTATCAGGAAGCAGGATATTATGAGGTAGAGTTCAGAGGCGGGAATTCGGAGAACGTCCCGCGTGGCGGGATTTCGTCCGTGGAACGGACTCAAGAAGTCGGAAGCCTGAGGTCGGAAGTCAGCAGTTTAGCAAGCGGAGTGTATATCTACCAGATAATGGTGAAGAATGAAAAAAATATTCCGGTTTTCTCGGATATAAAGAAGATGATTTTGTTGAAGTGATGATTTAGGGAGGGTTCACCGCGGAGGCGCAGAGGTGCGGGGGGAGAAGGTAAGAAGATGAGAAGAGAAGAGGGTTAGCAGTCACAAATTCAAATTTTTTAGATTTTTCATTGGGTTAGTTTTAATCTCAGAGGTCGCGATTAAATAATTGGTTGAGGCCGGGGATCAATGCTCGGATATGAGTCTCAGGGCGGGAGACTTGGGTTAGGGGAGCTTTACCGGCGGCCGAAGAGGTGATAATCGAGGCTGTATTTTCCGGGGCCGGTTAAAAATAAACCGAGGATAGTTATTCCCAGTTCGAGGGGGTAGGCAATGGAACTCAGAGGTCCCCCGCTGCCAAATCCTTTACTGGCTGCCACAAACATTGTAATTATTATCAACACAGCTGCGGGACGGAAAAACAAGCCGAGAAGTATCAATAATCCTCCAAAGAACTCAGCACAGGAAGCCAGGAATCCCCAGACAACATAGGAAAAGTTTATGCCGAGGTATCCAACAGCAGAACCTATCTTTGTCCAAAGCACCGGACCTGCAAAGAGTTTTGTTCCGCCGTGTACTATTACATAGCTGAAGCCCAAAACTATCCTGATAACGAGGAGTCCGAAGTCCGGGAAAGTTTTAATTCTCAGTTTCACTTTTCATCCCCTTTTTTATTGTCGGCTGCATCCAAAAGAGTTCTCATAAGAACGTGGTTATCCACCGGTTTTGTAAGAAATATATCTACTCCCGCATTTACAGCATTTTCAATATCCTTCTTAAAAGCGTGTGCTGTCAGGCAAACAATAGGGATATTCCTGAAAGCCGGATCAGCCTTGAGTTCCCTGGTAAGTTCCAGTCCGTTCTTGTTACCTTTGAGAGAAATATCCATTAAGATCACATCATATTCGTGATTTTTAAGATTTTCATAAAAAGTATCCTCAGAATCGCAGATATCTGTTATGAAGCTTTTTTGAAGGAACATTCGCAAAAAACGCTGATTTTCCGAGTCATCTTCTGTGATTAGTATTCTTGGTTTATTTTCAGTATCCATATTACTCATACAATTAATAAAATAAGATATATATAATTTAATTAAATTGTTTGATATGGAATAAACCTGGTGTTCTGAATTTTATACTTAAAATAAAATTTGTGTACTTTAGGTCTGGTGACCTGAGTTTTCAGATGGTATAAGTTGATAAAATTCTTTTTGCTCAGTTCAGAGAACTGAGCTACGTGCCTGCTTCAATGCGATTAATCGGAAGAGGCTGTATTTGCAAATACGTTTATAATATTATGGTACCGGAATTCCATCAAATAGGCAGAATAATGATTTACGCGGGTATTTTTATACTCGTTCTGGGAATATTGTTTTTCTTTGGAGATAAGATCCCTTTCCTCGGAAAGCTGCCGGGAGATATTTATATAAAGCGAAAGAATTTTACTTTTTATTTTCCGATTGTTACATCAATACTGCTGAGTCTGCTTATCAGTTTGATTATTTATTTGTTCAGGAAGTAGGGATTGAATTGAGCTGAACTCCTATCGGCAGGCAAGTTTTGCGAATTTAGCGGATTGATTAGAGAATCAGGCGAATTAATTGGGAATCAATTCTCCAAAAAATTCGCCAGGTTCTCAAATTCCCATTATGACTTTTTAACCAGTTCTTTTACTACCTGTTCGTATTCACTCTTAGGGTAAAGACCGATTATTTTCTTTACGATATTTCCCTTCTGATCAATAATAAATGTAGTCGGTATAGCAGATACTCCGCCGAAATCATTTATCACCTGGTCATTGAAAAAAACCACAGGATAATTTATTCCCATTTTATCTACGAAATCGGGAACGCCTGCTTTTGTATTTTCCCTGTCAAGCGAAATTCCGATTACTGCAACTTTATCTTTGTATTGATCCTGCAGCGATATAAGATCGGGAATTCCTTTTCTGCAGGGGGGACACCATGTTGCCCAGAAATCGATAATGACGACTTTACCTTTATAATCTGATAAACTTACATCTTCGCCTTTTAAATTCGACAGTGTGAAATCGGGAGCTTTATTCTCATCTCCCTGCACAGCTGAATTATTCCCAACATCTGCTGTGGTTTTAGCTTCATTTTCCTTCTGACAGCCCATTACTGCTGCAGAAAAAAATAAAATCAGAACTAATCCAAATACTTTTTTCATATTATTTCCCTTCAGTATCATTGAGTTTTGTTTAAAATCTTTTCTGCCTTCTGCGGATTGAATCCCGGCGGATATGGTCCATGTTCCGGCACACTCCTTGTATTATTTACAATAAAAAATATTACAAGAATTATTAAAATGACAACCGTCCATACAGTGTTTTTATACCTCGGATCTATGAAGGGTTTCTTCTGATTTACAGTTGTCTTTCCTATTTGTCGTGGTTTTTGTTTGTTTTTCTTTTGTGCCATATTCCAGCTTATAAGATGATTTTAATTATTAATAGTTTCAGGATCAAAACAGCTCAATCTGGTCAGCAGATTTCCTGAACAGATCTTTTCTTAAAATTATTTTTTTATTATTTAGTCCGTATTTCTTACTACTCAGTTCAAACAATGTATGTATAGTTTCTGCAAGTTCTCCTTTGCCTGAGAACCTTGTGCCGAACTCATATTCATTAAGTTTCCCGTCTCTCATTTCTTTTATTTTATTAACTATTTTATTCTCACGATCCGGGAATTCCTTTTTAAGCCACTGCAAAAATAAGTCTTTCACAGCATAAGGCAATCTCAGCATAATATGTCCTGCAAATTGGGCTCCCCGCGATGCAGCTTCTTTAAGGATTGAAGGGATCTCCTCATCGTTAAGACCGGGAATAACAGGAGCAATATTAACACCGACAGGAATACCTGCTTTTGAAAATTTTTCTATTGTTTCAAGTCTCCGTTCCGGTGAAGAAGTTCTCGGCTCCATCTTACGGGCAAGGTCTTTGTCGAGAGTTGTAACCGATAAACATACAGATACAAGATTTAATTCCGCCATCTCCTTCAGGATATCCATATCTCTCTGAATCAGAGCGTTTTTAGTAATTATAGAAACAGGGTTCCTATATTTTAAGCAAACTTTGAGAGTTTCCCGGGTTATCCGGAGCTGACGTTCAACAGGCTGATAGCAGTCGGTATTCCCGCTGAACATTATGAAATCCGGCTTATAGCTCTTTTTCTTGAATTCCGCCTCCAGAAGTTTCGGGGCATCTTTTTTAATCATTATTTTTGATTCAAAATCGGTACCGGATGAAAATCCCAGAAATTCGTGAGAAGGGCGCGCATAGCAGTAAATGCGTCCATGTTCACAGCCCCGGTAGGGATTAAAAGAATACTCAAATCCAACATCGTAGCTGTCATTCTTAGCTATTACAGATTTTGATTCATCCCTGAAAAACTGAGTAGGAATCTTCTTTTCATCCTCTTCTTCGGCAAAATTATCCAGTTCATCCGGTTTGAAATCTTCTATTGAGAGTTTTTCAAAACGGTTTCCGGGATTAAATTGTGCGCCTCTGCCTCTTAGCTTTGTATTGCTCATTCAACAAAGATAACAAAAGATTTGTATCGGATTGATGAAAAAATTATTACGTCACGAGTTAAGCGAATAGCTTAATTTTGTGTAGAATAATTTTACAGTACTGACAAAATGTCAGTCGCTGTTATTGGGAACGGATTAATCACGGAGAATGGACGGAGAAGGAACGGAGAAGGACTCAATATGAGACACTTTGAAAATGGCGAAAACAAGCGATTTTCGCGTGTTGAAAAGATCTACATTTGACAAAATGTCAGTCGGTGGATTGAGAGAGCCAGCGGAAATTAGGCAGGGGGAAGAATGGAGTAACCGCGCAGGAGAAGAAGTTAAGTAGATTAGAGGATACAAAGGATCAGCGGGAAAATTGTTTGGATTTTTCATTGGGTTTGTTTCTGGGAAAAGGCAAGGGGGCTGCCAAATTCTCAATTGGTAATCTGCTTAAGTTTCAATTAAATTACTGCAGTGTAAATTGCCAATTGCTAAACGTTAATTCTTAATTGTTGATTGTTATTTCTGATGACTATTTCTGTAATCATTCCTGCTTATAATGAAGAAAGTTCAATTGCAAAAGTTATCCGCGATATTCCGGAAGAACTTGTTAAAGAAGTAGTTGTCGTCAATAATAACTCTTCTGATAATACTATTGCGGAAGCCGCAGAAGCAGGGGCAACTGTTCTAAACGAATCAATACAGGGATACGGGGCAAGCTGTCTTAAGGGAATCAGCTATCTGAAAAATAAGAATACAGATATCGTGGTTTTTCTCGACGGAGATTACAGTGATTTTCCTGAAGAGATACATTTGCTGCTGAACCCTATCCTTAATGAGGGATATGATTTTGTACTCGGCGAGCCGTATTTTAGGCAATAGGGAAGCAGGCTCGATGCCTTTCCATTCAAGGTTTGGAAATATACTCTCAGGATACCTGATTAATTTCTTCTGGAGAGTTAAATACACGGACCTGGGGCCTTTCAGGGCTATCAGATTTGATAAGCTTCTTCAGCTTGAAATGAAAGATCACTGGTACGGATGGACAGTTGAAATGCAGATCAAAGCCATAAAGCATAACTTAAAAATAAAAGAAGTTCCTGTGAGCTATAGGAAGAGAATAGGCAAGTCAAAAGTCAGCGGAACCGTAAAGGGTTCAATTATGGCAGGCACTATAATTCTTAAAACAATTTTTAACGAGCTGTTTGCAGATTAAAATGAATGCTGTAATAGTTTTTGCGAAATATCCTGTACAAGGAAAAGTAAAGACACGACTCGGCCTTACTTTAAGTCCTGAATTTGCCGCTGATTTTTACAAGCTTATGGCTGAACATACATTCGAAGTTTGTCTTGCACTTCCGGAGAATGATTATGATCTGCATCTTTTTTATACGGGTGATGCAGAAGAGGGACCTATAAGAAACTGGGTGAACGGAAGATTCCATTTGCATCTCCAGAAGGGGAAGGATCTCGGAGAAAGAATGAAAAATTCATTCCGGATTTTATTTAATGATGGTTACCAAAAAGTTATAATAACAGGAACCGATTGTCCTGAAATTGATACCGCACTGATAGTTAAATCATTTGAGAATTTAGCGATGAACAATATAGTTTTGGGACCTTCAAACGACGGCGGGTATTACCTTTTGGGTATGGATAAATTCTACCCATATCTATTTGATGATATTAAGTGGAGCAGTGAGCAGGTATTAAGTGAGACGATTATGAAGGCCGGAAGAGAAAACCTAAGCCGGTTTATCCTTCCTGAATTAATCGATATCGATACCGAAGAAGATTTAAGAAAATGGCTGCAGGCATCGGGGAATAATAATAAAATGACTGAGTTAATTGAACGGAACGGAATCAGCAGAAGTTAAAATAGTTTATGGAGGTTCTCCAACAGTCTAATAATAATTGGAAATCCGCACACCTATTCCTCTCAGAGTTCTACTGCAAAAATATGGCTCTGGTAGCCTTTCAGTTCAATGAACAGACCCGGGGAGCTTATTTCTTTTACCGAGCGTTTATAGATTGTACGGGTCATAAGGTCATCAAGATGGATCACATCCTTTTCAGTAGTAAGATCCATTTTTAGTCTGCACTGCGAAGTAGAATGCGAATAATTTATAATTACAATCCTTAATTCATTATTAAGTTTCCACTGCCACGCCAGGAAATTTTCGCTGGTATTATTAACCGGATCAGCCTGGACAGGATTAAGAAGAGTCCATTCGCCCGATTTGAAAATTTCTGTTTTGGATATGTTAAGGAGGTCCTCATAAAATTTAAGGATCTGCCGCGAGGGTTTCTCTTCGGGCTGCCTGCCGAGCTGCACAGGAAGTTTAGTCTTTCGTCCTTCAAACTGTCCTTCAAAATAAAACCTTACCCCCTGAATAGTACTTATAACAACTGCAGCGGCAAGAGATTTATATCTCCCGAACTTAGAAATGGCTCTCTCTTCATCGTGATTTTCTATAAAACGGACACTCTTCCGTTGAAAGTCCTTATCTGCCTGGAGGTGAGCTTTAATTCCCTGCAGATCACTCTCTGAGAGGCGGTCGGTAAGTGTTTTATCATAAGTATAGTCAAATCCAAGCTGTTGAAGCTGCCACTCGAGTCCCCAATACGCTTCAGCCATAAAGAGGAACCCGGGGAACTTCTCCCTGGTTTTACGGATAGCTTCTGTCCAGAATTCTTCTGCAGGTTTAGTATATCCCGATTTGCTCAGCACGCCCATCCAGGTATTCTGAAAAACATTATTAAGCGGAAGCATCGCCATATCGCACCGAACGCCGTCTGCTGCTGAGGCAATTTTGATCAGCTTTTGAATCATTAATTGACGGGCAAGAGGTTCGAAATAATTTATCTGCGCTGTGTCGGTCCATGGCGAAAAAAATGGATCTCTCCCGTGAGCAATATAAACAGGTTTCCCGGCATCCGACTCGAAAAAAGCATAAGGATCTTTAACGAAAGATTCCCTATCGGTCTGCAGAAAGATCTGAGGGTTTGATTTTATCAGCGATGAATCGGCTCCGAAATGGTTAGGGATAAAATCCAGGAACAGCTTTATATTATTTTTATTGAGCTTTTCCTTTAAGCGAAGCAGGTCGTCCAACTCACCAAGTGCAGGACTAAGCACATAATCGTCAATAGCGAAAGGAGAGCCGATGACATCATCTTTCTTCCAGTCGCTCAAAGCTTTTAAATATCCGGGTACCAGATTTATCCCGAAACAGCATTTTTTTGCCAGGGCCTCACTTGTTTCCCAAACTCCCATAAGCCAAAGGATCTCAATCCCCTTTGATTTAATATCATCAATAAACGAATTACCGATTTCCGAAAGACGAGCCCCGGGAGTGAACTGTTTTATCCACACACGGGTATTTATTTCAAGCAGGCTGGGGTTCGATAACATCTAATCCTTTTTTATGTATTACTGAAATTTACTAATTGCAGCATACCTGTCCAAAATAAATGAATCACTTACATTATTCTTAATAATATGGGGGCTTCTTAACCTACATTGGTATTTATTTCTTTTTATTCCGCTTAGCGGAAGAAGGCACAAGAACGAGTCCTTCTTTTTTTATTTTTTTTAGCTTTATCGTCGGGACAGGAAATAAACATGCTCTGCAAAAGTGCGTATTTTACACAAGATTGGTGGCTTCGATATCCCGCAGAGCGCGTCCCGATGCAGAAAATAAATTAAATATGAGCGGGATTTCGAGGACTCAACATCCCGCCCAATCTAAAAACAGGCGGGAGACTCCCGACCTGATTTTTAAAGAAAGCCGGGACAGGTCAGCCACCGCGCACGTTCACAAATATGAACACAAATTAACCTCCAGAAGATGAGGAATTCCAGGCAGTTTTTATAGATCACCAATAAACATCCTTTTGTATAATGGGGGAACTCAAAGTAAGGCAGGAGGAATTGTTTAATTTCTTTTAAGTTTATTTGGGACAGCTCAGAATTGCAGACCAATTATACTCTTGAAATTACATGGAAGATTTGTTTTTTTCAGTGTTGCCGATTTTTTGATTTAAAATATATATAGTGTAAAATTTACGTGAACTAAGTAAAAAAGAAACGGCTGCCGGATGTGATGAGTATAATATTTTTGCTGATTCCCTGCTCATTGAAACGTAAATATTATTATATTATTCCGAACTATTTCAAAAGCTATTCATTTTAATATAATTTACACTAAATCTTCCCTTTTCTAGTTGAGTTATTTTAATACCTTACATAAAGCTGTCCCTAAAGGGGGCATATTCCATACTATTTTATCCATTCAGGAACGGATGTGGAATTATACTATTTTAAGATTTTGGTACAATAATTGTCTTAAAGTAGTACATCAAATTTTTCTACCCAAGGAAATGCTGAATTTTTAACGAAAATGATCAAGAATAAAAAGTCAATTTTAAGAATTAAGACCCAGAGGTAATAGATGCTAAAAGCAGAAACTATCGCGAGACCCACTGATAAGAACCTGACAGGAACATCCGATTTATATGCTAAGAACGGATTAGAAGATGAGCTTGATAATTACAAAGAGGGAGCAATAGCCCGGATAAAATTTTCCGTGATCGTCAAACCTGCCATCATCTCTTTTGTCGCTTTAATTTTATCGTTTTTCTTAGATTTGTCTTACGTCCCCATTCTTGGAAACGTATCTATTAAATCTTGGAAAGGCACTATTCCCAACCTGGCAGCCGGCCCAGGAAATAGTAGAACCATTCAGTTTTTGGTGGCTTCCGATAGTTATATACGGATTGTTTATGTTCCTTGCTTTCCTGGCATTTAATAAATTAAAACTGGAAGTATTAAGGAGTCCCGTATCCGAAACTATTGACCGCATTATCACCAGTTATCAGAGCGTTATCGACAGTATTTCAACTGCCCTGCCCCTGATAGGAGCCGCGATACTTCTAATAAGTATTAAACTTGGCGAGGAAATCTTTTTAGGATTATCCGTTCCCTTTGAAATAAAAGCTTTAATTGTTTTGGCCCTGGGTAAATTATTCGAGCCGGTACTAGATCAGCTCGGAGTAGAGTTCCAGAACGTTGTAACTCACGTCCAGGATATGAAAGAAAGATATTTCTCCAGAATACAGGTAGAGAATTCAAAAAATCTTATTAAACAATTAAGCGCACCCGGATCAGGCGGAAGGGGTATAGAGTTCTCTGTAAAAGACATGGAAACTTACAAAATGCTTCTTGAACAGACCTCAGTGTTGAGTGAAACGCTGGTTGCAAACTTCAGTTCAGTGCATGAGATCCTGCAGAAGATAAACAATATACAGGGGATCAGTCCTGAGAAAGTCGAACAGCTCAGATCGCTGGCAGATTCAATTCAGAAGGCCTCAATCACCCTTGGTGATGAGAAAACCCGTGAGGGACTAAAACATCTTGAAGCAATAGTCGTTAAAAAGTGAGTGTGAAATTATGGTTCAGAAAAACAGGGATAGTAAATTTATTATATACCAGGTGCTTTATATTTTTGTAATCACCGTGCTTGCGCTCAAAGGCGCCGATCTTGATTTAAACAGGGTTGTTCTGAAAGACGAAGTGGTTGATAAGAGTGTCCGCGATTCACTGATGGTTCTTCTGGATTCTCTTACCGCACAGGGAATAAAATTCGATGTTAAAGTTGAAGAAAATGCCCTTGAGGAAAATGCGGCGTTAAAAGAGAGACTAGCATCCCTGAACACCAAAATGAAGGATCTGACGCAGAAGATAAAAGATACCCCGCCGGAGAAAAAACCGGAAGAGAAACCTGTAGTAAAGGAACAGGAAGTACTGCAGTCGCCGATTTCATTAAAGCAGACTTTTATTCAATACACCTGGAACAAAGCATCAAACACGGGCGGCGTGTCTACCTCCATATACGACCCGAATGACATGAGCAAACCCATAGTTGTCATCCCGCCGGGACAGGAAAAGACTTTTGACCTGACAAACCAGACAGAAGTTATTGCCAAGTACGGGAGCCAGGAAGACAGGATAAAAGTCGTGCCTAACCGGCCTCCGGAAATAAAGATCAACCGCGTTACAACAAAAATGAACAATTCAGATATTTATGTTCAAGACCTACAGAGGATAACGGTCTTTACCGTTACAATAGTGGACGAACGTCCCGAACAGTTAAAAGTATCATGGAATGGTCCTATTTCAGTATCAGGTCCATTAAAAGATACCAAGGGAAATCCCGTTTATAATGTGTCATTAAAGATAGCATCTAACGAAAACAGATTTGACGAGTGGCTCGACAAATTTGGAAACCTGAGGGAAGCAGATGGAAGATATAAAGTAAATTTCTTCTTCACAGTAGTGGATGAAAGATCAAAGGATAGGGTACAGGTAGGAGACTCCTTCTATTTCACTGATTTTTCTAAATAACAAATTCATCGGAACTACTTTATGCTAAACTTTAAATTACTGCTTCTTCTGGCCTGTATATTTACTTTATTTTATGCCGGCAGTTCGCTGTATGCCCAGGAAGAAGAACCTGTCAACTACTACCAGATGGAACCTCTTGACGATAGTCTCTTTATCCAGATACAGACAGAATTATTTATAGACCCTCCCGATCCTAAAGCCGAAATCATCGTTGATTTAAGGGATGCAAACAATCAGACAATCGCAATAAAAGGCAACCTCTACCCTTTCCTGGCACTTAAGCCGGAAACAAGGGCTAAGGTTGTTACATATCCGTTTAAAATTAATCTCGAAGAAAATATCAATTACGGCAGTGTATTTACACGCGTGTTTGAAAAAATCAGGTTAAATAAAATTATTAATCCTCCGACAAAGCTGCAGATCTCCTCTACAATGTCATATATAAATCCGTTCTTTCAGCTATTCGGCGGAGAGAGATTCGGAATACCTTTGAAAAATGACATTGGTTTGTCATTCGGGATCGGCACCGAATATTCGGGTCCCGGCGAGACAAATTATGTTGAAGGTAATTTTCATATCCTTGGTGTAACGGGCGGTGCATTCGGACCTATAGATGCCTTACCCAAACTCAGATTCAGCAATAAGGTGCATAACCTTTATGCAACCGCGGGATTTCATATTTCCTACGTGGTTCCTTTCGGCAACTTTTTTGAATTCGGCTACACAGATGTACTGGCTACACCAAGCGACCAGCAGAAGAAAGAATGGGCTGCTTACGACACATTGAATTATCATTCAAAAATCCTCAGCGGCCAATACTATAATTTCGAGTTCCGTTACCCCGTAAGCTTACTTGGATCGACAAGAGGAAAAGTTTACGGTGCCAGGTTCCTAAATGAATGGCACATAGGATATGCGGGAAGAGAACTTTCTCTTGCAGGAAGCACTTTTGATTTCAGATTCGATGCAATGTTCGATAGCGATGTAAGGCAGGATCAATATCTCCTGGAAGTGCTTGTACAGAAAATTGCCGAGAGCTGGGCTTTCAGTGCTTTTGCAATTGGACCGTCGGTTACAATTTCCAACGACGCCAAAGGAAACCTGACTGTAATATCCATCTTTGCCAATTTGAGATTGAAGGTCGGTACTTCGTTCTAAACGGAGTGTTGGAGGATGGAGCAGCGGAGTATCGGGCGAACCGCGAAGCGGCTGGTGCCGAAGTGAATCGGGTGTCTTTAAGTAGAAGTCAGGGTTAGTATCCCCTGTCAGATTTTCATTCTGGTTAGGATAATACTTAAGGGGGTTGACTAAAAAGTAACCCTGTCATTTCGACTTTTTTCCGGAAACCACCTTCCCATCTTCAGGGTCTTTTAATTTTAGACGCTGCTTCTTCATCGAGGTACCACTTAAGAATTTCGACAGCCCGTACTTTACCGGCAGGATAACGTTTACCCGCATCTTTTCTGCTCATTATTTCATATATAATATCAGCCTTTTTCTCACCGGTTACCATAAACATATTCTGCTTTGAATTATTTATCACCTCCAGGGTGAGTGATATTCTTTTCTGTGAGGTTTCCGGATGTACAGCCACGCCGGTAGTATTTTCTGCTATGTTTTTCAGCTTTTTGCCGGGAAAGAGCGATGCAGTATGGCCATCTTCACCGAGTCCCAGAATATTCAAATCAAACCTTGCAAGACCATCAGTCTCCGGTACGATTGAGTTAATTTCAGCAGCGATACGAGCAGCTTCTTTACCGGGATCATCTTCTCCCCTGATCCTGTGAATATTCTTTTCGGGGATATCTATGTTATTCAGCAAATATTCTTTTGCCATTCCAAAGTTGCTCTCCTCATCATCGGGAGGTACGCACCGTTCATCGCCCCAGAATAAATGGAGCTTATCCCATTTGATTTTATCCCTGAAGCCTTCAGACATTTTCCTGAATAATATTTTCGGAGTATTTCCTCCTGAAAGGGAAATGAATGTCTCCTTATTATTTTCTGCGTTACCTTTCACCAGGGATGCAATGTCAAGTGAAATCCGTTCTGCAATCTCTTCAGGAGTCAATAATATTTTAACTTCTAATTTCATCAGATCAACTCATTTTAACGTATTTAATTAATATACAAAAAGAGTTGTTCAATGGGTATGAAGTGCGTATTTTGGATGATTGATAGGGAGTGAATGAGGTATGGAGACGGCATTTGCCCGAAGTAATCCCGTAGTTGGAGGCCGTTTGATGGCCGTTTGATGGCCGAAAGATGGCCGAAAGACTTTTGATAAATCAAGGATGAAAGACCCCGGGAATCCGTTTAATTGATGTAATAATTTAGCATGATCGGGAATGAAATAAAAATATACATTGTTATTCCATAGTCACTTGTGGTTATCCGGTGGAATAGTGGAGTCAGGGAATAATGGAGTGGTGACGAACCACGGATTTATCCCGGCGGGGCAAAGGGTTCTATTCCTGATTCGATTTACGAATGATCAACTTTTTTTCCTAAGTTTGTAAATACTCATTAATCAGGAAACGATGAAACAAAGTATTATTCTGTGGACAGCCGCAGCGGTTATTACATTCATTGCGGGCTTTATGCAAAGCAGGCTAAGCAGCGACTACCCGATATCGGGTTCATTCGGAATCGAGGGAAAAGAGATCGGGTACAAACTGGATAAAACCTACTATGGAAATGACGATTATAAATTCCTTCTCAGATCTGAAATCGACAGCCTTGAGGGGAAAGTCTACTGGAAGTTTGATAACGCACAGAACTGGAATAGTGCGGATCTGCAGGACAGCGCAGGAATAATTACCGGGAAAGTACCATACGACATACCCCGGACAAAGGCAGAATACTATATAAAGCTGAATTATAAAAATAAATCTTATAGTATACCTCCGAACAACAAACCGGTGAATTTAACTTATTACGGCAAGATACCTTCCTCAATAAGCATTTTTTATTTAATTACCTTGCTGGGAGCAATCCTGCTTGCTGTAAGAACAGGACTGGAATATTACAAGGTACCCGGTAAGCTAAAAAAGATTGAGATTTTTACGCTGATCTTTGTAATATCGAATGTATTCGTTTTCAATCCTGTCAGGATAACCTATAAATTCGGATCTGTCGGGAAAACAATTATACCTCTGACAGCGATGTTCCCTCTTTCCTCCATTCTATTGCTTGCAGTCTGGATACTGGCAACAGTACTCATATTCAATACAAAGAACTTCAGGATCTGGGCACCTATAGCAGCGGTAGTTACCCTGATAATATTTGAGATGGGGAACTTTTAGATAGGGTGGAAACCGTCAGGGGGGATGGCGCTTTGGGGGATGAGGTATGGATGGAAATCCAGTTTAACAAAGGAGGTAACTCAGCGACCATTAATATGGTACTTGTTAATAATGTTTGACAGTTAATTATTTTCAAAATAGTTTACAATAAATTCTTCAACTGGTTTGAACTTTGCCGGGAGAATAGCCAATCAGACAACCAGGACCCTTATATAATCTTTGAATCCAGCCAAATTTAGCTAAAAAAATAATCCTCCGACAACCAAAGAAACAATACTTAGATAATGATATTCTATTGACAATAATTAGATATTACTTTATTTTCATTAACGATATAATCATTACAGATACTCCGATTATTACAACTGCTTTTCAAATTAAATGAGATGGCGGGTGGGTTTTATTTATACTAGGTTTATGAAAAAATCAAAAATTCTCACCGGGAGCGGTATATCGTTACTTGCTCCCAGAACAGCTCTGCGGGTAAGAGTCATACCAGGTGATCTTCCCTTATTCAACCAAGAATTGAATTTATCAGAAATAATAAATTATTGAATAATAAAACCGTTGTTTGAAACTTATTCTTAACCGATAAAAACTGCAGTTATTTCTCTTTTTATTCAGGAAAAGTTCTAAATAATTCATCCCATTATGTGAGTCACCCGGCGAAGCTATGCCCGGCATATCCCTTAAAAATCAAAAAAGTTTATTATGAAAATAAAATTAAAAATCAGTAAGAAATCCGATCCGTCGTTCTCTTCTGTTCTGGATTTCAACAGGTTTCCTGTCAGTGTAGGACGAGATGAAAAAAATGACGTAATCCTTCCGGATCCGTTTAAGGTAGTCTCACGCAGACATGCAAAGATAGTGGATACAGAAGGTATCCTTCAGCTTGTCGACCTCGAATCTTCGAACTTTACCTATCTGAATGAAGCACCTATCCTTCCCAATGAAGAAAATGCATTAAAAACAGGCGATATAATAAGAATAGGCGAGTATGAGCTTGAAACAGAGCTGGTTAAGGAACAGGTCGTTTCAGATGAAGATGATCAGAAGACAATGGTTTTTTCAAGTCCCTTCGCAGAAGAGGTGAACAATATAGTTGAAAGCCTGAACAAAATTGCGGGCAAGTTTGCAGAGGATTATTCCCCGATGAAAATGGAGATGTTTAAATTTTCGGTGATGCAGAGTTTTAATTTCCTGGAAAAAAATGAACCCAACGAATACCTGGCCGAATATTTTGCAGAGCATTTCCTGGGAAAGAAAGTACCTGCGGCCCAGCCTTCGGTTTCGCAGAGTTCCTTTGAAACGCCCGCCCGACAGCAGGTCAAACAGGAAAAAGCAGTTCGTGAACCTTCATCATCTATTCAAGATTATTCTCTTGGTTCACATTTTACAGAAACAATTGACGTCCTGCTGGATACATTCTCAAAACTTATCCAGGGTTTTCTCTCTTTCAGGCAGGAATTTTTCGGAGTAACGATCTACCATACGATCCCGACAGGTTCACTCAAAGAGTTCAAAGAATTCCTCTTCAGCCCCGATATTTCTGCTGAGGACGAAAAGAAAAGATTAGGACTTCTGAAAGAGGAAACTTCCAAATTGCTGTCGCATCAGATAGGACTTCTTGACGGATACCAGCTATCAGTTACCGACGGCAGCAAGTCGCTGCTCGATACACTCGATCCCGAAATTATTGAAAAGGAACTTGATAGTAAAAGCAAACAAACGGGTCCGGACATCGGAAAATTAATTCCCTTCGCTAAAAAATCAAAAATACTGGACGCGTTAAAAGAGAATTATCAGAAATATGCTTCAGATCCATATCATATTGAAAAGAAATTTTTCAGACCATCATTTATGAAAGGATACCAGAAGAGGATCCTTTCAGGTAAATCCCAAAACGAATATTAACCGGGGAGTCAATTATGAAAATTAAAAATACCGTTCTTTATTTTATTCCGCTGCTTCTTTTATATGTCTACGGCTGCGGAGGCGGACCGGAAACAATTAATGTTTCATTACACTGCGACGCCGACTGCAACGAAAGCAACGCGGTAGTAATTAAAATTTACCAATTAAGAAATGCCGATAAATTCAGTCATGCCAGCTTTGAATCTCTGCAGAGAAATCCCGATGCAACCCTGGGTGACGATTTAATAGCAGGCGCCAAATATGAAAAGCTTATGGCACCGGATGAGACATTCAAGCTGAATGAATACGAAATTAAAAAGGATGCCGCATATATCGGGGTAGTTGGTGATTTTCACTCACCGGCAACTGACGGCTGGCTTCAGATTATCCCTGTTAAAGGGATAGGAGATGTTTCGATAAAAATTCATTCAAATTCCCTGTCTGTGCAGGAGGGTGAATAAATATTATTTTTTTCATTAGGGAGAGAATAGAAAATAAATGAAATTCCAAAAAGTTGTCTGGTACGAGGGAATGAAGCTGGATCCGCACCACTTTCAGCAGGCGGACAGATTTAATCAATATAACCTGAATTCAAAATTAGCCTTATTGAATCCCGGTCTCTGGGGTATCAAATCAATGGAAGTTGACCCGGCGGCACTTTCCGGCGGTTTATTTGCATTCGTTCAATGTTCAGGTATAATGCCGGATGGATACAGTTTTAATATGCCTGATAATGATCCCCTGCCCAAAAGCAGAAATTTTGAAGATCTT
Source organism: uncultured Ignavibacteria bacterium (assembly GCA_963832715.1). Classification (GTDB taxonomy): domain Bacteria; phylum Bacteroidota; class Ignavibacteria; order Ignavibacteriales; family Ignavibacteriaceae; genus DATFVA01. Next base: position 98,013 of record CAWHVB010000010.1, on the reverse strand, counting down.
TTTGATGCAACCGCGGAAAAACTTGATGTATTCCTGGCACTGCCATTAGAAAACATTTCGGGAAATAACTGCCAGCTTGACGGAACAAGCTATCCCAATTCCCGCTTTAACCTTCAGAGCGTCGATATGACCGATTATAATACGGGCACAAATATGAGATCGGTGGGGATAGCGAAACCCAATTTTCAATTTAAATTCGGGGATGAGGCGCTCGAAGATTTTACATCCATAAAGATCGGCGAGCTGGGCAGGAGCTCGGACGGAAAATACACAATGGATGCAGACTACATCCCCCCTTCCCTTTCCGTTTCGAATTCCACAGCATTACAGGAATCCGTCAGAAAGCTTCTCGGTACACTTATTTCAAAAAGCAAGGAGCTACGGAAGCAGACTACCATTCAGAAGCCGGAGTTATCTTTAACGCATGTAGAAATTCTTCTGATGCTTCAGACTATAAATTCTTTTATTCCCCTGCTGAATTATTATTATCAATCTCAGAACACACATCCCGAAAACCTATACATTCTTCTTCTGAATCTTGCAGGACAATTATCTACCTTTTCAAATATGGGAATAAGAACCTCAGAATTCCCGCCCTACGATCACAGACATTTGAATGAAGTATTTAACCAGGTTATTACCGATATAAACCAGATGCTGAATGTACAGAAGACGCTGGAACGAAGAGATGTTGTTATCCCTTTAAGAAAACAGGCAGACACTTTATATGTCGGGCAATTATCACCAAACCAGATGTCTTCACAATTTTTCCTTTCGGTAACCGGAGATATTCCCGAAAAGAAGATTATAACCGAACTTCCAAAGAATATTAAGATATCCGCCTACGAAGAAATTTTTGCGGTCCACCAGGCAGGGATACAGGGAGTGACCCTTGAGTATACCGCGCGTCCTCCTGCAGGAGTTTCGGTTAATGAAAAGGCTCACTATTTCAAGATCAATAAAGAAGGCAGGTTCTGGGAAAAGATAACAGCAAAGAATAACATTGCGTTTTTCATTGCATCGGAATTCAAAACCCTGCAGATGGAGCTTGTTCTTCTCCTTCCAGGCGATTAATCATTTTTCTAAATAATATATAAGTATAAGAATGGACATCCCTTCTAAAAAATCTGATCGAAAAACACCCATTTCGGATATAGCCTCAGAATGCTTTATGCTGATACTGCAACTGAGGTCGACAAACAACTATGGAAATCCTGAGTCGCTGAAAGCAAGAGTATCGGAAATGTTCGAACGGTTCGAGCGAGAATCAAGAAGTGCAGGAATCGATAATGAGAAAGTTAAAAAAGCTACCTTTGCGCTGGTAGCATTTTTGGATGAGACAATCATCAGTTCATCATGGAATCAGAAGGAAGTCTGGCTTTCAGAGCCGCTGCAAATCAGGATGTTCGATACGTTTAATGCAGGCGAGGAGTTTTTTACATATCTCGAAGAGTTACGTCAAAGAAGCAGCGTGAATAAAGACGTGCTTGAGATATATTATTTATGTCTTGCCCTGGGATTCAAAGGAAAATACCAGCTTCAATCTCCCGAGCTTTTAAGGCGGGTAATTGACGATTTAAATATGGAACTTCATCCCGGGCTCTACCAGTCAATTGATGCCATCTCACCTAATGCAAAACCGACCGATAGTGTAGTTATGAGTTCCGGAAGGATGCTGCCTGCCTGGATCTACCCTGTTTCAGCGATAATCATTTTTGCTATATTCTATTTAATAATGTCTTTTTCCGCCACGGGCGCTGCTGATCATATTATTGAAACACTAAAAAGCCTTATTGCATAATTCATTCCCTCAATTTATAACTATTTAATATGAATGCTATTGTAAATTTTATAAAGAATCCATCTTCAATAATGGCCATAGCGGGACTGCTGCTTATCATACTCGTCCTTGTTCTCGGCCCGATCTTCGGGATGTCCTTCCTGGTTCAGATCGCCATCATTGTCTTCATATTTATGGTTGTTACCATACTGATCCTTTACAAAAAAATGAAGGATGCTCAGAAGGCAAACCAGATTGAAGAATCGATAGGAAACCAGGCTGACGACCAGATGCAGAACCTCAGTCCTGAGAAAAAAGCCGAGATAGAGCAGTTCAAAAAACAGCTTGAAGCGGCAATTGCCTCACTTAAAAATTCAAAAATAGCAAACGGAAAATCAGGTAAAGCCGCACTATATGCACTTCCGTGGTATATGATAATCGGACCTTCTGCTGCAGGTAAAACCACAGCTATCCAGAATTCTGGTCTTGAATTCCCGTTCGGTAAAGAGGGTTTCAGAGGTGTGGGCGGTACAAGAAACTGCGACTGGTTCTTCTCCACCAAAGCGATTTTCCTCGACACAGCCGGCAGGTATGTATCTGAAACAGAAGACCGTCCAGAATGGATCGCATTCCTTGAAGTATTAAAGAAGAACAGGAAAAGGAAACCTGTAAATGGAGTTATCCTTGCGATAAACATAGATGAAGTTATTAATGCTGACAAGGAGCAGCTTGCAGAACATGCCAAAAATATGAGGCAGAGAATCGATGAACTCATCGATACACTGGGAGTGAACTTCCCGGTCTACTTCATTTTTACAAAGTGCGACCTGGTACAGGGCTTTGTTGAGTATTACGGCGACTTCAGTGAAACTGAGCGGGCCCAGATCTGGGGAGCAACATTTAACACACAGCAAATGTTTTCCAAAGATCCAAAGGGAATATTTGAAAGCGAATTCAATAAATTATCGAAGAAATTATTTGAAATACGGACAACCAGGTTAAGCAGTCCCTTAAAGAGAGAAGAAAGAAGAAAAGTATTCCTGTTCCCTTTCCAGTTCAATTCACTGCAGCAGAAATTAACCTACCTTATCGGAGAAGCTTTCCAGCACAATCCTTACCAGGATAATCCTGTATTCCGCGGATTTTATTTTACCAGCGGCACCCAGGAAGGACTTCCGCTGGATATAGCGATCAGGGAAATAGCGAAACAGTTTAATCTGCCCGAACCTGCGGATGCTGATTCAAGTGAAGCAGTCGAGAAGAAGAATTACTTTATAAAAGACCTGCTTAATGATATAGTGATAGGAGACCAGGATTTTTCCACAGGACAGACAAAAGGAACAGCCAAAAAACAAAGTTCGGCACGGCTTGCGACTATAGGGGTTTCTGTACTGCTTCTTCTGCTTTTATCTTTATTTACAATAATAGGCTACAACGGAAGCAGGAGCTTCCTTCAGAAAGAAAACGAAACTGTATCATCGTTTCTTAAGATAAACTGGGCTGGAAATCTTTTAAGCAATTTTTCCAGGACGGACAGCCTGATAGGTCTGATAAAAGAAATACGTGACGGCAGAGGAAATGATGCTTTCATCAGCTTCGGGATGGACAGGAGTAAAAGCACTCTTCCCTATCTTGAGAGTATTTTCGTAAAAAAGACTTCCGATTTCTTTCAGCAGAATATTTACAATGAGATCGGGAAAAGCCTTAACGAATATGCAAACGGTAAAGACTACCCGGGCGAGATCACTTATAATTATCTTAAATCATACCTGCTGCTTGGCACAGAAAGAGCGAGACTGGATACAACCGAACAAAAATTTCTTACACATGTTTTCGACGGTATCCTGGAGTCGAGATATATTTCATCCAATCCCGCTGCATCAACAAGCGAAAAAGATTCATTGAAGTACCTGTTTAAAAGCTATCTTACTTTTTATGTGGGCTTACTGCCTGATAAAGATGTATTCCCTGTAAGAAGCGATAATTTGTTAATCAGCATGGTAAGAGACCGTATCCAGTATAAACCTAATGCTGAAAGTATATATGCAAGGCTGAAACAGAACGGGATAGGACAGTTTCCGAATGAACTTTCGCTTGAACAGGCAATCGGCGGAAGATACCTGAGTGTGATGACTACAGACCAGAAAGTTCCCTACATTTTTACTGCCGACGGATGGATGAATTATATTAAGCAGGCTATTATAGAGGAGAGTACAAATCCGGGTAAAGAGGACTGGGTACTCGGGAAAACCAATCTTAAACCTGCATCGGGCGGTGTTGACAGCGAAGAAATTAAAAAAGGCCTTGTCACGCTTTATCTCAATGATTATAAGCAAAACTGGCTTCAGTTCCTGCAAAGCATCAGGTACAACGGTTTTGACAACGTACCTCTTGCTGCCAACAACATGAAAATATTAAGCGATCCCGTGAACTCTCCTTTGATTTCGGTCCTTAAACTATTTGCAACACAGTTAAGTATAATTGTCGATATACAGGCGCCTCCGGATTCTGTAAGGAAGAACTACCAGTTTGCAGGGCTTGATGTAAACCAGGGAAGCCTGAATGAAACCAAAAAATATATAAAATTTGTACTGGGAAGCGCCGATGGTTCAGGAGGCGCTGACCTGAATGCAATCCTTGCTCAATACGGTATCATAGGAGGAGTTCTTGATCAGGTAAAGGGCAGTCAGGACCTTGCAAAAGATTACGCGGTGAAAGTCCTTTCCCAAAGAGCAGCAGAATTCCCGACCGCGCTCCAGGTAATCCGCGGTTCTGCATTCAGTGCACCCGCACTTCAGAGTTTATTCTCCGATCCTGTTAAACTTTCCTGGGAAGCCATCCTTTCGGATGCAGGTCAATATCTTAATCAGCAATGGAAAATAAAAGTTGCGGATACTTTTAATAAATCACTTTCTTCATCCTTCCCATTTAAAGATTCACAAACTGATGCACCGATACAGGATTTTAAAGATTCTTTAAACCAGGGTCGGGAGTATTATGGTCATTTTACAATGATGAATTAAGCGCTTTTATAAACAAGGACCGCTGGAAAGTAAGCCAGTGGGAAAATGACGGCTTAACTGTATCAGACGGTTTCATCACAGCATTAAAAAAAGCAGATGATATTACAGGCACTTTATTTAAAAACGGTGACCTCGGTATTAGTTTCCGATTGAAGCCGGAACTTCCCGAGTCCAAAACTGTAGGTTCGGGCAAACCGATTGTTGAACAGGTTTACCTATACCTGGACGGCGAAGAAGACTATTACAAAATGGGAGCTCCTTTCTGGACAGACTTCACCTGGCCGGGAGCAAAAGGGACACCCGGTGCAAGAATGAATATATCCATCAGAAATATGGGCACCTCAGACTCAAAGTCATACGAAGGTGAATGGGCAATGTTCAGACTGCTGCAGGAAGCAACCGTATCGCGCGGAAGTTCCTCGCAGTATAACTTCAACTGGTTCTTTCAGAAAAACGGAAGCTATGATGTAACTGTTTCATACCAGCTGAACTCCGGCAGTTCTCAAAATCCGTTTGCCAGGGATTACTTCAGCAACTTTCATCTGCCCGATAAGATTAATTAATAAAACTCTAAATGGATTTTGCTTCAAAAAAATACGATGGAAATTTCTTCAGGCTATTTCGGAAAGCTGCCTGAATTCAATGATTTCGTAAAATTTAATTCCGGTCTCCCTGAAATACTTTTCATCGACAAGTGGATACAGGACGGGATTGCAAATGCCAGGTTAAAATTAAAATCCGGCTGGAAACAAAAATACGAAACACTTCCCCCGACAAACTTCTTTATCCCCTTCCCTTCCTCTGAACGTGCGGCCGCCGGAATTATTTTTCCGAGCAACGACAAAAGCGGAAGAGAATTTCCCATAGTAATCTTTTCAGTTATACCGTTAAGAAGTTTTGAAAGAACATCGCTTATTCCGGCAAAACTGACAGCAGTTATTTCGGGTCTCGATTATCACCTCAGGAAAGAAGAAGATCTCTTATCACTTAATACAGCTCTTAAAAATTTTGATGCACCGGTTCCCGATGAATCCTCATCCGGCAATGACTTTCAGAATTACCTATCAATGACAACTTTAGACCGACTTATAAAAAGAACAAATGTTAATTTTTCGACGGCAGACTTCAAAGAACTATCATGGTCCGATGCTACTTTTATCAGGCTTCTGCTGGGTTCTGATGATTCAGTTTTCACCTTTGACGCCGGTTTTTTTATAGAAGCTTTGAATAAAAAAATGAACCTGTCGTGCCGGCATACCTCTATTTTCTGGAATAATTCGGCTAACGAGCAATCCAGAATTATCATCTTCCCTTTTAAACTAAACAATACCAGCTTTATTGATTTGATTTCCGATGACAATGAAGATAAACGGGTAATACATTTAAGATCATCAGCAGATGATACTCCGGCTGATTCCGGTATATCCCTCGAAAATTTTTTGAGAATAATTTAAAGGATTAAAACAGGGTAAATTTTATGGCTGAAACATTGGCAGAACCTGAAGTTTCGGATTTTGTGCAGGAATTCCTCGAAGCGATTCCCGGCGACTCTCCTGCCGGGACAGATGCCGCAAATGATGAAGATTATTTCAAGCTGAGCATGGAATTTCCCAAAACGGTTCCTGACTACAAGAACTGGATCGATCTTTCCAATACTATCCTTAAAGAAAAAAGTAAAGATATTAAAGTAGCCTCCTGGCTCTGTTTTGCTTTATACAGAACTGAACAGCTGAAAGGCTTCAGAACCGGACTTGAAATCGTGTATCATTTACTGAAAAAATTCGGCAGCGATCTCTTTCCGCAAAACAATGTTCAAAAGAGTAAAGCTATTCAGTTCCTGAGTACATCGAGAGTTACCAAACTCATTGAAAGAGACCAGGTTAATAAATCCAATGCATCCGAGGTAGTAAAGATTAACGAATTAATTGGAATGATTCTCCCGGAATGTGAAAAACTGATGCCGGAGAATGTGCCTGTACTGCAGGCTCTTCAGGATGTAATAGGGAATCTTATTAAAGAAGCAGAAAATGCTTTGAATCCTCCTGCTGTACCGGAAAAGAAACCGGTCTCTCCGCCTCAGCAGAAAACAGAAGTAAGACAGGCATCGGCTCCTACGCCGGCTAAAGCAGAATCGGCCCCGATAAAACAAATAATACCTGCTTCAGAAGATGAAACCGGGATACAGCTGAGAAGGCTGTTAACCTACTATTATGAGGCGACCGTTAATAATGAAACTGTGGAAAAAATTCCGGAATCATTCTTCGCTTTCGGGATTGCCAGGCAGATACAATGGAGCACCCTTGTACTTCCCGAATCCGAAGAAAAAATAACCGGGATTACCCCTCCCAATGATATAATCAGAAAGTTATTAAACACCTGGCATAGTGAAAATAAGACTGATGTTATAATCCCGAGGATTGAACTGGAATTTATTAAAGACAATAGTGAATTCCGCTACTGGCTGGATGCGCAGAGGTATCTAGTAGATGCACTGGAAAAAAAAGGCGGTAATTATTCAACATCAGCCAGCGATATTAAATATCACCTGGCCCGGCTTATCAGGCGGCTTCCTGAACTTCCGAAGCTGAAGTTTGCTGGAGGAGAAATACCGTTTGCAGATAAGGAAACCATAAAGTGGCTTGATCAATTATCAGTTAGTTCAGTTCCTGGAAATGCAGCGGTAAATTCAGGCAGTTCTGTTTCACTTACCCCCATTGTTGATCCTTCGTATGATGATATAAATACAGAATATGAAGAAGCAGTGAAAGGTCTCCCTAAAAATTTCCAGGAGAGCCTTGAACAAATGCAGCAGAAGCTAAGTGCAGAAGACAGGATGAAGGGCAAATTCCTCAGACGGTTAAATATTGCAAATTTCTGTTATGAGGCGAAGCAATACAACGTTGCGAAAGTAAGCCTTGAAGAACTTGATAAAACGATAGACAATTTAAATTTATCCGAATGGGAACCAGCACTATGCACTGCAGCCTGGCAGTCGCTTTATTTAACAAATATCCAGGTATTATTCGCTTCAGAAAACGATGCTCAGAAAAATCAGGTAGAAAAACAACAGCAGGAATTATTTTATAAAATAGCAAAGTACAATGGGATTTTAGCAATCAATTTAGAACAACAAAAACATAAACGGAGGAAGTAGATATGGCAAGACCAGTTGCACCGAAGATAGCACAGCGTGTCAAAGTCGCCATTCTCCCGAGCAGTGATGCAAAGGAAAGTGTAGAACTTGATTACCGTATGCTCATTACCGGGAACTTTAGTAAAAGCGAACCCGGAAGCCAGGGTCCTGTTAAAGACAGGAGACTGAGGACAATAGGCAATAAAGGAGATTACAAGAGGGTGCTGAAGGATCTGAACCCGAAGCTAAAGCTGACGGTATCCAACAAATTATCAGACGATCCCGAAGCAAAAATGGAAGTAAATCTTAACTTCCAGGACATTAAGGATTTTCATCCTGATGAAATAGTTAAAAAAGTTGAACCTCTGCAAAAGCTGCTTGATGCAAGAGAGCGGCTGAAAGAACTGAAGCTTGCCGTATTAAGGGACGCCAACCTTAAAAAGGCTCTCGAGGGCGTACTTAAAGACGGCGGAGCAAGCATAGATGACCTGATGTCGAAACTCGGCACGCAGGATAAGAAGTAAAATATAATTATTGAAATTTAATTTTTGTTAACGGAGGTTTAATTAAAATGGCAAAAGAAAAAGAAGAAACAACCGAACAAGGCCAGGCAACTGAGCAAAGTTCTGTTGATAAGTTAATCTCCATGCTGGATGATTCTAAAAAATCAGCTGTCGCTGAATTTGTAAGCAAAGTCGGCAAGGAATCTGAAGTATTCAAAATTACCGGAGCACTCGTTGATTCCTATATCGCAGACCTTGACACAATTCTCAGTGCCCAGATGGATGAGATCCTGCAAAACCAGGAATTCCAGGAGCTGGAATCCACCTGGCGGGGACTTTTATTCCTCGTTCAGAATACCGAATTCAGCAAACCGGTTAAGTACGAACTTCTTGATGTATCTAAAGAAGAACTCTATGAAGATCTTAATGATGCGGCCCAGGGTGAAGGGTATGAAAAAGATTCGGGTTTATGGCACCATGTATACTGGGGTGCCTATGATAAAGTCGGCGGTCATTCCTATACTGCAATTGTAACTGATTTCCAGTTCGAAAATAATCCACAGGATATTTCACTGCTTCAGCACCTGTCAGTTCTTGGTGAATCAGCACAGCTTCCTGTTATAGGGAATGCAGGACCTAAATTCTTCGGTGAAAAGAATATGACCGATGTAATGAATAACCGTTTTCTCCCCGAACAACTTAAAGAAGGTGCAGCATATGCATCGTGGAGAGCCTTCAGGGACGATGACCGTTCTAAATATATAGGACTTACCCTGCCAAGGTTCCTCGGCCGTCTGCCTTACAGTGCAGAATCCGAACCAACCAAAAATTTCAACTACTCAGAAAACGTAATGAAAGGCGGAGTAGACAACAGTTTATGGTGCAGCACCTCCTATGCGCTTGCCTCCAATATGGTAAAGAGCTTTGAGAAATGGGGCTGGAGCGTTAAAATAGTCGGTGTGGAATCAGGCGGTAAAGTTGAAAATCTCCCGGTTCCTACTTATGAAGAACACGGGCAGAAAAAGCTGAAAGTGCCGCTGGAAGCTTCAGTCGGGCAGGCAAAAGATGCGGAACTTTGCGATCTTGGTTTTATCCCTCTTGCACACTGGGACAGAACAGATTACGCCGCTTTCTTTGAGACCCCTTCTGTAAACAGACCCAAGCAAATCAAAAATGATCCTGCCGCTACTGCTAATTTTTCGGTTGGTTCAAGACTTCAGTACACGATGCTGGTTACAAGAATCGCGCATTATCTTAAATACCGCCAGCTGGTATTTGTGGGTAAGAATGCAGGAGCCGGCGAGATTAAAAAAGATATGTCGAGCTGGCTTGATACCCTTGTTGTTGATATGCCCAATCCTGCTGAGAAAATTGTAGCAGAGAAACCTCTTCGTTCCTACAGACTCGAAGTTACCGAGCTCAAGGAAAGGCCGGGGTTTTTCCAGATAAGTGCAGAATTCAGACCTCACGTTGCAATTACAGGTATGGATGTAAACCTTAAACTGATAGCATATCATTCAGGCGAAGAAGCGTAATCGTTCAATTAATTCTATCAATATAAATCACAATAACTTTAACTTAATCGGAGGTTAGTCATGGCTGTAAAAGGCGAGATAAAATTCAAAGACGCAGAGGGAAATGATCTGGAAGGTCCGCGTCCCAATGGATCCTGTACTGTTCTGGAGTTTACACAAAGACTGAGATTACCTTACACTGAAGGAACCGGTCAGGTTACCGGCAGCAGGATTTATGATCCGTTCACGATTCTGAAGGAAATAGATAAACTTACACCGTTTATGTTTCAATATTGCGCACAAGGGCAGGTGTTCAAAAGCGTGGAGATTTCTCTTTACGAGATAGCTGAAGCCACGGGAAAGGAAACTGTTTACTTCAAATACACGCTCAGCAATGCCCGTGTTGTAGAAGTTGAGGATTTAATGCCTTCTACAGTGGAGAACAGCAAACAAACCATTGCCCACCTTGAGCGTGTTGCGATGGTTGCGGAAACCGTAGAATGGGAGCATGTAAAAGGAAGCACTATGTTTACAGATCAGGGCTTCTTCTCATTTCAAATTCCTGTCTGAGGCAGCTTAATTTACCAGGGTGGAATTATTTATGACTATTGTATGGTTGTATAATCCACCCTGTTCTTTATAGATTTAACAGCTAATCAAATTTGAATAATTTAAGCCTGTATAATATTCTGCTGGGACAGTTCGTATCGGAGGTTGTCAATCCCGATGAAATAGGTCCCCAGCAATTTGAACATTTAACCGAAGACCAGAAACTGAGTCTCAGCATTATCGAAAACCTGCGGATGATCCTGACTACCCGGCGGGGATCAATATTACATCTCCCCGATTTCGGTATCTCGGATATCCTCCAGATCTACCTCGCATCAGACAATCCCGTTGAATCCTTAAAAAAGGAAATCAGGGAGGTAATATTAAAATACGAGCCACGAGTAAGCGAAGTGCAGATCCAGAATTCCGAATTCGATCAGAAGACGCTAAGAGCTTCCCTTAAAATAATCATCAAACTGAAGGACAGCTCAAATAAAGAAATCCTGCTAACTGAATTTTCAACAACAGGATGGACTAAAGTTACCTTAGATAAGGATTCAGAATGAGTACCGATAAATATTTTGAAAGGGAGTATAACTTTCTACAGACTTCCGGGGAGGAATTCAGTAAAAAACATCCTACGCTCGGCTCGCGGCTTCACCTGAGCGAGCGTGAAAGGAAAGATCCTTTCGTAGAAAGGCTGTTTGAAGGGTTCGCGTTCCTTGCGGGGCGAATACACGAAAGGCTCGATGATGAATTTCCTGAGATAGCAGGGGGAATACTTGAGATACTTTTCCCGAATCTGCTTAAATCATTTCCTTCCTGTGCAATCCTGCAGGCAAACATAAAATCAGGAGCATTAACAGAACCGGTTAAGATTAAAAAAGGGAGCGAAGTACAGACACAGACAGGGAAATATAAAGTTAAGTATAAGGTTCAGTCAGGTTCCGGTACCGGTTCGAGGCTTACCGAAAAAGATGAACCGGCTGAATTTATTTTCAGAACCACCCAGGATTTTACAGTAAGGCCGCTAAAGCTGGCTGATGTTTCAGTAGAGGAAACTCCACAGGGAAAAACATCAATGATACTTAAACTACAGCTTGACAGGAATGTTGATTATAATTCACTGAAGATGGAGCGATTCAGAATTTACCTGCAGGGATCATCTTCGGTAAAATATAACCTGCATTTGTTTTTAAGTAAGTTTGTGTCCGCCGTGTCTGTAAGAGAGGCAGTAAACGACCGATCGGCTTTTAAGAAAATTGATGATTTCAGGATCAGGGTTCCGGAGCTTTCGGCCGGTACCGAATACAACGCTGACGAATATTCAATTCTGCCTTATGCAAAACAGTCATTCACCGGCTTCAGGCTGCTGCAGGAGTATTTTGCTTTCCCTGAAAAATTCTTTTTTATGGATATATACGGTCTTGATAAGTTCACTGCTGCAGGTGAATCTTCCAACATCGAAATCAAAATTGATTTCAGCAGAAAAATGCTGCGGGAAAAATTCCCGGGAAAAAATAATATTGTTTTAAATTGTGTCCCGATTGTAAACCTGTTTTCCCGTCCGGCAGAGGAAGTCTCAGTAACACAGCGGCTTCCCGAATATTATATAATTCCCGATCTTTACAGAAGAAAAAGCAGGGAGATATATTCTGTTGATACGGTAAGCGGGATCAGTGAAAACCGCGCAGAACAATATAAATACATACCGATCACAGCGCACGACATCCTTGATACAACCAGCCCCGAGTATAATTTTAAGCGCTTTTATTCGGTCCGCCGTAAAACTATCCTGAGCGATATGTCCGAAACCTTTATCCGGCTGTTCGGACCAAGTATGGAGGAGGATGTCTTCCCGAAAGAAACCCTCAGCATAGAAGCTGTATTATCAAATGGCTTCCTTCCCTCGGCGTACCTTGAGGCCGGATCAATTAAAGAGCCGCTTGATTTTCCCCCCGGAATTGAGGCATATAATATTACAACACCGACAGAGGTTCAGGAATGCCCTGATAGAAATAATTATTTATGGTCTCTTATTGCACATATGTCTGTCAGTTTCTCAACCCTGGCTGAGATCAATACTCTAAAAAGCATACTGAATCTATATAACTGGACGAAAGCTCAGAATCATCCGAATAAAAAAAGAATTGAGAGTATAAAAGTCATTCATAAGCCCAGGCCGGTCAATAAAATGATGAACCAGAGTTTAATCAGGGGGATTGAATTTCATATTGAAGTCGATGCCAAAGAGTTTGAAAACGGAGAAGGTGAAATAAACTTAATGGGAATGGTCTTAAATTCCTTTCTTTCACAATATGTAACTATCAACTCATTTATATTTTTAAAAATTACCGAATCAGGAACAACTAACAGCTACACATGGAACCCGGCACAGGGAGAAATACTTCCGGTATAATTGAAGACATTCTGCAGAAGGGACCCGAATATCATGTCTGGCAGGCTGTCTGGTTAAGTGAAATTATTTCAAAGAAGACTAACCCTGAAAGAAAGGATTATCTCTTTGACCAGGCAGGATTAAAATTTCGTCCCGGCCAGTATTATGCTTATCCTCCCACTGACATCCGGTCGGTATCTCTTGAAGATAACGACATCAGGTTTGTTCTAAATTTTCTGGGTTTATATGGAATCAACTCTCCCCTGCCGAGATGTTATCATGAACAGATTGTTTTCCAGGAAAAAATCCTGGGTGAGGGAAATATTCCCCTTCAAAATTTTCTGGACATATTTAATAACAGGTTTTACTGGCTTTATTACCAGTCGTGGAAAAAGTACCGCTTTTACCTCCATTTAAATAATAACCCGGAAAATAAAATATCCCGGAGGATAAACTCATTCATAGGGAGAGGTTCCTTTACAGGGAACGAGCCGTCATCGCTCTCAGATTTTACCCTGATAAAATTTGCCGGAGTATTCAGCAGGCGTGTAAGAAGCAGGGAGGGTTTAAGGATCCTTCTCTCACATATCTTCCCGCGATTCCCTTTTAAGATTAAAGAGTTTGTTCCGCACTGGGTAGGGCTCGAAGATATTCCCGCCCTGGGAAGCGATGAATTCAGTCTCGGGAAAAACAGTTTTATTGGAAGAACCACTGTAGATTATATGAGCAGGATCTGCCTTGAGATCGGACCGGTTTCTTTCAGGGACTACCTGGACTTCCTTCCACATACTGAAAATTCAAAAAAATTGAACGAACTTCTTAAATTATATCTCAACGACGGACTTGAATACGATATTAAATTCATAATTAAAGCGGATACCATCGAATCTATTTCGTGGAATGACGACAGGTTAAAGCTCGGCACTACATTCTGGCTGGGCAAACCTTCTATCGAAGAATTTAATGTGTACATACCGAACGAAGAATACCTTTCTGTTCCGGACTAAATTTTTACCCGAAATTTATAAAATATAACAGGAGAATTACATGCAAAGTAAGGATCTGAAATCACTGCTTTTAAAACTGAATAACTACCTGGTGCGCAACCTTGACACGGCTACCGGTCTTGGAATTAACCGGGGGCATTATGAAATTACATTTGATCATCTGCTGAGCGCTCTTATAGAGGACGGGCAGGGCGATATTCCTCTTATACTAAAACACTATGCTGTTGATGCTGGTGATGTACAGGCGAGATGCCTGAAAAACCTGGATGAAATGGAAAAAGGAAACAGCGGGAAACCCAAGCTGTCTCCTTTGCTTACTGAATTGCTTGAACAGGCGTGGATAACCAGTTCAGTTCATCACCACGAGACTAAGATAAGATCCGGGGCATTCTTCGAAGTATTTATTTCTTCCGAACAGATCATAAGTACAAGGCTGATGGATATACTTGCACCGGTTAAGCAGGAAGATCTGAGGACTGAGTTCTATAATATTGTTAAAGGCTCAGTTGAAGACGAATCGGTCTCATCAGAAATGCTGTCGCAGGAGGAAGCCAAATCAATCCCGGCTGATGGAACCGTGCTCGACCTATACACCACCAACCTGGTGACACAGGCGAAGGACGGGAAGATAGATCCGATCCTCGGCAGGGATGAAGAGATCATACAGGTGATTGAAGTGCTGTGCAGAAGAAAAAAATCAAACCCAATTCTGCTTGGTGAGCCGGGAGTCGGAAAGACGGCACTGGTTGAAGGGCTGGCAATAAAAATTGCCGCAAATGAAGTACCCGATATCCTAAAAAACAATCAGATATTTTCTCTGGATATGGGTTCTTTACAGGCCGGAACCAAAATGAGAGGTGAATTTGAAAAAAGATTAAAAGCTGTTATAAACGAAGTTACCAACTCGCCTGTACCCGCAATACTTTTTATAGATGAAGCGCATACCCTTATTGGGGCAGGCGCGTCAGCGGGAGGCGGAGATGCAGCAAACCTGCTTAAACCTGCTCTCGCACGCGGATCTTTCAGGGCGATAGCAGCTACCACCTATCTTGAATACAATAAATACTTTGCAAAGGATGCCGCCCTCGAGAGAAGGTTCCAGCCGATACATGTAGGTGAGCCAGACGATGAAAAGGCGATTCTGATGCTGAGAGGAATTAAGACAAAATATGAAGCTTACCATGGAATTCATATTACTGACGGAGCACTTGAAGCAGCTGTAAAGCTATCGAGACGATACATAGCGGGACGGCAGCTGCCCGACAAAGCAGTGGATCTGCTGGATACGGCGGCAACAAAAGTCAAGATGTCACTTACAAGCAAACCTGCAAAACTTGAATTAATGATCAGCAGGTTAAAGTCGGTGGATATGGCAATCAACACCCAGCAGAAAGATTCAGATATGGATGTGGTAATTGACCAGGGAATACTGAATGGTCTGAAAGATCAGAAGATAAAACTGGAGACCGATATAAAGACAAATGAGGACAGATGGACAAAGGAAAGCGAATTGACAAGGAAGCTGATGGAACTCAGAATGAAAAAGTTTGCAGCTAACGGTAATGGGAACGGGAACGGAAAAAGCAAAGAAGATCCGCTGATAGCAGAAGAAATCTCAAAGATCAGGAAAGAATTAAGCACTCTGCAGGATCCTATGCCGCAGGTATTTGCCGAAGTTACTGCAAACACTGTTGCAGAAGTTATTGAAGCCTGGACAGGCATTAAAGTGGGGAATATGACACGCGACGATATGACAACTCTGCTTCAGCTTGAAACGGAATTGAAAAAAAGAGTTGTAGGTCAGGACCATGCTGTGAAGCAGATAGCCGATGTAATAAGGGGAGCAAAAGTAGGCATTAAAAAAGAAGAAGGTCCAAACGGAGTATTTCTTTTAGTCGGCCCCAGCGGTGTAGGCAAAACAGAGCTTGCACGTGCAACTGCGGAAGTTCTGTTCGGTGATGAAAGATTTATGGTTACACTAAATATGACGGAATACCAGAATGAATATAATACATCAAGACTCATCGGGGCTGACCCGGGGCTTGTAGGCTACGGCGAAGGAGGTTCCTTAAGCGAACCGGTAAGACGCCGGCCGTATTGTGTAGTACTTCTGGATGAGATTGAAAAAGCAAACAGCTCAGTTACAGATCTCTTTATGCAGGTCTTCGACAGAGGCATGCTGCAGGACGCCGACCGCAGAAATATTGATTTTTCAAACACGACAATATTTATGACTTCCAACCTTGCTTCAGAAGTTCTTTTTGAAAAGTACAATGAGGGGATGACGAATCCCGAAGATCTCCTGGAGGAACTTCGTCCCTATATGAACCAGTACTTCCGACCTGAATTTCTGGGCAGATTGAAGCCGATAGTATTTCTACCGTTAAGTAAGGAAGTGCTGAAACCAATTGTAGAAATGAAACTCGGGAAAATCAGAAAGAAACTGCAGCAGAACCAAAATCTCACCGTGGAATTCAACAAAGCTGTGATTGATGATATTGTAGAATCCTGCACGAGAGCCGAAACAGGTGCAAGGAATATTGATGCGATTGTCGACAAAAAACTTGCCCCGGAAATATCATCACAATTATTGAGTTTTATGGCCGAAGGAAAAAGTCCGGAGAAACTTACAGTCACGAAAGCAAAAGACGGTTCATTTAAGTACAAGTTTATATAAATCTAATTGATAATTGTTAATTATTAATTGTTAATTGTTAATTGTTAAATGAAAAAGGTGCCCAATGCCTGATCAAATGTCCAATCAGCCCTACTACAAAATCAAATTCACCGGACTTGAAGATGCCGATTTCGGAGTTATGTCATATGCGGGTGAAGAAGAGATATCAGGGTTATACGAGTACAGAATATACATTGCGATAGACGATCCGAACATTGATTCTTCCAAAATCCTCAATAAAGATGCGACTTTTACGCTTATCAGATCCGATCAGAGCACGGCAGAAATTCACGGGATTATCTCACAGTTTCAGCAGTTCGGACATTCGAAGTTCCATTATTTCTATAAGGTGGTCCTGGTGCCGCGGTTATGGAATTCCGGCCTCACTTTCCGGAATGAAGTATACCAGAATGCGGGAATAAGTGATCTGATTAAAGCTGTAGTTGAGAATAACGGGCTTACCGGAAGCGACTATAAAATTGATCTCAAAAATAATTATCCTGTAAGTGAGTTTGTTGTCCAGTACAGGGAGACCGACTATAATTTTCTGAGCAGGAGACTTGAGCATTTCGGCGTTTATTTCTATTTCGATCAGAGCGGGGATAAAGAAGTGGTATGCTTTACAGATGATAACAGTAACCTGCCGAAAGCGGATTTTCCTGAAGATATAAATTTCAATGAGAACCAGGAACCATCGGCTGATATCGAAACCATCCTCGAACTAACCGCAAATGAAAAAGTTGTTACCGGAAAAGTTCAGCTTAAAGACTACAATTATCTTTTTCCGGAAAAACAGTTAATGGCGGAGAGTAAAATTAATTCTGATCTGCCCGGAACTTACTACGATTATGGAGACAATTTTGAGGATGAAAAGGCAGGATCATTTCTTGCAAAAATAAGGAACCAGGAATTCCTGGCGCAAAGCCGGATATTTACAGGGAAAACAGACAGCCGGTTATTCAGTGCCGGGTACCGTTTTACAATGACCAATCATTTCCGTGACAGCTGGAACGAAGAATTCATCATCACAAAAATTTCACGTTACGGTTCTCAAAAAGGACTTTTTGTAATTCCCGAACAATTCGGGGCTCCCGATGTTCTTTATGAATGCCGCTTTGAAGCGATCCCATATGATATTGATTTCAGACCCGTAAGAAAAACTCCTATTCCAAAAATCTCCGGTATTATGAGTGCCAAACTAGAATCAGGTGCGGGCGATGAGTATGCATACCTGGATGAACATGGCAGGTATAAAGCGAAGATGCTGTTTGATCTCAGCGATAAGACTAACGGGGAAGCATCGCTTCCGATCAGATTAACCCAGAGTTATTCAGGAGCAGGCTACGGCATACACTTTCCGAATCATAAAGATGCTGAACTTTTATGGGCCTGTGTCGACGGAGATGTTGACCGACCGGTAGGAATCGGAACCGTGCCCAATCCCTCGCAGGCTTCTCCTGTTGTTTCAAACAATAAAACACACAATATCATCAGAACAGCTGCCGGAAATGAAATACTCATTGACGACAAATCTAAAGAAACCCAGATTTCTTTTACCACCTCAGATTCACACAAAATCCTGATGGATGATAAAGATGATAAGATCGAGGTGACTTCAAAAGACAAGCATAAAATAACGATGGATGATAAGAACCAGAACATTACCATTACCACAAAAGACGGGCACACTATCCTGCTCGATGACAAAAACACAAAGATTGTTGTAACGAGCAAAAAAGGTCATTTCCTTCTTATAGATGATACAGACGGGTCTGAAAAAATACAGATGTCGGACAAACCGAAGAACAATAATTTTATAATAGACATACAAAACAACAAGCTTCTGATTGAGACGAAAGAAGGAAGCATCGATATCCAAGCTCCTAAAGGCGAGATAAACGTTAAATCAAAAACCTTTAAGCTCGAAACCGAAGGAGATACCGAATTAAAAGCTGCAAATATCAAATCTGAAGCGAAGACAGATTATAAAATTAATGCAACAAATATAAGTACCGAAGCGAAAAGCGATCTCAAGCAAAAGGGAATGACAATATCATCGGAAGCCAGCACTGACAACAAGATCAAAGGATTGAATACAACTGTCGAAGCAAGTTTGGATGTTAAGATTAAAGGTACTCTTTCGACCGTGGAAGCCTCGGGTATAAACACAATTAAAGGAGCAATGGTAAAAATTAATTGATGAGTAAGGAAGTTTTATTATGAGTTTTGCAGCCAGAATGGGAGATTCCTGTGCACATGGCGGTACCATTGTAGTAGGATGTCCCACTGTTCTTATAGAGAATATGCCGGCGGCAAGAGTCGGCGATATGCATGTTTGTCCTATGGTAACACCGGGCACTCCCCCAATCCCACATGTGGGAGGACCCATATTGCCCCCGGGAAGCCCGACGGTTCTGATTGGAGGGATGCCGGCAGCAAGGATGGGAGATATGGCTACGTGTGTCGGTCCCCCTGATTCTATAATCAAAGGAAGCGGAACAGTAATGATAGGAATGGCAGGGGCCGGGAGCGGAAGCGGCGGAGGTGCGGGATCTTCAGGAGCCGCAGCAGCTAAGGCGAGTGCAAAGAGTGCTGTAGCCGGGAGTCCCGAAGCATCTACGAAAGAAAAGAACTGGATAGAATTCAAACTTGTAGATAAAGCGGGGAATACGGTCAGCGGAGTAGATTATAAATTAACAGATACCGAAAAGAAGGATTCGTACAGCAAGGTGAAGACAGACGGAAGAATAACCCGCGATGCATTGAAAGAAGGTAATGCAGAATTAATTCTTAAAAAATTATATAATGCAAAATGGTCTAAAGATCTGGTAAAACCCGGCGACAAAGTTGAATTGAATGTTGAATCTAAAGGACTGGATGACGGCGATCTGCTGACATTGTCTATCTGGAAACGGGACATCGGTAAGGCGGATGTCCAATTAATGACCCTCGACGTAACAATTCAGGGAAATAAAGCGAAAGGTGAATGGCAGGTGCCTGCCGCCGAAAAGGACAGTATTGCAGGAGGCTACAGTTCTCCTTCATTTTATTTTACAGCGTTATCTCAACCGGATCTTAGTGCTCGTTCAACATCATTGTATATCGAAGATAAGATTGAGATCAGCCTTAAAGACGAAGAAAGCAACCCACAAAAGAACGAAGAGTTCATCCTGTACCTTCCTGACGGGAAAATTCTAGAGGATAAACTCGATTCAAATGGACATAAAATAATTGAGAAGATACCAATGGGTAAATACTCTATTAAGTTTCCAAACCTCAAGAAAAAACCGGATCAGAATTAATCCTGATACAATAAGTGGTGTAAATGCCTGACCCAATCGAAATAAATTTCAGAAACTCCGACCGCAGGATTGAAGAACTGATATCCGGCCAGACTAATGAGCTGACTGTCAGGTCTCGTTTTTCAGTTACAGTTATTGAAATGGAAGATATTAACTTTCATTTTGACAGTGCAGTACTGCTGCCGGATTATGGGACGGATGAGCCCCAGCCCGGAACTGAAGAGCAGAACAGGGTGACAGGACTTGCAGTTTTATATGCCTGCTATAAACAGGCGGAGAAGACAGAATATGCACAGAGCATACTTGTAGCTGGACACACAGATAAAAAAGGTACTGAACAGTACAATCTGAAACTTTCCCAGAAAAGGGCAGAAAATGTACTATATATGTTTACCGGTAAGCGGTCCCGGTGGGTTAATTCGTCGGATGATCAATACCAGGTTGAGGACGTTCAGCAGATCCTAAAATGGATATCATTCAACTTTCGGTACGATTGCGACCCCGGGGATATTACCAACTCGATGAATACAGAGACAACAAGTGCTATCCTTAATTTTCAGAAGAGATACAACTACGACTTCGTAACAAAGAAAGTCCATACAAATAATTTTCCCCGGGAATTTACACCTATTGCTGAAGACGGCATAATGGGCCCGCAGACGTGGGGAGCTTTCTTTGATATGTATACCCTCGAACTATTAATTGTTATGGGTATTAATGAGGATGGACTTAATGAGATAGTATCAAAATTAAATTTTGTAAAGAAAAATCATACCTCTCCCGCCCCTGCCGTCGGCTGCGGTGAAAATTTTCCGGCAAGCGGGGCAACTACTGAAGATGAAAATTCAGTCGACCGCCGGGTTGAAATTTTATTTTTCGATGAAGGGGAAGAACCTTTGCTTGAATGTCACCCCGGCAGATTACATTGTATAAAAACCAAATGCGATCTCTATCCAAAGGATGTTTTTTATACGCACCAACCGGTACCTGTAGAACCCCTTCCCCTGCCGAGCGGTGTTGCAGTAAGAGTACATTTGAAATTCCAATACAAAACGCCGGATGAAAACCAGCGGCCCCTGCCGAAAGGTTTTCCATTTATATTAAAATACCAGGACGGTACATCTGAGGAAAAAACAATTGAATCGGAAAACGGGCAGGTATTTCTCCAGGTTCTTAGAGAGAAAAAATCAGTTACTATTGAATTTGTCTTCAATAATACAACATATATTGCATCACCGGAAGACAGTTCATTGAAGGATGAGTTAACAGATGCCTCAGGAGTAGAAGGAAAAATAAAGGCTAAGTATAAGGTTTTCAATCTGCCTTTAAAATTTAACCTGAAAAGTTCTTCCTGGGAGATGACCCCTGCTGTTCAGAATTATGACGATTCGACAAAAGAGTTTAAGGACCTTGATGATCTGAGCATCGAAAATATCGGATCGGAAGCATCCCCTGTTAACATGGTACTCGATCCGAAGTGGCTTCATATGAAATTTACGTATTTCGACAGATTCAAGAAAAGCAGGCTGTCGGTACCGGCTCTGATGCTTGAAGGTTTTAATAAAGCGGATTCCACAGGCAGTACCGCCGACACTATTTCAAACTGGACGCTTCCTTCAGATGAATGCCAGGCAATTCCTTGGATTCTGCAGGAGGAAAGCAAACCTGACGATAAAGTACTCGTCCAGTTCAGGACTGTACCGCAAACGTTCATCGATTCGTCGGGCAGTGAAACTAAGCTTGTTTCCAGGTCAGGATTTACTGTCAACGAGCCAGGGATTAACGCTGGGGATCCGGTCAGTATCGATTTCAATCAACCCGGAGCTGACAGGATGAAGTATTATGACCTTCCGGTTATATGGAAATCCAGGACGTACTATACAAAGCAGGATGCAGAGACCAGTGGAGCAGATCCTGTTAAAGATTTCTTTGAAAAGATGGTTTCAAATAAGACGGCTGCTTCACGTCCTTTATTATTCTCACTCGATGATATTGTTCTGTACATTGGAGATAATCATGGCGGAATATTCGCTCCTTATGATTGGGACGGACAAGAAATAGCGATTCTATGCTCAACCTTCAATGATACCGATGCAGCTGGAAATTCTGATCCGACAAACCTCACCAAATTCGGTTTATATAAACATGCCACGAACGCAGATTATACTACACAAAAGGAAGTTGCTGCAGTACGTTCAGATAAGCTGGCTCAGATAGTTGATTATCCTGAATGGGTAAGGGTTGTGGCTGCAAAGGGGAATATATTTGAAGCATTTGATCTCAGGACACCGGATGGTACATCCGGAGTTGTAGGTGCAAGGGCAGCAGTAAGATGGGTCGACAGCACAGCGATGATCTCACCAGGAAATGATACTACCAGCAGACCCGGAATTACCCGCTCAAGGAATACGTGTATTGTACAGCCCTTCTTCTACCAGATACATGATTACCATGGAAGGATCGGCAGATTTGATATGTTTATCCTTCGGTGCTGTGACATCGACAATGAGAAAGAGAAAGCAGTAAGCCTGCATTATTTCCGTTTTCACTTTTCTTTTAATTTTACACTTACACAATCAGATAAGAATAAACACAGGGTTGCATCAACCTTATCAGGACCCCAGGCTCAAACCTTCATGAATGATACGTGCAACACTATAATGGACAGATGGAACGGGGATGACACAATAAACAGCAGCAGAACGCTTTTACATCCGAAGGATGCAGGTTCAGCGATGCCTCAGGCACAGGTTGTCTGGTTTATTCAGGCTTTACCTGATTCCGATCGGAACCTTGCTCATTTCGAACTAAGAGTTTTCAATGATCATGCAGGACGTCCATTTATGACCCGGGTGGGCAACGGAGAGTTGAATGAAACATACCTCTCAGCAAATGCCCATGAAACCGGCCACGGTGACAGTCTTGTAGACGAATATGTCGAGCGATGGACAAGTGCATCTTATCAGCAGCCCGGGTTCTTCAGCTATTCACCAGGAGGACCATTCGACTTCGATTCACGTGCGATGATGAGAGGAAACAAAACAATAAGAACCCGTTACTACTGGCATATCGCGGAGTGGCTGAATAAACTATATAATTCAGAATTTGTTATTGAACGTAATTCTATAAAATTTGAACTGCCTACTCATCCGCAGAAAACTGAAAAAACATACGTCTCATTCCCGATAAGCAGCGCAGCTGACCAGGAGTCAGGAGATCGGGGAAAATATGATTTGTTTCTTTATAAACTGGGTGAGGATGAATTCAACCGAAATATATTAAGAGATCACCCCATAAAGGGGAAAACTGCAATTCCTCCCTTTGATGCGATACTAATGATAATTGTGAAGATGCGTTTTGAATTCCACACAAATGCTCACAGCACAATTAAAGGCGGACTTTCAAATATTAATAGCGGCATTTTGAGTCAGTTTAATCAGAAATTCTACGCTTCATCTGCACAGCATCAGATTCAGAGATGTTTACTGCATTTTTTCCCACGCTATCTTGTTAAAAATTACTCCGGAGATGCCGAGCTGAACGGCGATATGGGTGTAAGCAATAAAGCCGGTTATGATGCCGCAATGAAGAAGATAGCAGATAAATACAAGCTGCACTTCGATGTAGAAACAAAGGCTTCAGGTAGTTCGGAATGGGATGAAAACTGGCTGGAAAGGCTTGTCGGCGATAAGAATGACCTGAGGATAA
Organism: uncultured Ignavibacteria bacterium; assembly: GCA_963832715.1. Lineage (GTDB taxonomy): Bacteria > Bacteroidota > Ignavibacteria > Ignavibacteriales > Ignavibacteriaceae > DATFVA01. The sequence goes on along the minus strand of CAWHVB010000010.1, from coordinate 74,419 downwards.
AACTCGATGCCACAATCGGAGCAAGATTTCCACGTTTCTTTGCGAACATGATAGGGATACAGGATGGAAAGATGGAGGATACCTCAAGTTATGAACCGATCGCACAAAAACTAATGCCCGATGCGCAGATATTCAAAGTATTTCCTTAATCAAATACTTATAATTTTTATCCTGCTGGCAGGATCAATTTATTCCTGGAAAGGAAACTTCCCCAAAATGGACTCACAATCTGAACCAAGCACTATGGGAGATTCCGCACCTGATACTATAAATATCCGCGAGAATACGCAGGTATTTTCTATCGACGAAAAACCTCCCGAAGATTTTTCAGTTGTTAATAGTTTTAATAACGAACTCCGTAACAGCAGGTCGGCTGTACTATTAGCAAAAAATTTATGGGACGAAAAATGGAGAACTCCGCTTGAAGAGGGACTAAATCCACAACATATCCTGTTCTGTAAAGATATGATAATCGTCTTTGGAGAAGGTAAATGGCAACTATTAAATATGAAGGGGGAAACAGTTAAATCCGGAGCAGCAGGATTTTCAGAATTATACATAGATAAAATTAACGAGCTATTTTATTTCAGCGATTACAACGGGCTGGTACAGGCAAGAGACCTAAAGAGCGGTATGCACAAGTATTCGCTTTTCCTTATGTACGGTGCGGATTACTCAAGGCAGGCATTTTACAGAAGAGACAGACTTTTGAATATTTTATCTGTGGAAGAAATGGAAGACCCTCACGGTAATCACATCAGGAATAGTTCAGTTATGGAAGTTATAGATATTGGTGAACCTGAAAAGATAGATTCAAATGGGTATCTTCTTTCAGCACACAGAATAAACAGCATTCCGGTTAAAAGTATAGATGTACATTCCGCTTTCGCCGGTAAATCAACCTCAATTGCATCACCCGGTCAGATTAGCATTAACGATCCGGAGCTTATGACTGAGAAAGTTCTTACTGCTGAGTTTACCCCCCTCTCTATAAGTATGGACCCCGACGGCAGAATGTATATGGCAGTAAGAGCTCCAGTGAATGAAACGATGCAGAATGCTTTTTGGGTATTAGACCAGGATGGCAGCAGACTTACAAATATTGAGTTGCCTAATGAAGTGCAGAATTTTTCCCCGCCTGTGGTCGGCTATGGTTCAAAGATCTTTGTACTGTCAGAAAAACACATTTATTCAATTGATATAAAAAATAATTCGTTTATAGAATTACCTTTCGAAAAACCGCTCGGAGGAGCGGTCATATCTGCTGATAATAAATTAATACTTGCTGCAGGGAGAATGGTTTACGGAATAGACGATGATGGCGAAAAGCTATACCTGACTCACCTTGATAACGACAGATGGCTTACCAATCCTGTATTTGCTGGTAATGATGTTTTATTATGCGCAACCGGCAAATTCTTATACTGTTTCGCCAGAGGACATAAGCTCCATTAAAGGCTGACTGAATGAAGATAAACACTGACACAAATAAAGTAAAAGAAGTTAAGCTCGAGTCATCAATTGAGCAGGTAATGTTTACCAAAAATATAGCTTCAGCCGGAGGTAAAATAGGTGTAGATGTATTTACAACGTTCGTTGGAAATAATTCAGATATTAAAATTGAGATTAAAGATAAGTCAGGGAAATCGGGCGGAACAGTTAAGGGTAAAATCACCGGCAACCGGTTCTGGAAATCTATTGACATCCCGGAAAACCTGAAAGATGAGTTAACGGCAACGGCTAAACTTTCAAAGCTTGGTCTCGAGAAAAAGTCGAATACAATTCCTCTGCTTCCGCCGATAAAAATATCAAACCTGAAGTGGGATAAGAATGAAGCTAAACGCGGTGAAATACTGAAGCTTACAGGAGATGTAAAAGGAGCGTATGATGGGGCTGAGACAACGATAGAAATATTTGAACACGATGATGACGGTGCACACGATCTTGTTGTCTCCTTCCCCTCACTTGTGAAGAGCGGAAAAATTAAGGCGGAGTGGGAATTTCAATATGTAGAAGACACTGATGACATTCCTGATGATAATGAGGCAGAGAACGGCTACAAAAATCCTGAATATTTTTTCAGGGTGAGCATTGCCGGGTGTTTCAGAGGATTCGGGATTGCTGAAATTCAGGGACAGTGTCGAAATTGTTTGGAGATACGAGAATGGTCAGCCTGCAGCAAACCAAAAGTTTAATATAGTGACAGCTGATGGTGAAAAAAAAGAAGAGACATTTGACAGCGACGGAAGATATATTTTGGAGAAGGCTCCGCCTGGTCCCTACAATATTGAACTTGTAGATGATAATGAAGATGAAGCATCTTCCGGGGATGAACCCCCTTCCGAAAAGACGGTAAAAATATATATGAAGGATCCCGAGGGTAATAAATACTCAAATAAAAAATATGAACTGAGGTACGGACAGGTCGTAAAATCCGGGAGTACAGATGGGGATGGCCTATTGCAGGAACAAATCCCCGCAAAGATTCTGCAGGCTAAACTTCTGTTCTGGCTCAGAGATGATGAGGAACGTGCTTCATTCAGCACTATACTTCACCTTACGGATCTGGAACCTGACGACACGGTAGCAGGAATCCAGGAGAGGCTGCAGAACCTCGGATACTATGCAGGAAGAATAGACGGTGAAGCAGGAGTAATGACAGCAGAGGCGATTAAGAATTTCAGGAAAGATAATGAAATGACTATATCGGGAGAAATCGACGGGGAGCTTAGACAAAAGATAAATGAAAAACTATGAACTAACCCGGAATTAAAATGTGTGCGACTGAAGCTCATCATAGATGTGCGTGGGGTGATGAAGGATGGACTGATCCTGAAGACCGGATATACAGAGACCTTACCAGACGAGCAAGCAGGATCGACAGGTCATCAGATTCCAATAGTCTGATCACAAGAAGTGATATACTGAGCTTCAGGCTGAGATGCTGCAAACCCGACAGAACAAATGATGTCGGCGGTGCGTTTATGCCTGAAACCTGGTACTTCTCTTATTACAACTTCGCACCCTTCGAATCCACTTATATTGTAGACAATGGTGAATGCACTGAGGTACACGGCGAGATAAAAAACCCTGTGTCACCGGCACATATGAAGGGGAAGGTCCTTGATGTACTCGACAGTTATCCTTCAGGGGAAAATTTAAGTGTAATCGCCTTCTTTTGTCACGGCTGGCATGCCGGAATCCAGATAGGATTCAGGACGAACACGCAAATAACATATCGATCAACAGAAATGAACGATACAGACGCGCTTGCAGAGGCAATCGCAAGGATTTCAAAACCCGATGTTAAGGTTGTGCTTTATGCCTGTTCAGCAGGAGACACAGACGATAGCTTTGCTGCTCACTTAAGAGACAGCCTGGTACGTCATTGTCCCGGCTGCCGGGTTGACGCGCATAAAACAGTTGGTCACTCAACACAGAATCCCCGCGTCAACAGGTTTGAAGGACCTGAAGGTTCAGCTGGACAAATGATAGTGGAACAGACTGACCACCATCTCTGGAGGAAATGGACAACATTACTCCATCATCCGTTCGAGCAGCATAGCACGCTGCTCTGGAAATATTCGCAGATGACAATTCCCGAAATACACGAATACCTGGAATCTTTTGAAATCCAATAACATTTAACATCCCGAGGAAAGCAGCAATTGCCGGTCTATAACATTTATTATTTTGTTATTAAACCTTTAAGGATCAGGACTTCCTCGGGGGCAACCGGAGTAGTCCTGGAATCGCCAGGATCGGATTCTCCTGTAGTACAGGGAATATTCGATGGGTTCAGGACAAAGCTGATTGACCTTATGAATCAATCTAAAGCACACATCCCGCATCGCGATTCAAGGAACCAGACAATTAACGTTTTAAGAATACCAGCGCTGCAGGGTAATCCCGTGAGCCCTGATTTTAGCGGCATAACTGTGAATATGGGCGAACCTATCGTTTACTTTACAACCCGGGAATTGGATTCATCTCCGTCGGACCAGTTTGATCGCCGTCCGGAGTATACTATGCTGGAAGCTTTACGTAATGCACGCTGCCAGGAATTTCCGTCCAGCTGGGTAAGTGAGCAACGATCATATCTTGGGAGTGCAGGAGAGCATAACGGTCTTTCCCTGCCCGGTATCCCCGGGGTCTCATACCCGGTAACTGCATGTGTATTCAGCGATGCCAGAGAAAACTACGCAGCCTCCAACTGGGATGATCTTCTGGCAAACAGCCTTGCAACTACGGCATTCCATGAAATAGCGCATTGTAAAACAGAGACAGACAACCGCTCCCGCAATTCACGCTGGGAAAGTGCACTAACAGGAAGTATGCATGATGTTTCAAATGTACAAGTGCTGGCAAGGGACGGAGCCGGTAGAGATCCTTCCCCGGCAGATTTTGAATTAATGGGAAAGCATATGCTCTGTCCCATTAACTTTTACAGGCTTGATCAGAACATTAACGATCAGTGTTTTACTGAAGGTGAAATTGTACAGCTCACCCCCCGACCATAAATTTAAATTGTTTCAATCATGAAAATACCAGACTATTACCGGCAATTTCAGAATCAGCCTCCTGAGGAGAAAAAGGAGGAAAAGACTCCTGAAAGTCCTGATATGGAGAAGACAAAAGCTCCACAGCAGAAGACGCCCGCAAAGCAGGAAGCAAAACCGGCTGCACCCCAGGATAAAACTGTTGTGTTCCAGGGAAACGGGTTTACAGTTAACCAGCTTGAGGAATGGGAAGATAAAACAATTTATACCATTAACGGACCGGTAACCGACGGTATTCAGCATAACGTGATAATTACTGTCGATAACGAGAACACGATTGATAATCTTCAGGATTATGCCGAATGGCATATTAAAACTCTTGAAGAAGAACTCAAGGGATGCACTCTCCTTAAAAAGGGTGAAACCGAACTCACAAACGGAGCCGAAGCATACGAGGCAATTTTCAGCTGGTACCCTCTTGATGACTACAGAATTTACCAGCACCAGGTTTATACCTTTCACGAAAAAAAAGCGTATAAACTGACGGCTTCATTTACAAAAAAGACAAGACAAACCATAGGACCTGCTATCGTCAGGATGATGCTCAGTTTTAATCCTGACAATGATTCAAAATAGGCTTATTTTAGCATTATGAACAGTACACAACTAAGTGAATCATCTCCCCTCTCAAACAATATTGTTAAGGTTAAGGTAGAAAAAGGCAATACTGCACAGAAGGAATTTTATTTCGATAAAACTTTCACCATCGGAAGATCGGAAGAATGTTCAATCACTATCGATGAAGGTGTTGTCAGCAGGGTTCACATAGAAGTTATATTTGACGGGAAAAAATGGTGGATTTCGGATAAACAAAGCAGCAACGGTACGTTCCTTAACGGGAAGAAGATCGATAATATAGAACTAAAAACTACCACCACACTTGAGCTTGGGAATAATGGTCCCGTGCTTTTGTTTTCATTCGAAGAAAAAGAAGCTGCACCCGAAATAAAGACCGAATCGTTAAAAGACCCCTCCGTTACAAGCTACATTCAGCATTATTTCGATGAATCAAAGAGCGACGATCAGGTTGGGGAGCATACACGTCTTATGCGTGAAGCGTTCAAAGTGGTTAAGAAAAAGCACACTTCGAAATATGTAAAGATCATAGCTGTTGTAGGATTGCTTGCATTAATCGCGGCCGCATATTCAATCTACCAGAATATAAAAGAGAACAAACAGAAAGTACTGGCGGAAAATATCTTTTACGATATGAAATCGCTTGAGCTTGAGATAGAATCGCTGAAACAGGAACTGCAGTCATCTGGCGATCCGAAAATAATTAAAGCCCTTGAGAAATTTGATCAACGCCGGCACGAACTGCAGAAGAACTACGATAACCTGGTAGATGAGCTTGGCACTTACAACCTTGCGCCTGATGAAAAACTCATTATTAAAACAGCGCGTATCTTCGGCGAGTGCGAGTTAACAATGCCGAGAGATTTCATAAATGAAGTGAAGAGTTATATCAGCAAGTGGAAATCGAGCGACAGGCTGCGGAAAGCACTCGACCGTGCAAATCAGAACGGCTATGCACAGGTGGTGGTGAATTACCTCGTTCGGCAGGACCTGCCCCCGCAGTTTTTTTATCTCGCTTTACAGGAAAGCGATTTCCGCGATCAGATAGTAGGACCCCAGACCCGTTACGGATATGCCAAAGGGATCTGGCAGTTTATACCCGCTACTGCACAGAAATACGGACTAACTATCGGACCTCTCTCCAATGAAAAAGTGTATGACCCGGGAGACGACAGGTATAATTTTCCTAAAGCCACCAGTGCTGCCTCCCGCTATATAAAAGATATTTATAATACCGACGCCCAGGCTTCAGGACTGCTCGTAATGGCATCCTATAACTGGGGAGAGTACAATATTATTGACCTGATCAGGAAAATGCCTGCCAACCCGAAGGACAGGAACTTCTGGAACCTGCTTTCAAAATACAGGGATAAAATTCCCGATGAAACTTATAACTATGTTTTTTATATTTTCTCTGCTGCAGTAATAGGAGAGAATCCTTCATTATTCGGATTTGATTTCAGCGACCCCTTAAAGGATGCTCTGCAGACATTGAAAAATTAATTATGCATTACATTATTAAGAAAGAATATGCCTTCACCAGTTAAAAAATTAAATATAATATTTGCGGCTAAGTCCGATATAGGACTTGTCAGGACTGAAAACCAGGACAACTTCGGAAAATTTCCTGAAGATAATACAAACCTTTATTCTCCTAAGGGACAATTGTTCATCGTTGCAGATGGAATGGGAGGTCATAAGGGCGGCAAAGAAGCAAGTACGATAGCTGTGAGAGTCGTTAAAGAGGAATATTTTTCGTCTCCTTATGATGAATCGGTTGCACTGAGAGGTGCAATCGACAAAGCAAACGACACAATCTATAATGAATCGGGTGATAAATCTGAATTCGGAAGAATGGGTACCACCTGCTCTGCGCTGGTCCTTGTCGGGGAGAAAGGGATTATAGGTCATGTAGGGGATTCAAGAATATACAGGATTGAAAACAGGTCTATAGAACAACTTACGAATGATCATACCAAAGTACAGGAAATGCTGAGAGAAGGTATCCTTACTCCTGAGGAAGCTAAGAATTACCCTTCCAAATCTGTGCTTGCCAGGGCGCTTGGAGTTGACGAGAATGTTAAGATTGACATAATAGAAGATATCACACTGAAGTCGGGACAAAGTTATATCCTTTGCTCTGACGGACTGGCAAAAGTAAGCAAGGGAGAAATACTGAATATTGTATCCGCTAATACTCCCGGAGATGCCTGTGACAGACTGGTTGATCTTGCAAATGAACGAGGCGGGAAAGACAATGTCACTGTTCTTATAGTGAAAATTGATCCTGAGCAGGTAGTAAAACCCGCCCCGGTAAAACCTTCTAAAAAGAAAAAAGTGAAACCTCCCCGGAAAAAAGGTAAAGGCTGGCTCGGAGTTTTCATTGTTTTTTTTATTATCCTGATATTGCTGTTTATAGAGTATAAGGATGCAATTTTTGATTCTTCATCGTCGGAAACAGTAACCCGCAATGTTCAAAAGCCCCCTGATGAAAATGAAAACAAACTAAAACCCACCGTCAATCTTGATGATTCAGAAACAAAAATGCTTAATAAAGCCGATAAGTTGTTTAAGCAAAGAGAGTATGATCAGGCTTATTCCATTTACAAGACTATATTAAACAACGAGCCTATGCATCAGGCTGCCTTGGATGGCGTTAATGACATCGCTGAGGCTTACGCAGGCATCGGCGATAAACTTATGAATGACAAAAATTTTGAAGATGCTCTAAAGTATTATAAAAAGGCGGAAGGAGTTAAACCGGGAAATGAAAAGATCCGGGGACTTATCAGGCTGTGTACAAGTCAGCTCACAAGTAAAGAGCCCGGAATTGATTCATCGGCAGCACAACCACCCTCCCAGGCAGGAACAGAAACAAACTCCGGAATAGGTGCTTCAAACTTCAAATCACCGGGATGGAAATTTCCCGGGATAAATAAAAATGAATTCACTATCAATAGTGATGTGCTCAGTTTTACCAATACTTTAAGTGAAAAATTCGTAATCTATGATCAGGATCTTTTTGATGTAACGCTGACTGTGAATACCGAAATAGACCAGAAGGATGCTGTACTTGGCTTGATTATAGGCTACGTCTCCCCCATCGATTATTACATTTTCAAATACAGAGACGGCGGCAATTATACGCTGCAGAGGATCAAAGGAAATGATATTGAAAAACTCCTTGTTATCCGTCCAAAGGACATCGAATCTTCTAAAAGGAAAATGAAAATAATATACTCCGATAATCTCATCAGCATATATGATCAGAGCGGGCTTATAAGTTCTTATAAAAGTGTTTGGGGGATTTTCGGCAAGGCAGGTATTTATGTTGATAAAAGGTCTTCAGTCAAATTTCAGAATATTTCACTCAGTGGAAAAACAAAACTGGATTAATCCCTGATGGATCAGTTAATAGGCAAAGAAGTAGATAATTATAAGATCCTCGAAGTGATCGGCCGCGGAGGAATGGGGGTTGTATTCAAAGCAATGGATTTGAACCTTGAAAAATTAGTTGCTTTAAAGATGATTGATCCTTTCCTTGCGAGGGACGACAACTTCCTGCAGAGATTTAAAACGGAAGCGCGTGCTCTTGCGCGGCTTGAAAATCAGAATATCGTCGGCGTGTATGCATTAAGGGAAACCGAATACGGTCTCTTTATGGTGATGGAATACGTCAGTGCAAAGACGGTAGCAGAATGGTTAAAGGAAAAAGGAAGATTCAACGCCGCAGAGACGATCGCCATCGGTTCACAGATCATAAATGCAATCAGGCATGCTCACAAGGTGGGGGTTATACACCGCGACATCAAGCCGAACAATGTCCTTCTGCATGAAGACGGCACCGTTAAGGTAATGGATTTTGGACTAGCCAAAGTGATCCAGGAGGGAGGAACACAGAATACGGTAACCCATGCAGCTGCCGGAACATTGTATTATATGTCGCCCGAGCAGGTTAAAGGATTAAAGAATGTCGACAAGAGAAGCGATATATATTCGATCGGAATGACACTGTACGAAATGGTTGCAGGCAGAACACCTTTCGAAAGAGGAGAATCAGAATTTGTTATTCAGAAACAGATCGTCGAGGGAAAGGTCCCGCCGCCCACTAAATACAATCCCCTGATCCCGAAGGAACTTGTTAAAGTGATAATGAAGGCGATCGATAAAGAGCCGGAAAAAAGATACCAGGGAACAGGTGAAATGTTTGCCGCACTGACAGGTATTAAGCTCGCAGCAGCCGATGAGGAAGAGAAGACGAGAATTATGTCGAGGTATGAGGAGCCTTCCGGTGATGCTAAACGGTCTGCACCGGCCGCGGGGAAAAAAATATATATTGGTGCAGCTGTTCTTGTAATAGCGGTAATCATAATTTCAGTTTATTTTTTCACCGGGAACAAAGAAGAAAAAATTAAAGACGGTAAGAGTTCTGTATTAATTGATAATCAGAAAAAAGTGATCCCGGCCAGCCTTTTAGTCAATTCAGATCCTTCAGGAGCTTCCGTGTTCATAAACGGAAAAAAGGAAGGCACCACACCATACTCACTCGATTCGCTTACTATTGCACGTTATTCTATTATGCTGAAACTTGCGGGTTATGATGACTGGCAGGATGACGGTTACCTGATTAATACCGGGAAGAATGAATTAAATATAAAATTACAGGCGGCAAAAACTCCTCAGGCGAAAGCAACTTTAACGCTCAGGTCAGTGCCTGCGGCAAGTATTTATATTGACGGCAGCAGGGTGCTGTCGGATTCTGATGAGAAGATCAGGAATTCCGTTGCATCAGGAAAGCATACAATAAAATTTACTCATCCTGAATTCGGTACGAAAATAGTTTCCGTAAATGTCAACGACAACCAGAGCAAGGAAGTCACCTGTTATTTCCAGCAGCAGGTAAACATACAGTCGCTCAGCAATTCCGGCGATCCTATATGGGGCGTGATTTATTTAAACGGAAAAAGCACAGACAAAACCACACCCGGCGACCTTAACCTGGGTCCCGGAACATATAAAATAACAGTTAAGAAAACAGGATACCGCACTGTAGAAGATGATGTTCAGCTGACCGTCACTCCTTCTCTTGAACCAAAAACACACTCGCTGGTATTCCATTTCAAATAGAATAAGAAAAAACATTTCTGATTTTAAACAATAAGTATACAGGAGGATAACAGTATGTGTTATAATAAATTACATACGCGCAGGCTCGTACCTATGATCTTTTTTGCATTTCTGTTTCTTTTTATTGCATCAGGTGCATCCGCACAGACTGATTCAAAAGAAAAACTTGATCAGGCCGAGCAGTATTATAAATCCGCACAGTTTGACAATGCGATAGAAATATTGAACAGTCTCGCGGCGGATAATTCAGCCGATATTGAAGTAAGAAAAGAGGCTCTCCGGTTCCTTGGAAGGGCTTATTCCGCAAAAGGATTGTATGATAAAGCAAAAGAAGCAATAGCTCAGCTTCTAAAACTTGAACCGCCGATGGTGGTTTTTAATCCTGATTATGAACCCCCGGTTTTTATGAAGCTTTATTACGAATCGCGGAAAGAGTTTGCCGGTTCCTATGCTGTTGAAAGACCCGACCCGGGAATGAAAACTATGGCAATCATAGATTTTAAGAACAGGTCTGTTGATCACAAAGCACAATATGACCCGATGGAGCAGGGATTCGCAGATCTTATGATAAACAGACTTAACAACTCCACCAACCTGAAAGTTATTGAAAGGGAAAGGATCAAATGGATCCTGGATGAAATAAAACTTCAGAATGAGAATGATATGGAAGGTGCGGTACGACTCGGAAAGCAGCTCGGCGTGCAGACAGTAATGCTGGGCAGCTTCATTATTATGGGCGACCAGATATGGCTGGGTGCAAGGCTGGTTAAAGTTGAAACGAGTGAAATACTGCTGACTGATGAAGTAAAGGGCGACCTTGATGAATTCTTTGATCTTGTGGATCAGCTGGGAAAAAAGATTGCCGATAAAATTAATGTGACTTTGAAAGGCGATACTTCCGAGGCCGTCTCCGATGCTCCGTCGCTCGATGCAATTATGGCTTACTCTGTTGGGTTAAGCTATCTCGAAAAAGAAGATTATAAAAATGCATACGAAAAATTCGAAGAAGCATTGAAATTAGATCCCAACTATGAAAAGGCAAAACTAAAAGCTCAAAGCATCGCACCGCTACTTTAATTTTTAAGCAAGAAAGGTGATGAATTTTGAAAATCATTAAACTAATTTCGCTTGCCGCTGCTTTGTTTCTGCCGGGCATTCTCTTCAGTTCATGTTCTTCCGGGTCGCTTATGGATAATCCTGAATTGTACAGGAGCCAGGTGCAGGGCTGGATAGACAGAACGCTTGCCGATCCGAAGGATTTTGATGCATTAAAAAACCTGAGCATTTACTATATGCAGACGCACGATAATGACAAAGCACGGTATTACCTTGGGGAGGCTATGGATATCAAACCCGATGATCCTGAGCTGATATTTTATAAAGGTCTAAATCTTGAATTCTATAACGAAACTAAGAAAGCCTCCACTTATTATGCAAAGTATAAGGAGGTGCCGGATGATTCGCCTTTCAGGGAAATGCTGGAAGGGAGATACCTCTGGATTAAACGGCAGGAAGATTATTCCGATGTTAAAGCGATTATTAATGATGAAAAAGACCTTACACTCCAGTCTGTATCAGATTCCACAATTGCCGTATTCCCATTAATTTATACCGGAGTCAATTCAGAATATGCCCCTCTCAGCAGAGGTTTCAGCGAAATGGTAAGCATCGACCTGGCCAAGCTGAAAGACATCCGGGTACTTGAGAGAGTGAGAATACAGGCAGTGCTTGATGAACTGAAACTTTCGCAGTCCTCTGCCGTTGATCAAACTACCGCTCCCCGGATGGGAAAGATCCTGCAGGCAGGGACTATAGTTTCTGGCGATTACGATGTAACTGATAACGGTGATTTTAAAGTTGACCTCGGATCGTGGGCAGTCGAAACCAGCGCCAGAAAATCCTGGGTAAAAAAATCCGGTTCCATAAACGATCTGTTCCTTCTACAGAAGCAGGTCGTATTTGCTTTCCTTCAGGAGAACGGGTTTCAGCTGACGCAGGAGGAAAAAGAAAAGATAGCATACATTCCTACGCAGAACCTTGATGCATTCCTGGCATATTCGAAAGGACTGCTGCAGGAAGATGCCGGAAATTACCGGGAGGCAGAAGGTTTCTTCAGCCAGGCTTCACAGCTTGATCCGCATTTCCAGGATGCAGGAAATAAACTGCAGTCGACCCAGAGTCTCGGCAAGAGCGGCGGTACAAAAGAGAACCTTGTTACAACTTTAAGGAAAACACTTCCGGTAGTAAAAAATGAAATGATAAATCTTGCAGCAAACCGTCTGGAAAATCTTGGAAGCAATATAACTGCTAACTTTGTGCAGGGTGTAGACAGCCGGAGCCCAGCCCAGGAAGGATCTGAGAAGATCGGAATAACCGAGAGTCTGCCGGATCCGCCGCCTCCCCCTCCTCCGCCTGGAAATTAGAGAATTCAGTTTTTAATAATAGGAATTTCAAATATGAAACGAATCGTAAAGCTTTATGTTTTATTGATCCTGATCCTGACAGCCCGGACGTTTTCCCAGGATGTTTATTCCGAACGGCCATCCGCCACAATTAACCTGATGCCTGTGTATGAAAACTGGTCGCTTAATGACAGCACTGATTTTTCTGAGTTCACAAGCATAATTTCAGCGGGATATAATCCTCTTCAAAATACATCGGTAGGTCTTGTTACCAGGTATGCATCAGTAAGTACAAATTTCGGGAGTGTTTCAAACGACCTCAGCGGTTTATCGGATCTGCAGCTGATTGTTAATCAGAAACTCCCTGATCAGAACCTGACTTTTAATGGAGGGGTGAATATTCCGAGCGGTAAAACAAAACTTAAGCCGGAGGAATTCGGAGTCTCACAGGTAATAAGCCAGGAACTCTTTGGATTACGCACCTCAAACTTCGGACAGGGACTGAATGCATTCCTTGGAGTAACATGGCTTCATCCTCTTAGCGATGATGCAGTTATCGGGGCGGGAATTTCATACCAGGTCAAATCTGAATATCAGCCTCTTGCCGATGTAAGCGATAAGTACACTCCCTCTAACGAAGTTTCACTAACTGCAGGGATTGATTTAAAACTGAGTGAAACACAGACAGTTACGGGAGACTTCACCGGAATATTTTACGGAAGCGATAAACTCAACGGCAAGGAAATTTTTTCTACGGGCAACAGGCTGATCTTTAACGCAAGGTACAGGCAGTTCTTCTCATTTGATTACCTGGCATTTTATTTATTGTACAGGGATGTTGCTCTGGATCAGCTGAAAGGAGCATATACAGTATATGATAATCAAAAGATCACTCCCAACCAGGTTTATATCGGCGCGGCCTACAACCAGAGGTTCAGAAGCAATTTTTCACTGGGCTATGGTATTTTCACGAGCATCTATGAAAAAACAGCAGGCTATTTCTCGGGATATACTCTTTACGGAGTAAGTCTATCCCCTCTCTTTACCCTCTCCCCTTCAGTTTCTATTCCTGTCTTCCTGAAATATGCAATCGGGAGTGCCAGCGGCAAATCCGATATCAGTAACTATCAGGTAAGTGCCGGAATCAAGGTTAGTCTATAAGCAGGTTATCAAATAAAATTGGTGTTTATAATGAAGAAGCAAAAACAAAATTTTTTAATTCAGATTTTAATCATGATACTTCTTGCAGTATTTGCCGTTTCTGCTGATGTGGATGCACAAATACTTCCGGGAGCACCGCCTGCATTCAACTGGGCAAGAAGCGGAGGGGGAAACGGCTATGACGCAGCGACTGATCTCACAGTTGATATCGACGGGAACATAGTTGTAACCGGGTACTTCGACAGCACTGCAACATTCGGAAGCTATATTCTTAATACTGCCGGATCAGGCGATATATATATTGCTAAATACACAAATACCGGGACAGTTCTGTGGGCGGAAAGTGCAGGAGGTATCGAGTATGATCAGCCGTATAGTGTAACAACAGATAACCTCGGTAATATCATCGTAACGGGAACATTCAGCGGCATTGCTATATTCGGCGGCACTACCCTGAATTCCTTCGGTCTCTATGATATCTTTACGGCAAAGTACAATACTGACGGAGTATTTCAATGGGTACGCCAGGGAGGCGGACAGAGCTATGATTATGGATATGAAGTCACGACGGATAATCAAAACAATATTATCGTTACAGGCACATATGAACAGTTTGCAACATTCGGACCTTTCACTGTTCAGTCGGGCAATCCATACGGGGATATCTTTGTAGTAAAATATGATCAGGCGGGTAATGAACAATGGGTTAAGACAGCTATTAATCCAACCGGAGGACAAAGTTTTTACAATCTGTCATTTGGAGTAAGAACTGATAATAATAATAACGTTTTTATAACAGGATCCTTCAGCAATGTAATACAATTCGGGGATACTACTTCAACAAGAGATACCACGTTAGTCAGCAGTTACGACGGTACTGATCAGGATATTTTTCTTGCGAAATATGACCCCCTTGGTAATTTCAACTGGGTTCTGCAGGTAACCAGCGACTCGAGCAATTCATATGCTTATGGCCGGGATATCAGGGTGGATAAAGACGATAATATCCTGTTCACCGGCTCATTTTCTATTATGGCTAATTTCGGAACCTACATTCTAAATGGACTGGAGAACTCTGATATTTTTATTGCTAAGTGCGATCAGAACGGGAATGTCACCTGGGCCGTGCAGGATCATGCAAGCAGTTATTATAATGATTCAAGGGAAATAGATCTGGATGCTGCAGGCAACATTTGTCTTATCGCATCGGTTTCACAGGATTTAACTTCAGGCGAACTGGATGATGTTTATTTTGCCCGCTATACAAACACAGGGCAAAAACTATGGGGAACGAGAGCAGGACTCCTAAACAGCACCGATGCCGGGGGTATCGCTAATGATTCCCGGGGCGATATATACGGATGCGGCTACTTTTATCAATCAGGTCAGTTCGGTACTCTGACACTCAATGGGATTAACAGTGAGGCGTTTGTTGCAAAACTCCCATCGCCTAAATTTAATATTACCCCCAATCCTGTCGACTTTGGGACTATTCCTGTTGTGACGCTTGATTCAATGCAGGTTTCTATAAATAATTCAAGCCAGGCTAATCTTCATATATTTAGTGTAAATTTAGTGAATGATACAAGCGGGGCGTTCGGAATACTATCCGGCTACCCTGTCGACAGCGTTACTGCACTCCAATCGGCTGATTTGGAATTTATATTCCTGCCTTTATACCCGGGATTAAAAACAGCATATATGGAAATAGTAAGTGATGCAACCACATCCCCCGATACGGTGTTTTTCTCCGGGTCAGGAACGCAATCCGCCTTAGTATTTTCTGATTCCATTCTTAATTTCGGTTCAATAGACGTAGGACTCACCTCAAATATGACAGTCTCACTCATCAACCCGGGATTTGCAGATATGCTGGTTGACAGTGCCCGGATCACAGGACCGGGGGCATCCAGCTTTTCATTTTCACCGCCGGTAAACGGAGATACACTCCATATACTAAGCTTTCTGAATCTGAATGTTAGTTTTTCTCCTGATTCTTCAGGATTGAAAAACGCACACCTGGTTGTATACAGCAGTGCATTAAATAGTCCCGACTCAATACTTTTAACGGGAACAGGGCTTTCATCTATTATTGTCCAGGTACCTGTGCCGCCTGGTGTGGGACAATCGGTAAATCTTAATATAACCCCGCCGGCTTTGACTCAGTATTTATCCAGCAACATTTATTACCGGAAAACCGGTGACCTGGTATTCCAGCAGGATACTCTTTCAAACACAGGGAATGGTTATACCTTTAATATCCCGCCTGCTTATTCTACAGTCAGCGGTATTCAGTTTTATGTGGAATTTAACGACGGACTTACGATTACCACCTATCCCTCACTGAACCCGGATACAAACCCGGCTTCCATACAGGTATCTGTTCCACAGATGAATTTTCCGGATCCCATCAGGCAGAGCAGCTACCAGATGCTAACTGTACCTCTGGCAATCAACTCACCTCAAATAGATTCCGTATTCCAGGATGACTATGGTCCATATGATCCCGCAGCCTGGAGGATTTTACGCTGGAATCCCGAACTCAATCAATACGATGAATATAAGGATATCTCTGGCGGAGTGGTTCCCGGCACTGCTTTCTGGCTAATAAATAGAGACGGGAAAACATTTGATATGGACAATTCACTTAGCGTTCCCTCATTCAATAGTTATACTGTAACTGTTGAGCCTGGATATAACCAGGTCGGTAATCCGTTTGCTTTCCCGGTCGATTGGATATCTGTTGAGAATTCAGGACTATTACTCCAGGCACCGCTGAGATGGAATCCTGATACACAGGAGTACGAGATGGATCAGCTTATCATTGAACCATGGGAAGGATACTGGGTTTATAATCCCCTCAATACGATCATAAACCTTAATGTCAGTCCGAATGTTTCCCTCGGTAAAAAACAGAATTCAGATCTTTTTGCTTCGGAGAAAGACGATGAATTCCTGGTGCAGATAAAAGCATCCCTTAATTCATCCGGGGCAAAAGATCAGATGAATTATATTTCAATGAAAGAGGGCGCTAAGGATGGTCTCGATAAGTTCGATGTTATAAAGCCGCCTGCAGTAAGGGATGATATAAAAGTTTTATTGGAACACGGCAAAAATTACTTTGCACGGAATGCAGTTCCGGTTTCAAAGGACGGAGCCTTCTGGGACTTCACCGTCGAGACAAAAAATGATGGACAGGTATTTAACCTTGCGTTAGACCGGCTCTCTGCACTGCCGGAAAATTTCAATATCTGGCTGCTTGACCGTGACAGGGAAATCCCGCTGGATGCAGGCAGCGGATCCGTTGAAGCTGCGGCAGGCGGAAACGGAAAAAGTCATTTCAGGATTATCATAGGTACAGAGGATTTTGCTAAGGTTAATTCCGAAAACATTTCACTTCAGCCGTACGAGTATGCACTCTACCAGAACTACCCTAATCCGTTCAACCCGACAACTGTTATTACTTACCAGCTGAAACAGAAAGAAAATGTTACACTCGAGATCTTTGATATACTTGGCAGAAGAATAAAAAGCATCGTCAATAATGTTATTGAAAATCCAGGGCAGCATACTGTAACCTGGAACGGGTTAAATTCCAACGGTGAGAAAGTTGCCAGCGGAATTTACATATATAGGCTGCGGGCAAAGAATTTTGTCTCAAGCAAAAAGATGATATTGCTGAAGTAAACGATTGCACAGATTACAAGATTGGCGAGCTCTGGCATTATCCTGCATCTCGGGCAGGCAGCCATAATAGCTCTGCTGTGTAGATGTGACTGTGTGAAATGAGTGTAAGAATGGGGTAGGAATTTCATTTATGAAATTCTAAAAGTTTATTCTACCTATGCTTCATCGGCCTGTCCCGACCATAGTCGGGATTCGCCCAATACTCCACAACTCTCCCACTCCATTCCTCCCCACTTGCTACTTTACCCTCTTTCTCCTTAGATTTATACAATCTATTCCGGGATGGTTATGTTAAAACAAGTACTGCCCATAATTTTTATCGCACTTCTTCTCAATTCCTGTGCTCCTAAACTGGAAACAATTTATCCCACACTCAACGACGGCAAGTATGACAGCGAGTTTCCCTACAAGTCATCTTCACCTGAACTTGAGAGAATAAGTGAAAGCGTTCAGAGGATAAACTGTACAATCTTTTATAAGATTTACAAATTCAGTCAGGATGAGCAGATAACTTATAAAATGCTGAATGATGATGTACTGAAAGGGAAAGCAGCCTCCGAAGAATTCGGGAATAATTCTTTATCAGGTACAGCCTTTACTGTCTCTTCTCAAAACGGCGCTATTGCATTAATTACCTGCGCTCACATTGTAAGTTTCCCTGATACAGTTGTGGCATACAGAGAGGATCCCGACGGCAGTACTTCGCAGTTCATCGAGACTATATCGATAAGGGATAAAGAAACTATTTATGTGGCAGGTTTCCCTGAAGGGAGTGAAGTCGAACTGCTTGCTAAAGATGATCAGGCCGATATAGCCATACTGGGAAAAAAGTACAGCGGACAGACAGGGTTCCGTGTACCGGTATTTCCCTACCCTATCGGCAGGTCAAAAGAACTTGAATGGGGAACATTTGTATACCTGTTCGGCTATCCGATAAATTACCAGATGGTTACCAAGGCAATCGTCAGCAGTCCCAATCGCGATAGCCAGGGTTCATTTCTGGTTGATGCAGTTGTTAACCCGGGATTCAGCGGCGGACTTGTACTTGCGATAAGAGACGGGGTTCCTCACTTTGAACTTGTCGGTATGGTGCAATGGGTTCCTGAAGAAGAAGAAACATATTTAGCTCCACAAAAGCTCGGCAGCGGCAAATCTTATAACACCCTTATTCCCTATACCGGAAACGTATATCCATTTAATCATAAAAGTATTAAATACGGCATAACCAAGATAATACCCGTCGAAGCCATTAAAGAATTTCTGAACAAGAACCGGATAATGCTAAAAAGTGAAGGGTATGAGATTACACTGCACTCGAGAGACTAGGATAAATAGGTAAGACCCGTCCATTCTTACCTACTCACCTTTTCCCTTCATACTGATTTCTACCCCTTCTCAACTTCTTATCTTCTTATCTCCTAACCCTTCCATCCCCCCGGCACCAGCTACCAGATCTTCACACGATCCTTCGGAGCCCTGTACATCGGTGCATCCGGTTTAATATTAAAAGCAGCATACCAGGCATCAACATCGGTGAATGGTCCGTTTACGCGGAGGAAGTTAGGTGAATGAACATCGGTTAATACCTGCTGTGCGAGCGCCTCAGGACGTGTATGTCCCAGCCACGAATATGCATAACCGATCCAGAACCTTTGTGCCGGCGTAAGTCCTGCTATCTTCTTCCCTTCCTTATACTGCTTTGTCTTCGTAAATGCATCCCATCCTATTACATCTCCGCCAAGATCTGCTAAATTTTCACCAAGCGTTGCCTGGCCATTAATATGCATACTATCAAGTACAACGTAATTATTGAACTGGTCAACGAGCATTTTTGTTTTCTCATTGAACTTTTCCTCATCTTCTTTTGTCCACCAGTTATGAAGATTTCCTTTCTCATCGAAAAGTCTTCCCTCATCATCAAAACCATGAGTTAGTTCGTGACTAATAGTCGACGCACCGGCATATGCGTAAGCAACAGCATCATCAACAAGTGAATCGGGAACACCGGGAACAATAAAAGCCGCGGCCGGCAGAACAATTTCATTATTTGAAGGATTATAGTAGGCGTTCCAGGTCTGCGGCGTCATATTCCACTCAAGCTTGTCAACAGGTTTTCCGAGTTTATTAATTGAATAGTTAGTCCAGAAAACATTAGCCTGTATCGTGTTCCTTGCAAAAGAGCTGCGGTCAACCTTCAATGCTGAAAAGTCTTTCCACTTATCAGGATACCCGACTTTCTTTGTTACTGCATAAAGTTTAACGAGTGCTTTCTGTTTGGTGGAATCGCTCATCCAGTCGAGATTTTTAATCCTGTTCGCGAAGGCATCTATACAGTCATCAACAATTTTCTCATAGCGTTTTTTAGTTTTAGGGGAATAATATTTTTCAACGTATATCTGTCCCAGCAGCTCACCCATTGCTCCTTCGGTTGCATCCTGAATCCTTTTCCAGCGGGGCTTCTGTTCGGTCACACCTGACATTACTGTGCCGTAGAAATGAAATCGTTCGTTATCGTACTTGCTTCCGAGTCTTCCGGCAAATTCATTGAGAAGGTGAAACTTCAGGTATGTTTTCCAGTCGGCAAGACTGAACTTATCAACAGCGGCATTAAGTGCGCGGACAAACTCAGGCTGCCCCACTATTATTGAATCCACATTCTTAACACCCATTTCTTTTAACATAATATTCCACTCAATATTGGGGGCTGTTTTCTCAAGCTCACCAATAGACATTTTATTATAATTGGCATAAGGATCGCGCAGGTCCTCCAGTTTCCTTGAAGAATCCGCCAGGAAATTTTCAATTTTATATATCACATTATTATCTGCATCGGCTTTGCTTTGATTTTCACCAAGAAGCTCAAGAGTATTGGCAATATGAACTTTATATTCTTTACGGATATTCTGCGTACGGTCATCATCCCGGAAGTAATATTCACGGTTTGGGAGTCCCAATCCCCCCTGCCACAAATACATTGCGTACTGCGCGCTGTTCTTCATATCCTGATCGATAAAGACCCCGAACATAACATTAACACCTTCGTTCTGAAGAAGAGCCACGGTTTTGAATAAATCTTTTTTAGATTTAACAGATGCTATTTTATCCAGTTCAGGCTGAATCGGCGACAATCCCTGGGCCTCAATTGAAACAGTATCCATACCTGTAAAATAAAAATCGCCTATCTTCTGTTTTGCAGTACCTTCAGGCGACTTCGTTGAAGCGGCCTCCTGCAGAATACCTTTAAGGCGGGCATAAGTTTCTTCATTTACCAGGTTTGACAGTCCCCACCTTCTCTCCGATGCGGGTATCGGGTTTTCCTTCATCCATGTGCCGGTAGAATACTTAAAGAAATCAGTACCCGGACTTACGGTGGTATCCATAGCATCAGTTAAAAAATCTCCCTTTTGCTGGGGATAAGTTATTGCAGCGGAAAGAATTGAGACAGTAAAAATAAGCAGTAAAAAATTTGCAGGTTTAAGCATTTTTCTTCCAGTAATTTGAAAAACAAATAATAATTCAACCCATTTTAATAAACTTTCAGGCGAATTAAAAAGCAGAAAGTTAGGAATGGAAGAATATCTAATATGAACGGAGGAAAGGAATGTTGAGGTCAACTGCCTGTCGGGAATGGCCATTTTGTTGGGAAAAAATCTTATCTAAACTGCTCCACGGCTGATTGTTTAGGACAGGAGAGGCTGTGTGAAAATCAAACCCTGGTGACAACCCAGCGTGGCTGAATCTAAAAACTTCAAATTATTTATGGCGTGGGTTAGCGAAACAGCGTTTCGCTATACATTTTCACACAGCCTCAGGAGTCCTGAGCTACACAACTACTTTCGGTGGTTAATCAGTGGTCATTTGTTTTTGGAATGCAGTCCGGATCGGCCGGACTGTATCATTCAAATCTCATCCACTCCCGCACATTCAGTATTTTACCGCAGAAGTATCATCTTTTTTACCGACGTATAGCCGCCGCTTTGAATGCGGTAGAAGTATATTCCGCTCGGAAGACCCGAAGCATTGAAAGTTAATTTATAATTGCCGGCTGTTTTACTTTCATTGACCAGTGTTTTTACCTCTTCGCCTGCGGCATTATAAACTTTAAGAGAAACAAAACCGTCCCGGGGTATTGAATACTGTATGCTCGTCGACGGGTTAAAAGGATCAGGATAATTCTGTGCAAGGGAATACTCTTGAATATGCGATGCCACTTCCACATTAACCTCTCCCGCTTTAGTCCTTGTGCCATCGAAATCAACCTGGATGATCCGGTATGAATAAAGTCCTGCTCCTAAATTCTGATCTCTGTATGAATAAGAATTCTCATCGGTTGTAGTTCCCTTCCCTTCAACGAAACCGATTTCCTTCCAGTCCGATCTTCTGAGATCAGGCAAATCAATTTTAGATCTCTGAAGTATAAATCCTCTGTTATTAGTTTCCGAAGCCGTCCTCCAGTTTAATATCACATTGTCATTTGAAGCCTCAGCGGTGAAAGAGGAAAGTTCGACAGGCACGGGATACATATAAGCTGAGATGCCGCCGTTGCTCCTGACGCCGATAATCAGATTGCCGTTCCTTGCTCCCGCAATCTCCATATATCTGCCTGAAGGAGCCGAGTACTGTGTATTCCAGAATATCACATTATCATCAGAGTAATAAATATGATTCTGATTTCCTACCCACCAGCGGGTATCTGTGCCGAAGATAGAGCTGGAAGAATCAATTGAAGGCTGACCTGTAGTCTGTCCCCAGGTGCTTCCGCCATCAGTCGTTCTCTCCAGGTGATTATCGCCGGCGAGCAGACCCCAATTCGCAGTATTAAACCAGACGGAGTATATATTCTGCGTAGTTACCGGCACGTGTGCCCACGTATACCCATTATCCGATGAATGATAGAGATTCGTAGAATTAGAGCCGAACCAGACATCAGTTCCCGAGAAGAATGATGAATTAAAATGACCCGTCTCATTAATAATACTTTCCTGGTATTCATTGATCAGCTGCCAGCTGTTACCGCCGTTGGTGGTATAAAAGAATCTCCAGTATTCATTAAGGGGGGAAGTATAAAGAAATCCTTCATCAGGGGTGAACATTTTTATATCCATAACCCATCCGCCGGTCTGCTGAAAAACAAGTGTCCAGGTTGTGCCTCCATCCGTTGTTTTGTAAACTTCTGTTGCATCACCAATGCCGCCAAGCTGTGAATAGGCAGCAAAAGCCGTCATATCATCCATTGCATAAATAGACCAGAAATGCTGATAATCCTGAAAGTAGCCGGGCGAAATGATCGTCCAGTCAGCTCCCCCGTTTGTTGTTCTTATAATAGTACCCTCCCTTCCGCAAGCCCAGGCAATTGAATTATCGACAACTGAGACGGAATAGAGAGTTTTTGTTGTAGGGGATGTTTGTTCGAACCATTGTGAATCTGCGGTGAGAGTGCATAAAATGCATAAAACAGCAAGCAGTGACAAAGTTTTCATTGGTCACCTCGTTGGTTAAATTGATATCTATAATTTTAGTACAGCAATTGAGTAAAAAAGGACATCCGGGTAAGCAAAAGTTGATATTGAACGAGGATTAGAAGATTTGCCCGATTTGCTCCTCCCCCGCGATTTCTGATTTTTAACATATTTCTTTTTACTTTTAATCTGTTGCTTTTACAACTAACCTGATATTATGTTTTTGCCAAAAATAATAGTCATCGCTGTTCTGCTGCTTGTCTTACTCGCAGGCAGACGAATGTCCTTCTTCTTGAATAATAAATATATATTTGCCGTAATTGTTGTTCTTGGTGTTTTGGGAGTGATCTTTTCAGATTCAATTTATTCCGCACTTAACGGGAAAGTAATGACATATGTTCAGGCCCCGGGTTCGGATGACCTTCCGTTCATTCCGGAAAGGTGGAAGAATACCGGACTAAAAAATCCCGACGACAATACCCGCGACAGAATGATATCTGATTTAACGATGCATAAAAGATTCGTTGGAAATAACAAAACCGGTATTATAGATATGCTCGGCGAGCCAGAAGGAACACATAATTTTCCTGAGTGGGATATGGAATATTACCTTGGACCTTCACACTACGGCAGCGGTGCAAGATGGCTCGTATTTAAATTCGATGCTAAAGATGAAGTAACAGATTTCACAATTCAGGGTCAGTAGCGGGAGACGTTATACTTCATTAAACCGCTTTTTCCCGTCAAACAGCAATAGATACTTGTGCCTGACCAGCCCTGTACAGCTATCCGGAGCCTTCTGTTACATTTTCGTGATACAATTTGAATCCATCTTTTATAACTTCATTTTAAACATTATACTAATAGTTCTGAGGAGAAGAATGAAGTATTTAATACTTGCTGCTGCAATTGCATACTTGTTCACAACGGTGCTTTTTGCACAGGAAGAAAGAAAAGTTTTAGTCGAAGTTTTCACAAATTCAAACTGCCCGCTTTGTCCTCCTGCACACAATGCCGTTAATAGTTACCTGGCTGGACAAAACGGAGATAAAATAAGCTACATTTTTTATCATATGGTTTACCCTTATTCTGATGATTCGCTTTACTATCAGAGTATGGAAGGATCAGACGCAAGGGATAGTTATTATAACTCCGTTCATGCAACACCGCAGGGCTGGTTCGACGGAATTCACCAGGGAGGGGCTTCAGGCTGGGCGGCAAGTCTCGACAACCTTATTACAGTTGAGAGTCCCTTAAAAATAATGTTAAGCGGGACGCGGAGTTCAACCCGATTTGATATCAATGCTATGGTAACAAGAACAGGAGAAATTCCCGACAGTGATCTTGTCATTCATTTTGTGCTGGTTGAAGATCTCTATTATGCCGGAAGGAACGGCATTGCAAATCATAAACACGTAATGAGAAAAATGCTCCCTGAACCTGCCGGACAGCCATTGGTTATCGATATGAACGAAACCAAAAATATTCCTCAAACAATCGATTTAGATCCCCTGTGGGATGCAGACAGCTTAAGTGTAGTTGTATTTGTGCAGAGCACCAGATCAATGACAGTCTACCAATCGGAAACGATCGGTTATAATGATCTGAATGTAACAGGAGTAAATGAAGCAGAGAACACCCCGGCAGATTTCATTCTTTACCAGAACTATCCCAATCCTTTTAACCCGGCAACTTCAATAAATTATACAGTTCCTGAATTCAGCAAAGTAGTAATTAAGATATACGACGTTCTTGGAAACGAGGTAACCACTTTGGTTAACTCAGAAAAAGACGCAGGCACCTATTCAGTAAACTTTGATGCAGCAGGCTTATCCAGCGGAATTTATTTCTATAAATTTCAATCAGGCTCATTCATTGCAACGAAGAAGATGGTACTTATGAGGTAAAATGGATGTAGTGCTAAGGAAGAATCAGTAGAATAAAGTACCAATAAGTCAGGAACGCCCGAAGGATTTAAAGCATTAGATTTCAAATGAATGTATTATTTTCCGGCCGGGCGATTCTTTCTATAAGAATTTTTGATTGCAATTTTGCCGTCCCTGAAAGTAAATAAATCGCATCCTGTTACTTCAATCTTTGTCCCATCCTTCTTAGTTCCGGTAAGGATCCATTCGGAGAAACCCCTGCTGCCGGAAATGAAGTGGCGCGGATTACCCCAGTTAGCATCCGGAAAAATTTCAAACACATCTTCGAATGCTTTCCTTACCTGTGTCTG
Source organism: uncultured Ignavibacteria bacterium (assembly GCA_963832715.1). GTDB lineage: Bacteria > Bacteroidota > Ignavibacteria > Ignavibacteriales > Ignavibacteriaceae > DATFVA01. The sequence goes on along the minus strand of CAWHVB010000010.1, from coordinate 49,212 downwards.
ACCCGTAAACTTTTCCCCGTCATAGTCCGGCCCTCCCGATGCCTGGAAAATGCAATCGCTGGTCATATGAGACATTACAGTGTCAATGTCGTGTGCATTAAATGCGTCTGCAAATGACTGAAGAAAGCCCTCCGTGACTTCCTCGTTTTTCTGGTCCATAAGAGTTATCCTTTTCTTTTTATGCAGATGGAATTTACAAAATGTTTCTAAGGCGTGCACCGGGCTGCCCGTTTTAGCTGAGCGAATCAGCGATTCGCTTTACAGGTTTTTCCTTTTCCTTTTTCCTTTTTAACTTTAATGTGTACTTTTTTATGCTTTACTTGTTACTTGTTACTGTTCTTTTTTCATCTTATTTTTTTCTTAAATCTTGTTATAAGTTATGCTAAAAATACTAACTCTCACTCTTTTCTTCGCCTCAGTCATTGTCAATGCTCAGGATACCTCTGAACCTTATAAAATCAATAAAGAAGATCTGCTGAATTACGTCAGTATCCTTTCATCTCCGGAATACGGAGGAAGGCTGGCCGGCAGTCCCGGGTATAATCAAGCCGCGAAGTTTGCTGCTGATAAATTTGCAGGACTTGGATTAAAACCAGCCGGGGATAAAGGTTATTTTAAATTTTTTAATATCGAATACAACCGGATCGATACTCCGGCTGTGTTCAAAGTTATAACCATGACAGATACCACGAACTATGATTTGGGTAAAGACTTTGTTATGCGCGGATTTACAGGGTCGAACAGATTTACTCTGCCTGTGGTTTTCTGCGGGTATGGGATTTCGCGTCCCGATCTTGAGTACGACGATTACGCAGGTGTAAACGTAAAGAATAAAATAGTTATGGTATTCAAGTATAATCCCGGATGGAAGGTTAAGGACAGCAGCTGGGGAGAAGGCTATCCCCGGGAGAAATCACTCACGGCAATTAAGCATGGGCAAAAGGAATTCTTTTTGTGTCGCTTCCGAATGATAAAGAACCGCAGCCCCTTATCGGCAGCGTGCTGCACGGCGATGGAGAACAGCCTGTTGATTTTCCGCAGCTTCATATCTCGTTAGAGGCGGCAGATAGACTGCTGCATGGGAACGGATTTACAATAAAAGGCTGTCAGACTAAAATTGACGAAGGCAAAAAACCATTTTCAATGAACCTCGCTGCGAAAGCAATGATAGAAGTTAACGCACATTACGAGAAGAATGCCGGAACGATGGACGTAGCGGGAATGATTGAAGGTACCGATTCTGTTCTGAAGAACGAATATGTAGTCATAGGCGGCCATCTGGATCATGTCGGTACGCAGGCCGGATTGTTATTTCCTGGTGCAAATGATAATGCATCGGGTGCTTCAGGCGTTATGGAAATTGCAAAAGCATTTGTAAAGAACGGAATTAAACCTAAGAGTTCGGTGATATTTGTTTTATTTGCAGGAGAAGAGCAGGGACTTAACGGTTCGAAGTATTTCGTCGAAAGCTGGAAGAATGGTTATGATAATATCACCGCAATGCTGAACCTGGATTGTGTAGGATACGGAGATAGCATAAAAGTAGGCAACGGCAAAAGCGCCCCAGACCTGTGGATGATAGCAAGACAGATAGATGATGCCGGCGATAAAATGATGGTTAATGAAACCTGGAACGGCGGGGGTGCAGACGCAACTCCATTCCACGAAAAAGGTATCCCCTGTTTATACTTTGTAACAACCAACAGCTATGATCATCTTCACCAGCCCTCAGACAAAGTGGAAACACTAAACGGACCTTTGTTCGAGAAAATCGTTGACCTCGCATATAAAACGGCTGTGGAAGTTTCAATGGGTAATTACTCCAGGGAAGAAATAAGAAAATAATTAAATAAGAAAGTTAAGTATTCTTTTAATTTTGTGTTTTACCTCAGTCAGGTTTTACACAGATACAACGTTTTATATAATAAGCTGCTTGCTTAAAGGTTAACACTGCGGCTTTAGCTGGTAGAAGGAAAGGTTTATCAATTTCTCTGTTCAACCGTAATAGTTATTCGTTATTTCGATACTTTTCTCACCCCGCTTTCTACTTAAACTTGGAGAAATAGAATACTTTATTAGGGGTCTTCACTAATGGTTGTCTCGTTTTTGGGTACTGACATTTTGTCAAATATTTAATTTTTCAACAGCGGAAAATCGTGTTTTTTCGCAGTTTTTGATGTGTCTCATATTGAGTCCTTCTCCGTTCCTTCTCCGTCTATTCTCCGTCATTAATACGGTCTAACAACTGCGTCTGCCATTTTGTCAAAGCTGTTGAAAATATAAACAGATCCGGCAGAGTTCTTAGATACATTTCTCCGTTAGTCTCAATTGATTTTCCTCCTGTAGTTCCCTGCATTTTATAGAAACTGAAAATGTAAAGCCGAAAGCTAGTTCGGCTTCATAATTCAAATCCGGAATTCCCTTAAATGACTACGAATGACGCCTCCTATCCTTAACCCGTCGAAGGATAGCTTTTCAAAGACCTTTGCTGCGTTGTGTATTAAAAGGGACTCCGCTAAATCATCTGACTGCGGAGCCCTTTATTTTTAACCTTAAATATCTCACATCGGGAGACCTGAACTACGATAGGGTTGCAACATACTTATCTTCTTATCTTCTTAGCCTCGCACCTTCTTAGCGTAGCTCTTCGAGACCTATACGCTACGGATTAGCACGACTCCCTATCTTCAATACGCATACTGTCACTGTACAACAATCTTTCCTGTCATTACGCTCTGATGGATCCTGCAGTAATAATTATAAGTTCCGGCGGTAGTAAATGTATAGCTGAAAGTTCCTCCTGAACCGAGTGAGCCGCTGTCAAATAATCCATCAGGATTTCCTGCCGTACCGCTGGTCACTGTATGATTAAATGAATCCTTATTTACCCAGGTAATTTTAGTACCGGCGGTAATAGTTTTGTTTTTGGCATTGAAGCTTGTGTTCTGCATCCATACCTGGTCATCCGGCGGAGTAGAACTGCCGCCTCCGTTGTAGGTATCGGTTGAATTATCCTTGCAGCCTGCAGTGGTCAGAGTAATCAACATCAATAATAAAAATGAGAAAACAATTCCTGAATAAATCTTTTTAATAAACATGATCGGACCTGTAAATTATTTTATAAATATTTTGTTTTATAAAGACAATAGTATCCGCAGATGGTTAAAGATGACAAGGTGCATAAAGCAACCGGTTTCAATGTTTGTCCCCTTTCACAAGCTTCCTTTACTTATGTGTTTATTCCCCGGTGCTTTTTTCAAGCGTTGACAGGCACCAGGATGAATTCTATAAAGAATGTTATCGCTCAGCACAACTATCCCGTGAGAAACAAAATTATAGTTGCTTCTCATCTATTGAGCTGCTTTCCCTTAACATTAAATCAATTTATCTATAACAAATAAAGGAGCATTAAAATGCCGCTATTTATGGATGTCCATAAAGGAGTCGACGGGTTAACCGCCGAGGCTGTAGAACATGCGCATCAGCTGGATCTGAAGAAACAGGATGATCATGGGGTTAAATACCTGAAATACTGGTTCAATGAAAAAGATGGTACAGTATTCTGTCTTTCCGAAGCACCAAGTAAAGAGGCAGCACTCCAGGTTCACAAAGAAGCCCACGGACTGATGCCGCAGGAAATAATAGAAGTTAAAGAAGGATCCTGATCATTATAAATCTCTCCCCGGTTTGATACAAAATTTCATCCCGGGGATTTTTGTTTTCGGAAAGACAAAAGGCTTTAACGATCAGCCTTGCTCAGCCGTAAACATTTACCGTAAATAATATTTAATTAGATGATGTTATAAAAGTGGATTAAACTAAAGAAAAAATAAATGCATACTGTAAAAATAGTTCTTGTAATTACGATGCTGCTGACTGGTTTCAGCCGTACATATTCTCAATGGGTAAGGATTGATGACATACCTGCAGTCCCTATCGAAACGTTGGCAATAAATGATGATAACATATATGCGGGTACATTCTCAAATAAGATTTACTTCAGCAGCGATAACGGGAATACCTGGGATATGCTTGCTGTAAATAATGAAACAATAAATATAACAGCACTATCTTTTTTCCAGGGAAATATTTATGCAGGTACATTCAGCTCGGGTGTGTATTTCAGTCCGGATAACGGCATTACCTGGCAGACGGACAGCTCGTCACCTGTATCGGTATCGGGATTTGCAGTTAAGGATAACGTTCTACATGCTTCCACTTTAGGGAATGGTACTTTTGTTCTTGACAGTACCGCAGACAGCTGGTCGGCCTTAAATGATTCACTGCCGAATTATTCTGTTAATGTGCAGAGCATAATAAGTTCACAGAATTTTTTAATCATCGCCGCCGGGGCAAACGGCACTTTTTATAAGTATGATTTTGCAGGCGGCAGCTGGACGGAAGGTTTTTATTATGGTTTCCTCCGGCCCGGACTGCTGATAAATAAACTCATAAACACAGGCGATACAATTTACGCTGTAAACGGCACACGAATAATCAGGAGCAGCGATGCAGGGAAAAGCTGGACGAATGACAATAACGGCACGCATAACGGAATATACCGTATCGTGTATGAAGGCTTAAATTATCTTTATACCCTGACGAACATCGTTCCGGAAGGAACCTGGATTCAAAAAAGAAATAAAGATGCAGAAACAGGTGCAGGATGGGCGGATGAAGAAGAACTACTTCCTGACGGATTTTCTTACGATATATTAGAACACGAAGGCAGAATTTTTTTGGCACGGGAAGACGGCTTATATTTAAGGCAGTCGGTTACCGGGACTAATGATGGTAGGACAGGAGAAGTTCTTTCCGGATACAGGCTCAATCAGAATTATCCAAATCCTTTCAACCCGGAGACGATAATCGATTATACCGTCCCGGTGAACTCATTCGTTAGATTGAAAGTTTATGATACCCTGGGAAAAGAGATAGCAGTACTGGTAAATGATTACAGACCGGCAGGAAATTATAAAACATCGTTTAACGGGAATGGAATCTCGAGCGGTGTTTATTTCTACAAACTTGAATCTGATGCAGGAACTATTGTGAAGAAGATGGTGCTGAGCAAGTAATGAGTATAATCAAAAACGTTTAACTTTAATTATAATTGAGATGAGCTATGAAAGATACATCCCCGGATGAAATAGATAAAGTTATAACCTCATATTATGCTGTCTTTGATAACAGGAACGGCAGAATACCTGATTTCAGCAGTATGGAAAATATATTCTATCCGGGAGCCCTGATTACTAAAAGAACGGAAAATAAAATTGAAGTAATGACGATCAGCGAATTTATGCTTCCGAGAGCGGAGCTGCTTACCGGCGGTGTCCTGACTGAGTTCAATGAATGGGAGACCGTGAAAGAGACAATTATAGATAATGGAATTGCCTCGAGGTTAAGCAAGTATGAAAAAAAAGGAATTCTTAACGGAAAACAATTCACCGGCAAAGGCACAAAGCATTTTCAATTATTATTTAATGGAGGCTGGAAGATAATCTCGCTGCTGTGGGAGGATGATATTATTTGATCGGATCGCTCCAGGTTGCAACGAACTTACCTTCTCATCTTCTCATCTTCTTAGCATCTCAGGTCGGGAGAGGCTGTGTGAAAATCAAACCCGGGGAACAACCCAGCGGCGGCCGAATCTACAAATTCAGATTTTTAATGGTCCAGGGTAAGCGACCTGCCTACCGGCAGGTAAGAACAGCGTTTCCCGCTATAGAAGCGGGACAGGTCGCTCTACATTTTCACACAGCCTCGGGAGACCTGGGCTACGCTGCGGGTTGCAACGAACTTATCTTCTTACCTTCTCATCTTCTCATCTTCTTATCTTCCCATCTTCTCATCTAACGAGAGCCATCTTCCTGCTCTCCACATATCCGCCGGAGTTAAGTGTATAGATATAAATTCCGGAAGTAAGATTTGAAGCATTAAATTCTATTGAATGATCACCGGCTTTCTGGTTTTCATTAACGAGTTTGGCTGCTTCCCTGCCGAGTATGTCATAAACTTTCAATGATACGAAACCAGCTTTCTTAACAGAATAATGAATTGTTGTAGTCGGGTTAAAAGGGTTCGGGTAATTCTGACTCAAATTATACTCTGCAGGTGTGATTTTTCCGCCGGTTTCAACAGCGGTAGTAGAGTTCATACTTCTGAATACTCCATTCCCCAGAGTCCCCGCAAATAAAAAACCATCAGGAGTAAATTCCAGTTTTCTTACATCACGATTAAACAGTCCATCATTTTTCTCATTCCAGGAGTCGGCGTTATCGATTGAAACAAATACCCCGCCGAGAGTACCTGCATAAATATCTCCAATAGAATTTACTGCAAGGGTACTGACTTCAACATTTGTAATACCATCCGACTTTTCCAGCCAGGTATCACCGTTATCTTTACTCTTGAATATTCCTCCGCCCATTCCGAACAGAGTAATTGTGCCTGCATACAGATCGCCTTCGCTATTGCCTGCAAGAGCAACAACCATTATAGAAGTAAGTCCGTTATTGATCAGCGTCCAGGATGCACCATCATCAGTAGATCTGTAAATATTTTCATTGCAGCCGGTGTTGCCTACAAATACATTATCCTCCCTGTTTATAAATAATGAATACCCCGCCTGGCACAGCATATTTACAGTATCCGCCGTCCAGGTATCACCGTTATCTGTTGAATTATATACACCGTACTGATAACAGGCAGCAAAAAGTTTACCCGTGGAATTAACCGCAAGGTCATTTATCACCAATTCCGGAAGACCGTTGTTGATTAATGTCCAGCTGTCGCCGTAATCAGTAGACCTGTAGACTCCATCATTATTATTTAACCCTGATGAAACAAACAGATAGCCATCGGCATTTGCCTCAGCGGATCTAATAAAAGATGCAGGAAGATTATCCAATTTTATCCAGGAAGTGCCGAGATCGGAAGATTTAAAGAGACCGGAGCCGGATGTGGCCGCATAAATATTTTTATCGCCGGGGTTGTACACCAGGTCGTTAATTTCGACTGCCGAGATTCCCTCTACTTTCTGAACCCAGTTTGCACCATTATCTGTTGAACGGTATACTCCGCCGCCCTGAAAATCGCCTGCAAAAACATCATCATTCGAATTGACTGACAGCGCAACGGTAAATAAAGAAGTAAGTCCGGAGCTGGCGGACGTCCAGTTATCACCGTTATCAGTCGATTTAAATACGCCATCGCCGTAGCTGCCGGCATATAAAACGTCGGCTGAATTAAGAGCGAGGGCATTTATATTGTTGGAGGTAGTCAATCCATTAGTGATCACCGTCCAGCTCACGCCGTTATCGGTGGAGCGGACGATACCAGTTACAAGTCCGAACGAATCCAGTCCGGCAAAAATATCTCCGGATGAATTGATCACCATTGAAATTGCAACGGGACTACTAAGCGTGCCGTTCGATTCCGTCCAGGTATCACCGTCATCAGTTGAACGGAATATACTTCCACCCGATTCAAAAGAAGCAGACCCTGCGAAAACATCGTCATCAGAATTAACAGCGAGGCATTGGACATAAAGCTTATCACCGATACCATTATTTATCTGCGTCCAGTTCTGACCTTCATCAGTCGATCTAAAGATCCCGCCATCGAACGTGCCGGCAAAAATATATCCCGACGAGTTAAAAGCAAGACAGATGATATCAGTGCTTGTCAATCCATTCTTTAACGTTTGCCAGCTTTCACCATTATCCGATGAAACGAATAATCCCCCCTGGGTTCCGGCAAAGACATTCCCGTTCGGGGCGACAGCTACGACGTTAACCAGCCGGGAAACAAGTCCGTTCCCCCTATATACCCAGGATTCTCCATTATCATCCGAAAAAAAGACTCCTCCGTTTTTACTTCCCGCAAAGATCCCGTCATTTGAATTAACCGCGATAGAATAAACTCCTCCCCCGTACGGACCGTTTGCCGACTCCCAGAAGTCCTGCGAAAAAGCGTTGTTGTTTATCAGAAGGACAGAAATGAAACAGAAACTCAGTATTACAACTTTCATTTTTTCCACCTGTCATTATGTTGGATTTTAATTAGGGATTAAGATTTCGGATTTTTTCTTGATTTTATATGATTGTCCTGGAAAAATATTAAAACTCTCCAGAATATAAGAATTGTTTAAATCAAATTTGCTGTTATGAGGATGGTTCAGAATCACCTGAGTTACGCTGCGGTTGCTTCGTCCTTACCCTCTTATCTTCTAATCTTCTCACCTTCTTACATCTCACCTTCTTACATCGCTTTACAGGTTCCCAGTTTCAAAAATATAGGGAATACCACTTTTTTCTGCGGGGTATTTCCCCAGGCATTCTGTAGGTCTTTGAGTACAGTATTTAACGGATTAAAATGATTTTTGTCTTTAAAATGCTGAACCGCGGACCACGAATTCAGGTAGCCGATTAAATGATCAAGGTCCCAGAAAAATTCAGATTGGAATAAAGGCGATGGGATTTCTTCAAATGGGAAAGGGATAGTCCTGTAATACTCGTCTATATATTTTCGCTCTTCATCCCAGTAAGGTGCCAGTTCACCCGAATAAAAATCATCGATAATTCTATCTATATCATTATCGATCCTGAGCAGATGGTAGCCGATTACAGCTATTACTCCGCCCGGTTTAAGTATCCTCAGGGTTTCATTATAAAAACTCTTGAAATCGAACCAATGGATCGCCTGGGCAACAGTAAGGAGACTTATAGTATTATCACGGAGGGAGGATTGTTCTGCTTTTTCAACGATATAATGAATATTAGCTGAACGATGAGCAAGGGACAGCTGATTTCTGCTTATGTCTGTCCCGATTACCCTGTTAAACTTCGCAGCCAGCTCTGCGGCAACCTGACCATTACCCGAAGCGCAGTCCATAGCACATTTATATTCCCCGACAAAAGAGTAAATAAACCTGAATATCTCTTCGGGATACGACGGTCTGTACTGAGCATACAGATCAGACTGCTTTGAAAAATTATCTTTCATACTGCTAATTTATAATTAACAATTTATAATTAACAATTTACTGTTAACTCTTTTTAACATACATTTGGTAAAAAGGAATAATCGTGTATTGGTTGTTCTGGACTCCACTAATAGCGGCGTGTCTTCACATATTTGAAGAATTTGTATTCCCCGGCGGTTTCTCCGAATGGTATAAAACGTACAAACCAGGGATTAAAAAAAGCGTGACCTGGAAGTTTCTCTTCCTCATCAATGGAGGGTTATTAATTCTTTGTTATGATATCGCGGCGATCGGGGCAGGCGTCTTCGGCATTGCATTATGGTTGGGAGTAATGACAATGTTAGCAGCCAACGGCATCTGGCATATCAAAGGGGTTATAAAAACAAAGGAGTACTCGCCCGGTGTAATCACCGGAACAATATTATACATACCGCTGGCGGTTTATGGTTTCATTTACTTTCTGTCGAACGATATGATCAGCATTTTATACGCACTAGCCGCCTTTATAATAGGTGCATCATACCAACTCTGGTCAATTCTCTTTCACAGACTGCGGTCAGTTGCCGTAAAAGAATAGGCACATCTTATTCTGTTAAAATCTATCTGATCCCATTAATCCGCATTTCATTCCCTTCCGGACAAAGCGAGAATGGCATTGAAATGAGCAATAACATAAATGTCAAACTTTTCAGTGCAGGTATATATTGTCCGCCTGCATCGATTGATATTAACAATAGAAGTATATATGTTTCTGTTATTGATTAAATCATTTTTAGGGAGAAAATGATTTCTGCTCAATGTTCTTTATGAATCGTTCAAATATAGTTTTGCTATCAACGCGCTTAAATTTTGCACGCCGGATATTATTTCTCAAAAAAAACAATTCTTTTCCTTTAGATTTCAATTCAATACAAAACCCTTCAGCACGAGGGATGAATAAGCTGACCCTTCCGCTCTGTATACTTCTGTTTCTGCAATTGAGGTTTAAATATGTCCTATCCTTAAATAACCTGGAAAATTAAAATGAAAACAATATATACAATATTGATATGTGTCCTTACCTTTACTTTATTTTTATCTGCACAAAACGGATGGGAAAAATTAAGAGGTCCGTACGGCTGGCAGGTAAATAATATTGCAGCAGGAAATTCCGTTGTTATTGCCGGGACTCCCCAGGGATTTTATAGTTCTGCTGATGACGGTCTTTCCTGGAGCGAAGCCAATAACGGTTTCTGGGGGGCTGACGTTTCTGCAATTTGTTACCTAAATGGATTTTTTTTCGCGGGGGTTTGGGACGGTACCGGATCCGGGATATTATTTTTCTCAGATGACAACGGCGGTTCATGGGCTCAAATCAACACTATTAATCTAGCCGGCGTTTCAATCACTTCATTCTGCAGAAACGATAATTATATATTCGCCGGAACAAGCGGAAATAAAATATTCCGTTCTTCAGATAATGGAATTCACTGGACACTGACCAATTACAATCTTCAGCCTGTAGTCTCTGTAAAAAGCATCGGGAGCAATTTATTCGCAGGAACCAGCGGAGGGGGTGTATACGTGACAACAGACAACGGAGACACCTGGTCGGCACTTGAAAGGCCCGGCGGCCGGTTCTACGTGTCATCACTTACTGTTTTTAACGGTGATCTTATAGCATCATTTGAAGAGATTGTTTATAAATACTCACTTGCCAGCTCACAGTGGACTGTCTTATTTAATGCAGGGGCTTTATCCGACGTATACGTTTTAGAAACAAATGGATCAAACATTTACTTAGGCACTTACCAGGGTTTATACTTATCGGGTGATGGAGGGGCTAACTGGGATAACCTTGGTCTTAACACGGCTGATATTTATTCAGCAGGATTTTCAAACGGAAATATTATTGCAGGATGCCGTGACATCGGCATTATCATTTCCACCGATAACGGAAGCAGCTGGCTGGCTACCGGAGTGATCAGCAATACGATGGTTGAAGCCATTGGTATTGACGGCGATAACCTTTTTGTCGGGAATGATGCTCAACCCGGAGTATTCATCTCAAGAAATTCAGGAAATGGTTTTGTCGATTATAATAACCTTGCGCACAGCTTTGCAAATTGTTTCCACTTTACTAACTCTAATGTTTACGCCGGGGCAAGTCCTAATATCCCGGGAGCAGGCGGAGTTTTTAAGTCGACGGACAGCGGTCATACCTGGACTCAAATCGGGCTGGCGAATAAATACGTCAACAATATTATTGAAAACAGCTCTTACCTTTTTGCCGGAACATCGGAAGGTATCTTCCGAACATCCACCGATGGTGCGATCTGGCAGCAAGTTAATACAGGTTTAACCGATCTTGTTATTAATAAAGCAGTTACTGTAGATTCCATTCTTTATGCAGGTACTAATTCCGGGATGTTCCGATCAACTGACAATGGAACCAGCTGGTCAACTTTTGGTTTAGAAGATATACCGGTAATATCACTGGCATCTATGGGATCTGAGTTATTTGCAGGGACGTTAAACGGCATCTTTATTACTACCGAAAATAATCCAGTATGGCAGCAGTCTGCTTTTCAGGATACCCTTATACGAAGGCTTGCCAATACAACGTCAAAATTATTTGCGATGACTTCTTCAGATTTATTTTACTCAGATAATTATGGTAATAGTTGGATACAAATTAGAGAAGATGGACTGTCAAACGCGGAATTCAACAGTCTTGCTGTAAATGATTCTTTGATTTTTCTCGGAACCTGGGGAGACGGACTATGGAAGAGCTATCTTTCCGATGTTATTACAAACACTGCCGAATCAGGGAATTCAATTGTTAAGGATTTTAAGCTGTACCAGAATTATCCTAACCCGTTCAATCCTTCAACAAAAATAAAATATTCAGTACCTGAATCACAAAGCGTTAAAATTTTGCTGTATGATATTCTCGGTAGAGAATTACGGACCATAATAAATGAGTATAAGCGGGCCGGTACTTATGAGGTTGAATTTAATGCTGATGTACTGCCGAGTGGAGTTTATTTTTACAGAATTCTAAGCGAGAGTTATTCGGACACTAAAAAGATGCTATTGTTAAGATGAAAGTGTTAATTTGAGGGTTCAAATTGCTGAGATATAAAAAATAGAGAAGGGCTAATCAGCAACTAAACAAGACAGCTTCATCTGGTCACGGCATTTGCTGTTGGTGGTTTGTAGTGTTAGTAAAATGTGCAGCCGCAGGTGAGCTGCAAATGATTAGAACGCATTAAATACACGACAGGAAATTATGGGTATAAATCTCTTAGAAAATATCAGTATAAATGACTCCGAACAATGGATTCTGGTTAGAGGGAAAACAGCTGACGCTCCCTTAGTGCTTCATGTGCAAGCCGGACCGGGGTTACCTATCATTCCTGAAGCGGATGCTATGGGGAAGTTGCTTCACTTTGAAGATCATTTCCTGACTGCATATTGGGACCAGAGAGGATGCGGTAAATCGTTCAGCAAAAAGATCGATTCAGGTTCAATCAACTTTTCGCAATTGGCAGATGATATAATTTCCTGCACAAAATATCTTCTGAATAAATACAATAAGCAGTCTATTATAATAATCGGATATTCAATTGGTGCAACTGTAAGCTTAATGGCAGCGGTAAAACAAAATAATCTTTTCAGTAATCTTTTTCTTGTGGGAATTGATATTGACATACAATCTGCTAATGTCTTTGCTATTAATAATGCAATTAAGAAAGCGACAGAACTAAATAATAAAAAGCTGATAAGTAAAATTAAAGAGTTAGACGGAATACCGATTATTAATGCTAAGAGATTTCAACAGCGGGCCAAAATACTTACTGATCTTGGAGGGATGAAAGCCGGAAGCAGCTACAATCAATTGGTATTCTCAACTATCAGGAATATGCTTTTCTGTACGGCATACTCTATTTATGACATTTTTAATACAATTAGAGGAATGGAGTTTTGTCAAAACGCTTTGCTGAAGGAATTGAATAATCTAAATCTATTTAAGACGATATCAGCAGTTGATGTCCCGCTGCATTTTATTCATGGTATAAATGACGGTATTTCCCCGTATGATATTGCGATTTCGTTTTATAATTACATAAATGCAAAACAAAAAGAATTTATCACATTTGAAAACTCAGCACATACGCCTCACTACGACGAATCAAATAAATTCGCCAGGATATTGATTGATACAAACCTAAGTTTACAGTGAACGATTCACCTTCTCACCTTCTCACCTTCTCACCTTCTCACCTTCTCATCTTCTCACGTCATTAAGCCGCTTTACGAAAGAATATTACCGATAGAAAATTCGTATTGCCCTTATCGTTAAATTGCAGTAAGTTTCAACAGATTATCGCTTAAGATACCTGGGGATGTGATTAAGTTAAGCTGATGTAAGGGTCCTTTCGATACTTCAGAAAAATTATAACTAAGAAAATCTTTGCAGCGTTCTTCATAAAGGGATAGGCTGAGAACTTTAAACAGTTAAGTAAAAAAATATCGGGAATTAATATGGAAGAACTGAATAAACAACAAATAATAGATGAAGAACATCTAAAATTATTAGTATTGTTCCATAGGATATATGGGATTATTGTTATCGTATTTTCATTTTTGGGTATCGGTTATTTTTTATTATTTAATTTTATTTTTAGTCTGTCACAAAAACATTCGCAATTTGCGTTAGCAGATAATTTCCAAGGTCCTCCGGCAGAATTTATGCATATATTTATGATTGTTATAGGTATACTGATATTGATAGGTCTAAGTATAGGCATATGTAATCTTATATCTGCTCAATATATTAAAAGAAGAAAGCACAGGATATTCAGTATTGTAATAGCCGGTATAGACTGCGTGTCTTTCCCTTTGGGGACAATTCTCGGTGTATTAACAATGGTTGTTTTACTGAGGAATACCGTTATTGAATATTATAAGTCATTGGAATTATATTAAAAAATATAATTAGTGACTTTATAGAACTACGAATTACAAAACTGAGGTTTGGTTTACCAACAGCTAAAGCTATGAAGTTTTAATCAAAATGATTCAAATATGAAAACACTGAAATTAATTTCTATTATTCTCCTATTTGTTTCAAATATTTATTCACAGAAAATTTATACTGATACCAGCTGCGGTTTTACTGTAGCTATTCCGAAGGACTGGACGGTCAAAGAATTAGCGCCCGAAGTCTCCTGGTATAATTGCGAAATTGGATTAAGCTATCCCGGGTGGAAAAAGGAAATCCCCGATACCACATTCGATGTGAATGATTATGCACTGCATATCTCAGTGTATAATGGTTCTCTTACTGATGATCAAAGTGGAATTGAATTTAAGGACAGCACCTGGTGGATTGTCGGCCGGGCAGGTGCCAAAAATGAAGGTGCCTTTGTACAGACAAAAAATTGGGATGCCGTTATCGGCGAATCGGAAGTAGGTGCTTACCTGAAGCAGGGTGGATATTTTGGCTCTGCCAGGGCTTTACTGGCTGTTCTGGATAACCGGAAAGGGAAAGTACTAATAATATTTGCCGATTCGATGTTTCAGGATAAAACTATCTTCGATTCGATTGTATTTAGTACTATTTTTTAGCGACAGAATGAATGTCTTATTTTCCGCAACATTTGTGTGTCTGGGCTAAGCCAGCCGTAAGCTGCCAGCCGGCAAATTGTGTTAGAATGCGTGGAATGTCCGGCTATTTTCATTTTATATATCAGATAAACTTAACTCAGAATTTCAAGATTCGGAATACCGCGTATAAAGGGTTATCAGCTTGGTACTCACATCTGATCCCAGACTAATACGCGATGTTTATAAAAAAAGGGAAAGCATTTATGCCTTCCCTTATCAAAGGAATCCCAGAATGGTTCAAGGAAGATCTTCCTTATTTGAGTAATAACATCTTTTTTACTAAAATATTATTATCCGATTCTAATCTATAGTAATACGCACCGCTTGCAAAATCAGAAGCATTGAACTTAACCGTGTATTTGCCAGCTTTCTGATTTTCATTAACTAAATCCGTTACTTTCTGACCGAGGACATTATATATTGACAATGAGACAAAGCCTTCATTTACAAGGGTGTAATTTATCTGAGTACCAGGGTTAAACGGATTCGGATAATTCTGGGCGAGTGAAAACTGCAAAGGAACATCTACATCTATTTCCAGTACTTTTGAATATGATGAAGTTCCATTGAAATCGATTTGTTTTAACCTGTAGCAGTACGTTCCCTGGGTTACATTTTTATCATTAAAAGAATATGCCTGCTGTTCAGTTGTAGTACCTTTTCCATTTACAAATCCAATCTTTATCCAATTATTTGTTCCGGAACCTGATCTTTGAATTTCAAATCCCTTATTATTTGTTTCAGTGGCAGTGGACCAACTTATCAAAACACTATTATTGTCAAAATTCAAAGTGAAGGATTTCAATTCTACCGGTATGCCGTCATTATTTAATCTTAAAATGGTTCCTGATTGTCCGACTGCATTGCCGTGATTAACGTCGGAGAAAGAAACGCATCTTAATAAATTCATAGTATGGCTGGGCTGATTTGTCCAGGTCAGGCCTCCGTCCGTAGTCTGCACAAGCACACCGACATCTCCCACGGCTGTCCCGTTATTAACGTCCGTGAAGCAAACTGATCTGAATGACAAACTACCTGTAGACTGATTGCTCCAGGTTGCACCTGCATCAGTTGTTTTTAGTATAGTACCTGCACCGCCCACTACTGTTCCTGTGTTAACATCGATAAAGTCCACTGAATTAAGGGCAATTGAAGTACCACTTGACTGATTGTTCCAGGTTTGTCCGCCATCGGTCGTATGAATTATTACACCGCCTTCTCCAACAGCGGTACCATTATAAGCATCGACAAAAGATACTCCCCACAAATTTGTACCAGTCCCCCCGGGTTGTCCTGTCCATGTAACCCCGGCATTTGTTGTATGCAGTATTGTTCCGGCAGTGCCCACGGCCCAACCAGTATTAGCATCTATGCAGCAAACGTAGTATAAAGGATTTGCGACACCGCTGACCTGACTATTCCATACTGCCCCACCGTCAGTTGTCCGGATAATTGTTCCCATATCACCAACTGCGGTACCAGTATTATCGTCAACAAACGAAACGGAATAAAGTATGCTCGAAGTGTTACTTGTTTGCTGATTCCAGGTTGAGCCGCCATCGGTTGTATGAAGAACAATTCCGTTAGTTCCGACTGCCGTTCCAATTAACTGAGAAGGAATTGAAACTCCTATCAGTTCATTTGTAGGGCCCGTTTCCTGGCTAAACCATGTCGCCCCGCCGTCAGTAGTTCGAATAATAGTTCCCTGCAAACCTACAGCAGTTCCCGTATTCGGATCCGTAAACGAATTACTGAGCAGCCATTGTGGCGTTCCGCTATTCAGATTGATCCAGGAGTTTCCGCCATCGGTAGTACGTAAAACAATACCGTCTTTTCCAACAATTGTTCCTATATCAGCGCTGACAAGCGACACTGAATATAAAAAATTTGTTGTGCCGCTAGCCTGGGTTACCCAGCTAGTTCCACCATCCGTCGTATGAATGATCGTTCCGTTGTCACCAACCGCAGCGCCGTTATCTGCATCCGAAAAACTGACTTTATAAAGCATGTCAACAGTACCGCTCGATTGGGGCGTCCATGTTGTACCGCCGTCAGTTGTATGAACTACAGTTCCAACCATACCAACAGCAGTACCATCATTTACATCGGAAAAATCAACGCTGATAAGCCAGTTTGATGTTCCACTGGTTTGAGGCGTCCATGTATCACCGCCATTGGTAGTCCGTAATATAATACCCGACATCCCGACTATTGTACCATGATCTGCATCCGAAAGGCATACCCCCAATAAATAATTTGTAGTACCGCTGCTCTGTGAAATCCATGTATTACCCCCGTCGGTTGTATGAACGATTGTTCCCTGTTCTCCAACGGCAGTACCGTTATCTGCATCAGCAAAACTAACAGCATACAGCCATTTAGTTGTTCCGCTCGACTGAACGATCCAATTTCCGCCACCATTGGTTGTATGAACAATTATCCCGGCCCCGCCTACAATAGTACCATGATCTGCATCGGTAAAACAGACAGCATCATTTTCATTACCTTCGGGCAAGGGATTCTGCCAGAACCAGCCAGACTGAGCAGTAGTGACACCAGATGAAATAAGTAAAGTCACGATTAAAAAAATAAAAATTCTCCAAATATTCCTTAAAGCACAGAATAAACTTTTCATTTCTCTAATCTCCTTATATTAAATAATTAATTAGTGAATTAATCGATCAGTTAACTTTTACAGAATATTTTTCTTACAAACTGTGCCAGGAAAAGAGAATAAGAACAGACTACGGGACAACAGGCAGATATTAAAACTCTTAGAGCTTTTTTAATTTTTTAAATTCTCGTATTGATAAACCTTTTTCCCAGTAAGCTTCAAAAACAGCTTTCTGGGCTTTTGCAAAACTGGGATGATCAACAATTATTGTAGTGACGCTTGGCTCCAATGATACCCTATCATTTAAGCCAAGCATAGTAATAGTTTCATCACTAATAAGAAGTTTCATGGGAAGTTCCTCAACTATTTTTACTTTTTCTCCTATCTTCTGATATTCTTCGGCAACCTCTGCTATGTAATTGAATTCTTCTTTGCTCCGGGATTTACCATATTCATTATCCCTCTTAGCTAATTTTCTTATCAGCCATTTCTTTTTATTTTCCTTATTTTCGGTAATTTTAGGCAAGGTGTAAGGCGGTTTGGAAAATGCCAATATCTCTCTTTTAGTATTTTTCTGAATATTAAACCATCGTTGCCGAATATGCCCCAAATCTGTTAATACCTCGATGTAATCCATCGGGCCTTTATCATTCTGATTTTTCATATGTATTGAAGCTAATTCTTTTTGGACGGAGACGGCCACATCCTTCATTATATCAACCGCAGTTTTTTTCTTCAGCTCCATTTCATCTTCGAAGTGAATGATAACATTCTGCAGAGCTACTTCAGGTTTAATTCCCTTAAATACTTTTAGACCGTTTCTGTAACTTTCGTTGCAGACTCCTTTACGAACCAGGCCCTGAAGAATGTCATAAATTTTTGTTCGTGTAATCGTGGTAATCTTAGCTAATTCGGGTGCAGTAAAATCTTTTTTTTGCAGAAGAGCCATGTACACTTCAGCTTCGCGGAGAGTTAATCCTATCTGCTGTAATTTATTTATCAGTTCCATATATCTCCTTTTACTTTGTATCCCGTACGGTAAGGGTTGTATCCCTTACAAAGGGGATACATCTAACTTAAATACATTAATAATTAAATGCAAATTGGAATTGTAATGGTCTCAGCTGATGTAATAACTCGTTTAGAATGAGTCATTGCCCTCTTTTTATTCCCTTTGGTTTTCAAAAACGAGCTTTTAATAGTGAATACCTGCGGTTCCCCTAACATCAAATATTTTTAGCTGATTGGGTAAGCGAGATCTTGTTCACCAACAGCTAAAGCTGTTTGTTGGTGGGTTTGTTGTCTGCACTTTCTTCCAACAGCTAAAGGCTGTTGGTTAATAAGAAGTGATCCTCTGGTACACAGGCTGTTTCGCCATTCTCACTTTCTTAGGTTCTTGTCTTCTTCCCTTTCTGCACACTGCAATCGTCAGAAATCCTTTTGGCCGTCTAAGACATATCTTTATGAACTGCAGAAATAATTCATTAATTACTCATCCGTTTTCTACCTGCTTACTATCATATTCGATTTAAAGTAAGGTCTTCGAGCCTTTCTAAAATCATATTTATCGTTCCTGATTTTAAGATCGTCTCCCAGAATCCTTCGCAAAATCTTTCACCCCGGGCACAATATGTTAACAGATCCTTTAGCTGTCCAAACGAAAGATTTTTGATTTTAGCCTCATTTCCGATCAAATGCTCCCATTTATGACTATAGTTTTTAACACGCCAATATTCTCCCTGTATGACCGAAAAGAATTCAATCACCATCTCATCGTATTCAGGATATGATACCTGGACAGTTCCTTCGGTTTGTGATTCACCCTTTCTGACGGGATTCGTTTTTAATAATTTTGGTTTGAATTTTAAAAGACTTCGGATTTGTTCAATATCTTCTGCCGTTAAAAAATCTTTCATAAAATTACTTTATCGTTTGCTATCTATTAAAGTAATTTCCTTTATTTATCAAGCTTACAATAATATCCATCTATCCACAACCTGCCTCAACAGCTGAAAGCAGTTGGTTAATGAGAGCCGATGCCCTGATACACGTTCTGTCTTTCACCCCGAGCACAATATGTTAATAGTTCCTTTAAGTGTCCAAAAAGAAGTTTGATTTTAGCCTCATTCCCAATCAAATGGCTTCTTTTATAGGCCAAACTTCTGTCAGTTGTTGGATAACAACGATAAGTAGCGTGATTACAACCAATAGTTGCGGTATTTTAATTGACTCGCTGAGCAAAGCAGAATATTTTTGCGTTGTAGAAACAAAACAAAGAGATGTTTATGGAAACTAAAACAATTGGCGGCAGAATCGCAGAAGCAAGAAAGAAAATGAATATTTCCCAGGCACAGCTTGCCAAACAGCTATTCATCAGCGCGCAGGCGGTCGGGAAATGGGAACGCGGAGAATCGATGCCCGACATCATTATGCTCAATCGTCTGGCTGAGATTCTGGGTGTTGACCTTAATTATTTTTCGGAAAATTTTCAGCCGGCGGAAGATGAAATCAATGATAATGCAGGAAGTTCAAAAGGTGTGGAGGAAAAAGAGAGCGGCGGCCGGGAGTTCAATACAAACTTCAGCGGACGACGGCTGCAGGAAGTCGATTTAGCAGGTGTTACAGCGCATAAAAGAAAATTTAAGGCCAGCGCGCTAAACGGAGCCGATTTTTCAGGCGCGGATCTTACCGGCAGTTCCTTTGCGGTCAGTGATGTGCGGGAGGCTAATTTCGATGGAGCAAATCTTACCGACTGTGTTCTGTCTACAATGGATCTTACAAATGCAAATTTTAATAAGAGCATACTCGTGCGTACAGAGTTCAACAAGGTGAATTTGACAGGCGCAAAATTTATAAATATAAAACTAACCGACGTTAAACTGACAATGTCTGACCTTAGAAAAACCATCTTTGAGAACTGCCTATTTAAAGGCGTAGATTTCACATATTCGGATTTGAGGGGCGTTAATTTTGCAGGGCAGAGTTTTATCGGTGTCAGGTTTGACAAGGCCGCCCTGAACGATGCTGTATTCAAAGGCTCAACGCTCGAAAATGTATCTTTCAATTCCACGTTTGCATTAACAAATAAATACTACCGCGGGATCAAAACGATCCGTTTCGACGGAGCAAAAATGGATAAGCTCACCTATGCCGGATTAAAGGGATTGGGAGCCGATCTGTCAAATGTTACTTTTATTTAGGAGCGAATTCCCTCAGTGGTGCGGGAGAAAGACTTCACCATAGAAGGAGGGATATATTGACACGAACAGTATTATTTCCTTAATATTGTCACCTAATTTATAACATACCGAAGGACGGCCATGGCAAAAAGTGCGGAAATAAAAACCAGGGTAAACGAGGCAAGTGTAGATGGATTTCTGAGCGGGGTTAAGGACGAGGCTGTCCGTGCCGACTGTTACGAAATACTTAAAATGATGAAGCAGGCAGCAAAGGCAGAACCAAAGATGTGGGGCACAAGCATCATAGGCTTCGGAAGCTATCACTATAAAGGAAAGAGCGGGCGCGAAGGCGAATGGATGCTGACAGGCTTCTCACCCCGCAAACAAAACCTGACCATATACCTAATGGGCGGGTTCGACGCTCACAAAGACCGGCTGAAGAAACTCGGCAGACACAAAACAAGCGCCGGCAGCTGTTTGTATATCAGTAAGCTGGAGGACGTCGATAAAAAAGTCTTGAAAGAAATCATCACCGAATCCGTAAAAAGGATAAAGACACTTTCAAAGTAAGTTTCTATCCGGGTCTTACGGCTGAAATGGTGCCGGTTTACTTTAAAATTACTAAGTGATTTTTAATTGTCGCGGCGGATAACCAAATCTTTTTTTGAAAGCAGCTGAAAAATGCTGGGGCTGACTGCAGCATCTTATCTTCTTAGGTTCTTATCCTCTCTCTATTGCCCTTATCCCAAAATTGCAGTATGTCCAACAGATCAACGTTTAAGATACCTGGGGAGATGATTAAGTTAAGCTGGTGTAAGGGTCCTTTCGATACTTCAGAAAATTATAATGAAGAAAATCTTTGCTGCGTTGTGAGTGATATGCTGTGTGTGTGTAAAGATGACAAACATTAACTGCAAACTACTCACAAAATTATTATCAAATAAGGAAGTTGATTATAGTTATTAAAAAGCGAGATAATTATGTTTATTAAAGAACTAACAGCAGTCATTTTGGCAGCAGCATTTTTTTCAGCAGCCCTGGCAGAAAATAATTTTTATTTCCGTTGTTCCAAAGGAGATTCAACAAAAATGGCACCGCAAGAAATAATAATTGCAAAAGAGAAAGCAATTCTAGACCGGTGGATAACCGGCGATACATTCGGATTTATTGAAGCCGCCGCCGATGAAATAACCTATTTTGATCCGGGCTTAGAAAAACGGTGTACCGGTAAAAAAGAATTCAATGACTGGATTGCCGCTTTCAATGGGAAATTCAGCTTTCCCAACTATGAATTTATTGACCCGCAGGTTCAAATGCACGGCGATGTTGGTGTTCTTACTTTTAACTTTACCGGGTTTATGCAGGATGGCAGTAAAGAATATTTTAATACAACTGAAGTATACAGCCTGATTGATGGGGATTGGAAGCTTATAAGTTCTCACTGGTCACAAACTAAACCAAGATGATATTTGAGAATCTATTTGTTCCATACTTAACTTATAATTACCTGATACAGAGATGATCGGCCAAAATCGAGTGCAGTAAATTGAGGTGAAATTGAAGAATAAACTAAGTCCCATCTTATTAGCCGCAGCAATAATATTATTATTCCATAATAATATTTTATCTCAAACATCTGAGTCAACTGATTCTGCAAATAATAAGAAAATTGAGTGGCTCAGGAATAATGTTGTGCAAATTGCATCTGTTGATCCTGGTGATGAAAATTATTCTGATTTAGAACTGATAAAAACTAAAATTGGAAAATCAAGAATTGTTTTATTGGGTGAAGAATCTCACGGCGATGGCACTACTTTTCTGGCAAAAACCAGAATAATAAAATTTCTTGTAAAAGAGATGGGCTTTGATGTTATTGTTTTTGAAAGCGGTCTTTACGATTGTAAAAAAGTTAATGAACTTATTAAAGATGGTGCGCCGGCCATTGATGCAATCAGAAAAGGGATATTCGGAATCTGGAATAAAAGCGAACAATTTCAGCCCCTGGTTGAATTCATTGATAAGAATAGAGACGAATTGCAGATAGCTGGTATGGACTGCCAGTTTACGGGAGAGGTTTCTAAAGAGTTTTTTATTTCTGATTTGGAATTGTTTCTTGCAAAGAAAGGTATCAATGTAAATAATTATGCTGATTGGCAGCAATCGAAAACATTATTAAAAAATATTTCAGAAGAAAGATTTATCAAGCCGCCCCCTCTTCCGCCCGATACAACCCAACAGAATGATTTTGTAAAAACATTATCTCAAATCATTTCCAGACTTCAAAAAAGGTCAGATGACAGTGAAACGAATTTTTGGATACAGGTATTAAAAAGCACAATCCAGGAAGGCAGAAGTATTTGGAATTCTTACGGTATTGAAGATTTCAGCAAGATACCTGTAGAAACCAGGAATATTCGGGATATACAAATGGGTGATAATTTAATCTGGCAGGCAGAAACTAATTATCCTGATAAAAAAATTATTGTATGGGCAGCTACTGCTCATATAGCACGAAATTTATCAGCTGTTGAAGCCAAAGCTTATCCGCAAATTTATAAAGGGACAATCACGATGGGAGATATTGCCCGGAAAAAATTGGGTAATGAATTATATGCAATAGGTTTTACTGCATATGAAGGATATCTTGGATGGGCAAATAATCAATACAAAAGAACAATTGAAAAACCGGAACCTAATTCATTAGAAGATTTATTTTTCAAAACAGGCTTTGAAAACTGTTTCCTTGATTTGAGGAATGTTAATGATGGAGGCAGATGGCTTAACGAAAAAATAATCAGCAGGCCATTTGGCTATTTAATTACGATTTCTGAGTGGAGACAAAATTTAGATGGAATGATTTTTACCAGGACAATGATACCAAGCACGAAAATTACTCAATAAAATAAACGCTGCAAACCCATAGCTGCGGAAGATAAATTATTCTTTATGAAATACTATTTTGCAATAATAATCCTTTCTGTATTCTTGCTGAATGCCTGCTATACAGTTGTAGACGAAAACGCTTTCAGAAGCGATAGCCAGGAAAAGAAAAATGAATTTAATTATTATGACGGGAATATCTCCGGACCTTCAATAGTTAGTGGTCAGGGAATCGTTACGTTTATTAAACCTGGTGGTACGCGCGAGGAAATCCCTCACTGGGGGTATATATTAAAAAATCCGGAAAGGAAAGTGCCCCCGGAAGATGAGAGAATTACAATGTACCTTGAACCTGATTCAATCATTAAGAAATATTTGGATAAGACCGTTTAAGTTGAAGGCATAGAATTAAAAATACCCGGTAAAAAAATTGATTGGGTTACGTTTGAAAACCCATATAATATCATAATAGTGGATACAATTTATATTATAAAGTAAATTACATTTTCAATGATCAAGTATTAATCCTGGTAAATGTCTTTTCAAGCAAAACAGTTTTATAATATCTCAGGTCGGGAGAGGCTGTGTGAAAATGTAAAGCGAAACGCTGTTTCGCTTACCCTCGCCATAAATAATTTAAAGTTTTTGGATTCAGCCACACTGGGTTTTCCCCCTGATTTGATTTTCACACAGCCTCGGGAGACCTGAGCTACACTCCGGATTACGACGGACTCCTCCCTTCTCATCTTCTCATCTTCTTACCTTCTTATCTTCTTATTTTCTCATCTTCTCACTTTTGCATCCACTACCCCGCCGTCTATATCCGTGCCGAATGTATTTATTATGTTATTTTTGTATCCTAAACAGCAGAGATTAATTAAGATATCAGGCAATAATTATGAAAAAACGAAAATTAGGAGAGAGCGGACTTGAAGTTTCAGTTTTAGGATTCGGCTGTATGGGGATGAGCTTTGGTTATGGTCAGCCTGGAGATAAAAAAGAAATGATTTCGCTGACAAGAAAAGCTGTCGAACTTGGAATAACATTTTTCGACACCGCTGAAACATACGGCCCATTCACGAATGAAGAACTGGTTGGAGAAGCACTCTCACCGTTTCGCCACCAGGTTGTTATTGCAACCAAATTCGGTTTCAAAATTGATTCTGAAGGGAAACAAATCGGATTGGACAGCAGGCCCGATCATATAAAGCAGGTTGTTGACGCTATGTTAAAAAGACTTAAAACCGATTACATTGATCTTCTTTATCAGCATCGTGTTGATCCGGATGTTCCGATTGAGGATGCGGCAGGAACGGTAAAAGACTTAATAAACCAAGGAAAGGTCAAACATTTTGGAATGTCGGAAGCGGGAATAAATAACATTAGAAAAGCACACGCAATTCAGCCGGTAACAGCGCTGCAGAGCGAATATTCAATATGGTGGAGAGAACCGGAAGATGAAATATTGCCGGTGCTCGAAGAACTGGGAATCGGTTTCGTCCCGTTTAGTCCGCTTGGACGGGGCTTTTTAACTGGCAAAATAGATGAAAATACCACATTCACTAAAAATGACTTTCGCAATAATCTTCCGCGTTTTACCGAAGAAAACAGAAAAACAAATAAAGCACTGGTTGATTTATTAACCGAAATAGCCAGAGATAAAGATTCAACTCCCGCTCAAATTGCACTGGCCTGGATACTTGCACAGAAACCATGGATAGTTCCAATACCCGGTACAACAAAACTGCATCGTCTTAAAGAGAATATTAGTTCTGCTGATTTAGAACTGAGTGAGGATGATCTTAAAAAGATTGAAAATGCATCATCAACAATCGAAGTAAAAGGTGCACGATATTCCGAAGCCAATCAAAAAATGATTGACAGATGAGCTTATAATATTAAAGGCGCGGGAATTAGTCCGGGGGAATTTCAAAACCGGATACCCTTTTGCTTACAAAAATAATTTAGAGCAGGTTCAGCCTGCGTTCTGTATATGTTATCCGGCATAGTCTTTTTATACAACAAACCGGACCGGATTTAATACTACCCGGGACTCCGCAATAAAAGGCCTCTTATTGGAGATACATTCCTTGCCCGTAATTTCTTTCGTCCAATTATGAACTTTCAGGCAGCTGCAAATGTTTTTAACACCATGAAGACTTTATCTTAACATTATTATGCCGGTGCACATAATTTTAACTCCACTCGTGAAGTTACCGGAATATTTTAGGCGGGGAAAGACTTTTTCGCCGGTTATAAACTCATCCGGAAATATTTCGATAATTAATTAAGCATTTTAGAAATGAAAGGAATGGTATGTCTGCTGATAGCGTGAATCAAAATGATAATTCAGAACTTCTCCAGCTGGTAAGTTTTATTATTGGTAATGAAGAATTCGCTGTAGATATTCTTTACGTACAGGAAATTAACAGGATGGTGCAGATTACAAGTGTACCCAATGCACCAGACTTTGTAGACGGAGTTATTAATCTGAGGGGAAGAGTAATACCTGTGATCGATCTGAGAACTAAATTAGGAATGCCAAAAAAAGAACACGATAAAAGTACAAGGATTATAGTAGTTGAGGTGAATGGGAGAACTGTAGGATTTATAGTTGATGCTGTTAACGAAGTCCTCAGAATCCCTAAAAACATTACCGAAGCTCCGCCCGACCTGGTTACAGGAGTAAATTCTGAATACATTAAATCCGTAGGAAAACTTGAGGATAGGCTACTAATCCTGCTGGATCTTACAAAGATCTTATCAACCGAACAGGAAGCAAAGCTGCAGTCGGCCATTGGATAAGATAAAATAATTCTCGTTTCAATATGAAATATTCTGCTGATACTGATGAAATAAAGGATTCGCGAAGCAAATTTCCTGATCCTGAAACTCTACTTTTGAAAAGGGCCATTGATTCTGCTTCTAATGGCGTCATCATTACGGATCCCAACAGAACCGATAATCCGATTGTTTTCTGTAACGCCGCATTTGAAAGGATAACAGGATATACAGCGGGAGAAGCTCTGGGAAGAAACTGCCGCTTCCTGCAGGGTCCCGGGACATCCCAATCTTCGCTGGACAAAATAAGATTGTCAATTCAAAAAAAGGAAAGCTGTAAAGAGATCATCGTAAACTATCGAAAGAACGGTACAAAGTTCTGGAATGAACTTTCTATATCGCCGGTGTATGATGAAAACGGCAGAATTAGAAATTTTATAGGCATTCAAAGCGATGTTACAGAAAGAATACTGGCTGAAGAGGCAGGCAAACGCAGTGAAGAAAAATTCAGATCGGTAGTTGAAAACCTTGATGATGGTATTATACTGACCGACGAATCAGGACTGATTATAGAGTGTAATAAAAAACATGAAGAGATAACGGGAATAGGCTCCCGGGATGTACTGGGCAAATACCTCTGGGAAATACAGGGCCTTTCTGTTCAATCGGACAGAGATGAAATTAAAAAGAATATACAGCAATCCCTGGCGTCGGGCATTGTTCCGCCCTTTGAGCAAAAATATACAGTTGATTTCCCCAGCGGAGCTAAAATTGTTAGTGTCCAGGTGACCGCAATAAGATCAGGCACGGGATATATGTTGTGTAATATTGTTAAAGATATTACAAGGCGTGTTAAGGATGAAGAAAGAATAAGGTCGCTCAGCAGGGCCGTTGAAAATTCCCCATCGGGAATTCTGCTGGCTGATATGGATGGAACGATAGTGTACGTAAATCCAAGCATTGTATCTATCGGCAGCTATTCGGATGAGACTGAATTAGTTAACAAATCGATTTTTGAATTTACAGATGAAAAAGGCAAAGCTGCCCTGATAAATGAGATATTGCCTGCCGTATTAGCAGGCAAAAAGTGGAATGGTGAGCTTGATGTATTTAAAAAGAACGGGCAGACTATTCCGATCGAGCTTAGTTGTGCAGTAGTTAATCACGAAGTGGACCAGCCGAAATATCTTCTTGCGGTATTTACCGACATCTCTGAGCGAAAGAATTCAGAGCTTGCTTTAAGGGAGAGCGAAAAGAAATACCGACAGGTGGTTGATAATATTAAGGAAGTAATCTTTCAAACCGATGCACAGGGTTTGTGGACGTTCCTTAATCCTGCATGGGAGGAAATTACCGGGTTCTCTTTGAAGGAAAGCTTAGGTAAGAATTTTCTCGACTTCGTACATCCTGACGACAGGGAAAGAAACCAGAAACTTTTCCTTCCGCTCATTAACAGGGAAAAAAGTTACTGCAGGCATACTATAAGGTATCTTACTAAGAACTCCGGTTTCAGATGGATAGAAGTTTTTGCCAGGCTTACGCTCGATGAAAATGATAACATCATCGGAACTTCGGGTACTCTGACTGACGTAACGGAAAGAAGAAAGACCGAAGAAAGGATGAAGGAATCCCTAGAGAAAGAGATTGAGCTTAATGATCTCAAATCAAGGTTCGTCTCGACAATCTCTCACGAGTTCAGAACTCCTCTTACATCGATCCTGGCGTCTGCCGAATTATTACAGAGATATAATTCCAAATGGACGGATGAAAAGAAGCTTGAAACGCTTGGAAGGATAGTGAAGTCGGTTCTTAATATGAATGAGATGATAAATGATGTGCTGATGCTTAACAGGGCGGAGACGGGAAAACTTATATTTAATCCGCAGGAGATTGATGCAAGGAGGATTGCCGAAACAGTTCTGCAGGAAATCCAGCCTACACTTACTCCTATGCACAAAATAATTCCGGAGTTCGGCGGTGATATTACTGCTGTGCTGGATGAAAAACTAATGCATCATATTCTCAATAACCTTCTGAGCAACGCAGTTAAATACTCACCGAGGGGAGGCAATATTTATTTCTCCATACGAAAGGAACTTAAGGAACTTCTGATTACAATAAAAGATGAAGGAATCGGTATACCCGAATCCGATAAAGAAAAATTATTCCAGCCCTTCTTCAGGGGAAGAAATATAGAAAACATCTCAGGCACCGGTCTGGGACTTTCTATTCTGCAGAGGGCGGTTCATCTGCATAACGGCAGGATAGAATTTGATAGTACTCCTAATAAGGGGACAACTTTTAACGTTATTATTCCTCTTGAAGGTTAGTATGAAAAGGATATTGATTATTGAAGATGATCCTTCAATTCAGCAGTCGATATCGGACATCCTGGAGGGTGAAGGATATAAGATATTTACGGCAATGAACGGAAAATCAGGACTCGATCTGGCCAGAGAACTCAAGCCCGATCTGATCATCTGCGATGTGATGATGCCCGTGATGGATGGATACGAAGTCATATCTACCCTGTTAAAAGAAGAAAATACTTCCCTGATACCCTTCATTTTTTTATCTGCCCGGGTTGAAAAAGATAATATAAGGCATGGTATGGAACTGGGTGCTGATGATTATCTTACGAAGCCTTTTCGTATAGAAGAGCTTATTAAAGCCGTGGAGATAAGGCTTAAAAAAAAAGAAATACTCGAACATCAGCTGAAAACAAATGAAAAGACCGCCTCAGAAGATGCCCGCCCCCCTCTTAACGGACATATTGCTCTTAAGCATAACGGCCAGGTAAAAATTGTAAAAACGGAATCAATTGACTGCATAACCGCATTCGCCGATTATACATATGTTTACACCTCCGACAAGACCAAATTTACGGTAAGACGCCTGCTTAAAGAATGGGAACAATTGCTTCCTGCCGATACATTTCTCCGGATCCACAGATCGACTATCATCAACATTAATTCAATTGTGAAAATTGAAAACTGGTTCAACAATTCACTTTCTGTACACCTGAAAAATATCCCCGAAAGGTTCGTCATCAGCAGACGATATTCAGCCAAACTTAAGAATTCGCTGCATTATAAATAATACGGACGCTTTTTTCTCACCTTATCGTTCTTCATAACCGCTTATTCTTCTTCAATACCGCTTATTGCATTAATATTCAGAATCTTTCTATCCTTTCGAATATTTGAGTAGGAAAATAAAATAATTAAGGATCACTATTATGGACCGAATACTAGTAATTGAAGACGACGAATCTGTACGCAGCAGCATCATTGAACTATTAAATGAAGAAGGCTTTGAAACTTATGAAGCAGAAAATGGCAGAGCAGGTATAGAAAAAGCGAAACAAATTTCCCCGGCTCTGATAATTTCCGATATCCTGATGCCGGAAGTTGACGGTTATGGTGTGTTAACCGAGCTGCAGAAAGATCAATCAACCTCTTCGATCCCGTTCATATTTCTTTCTGCAAGGACAGGAGCTTCCGACATAAGAATGGGAATGAATATCGGAGCCGACGATTATCTCACAAAACCATACAAAGCAGACGACCTTCTTAATGCTGTAAACTCACGTCTCAGAAAAAAGAATAATTCCGAAGAGAAACTGAATAAGATATTTAAAAATATATCGATGACTTTGCCGCACGAACTCAGAACCCCGCTGATCTCCGTACTCGGTTATTCACAGATAATAAATGAGGATGTTTACGACCTTGACCGGGATAATATTGCAGAACTTGCCCAGAGGATCAACACTGCAGGATTTGACCTGCTGAAGCTGGTAGAGAAATTTCTTGTATTTACCCGCCTCGAAGTAACAGATGCACTCAAGAAGAAATATGATTTAATTAATGAATCCCGCTTTAATGAGCCTGCCGTTTTGATTTCAAATGCAGCGCTCGAAACAGCCCAAAAATTCAACAGGGTTGAGGATCTTCATTTGAATGTTCAAAATATGGAAGTGAGGATATCGGAGGAACATTTAAAAATACTTGTTACCGAACTTATTGAGAATGCATTCAAGTTTTCAAAGGAGGGAACTGCGGTAAATATTTCATTGGTCCATGAAGGAGAATTCGGTGTCTGTAAAATTGAAGACTCCGGGGTTGGAATGACAAACGAACAAATAAAAGAAATAGGCACCTTCAGACAGTTTGACAGGGAAATTCATTGTCAGATGGGAACAGGACTTGGATTGACCATCGCAAATAAAATAGCCGAAATTTATCAACTCGGGCTAAGTATCGAGAGTAAAGTTCAGAATTCAACAATAATAAAAATCTTTCTACCAATTAAAAAATTAGGATGAAATATGAGCTGGTTTTATAATCTTAAAATAAAATATAAATTATTCATTTCGTTCGGGGTAGTGCTGATATTAACGGGAACAGTAGGATATACAGGTTATTACGGAATAAACAAAATAATTCCGCAGATGACTTCTATGTATAACGACAGGCTTGTTCCTGCTCTTGACCTTTCTGAAATTGTAAAAGCTATGTATAAGATGAGAATAGATGTAGTTGATCATTACATAAGCCAAACACAGGAAGAAATGCACAAGTATGAGAACAGTATCGAAGCTGAAGACAAAGTAATAGAGGAGAGACTTGAAAAATATTCCAAAACCTATCTAACCGCGGAGGAAACAGAAGCACTTCAGAGCTTCAGGAACAGCTGGGCCGAGTATAAAACAATAAGAACACAAATTGTCGGGCTTAGTGGTGAAAATAATAAAGCTGCTGCAAAGAATCTTATTTTCGGCGAAGCCAAGGGAAAATTTAAGAATGCAATTTCCGATGCAGAACAGCTTCTGAATATACAGGGTGTGGTTGCAAAGGAACTTCATGACAGCTCTGATCAGACAGCAAGTGACGCCACCGCCGTTTTAATCATAGTTGTTCTGACGGCTCTACTTCTCGGCATTATCCAGGCAATTCTGATATCGTCGAAACTAAGTAAATCAATAGGTGAACTATCCAGGAGCGCTGAAGAAGTAGCAAAAGGAAACCTTGAAGTTCAGATACCAAAGCAGCATAACGATGAAGTAGGCTTCTTAAGCGAATCTCTTAAATCTATGGTTAAAGGTATTAAACTGGGAATAGAAGAACTAAATGAAGAAAAAGCTTCAGTAGAAAGAAAAGTTGAGGAAGCGGTAAGGGAGTCGGAAGAACAGAAAAATTATCTTAATGCAAGTGTCGAAGAAATGCTTCAAAAGATAAAAAAATTCAGTGAGGGGGATCTTACAGTAGAGTTAAAAGCCGAAAGAGAAGATGATATAAAGAAGCTCTATGATGGGTTTAATAAGTCGGTGATAAATATCCGTTCACTCATAGAAAAAGTTAACGATGCAGTTGCAGCTACGGCAAGCGCCAGCAGTGAAATTTCGTCAAGCACCGAGCAGATGGCAGCAGGTGCACAGGAGCAATCAGCTCAAACTTCGGAAATAGCGGCAGCAGTGGAAGAAATGACAAGAACAATCCTGGAAACTTCGAAGAACACAGAAACCGCATCAATCTCTGCCACTGGAACAAAAGCGATTGCAGAAAAAGGGAAAGAGAAAGTAAAGGATACAAAGGAAAGCATAGAGAAGATAGTAACCTCGGCCCAAAAAGTAGCCGGCGTCGTACAGTCGCTTGCAAAACAGAGTGAACAGATCGGGGAGATCACCCAGGTAATAGATGACATAGCAGACCAGACGAACCTGCTTGCACTTAATGCAGCAATAGAAGCGGCACGGGCAGGCGATCAGGGAAGAGGATTTGCAGTAGTGGCAGATGAGGTAAGGAAGCTGGCCGAAAGAACAACCAGGGCTACGAAAGAAATTGCGGATACAATTAAAAAGGTTCAATCAGAAGCACATACAGCGGATGAAGCGATGCACGAGGCAAAGGTACTGGTTGAGGCCGGGATGGCCAATACCCGCGACGTTGAATCCTTTCTGTTTGAGATTACAGACAGCACAGTGAAGGTCGCGGACCTTGTAGGACAGATTTCTGCTGCAAGCGAAGAACAATCTTCAGCAGCAGAACAGATAAGTAAGAATATTGAAGGAATTAGCAGCGTAATCCATCAGAGTGCATCGGGAACTCAGCAGGTGGCAAGGACGGCGGAGGACCTTAACCGCCTCACCAATAACCTGCAGTCGCTTGTGAACCTTTTTAAAGTTGAAACTAAAAAAAGCAGTTTCCAGGTAAAGCAGAATGGAGAACTCATAGAGTATTAAGGTGTTCTGATATTGAATTAGTTAAATATGAACATTCACAGAATCAAAGCTTCCCGGGAAATGAAAAAAATATCATCTCCCGGGATCTCATTTAAAGTAGTTTAATAATTATTTCATTACTGATTTATGCGTATATACCAACACTTAAAATCTTTCCCGGCCCTGCCTCCCTGGTAAATAATATATATTTTTATTCGATAATATAGGTGGATCCAGGTAAACAAAAGGATAATATGCTATCACGGTTTGAAACGAAAAATGGACGAAATCCGGCTAAGATCGGACTCACTCTTTTTGCCTTCATAACCTATACAATTTTATTTTTTCTCCTCGACCATTACTCCGGTGAGAAAGTTTCTGCGCTTTCTATTCTGCCCGTAATAACGCTTTCATTATTCTTCGGCATCCGGACAGGACTACTTGGTACCGTTTTAATTATCGCGGTCAACACAGCTTATCTGCATTTGTCCGGAGAATCCAGTCCGCATATTCTGATAGAAAATATTCCCGGTGAATTAGGTACAATAGTAATCTCCTTTGCCCTGGGGTATTTACACGATTTATATTATAAATATAAAGATCAATACAAAATAATTGAAAAAGAGATAAGTGAAAGGAAAAAGGCTGAAGCCCGGCTTTTTGAAATACAGAATATGCTTGGAATGGGAGGGATTGCCCCGGGTTTTTTCAAGCAGAGTGCAGATCATTCTGATTTTAATTTCCAGCAAAAAATTTACCGGGAGATCGCTGACAACGCGTCGGATATAATATACACGGTTGATCTGAGGGGATACTTTACTTACGTAAACAAATACGCTTGCAGGAGCGCCGGTTTCACCCTCGAAGAACTTCTGAAAATGAAGTATACTGATCTTGTTGTAACCGATTACAAGGAGCGTGCTATTCACTTTTATCTCAGGCAGTACCTGAATAAGGAGTTGAATACATATTTTGAGTTCCCCTTCAAAACAAGGAACGGCGGTGTAAAGTGGTATGGTCAAAATTGTGCCCTGATAACGGAAAACGGCAAAATAACCGGATTCAGTTTTATCGGCCGGGATATCACCGAGCGGAAGAGGATGGCTGATGAGATTAGAAAAAGAGAAGAAATACTACATTCAATAACTTACCTTGCGAACGATGCTATCATTTCCATAGACAGCGAATTTAATATTATCCAGTGCAACAAGGCAGCAGAAAGAATGTACGGCTATTCTGAGGAAGAAATGCTTGGTCAATCACTTGCTCTTATTGTCCCTCCTGATGAGCGGGACGGCCTTGCCAAATTAATGCAGAAAAAGGATCCAACGGAAGGATTGGATACAACCAGACCATTCGTACGAAACGGGTACCGGAAAGACGGCACGGTTTTTCCAGTTGAGATATCAATTGCGCAGTGGCTTAATAATAACAAAAGACATTTTACACACATCATAAGAGATGTAACGGAACGGAAAGAAATCGAACAAAAAATAAGAAACTCCGAAAAAGAATACCGGGATTTATTTAATAATGCTCACGAACCGATACTTATCATCCATCCCGAAGGAGAAATAATTCTTGAAGCAAATGATAGAGCCTGCAAGACCTACGGATACGACTATAAAGAATTCATCGGAATGTCTTTGAAAGATATCTCTAAAGATCCTCAAAAAGGGAGTGAAAAAGTAACTGAAACCCTTAAAAAAGGATACTTTATAAACTTTGAAACAGTACAGTATAATAAGCAGGGGAAGGAATTATTCTTTGATGTTAATGCCTCTTTAACCGATTATAAAGGTGAAAAAGTTATACTTTCACTTAACAGGGATATTACAGAAAGGGTTTTAGCCGAAAGAGAACTGGAAGTTTACAGGGAACACCTTGAAAGACTGGTTGAAGAAAGGACGGCAAAGCTGGCTGAAGTAAACGAACGTCTCCAGAAAGCTCTCGAGGCGGAAAAGAAACTAAGCGCACTAAGAGCACGATTTGTATCGACAGCATCACACGAATTCAGAACCCCTCTCACAACCATACAGGCGTCATCCGAACTGCTGCTGCGTTATTTTTCAAGATGGGATGATGCAAAAAAGATCACGACTATAAGCAGGGTTCAAAAATCAGCCGAATATATGAATGGATTGATTGAGAGTGTACTGACGCTTAACCGTTCAGACTCAGGAAGAGTAATGTTTAATCCCGGGGAAGTTGAAATCGTCAGCCTCTGCGGTTCTATAATTGAAGAGATCTCACTGCTTGCATCCCCGGGACATAAAATTGAATTCGATTTTCCGGAATATGAAATCAGGGGATTATTTGATGGTCTGCTTATCAGGCAGTTCCTGACGAATCTTTTATCCAACGCTGTAAAATATTCACCCTCCGGGGGATTGATCAAATTAAAAGTATCCAGGGATCAGGAAACTGTCATCTTTGAAGTGTCGGATAAAGGAATTGGAATTTCCGAAGATGATCAGCAGAACCTCTTCGAGCCCTTCTTCAGAGGTACTAATATCAGCAATATTCCCGGAACAGGACTCGGATTATCCATTCTGAAAAAGGCAGTTGAATTACACAGGGGTCGTCTTGAATTTCAGAGTAAAATTAATTCCGGCACCACCTTCAGAGTATTCCTTCCTGCAGCCTGATCTCAGACTTTATTAAAAATTCCGGGATACAGTTTTTCAAACGAATTGTTCTTACCTTCTCATCTTCTCACACATCCGCATATTTATTGCTTCTCTTCTGAAATTCAGCTAAAATAGACAGGTCATCCTTGAATATATTAAGCTTTCGCAGGGTATATAAGCGAATAAGCTTTTAGGTTTCTCTCGAAAATTTTATAGAATATTTTGATACCTCTATAACGCGGAAGAAAGCATATATGAGCACAAAGCAAGTTGAAATAAGATAGAGGCTACCTTCCTATCTTCTTATCTTCTTATCTTCTTGTCCTCTCGCCTTCTCAGTCATTCGTTTATCGGAAACGACAGTCAGCCGGTATATTAATTTTTACTGGCTGACTGGCAATTTTATTTTATCCTTCACCTGGTATCATCAGATACTATTTAAGCAGCATCAGTTTTTTTGTTTCAACCAGTGTTCCGGAAGTAAGCTTATACATGTAAATACCGCTGGAAAGTGCCGAAGCATTAAATTCAACACTGTACCTGCCGGCCTGTTTAACTTCATTTACAATTACGGCCGCTTCCTGACCCAGCAGATCGTATACTTTCAGGGTAACAATTCCCTCAGCGGGCACTGAATATTTGATCATGGTAGACGGGTTGAACGGGTTCGGGTAGTTCTGTTCCAGCGAGAATTCAGCAGGAGCAGCAACCTCTGCCTCAATTTCATTTGAATACTTTGAACTTCCGTCAAAATCGATCTGCTTCAGCCTGTAGGTATAATTGCCTGCAGCCAGGTTTTCGTCGTTATAACTGTAGCGTTTAGAATCAGTTGTTGTTCCGAAACCGGGTACATATCCTGCCTTAATGTATTCACCGTTATCCGGCTTACGTTCAATCTCAAAGCCGCGGTTGTTTGTTTCAGTCGCGGTTGTCCAGTTCAGCAATACATTCCCCTCCCCTGCCGAAACAGTAAAATATGAAAGCTCAACCGGGGTAATATCCGTGGCCAGCACCTTAACGTTGTCAACCGCCCACCACCAGTCCCAGCCCGGCTGCAATGATTTGAATCTGAGTTCAAAAGTCCGGAGAGCTGCTATTGCTGAAATATTATATGACTCGTGAGTATTTGTCACGTCATCAGCATTAAAGGTTACCACGTTCTGCCAGGTTGTTCCTCCGTCTGTACTGATGTCGACGTACGCGAAGTCGGATGAATTGAGTGCATTCCAGTCATTATCCCACTCAAGTATAACAGTCTGATACTGCGATGCATCGATAGGATCGGTAACTTCAGCAGTAGATAAAAGCGAGCTGCCGCTTCCGCATTCATCAGCATCAGCAGCAAAAACACCCCCGCAGGTACCGCAAGGAAGCGTATAAGGATTCGGATAAGGAGAATTGAAAATCTCCCAGAGGCAGGTACCGCCGTCATTGGTTATCGTCCACTTATCCGTACCGCTCTCGAAATCATCGAAAAATAAAGTGATCAGGCTTGGATCCTGTACCGTAGTAAAACTCCATACAGGTCCCGGCGTGCTGCAGGTGTCGCCTATCTCAACAACCTGCCAGAAATAAGTTGTACTGTAAGTCAGCGGTAAAGGCGTAACGTTCCAGCCAGATGAAAGCGAACCGCTCTGAACCAGTTCCATTGAGCTCTGATCGGTACCAAAATAAAGTTCATTAGATACAGCCTCTGCGCCATTAGACCATGAAAGTCCGGCAAGGTCAACAGAAACATTCGCCGATAAATTTGCCGGAACCGGATCAGAAGCCGATTCAACACTGCAGCCGCCGCCCCCGTACTCCACCGCTTCCCAGAAGCCGCTGTGAAAAAAGCTTGTGCCGCTGTTATTACCGCCCGACGTAGTACATCCGCCGTGTGTGTGAACACCCAGGGCGAAGTGAGTATTTTCGTCGATAACCGGACTGCCGGAATTTCCGCCCTCCGTATCTACAACATATCGCATCGTAGTTCCCGAAGATGCCGCATTTGGTCCCGAGTTAGTCTGCAGGGTCTGGTTTGCGGTTCCGTTATCCACACCGCAGCCGGTAATTCTTATAGGATCAGCAGCAAGATCCTGCACCAGCGTAAAATAAGCACCCTGTTTCTCTTTCGGCATCAGCCCCGTAATCGGGTTCGGAAAAACTTTGCAGACGCCGTAATCATTACCAATCCCGCCGTTAACAAAAACCCGGCTCGACTGATCGATCGCGTACTGATCCTCCGGTCCTGGATGATTTATCGTCCCGCTGGGATCAGACAAAGGAATATTAAACTCAAGAATAGTAGCAGTTGTAGCGTCAAGGCAGTGGCCCGCCGTAACGATGCTGCCGTTGGGAATGATCCAGCCCGTACAGCCTATCGACACTATTCTTCCCACTGCAGGATCAGTAGAAGGGATACGGTCATCGGTAGGGCCGCACTGGCTTTCCACAGGCGTAAACCCGTCCCCCACAACCAGTTCATCAACGCTAAAGGAAACGTTCTGATCACCCGGTGCGGCATAGAGCTCTATCTTTACAGCATCGCCGTTAAAGAAAGCCGAGTAATCAGACCACTGGCTTAAGGTAATCTGGTTATGTTTCTGCCATTTATCATCGTATTGAGAAGCCATTATTATATAGCTTTTCTTACCAAGGTTAAAACTGCCGAAATGAATACTAAGCCACGGAGCCCCGGGAGCCGCAACAATGGCGCTGAAAACAAGCTTATCGCCGCCCTGATCGCCTGTATACGAGCCCGAGCTCAGCTTATAAGTCTCCCTGTGAAGCGGGATTTCCTGCATCTGTGCAGGAACCCGGGAAGAGACAATTATAAAAAACAATACAAAGAGAAGCAGAGACCTTGTGAAGGGAAAAGAAGTAGATTTATCCATTATTCCACCTTAATTTATGAGGACTGGTTAATTTATTCTTATCAGGAAATGATTTTTTTTCGTCTCACCCTACAATAATTTCCGGCTATAATTCAACCTAACTAAATATTTTACCGTTATCAATATAGGTGCAAAAAAAACAGAGATCCTACCCAACTTACCGTCTCACCTTCCTTCACTTTATAACCGGAGCGGTCATCGAGTTTTTCGAACGGAGTGATAACGAAGTGAGAAAAGTATCGAGATGACCGACCTGAGACTTATGTCATTTCGACATCCGACGTAAGGAGGATTTATCTCGCCGATAGGCGGATGGAGAAATCTTAGGCTTGCCAGGAAGATTAGATGTTAAGAAGATTAGAAGATGAGAAGATTAGGATCCCTGCCTTCGCCGTATAACGGCGACATATTAGTAGTGATAATGTAACTATTATAACCCGGGAGCTGCAGAGCAGCGACACATTAAACTTTCGTAGCTCAGTTCTCTGAACTGAGCAAAAAATAATTGAAGAAGGTTTATACTGATGGAATCTCAGGTCGGCATCCCGGGTTCATAGTTTTAGACACAGAATTTTTGATTCAGCTGCACATTTATTATAGTGTTAATTCTTAATAAATATTAAATATTTTTTGTCATATTTCGGAGATTCTTGTTACTAATATATTAGAACCAGGAGATGATAAATATTCATATGCAAAATCAACCAGAGCAAAGTTTTATACAGATAATTGAAGACAATAAGGATAAAATTCACAGAATATGCAAAATATATGCAGTTGCACCGATAGAGCCTCAAGACCTTTTCCAGGAAGTGGTAATTCAAGTTTGGAGATCATTATCTACCTTCAAGGGTAAATCCAGTATAAGCACATGGATTTATAAAATTTCACTGAACGTTTGTTATAGTTCGAAATTGAAACTTGAAAAGAGTAACAACAATACAGTCAGATTAGAATCGATACATTTTACTCTATCAGAAAATACAACGGATAAAACTCAGAAAGAAAAATATCAAGCCCTTCAAGCTTGTATCTCTGCTCTGAAGGAAACAGATAAATCTCTTGTTATCCTTTATCTGGAGGAATTGCCTTATAAGGAGATTGCTGCAATTACGGGGCTCACAGAAAATCATATAGCTGTTAAAATGAAACGGATAAGAAAGGCGTTATTAAAGTGTATAACGCAAAAGTTAAAATAAAATATTGAGGTAAATTAAATGTTAGAACAAGAATTAAAAGATATATGGGGTGAACTAAAGGATGTTTGGAGAAATTCTTCACAGACAGAGCAGATCAATATTCAAATGTCAGGTCTTATTGTTGAATTAAAAAGTAAGGTCAGCCAATTCGAAAAGGACTCTATAAAAAGAGATATAGAAACAATAAAAACTTTCACAAGTCAGTTCGAAAAAAATTCCATCGTAAAGGAAATAAGCAAAATTAAATCAGCTATAATAAAAATTATTGAATATTTTAATTTGAAAAAATAATACCGGATTTCTACCTGCTGATTACCGGCTGACACCATTGTCAGAATATTTCCATAACCCGCCCGGATTCATTAAACCCTGATAATTCGCTGCCGGTACCCTCAGGTATCATATAATTTTAGGGGGATCAATTGCTATTAAGATACCAGTAAATACCACCATTATACCAAGCGTCAGCAGACAGCTTGTTACATAATTAAACTCGTCCCGCCTGATAGAATAGCTGCGGTTTCCGGAGGGACTATATTAGACGTAACTAACCGGACTATCATTATCAGATCAACTGAAATGGTGCTTCCTGGCAAAATATTTTCAGCTGCTTAGCTGG
This sequence comes from uncultured Ignavibacteria bacterium, assembly GCA_963832715.1. GTDB lineage: Bacteria > Bacteroidota > Ignavibacteria > Ignavibacteriales > Ignavibacteriaceae > DATFVA01. Next base: position 9,570 of record CAWHVB010000010.1, on the reverse strand, counting down.
TATACGGAACCTCGCCGCCAGCTTATTGCTTCAGTTCTTCTATCTTCTCAATCAGAAGCGCTTTGTCATAACCAATTATTTTATCGAACAGTATGCCGTCTTTGTAAAAGCTAATAACGGGGATCATTTCTTTAGCTATGCCGAATTCATCGCCTATCATCTTATTCTCTTCAATATCTACTTCAACAGTCTTTATTCCGGCGGGCGCAGGTACCAGGCTTGAATGATACTGATTGCATTGCTTGCAGGTATCAGCACTCCATAAAACAATAACCGGTTTATCTGAATCTTTTATGAATGTATTCAGATCATAATCACCTAATTGCCTGAGGGAATAAGGCGACATCTGTTCATAAAATGCTTTTGATACACTTATATCAAATGGTTCACCGGTTCTTTTGAGTGTAAGTTCAATTTTATCGGAAGCTTCTGAGTCTATTCTGTTAAGAACTTCCTGCAGACTCAAACCGGCGATATCCTCACCGTTTATTCTAAGTATCTTATCGCCCGCATAAAATTTCTGCATTCTACTGCCAACCCGGTGAATTACTTTATCTATGCTCTTAATGTAAACACCATCAGAAAGCGACATCAGCTTCATTCCAACCAAAGCTGATTTCCGGTTTGCTCTAAGATTATCTTCCAGTCGTTTGATCTCTGTTTCAACATTTTCTTTATCAGGTGCTTCGGGATAAAGCTCAAGGTACCTTTTAAATTCTTTAACTGCGTTTGTTAAATTTCCCTCCAGCATCGAAAGAGTTTTTCCCAGGTAATAATGCCCATCGGCAAATTCAGGAGCTGATTTATTTACTTCTTTAAACAGGATTAATGCATTATCGATGTCGGCCGGCACTTTAGCCGAATCTACTGCATTTATTCCTTTAAGCAGTAAGTCTTTAACATTTTCAGGAATTTCCTGCTGCGCATTGATTGATACAGCCGAAACGAACCCCAATGCAGAAAGCAGAACAATAATTACGAAACTATTTTTACGGTTTCTCAAGATCATAAGTACTCCGGATATTTTCTAAATTCTCTAAACTGTTTTTACTTTTAATTAATTCATCAGCTACTTTGTTCCCTTCGTCAACTGATTCATTGAGAGCTGCAAGAGCTTCTTTTAACAGCTGGTCGCTGTCATTTTCCGGCGGTTTTAATTTTAATTCTTCTACAACTTGTTTCTTCTCTTCTATAATTTTTTTAATGCCCGCTTCTTTTTCTTTTAACAATTCAGCATTCACTTTAATACTGTCAGCTTTGTATTTCACTGCCTGGTAAATCATTTGCTGAAATCCGACCGGGTTTGCAGCGCTTACATCGGGGATTTCATATTTTATTTGCGGACAATCGGATGACTTTGGATTTGTAAAATCTGAGACCGAACGTGCATTCTCCAGAGAACCATCGGGATCATCAAAATTACCGTTTCCCTGTAAAACGGTTTCAGCTGCTTCAATGCTTTGCCGGGATGCGCAATTCAGCTGTTTGATATTTTTCATGGCTTCCGACTTTACAACTCTGTTTTTGAATTCGTTTGCAGTATTTCTTTGCTGATCTGAAAATTTTTCACTCAGTATCTGTGAATATTCAGCCTGTACCTTATGTACCTGCTCTTTCCATTTTTCCTGTTTTTCTTTGGCTAAACGAATTTCTTCCTCTGTTAGCGGGCGCGGGGTGGGAGATATATATACATTATTGGAATGTGATGTGCTGCTGTTATCTTCTGATGAGGAGAAAATATCCAGTCAAGTAGCCCCTGGATCAATGGTGCGGCTACCGACTGAACTAATTGCTGGTTGAGATCTCCGCTGCCTGATGAACCTTGTATATAACCTCCGCCGTTTGCGGCATCACATTTTTCACAATGCATCTTCTTTCTGATGTAGGAGTCACCTGACTCATTAACGGCTCTGTCAATCATTTGTTACACTCTGCTTCAGTTGAAAAATTACCCTGCCTCTTTGCGTAATTGATTCCTTGCTGTCTCAGTTCGTTAATAAGTTGATCTGAATACACTATTTGCCATTGCGCAAAAGCGGTTTCGGAAAAAAAGAAAAACGGAATTACAATTAACATAAGACCCATTTTCAAGCCGCACACTTTCTTGTCCATGTTAATACCTTTAGATTTATTTTTTTGTCGGCACTTCATATAATGGCGTAACAATAAAATACTTGCTCTTGCAGAAATCCGCCGGAGAATAGTCTATTCCTGCTATTTTCTTAATAGTGTCATCTGTTTCAGGGACGATCTTTCCTGAATTGATCAGTACCCACCGGCTCGATTCCGAACAAACCATATCTGTTCCCATCACCCCGTATTTGGTGCCGGTAATTAAATTGTTGGCTTTCTGTGTTTTCATTTGCAGTTGTTCATCAGCCAACTGCCTTGCCGTCGCATATAATTTTTCTCCATCTTTATCTTCAAGCGGTTCAATGAGCTGCGCAACTTTTGCATCACGATTCCCATACAAATAAAGATATTCCTGCTCGGAAATTATCATTGGTCCTTTTCCCGGAAGATTATCCAGGAACATTTTCTTGCCATTAATTGATTTGAGATATATAAGGGTGTGTGATGCAGAGGATTCTTTTGTTGATGAAATTAATTCGTCCCCCTTGTTTATCCAGTAACTGATTGACAATTTGCTTGAGTCTTTCGAAATAAGCAGTACGTCCCCCGGCAGCAGCTCATCAAATTTCTTACCGGGCAAAGGAGGGGGTGCGTTTGTTTTTAATGAGGTATATAGATTATTAACATATAAATTGGGATTTTTATACCGCTGCCGTATTAAAGTATCTTTATTCTTTAACCATTCTTCTCTGTTGTTTTGAAACTCAAATTGCTCAGCCTTCAGCTCCCCGTTACTATTACCTTTTTTCAAATCTTCAATTAACACATTCAGTTTTTTAAGATACGAATCAAGTAATACCAGATTTTCTGAATTTTTTAACTTAGCAGCTTTTGCTTTTCTAATTGCTTCAAGCGATACCTGCTCTGCTTCGGCGTTTCCTTTCTGTTGTGCAATGTTTAAGATCTTCTCTGATTTGCTGATGGTTGCATCGCACTTTTGAATATTTGCCATCGTTTCGTTTATTGATATCCTGGCTGCCTCAACCCTGGTTTCTAAATTTGCAATGGTGCTCAGCGTCCAGCTATTTTTGGCCGTCCCCTGCTCCTGGGAAAAAAAGAGGATAATTCAGAAATAAGCAGAGGGAAATTAAGAATAAGAAGCAGGATATAGCGGCGTTTGTTCTCCGGTTCTTCACCATTTTTCCCCCATTATCTGTGCGCGTTTCTGTTCATACTCCGGTTCATTAATTAATCCCTCCTTTTTCATCAACTCAAGATCGTGCAGCCGTTGCATCGGCGTACCTGGCAGATCCTTATTGTCAGGTTCCATACCTATGCTAAATAGGGATAATACCTTTGCATTCTTATAATTCTTAATGTGATAAATAATAATGAACAGTGCGGTTCCAACCCACCCGGCCATAAACAAATAAAAGACAATCGACATTATTAAGGGGGCCTCATTATCAGCGAGAACTCCTCCGACTAAAATAGTAAAAGCTATTCCTGCCATGAGAAGAAAAATTAAACCAATAACGGCGCCGGCCGAAACCTGCTTGCCGGGTGATACAGATATCCTGTTAAAATTTTTCATTTTTTAGCTCCGGAAATGGGTTACGGAAATTTTATAGCCGGAAGTACATAAAAAAGGGATACAACAAACAGAAGGTATGATCTTCACCTGAACCCTCCCTGTTTAGTGAGACGGAGACACAGTAAATTATCAACAGTTAGTAGAATAAATAGTTTCTACTAAGTAAAATTAAACTATATTTATCTGGAAAACAACTCCCCTCAATATGTTGAATGCAATTGATAATTCATAAGAGATTGCTTCCTCACTGCCGGGATAGTGCTGCAGACACTCATTTCACTTTCTCATAAAGCATATTATCATCGGTACTGCCGTACCACACCATCTCATTCCCATTAATATTATACCACGTATTCACAATTGAATCAATATTAAGATAAAACTGTTTTGCAATATAGAGATATGATGTATCCTGGTCCGGCAGAGAAGTTTCAAAGAGATACCTTCTCCGGTAACGGCATACCTCAGAATCCTGTGCGGCAGGCAGAAAATCAAACTCTTCTGCAGCTATACCGCCGCCGAACTTGTTTACAGACTGTGCATCATAAACTGCAGCCTGATGATTCATCAGCCATTTACCTTCGAGTCCTTTGCCCTGACCATCTCTTCGAAGTAAAACCGGTCTTCTGAAGAAAACAAACTCATCCTGGAAATCCGGCAGCCGTGGATCAAAGAATTCTACTGCACGGGTCTTCAATGGTTCAGACAAATTCTTATAATAGCTGAACTTCACATCAGTGAAAATTATTTTCATATCATTTATGGAATAGTTACCGGCAGCAACATACCCCACATAAAATGAACCGGGTAGATCGGGCACTTTATAATACACTGTATCAATGAATGTATTGTCCTCATCAAACCTTATAGTCTCCTTCTTATCCGTATAATGTTTAACTGTGCTCCAGGTTCCGGTAAGTCTTGATTTTACGAACTGGTCCTGCAGTGTATATGTATCTGATGAGCCTGCACAGCCGGCACACACTAACATTAAAACAGAGATCGAAAATAATTTTAGAATATTATTCATTAAGCTTTATTCCCTGCCGGGGCTGCGGTTCGTACCTGTTATACGTGTAGTAATTCTGATTAAACCAATAGATTTCGTTCTGATAATATACGAGCCATTTCTTTTGCTTACCGCCAAGTGTCAGTTCCCTGTCTTTGTAATCAAAATCAACCACAGTATCCTCAGTGGCAGGGGAATTCTCAAAGAGATATTCTTCTGAAATACGGCATTTCTTTGAGGAAGCATCAAAATCATAGGTCTCTTTTACAAATCCGTTATTAACCGGCGGCTGCAGATTTCCATTATACGTACAGATCCACCTTTTAGCAACCCATTCTCCCGAGAGGGACTGTTGATCAACGGCGCCCCTTTCAAACTCAATTACCGGCTGCAGATAAAGCGTTTCACCCCTGAAATAACCCGCAAGGTTATCTATATAAATATGCCTGGAATCAGAACTAACCTCTTTCCGGTAATCCGGATATACCACTGCCGCATTCGTAATCCTGATAAGAGGTCCGTCGATGCGGAATCTCCCTTTAACTACGAGTTCAGGAATGAGCTTTAATGAGTCGGATGAGATGGTAAAGACCGAGTCAGTAAATGTGCTGTCGGGATTGAACGTCAGTATCCCCCTTTTTGAGTTCAGGTTGTAATCAGTCCGCCATGTACCGGTAAGTTTACCGGCAGGAAGATCATATTCATTCTGCAGAGATCTGCTTCCCGAACATCCCGAGTACAGGATTATAAAAAGCAAAAAAAATGAAGCCGGGAAATACTTACTTTTATTCAGCTTTGCTTGTGGTTTTTAATTTTATAAAATGTGTTTCAGGGAATTTAATTAAAAATTCTGAATTGCCGAAGCTTCCCCGGGAAGCTATTTAATCAGAATAAAAATATGGTAATTTCCCGGAGAACTTCCCACAGTAATTGCGGAGGATAAGGGAACGGAAACTACTATCCCTTATTGGAACGGAAAAAAAATGAAGAAGCTTTTTACTGGAGAAGTCTCAGGTCGGCATCCCGGGTTCCGAAGTGGCGGGGTCTCAACATTTCGAACATCCGTCATTTTGTCATTTCGACATCCGACGCAAGGAGGATGGAGAAATCTTAGGCTTAGTCTGGAAGATTAGAAGGTAAGAAGATAAGAAGATTAGAGGATGAGAAAGTTAGTAACCCTGCCTTCGCTGTGTCTCGGCTGCATTGAAGCAGGTGCGTAGCTCAGTTCTCTGAACTGAGCAAAAAAGTTGATAGAGGTTTATACTAATCGAAACACAAATCTAAACCAGTTCTTCGAAGCATCCCTGCCTTCGCCGTATAACGGCGACACCTTAGTAGCGGTAATCTAATCCTTATAACCCATAAGCTGCAGAGCAGCGACACATTAAACCTTGCTTAAGTACCATTCTATCGTTCCCGCAGCGGCGGTCCCGCCGCTATAAATTAGATCTAAAATTGTCGGGATTTCGAATAGCCTCAAGATTTCGACCGACGGCTGTCGGTCTCAACATTTCGACATCCGACGCGAGGAGGATTTATCCCGCCGATAGGCGGATGGAGAAATCTTAGGCTAAGCCACGAAGGTTGTTACTTGTTACTTCTAACTTGTTTACTTGAGCTCTCATTAACCAATGGCTTCAGCCATTTGGTCCCCCTGTACAAAACAAATACCCCATAACGGTTTTAACCGTTTACCATCAGGCTGACTTGCCACGAGCTTCAGCTCGTGGATTTTTATAAAAAATAATAATCTCGGCTTTAGCCATTTCAGCTAAAGTTCCTAACCTACGGGTTCTCCACCTTACTTCTTACTTGTTGCTTTTTCCTTGTATTTAATGTTTCGCTGCTCTGCAGCTCTGTTCCCTGGAACCCTCCGCGGTCCTACTAATGTTTCTGCCGCTATGCGGCCGAGGAAACCCTGCCTTCGCCGGCGTGAGGATGAGAAGATAAGAAGTTGAGAATTGTAAAGCCGAATGCTGTTCGGCTTAAAAAACCCATTGAAGAAACAGGAGTTGAGAAGATGACAGGATTAGAAGATTAGGACCCCTGCTTTCGCTGTGTCTCGGCTGCATTGAAGCTGGCGCGTAGCTCAGTTCTCTGAACTGAGCAAAAAAGACTGCAAGTGGTTTATACTGATGGAACCTCAGCCCGGCATCTCAACAATTCGAACATCCGTAATTTTGTCATTTCGACATCCGACGTAAGGAGGATTTATCCCGCCGATAGGCGGATGGAGAAATCTTAAGCTTAGCCGGGAGGATTAGAAGGTAAGAAGATTAGAGGATGAGGAGGTTAGCATCCCTGCCTTCGCCGTATAACGGCGATACATCAGTAGCGATAATCTAACCCTTATAACCCATAAGCTGCAGAGCAGCGACACATTAACATTGGCCTAAGCACAGTTTTGTGTTCCCGCAGCGGCGGTCCCGCGGTTATAAATTAGATCTAAAATTGTCGGGATTTCGAATAGGCTAAAGATTTCGACCGGCGGCTGCCGGTCTCAACATTTCGACATCCGACGTAAGGAGGATTTATCCCGCCGATAGACGGATGGAGAAATCCTAAGCGCAAGTTCTGTAGACAAGAGGATAAGAGACAATAAGAAGTATGTAGAAATCAGTAAGCATAATTCAGCAGCCAGGATTTAAAATTAAATGTTATTTCCGGAGAGATTCTGATTATAAACTGTGGTCGTTCGAAAGTTGATATTGGTTTTTACCCGAAAGACTTTCTGATTCCTTGATCATACCTTTAGCAATTAAATTTCTTACGGCAACAACTATCTGGCCTGCCAACTATTTTAATTTATTTTATAGACCAATAAAGAAATTCCTTCAAGATCGTCTTTATGATCCTGCTTTGTCAATAAATGCTGAATGATTAAATCAGTTATCTTTTTGCTTTTCTCTTTCGTGATTATACTTCCAATGGCTATGATTACACCAATTACCATTCCTGAATTTTCAGAATTATCTAATTCTTATCTGTTTAGAGAATTTCATCTATGTATTTGTCTCTCACTAATTCAAGAATTTCTCTGGATTCAGCAGTGTGTTGCGCTTTTTAATGCTTCTTCTAAATTTAGCCAGATGATTTTTCTTCGCTCTTGACCTCTTTCAATTTCTATGAATTCCATCAAATAGTATTGAACTGAGACCGTTTTTTCATTATTAAGAAATTGAACTTGTTTTAATTCCCATGAACTTTAGCCCAAACACCTGTTTCTTCCCATATCTCGCGTACCGCTGTCTCCTTCCAATTTTCCTCAGCCTCGATATGTCCTTTCGGCAGCACCCATTCATTGGGATTTTTTAATGCATTGACGAATAGAAATAGAGTTTTATCGGTGCTCTTTTTATAAACTAAACCGCCTGCGTGTGTAGGTACCCCAGCTGTAGGTATTTTAATAAAGCTTGATAGGTTATTCTTTCCCGCTTCCATAGATATGATGAATCCAATACACGCTTGTGTTACGGACTTCAGCCTCTGATCAGAATACCTCCATAAGGCTAGAAAAATTAAAAAAAGAATAATCAATGCCTCAATAATCCTTACCTGATATAGTAAAACAACAACGTAGATAAATAAAATTATAACGAGACTCCTGAAAATCTTGGAGTCGGCTTCATACCGCTGGAAATCCACCGCCATAGCCTCGGGATTTTCACTAGTTAACCGAGCTTTACTCCATTGATATGCATTCATTGCAGATGAAGCATTCATCGGGTCAAGATAATGCTCTTTAATCATTAGTGCTTTATGCAGTGCAGTATCAGAATCGGCTCTAATCATCTGAGATGGTGAACTAAACTTCGCAGCCATTTGGGAGAAAGGTTTTTCCCGTTTGCTAATTTTTGGATCTGTTTCCTTAATGGATACTTCCGCAGATTATCATAAACCAGCGCATCTAGAAAGAGCGCACCAAGAAAGAAAAATAAAATGTCCTAACAAATAGCTGAAACAAAAAACATCAACCATAAGGCTTCGTCAGAGAGCAGATGATATTTTGTTTCTCCAATAATAACTGGCACCTGATCAATAAACAGGAATGTTGCTATAGCACCAGGAAGAATTATTGAGAAAAAATCTAATAAGCCAATAAAAAATTTCTGTGGTTCCATAATAATCCTTAATATTAAATTCTTTATTCATTAATCTTATCATTAACAGATAACTTTCGTCAATCCCATTTAATGCACCGCCGCCTTTAGGCAAAGATATAGGAGGAATCTCAATAGCATTAGATTCGGTTTTCCCTCCGTCAGTTTTTAGGAAGTTTGAGGACGCCTTATTTTGTGAGTGGTCTTTCATCTTAAATGTGGTTCAACAAAGAATTACAAATTTTTCCTAAAGGTTAGGATTTTATTCTCTGATAATTAAAATGTTTATTTTCAGTAAACAGTAGATCGAGAGGAGGAGGAAATTCAGGTACCTGTTTATATATTACAAAAAAAATAATTAAATCACATCAATATAATTACTAATATTTTCATCCAATCCCCATCTGCTTTCTTTTTCTTTCATATTGCAAATTGACTCGTGAGCCCAAATGTTCCCCTTTCATTTCTCGAGTTGAAGGTTTAAGTTCGAAGAGCTCCGTAAATGAAAAATCTAAGCTGTAACCTAAGCGTAAACAAAAGAAAGAAAACGAAATTATCATAAGCGCGAATTGCATTCACTATGTTATCTTCTTTAGGTTGGCACAGCCTTTTGCTTAATTACAAATATTATTGTTATAGAAAAAGATTCTTAATGTTAATTAGCAAGCAGCAGTTTTATAATATGCCTTTCAACGCCACATTAACTGCATCAGTCAAAACTTTAATTGCAGCATTAGCTGCTTCCCGAGCAGTTGCTTTTGATATTACCGCAACTGCGTGAAACTCCGCCTCTG
>CAWHVB010000009.1:0-296919 GCA_963832715.1 uncultured Ignavibacteria bacterium | reverse complement strand
CAAGCTGGAAAAACTTTTAATAGAATAGATGTTAATATACTATTGGTGATGAATATCTCGTTTTTTTAAGTGGAAGAAGTGAATCTTTAAAATGATCCGCGGTGCTCATAAAAACTGTGATGCTTACGGTGAGGAGGGAATACCATTTGATATGGAAACCAGTTTATTTTCTTCTTCCTCTTTTTTTTTAATTGCTTTATTTCTTCTTTCACATTATTAAGATGTACCTGGTTCTTAATCAAAATGTACAGTTTGCCTGTCGACTCACGCAATGATCTTTTTTCTTTCAGTCTTTTCACTACTTCCCAATGCGGTTTCAGGTAATCACCATTTAAAATGTAATAAACTTTTTCATAAAAACCTCTTATTACTGCTCTGAACGGATATCAGGTTGTTCAGCCGAAATGTTATTTATTTAACTCTAAATAAATCCTAATATGCCAGCCTGCCCGCAGCCTTTTGATAGAGCGGCAGGCAGGCCTCGATCTTCCAGTCTCATTTGAGAAGCAGCATTTTCTTCACCGCTTTATAATTGCCGGCATTAATTCTGTACAGATATACTCCACTTGGTAAATCACTCGCATTGAAATCTACCTGGTAATTCCCGGGATCTTAATCCATTGACAAGCGTATTTACTTTTTGTCCGATGCTGTTGAAAACATCTATCCTGATATTCGTTTTTTCCTTCACCCCGAACTTTATCGTGGTTGAAGGGTTAAATGGATTGGGATAATTCTGAGCAATGAAATATGTATAAACTGATTGAACCTGAACAGAGACTTCGTCCGAGAACTGCACGCACCGGTGAAATCTATCTGCTTTAGCCTGTAAGTGTATTTCCCGGCAGGAACTTTTTTATCTGTAAAAGAATATTTCTGCTCCTCGGTAGTTGTGCCTTTCCCTTCAACAAATCCAACCTGCTCCCACTCCTGGCTGCTGCTGCCGGTTACCTGAATTCTCTCAATATCAAAGCCTTTATTGTTGGTTTCTGTAGAAGTTTCCCAATTTAGGCTGATCTCATTCCCGGAGACGGCCGCTGTAAAGGTGGTGAACTCAACAGGAACCGGCATTGGAGGACCGACGTACTTGTAGAAATTTGGAGTGGTGAAACAGGTAGCCCAACCGACCTGATCTGAATTGAAAACCATATAACAGTAATTTCCGTTATCCAGATCTGTCCAGGTATTTCCTCCATCGAGGGTGTATGCCGAACCGCCTGCATAACCGTTAACATTAACATCACCCGTTATTACATAGCCGTCAGTTGTTCCGGGCACGTAGACACATTCAAGCGTATGCAGCTGCCATAGGGACCGGGAACTTCTGTCCAGCTGTCTCCTCCGTCAGTTGTTTTTTCAAGAACAGCGTAAGCTTCATTCCATTTCCAGAAAACCCGCATACCGTTGAGCTGATCTTTGAATGCAGGAAACATTTCGCTATTCTGGTCAGTGTTTGGCACTGTAATTATACTCCAGGTGTAACCTTTATCTGTTGTTTTGTAGATACGCGGCCCTGTCACTGAAAATGTCGGTATCCATAAATAATCCCCGATCTCCGAAACTTCAACAGGATCCATAAATTCTGTACCGGTATTGGGTGGAATGTTTGCGTCGGGAACTCTTACCCAGTCGGCACCGCCGTTCGTGGTCGTGTAAATCTCCAGGCGCATTGTGGCAGGATCCTGTTCTCCTACTACGACCCCGTTATCGACGTCGAAGAAATGGATGTACGCAGGACCGTAATCTGAATTTTCATAGATCAGCGGAATTTTTTGTCCACGAAGTCCCGCCGTCTGTGGTTTTGTAAATTCCCTGCATTCCCCAGGCCGACCAACTTTCAATTGCGGCAAAAGCAGTGTTGGCATCGAAGGCAAAAATCCACCGCAGCGACGAACCGTTTACCGTTCCGGGTATTGTATCGTTTTCCCAGGTTGTACCGCCGTCGGCAGCTTTTAAATATCCATTTAAGTACCCGGTTCCGGTAAGTGAAGTTGTCCAGAGGGCCCAGCAGATATTATCATCCACAGGGTAAAATCTGATTGCCATCCCGTCGGCTGGAATATTGGACGTCTGCAGCTGCCAGGGCTGTGGAAATATGGAAAAAGAGATTAAACAGAAGAAACAAATGATTGAAAATAATGTTTTCATACTATCTCCTATTAGTTGTTTATGTTAGTACAGTTTATACGAACAAGAGCCTCCTCTAAACTTTTAGATATGAAGCATCATTTCCTTTTTACAGGAATAGCATTCGGTTTTAAGCTCGTAAATAAAGATTCCGCCTGTGAAGCTCTGCTCTTCTGTTCTCAACAGAAAATTCGATTTTGTAGGTGCCTGCCTCTTGTTCCTCATCGACAAGTTTATCAATCATTTCTCCGTTATGGTCAAAAACATTTATTGTGATACGGGTTTTATAGGCGACACAGTATTTTATTGTCGTTTTGTTCCTGAAGGGATTCGGATGGTTCTGGGCGAGATAGAAATTAAGCGGAATTACTTCATCATCGTGATTATTATTTATTTGCTTCATTTTTCCCTCATACCCTGAACAATGAAATTATCGTACTTTATTACTTATACATTGATAATCTGCGGGAAGGACAATTTCTATAACAAATGGAGAAAATGCTTTAATAAATGGATAATTATTGAGGCAGAGACTATTTTTGAGCCATTTTTTGATGAACATGCTGGGAGGGACCCCGAATTGATTTTTGAAACACTCAGTAAAGTAGGATGGATTGCTGAAACCGACTGCAAAAGAAATATCTGTAATATTTCCAAAGTCTTTCCCGATTAAAACTGCCGCCTTAGTTAACCGAATCCTCTTAATAAACTCAACCGGAGACTCGCCTGTCAGACTCACAAGTTTTTTATAGAGCAGACTGCGGCTTACTGCCATTTTTTCAGCGAATGATTCAACATTAAAGTAAGGATCTGTAATATTTTCATTTATTATCTCAACAGCTTTTTGCAGGAATTTCTGGTCAATTGAAAGCAGCTTTTTTTCTTCTATTTCAAATAGCCCGAATTTCTTAAAATGTTCATGGACCCTTTTCCGCTGTTCAAGAAGATTTTTGATCCTTGCTTTTAATTCCGAAGATTCGAAAGGCTTCATAATATAATCATCAGCTCCCGTTTCCAGACCTTCCACTTTATCCCTGAGTGTAGCCTTAGCTGTCAGCAGTATCAGCGGAATATGACTGGTTCTTGAATCTGATTTCAACTTTTGGCATACCTCTATACCATCAAGTCCCGGCATCATTATATCACTAATAATGAAATCGGGAATTTCCGCAGAATGATATTGTCAATCCCTTGTTTCCGTCTGCTGCTTCAAGTATGGAATAGGAACCTGCCAAAATTTCCAGCAAGGTATTTTCTTACATCAAGGTTGTCTTCAATAATTAATAATACTGGTTTATCCTCTTCTTTATGCAGTTCATCGATGATCGTTGGATGCAACTTGATCGAAACAACGCGGGATCATCGATCTCCTGTGTACTTTTAGTTTTATCGATTTCCTTATTGAAATAATGATCAAATTCTTCGGGTGAAAATATTTCCCTGCCCAGGGGCAAATAGACTGTAAATACCGACCCTGACCTTCATGGCTTTCGACAGAGATTTTCCCTTTGTGCAGTTCGACCAATTCTTTCGTTAAGGATAAACCTATCCCCGTCCCCTCATACTCTTTTGAGAGTCTGTTATCAACCTGGTAAAACCTGTCAAAAATTTTGCTGAGCTGTTCTTTGGGAATACCGATGCCGTTATCTGTCACAGATATCCTGATGAACTGGTTGTCATTTCCCTCAGATTTTAAACTCACCTTAACAGAGCCGCCCTGCGGGGTAAATTTAATGGCATTCGATAGTAAATTATTCAATATTTTTTCAACTTTATCCCGGTCGAAGAACAAGGATAACTTTTCAAATTCGGAAGCAAATTTTAATGAAATTTGCTTTTTCTCAGCAAACGGGAAGGAATGAAGCGACCAGTTCTTTGATGACAGTAATTAAATCCAGTTCATAAACCATCAATTTCATTTTACCGGATTCTATTCTTGATATATCCAGAAGCTGATTTGCCAGTCTGTTTAATTTCTTAGCGCTCCTGTAAATTAAATTTGCTTTTTCCGCCACTCTTTCATCTGTTGAAAGATCCAGGATCTGCCTTGCGGGGCCCTGGATCAATGTCAGAGGAGTTCTGAACTCGTGAGAAATATTTGTAAAGAAATGTGTTTTCATTTCATCGAGTTGATGGAGCTTTTCAGCTTCCAGGTTTCTCATCTCATAGTCGTGCTTGATCTTCAGTCTTCTTAACTGCATCCTCCATACCATGTACACCATCCCTGACATTAATAAAACGTAAAAGATGTAAGCGTATGTAGTCCGCCACCAGGGAGAGTTAATCACTAATACCAGTGATACACTGTTCTTATTCCAGAAACCGTCTCTGTTTGCGGCAGTTACCCTGAATATATACTCACCCGGTTCAAGGTTGGTATAAGAAGCATTCCTTTGAGTTCCGGCATCAATCCAGTTCTTATCGTAATTTACCATCATATAGCTGTACCTTATTTCTGAAGGTTCGCTGTAATGCAAACCGACAAAATCAAAGCGGAGATCATTTTGATCGTAAGCAACCGACAGTTCCCCGGATACAGAAAGAGGCCCTTCCAGATTCAGTCTCTCTGTCGGCTTGTTGATCAGAGAAACACTGCTTATTACAATAGCCGGGGGTATCGAATCATCTTTAACCTCCGCCGGGGAAAAAGAAAGCACCCCGCCGGTGATACCGAAATACATATTACCGTACAAATCGATAACAGGTTTGGAGGATAAGAAATTGTTATCCGGCAATCCATCAGATGTATAATAATTCTTAAATGTTCTTGTCCGGATATTGAATTTTGATAATCCATCTATAGTACCCAGCCAGAGGTTGCCGGAGTCATCTTCGACTATCTGCGTAATTTGGGAATGAGCTAACCCATCCTTTTGTGTATAAATCTCCTTGATCTTATTTTCCGATCTATCAAGTAAACTCAGACCGGTAAAATAATCTGCTACCCAGAAATTTCCGTTTTTTATCATCGAGTATTGCCGTAGGACTGTAGAAGCCACAATTTGTGAATGTTTCGGTACTTCTGTTAAACCTGTTGAGGCCTCCGTAGTTTGTACCGACCCATAAGGTACCCTGGCTGTCTTCGTAAAGGGTTCTGATTTTATCATCGTGAATACTCCCTGGCTTTTGGGGATCATTGACGTAGAGCGTAAACTTTTTTTTGGAAATATCGTATTTATAAAGTCCTGAGTGAATGGTTGCGATCCATAAATAACCCAGGTGATCCTGGATTAAACGGAAGATCGATTTTCCTGCCAGGCCCGAGGTTATAGCAGAATTATCACAATAATAACTTAATACACCATCAACAGGGTTGAACTTTGCTAATCCCTGTGTCCCAGCGATCCATATATCACCGTTTTTATCAAATATCATCCTGCGGCGTGTAGGAGTTGCCTGATCTTGATTATTAAGGTAATGAGTAAACCTGCTGGCCTTAACATCGTATTTGTCCAGCCCCCCATCCGTCAGGATCCAGACGTATCCTTTTTTATCGTAGATAATATCAGATACATTGGAACTAATGAGACTGTTGATATTGCCCGCCTCATGTTTGAACACCCGGAAGTTGTTTTTTCTCGGGTCAAACTTAAGAAGCCCCCGGTCTAATGTGCCTGCCCAAATGATACCTGAATTATCCGAATACAAAGAAAAGATCCTGTTTTCGAAAGAAACCTGTGATTTACCCGGTTGGGGCTGATAAAGCTGAACAGCATCCGAATTTTCATCTAAATAAAAGATCCCCTGTTCATAATTAACAAACCCGAACCAGATGATCCCTCTCTTATCTCTGATAATATTTCCATATGCATAACTCCTGCTCTCATAAATATTGCTGTTATCCATTTGGGGAAATTCGATATATGTTTTAAACTTACCGCTTGGGAGTTCAAGACTTGTAACAGAATTATCGGAGATCATCCACAGCTTTCCGTTTTGAGATTTATAAAACGATTGAATCCACCCGGTTTTTGCGTCGGAACCGGAACTTAAATTAATCTTGTATTGAGTAAAAGATTTCCTCTTAATATCAAATTTCCATAATCCATCTTTGTCAGTACCGATCAATAGATTATCCGGTACTTCATCACCTGTGATAGCGTTGACCCCATATAGATGTTTAGCGGAAAGGGTGGATTGGTGATCGTCAGGATCATCAATTAAAAAATCATACCTTATAAAGAATCCCTTTTTGCGGTCAAAAAGATTCAATCCTTTATCTGTTCCGATCCAGAATCTTCCTTTGGTATCTTCATAGATGCATTGAACACTGTCACTGTTAATGCTGTTCGAATTGTTGGGCATGTGCCTATATGATAAGAAAGATTCATTCGCACGATTAAGCTTATTTAGGCCGCCCAGAGTAGCTATCCAGAGGATATCATTTTTATCTTCATAAATTTTAACTATCCCCCGGCTGCTGATACTGCCGGAATCATTAGTCTCCGGCTGAAAAACTTTCATCGAGTAGCCATCATATCTAACCAGTCCGTTCTCCGTACCAAACCACAGATATCCCTGATGATCCTGAAGTATGCAGGTTATTGTGGTGTTCGGGAGGCCTGTCCTGATAGCATTCTTTTGAAAAACAGGTTCGGGTAAATGAGAATTTTGGGACTGAGGGAAGGAAATATTTGAAAGAGTAAGTGTGAGAGGCAAAACTAACACATAGTTTATGATTCTTTTCAGAATATAATCTGTTATCTCACCCATAATATCCCCGTCTCTTCAATTCAACTTAATACAGGAAAATGATTTTACAGGATGAAAATTATCTCAGGAAAGGAGTATTCCGGAGTAATGTGAATTCAATTAATCCTTCAAAAATTTCAGAATATATTAAAGTTTTCCCAATTAAAAAGCAATAAAATTATAATCTCAGGGTAAAGAAATTCTTTCAATAAGACCTGTTATCAACAATTCTTTCAATATCGGGAAGAATAATACTCTCAGGGGCGTTTCGTCGCCCAAATTATACAAAAAACAGGTTAACAAACTGTTAACCCGGAATGTTTAACATCAACTGTAAAAAGGATAATAGGTATGTTGATGAGTGTTACTCTACATTTATATTTCCCTGGGTACAATTCAATGTTCCCAAAATGCCGATTAAATTAACGGGGCTCAGGGAGAAAAAGTCTTCTATTGTCTTCCATTTGAAAAAACATATTCGGATATATGAGAAGAGTCCATTCTGAGATCTGAGCTACGGGAGGGAATCACGATTAAGAATTCTCCTACTCTTTGAGCCCGGATGTTCGAAATGACAGATCGCTGCTTAAACCCTGAAAGCTTTTTCCATCCTTATTTGTTCAGAGCGGGGGATTTTATATTTATCAGCGACGGCTTTCCAATTTTTTACTTTACCTTTGATATTAGTAATTATTTTACCGGCTTTAGTCCTGTTCAATCTGAAGTATTCAGCCGCCTGTAAGGCTAAATCATATTCCAGCGAGTTATCATTTTCTGTTATATTAAGATTCAACCCGGTGCCGTGTTCGTTTGGGTTTATATCGTATGCCGGTGATAATATCCAACCCTTCGTGGTCAGAATAAATCCATGGTTCCTTAAATGATCGTCGGTATTGGAAACGCTTATACTGAAGACTATTCTTTTCCATAACTCTTCAAGATCTTCATTAACTCTTGCACCATGTCTGCTGAGGAAATCCGCTAATTCGGGATAGCCGGCACCGGCCTGTTCATCTCTGTTATCCGTGTAGCCTAACATCGTCATTGCAGATGCAAAATGGATCCTCTGCGATTTATTTCTATCGAATCTTTTAACAAGATATGTGTGATACTTTTCTGATAACTTCTCTATCTTTGCTTCAGCTGCATTCAATCCGCATTCTACTGCTAATGTATGCACAACCATTTCCCATCCCCCAATGTCTGTCGTATCACCGGCAGCCGGGAATTTGGCGATCCATAAAATTCCGTTATTATCTTTTATGCTTGCCTTGGGACGGGCACCACCTAGTGAAGATCCGGGAGCCATAAGCATATTCAGCCATTTTATTTGCTCTTTATCTGATGCATCTTCATCTTCTTCCAATTTTAAGCTGGCGGCCTGTAATTCAGGCAGTGATGTTATCGGGGGTGCGGCCAGTGATCTGTCCTGATTTAAATAATCTCCATCTTCTCTTACCTTAAACCTTAATCCGCCAATTCTGTTTTCATCATAAACTCCTAATAGGTAGTCAGATTCCATTAATGTTTTTGCCTGCCTATGTTCGCTTCTCGCAAGAATTGCTTCTCTTCTTCTCATTAAAACTCTTCCCCAGCGATCAGGAGATGAATCTAAAAAAATTCCGAAGTTTTCTTTTTTATCATCTAAATATTGAGGCCCTGAATAAAGCCCCAGGTCCGGATCAATAACTTGTGCGAATTTCGAATGCAGCCAATTATCAGAATACTCAAATGAAAAAATTTCTTTCCCCCTGACAATTTCGGAATATAATATTCCCAGAAGTGCAGGACGTTTATCGATTCCTGCCCAGTCGGCATGTATAAATATCTTTTTTCTTGCATCTTTCTTAGCCATGCGTTAATCCTCTGATTCTCTTTTAGGTGCTCTTCCCTTTACTGCTAATTTAGCATCCTGTAGTTTTCTGCCTAATAAATCATCTTTCGCAACATTTAATAAATCATCTTCTAATCCTAGCACAGATAAAACCCGGGCATAGTTCCCGATGCTCACATTTGGCTGGCCTCTTTCTATACCATATAATGTTTTTCTGCTGATTCCTGCCCTTTCAGATACTTGCTGAGTGCTTAGTTTTCTCCTTAATCGAGCTAGTTTTATATTTTCTCCAAGCTCCTTCAGGATTTTACCAGGTTTATAATGCACCATATTTCCAGATTCCTTATAACGTGTATTATATTACACAAATATACATATATTTGAGTATAATACTACACGTTATATCAATTTATTTTCGTCCCTTCAGTTTCCTCTCATCTTCTTACCTTCTTACCTTCTTATCTTCTCATCTTCTCATCCTCCCCCCACGTTCCTCCGCCCCAAAAACCCAATGACCGCTACGGTTATGAAGTGAACGGACCGAGGTTATCACGATTAAGATTTCTCCATCCTCCTTAAGTCGAATTTTCGAAATGACAGACGTACCGCATCTTTGCCTTCGCCGTATAACGGCGGAATATTAGTGGAGATAATGTTACCTGATAGCTCGTAAGCTTCAGAGCAGCGGCACATAACTTTCATATCCTCTCATCTTCTTTACCTTCTTATCTTCCCATCTTCTTCCCTTCTTCCCTCCTAAAAAGGAAATCTTATTTTAATTGAAGCCGGTGATACTCATGAAATAAAAAACAGCGGCAAGCAAAACCTCGAAACTCTCAATTTTTACTCGCCGCCGGCGTATTGAATAAATTATTTTATTTCTTCTGTATCAGACTTTCTCTCTCTTTGATGCGTCAATAACTTTCGTTCTTGATGTTAAGTAATAGAAAGCAGGAATTACAAAGAGCGTTAGCACTGTCGATGCAATTAACCCTCCTATGGCAACTATACCCATCGGGATCCTCATCTCTTTCCCGGCTGCACCTATACCCAGGGCTAAGGGAAGCATACCAAGGATGATAGCTACTGTGGCCATGATCTGGGGTTTCAGCTTGGTAGGACAAGCTTCAAGCAGTGCGTCTTTCGGAAGCATACCCTGCTCTCTCCTCAGTTGGTTGGTGTAATCAAGTATAAGGATTGCATTGTTAACTACAATTCCGATAAGCATTATTATTGCCATAAGCGACACAACATTGAAAGCAGTGTTTGTAAGATAAAGTGCAAGTACAACACCGATCATTGCTAGCACTACTGTAAGCATAATGGAGACCGGCTGCCAGAAACTTTCAAGTATTGCGGCCAGCAGCATGTATGTAAGGAATACTGCAAGGAAGAATGCGAAGATCATATCCTGGATCATATCGTTCATCATCTTTACATTGCCGCCCCAGCGGATGTAATAACCGGGGGGAAGGTCAAGTCCGGCAAGCCTTTTGTCAATTTCATTGGTGATGTTTCCAAGCGGTACGCCTGTGGCAGGCGCTCCGGTGAACATGATCGAAACAAATTTATCTCGGTGAAGGATCTTTGTGTATCCTTTTGTAAACTGTACGTCTGCCAGCTGTGCGAGTCGGAAAGGACCAACCGGGGAGGCTACGGTTATATTGCCGATCTTTTCGGGTGAGTCAACCGACTTATCATCCATCGTAACCGTAATGTCATACTCATTCCCCAGCTCGCGGTATTTGGACGACTGGATTCCTTCTACAGATGACCTGAGTGTTAATGCGAGATCGGTTATACTTAATCCGGCCTCAACCAGTTTTTCTCTTTTCGGGAATACGGTTATTTCAGGCTTGCCCGTACGCGAACTCTGGTCGAAGTTTATCAGGCCCGGTATGTCTTTGATCTTAGCGACTATTTCATTCTTTAATTCGTCAAGCTTGTCGAGATCCTGGCCCATTACAAAAAATTCTACAGGAGCACCTGGACCTCCGGAGGAGGAACCCAGATCTACTTTTATTCTTGCATTCGGAACATCTGCAAGTTCTTTCACAAAAACTGAGATCATATCCTGCAGCGATATATTCCTTTCCTGCGCATCTACAAGCTGAACATCCATCAGCGCCATATTAGTACCGATATCCAGTTCGCTCATCCTTCCCAGGTTCGTTATCATATGCGTAACCTCGGGATGCTTCTTAATCCTGTTTTCAATCTGGCTCAACAGGTTTCCCGTTGCCTGCAGGTTATAGCCTTCGGGCATTTCAACAGATACTTTGATCTTTCCGTCATCGAACGCCGGAAGGAATTCGAAACCGATTTTGGAACCGAATGTCATCATAACCAGGATGAGAATTACAAAGGACGAAAGAACGACCATAAGGCTGGTGAATTTATTCTTTAAGAATTTCGCAAGCATATTCTTGTAGAATAATGTCTGTTTTTCTTCGAATTCATTCAGCTTCTGACTCAGTCTTCCCGGTTTATGCTCCTTCTTCAGGATTAGCGACGCGAGCATAGGCGTAAGTGTAAATGACATAATAAGCGAAAATATTGTAGCGAATACAGCGGCAAGCGCAAGTTCTTTAAGCCACATACCTACCATCGACGACATATTTGCTACAGGCAGAAACACTACCAGGTTTGTCAGTGTAGATGCAAGCACAGCAACCATAACTTCAGAGGTTCCTTTGAAGGCTGCCTGCTTTATTGTCTCTCCCATTTTCTTGTAGCGGAAAATATTCTCGATTACTACAATTGAATTTGCAACCAGTACACCGACCGATACAGAGAGCCCCATCAGCGTCATCATATTCAGCGTTAACCCGAACATCTGCAGAAGGAGGAAAGTTGATATGATGGATGTCGGCATCGAAAGTGCTACGATAATAGTAGAACGAAGATCGTGCAGGAAAAGGAAGAGGACTATAGCCGTGAATATAACGCCGAGATATATATTACTCATCGTATCATCCACGCTGCTCTGAACGAAACCGGATTCATCGTTTACTATTTCAAGAGTTGCGCCCTGGGGGAGGACTGATTGTATATCGGGAAGAGATGCTTTAATTGCCTCTGCTACCTTTACAATATTACCCTCTGAGCTTTTTACTATTCCAAGCCTTACAACGTTCTCATTCCGTAAATTCTTTTTAACGTTATAATACACTGCTCTCTGCCTGATGTCCTTGCCGAGGTCTTCTACGTCGGCAAACTGCCTGACTTTTTTAGGTCCGTAGGGTGTAGGGACTTCAAGTTCGTTAATTGCTTCAGGACTTGCATACTGACCGTTCAGCCTTACGGTGTATTCCTGATCGCCGATCTGAAAATATCCTCCCGGGATATCCATATTGTGCATTTTCAGTATCTGGCTCAGCTGCGGAAGAGAAATGGAATTTTCATAAACCTCTTTATTATTAAGGATTACACGCACTTCCCTTTCCTGGCCTCCCGTGATCTGTACGTTGGCAACTCCCTCTATCTGCGCAAACCTGTCCTTCAGTGTTTTATCTGCGATCTCATATAACTGACGGGGATCCAGGTTTCCGCTGAGTACAAGGTCGACAACAGGAAACTGTTTCAGATCGACCTTCTTCACTATAGGCTTCTTTGAATCCTCCGGCAGATCATTGACGATCTCATCAACTTTATTCTTCACCTCCTGGTTAGCTACATCTACGTTCTTCCCCATCTGGAACTCAATGATAATAATTGATAATCCGTCAAGAGAATAAGATTCAACCCGTTCAATCCTGCTTATCGTAGAGATCGATTCTTCTATTCTTTTGCTGATAAGGGTTTCAATTTCTTTAGGACCGGCACCGGGATAAACAGTAGAAATAGTAACATACGGAATTTCAACATCCGGCTGAAGGTTGAGGTTCAATCTGAAGAAAGCAATCAATCCGAAGATTACAAATACCAGGAGACCTACCGTAGTTAATACCGGGCGGTTTATCGAAACTTTTGCAAGAAACATATTTTAATTCCTTTTATTGAATCACTTTTACAGTTGTGCCGTTCTCGATCTGATCGGCTCCTTTAATGATCAGTCTGTCGCCGGGTTTTAATCCTTTGCTCAGCTCATAATAAATGCCGCTTTCACGCCCGTTCTCTGCGTATACCTTCACTGCCTTACCGTTGTTCTCAGTGAATAGGTAATGTCCTTTTTCATCAGCCATCATCAAGTTCCGGGGAACGATTATGGCGTTCTGGTTTTCATAGACCAGCACTTTTATTTCAACAGTAACGCCGTTCATTAATTGGTTCCCGGGATTGTTAAATTCTGCTTCGGCATAAAATGACTGCCGTGCAGGATCGATACCAAGTGAAACATCCGATATTCTTCCGGGGTAGCTGACTCCATTATAAACTGCCTCAGCCTTCATTCCCTTTTTTATCAGGCTTATTTCTTTTTCAGATACCCAGATCTTTGCACGCATGATATTCGTTTGTGCCACGGTAAACAGATGAACATCTTTATTAACATTGTCGCCTGCGTTTACTTTCAGGTCGACTATCCTTCCGTCCAGCGGGGATTCAACGAACAGCATCTGTTTAAGCGATTCGTAATTTCTTTTGCTTACCAGGTACTGGGTTTCTGCGCCGTCAAAATTTGCCTGCGACGTTTCCCCGGCTTCCAGCAGGGATTTTAACCTGTCGTAACTTTTCTTTGCGTTTTCATAGGAAGTTCTCGCCTGTTCATACTGAAGCGCAGGATTATCGGTATCAAATTCAACGATCACCTGGTTTTCTTTAACGTAATCGCCTACACTGACATTGATTTTCTCAATTTTGCCCCCGGTCATTGCGCCTTTTGTTGCTTCCTTTATACCTGTCAGTTTAGAATAAAAACTCAGGTATTTCTGGAAAGGTTTATATGCAACCGTTTCAACCTTAACAGGGATCCCTTCTTCACTCTGTATCTGCTCCATACTTTTTGCCTCTTCATTACTTTTACTTCCGCATCCGGCAGCATAAAGCCCGAGCATCAGAGTAATTGTATATAACCAAAATGATTTGTTTATAAGTCTCATTTTAATCATCTTCTCCTCTATTGGATTATTTGAAAATCTTTAATCGTTTAATAAATCGAATAATGAGTAGTATTCAGGAGCAACTTTGCCTATCATCTGCTCCAGTTCATAACGTGTTATTAAATAGCTGTAGACTGTCTGAAGCCTGTTCAATCTTGCCTGTCTTAAAGCAATATCGGCGTTCTGTACTTCAAGCTGACTGCTGGTGCCTTCCTTATACCTTACCGTAGCTATCTGGTAAGCCCTTTCTGCAAGGGACACATTCTTATCCTGTGTTTCCACTACCGTCTGCACCCTGTGCAGTTCATTTATTTTTGATTTAACCTGTGCAGTCAGGTAATCTTTCAACTGCGATACCTGCTCTTCGGTCTGCTGGTATGTAAGAGTCGACTGCTCTACACGGTGAGAAGTCTGCTGTCCTTTCCAGAGGTTGATAGAGAAATTGACTCCTACCGTCAGGGACGAGTAATTCTGGAAGTCCCACTTTTCTCCCGAACCTGCATACGAATAATTTCCGAATGCCGCAATATTCGGCCAGTATTCTGCACGGTCGAGATCAATAAATGCATCGTCAACCTGTGCTTTAAGGCTTAGAGTTTCAAGGCTCAGGTTCGATTTGAGGACTTCATCAACCATATCCTGGGTTTCGGGGATGGGCATAGGCTGGTAGGTTATTTCACCTTCCACATCAATTTCATTTTCAGGATTTAACCCTATCAGGATTTTCAATCCGTCTGCTGCATCTTTTAATTTGTTTTCCATGTCCAGCAGGGTTGGTCTGATGTTTTCCACCTGAACTTCTGCCTGGAGATTATCAAACTCAGATACAAGTCCCTGTCCGTACAGAGCACTTACATTTTTATAATTCTCCTGGGCATTCTCGAAACTTGCCTTCGTAATCTGGTAGACTTCTTTGGTAAGCTGAACGCCGTAGAATGCTTTCTCCACACTGAGCACAGTAGCTGAAATTGTGTTTTTCAGCTGGGCTTTAGCAAGATCAAGGTATATCTGTGAAGCCCCTATGCCGCGGAATACTGCTGAGCTGAAAAGTATTTGAGTTAACTGCAGGTTTGTTTCATAATTATTTGCAAGCGCAAATGACTGGAGACTGTAGCCTACAGGTTTGAACTTATTATCGTCGCGCGGAATAACATTCTCATCAAAAAGGATTGAGTACGTTGCATTGCCAAGGAGCGCCTCAAAATCAGGGAATGGCGTTTTAGGTTTTTCAAGGAAATGAGTAAACCCGGCTGAAAGATCAAGACTGGGCAGTGCATACCCGAAAGCCTCGTGCACAGCAGCAGAAGCTTTCTTAACATTCATTTCAGCAATTTTAACATCGCTATTATTTGAAAGCGCTGTCTTAATTGCTTCATCAAGAGTGAACGTTTTGGTTTGAGGATACGACGAACTGAACAGCACTAATATCGTAAATAACAGGTACTTTGATTTTGCTTTCATTTATCTTCCGGTTCTGATTTGATTTTTATTGACGGTAAGGAGATAGATTTCCGCAGACGAAAGGTTAAACCTTTTCGCTCCGGATTGATGGAATTTGGTAAGAGCCTGAGATTCATTAATCTCCCCCGCACACATAAAATTTTTAATTATTTCCCCTTTTCATCCATTTTCCGGCTGAGACCCGGGAAATGAACAAAAAGTACTACTCAAACTTAGGGAATTAATGAGGAATTTGTAAACAAATAGGGTGTTAAATTGAAATGAATTGTGTAAGCGGAAGAAAATTATGGTAAACGGTAGAGATGAACCGTCGGCTCATCTCTACAAGAAAGTATTATTTCAATCTTACAGGACCGGCTTTCTTCACTTCGTCCGATGTTCCGTCTGCAAACAGCTTGAAATTCTCAATGAACCTGGCAGCAAGAGCATCGTACTTTTTCCAGTATTCATCTTTATTTCCCCAGCTCGAGGAAGGATCCAGAACGTCTTCAGGTACATCGGGACAACTTAGCGGCACTTCAAATCCGAACAGTTTATCCTTTCTGTACTTTACCTTATCAAGTTTGCCGTCAAGCGCGGCATTTAAAAGATTACGTGTATGTCGGATACTGATCCGTTTTCCGACCCCGAACCTTCCGCCGACCCAGCCTGTATTTACAAGCCATACATTTGCCTGATGCTTCAGCATCCTCTGTTTCAGCATTTCAGAGTATTCGTAAGGATGGCGTACCATAAACGGGGCTCCGAAGCACGCGCTGAATGTTATCTGCGGCTCTATCCCCAGTCCTATTTCAGTGCCTGCAATCTTCGAAGTATAACCGCTTATAAAATGATACTGTGCCTGCTCAGGATTCAGACGGGCAATCGGCGGCAGGACTCCTGATGCATCACAGGTAAGAAATATAATATTTTTAGGGTGACTCCTTACATAGCCGTCTTCAACCACATTAGGAATAAATTCAAGCGGGTATGATGCCCTGGTATTCTCTGTAATATGGTCGTCATCCAGGTCGATATTTCTTGATACCGGATCGAAAACGACGTTTTCAAGGATGGTTCCGAAACTCCTGGTAGTTGCATAGATTTCAGGTTCATGTTCCGCCGAAAGCCTGATAACTTTGGCATAGCATCCGCCTTCAAAATTAAATACACCCTGACTGCTCCAGCCGTGCTCGTCATCGCCGATCAGTCCCCTGGTGGGATCAGCTGACAGCGTTGTCTTTCCCGTACCGCTTAATCCGAAAAAGAGTGCAACATCTCCCTTAGAACCCACATTCGCAGAACAATGCATAGGGAGTACATCTTCAAAGGTTAAAAGGAAATTAAGAACAGTAAAAATCGACTTCTTGATCTCTCCGCCGTAAAGAGAGTTAGCAATTACAGCTGTTCTTTCTGCAAAATTGAGTACGATTGCAGTTTCAGTTCTTGTTCCGTCGATTGAAGGGTTTACATTAAATCCCGGGAGAGCTATAACGGTGAAGTCGGGAATAAACTTTTTCAGCTCATCCCTGTCGTTGGTAGTAATGAACATATTCCTTGCAAAGAGGCTATGCCATGCTTTTTCGGTAATAATTCTGATGGGCATCCTGTAATCGGGATCGGCGCCTGCGTAGCAGTCCTGTACAAATAATTCTTCACCCTGGCAGTACGCCTGAACCCTGCCCATAAGCTGGTTGAACTTTTCGGAACTGAACGGGCGGTTATAAACTCCCCACCAGATCTTCTCATTAGTCGACTGTTCCTGCACAACAAACTTATCGGCGGCTGCCCTCGCTGTATGTTTGCCGGTATTAACAACCAGCGCTCCGTGCTTTGTAAGCTTTCCTTCGTTGCGGAAAACGATTTCCTCATAAAGAGCTTCTTCGGGAAGGTTCCAGAAAACACGGTCCAGGTCGGTTAGTCCCTGGTTCTTTAACCTGAAATCGGAAGCAAGCTCCATAGCCTGCTTCGTGGCGGGGGTATTGAATTCTAAATATTTCATGACCAATCCCTCACTAATTTTCTGTCGCCAATATATAGCTCATTCGGTGAATTAGGATCGAGAGCCCATTTCATTCTTTCTATTCCATCGGTGATATCCTTTATTGAACCACAGTAGCTCAGGCGTAAATAACCTTCCATCCCGAACTCGGCGCCCGGAACGGTAAGCACCTGAACCTTATCGATGAGGAATTCAGAAAGTTTATTCGAACTCTTTTCGTACGCTGAAAAATCTGCAAAACAATAAAACGTACCGTCGGGTTTTGTTACCTTAACGCCTTCGAATGATTTGAGCAGGTCAATCATTACGTTCCTGTTGTTCTCAAGGGTGGCGCGGAGACTTTCGACTCCCGACTGAATTCCATTTATAGCACCGACAGCAGCCTTCTGCAATAATACCGAGGGTCCCGATGTCTGGTGTCCCTGTATATTCGACATTGCTTCGATGAGCTTTTTGTTGCCCACAGCCCATCCGATACGGAAGCCAGTCATTGCATATTGCTTGGATACACCGTTTATTACAATCAGCTTGGAGTTTTCATCAAGCTTCTTTGCATATTTATAACAGTTGATGGGTTTTCTTCCGTCAAAGATCAGCCGGTGGTAGATGTCGTCCATTATCAGGTAAAGGTCTTTTTTCTCACAGAATTCAACGATATCAGCTATGAATTCCTCTGAGTACATAGCACCGGAAGGATTATTAGGACTATTTATTATCACCGCTTTGGTATATGAACCGACGCGATCTTCTATGTCTTTCAGCCTTGGATAAAATGTGCCGTCCTCAGCATGTGCAGCTACTCCTATGGCACCAACCAGCTTGGCCATATCGGGGTAGCTTACCCAGTAGGGAGCCGGGTAAATTATTTCCTCCTGGGGATTAAGGATTGCCTGCATGGCAACCATTATTGCCTGTTTGGCTCCGCTGGAGGCTATTACATTCTCAGGATTAACTTTTCTTCCGTAAAACTCTTCGGTGTACCGGATGATCGCCTGTTTCAGTGCAGGTATTCCATCTGCAGGAGCATATCTTACTTCACCTGTATTGACATGTGCAACTGTAGTCAGTATTGCATCCATCGGCACTTTACTTTTGGGTTCACCTCCGCCAAGGTGAATAACCGGGTCACCTTTCTCTTTTAAAATGGCGAATTTCTCATTCAGCTTTAAAGTTGGAGAGGCTTTAATAGATTTGGCAATTAAACTTAAACTCATATTTAATCCCCATAGATTAACTATAGATTTACAAAAAATATTTACACATCAAAATTATCGGTAGTTAGCCTGATAAGCAAGATAATATTATGTAATTTTGATAAATTCGAAATAAAACAATGAAGATAAAAAACTTTTTAGGCGACATTCCTTTAAATATTCAGAAGGAAGTCACCGAACGGATAATCACAAATGATAATGTCAGGATCGAAAGGATAATATCCCGGGGGCAGTACTCTCCTGATAATTTCTGGTATGACCAGGAGGAAAATGAATGGGTGATCTTAATTAAAGGCAGAGCCCGGCTTTCGTTTTATGATGAAAATAAAATAGTCGTGTTAAATGAAGGAGATTACCTGGATATCCCCGCACACAAAAAACACAGAGTTGAGTGGACTGACCCAGACAAAGAGACAATCTGGCTTGCGGTGTTTTATTGAAGTGAAGCTTTTATATTATTAAGTTATATTTCGTGAGAATGCAATAATTTTGAGAAACCGGTTGATGCACAGGTATTTTGAAGTGGATGTTGAATTAGTCTGGAATAAAGTTACTGAGAATTTGCCGGAACTTCTTTCACAATTAAAAGAAATTTAATCTAACACCCGAAAGGACTTACAATGTTTGATAAAAAGATTTATACAGACAGAAGAAATAAATTAAAGAAACAATTAAAAACAGGACTTATACTCTTCCCCGGCAATGAAGAGCCCGCGATGAACTATAATGCCAATACTTATGCATTCAGGCAGGACAGCTCCTTTCTGTATTTCTTCGGAGTCGACCAAGCGGATCTTTTCGGTGTAATTGATATCGATAATGATGAGGATATTGTTTACGGCAACGAGTTTGATATCTATGATATTATCTGGATGGGACAGCAGACAACTATCCGTGATAAGGCTGCTAAAGCAGGAATAAAAAAGACTGAACCGCTTAAGGATCTTTCTGTAAAAATAAACGATGCGGTCAGAAGAGGCGTGCCTGTCCATTACCTGCCCCAGTACCGGTATAAAGTTATTAACCAGATGAGTGAACTCCTCGGAATTTATCCCGGAAGCGTAAATAATTATACATCTTCAAAACTGATTGAAGCTGTTATTGCGCAGAGATCTAAAAAAATCAGAGAAGAGATTGATGAACTGGAGTATGCACTGGATATTGCTTACGATATGCATACGACGGCAATGAAAATGGCTGAACCTGGAATGGTTGAACAGGAGATAGCAGGTGCCATTGAGGGAATAGCCCTCTCAATGGGTCCCGGTGTATCCTTCCCTCCTATCGTGTCTGTTCACGGGGAGATCCTTCATAATCACAGCCATTCGAATAAGATGAAGAAGGGGGACCTGATGGTAAACGACTCAGGTGCGGAATCCTATATGCATTATGCAAGCGATATCACCAGGACATTCCCTGTCGACGGCGTCTTTACAAATAAGCAGAAAGAAGTTTATGAGATCGTTCTTAAAGCCCAGGTGGATTCAATTAAGGCAATGAAACCCGGAAGGAAATTCAGGGATGTTCACCTGCTTGCAGCAAGAACCATAGCTGTCGGTTTGAAAGAACTTGGACTTATGAAGGGGGATACAGATGAAGCAGTTAAAGCCGGCGCTCACGCAATGTTCTTTCCGCACGGGTTGGGACATATGCTGGGACTGGATGTCCATGATATGGAAGGTCTCGGAGAAGATTATGTGGGATATACTGAAAAGGTCAAAAGAAGCGAGCAATTCGGACTTGCTTACGTTCGTATGGGTAAAGAACTGGAACCGGGATATGTGTTAACCGTTGAACCCGGAATATATTTTATGCCCGAACTGATCGATTTCTGGAGAGGAGATAATAAGTTCCGCCAGTTTATTAACTATGACAAAGTAGACACATATAAAGGTTTCGGCGGAATCAGGATAGAAGATAACGTCCTTGTTACAAAAGAAGGATACAGAGTCCTGGGTAAGCAGGCTATTCCTAAAAATGTTGATGAAGTTGAAAGAATGTGCGGGTCGTAGGAAACTGCTGAGCCAGGGGGTCTCAGACTCCCGGCCCGGAAGATTTATCTAGGAGTGATTTTTTCCATTAACCGGGGAGGAAAAATATGGAAAGCTGTTACAACCATCCTGAAAGGATGGCATATTCCGTATGTCATAACTGCGGCAGACACTTTTGTGAAGACTGCCTTACTGCCGGCGCAGAGTTCTATTACTGCAAATCACCTGGGTGCCAGGCAAAACTCAAAGAAACTGCTCATAGAGAAATTACCTGTCCCAACTGTCAGAGCATATTAAGTATATCATCTGAGGAACAGGGATCCGGCGGGTTCCGCTGTCCCGAATGCGATTCATTCATTGTACTCCTTGACGGCAGACCGGAAATTCTTGCCGATAAAAATTATGTACAGCTGCTTTCGTCACTCGAACCAGGGAGATATTGCAATCATTAAATCTATGCTTGATGATGCAGAAGTAGATTATTATCGTGACGGGTGAGAATTTCCTCGGGGTTCGCCCCTTACTTGAACCGGCATTTTTTTATGTAAACGAAAACGATCTGGAATTAGCAAAAGAAATCCTGAAAGATTTTGAACTGCATCTGTTTGGTTTCTCTACTAATAACGAAGAAGAATAGACGGATTGCGGTTTATATTTTTCTTTAAGAGTTATTATTCAGTATCATTAAAAGCCCCCTCTTCTATACTATTCCGGCTTATCGCACGGAACTAAATCCGTATCAGCTTCGTATTCGCTAAGTCCGCTCAATTAAGAATCCGCAAATTCCTTGCTCATTCTTCCATCGGGCTCCACTGCATATCGTACCTTCCGCTCCTGTCGAGGTTTTCGAGTTTCAGTACGCCGCGGGGACAGACTGCAGCGCATATTCCACAGCCCACGCAGGATGCACGAATAATATTTTGTCCTCGCTGTGCATACCATTTAACATCAATTCCCATTTCACAGTAAGTCGAGCAATTGCCGCAGGAAATACATTGTCCCCCGTTGGTTGTAATTCTGAACCGGGAGAAAAATTTCTGCTGAAGTCCCAGAACTGCAGCCATAGGACAGCCGAACCTGCACCATACCCTGCTTCCCATTACCGGGTAAAAACCAATACCAATCACACCCGAAAACACTGCCCCTATTATAAAACCGTAAAAAGATGCAAAGCCTCTTGAAACCGAACCAAGTACAGCACCTTTTAAAGAAAGATTGAGCCAAAGAAGGGCTGTTGTCGCTACTATAAATGCGAGCACTGAGTAAATCATCCATCTTTCAATCTTCCAGGCTTTAAGCGATTTGTCTGAAAGATGCCTGTATGGATCACCAGCAGTTTCTGCCAGTCCCCCGCATCCGCATACCCACGAGCAGTACCACCTTTTACCGAAAAAGTAAGTAAGCACCGGGGTAGCAATGAACGTCATTACTGCACCCCAGAAAACCATAAAGGTACCAAGTGCGGCATAGTTCGAAGTAAGATAAGTGATTTTTGACGGGAAGAGGTATTCATATTTAAGGGGCCAGAAGTATGAAAAATAAAATTCGGGTTTGTTAAGATATACCAGCAAAGCAGGGATCAGGAAAGCAAAACCCAGCTGGAAAAACATAACCGAGCAAGTTCTTATAATATGATACTTGCTGTGCCTGTATTTAACTATCATTCTTATCCCCATCACCAGTACGGCAATTGTGTAGAACGTTCCGTATAAAAACCACTGGTTGGCAGGTTTGCCCCGGAGAGTATAGCTGATTGGGTCGACAAGTCTTGTCCAGTTTTCAATCAGTGATGGGAACCAGTAGAGTATAGTATAAAACCCGCTAATTAAGATACCGATAATCCAGGCGGGTACTCCTCTATTTGTCATCGGGCTGAAAAACTTCCCGTTGTTTTTAATCCCTGCAGGTGATTCTTTTACCTGGACAATATAGAAAGCAAGCGTACCGGTTATGATTAGTCCCAGACTCAGAACCAGGAAAATAACCGGACGGCTGCCGGCTATACCGGTCAGGGAAACCAGAAGAAAAAGAAAGCCGAGAGAAAGTACCGCAAGGCTGATCTTTTTAATAAGTTCAGCTTTGTTATTGTGAGAAAAATAAATATATGGAAGCGTTGATTCAGTCATGTTATTTCTTTTTCCATTATCCATATTTTACGCAGCCTTAGTTTTCTGTTTCATAAATTCAGCAGATATTATCAGTTCATATTTTTCGAAGAACTCAGGATCAAAATTGGCCTCAATTAAATGATCCATCACAAAATCGACTGATTTTTTATTCCTGATCCAGTCTTCGCAGACGAGCTGACGGAGTCTCATTCCTAGCACATTAAACCCTGTAACCGCTCTATCCGATTTATTGTAAACTACTCTGAAAAATATCTTCCCGCCGGGATGTTCCCACGTAAAAGTATCTTCCCAATCCCGGATATTATTATGAACATATCCGTACGTCTGGTATTCTACGTCAAAAAACTTAGCTGAGTTATACCATATACCCCGGTCATATCTTCTTCTCTTCCCGCAGATGGTATCAGCAAGAACTCTACCCTGAATTTTGCCTGTATACCAGAGCTGCTCAACAATATTTTTCCCATCTGCATCCGGGTATACGATTTCTGCACAATCTCCCGCCGAATATACATCAGGGATATTCGTCTCGAGATATTCATTTACAAGCACACCTCTGTTTGTTTTCACCTTAGAATCTTTAACAACATCGATATTGGGATGCACGCCGGGAGTAAGCCCGACGAATTCACACGGAATTTCCTCACCCTTACTTGTTACTACTGCCCTCACTCTTCCGTTATCACCGGCCAGTATTTCTTTCAGCTCAGTATTATATCTTACATTTATCCCGTATTCTGCAAGGTGTCTCCCTATAACATTGCATTCCCCTTCCGGCATTTTTGATCTCCAGTAGTGAGATTCACGGCATAAAAACGTTACGGGGATATTTCTGGTATGGAGCATTTCAGTTAGTTCTACCCCTATTAATCCTGCACCTGTTATTACCGCGTGCTTAATATGCTTTGTATTCTCTTCAAGCAGATCGAGGTCCTCTTTGCCGTAAAGTCCCTGGACGCCCGGAAGATCCTGTCCCGGCCAGCCATACTTATTTACTTTGGATCCCGATGCAATTAAAAGCTTGTCATATATAATTTCAGAATTATCGTCGAGGAAAAGTTTCTTATGGTCGGTATCGATCTTGTTTACGCGGGCAAATACCAGGTCTATTTTATTCTTCTTCCAGAACCAGTCTTCGTACGGTTTGATATCCTGCCAGCGCATATGTCCCATATAGACGTACATCAATGCCGTACGCGAATAGTGGTATTTAGTTTCGCTGCTGATAACCGTGATCTTCATATCACTTTGTTTACGCACGAAACGTGCACAGGTTATACCCGTAACTCCATTACCGATTATTACCAGATGAGGCATAGGCTTTCATGACACTTTTAATCGAAGATATATAAATATAGTTATTTGAATATTGATAAATAACTAATAATAATCCGGTTTGTATCACGAAAACAGAACAAAAATAACCGGCCGGTATTTCGGTAATGAAATCTGTGATATCTGCCGGTTTATTCATATTTTTGAGGATCAACAATGCAACTTTTTAACGGTGAGAATTTATGAAAAACATTATTATTATTTCTTCCCTTATTCTTTTTCTATTATTTGCAGGGTGTCT
Source organism: uncultured Ignavibacteria bacterium (assembly GCA_963832715.1). Taxonomy (GTDB): domain Bacteria; phylum Bacteroidota; class Ignavibacteria; order Ignavibacteriales; family Ignavibacteriaceae; genus DATFVA01. The sequence goes on along the minus strand of CAWHVB010000009.1, from coordinate 272,875 downwards.
AAAAGAGAATAACCAGCCATCATCAGCAGGAAAAGCTATGGATTCACTCAAGACAATGATTTCACAATTTGCTCCTACAGAAATTAAATATGATTCAACTTTGCTCAGCCAAAGACAAAAAATGGTTGTCGAAAAGCTGTACCAGGCATCGAGGTTAATCGACAGCATTTTTCTGAAACAGGTTTTTGATAAAAATGTTGAGATTAAAAACCAGCTGCTGGACGGAAACTCTGAGGAGGATAGTCTGAAGCTCGTATATTTTAACATCAACTTCGGTCCGTTTGACCGCCTGAATCATGATGCTGCTTTCATAGACAGTTATAAGAAACCCCTGGGAGCTAATTTTTATCCGCCGGATATGACAAAAGACGAGTTTGAGAACTGGATTAAAAACCATCCGGATGATGAAAAGAGTTTTACATCGGAGTTTACTGTTATAAGAGGAAAGAAAGATTCACTCAAAGCAATTCCCTACAGTGATTTTTATCAGCCCGAACTGGGCAGGGCAGCAAAGCTTTTAAGAGAAGCAGCCGATTATGCAGATAACCCTTCGCTGAAAAAATATCTTACATTGCGTGCAAAAGCATTTGAAACCAATGATTACTATGAAAGCGATATGGCCTGGATGGATCTGAAAAATAACAACATAGAAGTAGTTATTGGTCCTTACGAGGTATATGAAGATGCACTCTACAATTACAAAGCCTCTTTTGAAAGTTTCGTTACAATTAAAGATCCCGAAGAGAGCGCTAAGCTTGCCAGGTTCGGATCCTACCTGAAGGATATTGAAAAACATCTACCGATAGATGATAAATATAAAAATAATGAGCGCGGCTCCGAATCTCCAATAGTCGTTGCCAATGAAGTATATTGTGCAGGCGATGCCAAATCGGGATGTGCAGACACTGGCATTCAATTTACCTAATGACGAAAGAGTAAGAGAAGCTAAGGGCTCAAAGAAGGTAATGCTGAAGAACGTACACGAAGCCAAGTTTGAAAAACTGTTGAAACCGATAGCGGATATTGTACTGGATAAAGATCAGCTGAAGTACGTTACCTTTGCAGGATTCTTTAATCATACTCTGATGCATGAAATGTCGCACGGTGTTGGTCCCGGCATCATTACGATAAACGGACGCAAAACAGCCGTCAACAAAGAACTGAAGGAAACTTACTCAACGCTCGAAGAATGCAAGGCTGATGTACTCGGTATGTATAACAATGTATTTATGATTGAAAAAGGCGTTTATCCCAAAGAGTTTGCAGAAGAAACTTATGTTACATTCCTCGCGGGAATATTCAGATCTGTAAGGTTCGGTATAAACGAAGCACACGGCGGCGGGAACGCGATTATATATAATTACCTTCTGGAGAACGGCGGTTACGAGTATAATTCCGATACTAAGAAAGTCAGGGTTAATTTCGATAAAATCTACCCCGCTCTGAAAGACCTTGCAAATAAGATCTTAACTATCCAGGCGACCGGCGATTATGATGGAGCAAAGCAGCTCATTGCAAAGTATGCTGTGAATTCTGCATCAATGGATACATTAAGATCTGAGCTTAAAAACCTGCCTGTGGATATAAGGCCGGTTTTCCAGATTGAAGAAAAATGAAATAATCCTTAATTGCTATTGAAAGAAGGTTAAGGTTTTTATCAATAGCAATTTTAATTGAATGCACCCGGGCTGGCGGATCTGCCGGTCCGGGTTATCTTTTATCTATCGTTCAAACTCATCAATAACTTTTATACTTCCTTTTACCGGCAGTTCAATAGCGTATGATTTGCCGGCCCTGTTAGTCAGTACGATATCACGAAGCCATGGATTATACATTTTCAAGATTTTATAATTTACACCCTTATCAATTGCAAAATCTGCCAGGTTTGGTATTGAACCGTTTACAGTCACTTCATATGTCGGCAGCTCAGGGTACAGGTCATCTTTCTCAATAGCAAATCCATAATTTTCGGGATGCTGCAAAATAATTTTCATTGCGATTATCCGTGCAACATACCTTGAGGTTTCATCACCCAGAACAAGGTTATAATAGTTATTAGTTTTCTGACGCGACATTTGTTTCTCAACTCCGTTCGTCCCCATATTGAAAGATGCCGCTGCCATCGTCCAGCTGCCGAACTCATCATAAGCATCTTTGATATAGAGACAGGCTGCTTCTGTAGCTTTTTTCAGATCGTACCTCTGATCAACTTCATCGTTAATTTCTAGTCCGTATTTCCTTCCCGCTGCTTCCATAAACTGCCAGAAACCTACAGCTCCCGCGGGAGAAATTGCATTTGAAAGACCGCTTTCAATAACAGAGACATACTTAAAATCATCCGGTATGCCGTGCGCCTTTAAGATGGGTTCAATTACAGGGAAATACCTGTTTGCTCTTTTTATAGAGATAATCGTGAATGAATGATAATATGTATTAACTATAAATTCTCTATCCATTCTTTCTTTTACTTCAAAGTTATCAAGAGGCACTTTCTCACCTGCAAAATCAAGCTGATCGGGAACAGGGGGTGAAACTATCTTATAACCTTGCGGGAATTTATCATCATCTGTTGGAATAGCAGTTGCAGAATCTGATCCGCTGATACCGGGCAGGAATAATAGGAGGGGCACAGCGGCAACAAATCCGAGAATAAATGAATATAGTTTCGGAGGGTTAAACTTTTTCATAGGAATCAAAATTTTATGATAAATAATTGAATGAGGAAAATATAAACAAATATCTTACTATGTAAATACCATTCGAAGCACAATGGGAAATAACTTAAAATTAAAGACCAAAGGATTTGTATAGATAAAGGCAAGTTCTTTTACAGGAGTTATATCAAGTAGTCTTGACAACCAAAATTAAAGTATCTAAGTTTGAATAACATTAGGGAGAGAAAATATGCGGAGCTTTCTCAAAGGATCAATACTTGTCTTATTTTTAACACAAATCTGTTCTGCACAACGTGTCTCGCCGTCGGCAAGCCAGGGCGGATGGTTCTGGCAAAATCCTTTACCGCAGGGCAACCCTTTATCCTCAGTTTATTTTATTGATTCTAATACCGGCTGGACTGCAGGTAATTACGGAACAATACTCAAAACAACTGACGGCGGCAATAACTGGATATCTCAAATCAGCGGCACAACAAATAATTTGTATTCAATCTATTTCTATGATTCCAGTGCAGGCTGGGCTGTCGGGAAAAACGGGACAATCCTAAGGACAACCGACAGCGGCAGTAACTGGAATACTGAAATTAGCGGAACCACAAGTTCCCTCCAATCGGTCTTTTTTTCAGATTTAAATTCCGGATGGGCTGTCGGGGGAAATTTAAGTTATGGAACGATATACAAAACAACTAATGGCGGCACTAACTGGGTTGTTCAGGATAGCGTCTATACACATTCTTTATTTTCGATTTATTTTATAAATCAAAATACCGGGTGGACCGTAGGAGGAGGCGGAGGAATTATCCTTAAAACTACTGATGGCGGAAACAACTGGATATCTCAAACGAGCGGCACAACAGATCATTTGTATTCGGTTTATTTCATCAATTCAACTACGGGCTGGATCGCGGGAAGCCTTGGAACAATCCTCAAGACAACCGATGGCGGAAATAACTGGATATCTTTAAGTACCGGAACAACAAATTATAATTCAATTTTTTTTGCAGATCCTTATACCGGCTGGCTGGCTGGTGACGAAGGCGTAATATTTAAGACGACTGATGGTGGAACAAACTGGGTTCCACAGACTAGCGGGACCAATCGTAAATTGAATTCAGTCTTTTTCTCAAAAATAAATACCGGATGGATTGTGGCGGGAGATGGGACTATACTTAAAACAGGCAACGGTGGAAATAACTGGACACCGCAAAGCAGCGGAATCACAAATAGATTACGTTCTATTTGTTTCCCCGACTATTTAACAGGCGTGGTTGTTGGACTGGATGGAAAGATCCTCAGGACAACTAATGGTGGAAATAACTGGATATCTCAAAACAGCGGTACTACAAACTCTCTCTATTCGGTCTGTTTCACAGATGCAAATACGGGCTGGGCCGTGGGGTGGTCTGGCACTATCCTCAAATCTTCTGACGGCGGGATCAGCTGGATACCCAAAAATAGCGGAACGACACATTATTTAAATGCAGTTGATTTTACCGATAACAATACAGGCTGGGTCGTTGGGGAAAATGGAATAATCCTCAAAACAGCTGATGGTGGAAATAACTGGATGACTCAGTTCAGCGGGACTACAAATGAATTGTCCTCTGTTTATTTCGTAGATTCAAATTCCGGTTGGGTTGTGGGAGAAAATGGAAAAATTCTGAAGACAACCGATAGTGGAAATAGCTGGATCTCACAAAGTATTATTGCAAACAATCAATTAAATTCAGTCTATTTCACAGATGCCAATACCGGCTGGGCTGTGGGGGTATTTGAACCCACAATTGCTGGGATAATTTTTAAAACAACGGACGGAGGAAATAACTGGCTCCCTCAAAATTCGGGAACGACAGCTATATTATTATCAGTCCATTTTACGAATCCTAATAATGGCTGGACCGTGGGATATAATGGTGTTTTGATTAATACTACTGATGGTGGTGATAACTGGATAATTCAAAACAGTGGGACAACGAATAGGCTGCACGACATTGTCTTCACTGATTCCAATACAGGTTGGATCGTTGGAGAAAATGGAACAATCCTGGCAACATTAAATAATGGAGGTACTCCTGTAGAATTATCATCGTTTACAGCAGCCATAGAGAATAATTCTGTAATCTTAAAGTGGGTAACAGCTACGGAATTAAATAATAAGGGATTTGAGATACAAAGAAGGTCTACTGGTAGTAATTTCTTAGCTATAGGTTTTATTCAGGGTAATGGGACTTCGACAAAATCAAATAATTATGCATATACTGATAGTGATTTAGTTAATGGAAATTATTTCTATAGATTGAAACAAATGGATTTCGACGGAAGTTATGAATATTCAAATGTAACCCGGGTAGAAGTTTCAAATTTAAATGAGTATGTCCTGCAACAAAATTTTCCGAATCCTTTTAACCCTTCTACCAGGATCAAATACCGGTTGCCCGCCAGCTCACTTGTTTCCCTTAAAGTATACGATGTTTTAGGAGAAGAAATTGAAACACTGGATAATGAGGTGAAATCCCGCGGGACTTATGAAATAATCTGGGATGCAGCTCTTCTACCAAGCGGAGTGTATTTCTATCAGATCAGATCAGGAGATTTTATTCAGACTAAGAAGATGATCCTCTTGAGATAAGGATTTTATCAGAGCTGTGGTTTATCCGCTTCTTACAAAAAAAAGAATTGAGAGGATTGAGGATATAAAAACTAAAGCTAAATAATTTAATAGGGTCAAATTGATTGGTTACTTTGGGATGGGGTTAATCTTTGCCGGAATTTATGGATTAGTATTCATGTAAGGGACAAACGAAAACACCAAAAATAAAAAACCCCTCAGTCCTTCCGGATGAGGGGTTCAAACCATAATTACAGGAAACTTATTGACCTAAGTAAGCCTTTAATGAACTGCTTCTGGAGGCATATCTTAAACTTCTGAGGGCTTTTTCTTTAATCTGCCTTACTCTTTCACGGGTAAGGTTAAAGCGTTCGCCTATCTCTTCAAGGGTAGCTGCATGCTCGCTGTTTATTCCGAAGTATAATTTTATTACTTCTGCTTCTCTCTCATTGAGAGTTGAGAGCACGTTTTCAACTTCCTGCTTCAGAGATTCTTTCATCAGAGTTCCGTCGGGTGAAGGCTGCTGATCATTAACAAGGATGTCGCCAAGACTATTCTTGTTGTCATCACCTTCTTTTAACGGTGCATCCATAGAAACGTGGCGGCCGTAAAGCTGCATTGTATCGGCAACTTCATCAACATTCATATCAAGAACCTGTGCGAGTTCTTCGGTCGTAGGCTTTCTTTCGAATTCCTGCTCGAGATCCCTGTAAGCTTTGCTTAACTTACCAAGAGAACCGACGCGGTTCAGAGGAAGCCTTACGATTCTTGACTGCTCGGCAATTGCCTGCATAATCGACTGCCTTATCCACCATACTGCATAGGAGATAAATTTGAATCCCCTGGTTTCATCAAATCTTTGCGCGGCTTTAATTAATCCTAAATTTCCTTCGTTTATCAGATCACCAAGGGATAATCCCTGATTCTGGAATTGTTTTGCAACACTAACTACGAATCTAAGGTTTGCTTTTGTCAACGCTTCGAGTGCCTGTTTATCACCTTTCTTAATCCTGATCGCAAGTTCAATTTCCTGGTCAGGTGTAAGCAAGTCCACTTTACCTATCTCCTGGAGATACTGGTCAAGTGATTTACTTTCCCTGTTAGTGAATTGCTTGGTTATCTTCAATTTAATCAACTCCTAATAATTTGGTTTATGGATTATTACATTAGATATAAGAACAATAAATTCGGTTCAGAAATTCCGTCGAAACATAGCTGTTCAATATAAGTAATAATTTCTTAAATAATAAGCTAAAAATTTGTCCTTTTATAAGGATTCTGTCTAATAGACGCTTTCAGGAGCCGAAAAGTTTCATCAAAGTGACCGGAATCATCATCGGAGATAAATAATTGCCCTGTTTTGCCATTTGCCTCCAAATTGTTCACAGATATTAAGAATTTAATCGAAAAAACTCAACTGTCCCGTTTTTACTATAGAATCAAAAGATTCCCCCATCAGACTAAGGACAGAATCAGCCAGGGGTTTTATTTGTTTATCTATATAGTGCTGGTAATCAATATCATTATGTTTAAGCTCAACAGGAACAGGACCCCGTTTTGTGATCACATAGTAAATTGTCCCGGTGCTCTGATCGATCAGCCTGGCAGCCCGCACGTGCTGGGGAATAGTTTTAGTGTAATCGGCTGCATCTTTCCTGAGTCTTTTTCTATATACCAGCTTATCATCGAACTCACCGGAACTAACTTTTTTAACGACTTCCTTTATCCAGCTTTTAATTTCTTTATCATAGAATATGCGCTCATAAAGCTCAACCTGGAATTCCTTTGCCAGCCTGGTCCAGTCGCTTCTTACAAACTCAAGTCCTACAAATTCCAGTTTCTCCCCTTCGTCAGTTTTGAGCAGACCGGCATATCTTTTTTTGGCGCCCGACTCGCTTCCCCTCGCCGGTGTAATGATAAATTTTCTATAATATTTTTCATATTCTATTTCAAGAAATGATTCAACCTTGTATTCTTTGCTCAGCCTTTTATTCCAGTAGAGATTCAGATCGCCTACTAAGTTTTCGCCGTCCTGAGCTGTAAAGCTTGTGATACTTTCCGGCAGCTTTACAAAAAGTGAATCCGTATCGCCGTAAACAACATTGTATCCCTTCTGCTCAAGATAGTCCCTGCTTCTTAGGAGAAGCCACTGCCCCGTTCCTGTTATGGCCGAAGGAAGATCGGGATGATAAAACCTGCATCCATAAGAGCCCATAACTCCATAGAAACTGTTCATCAGTATTTTAATCGCCTGGGAAAGCTGCTTATCTTTTTTCTTTTTAGCCTTTGATCTTTGTTCTATAAGCTGTGTAATAAATTCAGGAAGAAAATGTTCTGAAGCAGAGAATGCATAGCCGGCAGGGGTCCTTAAGGTATCAGTTCCGGAAAGGAGTCTCGAAAGGGGATCTATTTTAAATGTCTGAATAATTGATGGATACAGACTCCTGAAATCAAGCACTATCACATTATCATATATTCCTGGTTTGGGATCAAATACATATCCGCCCGCCGCATGCTCTGATAGTTTGAGGTCTTTAATATTCGGAGCTACATAACCTCTCCGGTGAAGTCTTGGCAGAAAAAAATGATCGAATGCTGCAGTCATCATTCCAAGCTGGTCCATCAATAAACCCGAAAGCTGTGAACGTCTGATAGATAATTCTATGAGTCCCGACTTCTTAAAAATCTCTGTTACAAGAACGGCATCCTGAAGATTATATTCGGCAAGTTTCTTTTTGTCCTCTGCAAATAGTCTTTCTATCTCTGCGACTTTATTTTCATCGGGTGTAATTGTTTTTCCTTCCCGGAGAAGCTCCTGCGCTACTGTCTCAAGCTTGTAATCCTCAAATGTAAAAAAAGAAGAACGCAGCGACTGTGGTCCGTCTATAACCACTCTTCCATATACGGTTGCAAAATATCCCCCGCCTTTACGGCTCCGCAGCGATACCCTGCCGTTGCGCCTGGCTATTTCAAAAGGGATATAAAGCTCATTGCATTTTGCTTCGAGGAACATAAGGTCAAATCCTATTACATGCCAGCCGATTATTAAATCGGGATCTTTCTCTTTAAACCACGAGATAAACGACTGCAGTAATGCCTTTTCATCGGGATAATATGTAATGAGTTCATCATCCCTGCCTTCACCGAGAACGAATACTTTTTGCTCTGCCGTTTCGCTCAGGCCGGAGCTTCCCTTTGTTGAATCCTGAAGCGTAACATCGTTTCGATCTACAGAATCTGGAAGCGGAACAGTATTTCGCTTTATAAGGGTAAGGTTTACTGCAATCGAATAGAGCACCGTGTTTCCGGATCCTGTTTCAATATCTATCGAGGCGACTTTAAGATCGGGAGTAAATTCGCAAGCTTCTATTTTGGGATTTGTGAACCTGGTGAGAGTGCCTTCCCGGGAGGCTTTCCCGGTAATTTTGATCTGAGCATTGAGAAACCTTTCCATCAGGTATCTTCTTACGGGATCGACATCGGCTTCATAATTTCTTATATCGTTCTTATCCAGTTCTTCTGCAGCTGTCTTCAGATCCCGCTCACTGTTGAAGTAAACAGCGTCCACATCTTCACCGGCAAAGTTTTTAAGCTTTACAGGTTTCCTTTTGTGAACTGCTTTTATCCCGGGATCGGTATCCGATCTTCTAATAAAAAAGACCGGTTTCACATTGGTTATAAGTATTTCTACGGGAAGTGAATGCTCGGTTACCCCCATAAATCTGAGGACATTCTTCCCGTTAATGTCCTGCCATTCACCGGTTAATATAAAAGCTTCTACTGTATCCAATAATAAATTTCTCTGTTAATTATCTATGCCTCTGTAAAAATTTCACTATTTTTCAGGGTATTCAATTCAATTATTTTTCTGAAGTGATTTGTTATTTCCAATGAAAATAAGGATAAAAATGAAAATAATTCTCTTTTTTATGATGGCCGGACTGTTTTCAGTGATAATTACAGCCCAGGATAAAGATACTGTAACAACAGGTTCGGGACTTAAATATATAATTCTTGAAGAAGGGAACGGGGTGAAAGCTGAACCCGGGAAAGAAGCGACCGTCAACTACACTGGTTATTTAACCGATGGGAAGGAATTTGATTCATCCATCAAGAGAAATCAGCCTCTTTCTTTTACCATAGGAGAAGATAAGGTTATAAAAGGATGGGAAGAAGGAGTTGCATTGATGAGGGTGGGTGACAAATTCAGATTTATTATTCCTCCTCAGCTGGGATATGGTGAAAGAGGGGCGGGAACTGTAATCCCTCCCAATGCAGTGCTCATCTTCGATATTGAACTTCTGCAGGTAGCCGAACCCAAATTAGCGCTGGGAGATACTCTGCTGGTTACCATTTTTGAAAGCGGTATCGATTCTGCAATAAGTCAATATCATTATCTTAAGAGTACTATGCCTGATCAATACGATTTCCGGGAACCGCAGTTAAATACTCTCGGATATCTCCTTCTCAGAAACCAGATGATCAAAGAAGCCATAGAGATATTCAAACTTAATGTTGAAGTTTACCCTGAGTCGGCAAATGTTTACGACAGTCTCGGCGAAGGATACATCGCCAACGGAAATATACAGATGGCTATTGAGAATTATCAGAAGTCGCTTGAATTAAACCCCGGGAACGAAAATGCAGTAGAAATGCTTAAAAAGCTCAAGAGTAAACAGTAAATGAAAAGCCCTCTTTTCAAGATTGTTACTATACTTATTGCGGTCATTTTTATACCGATACTTTTTTTTACTGTCTATGAAATCAGCTCCCTCAACAGCAGCGAGAAGGTGCTCGACCAGATCTATTCGAACCAGCTCGATGCGATTTTATTTTCTGTAAATCAATATTCTGAAGACCTGGTGAGCAGCTGGAGAAATAAGATCAGCAATGCCGTCCAGGATAAAAAACCTGAATCGATAGCTTCATTTTTGAATGCGAACAAAACTGTAAGTTATGTGTTTACAGCCGACAGTGTAAACGGGGAGAATCTCAGGGTGTTTGAACGGAATAGCCTGGATGAAAAAGAGAAATCGGCCGCGATAGAGATCCTGAGGGCAAATACAGGCATAATAGACAGACTCTTCACGTATAAAAAAAGCGGGTACCTTAAGCTTGAGCCTGCAGATATTTCATCCGACAGTACTGCAGTAATTTTCCTGCTTGATGATAATTCAATCTGCGGTGTGGTTTTTAATTCCGCTTCATTTATAAATCAGCTCCTCGTATCGAAAATGAGAAGTATTGCCGGCAATGAATTTATCCTTGCTGTGTATAAATCATCCGGCAATAATGTCGTTCTTTCCACCGACCGGGTGAACAGCGGAGAGATCCGGCAGAAGAAACCATTGTGGCTGCTTCCGCAGTACAGCCTTGGTATTACTCTAAAAGGTAAGACGATTGATGATCTTGTCAGAGCACGGACCTCTCAGAACCTGATCCTCATAGGAGGAATAAGCGTCTTGATCATTCTCGGGATATGGCTGGTTTTCAGAAACTTGAAGAAGGAAATCCGGCTGGCCCAGATAAAAGCGGATTTTGTATCGAATGTATCACACGAACTCAGAACCCCGCTGTCGCTGATAAGTCTGTTTGCCGAAACTCTTCAGATGGGCCGGGTAAAAACAGAAGAAAAGAAAAATGAATATTATTCTATCATTCACTCCGAAACTAACAGGTTAAGCAGTATTGTCAATAAGGTGCTTAATTTCTCGAAGATGGAAGCCGGCAAAAGATCATTCCATTTCGAAATTTCTGATTTGAACAGCGTAGCAGAAAATGTATTCAATACTTACAGTTTTCACCTGCAGAATAACAATTTTGAATTTGAATTTATCAAGGTTGAAAACTTACCGGAGGTCTACATCGACAGGGATGCTGTTTCCGAGGCGATCATCAATCTCATAGATAATGCAGTCAAATACAGCGATGAGAATAAAGTTGTTATTATAAGAACAGGTAAAGTAAGTGGGTATGTGTTTATAGAGGTTGAGGATAAAGGGATAGGAATAAGGGAGTCTGATCAGGAAAAGATCTTCGAGAAATTTTTCCGTGTTTCAACAGGTCATATCCATAATACTAAAGGCACCGGACTCGGTCTCTCTCTCGTAAAGCAGATCGTTGATGCACACAAAGGTAAGATCACCCTCTCAAGCTCACCGGGAAAAGGAAGCACGTTCAGGATCCTCTTCCCATTATAGTATCTGCCTATTTGCTCACTATAGATCAAATGTCCTGCATTACTTCAGCAAATGGTTCTTACCGATAAATATCTTCTGGAAGAGGTTATTCTGTTTGCCGTTAAAATAAGCACCGTCATTTTCTGTAGAAGTAATGATCGTTCCCGATGAACCTTCATAAGCGGCGAGTACAATTCCCCCGAGAGAAGTTGATTCTATAGTTACAGTATATTTAGCCTTACCCAATTCGCTATCAGTCGGATTATTCACAAACGAGGTACTGCTTGTATGCGCAAGTGTTCTTAAATATGTGGCTGTCTTTGCAGAATCGGTTTTACCGCCGTTTATTGTCCAGTGATCATCGGTCTTAACGAGTTCGAATGAGCTGTCGGGATAAGTAAAAGTAAGCTTTTTCCAGTTTGCCGGATCATCGCTTACCAGGGAATTATTCCGGAAGTTGTCCGGTTTCTGATTGAAAGCCATATCCAGGAAACCCTGGGTCTCATATACTTCATCTTCACCATTAAGTCTTACAAACGTGTTCATCTGCCTTGGCTGCTGGAAAGAAAACTTCCCAACGATAAGATCAAGAGTCTTATCATTTCCTTCATATACCTCAACCCTGGTACCTGCAGTATCAACTTTGAACTCTGCCCACTTTGATTTATCCTGTGCTGCTACTCTTGTAGGTTTGACCTGCACTAGCATTCCAAGGAGTGACTGCACCTTATTTTCGGGCACATTTGCTGTCTGGTTGTTATCCAGCTTTACCTTCCAATCCTTATTGCCTTCTTTATATATCCTGACCTCCTGATGATTGGTGGCCCGGGGAAAAATGGAAATTGCTGTTACTTTTGAAGTATCTATGTTGACGATATCGGTTTTGAAGGACCTTTCGCCCTGATTTGTTTCGACAATTACATAAACTGCCGCGAGCACCACGAGAACGCCAAAAACAATTAAAAGAGATTTATTAGAAACTTTATTAAACATAATTTTCACTCATCCATTTATTCCTTTTATTTTTCCTGACCCGGTAACGGACTACACCGTATATTATGATCAGGAATATCGGAACCAGAAAGTTTAAATATTTAACAAGGGTTTTTGAGCCTTCTTCAATGTCGGGATCAAGGGGACGCGATGTTACTCCTTTGGTTCTCAGCGCAATAAGACCGGTATCATCCGACAGCCAGTCGATTGCATTTGACATCAGGTTAACGTTGTCAGGCTGAAGTTTCTGCTGCCCCTGTCCCTCGCCGTTTACTGCAAAGTCGCCGTCGCCGAATACAACCAGTTTTGTATTAGCACCGTCTATATCTCCGCTCAGCGCTACAGCGACAGGGAGAGATGATTTTGGGAAGTCTGCTCTCGTCCAGTTCTTCATTACATCAAAATATACCGGGGGTTTCTCGAGTCCGGTTTTGTCTGAAGTGTACGCAAGGTTCACGTAATGAATGGAAGTATCGGTTGGATTAACAATAACAGGACTTGCAAAAGGCATCATTACCTGTTCAATACCTGTCGTTATGGGATGCTTTTCAAACTTCGATATTATCGGGAGGTATGGAAATTTCACAGGCGTATTCATCATGAACATTCCCTGGTTCTGTCTTACCATTACGTTCCCGCTGTTGACGTCTATAATAAATTCATCATCAACTTTAACTCCTTTTTTAGCAAGCCAATCCGATAGTCCTGTAGTTACACTCTTTCCGGAGGCATTGGAAAGATCGCCGTCCACCCTGTTAAGAGCGGCAAGTATTCTTCCGCCTTTTGAAAGGAAGCCGTCGAGTTTGCTTAAGGTTGACGGAGGTATTGTATCCTTCGGTGCGATTATTACAAGCGTCTTAAGATTGGCAGGAATATCTGTGGTGTCATTTAAAGTAACCGGTTTAACATCATACATAACCGACAGCTGCTGGGCAAGCTGCGGAACAGCCTGCAGAGTCGGCTCTCCGTTGCCCTGCAGGAACCCTACCTGGGTTTTTTCCTGGAGGGTCATCTTTTTAATATTTGAGGAAAGATCATACTCCATCGCAGTGCCCGGCTGGATCAGCGGGATTACTTCTTTCTTTTCGCCGTACTGAAGAACGGCGCCGAGGTAAGCCTTCTGCTGTTTCATCTGGTCGCGTTCGCGCACATTTATAACTACAGGCCTGATACCGCTCTGCTGAGCCTGCATTTCCGACTGCTGGTCCTCATTCGGATTAATAAACTGGTAAGCAATTTTTCCTCCTGACATACTATTATACTCAGTAAGGATATCTTTGAAATCACTCTTAACCTTTGCTACATCGGGCGGAAGATTTTCCGAGAAATATGCGGTAACAGTTACAGGTTCATCAAGCGATTTAAGGATAGTTTTCGTGGCATCGCTTAAAGTGTACTGACCGCCCTCAGTGAAATCCAGTCTGACAAAGAATTTATTCGCAAGGAAATTCAGTACAATTAAGATTCCTGCCAGCAGGAGAAGCGACGTAATTATTTTTTGTTTAGTTACCATAGTTAATCAACAATATTCCTTTTTGATAAAGCTGTTTCGGCAAGCACCAGGCCCAGGAATGTAATACTAAGGAAATAGATAATATCCCTGGAATCAACAACGCCTCTTGAAATTGATTCAAAGTGGTTATTGATAGTGAGGTAATCGAAAATTTCTCCGAGCGTTCCGGTAAAATCACCTGCAAGCACCTGGAAGATTATGAGGAAGAAAACTCCTATAAAGAGTGCAAGGAGGAACGCTACAATCTGGTTATTGGAGATGCTGCTTGCAAATAACCCGATACTTATATATGCCATGCTCATTAAAATCAGTCCGAGGTAGCCGCACCATACTGCACCGTGATCGACAGGACCCATTGACCACAGGCTTATATAATAAGGGAGTGTTAAAGCGAGTGCGATAACTATAAGCAGGAGGCAGGCGAGGAATTTTCCGACGATCACTTCCCAGTCGCTCACCGCTTTAGTAAGCAGGAGTTCTATCGTTCCTGTTTTATTTTCTTCTGCAATCATTCTCATCGTAAGCGCTGGAGTAAAAAAGAAGAGCGTCCAGTATGCTACCGAGAAAAAAGGCTGCAGGGTTGCCTGTCCCACAAAAAATATATCCGAGCCGAAAAGCCATGTAAAGAATCCGCTTAATCCGAGGAACACAATTATTAGAATATATGCGGTAAGCGAATCAAAAAAAGTTCTCAGCTCTTTTACTGCAATTGTCCAGATTTTAGTCATTTTATTCTATTGTTAAATCTCTGAAAATATCTTCAAGTTTAGTTTCAATCGGGGTCATTTCAGTAAGTATCCAGTTTTTCTGCACACACAACTGAAATATTGATCTTCGTGAGGATTTTCCCCCTTTGCTCTGAATAATGAAACCTCCGGCTTCATCGGCTATGGGATCAACCATGCCCACAGATTCCAGTTTCTGTAGGGATGAAACAAGTTCGTCCCTGTTTCCCGCTTCGGCAATCTGAACTTTCAGAACTTCCTCTCCCTGTGCTTTTTTCCGGAGAGTATCGGGGGTTCCGTCGGCAACAATTTTTCCTTTATTTATAATAAGGATCCTGTCGCAGGTTGCTTCAACCTCAGGAAGGATATGGGTACTAAGGACAACCGTTTTTTCCCTGCCGAGTTCGCGGATTAGTTTTCTGATTTCAATTATCTGGTTGGGATCAAGTCCGGTAGTAGGTTCATCAAGGATCAGTACTTCAGGATCGTGGATCATCGCTTGCGCAAGGCCTACCCTCTGCCTGTATCCTTTAGATAGTTCCCCTATTTTTTTATGTTTTTCTGCATTTAACCCTGTGAGATGGACCATCTCGACAATCCGGTTCTTTATTCTGCTTTTCTCAACTCCCTGGAGCTCCGCCACAAAATCAAGATATTCCAGCACGGGCATTTCATAATAGAGTGGATTGTTTTCAGGCAGGTAGCCGATCTGTTTCTTAATTTCCTCCTGGTTGTCGTGTATAGAAAGATCACCGACCTTAACATCGCCGTCAGACGGCGCCATAAAGCAGGTAATGATTTTCATGGTGGTGGTTTTGCCTGCCCCGTTAGGCCCGAGAAAACCAAGGATCTCTCCCGGTTTTACATCAAAGGAAATTGAGTCAATAGCTTTTTGAGAACCGTATTGTTTGGTTAAATTCTCAACCGTAATATTCATAGAAATCCGGAATTTAGTGGATGAAAATTTATACCTGGTAAAGTATTTTTGACGGATACTAAATTAAAAAGTTTCACGATAAATAAAAAAGTCATAAAAATTTTTTATTTCCCCCCTGTAAAGCGAAACGCTGTTTCGCTTTCACCCAAAACTGTGATTGGTTTTCATTCCTGTAAAGCGAATCGCTGATTCGCTTTCGTCTAAAGTAGTATTTAGTTTGACACTTGTAAAGCGAAACGCCGTTTCGCTTCATCCAAAACTAGTGATTGGTTTTCACTCCTGTAAAGCGAATCGCTGATTCGCTTCCATCCAAAACAACCACTCTCCCTACAATTTCCGATTTTACTTATATTTGCAATTATTTTTTTCGGCAGGCTGCAGAAAGCCCTGCCGTTAATTCCGGATCAATAAGCGAAAGGGAGATTTGTGGAACAAGCTGCAAGATTTGAAAAACTGAAAACAGGGTTCCAGACATCATTCTGGACAGCAAACGGTATGGAGCTTTTTGAAAGACTCGCGTACTACGGGCAGGCTACAATCTTAAGTGTTTTCCTCAGAAACCATCTTAAATTTAGTGAAGTCCAGGCAGGACAGCTGTCTTCCATATTCGGCGGACTAATCTATTTTCTGCCCATCTTTGCCGGCGCTCTTGCAGACAAATTCGGATTTAAAAAAGCATTTTCATTTGCATTTTTTATACTTGCAATCGGATATTTCCTTATTGGTTCCACAGGGATCTCGGCCTTTTCAGGGTGGTATTCAGGTTCCGATCTTTTTCCCATACTTTCTTTAATATTGATCTTCACTGCTGTCGGCGGATCATTTATAAAACCGAGCGTATTGGGAACAGTAGCACTGACAACTACATCCGAATCGAAATCACTGGGTTATGCAATATACTACTGGCTCGTAAACATAGGCGCGGCAATCGGTCCCTTCCTTGCTTACCTCGTAAGAGATTCATTCGGTATCGAATTTGTATACCTTGTCTCTGCTCTTAGCTGCGGCTTAATGTTCCTGGTTTCTATCTTTATTTTTAAGGAACCGGAACTGAAGCTGAAAGAAGAGAGGGAGAGCCTTGGCACGGTAATTAAAAACCTGTGGACTGTTGTAAAGAACATAAAGTTTATGATCTTCCTCCTGATCTTCGCACTGTACTGGATTGTCTTCTGGGAGTTTTTCATTGTAGTGCCTTTCTATATATCAGACTATATTTCTCCTGACGCGCCGATTGAAATAGTATTATCCGTTGGTGCGTGGACTATCATCCTGCTTCAGATCCCCATCAATAGGCTGACAAAAAAGATTCCCACACCTACGGCAATAATGATAGGATTCATATTCGCCGCCCTTAGCTGGTTCCTGCTTTACTTTGCCTCTCTGGCGGGTATAACTATTGGTCTCGGACTTATCATCGCGATGATCCTAACCTTTTCAATTGGCGAGCAGACTCAGGCGCCGAGATTTTATGAGTACCTTGCTGATCTGGCTCCCAAAGGACAGGCGGCATTGTTCCAGGGCTTTGCCTTTCTGCCTGTAGCAATTGCCTGGCTTGTGGGCGGCACCTTCGGCGGCTGGGTTTATCAGACATTTGCAACTAACCGGAACCGTCCTGATCTCGTGTTCCTTATTATTGGAATGGTGGGTGTCGTTGCTGCATTATTTATGCTGACATATAATATATATATGAAAAGAAAAGGCTGACGAAGGCAGGAAAGTAAGTAGTCAACACGGTAAAAAATTGGTTCACTGAAGGGTATCTATTGCCCCGAGCCTGCCGTCTTCACTCTCTGCCATTTTGTCAAACGTATATTTATTCAACAGCCCAAAATTGCCTTTTTTCGCAGGTTTCAATGTGTCTCATTTTGAGTTCAAAAGGCGGACTAAAGGCGGATAAATACCAGTCTAACACCGGGTAAGTACCTCAACTGACATTTTGTCAGTCTGTTGAAATAATCATCACCAAATTCTTCCGTTTTTCTGTCCGGTATCTTTAAAAAATTGTCCGTAATTCTGTCGAATGTATGAGTCCGTGACGAAATCTCCTTGGGAAATTGCGGTCCCCCTCCTGAATTTACCCTTCCCCCGCTAAGCGGAATAAAAAGAAACAACCCCCTTTTGACAAATTCATTATAAATTTTTTTATTTAGGGATACCATTTATCTCAATAAAAAAACAGGACCCGTTATGGAGCATCTATTTGTTTCATTTAAGGTAAAGAAAAATAAAGTTGAAGATGCAAAGAATACCATCCGCAAATTTGTAGATGAGATCAGTCAAAAAGAACCCGGCACAATCCTTTATAATTGTTACCAGGAGAGAAGCGACATTACCGCCTTCGTTCACACTATGACCTTCGAATCCGAAAAAGCCGAAGAGCATCACCGCCGCACAGAATATGTAAAAGAATTCGTTGACAGGCTTTACCCGATGTGTGTGAAGGAACCTGTTTTCAGCGAATTGAACCTTGTTTGTTCAAATAATTCAGACTGGATTAAGCAAAAACAGTAAAAGGATAAATTATGCCCGCAGAAAAATCCGCTTATAAATTTCAGCCGCTTGAGTATGAAAGATGGAAAGATGTAGAATATCTTTTCGGAGAGAAAGGAGCCTGTGCAGGATGCTGGTGTATGTACTGGCGGGAAACTAGCAGGGAATTCAAAGAGAAAAAAGGTGAAGGCAACAGGGTTGCATTCAAGCGTTTTGTGAAAGGGAAAGGGCAGTCAGGAATAATAGCCTACGATAACAAAACACCCGTTGGATGGATTGCCTTTGCACCCAGAGAAGAGTATACCAGGTTGAGCACATCCAAGGTGTTAAAGGAAGTCGATGACAAGCCTGTATGGTCGGTTGTATGCTTCTTTATTGATAAGAACCACCGGAGGAAAGGATTAACAGTAGAACTTCTGAATGAGGCCGGGAAATACGCAAAAAAGAATGGCGCTAAAATAATAGAAGGCTACCCTATCGATCCTGAAACCAAGAACTACGCTCCGGCATTTGCATATACGGGACTCGCATCCGCATTTAAAAAAGCAGGCTTCAGCGAAGTGGCACGCCGCTCTGAAACCAGGCCGATAATGCGGAAGATTCTGAAGTAGGAGTTGGATGAAAAATGAACTGCGGATGGAAGAATTTATTGGGTGAATAAAAAGAAAGTTTGTCCTTCGGGTGAGAGTGCCACAGCTCCTGTCACTTTTCCGTCTTTATCCTTTAATTCTTCCTGAAACTGAAGTCCGTCATCCTTAAGACCCTGGATGACAGCCTGCATATTTTTATCACGGAAGGTGATTGCGGGTCCCTGAAAATAATGCTTAAAATACCCTCGCGAGTAAAACCCGATCCCCATCGATCCGTCGCTCATTGAAACGCCGGGATGTTCGGCATCCCTGTTGTCTTGGGTTATTTCATAACCGAATTTCAGCCAGAATTCCACAGATTCTTTGATTTTATCCGAATGTATGCTTATTTCCGTGAAAATACCGCGCGATTCATATTCATTTTTTGCAATCTCACTGAAATATTTAGGCCTGTCCTCTACTAGCGCAATGAGGAATCCATTAGGGTCTTTTACTACTTTATACCACGTATCGCCCAGCTGCATATCTTTATTTACATATTCTATCCCCTGTGCTTCAATCTCTGATACTTTTTTCTGCATATTTTCGGCATAGTATTCAAGACCCGCAAATTCATCTTCAGCGAATATAAGATTCAGATTTCCATCGCTTAGCGCCACCCATTTAAATGGCTTCTTACTGTATGCAAGTTCTTTGAATCCCATTAGTTTATAAAAAGAGATCGACCTTGCCGCATCATTTGTGCTTATATGGAACTGTACCAGGCTGCCTAATTTCATAATAAAGTGCTTTTTTCTGCAATTTTTCCTGATTTAATATCAGTCCCTTTTACAAAATAAACTGTGATTCCGGGTATAAACCCGAAACTTTTTGTATCGGGATGAATCATATTGTTTCTTAAATTTATTATTCGTTATATATCAGAATAAACTTATGGAGATGAATTGAGTACAGGACAGATAGTTATATATGCATTTATTGCTTTGATATTATTTTCTTATGTAAGAAAGTTCTTGAATAATAAAAAAATTGGACATTATGACGCCGATGAGGTAAGCAAAAAGCTGAAGAGTCAGAATAATATTCTTCTGCTGGATGTAAGGACGGACCCAGAAAGAAAGCGCAGCCATATTAAAGGTTCGGTACATATACCCCTGAACCAGCTGAGGAAACGTCAGACGGAACTTGAGAAGTTTAAGAATAAAGAAATTGTATGCTACTGCAGATCAGGAAACAGGAGTCTAAATGCCGCAGTATTTCTTCAGAAACACGGCTATAATGCATCAAATCTTAAGGGAGGATTAACTGAGTGGAATTATCGAAATCAAAAATAGCGGTAAAATGGACCAAAAGAATTCTGCCGGTCTCGCTGGGAGCACTGGCCGGGTTTCTTTATTATAATTACGTAGGATGCGTAACAGGCACCTGCGCCATTACCAGCAATCCCTGGCTAAGTACTGCGTACGGAGCTTTAATAGGTGTGGTTTTCACCTCCTGGAAACCAAACGAAAAGAAGTGAATCTAATGAGATATAAATAAAAAGGAATTTTGAAATGAAGAAGAACGTTAACTCAGTTGATAAATTTGTCCGGATAGCACTTGCTCTTGTAATTGCTGCTTTGATTTTTACAGGAACAATTTCCGGGACTGCAGGTATTATATTCGGGATCCTGGCGGTAGTTTTCCTGGGTACAGGAATAATTAGTTTTTGTCCTTTATACAAAGTACTTGGAATCAGCACACTTAAAGAAAAGACAAAAGCTGCATAATATTGTTGTTTGCGTCACCCTGTATATTCAGCATAATTTTAAATTGAAAAGGAGAAAATGTGAAATACGGATTTTCTAAAAAGACAGAAATGCCCTATGAAAAGGCCGTTGAAAAGGTAACCGAAGAATTAAAAAAAGAAGGCTTCGGTGTACTGACTTCAATAGATGTAAAGGAAACACTGAAGAAAAAGATTGATGTCGATTTTGAGAAATACGTAATTCTCGGTGCATGTAATCCTCCGCTGGCTCATAAAGCCCTGCAGAGTGAAGAGGAACTCGGACTTTTGTTGCCCTGTAACGTGATAGTCTATGAAAAGGATGGCGGAAGTATGGTTTCCTTTTTCGATCCGATGATTATGACCCAATTAATTGACAACGATAAGCTGAAAACCGTTGCCGAAGAAGTTAAAAACAAAATGACAAGAGTTTTTGAAGCTATTTAATTAAATAAAGAAAAAAGGAGAAGACCTGATGTCTGAACATCTTAATAAAGAAACATTTAAAACAAAAGTATTTGATTTTGAGAAAAACCAGGAATGGAAATTTGAGGGCGACGTTCCTTGTATAATTGATTTCTGGGCGCCCTGGTGCGGTCCCTGCAGAATGGTAGGACCTGTTCTTGATGAACTTTCTGAAGAATACCAGGGAAAGATAAATATTTACAAAGTGAATACAGATGAGGAACAGGAATTAGGAGCAATGTTCGGGATAAGGAGCATTCCCTCAATACTTTTTGTACCCGTAGAGGGTCAGCCTAAGATGGCAGTAGGCGCATTGCCCAAGAATAATATAAAAGAGATAATCGACAAAGAATTGTTGACTGCTGCTGCCTGATTTGATTTTGCGGATTGGCGGATTTAATTAATTCGTCAATCCGTAATTTGCTTTCTTCACACCCTTTCAAGCCATCTCCCAAGAAAAACATCAATAATATGATATTTACTTTCATTCCTGTATATAAGCTGTTTATCAATCAAAGCATTGACAGCAGTGTTGACCGAACTCGGACTTGTTAGGTTATACCTGTCGATAAAATCCCTTGATGTGATCATCTTTATTTTTCCTTCCTTTGCGATGGCTTTCAACAGGTTCCACTGATAATCCGTTAGCATATTGCGGTAATTAAGATATATCCTTTCGTTTTCTTCCATTATGTTTAGAATGGTTTCTTTAACATGGTCCAGTGTCAGGTTTTTGATATTTCTGTTATAGAGTCTGCTGCATAAATACTGCACGGAATAGGTGTGCATACGCGTCCAGTCAAGTATAAACCCGATGCTTTCATCCTGAATCGTCAGCTTACCTTCTTTTAAATTTTCTTTTTATAAACCGGAGATATTTATCTCTATCAAGGTTTCCCAGTTTAATCTGCTCAGCGTTCCCCGCTAACCGCTTCCAGCCTGTACCGGTAAATTCTTCCATGTGGGGAATTCCCGCAAGTATGAATGCAATATTTTTTGCCTGCAGGATCTTTCCCGTTAGAAACGACTCAAATCTCTTATCGTTATATTTTTTAATTATATGAAAACCATCAATGGCAACGACGGTCTTCTTCTTCCGGCTCTGAAGGTATTTAAAGATCAATCCCACCGCTTCAGCCGATGATTTTCCGCTGGTTTCAAAAGAGGCTGACGACCTGTTTACCAGTGGATCAATTTTAATATGAGGATTCTGTTCTTCCAGAAAGTTCTGCAGGTTCTGCCTTTGAAGGGAAGTATCCTCGGCAGGCATTTGAATAATGGCATTCATTATTATATTAATAAAATCATTTTTACCCGATGAGGGAAGGATATCAAAATAATAGAGGGCAGGCTTTCCCTTTTCGTTTAAATTGTAATATAAGTGGTGTATGAGTGCAGATTTTCCGGTACCGGGTAAAGCAGTAAGAAAAATATTTTTCTTCTTTCTAACTGCAGAAATCATTCTCTTTTCTTCATCATCCCGGTTCAAAAAATAAGCGGGTGAAAAATAATCTGAAAGGAGGAACGGGTTGTCAGGTTTCATTAACTAATTCCAGCTTGCTTGCTTACTCTGCCTGCTTTTTACTGTTCTGCAATTAATTAAAAAAAATATTTATCGCATTGTGTGATAAAGGCAGGCTGTAATGCCGGAAGTGACTATTTGGCCTCACTAACCGTTTTTTCAGTGATTACCGTATTTTTTCTCTCCTGCAGTGATTTTCAGGTGAAGGTAATTCTGTTTGGGCGGCAGCGGACAGGTAGCATATTTGGTAAAAGCACATGGCGGGTTATAAGCCTTATTAAAATCAAGGTCAACCATTCCGAGAGAATCGGGTTTAGCCGTATATAAAAATCTCCCGGCGCCGTATGTTTCCTCCCCGTTGGTTTCGTCGGCAAATATTATGAAGAATTCATCCCCTTCGCTTACCGGGTCGAGCGAATAATTATCTCCGTTAAGTTTGAATACAAGTCTCCCTGCTACTGTATCATTTTCAACTGAACCGATGATATTGGGTATTTCTATGACTTTAGGCGAAGGATACTTTTCGAATTTTGCTTCAACTTTCCACTTTTCATCAACCGGGTAGGTATCTATTCCTTTAAACTCTTTCACAAGAGGAGCATTTAAATCCCTTAGTCTGATGCCGTATTTCCCGTTGCGGTTTATTACAAACCATCTGAATTGTCTCAACTGCAGTATAGTAGTACTGTCTGAAAGATCATCCCTGAGGGACATTGAGGAGACTTTATGCGAATCTGCAGTTACTTCAACTTCCGGACTAATATTCACTGATACAGAGCTGTCATTTAAAATAAATGTTCCTATGTGCGCGGGTGCATTTTCCGGAAATATTATATCGTTGTCATTTGCACTTCCGAAAGTATTTTCACCGTCATGCAGCCAGTAAAGTCCGACAAGATTAAGCCAGCCGGTTTCAGTCTTAAGCCTGGCAACTCTTTTTTCATGCCACTGTTTAATGGATTTTACATATTCAGGATTACCGTTGTCTTTTTCACATCCGCTAATTAAAACAACCAAAGATAGAATTGTGAGAATTATTAATCGCATTGCTGTCTATAAAAAGTTTTAGCAGCAATATAAGATAATATCTGAATTAATAATGTGTACTTATCTGTAATCTCTGTGTTGATACGGACCGCTCAATTAGAACAAAAGTATTAAATGATTTATCCTCCTACGACTTCTTTTAATTTCTCAAGAACCCTGACGTCCCAGCCCTCGCTATGAGATTTTTTCGTTTCTTCCTGATTGGCAGTCATCTTTTCCCAGCCGGAATGAATTAATGTTAGATTTGTTTTGCCGCCGTTTTCTTTTAGTTCGATTGTAACAATAGTTTCGGCATTTATAAAGCCAGTATCCCAGGTAAATACGATTTTTTTATTTTGTATTATCTCTTGAACCTTGCAATGAAAAACACCATCCCAACCTTCAGTAGGATCGGCTTTAAAGGTAAACTCTTTTCCTTTCTCAGCTTCGAATGTTGTGGTCATCATCATCCATTTTTCCAATTCCCGGGGATCTGTAATCGCTTTCCACACTTTTTGTACCGGGGCATTTAATGTAACTTTCTTTTCAATCGGATCCATTATTCCTCCAGATAGTTTATTAATTGTTTCAATTTCTTATCCCAGAACCTTTCATAAAATTGCAGCCATTCTCGTACCTCATTCAGCGGATCAACATTTATTCTGTAATATCTTTCACGTCCTTTTTGCACAGGCGTTACCAAATGTGTTTTCAAAAGGACTTTAAGATGTTTTGATATAGCTGGTCTGCTAATTTCAAATTTATCTGCTATGGTGTTTACTGTCATTTTACCGCCGGAAAGCATCATCAATATCTGTCTTCTGTTATGATCTGCCAAAGCCGAAAAGACATCATCAATTTTATATGCCATGTTTTATCTCATATATGTGTAACCTTCTGGTTACCAATATACGTAACCAGAAGGTTACAAGTCAAGTAAAATTATTTTCCCATACAGGAGAGTAATTTCCGTAGAGAATGTCAAAATGCTGAAAGGCGTCCTTAAATAAAATAAGGCCCGACTCATATTGGATTTCTTAATGATGCGCAGCGGTATTGCCTTCCCGGAAAAAAATGATTAGATTTTTTGAGAGCGTGATAGTTGATAAACCATTAGAAAAGGAGAATGACATGGCATTAAAACCGATTCCGGATAATTACCCGAGGGTGATACCTTATTTAATTGTAGAAGATGTTTCAAAGCAGATGGAATTTCTGGTTAAAGTTTTTGGAGCTGTCGAGAGTGAAAAGATGACCCTGCCCGACGGCTCAGTAAACCACGCAGAAGTTAGGATAGGTGATTCCGTAATAATGATGGGGAAATCAAGCCGGGAGTGGGCCCCAACCCTGGCTATGATATACATTTATGTCGAGGATACAGATGCAGCATATAAGAAATCCCTTGCGGCTGGTGCAGTGTCTTTAATGGAACCGGCAGATCAGTTTTATGGTGATAGAAATGCAGGTGTGAAGGATCCTTTCGGCAACAGCTGGTGGATTGCATCTCACGTGGAAGAGGTTACACCGGAAGAAATGAAACGTAGAAGTGAGGAACGTGCAAAACAAAAGTGATAATAAATAGCGAAGTTTGAAGAGGGCGACGTACTTTCCTTCCGACTTTATTAAGTTTCATACTTCAAAAATTATTTTCTATTCATATGCCGGTATATGGTATGAAAAAGCTTTCCCTTGTTTTTCTTGCATTAATAATATTTCGCTCATCTATTTATGGCCAGGTATCTTCAGGTGAACTCATCTCAAGAATGGATTCCAGTCTTTATGTGTTGGTGGATTTACAGTCAAAAATTAAGGATATCCATCCGTGTCTCAATGAATTTCATCCCGTTGCCATTCCTTATAAAGATAGTCTGCTTATATTTGATTTTAATAATGTAGAAAAAAGCTATCAGTTTATGAAAGAAACTGCACAGCCTTTCCCTTTGCCCGATGGTATACAGGCATCTTTTCCTTTATCAGTCTATGATAATAAACCAGCCTGTATTGTGAATACAAAAACATTCAGAGATACGGCGGGATATGCCACAGTCCTGCACGAGTTCATTCACTGCTGCCAGTCCAACAGCGTTGAATCTGAGATAAAGGAGGGGCTTGAAATATATAAGGCGGCTATCCGGAATCAGGATTATTCATGGGAGATTTCCCACCCGTTTCCATACGATGATTCATTATTTGCTTCCGGGTATGATTCTTATAAAGAAGCCTTGCAGGAAAACAAAATTGAGAAAGCGGAAGCCATGAGAAATAAAATCAGGGATCACCTGAATAAAATCGATTTTGAATATATGGTATGGGAAGAATGGAAAGAGGGTTTAGCGAGATATGTTGAAAACAGGATTCTTGATAGGCTTCATATCAACCGGAATAATTACGGGAAGGATAAACCATACAACCGGGTTTCTTTTTATTATAGCGGGGAACTCCTGATCGGCAGGCTCACCGAAAAGAACCCGCAGCTTCCTGCTGAGATGAAAAAATTATTTGAGCAGATGAGAGATTTCTGAGTTCTACACAGCCGGTCTAATTAGTTCTCTCTTTCAAGCTGTACTAATTAAATTTCGGGTCAAGAGATCCCGGTCTGTTCTTACTGTTTTTCTTCTCTTTCTTTGCCGCCTTTTTTTCTTTTAAGGATTTCTGCGGCTGCTTCCTGGAATCTTTTTTTGCATTAAGGCCTTTACTCATTTTATTTCTCCTTCCCTAATGGTTCAACCAAGATACTCTTTGAGCTTAGTACTTCTTTTCGAACTTCTTAATTTTCTCAATGCCTTTTCTTTTATCTGCCTGATTCGCTCCCTTGTAAGATTAAATTTGAGTCCTATTTCTTCAAGGGTTGCTTTATGGCTGCACCCGATGCCGAAAGTCAGTCTGAGTACTTCAGCTTCCCTGGCGTCTAATATTTCGAGTATATTCGCCACCTCATTTTTTAATGAGTCGGTCATTAATGCCTTATCGGGCATAGCCTGAGACTCATTCTGAAGTACATCCATCAGAGTCGCGCTTTTTTCCTCGCCGTTTTTCAGCGGAGCGTCCACCGAAACCTGACGGCCTGCAATCTCAAGTATATGCGCTACCTCATCAGAAGTAATCTCAAGGACTTTGGCAAGTTCTTCCGTGGTGGGTTTTCTTTCAAACTCCTGCTCGAAGTTTCTGTAGGCTTTTCCTAGCCTGGTTAAATTACCCACCTGGTTAAGGGGAAGACGGACAACCCTTGACTGATCTGCAATAGCCGACATAATACCCTGCCTGATCCACCAGACAGCATAAGAGATAAATTTAAATCCTCTTGTTTCATCAAAACGCTGGGCAGCTTTAACGAGTCCTATATTCCCCTCATTTATCAGATCACCGAGCGATAAACCCTGGTTCTGGTACATTTTGGCAACTGAGACAACAAACCTGAGATTCGCGTTCACCAGTTTATTCTGGGCTGCTACATCGCCCTTCCTGATTTTTACAGCTAGGCTTATCTCTTCGTCGGGCTTTAAAAGATCATACCTTCCGATTTCCTGAAAATACTGATCTAATGATTTGTCTTCACGATTAGTTAACTGTTTGGTTATTTTCAATTTGTTCCGGTTTCGTTTATTTGTTTTTGAGGAATTAAGGGAATTTTACAGTATTGTCAGGTTAAAAATTCATCACTAAGCATACATAAGTAAAAAGACTGCAAGAAACAAATATATATAGCTTTAATTGCCAGGTGCAGGAGAAGAATAGGAGGAAAAACGGTATTAAAATTAAAGTATTTTTCCTGATAATGAGATCAGGGAGTTCGATCTTCCGAAAACATATAGCCGGCCCCCCTTACACTCCTGAAAAAAACCGGGTTAGAGGGATCAGATTCAAAGTATTTACGTAAACGGGCTATAAATATATCAACGGTCCGGGTTTCAATATCCGGGTTCAAATGCCATACATTCTCAAGGAGTTCCTTCCTCGTAACTATAGCTCCTTTTCGTTCTACGAGGTATTTTAACAGCATTGCCTCGTGGGGCGTAATCCTTATTTCTTTATTATTATGCCGGCAGATAAGATTATCAAAATTTATTTCATTATCACCAAAAGTATAAACAGGCTGTTTCTCAATCGCACTCTTGTACCAGTTTTTTCTTTTGAGCATTCCCCTTACTCTAAGCAGAAGCTCCTGCAGGTGGAATGGTTTGGTAAGATAATCGTCGGCTCCTGTTTCCAGTCCCTTTACTTTGTCGGCTGGTTCTGTTCTGGCAGTAAGCATAAGGATAGGCATCTGAAGATCCTTTTCACGCACGATCTCTGCAACTTCAAACCCGTTCAGGAACGGCAGCATTATATCGAGTATAATCAAATCGAATCTTTCGTTATTGAAAAAGCTGACAGCCTCCCTTCCGTTTTTCGCCCGGGTAACCACGTAGCCGTCAGCCGTCAGATTGTATTCAAGTCCTACCGCAAGTGTTTCCTCATCTTCAACCAGCAGAATCCTGCTTCCCGAAATCTCATTATCCATTATTCACCTGCCGGTTTTTGTCAAAACTTTTATTTTTTCTGCTGTAAACCGGAAGATCGATCCTGAAAGTAGCCCCGCATGTTCCCGGTATTATTGAGAAGACTGATTTTTCCGCCATGGAGTTTAATAATCTGTTTTACCTGGTAAAGACCAAGTCCTGTTCCTTTAACATTCGGGTCTCCTTGTTATTTACCCTGTAGAATTTCCTAAATATTTTTTTCTTTTCACCCTGTGGAATTCCTATTCCTTTATCGGAAAAATCGATTGTCAGCTTATTTGAACTGCAGCTCAGTCTCACCGTAATATCAACTTTATCCGCGGAATATTTCAATGCATTATCTGCAAGGTTGTCAAAAACTATCTTCAGTGATTCTTTGAGCTGCAGCTATTTCACATTGTGCATTCCCCGTAATCTCATAGTTTTCCTTTTTGATCCGGAACCTCTCAAAAGATTCTTCCAGTATACTCTTGAGGAACTGATCGGCAGGGTAAATTTCGGAATTCTGCAGTTTCTTTATCCTTTCGTGTGCGGATATTTCAAGAATTGAATTGATCAGTCTCTGCAGGCGATCGGCATCCTTAAGCATTATATCCAGAAATTCCTTTTGTTTTTCTGCCGGGACTTCCCTTTGTTTTAATGTTTCGAGATAGAGCTGGATGGAGGACAGAGGCGATTTGAGTTCGTGCGTCACATTTCCTATAAAATTATCATACAGTTCCCTTAGCCTTAACTGAACATTCAGATCCCTGAAAATCACGGAAGTAAAAAAAGAAAGACCGATCAGGAGTATTAATCCAAGGACAAACGGAAGGGCATTCTGAACATCATAAAGAAGCTGGGGGGAGACCTGGTCGCCTACCTTTTCATAGATAATATAATTCGAAACGTACCAGTAGATCCATATACCGAGAAGCGATAGCCAGACAACCTGAGCTATTATAAATATTAAGATATGATAAAATAGAGAGTGCTTTCCTCTCATGTTCCCGCCCTGCTTCCGTACTTCAAATATTTCCTCCATTCAAATATCACCTAATCCCTAATGAAGGTCAAACTTCGAACTTCAGCTTTTACATTTCTTTTACAAACGATTATTAAATTTTTCTGCATTATTGAAACAGGAATTTATT
Organism: uncultured Ignavibacteria bacterium; assembly: GCA_963832715.1. Lineage (GTDB taxonomy): Bacteria > Bacteroidota > Ignavibacteria > Ignavibacteriales > Ignavibacteriaceae > DATFVA01. The sequence continues at coordinate 243,755 of CAWHVB010000009.1, read as the reverse complement.
TGAATAATTACGGGGAATACTTATGAAAGTTCTGCTTGTCTATCCTGAAACTCCTTCTTCATTCTGGAGTTTTAAAGATGCATTAAAGTTTGTATCCAAAAAAGCGCCTGAGCCTCCGCTTGGGCTGATCACCGTCGCCGCCATGCTTCCTGGTGACTGGGAAAAGAAATTGATTGATATGAATGTGTCGAAGCTTGAAGACCGCCATATTATGTGGGCTGATTATGTATTTCTGAGCGGCATGAATATCCAGATAACCTCCTTTAAGGAGGTGATCAGAAGATGCAATAAACTTAACGTTAAAGTTGCTGTAGGAGGTCCGCTTGCAACAACACAGTACAAAGACTTTCTGGGTGTTGATCATTTCATATTAAATGAAGCAGAAAACACCCTCGCGCCTTTTTCTTGAGGATTTAAAAAACGGAAACCCTAAACCGGTTTATAGTTCGGATGAGTATCCTGACATAAACTCATTCCCCTGTTCCGCAGTGGGAACTGCTCGAGATAAAAAAATATGCATCACTTTCACTGCAGTATTCGAGGGGATGTCCTTACGACTGCGATTTCTGCAGTATTACTATGCTGAATGGAAGGAAACCAAGAACTAAGACTGAATCTCAATTTCTTAACGAGCTTGATACTTTATTCCGGATTGGATGGAGGGGATCAATTTCGGTAGTGGATGATAATTTCATAGGAAATAAGAAGAAATTAAAAGATGAGATACTGCCCGCGATGATTCGATGGTCAAAAGCAAGAACTATCCTTTTACTTTCATTACGGAAGTTTCTATGAACCTTTCCGATGATGAAGAGCTGATGAATATGATGATTGAAGCGGGCTTTAATAGTATTTTCATCGGTATTGAAACACCGGGAGCCGCCAGTCTTGAAGAATGCGGTAAATTTCAAAACCTGAAACGCAATCTGATTTCTTCAGTTAAAATTCTTCAGCAGCATGGATTTATCGTATCGGGCGGATTCATAGTAGGATTTGATAATGATACCGCTGAGTGTATTCCAGGAACAGATCAATTTTATACAGAAGAGCGGGATTGTTTCGGCGATGGTAGGACTTCTGAACGCTCCCACAGGTACGAAACTTTTCAAAAGAATGAAGTCGGAGAACCGTCTTCTTGATATATTCAGTGGAAATAATATGGATGGGAGTATGAACTTTATACCTAAGATGAACTACAGGGAGCTTATCTCGGGCTACTCAAAAATTATCCATACCATTTACTCGCAGAAGGAATACTACTTCCGTCTTAAAAAATTCCTTAATAATTATAAACTTCCCGATTGGAGCAGGAATAAAATCAGGTTTACCGAAATAAAAGCTTTTATAAAGCTGGTCTGGCTTTTAGGGACGCTGGAGGAAGGAAGAAAATACTTCTGGAAACTGCTGGCATTCACAATATTTAAGCACCCTCAGAAATTTGCACTTGCAATGACTATGGCAGTCTATGGATATCATTTCAGAAGGGTAGCTGCCCGGATCTGAATTTCATATAAAGCATATTCTGAATAAAGTGAAACTCCATTTCGCTTTAGATTCACAGATCAGCTGCAGCTTGCGACTGTTATTATTTCAGCAGAATCATTTTCTTAACAGAAGAAAAACTATTTGCTTCAATCCTGTAGTAGTATATTCCGCTGCTTAATTTGGATGCATTAAAACTTGCACTGTGTATACCGGCTTCTTCAATTCCGTTTTTCAGTACTGCGACTTCCTGACCTAAAGAATTAAATACTTTTAGTTTTACCAGTCCGCTTTCAGGAATAGAATATTCTATTGTGGTTGTAGGATTAAAAGGATTAGGATAATTCTGCATCAATGCATATTCTGCCGGAATAGAATGAATTTCAACATTAACCACTTTTGATTCGGTTCTTGTTCCATTGAAATCAATCTGAACCAGACGGTAAGAATAATTACCGGCTTCTAAATTCTTATCAATAAAAGAATAATTATTTTTTTGTGTGGATGTTCCACGCCCTTCTACAAACCCTATTTTCTCCCAGTTATCAGTTCCTGGTTCTTCGTTATCCGATCTCCTGACTTCAAATCCGGAGTTATTGGTTTCCGTTGCTGTCTGCCAGCTTAATACAACCTCATTATTATCTGTGGAGGCCGTAAATGAAGTGAGTTCTACGGGAACAGGATTCAAAGTAGAAATTACAACCCCATTGGTTCCAACAGCCCAGCCTGTATTGTTCGGTGAAAAATTTAGTCCCAGCAGAGTATAACTCGTAGGCGGGATTTCGGCTTCCCAGGTTATCCCGGCATCGGATGTATGAAGAATCGCCGCATGCTGAACGCCTCCGGAACCCCCCACAGAACCTCCTACCGCCCAACCTGAATGATCATCGATAAAATAAATTGACCGGAGGTATTCATCCGCTCCAAAAGTCTGGATGTCCCAGGAATTTCCTCCATCAGTGGTTTTCGAAATGAATGAGACATGAGGTACGCCTAGATACTCGCCGGAAATCCACCCGGTATTTGAATCCACGAAGTACAGGCTAAAAGGCTGATAAGAAGAAACGGGAGTTTTTTCAGTCCAGTTAAGTCCTCCGTCGGTAGTATGTAGTATGTCCCCAAACTGACCCGCAGCATACCCGTCTGTGCTGCTGCTGAAATTAACACAGTAAAACGGCCATTCACCGGATTGATCAAACTGGAATTCCCAGCTATTGCCTCCGTTAGTTGTGTGGAGAATTACTCTTCGGTTTATAAAAGTAGGATAAGAACCATTATCCCCGCCTACAGCCCAACCGGTATCCGCGTTTGCAAAGTATATCCCGTATAGTATAGGATTAAAAGTAACATAAGGATTTGCCTGGGTGAGCCACGTAGCTCCCCCATCTGAAGTATGAATTATTTTTGCGTCATTGCCGCAGGCCCAGCCGTTTAATCTGTCAGTAAAGAATATGCTCACATAATAAATACTAACCGGGGGAGCTGATTGTTCTATCCACGTATTTCCGCCATCCGTGGTATGAAGGATAAGGTTCGCTCCGGCTATCCAGCCGTAATCATGGTCGATAAAGAACACATTCTGAAGGATCGAACTTGTTCCGCTGTTTTGCATATACCAGGTTGTCTGGGAATAAAAGAATGGAGTCAGTAAAATTAATAACAAGAAAATTAAACTGATCTTCTTCATCTTTCCGTCCTTCAATTTTTAATAATAACTAAACTCATTTATCCTTAACGCAGCAGTATCATCTTTCGTATATTAACATACTTCCCGGACTCAAGTCTGTAAAAATATATTCCGCTGCTTAGATTTGAAGCGTTAAAATTCACTTTGTGTACACCGGCTTCTTCAATTCCGTTTTTCAATACCGCAACTTCCTGACCCAATGAATTAAATACTTTAAGTTTTACGTTTCCGCTTTCAGGAATAGAATACTCAATTTCAGTAGAAGGATTAAATGGATTAGGATAATTCTGCATCAATGCATATTCTGCCGGAATAGAATGAATTTCAACATTAACCACTTTTGATTCGGTTCTTGTTCCATCCAAATCAATTTGAACCAGGCGGTAAGTATAACTTCCGGCTTCTAAATTCTTATCAATAAAAGAATAATTATTTTTTTGTGTTGATGTTCCACGCCCTTCTACAAACCCTATTTTCTCCCAGTTATCAGTTCCTGGTTCTTTATTATCCGATCTCCTGACTTCAAATCCGGAATTATTTGTTTCTGAGGCTGTCTGCCAGCTCAGTCTTACATCTTTATTTTCTGCCGCGGCAGCAAATGAAGTAAGTTCTACGGGCACGGGATTTTCGGTAGTTATGATTGTTCCAAGATGTCCCGCGGCCCAGCCATGTGTTTCATCGGTAAAATAAATGCTGGACAAGGCATCAATAACCGGCAGGTTCACTGCTGACCAATTCTCTCCGCCGTCAGTAGTATGAAAAATAATCCCTATATTCGAATTTCCGTAATCGTTGCCTGCAATCCATCCGTTCAGCTGATCAGGAAAATAAACTCCGGTCAGGATCTGTTCGCTTCCGAACTGTGTCTCAGTCCATGTATTACCTCCATCGGTGGTTTTAAATATCCCGCCGTAATGCGGAAGATCAAGCGATCCGCCTGCCAGGTAACCGGTATTCATATTTGTAAAAAAGACATCATAAAAATCGAAGGAAGGATCAACAATTTGTTCTGTCCACGTATTTCCCCCGTTGGAAGTATGTATTACCGCACCGCCGGGTCCGGTCGCGTACCCATTCTGAGCATCAATGAAATAAATGCTTTTGAGTAGTTTTTTATAAGCCATTGCGTATTGAACGCTCCACGTTGTACCTCCGTTGGTGGTATGTAATATAGTCCTTTCATAATAATTGGAAGGAAATGATGGATACTGTCCTCCGGCAGCCCACCCTGTCTGGTCGTCAATAAAATATAAATTATTAAGATCAGATACGGTAGGTGAAGTCTGACTTACCCATGTTTCACCTCCGTCGGAAGTATGCGAAATTTTACCTGCATAACCAGAGGCCCAGCCGTTCTGTAGATCTGTAAAAAATACACTATAATAGGCATTATTTGGTGGAATGGTCTGTGGGGTCCAGGTAACTCCGCCGTCTGTAGTGTGGAGCATTGTTTCCGTCCAGCCCGATATCCACCCATTATTTTGGTCTACAAAACACACATCGGTAAGTTCCCTGTTGGTTCCGGAATCTTCAGAATACCAGGATACCTGGGAAAAACCGGTGGATAAAAAAACGACTGCAAAGATTATTGTAAATAACTTTGTTTTCATTTTTTACTCCTGTATTAAAATTAGAGTGATCAAATTCCTCTTCTAAATACATTTTATTATTTTTTAGTTCATCACGAAAAAATCACAAAAGTTTACCCTTCTCACACCAATTGTGCAGATATTTAAATATCTTCGCCTCAAAAAGGAGCATCGATGACTGACAAAGAAGTTATGGATAAAATTAAGTCCCTCCTAGATAGGGAGCACAAACTTTACTCAAAAGATGGTTTATCCGTTGAGGAAAGAAAAGAGGTTGAAAAACTTCAGATTGAACTTGACCGTTACTGGGATCTGTTGAGGCAAAGAAGGGCATTAAGGGAATACGGCGGCGACCCTGATAAAGCCAACCTTAGGGGAACCGATACAGTCGAAAATTATGAGCAGTAAAGTCCTGCTGTCTTTATTAAGAGGAAAGGACAGAAACTAAGACAGATTATTTTTTTTATAGTATATTTCAGCTTTACCTTAAGATTACAGTACTGATTCTCTCGCAGATATTGCCAATTAATACTATAAATTTTTTATGGAGGATATATGAAGATAGGGATCATAGGGTCTGCTGTGGTCGGACAGCAGCTGGGTATCGGTTTGAGCCGGCTTGGACATGAAGTAAAAATAGGAACCAGGGATCCGTCAAAACTTTCTGAATGGACAAAACAGGCCGGGACTAAGGCTACTGCAGGAACAAATGAAGAAGCAGCAAAATTCGGCGAATTGATCTTCCTGGCTACTGGCTGGGAAGGTACTGAAAGCGCAATTAAACTTGCGGGAAAGAAAAACTTTGCCGGCAAAATAGTAGTAGATGTCACCAATCCCCTTATTCATTCCAAGGGCCGACCTCCTGGTCTTGATGCATCTCCCGGTAATTCCGGAGGGGAGAAGATTCAAACCTGGCTTCCGGATTCTAAAGTAGTTAAAGCTTTTAACACTGTTAATGCATACATAATGGCAAATCCTCATAGGGAGGAAGGCGACCCGGATCTGTTTATTTGCGGTAATGATGAAGATGCCAAAAAGCAGGTCACCAAGTTTGCTGATCAATGGGGCTGGAAAAGTATAATCGATATGGGTGATATAACAGAAGCCTACTGGCTGGAGGCATTAACAATGCTCTGGATCCATTACGGATTCAGGAACAACATATGGACTCATGCATTCAAGTTGTTAAAGAAATAAAAAAAAGCCTTATCCCTAAATGAGATAAGGCTCTTTCTTTATCTGCATATATTTATTAGCGCTGTGCAGGATGTACCTGACCCGGGGATTCATGCTGGGCAACATTCCATACTGCGAGTATACCGATTACTGCACCTGAGATAAAGAAATTCCACGGTGCTGCTAATGCAAAGGCTACTCCGCTTAGGAATAACCATATACCGATTATACCGTTAACTGTGCCCTGCCAGCTGTTCGACCTGGCGGCACCCCAGAAGCCGAATACAAATGCTACAATTCCGGCCACTATCATACTTGATGGTGTCTGTATTGCCGGAACAAAAGCGCTGATTATAAGCCATACCCCTACTGCGAGATCCATCCATCCCTGCCACATAGTTTCCTCCATATTTTGTTCAACATATATTTCATTAATCAATTTAAAATCATAAAATGTTTTTGCAAGCTATTATGTATTCTGGGTGCGTAGAATCAATATCCGTGTAAGCCCATTTATCACTTGCGATTGCAGAGGATAACTGCGGCCGTAAGTCTGCGGAGAGGTGATTTAAGAAACAATCCGGGAAGCTTTGAGGCGGCTTTCAGTACTATAAACAAAGGCTATCCCCCTTCACCGTGCATTAATTTATTCACTTTTTCAGTAAATGATTTTACTGACTCTTGATCATTTTCATTGGGAAATAATTTTAATCTCTTTCCGCTTTTCATCTCTATAATTAGTGAATCATCCGAATAAGAAAATTCTTTAAGATCTTTTATCTCTATAATCTTTTTTGTGAAGATAGATCTCTGAAATATTATTTTATCATTGCTCGTTGCGATGTAGCGTTTCTTTTTTAACACCGGGGTATAAACGGCAACAAGGAAATAAAGTATACCCGCTGCAAATAATACCGCAGGCAATAATATTTTCCCCCGCGATAGTTTGTCGATTGAATCAAATATGAGAAGGAGAGCAACGACCGACTGCAGTATCCTCCCGGTCATCTCTTTTTTACTTTCAGGTATTTTTGAATAGAAATATCCTGCAGCCAGGTTAATAATTCCACCTGCAATATAACCGGAATAGTATATCACAGCGAATAAACCTGAACCCATTCCTCCGGATTGGTGCCTGTCATATGCCGAAAGCAGCAGTATTACCCCTCCGAGCAGAAAACTTATTTTCTCAAATCTTTTTATTCTCGCAGGACTTTTTCTATTAAGCAGCAGAGAATCGTTGTTCAAATCGGTACCTGTTCCTCAATTATGATGTTAATAAATCAATAGAAATCAGAAACAGAAGGATGAAGTATTTACAAAGTATAGTAATATTATTCAGCTATGAATTCAGAAGACCGGTAAATCGCAGCTGATATATCTTTAAATGAACACCTGAGAATGGTTTCAAATTAGAAAATAAAAGCTGTTAATACAAGAAAATTTAATGCTGAGATTTTTACAACTATATGAAATCTTCCTTATCTTGGTTCTTGTAAATTTCATTTCCTGATACAAGCATTTAACCCGGGAGGCCCGGTGGCAAAAAAATTTGAAACTGAAGTTCACCTCAGCAGAGAAATGCGCCTGATGGATGCAACTCTGATCGGGGTTGGGGCAATGATCGGCGCGGGAATTTTCGTTCTGACAGGAATTGCAGCAGGGGTTGCAGGACCGGGACTCATAATTACTTTCGGATTAAACGGCATCGTAGCTCTTTTAACAGCTTTCTCATACGCTGAACTTGGATCCTGTTTTCATGACGCGGGAGGAGGATATTTATGGGTAAAGGAAGGGCTTCCGAAATGGAACGGCTTTATATCCGGCTGGATGAGCTGGTTTGCACACGCTGTTGCCTGCAGTCTCTATGCACTTGGCTTCGGGGCCTATTTCGAACTTGTACTTCACGAATTTAATATAGTTATGCCCCATTGGGGGTTCTTATCGCCGCAAAAAATCCTTGCTGCTGCGGCAGCTCTTCTTTTTGCTTATGTAAATTTTCGCGGAGCTTCGGAAACAGGGAAAATAGGAAATATTGTAACGATGGCTAAAATTGTAATCCTCATGATATTTATCGGGTTTGGATTAAATCTGATCCTGCATCGCCCCGACTGGCAGGAAGCCTTCACTCCTTTCCTTCCTAACGGCTGGAGCGGGGTATTCAAAGCAATGGGATTGACATTTATTGCCTTCCAGGGTTTTGAAGTAATTTCCCAGTGCTCGGAAGAAATTAAAAATCCCAGGAAGAATATCCCGCGTGCAGTTTTCCTTTCACTTATAATTGTGGTGCCGATTTATCTGCTTATAGCTTTTACTGCCCTGGGCGCTGTCAAACCGGAGGGAATGACTCCCTGGGATTACCTGGCATCCAATAAAGAAACGGCATTAGTTGAAGTTGCGAAATCCTTTTTTATAGGGGGAGGCGTAATGCTGCTTATAGGGGGAATTATTTCGACAATGTCTGCTCTGAATGCTACGATCTACTCTTCCTCCCGTGTTGCATTTGCGATGGGACGCGACAGAAACTTTCCGACATTCTTCAGCCATGTTCATAAGAAAAACTTTACACCGCATCTCTCAATTGTGTTCTCACTTTTTATTGTTGTCATAATGGCAGTATCTCTGCCTATTGAGGATGTTGCTAGTGCTGCAGATATAATGTTCCTGCTGTTATTTCTGCAGGTTAATATTACCCTAATAAGACTACGGAAAAAACGTCCCGATCTTGACAGAGGTTTTTTTACTCCTCTCTTTCCTTACCTTTCTATTGTAGGGATCCTGATGCTTCTGTTCCTGGCGATTTATATGTTCAATTATAGTCCGACTGCCTGGATTGTAACAGGCGTCTGGGTAACAATCGGATTATTCGTTTACCGGACTTACGCATCCAAGCGCGAGATAGAACACGTAAAAAAGGTTAAATCGCTTGAGCGGCTTGAAAAAAAGGATTATAAAATACTGGTTTCTCTTGCCAACAGAAATTCTGTTTCAAGCCTTACTCATCTTGCAAAAGCGATCGCTGTAAAGGATAATTCGGAGATATTATTTCTTCATGTAAATGAAATAAGGGAAGGAAGCCCTCTTGCTGTAGAGGCTAGTGATACTGCTAGGGCTAAGCCATTGTTTGATGCAGCACAAAATGTAATTGGCGAATCTGAAATAATCTCCCGTCCAATCGTCACGGTCAGCCATAGGATCTCGGAAGGAATTATCCAGACAGCCGAGGAAGAGAACTGTAATTTTATAATTGTAGGAAGGGAGAAGAACCCTACTTTCCTTGAACGATTTTTCTCTTCTATAATAGACAGCGTCATCCAGAGGTTTCCGGGGGAAGTTGCTGTACTGCACGGAACTTTTGATAAAGAACAGGTTAATACAATCCTGATCCCTTTCAATGTTGATATACATGCAATTCTTGCTACAGAAGTTGCACCGGCATTTGTAGATTATTTCAATTGTAAAGTAAAACTGCTCCTGGTCTATGAACCCGATACTTCTCAAAAAGAAAAGGAAAGACGGGAAGAGAAAGCAAAAGAACTGATCAGGGAGAACAATGTGCCGGCAGAACTTATAATAATGCCGGATTCGGATATATTAACCAGTATTGTTGATCAATCGAGGAATGCTGATATGATAGTAATGGGCGGGAAAACAGGCGATTTCCTTGAGCTGTTGTTCGGGCGCTCACTTGCTCAGGAAATTACCGAGCAGTCTGCCTGTCCTGTTCTCTGGGTGAAAGAGTATGAAGAACGGGAATCGTTCTGGAAACTTTTATTGAAACGTCCAAAAGAAAGCGGAGTTGAAAATGGATAATTCTATTCAAGGTCCTTTTTTTGATTTCGGAAAAGAAATAATCAGCTATCTGCCCAACCTGCTGGGAGGTATACTTCTTTTAGCAATCGGCTGGTTCGCAGGATGGCTTGCTAAAAGAATTATTGTACAGCTGCTTATTGCATTCAGACTTGAGCGCTTGTTCACCAGGGTCAGATGGCGTCAGACTTTATCCAAAGCCGACATTAGGTATGCGCTTTTCGGTTTTATAGGAAATATTTTGTTCTTCGTAGTCTTCCTGATCTTTTTATACACTGCTCTCGATGCAATGAAACTGACCGTGCTTTCAAGCCTCATACAAAACGGCGTTCTTTTCATACCTAAACTTATTGTCGCCCTGATAATTTTCGGAATAGGCTGGATAATTGCCGGAAGGGTTTCTAATTCTGTCTATAACGCACTTGGCAAGGAAAATGTCCCTAATTACTCCCTTATTTCAAGATTTATAAGATTTGCAATTCTTCTCTTCTTTTCTGCGATGGCACTGGCCGAAATAGAAATTGCAGTGGAAATAGTTATTATTGGATTTACAACCATTTTTATTACACTCGCAATCATTGCCGTTGTGTTTGCAATAGTCGGCGGTAAATCTTATATGAGTAAATTTTTTAACAATCTTTAGTACTTTGTCATAAGAACAATGAGCTTTCTCAGGCCGGCATTTGTTTTTGTTTTACTGCTTTCCTCGTTCATTTATGCACAGGAAGAGAACCGGAAATCAGTTGTTGGGACTAACTCGTTTGAATCGTTGCTTAAACTGCAGACGAAATTTGACGAGTTTGAGATCTACCGTGAACTGAATTATATGAGACTTGAACTTCAGGCGAACGACGACAAAAATACAATTTGGATGTGGACAAAACTTTCGATAACAAATTCTGGATCACACGAATATCATCCCGGGGAAACTCCCGGAAGCATGATTGAACCGCTGCATGAGCAATTCATTGAAAATTCAAAATTCAATCCGGTAAGATATGTTCTGGGTATGGCGCAGACAGCAGCCGTTGGATATCTCGCTTACCAGCACATCAAAAAATATGGTTTCTTCAAATAGAAATAAGCCTGTAATAAAATAAGCTGATAAGGCTGCGGAAACAGGATCAATAACTTATTCTCAGCTTATAATTCACTCATCCATTTTTGTGCAAAACGGCGGCCTGCCTCAGAGGCTTCCTTTCCGGCTCGGTAGCATAATTTCCATACATAACTTTTCTTTTCATACTCCTGCTTTATGAAAACCTCCCGTTTATTCTGATCGGTCGCGGTCTTTGCTGAAAAATCAATGTCCTTTGTTTCATCCAAAAATTTTGCGAGCCATTTTTTTATTAGGGATTTGGGATTATTTTCGGGAAAATCTTTTTCCCAATCAGCAAGTTTATTGTTGTACTCAGCCACCTGTCCATCGTACATCTGCTTATACATATTTTCAACATCTTTACTGTACATTGGATTATCCGGGTTGTCAAGTTCTTTCAACTGTTCTTTGAACTGCTTAATTGTCTCATCAAACATGCTCTGCTGATCTGCAGGCATTTTGGATTTTGTTTCCTCCATATTCTTAATTCCCTCTTCGTAGCTTTGCCTCTGCTCAGCCTTCATCTCATCCATGGTTTTGGGCTTTTCAGGAGGTTTCGGCTTATTGTTTTCCCTGAGTTCATTATATTTCTGCAGGAACTCCCCTGTCGCTGAATATTCTTTTACATATGCCGCAACCGATTCTACAAGCGGCGCTCTCTCACCTGCTGCTAAACCTTTAAGAGTTTTGGGATTGGGAAAGTTGAAATTGGAATAGGCGCAGTTCGACCAGATCATGCTATTTGCATCCCCTTCGTTAATAGCCAGCTTCTGAAGAATATTTTTCATTTTATCGTCAATAATTTTGCCGGCAGTAAAACCTAAAATTAAAACAACTAGGGGAACGGCCATAAATAATTTCTTCATTTAAACCCTCTCATTAAAACTATTTGATAATCGTTACTGTAAATTCATCAAAAGTAAAGTAGTTGGCAATAGCCGTAATTAATAAAATTCATCTTGACTATCTGATATTATTATGATATCATAGTGATAGCAATATTTTAGAGGTTTAAAATGCAGACGGTTTCAGAAAAAAAGGCAGTAAAATTAAACGGATTTGCTGCTTTACTAATTATATTAGTCCTTATAGCGATTAACGTAATTCTGTTTATAGCAGGCGTAAGGGCAAATAATCCCGCTTTTCTCTGGTATTTCTTCCCGCTCACATTCCTGATCATTATTTCACTGGCCGGATTAATTACCGTACAGCCGAATGATTCCAGGGTCATCATTTTCTTCGGCAGCTACAGCGGGACGGTTAGAGACACAGGATTCTGGTGGATAAATCCTTTTACCATTAAAAGAAAAGTAACTTTAAGGATAAGGAATTTTAACAGCGATAAAATAAAGGTAAATGATCTTCGGGGGAATCCGATTGAGATTGCAGCAGTTATCGTCTGGAGAGTCTTTGATACTTCCCGTGCTGTTTTCGATGTGGATAATTATGAAGAATTCGTGGCGATCCAGAGCGAGACTGCAATCAGGTCCCTGACTTCAGAATACCCCTATGACGGAGAAGAAGACAAGGCTTCATTGAGAGGAAGTCCTCAGGAAATTGCTGAAGCTCTGCAGAAGCAGGTTCAGTCACGGCTGGAGATAGCTGGAGTTGAAGTAGTTGAAGCACGTATCAGTCACCTCGCATATGCTCAGGAGATTGCACAGGCGATGCTTCGGAGACAGCAGGCTGAAGCAATAGTCGCAGCAAGACAGAAAATAGTTGAAGGTGCAGTTGGGATGGTTGAGAGTGCTCTGCTTGCCTTAAGTCAGCAGAATATAGTTCAGCTTGATGAAGACAAGAAAGCCACTATGGTTAATAACTTAATGGTAGCGCTGGTTTCCGAAAAAGAAATGCAGCCGGTAATAAACACAGGAACCCTATATCAATAAAAGTCATAACCTATGGTCAGAAATATTTCACAGCTTGCTGGACAGATATTAAAGATCAGTCAGCCGTCAATCTGGAAAAATAATTATGAATTAAAATTGGGCGAAGAACTGCTGGGAAAAATAATTCCGAGGAATATTTTCAGTTTCGGATTATCTATAACAATTGGTGAAGACGAATGGGAAATATACAAGCCGAACTTCTGGAAAGCAGAAATTGCTATTAGGGAAAAAGGAAGAGAGAACCCATTTGCAACATATAATAAAAAATTCTTCAGCAGGGAAGGGACTGTGTTTCTACCGAAGGGACAAAGACTGATGATCAGGTCCGGGATGGCTGCCAGGAAATATGGTATATTTTCAATGAGCGGAGTATGCCTGGTTAGTATAAAAGATGAAGTATCAATCAGAATGAGCAGTCTGGTTTACATTGAAAGCAGCTCAGAACTGGTTGATAAAAATCCGTGGATCATAATACTCGCATGGTATCTAACAAGAAAGCGGAAGCAGGCTGCGGCTGCATGATAGGAAAAGATGATTAGTTATGGCAGAAAAGAAAAAGTTTTTACTGCGCATTGATTCTAATATTTATGCTGCCCTTGAAAAGTGGGCGGCAGATGATTTACGAAGTATTAATGCACAGATAGAATTTATATTATCTACCTCCGTAAAGAATGCAGGCAGATATTTGCCCCCTTCAAAAGATGATGATAAGAAACCGACCAGCTAAGTTGCGGCTGCCCCTTCCGGCCTTTTTTATCCCTCTTCAGTATTGTCAATTTTGTCAAATGTAAGATTTTTCAACAGCCGAAAATTGCGGTTTTTCGCTGTTTGAATTGTGTCTCATTTTGAGTCCTTCTCCGTCCCTTCTCCGTCCCTTCTCCGTCATTTCCCCAACACTAATTCGGTATCACAAAGGCGACTGACATTTTGTCAAACGTGTTTATTATCTCAACACTTTCAGGGGGATTAAAAATGATCAAAAGAATGCCGTATTTCAGAATCCAGGTTAACCAGGAAATAGACTAACAGTGATATTCCTGCTACTCCGAGAATTAAGAGGGCAGTTTTTCCACCGTCTATTTTTTTCCCGGTCATTAGCTCAATATCATTCAGCGCGAGTTTGCCTTTAAAATCTGTCATTGTATTATCACTCTTCAGCAGCTGACCTGTACCTGACAGGGTATCTCTTACTACTTTATAACTATTTTTTGAAAAATAATACGTCTCATTGCTGCTGGTTAATAAACTAATATTGGAAGAAAATCCATTAGCAAGTTCATCCCGCGTAATCACGCCATCAGAATAACAACCTGTGTAATTAAGAATACTTAATAATATTATCACTATTGAAATTTTATAATACATCATCATCCTGCAATTAATAAAATTGTTTTTCAGAATACTGATATGAAGCTTTCGGCAACAACGGTTCCGGCCACTATTAACAAAAGTACGGTGACTCCGATTACAAGACCGAAGGTCTTCCACCCATCTACATATTCTATCTGAAAGTTGTTGACAGAATCCAGCGGGATTGATCCTTTAAAGGGAAAATTAATTCCTTTAAATTCTCTCTCCCCTATACCTCTGATAGTATCAGATTTTACATAATAATTTCCGTGGTTAAAGTGAAACTTTTCGAGATTGCCGGTCAAAAGATGTGCGTCACTGTTTTTTGATTCCAGGAATTCTTCTTTGCTCACTTCCGAAACGGAGTAACAGCTAATCAGATTAATGAAAGACAGGAGAAGAATATTTACTAATATTTTTTTCATAATATTATCCTCCTGCAAAACTTAGCTTTGCCGATTTCAGAGTAATGAACGGTATCTCCTGTAATGAGGAATGCTGGCAGGTTTAGCAGAACGAGTTTTTTGTTTTCCATCTTTTCTCTCCTTTTTCACAGAGAAAAGATATGAACCCCTTAACACCTATTTGTCATAAAAATGTAAAAATTAACTGACTACAATTCGAACACCTCGCCTTTTTTCGGATAATTGACCGATTTATACCCTTTGCCTAGAATTTTCTCTTTCAGAGGCAGCGCCTGTTCGGCTTCGCCGTGTACGAGGAAAATATTTTTTAGTTTGTTAACCGGAGAATATTTCAAATACTCAAGCAGACCCGTCTGATCGGCGTGGGCACTAAAGTAATCCATCTGTTTTATCTTTGCCCTCACCGTATGCACATCACCAAGGATATTAACTTCTTCGGCACCATCCATAATTTTTCTTGCAAGGGTTTCCTGAGCGGCATAACCGACAAAAAGAATAAGGTTATTTGAGTCGCCAATATTATTTTTTAAATGGTGAAGTATTCTTCCGCCTTCTGCCATCCCCGAAGCTGAGATAATGATACACGATCCCCTGAATTCATTCAGTTTTTTCGATTCCTCTACATCCCTTATATAAGTAAGTCTGTTGAATCCGAAAGGATCCTCATGATTTTCTATAAACACCCGGTAGGTTTCCCTATCGAAGCACTCGGGATGCATCCTGTATACTTCAGTAGAGTTGACAGCGAGAGGACTATCGACGAAAATAGGTATAGCCGGAATTCTGTTCTGGTTAAATAGTTTATGCAGTATATAAACGAAGAGCTGCGTCCTTCCCACGGCAAAGGCAGGAATAATAATTTTACCCTTTCGCTCCAGCACTTCATTTATTACGCCGGCAACTTCTTCTTCAACTTTTCCCGTAACCGGGTGCAGCCGGTTGCCGTAAGTGCTTTCCATTATAAGAACATCAAGGTCAGTCAGGATATTAGGATCTCTTATAACCGGCATTTCGGGACGCCCGATATCGCCGCTGAAACCAAGTCTTGTATATTTTCCCTTTTCCCTTATTTCGATTAAGATTCCGGCTGAACCGAGAATATGTCCCGCGTCCCTCCAGGTAGCTTTTACCCCCGGGGCAACTTCTATCGTCTTGTCATACTGAACCCCGATAAAGTTCTCCATTGCGGCTTCTACATCATCAATTGTATACAGAGGTTCAAATAATTTCTTATTCTGTTTTTTCCTTTTCTTATTCACAAAGTATATATCTCTTTCCTGCAGGTAGGCAGAATCTCTCAGCATTATCTGGCACAGATCTACAGTTGCGGAAGTTGTGTAGATATGTCCCTTAAACCCGCTTCTTATCAGGTGAGGTATATTGCCTGTATGATCAATATGTGCGTGCGAAAGAAGCATGACGTCAATCTCTTCAGGGTTAAACAAAAAATTCCGGTTAATCTCGTATGCTTCTTTTCGTCTTCCCTGGTAGAGTCCGCAGTCAAGCAGGATCTTTTTACCATTGACTTCGAGCAGGTGCTGTGAACCGGTAACTGTCTGAGCGGCTCCAATAAATTGAATTTTCAAGATTTTATCCTCAGAATTTAATGATCGGAAAAATTTGTTCTCCAAAATAAATTAACTTTAATAAATAAACCTTTATTTACATCAAAAAATGAGAATTTGTTGAAATTTAAAATATTCTCCTTCACTGTGCGTCTTAAATAATAAATGAAACAGGTTAATGACCAAAGAAGCAGCGCTTGATAAAGTTGTAAAGCAGGAGAAGGGCAAACTACTGAGTTTCATCCGGCGGCAGGTTGCAACTAAGGAGGACGCGGAGGATATTCTTCAGGATGTTTTGTACAGTCTTGTAAGCGGTTTCGAAGAAATAGAATTCGTAGAAAGAATTTCTGCGTGGCTCATTAAAGTAGCTAAAAACAGAATAATAGATTCTTACAGAAAGAAAAAAACAGCTGCCTTTTCTGATGAAATTGTAGTAAACGAAGTTAATGATTCAGATGAGGTTTTATCGCTATCCGACATCATGCCCGACTTCAGCAGTCTGCCGGATGAAATCTACTGGCAGAACCTTTTCTGGGAAGAGATTGAAACCGCGCTTGAAGAATTGCCTGAGGAACAAAAGGATGTGTTCGTGATGAATGAATTCGAAGGAATGAGTTTTAAAGAAATATCAAAAATAAAAGGCGAGCCTGTAAATACACTTCTTTCAAGAAAGCGTTATGCGGTTCTGTACCTGAGAAAGAAATTAAAAAATTTATACAAGGAGTTATAAAATGTGTGCGATTCATAATAAAAAAAGATGGTTCTTCAAAGGCTTCATCTTTGTATTGGTTTTCCTTTCAGTATTAAGCCTTGCTGTAATGTTATTATGGAACTGGCTGATGCCGGTGATATTTGGAATAACTGCAATTACCTACCTTCAGGCAGTCGGATTGTTAATCCTTTCTAAAATACTGCTTACAGGAATCGGGAAGAGACCGAGTCCCTATTATTACAGCAGAAGAAAGTACTGGCATGAAAAATTTGATAAATCCTGTGCCGGGGAAAAGGAAGGCGATACACAAACTGTATAGTAAGGTGTGGCGAATGCGTTGGAATGGTTAAGCGGTGTAGAGGTAGGTGAAAATGTAAAGCGAAACGCTGTTCTTGCCTCTCCGCCATGGCGTGCCGCTATTTTTTCACTGCGTTATCATTCCATTCGAAAAAAGCTGAGCTATTAATTTCCTTTGAATAATTCTGAAAGATCGAGGGTTTTGGTTTTTGATTTTCCAGTTAATGATATATATGTCAATGCGAGGGTTTCCTTGCCTGTACCAAGTATTGTACTTACGAGTCCGAGGGCTTTACCTATTTCTTTAGGATCGAGTTCATTCAGTGCTACCTTCCAGATTTCTTCTTCCAGGACATTATATGCTGTATGAACCTCGTGCAGGTCGTAACCCGACTTATATCTTTCGGCTGCAACTTTTTCTGAATAATCTATCATATCAACAAGGCTTTTATCCTTAATACTTTTCAGCGACAGATCAAATAATTTCTCAATTCTCTCCCAATTTTCATTTGCGCCCGATGCAGAATAATGTTTGAGGTTTGAGCGCAAAAGTGAATCAAATGCTGCTCTGATTATTTGATCCTGATTTCTGGTCAGGCACTCGATAAGGTTCATAGTTTCCGCCTTTATTCAATAAATTTTACATTCAAAAATACTAAAAAACCGAATCACAGCGTTAAATTTTTCTTAAGGAATTATACTAATTTCTGCTGAAAAAGCAGGATAATGGCAGCTAAATGATATATCCTCCGCTTATTCGCAAATGGGCAACCCATCACAATCGGCAATCGCCGGAAATCCTTATTTTTCATTATGTTAGCATGCATAAATTGGAAGGAGTACTTATGCGCCTCTTAAAATATATGATCTTTATATCAGCTGCCGTTCTGGCAGGATGTACATCACTAAGATTAATGCCGTCTGATTTTTCCTGGCCCGTTGAGTCTGTGATTCATGTCGACAATAACGGGATGGCTAAAGAAGACCGGTACGCAATTTCATTCAATGCGAAGCCCCTTTACTTTGAGGAGACGGGTGATTCGCTTGCATACCTTGACCGTGACCTCAGAATGATCAGAGATACTCTTGGTTATTATTTTATAACCGGTGATAAATTCAAAAATGTTTATGTTTTTACAATGGGAGACGGGGCTTTCAATATATATAATGAAATTTCAATTTCAGACAGCGGAATAACAAATCCTGTTTTCAACCAGCGGCCGCCTTATATAGAACTGGTTGAAGGAAATAAGCAATTTTATTTATCGAACAATGGAATTGAGAATAAGGAGAAGAAATGAACAGGAAGATTCTAATAAATAGTTTTTTATTATGCCTGCTGTTCTCGTATATGACCTTTGCCCAGTCAGACTATGAGATCGTGCAGAACTTTAAAAATAAAGCAATGGCAATAAATGATTCAATCAGGAATGCATCTTCACTTCAGGACCTTCAGAGTGCAGGCGATAAAATCGAACAGTTAAGGAGTGAATATTCGGATAAGAGAGAACTGCTCGATAAAAGTCTGTACCCGCTCAACTTCAGCAAAACATTTGAAAACCTGCAGATGGCTTACGATCTGCGTAAAGGAGATTTTACAAAAATCGATGTGCTCACAACGCAGGTTTCCGGTCTCAGGGATCAGGTAGATGTACTCAACAAGAGGAATACCGACCTGATTTCCAGGGTTCAGACACTTGAATCTGAGAGTAAGAAAGATAAAAGCCGTATCACGCAGCTGGAGAGAACTGTAGCTGACCTGAAAGCATCCCTTCAGAAGAGAGATGAACTGGTAATAAGCATGATCGATAGCCTCATCCCCCCTTCTTACAGGCAGAAATCTGAATTAAGCTCCCAGGAAAAACAGGAAGTATACTCCGAAGCTCAGAAAAATAATGTTTTAAATAACGTTAAGAAATCTCTACAGGATAACATTAAATTTCTGGAAGTTGCAACCCTTACCCCCGAGGACCTTAGTCAGATAAAAAAACAGCAGGAACAATTTTCAAAACTATGGAAGAGTGTAGGACCCAAGCTTGTTAGCATCTATTCCGAAAAGAATGCAGGAACTAATGAACTGAAAGAGATTGATCAGAGCTTTACTACGTGGAAGACAACCCTCAATCAGCAGGCCTGGAATTCAGTCAGGTTAACTTTCCAGGATTACGGCATCAACCTTCAGAAGTTTTCAAGCGGTAAAGAATTCACTCAGACAGCATCTAATTTTATTGCGGATGAGATTAAAAATGTCGGCATTAAAAACAGCGGCGACGCACAGATCACATATAAAAGTTTCGCAGACAGCGCCTGGTACGGTCAGGTAAAACCAACATGGGTGCCTTACCTGCTTGAAAATAATATGTTTACCGAAGCGCAGAAAGACACAATCGAAAATAAAATTTCACAGTGGAAGGACAGTCTTTACGGAAGCGGATTTAACTGGTTATATATTATCATAGGAATTCTTGTTGTTGTAATCGCCATTCTGATCATTTTCCGATTTAAACCAAAACCCAAACCAGCTAACGAACCATTCTAAAATTGTTGACGGGCTGTCGTAATTTTATTACGGCAGCCTTTTTTTACCATCCCATCCTTTGTTTCAATGAATTGATATGTGCTACGTGATGTTTTCCGTGCCAGGCATATTGTGCAAGGATCCAATTGATGTCAATTATTCCGTTTTCAGGGTGATTGAGTTTACACTCAAACTGATCAGCATGCAAAGATTTTAAGAGAATAACCCACCTGGTATGTATTGCGTCAAGTAGAGAGAGTGAGACTTCCACGGGAGTAGTTGAATAATCTTCTAGCTCTGCCCAGGCAGCCTGGTCATAAGGTTTAATAGTCGGCTGCTTTTCAGTTAAGCCTAATTTTGTTCTTATATATGCATTCATATGGCTGTCGGGTATATGATGGATTACCTGTTCAACCGTCCAACCGCCCGCCCTGTACGGAGTATTCAGCTGGTCTTCATTAAGGTTTTCCACGGCCTCACGCAGATAATAAGGCGTCTGCTCAATTTCATTTATAAACCCTTCACGCATTTCTTCCGTATACTTTTCAGGAGCTTTAAACTTCCCTATCGGGTATTTAAGGCGGTCAATATCCTTCATATTTTCCTCAAAATTGTTTTGATTCTAGGGAAAATTAAAGCCGTCCCGCTGAATAAACAACAGGATTTAGATTTTACTGCAACCTTTTCAGGGAAATGGCGGTCTAATTGAATACATAATATTTGAGGACTCAAAAAAATGAAAAAATTAGCAACAATTCTGTTTGCCATGAGCATTTTCCTGGCAGGAACTACCAGCATCTTTTCAGCAGACCGCACTACAAAAAAGTATGATTACAAGGATTTCAGCAAGGTTGAAGCAGGAAGCGGAATGCTCCTGAATATAAATCAGTCGTCATCGTATAGTATATCGGTCAATGCCGACCAGGAGGATTTTGAATACCTTAAGGTAGAGAAAAAAGGAAACTCTTTAATGTTTTATATAGATAAAAATAATTATCACAGACATGGCGAAATCCGGATCAGTATTGAGATGCCGTCATTAACCGGTATAGATTTAAGCGGAGGCGCCCAGGGAAAATTATCTATGGATACGAAGGAAAATTTTGAAGGTGAATTATCCGGCGGTGCAGAAATTTCAGGGAAGCTATCCTGCAAAGATATCAACTTTGAAATTTCCGGGGGCAGCGTTATAAATTTATCGGGGACTGCATCCGACCTTACAGCGGATGCTTCGGGAGGCAGTATCTATCATTTAAAGGATTTCAGTGTTAAAAATGTGGATGTTGATCTTTCCGGAGGCGCAAGGATGGAAATAAATATGAACGGGACACTCAATGTGGACGCAAGCGGAGGTTCAAAGGTAGTATATTATGGAAAAGCCAAACTCGGCAGCACAGATTTCAGCGGAGGCTCAGGAATTTCACAGGGAGAATAAATCCATTTTAGAAAACCTGCCCGTTTTAGAACGGGCAGGCTTTATAGTTTCATTTACTGTACGTCTTTAGCCTTTACCATATTTTCTTTTGAATCACCTTTACTTAATATCGAAGCAACCATATCCGGGGTAATCGGATCGGGAACTTTATTATGAATAGCGGGAATTGAATGCAGGTAGGCAAAGATATCTTTTAAATCTTCATCGCTCGATTTGCCGATACCGGGCCAGGGCATAGGAGGTAAAATTGGTCTGCCGATTCCCATGTGTTTTCCCGTCCTCAGAGCTTTTATAAACAAATCTGCTGTCCAGTTCCCAAGGCCTGTCTCGGGATCAGGTGTCAGATTTTGGGTATAAGACACACCCCAGGGACCAATCCAGGCTGTTGCATCCATGCTGGAGTGTACCCACATCTTTGAATTCAGCATAGCCGGATCGACATTAGTTACAGGCTGATCCTGCGGATGACCCGACAATAATCTTGTTGTATCCGGAACTGGACCCATATCAGTCATTACTTTCGGAGAATGGCAGTCATTACAACCTCCCAATTCCACCAGGTATTTTCCTCTCTCAATTCTTTCCGCCTGAGTAGGAATCTTCTCTTCTTTTGAATTACTACAGCCTGCCTGGCTCAAAACCAGGATAGCGAAAACCATTACCAGGAACACGGATACGAACATCATTCTCATTTTACGCCTCATTATTAAGTTATTGGATAAAGCTTATATTTTTAAAATACAAACGAGTGCTGCAATAGTTGGAGAAAATACTGCCTCAGGGCTTCAAACCCGGGTTAAATTTCGAATAAGGAGGAGAACGGCACCTAAAATATTCCAATATTTGTCAAGACGCAATAGTTTATATATTTTTCCCTGTACCCGGTGATTTTAAATTCATAATTCTTTTCATAGGATTTGTTCAATAAAAGTGACTAATTCGTTATAAATAATTTGATTATCATTGCGATATTAGGATCAAAAAGAAACAAAATTATGAAAAGCATACTATTAACGGTGTTTCTGGCAATAATGGTTTTCGGAGCAGTAAACTGCAAGGAAGCCGGATTAAATAACAAAATGAAAGAAGATGAAACTGCTATGGATAAGCTATCGGCTAAAGCTGACACAGCTACTTTCGGACAGGGATGTTTCTGGTGTTCGGAGGCTATTTTTGAAAGGGTTGAGGGAGTTAAATCAGTTGTTTCAGGGTATGCCGGAGGGCATACCAAAAACCCATCTTATGAGCAGGTATGCGATGGAAAGACGGGTCATGCCGAAGTTGTACAGATTGTTTATGATCCGGATGTCATTTCATACGACGATCTGCTCAAAATATTCTGGAAGACTCATGATCCCACTACAATGAATAGGCAGGGAGCCGATGTAGGCGAGCAGTATCGCTCGATAATTCTTTATCATAATGAGAAGCAAAAGGAGAAAGCGGAGTATTATAAACAGGAACTCGAAAAATCGGGGGCCTGGGATAAACCCATTGTTACCCAGATTGTTCCGTTTACTGTATTTTATAAAGCTGAAGACTATCACCAGGATTATTTTGAAAATAATCCCTACCAGGGGTATTGTTCATTTGTTATTGCGCCGAAAGTAGAAAAGTTTGAAAAAGTATTCGGGGATAAGCTGAAGAAATAAAAAATCTAAAAGATCTGGCCGAAATTAAAGTAAAACCCCGTGGTTTCATTGCTAATTCCGATATCGGCGCGGACCACAAAATTGTCCATATAAAACCTGATACCTGCTGCGGGATTTATTTTCCAGCCGGCCGAAGAAAATTCTGACAGGGAGGGAAATACTCTCCCTGCATCAATGCCGGCAATACCTCCGAACCTCCACCAGATTGGAAATCTAAGTTCGGTGTTGATCAGAACGCTTGCCTTGTCTAAGAACCTGTCCTGTGAAAACCCCCTTAAGGTATTATTACCGCCTATAGGAAGCAAAAACTGAACAGGGATATAGCTGCCTATCAATTGCTGAACAGCTAATCTGCCTGCAAAGACCAATTCACGAAAAATGATTTTATTATAAAACTGAAATGTCAGCCGGGCTTCACTGAATGATGCATTAGTAAAAGTTAAGTCGGGCGATGATTCAAAACCGGCCGTAACGGCGGCTCCTGATTCCGGGTTTATTATACTGTTCCTCGTATCATAAACTCCCTGTATCATAAAAGAAAGGCGGTCGGTTCTATTTATATACGAATAGCCCGCAGGGAGAGATGAATCCGGAAAGGAGGTATATTTAATCGTCTTATACCTGATTCCTGCTTGAAGGATTACATCTGCTGTCAGAGTTCTATTCAGAATGATATTAAACTCAAGCGGTTCCCTGGTGAATAATTTTTGATTCTCATAAGAGGAAGAGTTGCCGATTCCATAAAAATGATAGCTGATCCATTTATCATAATCAACTGTCAGATCAAGTGCATAGCCGTAATCGGTTGCCTGTCTTATTTCATAATCAGGAAAAGAGAACTGGAACCGGTACCACCTTTCCCCCTCAGTACTATTATACAGGATAACATCATAACTTTCATTCACCTCAAGGGGATTTCGGATATATCCTTTGATGCCGTAGCCGAATCCTGCATCCGTATCATAAGTTACAATGGGGAAAGCTTCCCAATTAATTTCTTTCGAGAAGCCGGAGTCTGCACTTTCACTTTGCGCATAGTTACCAACAACAGCTGTCAGGAGTATTATTGCGAGGTATATTTTCTTCATTTGGATCAGCCTTATCAATACATCATAATATTACAACCAGCGCCGGACTTAATTGTCATAGAATTGTAAAATTTATTGCCGCTAAGAAACATCAACGCAAAGAGGCGAGTGTAAGAAGATAAGAGAATAAGAAGGTAGGAATGTAAAATAGTAAGCAAAAGACTACGTTTTAATCAGCTGAAGCCTCAGGCATCTTAACAGGGACGCGTTTTGCGGGTATCATTAGGAAGGCTGCAGCTGAAATGATACTGACTGCAAACGATGCAAGCCAGACTGCCTTACCGCCGTAAGTATCATATACCATAGTGCCGAGCCATGGACTGAGAGTGAAAGCAAGACTGAACGACATCTGGAAGTATCCCATATACTCCCCTCTCCTATTGGGCGGAGAAATTTCTGCAGCAAAGGCTGAACTGGAGGGAAACATGATCATTTCTCCGAAAGTCCATATAATAATCGTAATAATAAGCGGGATTACATTGCTGACAAATGCGGTTATCCCGAACCCGATGCCGATTAATAAGGCACCGAGGGCCAGCGATTTTTTTTCAGACCAGTTTGTCATTGCCGTGTTAAGGGGAACTTCAACAAGGATGATCAGCACAGTATTTACTGCAATCAGCATACCGAACGTTGAAGTCTGAAAATGCAGATCTTTTACGAGGTAAAGAGGGAGTACACCAATATGCTGGAATATAACCATTGTTGCGGGCGTCAAAGCCAGCAGGAAAAATATAAACCTGATATCTTTAAGCACGCTTCCTTTATGCGACTGAAGTGTTTCAACTTCTTTTTCAAGCTCTTCTTTATTTATTTTATAATGCATCGGGTGGAATACCAGGAACGCCGCAGCCGCAACCGCAGTCACTGCATCAACATAGAAGATTATTGTGAAATTTATCTGTGCTAAAAATCCGGCAGCGACAGGACCAATACTCATTCCAAGGTTTATAACCAGCCTGTTCATTGCAAAGGCCGTTTTTCTTTTTTCGGGAGGAGCAATATATGAGATTAGTGACATAACAGCCGGACGAAAAGCTTCATTGATAATAGCCCACAATAAAGTTGCCGCCAGCAGGAGTCCAAACCCCTGTATAATCGGATAAAGGACTAAAATACATCCCGATAAGAACAGTGAAAGTTTCATCACCGTCAGAGAGCCGATTTTGTCCGAAAGCCTGCCCATTAAAGGAGCTGTAATCAATGCCCCTATCCCGTAAAACATTATAATTAATCCTGCTGTTGCAGCATCTTCATGAAGCCGGGTTGTAAGGTAAAGTGCAAGGAAAGGCAGAACCATTGTGCCCGATCTGTTTATCAGCGTAGCTGTATATACAACCCAGAGGTCTCGGGATAAGCCTTTAACACCTTTCCACGGATTCAAGGATTTTCCTAATGCTTAAAAATGAATTGACAAATATAATGCACTTTTCCGGAATTTGTAGAGGAGGGCTGCCGTGAATGCACGGGGTGAAGGCCAACTCTTGTTTAACCGTCACCCGATGGTCATTCACTTCTCATTCAATCGTGATTGTTAGGTTAATCTATTGTTACTGAAGTGTATAGTCCAGCAATTCCCAGGTTTGCTTGATATTATCAAAGCCCTGAATTCTTACATATTCTTTTACAATACCTACGTTATCTACGAACCAGGTTAATGAATGGCCGTAAACATTGAAGCTGCTCCAGTTTCTTTCTATCCTGTAAGCATCAGGGAAATTGTCTGCAGGTACATTTACAGTCTCTTTGGCTATAACTTTAGATGAATCGGAAATCTGGTCGGGATTTTTCCAGTATTTTCCAACCTCAAGCGGAAATACAATTTCGTTATCTATTACATTAGGGTAGGAATCAGTATAATAGTAAACAGTATTCTTATCGATAAAGACATAGAAAGTATCGTTATAAAAATTCGATTTTCTTGTCCAGACCGTTAGATTTTTACCATTTCCTGTTGTTGTTCCCACGATGCTGATAGTAAGAGTATCCTCAGAATTTGTAACACTGTCGTGAACTGCATAAATCCATTTATCTCCGACTTTATTCGGGAAAGTCTTTGTATTATCAGGTGCAGGATTATTCTCTGTCGAGTTTTCACATGCCGCAAATAATAATGATATAATGATTAAAAATAATATTTTAGAAATGACTGATTTTCCTGACATATAAATTTCTTTCAGTTGTTATTACATACACTTAACTTTAACAAAACAAGCGGCAAAAAGATTCGAATGAGGACACAGCGGAAGGAATATTTAATTCATATCACGATAATCGGCTTAATTGCGGTTAACTATTATTACGCCGATAATTATGATCACACCGCTTATCAGCATCAGCAGTGTAATGGTTTCATGTAAGAAAATCCACGCAGAAAATACTGTCACGAATGGTTCAAAATAAAGAAAAGCGCCCACTTTTGACGAATCCATATCCTTAAGTGACTGAGCCCACAGTACATATGCGATCCCCGAGCAGAAAATTCCCAGGAAAATAACGGATATCCATCCTATAGATGAGAGATGTTGAAGTTTATGTAATGTTTCAGCATTTGCAGTAACCGGAAGGATTAAAATTGCCATCATAATAAAAAGGTAGAGGATGGTCATTAGCGGCGGATATGTTAGGCTGATTTTTTTATTAACCATTGAATAAGCGCCCCAGGTAAATGCGCTAGCCAGTACAAGAAAATCGCCTTTATTGGAAATGAAACCAATTGAAGATATGTTCCCTTTACTTATCAGAAGAAGCAGCCCGATAAATGAGATAACAATTCCCGTGAGCTGTTTCAGGTTAATTTTCTCCCTGAAAAAAACAACTCCCATTATAGCAATAAAAATCGGAGCTGTGCCAATGATCCATCCGGTATTGGATGCCGAAGTATACTGCAGACCTGTTACCTGGATCCACAAATGAAAAACAGCAATAGCGGCAAGCAGAAGAATATATGCATGCTGTTTTAGTTTAATTGAAAAATCTTTTTTCGTGTAGATAGCAAGTGCAGTCAGAAAAGTAATTCCGAGCAGAAGCCTGCAGATAATAATCATCACAGGAGTCAATTCATTTAAAGCTGTTTTAGTTGCAATAAATGAAACTCCCCAGAATAATGTTGCAATAAGCGGTTTTACATAAAAGGCGGGAGTATACTTCATAAACGTTATGGGAGATTACTTTGCATAAAGTCCGCCGGTCTGTTCAAGCCAGTCGGCTATCTTATCAGCAGCTTTATTTACATCATTATCAGAAACATCGACTTCAAGAACAGGCAGAACAGATCTGCTTATAAGACTTTTCATAAGCGTTTGTTCTTCAATAAAAATATGAATATCATCATACTGTTTCGGATTGCCGGATACTTTTAATCTTTCTTCTCTTGCCTTAAAGAAAGAGGCATCTGTCCGGGTGCAGAGGACAAGGTGAAAACCGAGATCCTTAAGTGCCTCTTCCAGCCAGTTAAAATCATATTCCTTTTGATGTGCTTTAAGCTGGTAAGCCTTTGTTGATATATGGAACCTATCGATAATCCACGAATAGTATCTCTGCAGTTCAAACAACTTCAGCCATGTACGGTAGGTTTCCATTGCCCGGGCTTCCTCAGCGGGATCGAAATTGATCAAGCCTCTCCCCCACGGAAAATTAGTAAATGCACACCACTCGGCTGAAATTATTGGGGAATGATACCTGTATTTTCTCGGTCCGACGATCCGGGGATGCCCATTTAAAGCAAAAGCAATTTCTGTTTTAAAGGTAAGACGAGTTCCTTCAAGGATAATCTTAGGACAAAGTTTTCCGCCCATAATATTATTTTGATTTTTCGGTCTTACGTGCCGAGGAATAATTTTTTAAATCATAATGAATACGCGTTTCGGGCATTTCTACCTTTGTTATCCCAACTCCGCTTTTTGTATAGAAGTCGGTTGCCAGGGTATCATGAAAGTCCGAGAATACTACAACCTGTTTTATACCTGCTGCTATCAGTGCCTTTGCACAGGTTGTGCATGACATATTAGTTATATAAGCAGTTGAACCTTTTATATTTATCCCGTGTACGGCTGCCTGGACAAGGGCATTGATCTCAGCATGGTTTGTTCTCACGCAATGGTTATCAACCACCAGGCAGCCTTCATCTTCGCAATGAGGCTGTCCCGGAAGAGATCCGTTGTATCCCGTTGCAAGAACGAACCTGTCTTTCACCAGCACACAGCCGCAATGCATCCTTGGGCAGGTAGCTCTCTCTGAGGCAAGCATTGCAAGCTTCAGAAAATATTTATCCCACGAAGGGCGTTTGTTATTTTTCATTTCTCTCAAAATTTATTTGGCATATAAAAATAAGAATTATCTCTGCAAAACTAATCCGGCGACTGCTATATTTTTTCCATATTTGT
Organism: uncultured Ignavibacteria bacterium; assembly: GCA_963832715.1. Taxonomy (GTDB): domain Bacteria; phylum Bacteroidota; class Ignavibacteria; order Ignavibacteriales; family Ignavibacteriaceae; genus DATFVA01. The sequence continues at coordinate 215,596 of CAWHVB010000009.1, read as the reverse complement.
CCAAAACGAATGAATCGCTGGATGATTATTATTGACACCGGCGATTTTCAATAGTACTTTATTAGTGGTTGAGTGAACAAAAAGAGTGCGATCATTTTCAGGGATAATATGATCCGAAAAACTGAACTCCACAGGAATTTATTATATTTTTGCGTGATCATAAAATGAACTTAGCAAGACGGGAGAAAAAATGTCCGGCAAATTTAAGGCACTGTTAGTAAAAGAAGAAAACGGGAAGTTCGTCAGGGAAATTACTGAAAGGCGTATAGACGACCTGCCCCCCGGTGATATTTTGATAAATGTTCAATATTCCTCATTGAATTATAAAGATGCATTATCAGCTTCGGGCAACAAGGGTGTAACCAGACGATATCCTCACACACCGGGGATAGATGCTGCGGGCGTTATAGTGGATACAAAAAGCAGTAAGTTCACGGAAGGCGATGAAGTCCTGGTAACCGGTTATGACCTGGGAATGAATACATCCGGGGGATTTGCAGAATTCATCCAGGTTCCTGCAGAATGGGTAGTTAAAATTCCCGAGAGGCTATTCATAAAAGAAAGCATGATACTTGGTACTGCCGGGCTGACCGCGGCTTTAGCACTTGACAGAATGGAGGCGAATGGATTAGATAAAGATGGAGAGGTACTTGTTACAGGAGCATCAGGAGGTGTAGGTTCGATGGCAATAGCTCTGCTGGCAAAGCAGGGGTATAAAGTCGCTGCAGGTACCAGGAAAACCGACCAGGAAAGCTATCTGAAAGAGATCGGGGCAGATTTGCTTATATCGAGGGATGAAATGATTGATAAAACAGGGAAAGCCCTGCTTTCAGGAAGATGGAGCGGGGTTGTAGATACTGTGGGCGGAGAAATACTTTCTACGGCCATTGCATCTACCAGGCAATGGGGTTTAGTTGCAGCCTGCGGAAATGCTGCATCTGTTGAACTGCATACAACCGTGTTCCCTTTCATACTACGGGGGGTTAGTCTGCTTGGAATTAATTCAGAAAAAACACCAATTGAATTACGAGAGAAATTGTGGGAAAAGCTCGCCAATGAATGGAAACCGAGAAACTTGGGGATAATGTATGAGGAATGCTCTCTTGAGGAGACGAATAAAAAGATCGATGAAATCCTGCAGGGGAAAATCAAAGGCAGGATCCTTGTAAACGTTCAAAAATAACGGCAGATAAATGAGAGGAAGGGGCTACAAAAGGCAAAGAGGTTATGTCTATAAGTTCAATTTATTTAAAATAAAAATGGGAGAGCGGTGCTCTCCCATAAACCAGCTTAATCTAAGCCTGATATATCATACCTTAATCTATTTTTTTTGCCGGTCATTTCTGTCCTGTCATTCAAATCTTTATTCTGACCTGGCAGAAACCAAAAGTAAAAACTTGAGACTAAGTTAGACGGAGCAGGTTAATAAATCAAATAGATAATAATAATAGAATGTATAGATAATATTTATAGGTATATTTCTACTTACTGAGCCATAAAATATTCGTAGAATTCCTGAAGTTCTTTCAGTTCAGCTTCTACATACTTATTGAAGAGTTCCAGATTATCGGTATCTCTGATAGCAGATATCCCGACATCAATCAGGCGCAGACCTGATTCGGTAAGTATAATGTTATCGAAATAACGTCCTCCAAACCCTGATGGACGGCGTAAGTCCCTATGACAGAATCCCTGCGTATGCAGCTCGTTCAGCTGATCCTTCAATACAGAAAACATCGTTTCCCGAACCTCTATTTCCATTCCCCTGGGTTCAATTGGAATCAGTCTTTCCATTACAAGGACCTGATTATCTCCCTGAATGTCGATTCTGACGAACTTAACTACAAGTCCATTGACTTTGTTGGCATACTGCATATTTCTCGCTTCCACAGTTACTTCGACTCTGGAATCGGGTGTAAATAACTTTCCTGCTTCTGTCCTGGAAATAGCTACGACAATATTGTTGTTGCCGCGACTTAATTCGTGTGGATATTTAGACTTGTTCATTCCTTAATTTAATTAGTTACCCACAGAACAGCAATAGATGGATACTAAAGGAAGAAGCGGGATGCAGCGATTTTGTACTGAGATTAGACAGAGAAGGTGGGAGGCGAGTTAAGGATTGCGAGATAAACTTTTAAGGATGAAAAAGAGCCTATAGATAGAATTTCAGATCGAGGGGTTACGAAAGAAGTTTTATATATTTTTTTCAATAATATTTTTAGCTGCTGCTGCCCACTTATCATCGTCGTTGAGACTTTCGACCAGCTGGATCTTTTCTCCGCCGTGATTTTTGAAGAGGAGCTGGTATTCATCTCCTATTTCGATTAGGGTCTCAAGGCAATCAGCTACAAATGCAGGACTGAATACAAGAATTTTTTTTGCTCCTTTATCTGCCAGTTCAATTATCGTTTTATCGGTAAAGGGGGTCAGCCAGTCTTTATCAAGTCTGGATTGAAAACAGACAGTATGTTTTCCAGGGGGAATGCTTAACCTTTCTGTAAGTGTTCTGGTAGTAGCATAACACTGAGCCTTATAGCAATACTTATTCTCTTCAGTGATCTCATTTTCGCAATTATGGTCTGAACATGGTTTACCATCGATGTACACCTTATCAACATGGCGAACAGGAAGACCGTGATAACTGAAAAGGACGTGATCATATTCATTAATATTGTATCGTCGTCCCCTTTCAACAAACGAATTGATATATCCTTCGTCATCCCAGAATTGAGTAATAATCTTTACTTCAGGAATGACCCACCATTTTTTTATAATTTTCATTGCCTTATCTGCCGCTGAGCCGGAAGTTGCTGAAGCATATTGAGGGAAAAGAGGGAGGACAAGTATCCTGTCATAATTCTTTCTCCTCATTTTTTCAAGGACTTCATCCATTGAAGGGCTCTGGTACCGCATCGCCAGCTCGATTTCAAAATTCTCTCCCATCATTTTCTGAAGTTTATTCTGCAGGCTAACGCTGTAATACAAAAGGGGGGAACCCTTCTCCGTCCACAGTTTCTGATATACCTTTGCCGATTTAGGCGCCCTGAAAGGTACTATAATCAGGTTTACAAGGATCTTCCGGGCAATCCAGGGAATATCAATAACTCTTGCATCGTTCAGGAACTCCCTCAGATATTTCCTTACATCAGGAACAGAAGGACTGTCAGGCGTTCCAAGCTGAATCAACAATACACCGGTTTTATTCATTTATCTTTTCTGATTTTAAAAATTGATTAACAAATTCCAATGGATATGGTTTACAATTTAACCAATTTTATTTTTAGGTTCACACAGGTAATATTTTCTCCCCAATCTCTTAATCGACGAAATAACCGGGAGGATAGAATATATACTGAAGCGAAAATGAGGGAGTAAAGTGAAGTTCAGGCCTGCTGCCCGGCAGATTTAAGTCAAAGGAATTGATGTTTCAAAAGTAGAATATTTCAACACCACTGACAAAATGTCAGTCGGGGTAATTACCTGCTTTTAATATGGTATTTATCCGCCTTTAGTCCGCCTTTTGAACTCAAAATGAGACAGGTTGAAAATAGCTAAAAAACGCATTTTCGAGGTGCTTAATATTTTTACATATGACAAAATGTCAGTGTCCCAAAATGAATCGAAGATCAGTTATAAGGAAAAATTAACAAGCAACTTCTTTAGAAGAAATTTAGAGAATCCGACCAGCTTTCGAGCGGTATTATAGGTTAATGATTTATAAACTGCAAGATTTAAAGCGTAAATGCATTTATATGGATTGGAATTTTCACCGCTTTTTTTCTCCCCGACGTTTTTCCTTTTTTTGTTCCTGCTCTTCCTCTTTGACTTCGAACTTGAGCCTTTTTACAAGCTTTCCTATAGTTAACCCCTGAACGCCGATAGAGAATAATACGATTACGTAGGTTACCGCGACAAAAAAGCTTTTATGCATATCAGGCTGAAGGGACAACGCGAGGGCGACTGAGATGCCGCCTCTTAGGCCGCCCCAGGTTAATATTAATATGCTATGCCTTGTGAATGTATGTTTCATGGCCTGTACAGGTATGCCTACTGAAACAAACCTTGCAAATAATATTACTACAATTCCGAACAGACCAAGCAGCAGATAAAAAGGCTTCAGGTCTATAACAAGAAACTCGAACCCTATCAGCATAAATAACAGAGCGTTGAGTATTTCGTCCGACATTTCCCAAAACTTATCTACATATGATTGGGTGGTATCAGACATTGCATATCTTCTTCCCCTATTGCCGGTAATTATTCCGGCAACAACCATCGATAATGGTCCTGACACCTGTACTATTTCTGCAAGCGAGTACCCTCCCGTAACAATTGCTAGAGTGATAACGACTTCTACTTTATAATTATCAATCGATTTCAGAAGATAGAACCCTGCATAACCGAGTGCGAAACCGAGCACGATGCCGCCGACAGCCTCGCGAAGGAAAAGCAGTCCCACATCGACCGCGGAGAGGTTTGCAATTCCTATCTTTGCCACCTGGTACAAGCTGAGAAAAATAACGACTGCCACTCCGTCATTAAAAAGAGATTCCCCGGTGATCTTTACTTCAAGACTTTTAGGGATACCCGCTTCTTTTAATATTCCCAGCACTGCAATAGGATCTGTGGGAGATATAAGCGCTCCGAATAGAAGGCAATGTATAAAATCAATGTGTATGCCGATTAATTCCATAAAATAATAGAAGATAATACCTACGACAAAAGTTGAGGTTACGACACCCAGGGTAGCAAAAATCATAACCGGGTATTTTGATTCGAGCAGCTTTTGGGAATTGATATTTATTGCCCCTGCAAATAAAAGAAAGCTGAGCATAACATTAAGAAGCACGTATGAAAAGTCTATTCCTTTTAATGTTTTAACTACTTCCTGCTTAAAGCCGATGTTGAGGTATCCCAGTCCGATTAAGCCGAGTGAGGTTATTAACGCTATGAGCATCATTCCGATAGTATGCGGAAGGCGGAGGAATCTATAGTTGATATATCCGAAGGCCGCTGAAAGAACGATTAGAACAGATATTACGTGGAAAAAATTCATTGACTCTCTTGAATAACTGATTGAATAATCAATATGTGATTATTAATAAACTCTGCGGGTGATCAGTCTAACTTTTCTGTGAAGAACCCGGCGGAAAAATTAACCTGTTTTGAAGTGAAACGTTGAAGTAGTTTTTCAATACTGATGGAATTTCATTTTCGGAAATTCTCTTCTGTTCTTTGCTTCCGTTTTTTGTAATGATCAGTTTAAGATCGCTTAAACTAACGCGGCCGCCCGGCATTGCCATACTGCAGATTATCTTCTGCGTGAAATGAGATCCGGAAGAGGTCTGATTGTAAAGACACATTTCGTCAAATTCACTTAATTCCCTTGGGGTGGTTGTAAACCTGTACTGCGGAGTAAATTTCTTACCATCTGCTGAACGGCTGAGTATAAAATAATTATCCTCTGCCGACTCAGTTAGTCTAAAGTAATCTTTCAGATCTTTCTGAATTATATCAGTCTGAAATCTGAGAGGTTCTATGAAGGAATCTCCGAAGCCGACATCGGCAAGGAACTCTTCATTATTGATATTCACTATCAGAGCCATATGATCAAAGTCGGGACTGAATTTCCCTCCATTACCATATACACCTGCAGAAATACGCTTAACATTAAAACCAGCCGCTTTCAGCAATTCATAGAATGCCCCGTTAAGTTCATAGCAGAATCCGCCTCTTTCCTCATCTACTATTTTATGAAGAAGTTTATCTTTCTCTAAAATTATTTTTCGATCAGAGTGGATATCGAGATTCTCAAAAGGCACATTATATAAATGCTGACGATGCAATAAGCGGAGTGTTTCCAGGTCGGGTTTTTCTACAGATTTAGCGCGGATCCTATCAAAATACTTATTTACATCCATAGGGGTTATACATCATAATTCAGGGCAGGGCCCAGCCATCTTTCAACTTCGTCAAGGCTCAATCCTTTCCGCTTGTGATAATCAAGGACCTGGTCTTTATCTATCCTGCCAACGTTAAAATATTTAGCCTCGGGGTGAGCAAAATACAGACCGCTGACTGAGGCTGCGGGGTACATAGCAAGGTTTTCCGTCAACCTTATAGAAGTATTCTTTTCAGCATCGAGCAAATCAAAAATGATAAGTTTTTCCGTATGATCGGGCTGCGCAGGATAACCCGGAGCGGGACGTATGCCCTGGTACTTTTCCTGAATTAGATCATTGTTTTCGAATTCTTCTTCAGGAGAATAACCCCAGTATTTTTTTCGGACAAGTTCGTGGAGACATTCTGCGAAAGCTTCCGCAAGTCTGTCTGCCAGGGCCTTGACCATAATACTGTTATAATCATCATGATCAGCTTCAAACTTATTTACGAGCTCACCTGTACCAATCCCCGCAGTTACTGCGAAGGCGCCGATCCAGTCAATCCTTCCGGATTCTTTCGGAGCAATAAAATCAGACAGCGCAAGGTTAGGAAGGTTATCGGATTTCCTGGTCTGGCTGCGGAGGGTATGAAGAACCCTTCTGACACCTTTCCTGTTTTCATCAGTATAGACTTCTATATCATCCCCGGAAGAATTAGCCGGGAATATCCCGAAAACTCCGTTAGCAGTCAGCAGCTTTTCTTTCATGATCCTATCAAGAAGAACATTTGCATCGTCAAATAATTTTTTAGCTTCGCTGCCGTATTTCTTATCACTAAATATCGCAGGATATTTTCCTTTCATTTCCCAGGTAAGAAAGAAGGGCGTCCAATCGATATAACTTTTGAGGCTTTCGAGCGGGAATTCTTTAAGTACTGTTAATCCCTGCTTTTCAGGCATTACAATACGGCTTTTCATCCAGTCGATCTTCAGCTTGTTTTTTCTGGCTTCGCCAACGGGAAGAAGATTTGATTCTCCTTTCTTCTTATTATGCATTTCACGGAGGTTTGAGTATTCAGTTTTTGTCCTTTCAATAAAATTTGAAACGACAGTTTCATCAGGACTAATAAGATTACTTACAACCGGGACGCTGCGCGATGCATCAAGAACATGGACAACAGGTCCTGAATAATTCGGAGCAATTTTTACGGCAGTATGGATCTTTGATGTTGTAGCACCGCCTATCAGGAGCGGTGTTTTCAATTTTCTTCTTTCCATCTCTTTAGCAACGTGCACCATTTCATCAAGAGAAGGAGTAATTAAGCCGCTCAGACCGATTACGTCGGCTTTCTCATCTTCAGCTGCCTGAAGGATCTTATCCACCGGCACCATAACACCAAGGTCGATCACATTATAATTATTGCACCCAAGGACAACCCCGACGATATTTTTCCCGATATCATGAACATCTCCCTTGACGGTTGCCATAATGACCTTGCCTGCCTCACGAGTATCTTTTGCTTCTTCTTTCTCTTTTTCGATATATGGAATCAGATAAGCGACCGCTTTCTTCATGACCCTGGCGCTTTTGACAACCTGGGGCAGAAACATTTTTCCGGAACCGAATAAGTCTCCCACGACATTCATTCCGTCCATCAGAGGACCTTCAATCACCTCGATAGGTTTATTAAATATCTTACGCGCCTCTTCGGTATCTTCTTCAATAAAATCAACGATACCCTTAATTAGAGCATGCTTTAATCTCTCGTGGACGGGGGCGTTTCTCCATTCGTCAATTCTTGCTTCAGCTTTTCCTTTCTGTTTAACATTCCCGGCGAAATCCACAAGTCTCTCCGTAGCATCGGGTCTTCTGTTTAAAAGGACATCCTCAACAAGCTGCAGAAGATCTTTCGGGATCTCTTCATAAATTTCAAGCTGGCCTGCATTGACGATTCCCATATCCATTCCCGCCTTAATAGCGTGATAAAGGAATGCCGAATGCATTGCTTCACGGATAACATCATTTCCGCGGAACGAGAATGATATATTACTTACTCCGCCGCTTACTTTAGCATAAGGAAGATTTTGTTTTATCCAGCGGGCAGCTTCTATATAATCGACAGCATAATTATTATGTTCTTCGATTCCTGTAGCGACGGTTAAAATATTCGGATCGAAAATTATATCCTGAGGCGGGTATCCGACTTCATGGACTAAAATATCATAAGCCCGTTTACACACCGCGGTTTTCTTTTCAAAACTATCCGCCTGTCCTTTTTCATCAAAAGCCATCACGATAACCGCAGCGCCGTACTGCAGAATTTTCTTTGCTCTTTCCCTGAATACTTTCTCACCTTCTTTAAGACTTATAGAATTAACGATGCCTTTACCCTGCAGGCATTTTAAACCTTCCTCGATGACGCTCCATTTAGATGAGTCGATCATAATAGGCAGTTTTGCAATATCCGGTTCTACCGCAAGGAGATTAAGAAATTTTGCCATTACAACTTCGGAATCAAGCAGTCCTTCATCCATATTTACATCAAGTACCTGTGCGCCTCCTTCCACCTGGCTGCGGGCAACAGAGAGTGCCTCTTCATAATTCTCTTCTTTGATAAGCCTTGCAAACTTTTTTGATCCGGTAACATTAGTCCTTTCCCCTATATTCATAAAGTTGGAATCGGGGCGCAGAACGACTGGCTCCAGGCCGCTCAACCTTAAATAAGGTTCAACTTCGGGTATTTTACGGGGTTTAATTCCGGCTACGAAACCGGCAATGGCTTTAATATGTTCGGGGGTTGTACCGCAGCATCCGCCCACAAGATTATAAAAGCCGGCTTCTCCGAATTCCTTCAGGAGTGCCGATGTTTTTTCAGCTGTTTCATCATATTCTCCCAGCTCATTCGGAAGTCCAGCATTCGGATAAACGTGAACATAATAGGGCGCAATACGGGAAAGTTCTTCAAGGAACGGTCGGATCTGGACAGCACCGAGCGAGCAATTTAACCCGACGCTTAAAATATTTTTAGCGTGCGCAATAGAAATAAAGAATGCCTCAGTAGTTTGTCCCGAAAGATTTCTTCCACTTAAGTCGACTATTGTTCCCGAAATAATAAGCGGTATCTCTTTTTTTTCTTCATTCAAGTACTCTTCAACAGCATAAATTGCAGCTTTAGAATTGAGGGTATCAAATATCGTTTCAATAAGAAGGATATCAACGCCCCCCTCAATTAATGCTTTTGCCTGGTTGAAATAGGCTTTTACCATTTGGTCAAAAGTGATCGAGCGGAATCCCGGATCATTTACCTTAGGAGAGAGTGAAAGAGTTTTATTCGTCGGGCCCAGGCTCCCTGCAACGAACCTTGGCTTTGCCGGGTTTCTTTTTATGAATTCATCTGCAGCGATTCTTGCATTTTGTGCGGCAGCAAAATTTATTTCATAAACAAGATTTTCGGTTCCATAATCAGATTGGGATATCTCAGTACCGTTAAAAGTGTTAGTCTCAATTATATCGGCGCCGGCCTCAAGATATTCCCTGTGTATATCAATGATTATATCAGGCCGGGTCAGGTTCAGAATTTCATTATTCCCCTTCAGATCTTTCGGGTGGATGCTGAACCGTTCACCGCGGAAATCCTTTTCAGTAAGTTTATGCTGCTGAATGAGCGTACCCATTGCGCCATCGAAAACGAGAATTCTTTCCCTGAGCAGCTGTTTTAATATATTAAATTTTGACTCCGTCATTTCAGAAACGAATGAATTGTGAATGAGTGATATTATTTTGAATAAGCCGATAGCTTTATAAAGTTTCCAAATATAACTAAATTGCTTTCTATTATAAATCCTATTTAAAAACATAATCGGCATTATATGATTATAGTTACAGGCGGGGCAGGCTTCATTGGGAGCGCTATTATCCGGCAGCTTAACAAGAAGGGGGAATCCGATATCTTTATTGTCGATGAGCTGGGTTTGACCGATAAATGGAAGAACCTTGTCCCTTTAAATTTCTATGATTTTATAGATAAGGCCGTCTTTATTGAAAAGCTGGACCGGCTGGACCTGGACATTGATGCGGTGATTCATATGGGGGCAAATTCCTCTACCACAGAAAAAGATGCCGATCATTTACTTGTTAATAATTATGAATACACAAAGAAATTAGCCGAATATTGTATACGCAAAAACATCCTATTTATCTATGCTTCTTCTGCAGCAACCTATGGTGACGGTTCATTAGGATTTGATGATAGTCCGGCAATATCCCCTTCACTTCGTCCTTTGAATATGTACGGTTATTCCAAAAACCTTTTCGATATCAAAGCACTAAAAGAGGGCTGGTTTGACAAGATAGTAGGGTTAAAATATTTTAATGTATACGGACCAAACGAATATCATAAGGGTGAGATGCGCAGTGTTGTTCACAAGGCATTCGAACAAATCAGGGATACAGGCAAGGTGAAGTTATTTAAATCGATGAACCCGGAATACAAAGACGGGGAACAGATGCGAGATTTCATTTATGTGAAAGATGCCGTGGATATGACATTGTTCTTCCTTGAAAATGATTCTCGCGGACTATATAATGTCGGGACCGGAAAAGCCAGGACCTGGAAAGACCTTGTTACAGCTATCTTCAATGCAATGAATAAGCCGGTAAATATAGAATACATCGATTTACCGGAAGAAATAGCTGACAGGTACCAGTATTTTACGGAAGCAAAGATATTTAAAATAAAAGAAGCCGGTTATTCCAACAAAATCCTGACATTAGAGGATGGAGTAACCGACTATGTTAAAAATTACCTGATGAAAGACCTCTACCTGGGGTATTAATTATAAGGGACTTCGTCATCATCGAATAGATCGTCGTCTTCATCCTCTTCAAAATCAAAGTCTTCCTCATATACCTCTTCTTCATCTACAATATCTTCATCCGGCTCCTCTTCTACATCTTCTTCATCTTCATCGTTTTTGTAGTAGTCATCCTCCTCTTCATCATCAAAGTCGTCATCATCCTCATCTTCTTCGTCTTTCCGTGAAGCAAAGAATGCCTTAACTCTTTCATCTTCCTCTTCAGAGGAATGTATAAAAGGGTTGGTTGGATATTCTTCGGAGAAATTCATCTCAGCAGTCATTACTATAGGTCTCCTTGTTTTTAAAATATAACCAAAAGTTATACTCAAATATTTTCAAAATAATTTAAAGTGCAAAATCAAAATGTATTTAATTTAGGAATAAAATTTTCCCTTAGATTTAGGACACATTTTTTATTTCTTCACAGATAACATAAATTAGTCCAGCGAGTTTATCAATATCAATTTGAATTCACAATGGAAAAATAAATGAAACTAGCCACTTTATGCTATGTTATGAATAAAAAAGAGCAAACGACATTAATGATGCATCGAACCAAAAAGAAAAACGATTATCATGAGGGAAAATGGAATGGACTGGGTGGAAAGTTTGAGAAAGGTGAAAGTCCGGAAGAATGTGCAGTACGCGAAATTAAAGAGGAATCGGGTTTAACAGTAAAATCCCCCCGAATGCACGGATTTATTACATTTCCGGACTTTGACGGGGTTGACGACTGGTATGTCTTTATTTTTACTGCTGATGATTTTGAAGGAAATCTGATAGATTCACCTGAAGGCAGTTTAGAATGGATTCCGAATCACAAAGTTACGGAGCTGAATCTCTGGGAGGGGGACAAAATATTTCTTGAATGGCTTTATCAGGATAAGTTTTTCAGTGCAAAATTTAATTATGAGAATGGGAAATATAAAAACTACTCTGTTTGTTTTTACTGAAAACTATAAAGGATAATTATGCAAATAAATGAATACTTAAATCAGCTGGAAGAAATCTATTCCGGGAATCCCTGGTACGGAAATTCTGTGACCGAGATACTAAAAAGTATTGCTCCTGAAGACGCGGTTAAAAAACCTGTTAATGGAAAGCATACTATTGCCGACCTGCTTTATCATATGATAACATGGAGAGTATTTGTGATCAAACAACTTCAAGGAGATAAAGAATTTGACGTTAAGCAGAATGATAAGAATGACTGGAGGGAACTTGACTACACCAATAAGCGTTTATGGAATGAGGCCATTTCAGAGTCCGACAAAACACATAAATTGCTCCTCTCAGAACTAAATAATTTTAAAGAAGATCTCCTGGATAAACAAGTCCCCCTAAGGAATTATTCCTATCAGTTTCTTCTGACTGGTTTAATACAGCATGATATATATCATCTTGGTCAAATCACACTGACACGCAGCCTGCTCTGAATTGACCGGCAGAGAGTGTGAATAAACAAAAGTAATAATTCGTTAGGAACTAACCACCTCTGACAGTTATCATTAATCACAGGGTGCTATTTCCTTTGAGATTTTTGTTTATTTAGACCGGAAATAGTTTTATTTTCTTATCAGAATTTCTTTCCGTAAAGAGCCAAAACATATATCAGTAAAATAATTGAGGTGTGTAATGAGTAAAATCTGGTTATACATTCTTCTGGTTCTTACATCTCTGCTTCTTATTGCCTGATAATTCTGCAATAACAGAGGCAGTTACTCAGTCTGATATCTTAAGGACTATCTTTCCTGTATTTTTATTTGCTTCCATATAGAGATGGGCTTCTGAGGCATCGTTCCAGTCAAACACCTTATCAATTACCGGTTTAATAAATCCCTTTTCAAATTTGTCTGCCGAAAACAGCATAAATTCCCGGTTTAGCCCGGCCTGGTATTCAATAGTCCGCGACCTTAACGTTGAGCCGATAATAGTCAACCTTTTCACAAGTATCTGACGTATGTCCGCATCATCGGCTATACCGCCTCCAAGTGTTGCCAGCACACTCAGTCTGCCGTCCCTTCGTAAGGAGTTCAGGTTTCGACCGAAATAAGGACCGGCAACGAAATCGATTATCACATCAACTCCATTGTTATCAGTTAATTCTCGTATTCTTTGGACAAAGTCTTCCGATTTATAATCGATAGTATGATCTGCTCCTAATTTGCGGCAGATCTGATGTTTTTCTTTCGATGCGGTAATAAAAATTTCGGCGCCGATCATTTTAGCAATCTGGATTGCGGCAGTTCCAACACCACTGGCCCCTGCGTGGATCAGTATTTTCTCGTCTTTCTGTAATTTTGCATGCCAGACTATTGCCTGGAAAGCGGTCAAAAAGACCTCGGGTATTCCTGCTGCTTCTTCAAAGCTTAAACCTGGAGGAATTAAATTTGCCATCGATTCATTGATTACAGCATATTCAGCATATCCTCCGCCGGGCAGCAGACCGAATACCTTATCTCCCTTTTTCCATTTTTTAACTTTATTTCCAGTTGAATAAACTTCTCCTGCTATTTCCAGTCCAAGGATTTCACTCGCTCCTGCCGGCGGAGGATATTTTCCCTCACGCTGAAGAATATCAGCCCTATTCAGGGCGGCGGCAAAGACTTTCACCAGGAGCTCATTTTCTTTCGGAACGGGTGTTTCAACTTCTCCGATTTTTAATTCTTGAGCCCCTCCCGGTTTTTTAACAATAACAGCTTTCATTTTCTATTCACTTTTTTGAGAAAACTTTCGATATGCTTATTCACAGCATCCGGATTTTCCAGCGGACTCAGATGTCCGGCTTTAGGGATAGTATAAAATTCAGAGCCGCGGATTCTATCAGACATACCCATCATCACATCAGGCGGGGTAAGGTTATCCTCCTCGCCGCATAGAACAAGCGCCGGGATCTCCAGGCCGGACAAAGATTCCGACGTATCAGTTCTTCCTGCCATAGCAAGCAGGCAGCCTTTAATTCCGGATGCAGAAAAATATTCAGAACGGGAAATAAAATCTTTTACCAGCTCTTTTTTATTTTCGAGAGAATATTCACAAAAACAATTCGGGATAAAGTCCTGCACATATCTCTTTCCCCCTTCCGTATTTATTTTCTTTATACCAAGGGCCCGGTTTATTTTACCCTCATTATTATCGGCCCCGGATTTTGTATCGCAAAGAATTAAACCGCTGAATTTACCCCGAAGCCGTTCAGAAGCCCTTAATGAAATATATCCTCCCATAGAAAAGCCGCACAGTACCGGGGAAGAAATCCTCATTTCATCTATAATCATCTCAAGGTCGTCAACAAATGATTCTATTGTATACTGACCGTCACCGGGATCAGAATCGCCCAAACCCCTCACATCATATGTTATACAAAAATAATTTGAACTAAATTTACTAACCTGATTGTGCCACATATGGTGATCGAATGGAAATCCGTGTACAAAAAGGACAGGAGTTTTCCCTTCATCACCTTCAAGAAATATTGAAATGCCGTTTTTCTTTATATTCATAGGTTGATTTCCCAAATTTTTTCTTTAATAAAAATAAGGATAAAAAAATGAAAGTTAAATTTACTATTCTTTTTATCAGCCTGATCTTTGTATCAAACATTAACTTTGCGCAGGAAGACTCTGTTAAACTCTATACCTGGACACCGGTGGCTGTTGTTGGTATAAATCTGAGCCAGGTTGCATTGAGCAACTGGTCGCAGGGCGGAGAAAATGCACTTGCTGTATCTTTTCTCGGCACAGGCGGTTTAAAATATTATACCGAATCATGGAAGTTCAGGAACGATCTTAAACTGGCATATGGAAGGACAAAACTCGGTGACCAGGATTACAGGACAACCGATAATGAACTTTACCTGGAAAGTGTACTTTCTTATAACATCGGGTGGGCTATCGACCCCTATGTGAGCAATATTGTAAGAAGCGCTATAGCTACCGGCTATAAGTATGATGCCGACAGCACTTATAAAATTGCCGGCTTTTTCGACCCCGGGTATGTAACACAAAGTATCGGTTTTACATATGACAAGCTGGAAAATTTTACAACAAGGCTGGGATTTGCCGTACAGGAAACTTTTACCAGCAAATACACCCAGTATGCAGACGATCCAACCACACCGGAAATAGAAAAATCAAAAGTAGAAACCGGACTTGAATCCGTTACAACAGCCGAACTAACTCTTCAGCAGAATCTTCTGTATAAAAGCAACCTAAGGCTATTTACGAGATTTGAGAGTATGGATGTATGGGATGTAAGATGGGATAATTCATTTGTCGCTAAAGTAAATGACTGGCTGAACGTTAATCTTTCATTCCTTTTAATTTACCAGAAAGATCAGTCGCTTAAAACACAAGTTAAAGAAGCTTTACAGCTTGGATTCACCTATACTCTTTTGTAAAGAATTCCTTTTGTGTTTGTCCTGATTTTAATTCTGCTGGTATTTTTATATAAATACCAGCCAAAACTTAAAAGGATTTTATGAAGATTGCATTTGTCGCTTCTGAAGTTTATCCATTCGCAAAGACCGGCGGACTTGCAGATGTTGCCGGGGCCCTGCCCAAGGATATTGCAAGGCTCGGAAATGAAGTAAAAGTTTTTATGCCGAAGTACAACTTTGTTGATGAGGACAAATACGACATCAAGTACTGCTGGGACATAGGAGAAATACCGGTAAGAGTGAATGGAACCATCAGGTTCATGCATTTACATCAGGCTAAACTTCCTGACTCAAATGTGGAAATTAATTTTATAGACTGTCCTCACTATTACTTCAGGGGACAAGTGTACACTAACGATCCCGACGAAGATGAAAGGTTTATTCTATTCTGCAAAGGTGTAATTGAAGTTCTGCAGCGCCTAAAATGGGCTCCTGACATAATACATTGCAACGACTGGCAGACGGGTCTTCTGCCTCTTTTTGTAAAGGATAATTATAAATGGGACCGTATGTTTGAGCACACTGCCTTTCTATTCACCATTCACAACATAGGTTACCAGGGAATCTTTCCCTCAAGCACAATTTCTGCAGCAGAGATACGTGAGGATCTCTTTTATCCCGGCGGACCTGCTGAACTGAATGGAAATGTTAATTTTATGAAAGTTGGTATTTTATACTCTGAGATTGTAAATACTGTTAGTCCGACTTATGCAAAAGAAATATTGACTCCTGAATACGGAGCAGGGCTGGAAAGTATTCTGCAATCCCGGGAGAGTGATCTTTACGGAATATTAAACGGAGTTGATTACAAGACCTGGGATCCCGCAGATGACAAACTTATTCCTTTCAGGTATACACCTGATTACCTCTCAGGTAAAATACATAATAAGAAATATCTTCTGGAACATTTTCAAATTGACTTTGATGAATCGATCCCTCTGATAGGGATAGTCTCAAGGCTTGTTTCCCAGAAGGGTTTCGATATTGTAGGCGAGGTCATCAGTCAGCTGATGAACCTGGAGGCTCAGTGGATGGTTCTCGGCAGCGGGGAAAGTAAATTTGAGGAAATGTTTAATGCTGTTGCCCATAATAACCGGGATAAGGCTGCGGTATATATCGGCTACAATAATGAAATCTCGCACCTGGTTGAAGCTGCCTCAGACATATTCTTAATGCCTTCCCGCTATGAGCCATGCGGATTGAACCAGATTTACAGCCTGAAGTATGGAACAGTTCCCGTCGTCAGAAAAACAGGCGGGCTGAATGACACGGTTCAGGACTGGCATGATGCCAAATCGGCAGGGGAGGAAACAGGCACCGGATTTACATTTAATGATTATACGGGACATGCTCTCTACACTACTCTTTTAAGGGCGATAGATACCTTTCATAATAAACCCGTCTGGAAGCAAATACAAAAAAACGGTATGAGCCGGGTTTATTCCTGGCAGAATGCTGCCAAATCATACATTGATTTATATCAAAAAGCTGCATTAAAGCTGTAAGAGTGATATAATTAACTGACTAAGCCTGACTTTATGCGTACAATATAATCGACGCGAATGAATAGAATTAGAGAGAAAGGAGAACTCAGCTATGAAAAGTACACTACAGCTAAGCTTAATTTTAGTTTTATCGTTTTTTACCATAAGCTATGCACAGATAACAATTACCCAGGACGATGTAGCCAGCTGGCTTAATATCGGGAACACCTTAAACGCGCACTCTGATACCACCACGCAAATGATTGATATCGGAACGCCTGGAACACAGATGACCTGGGATTTTTCCACTATACATCCAGATGTAAATTACGACATCCAGGTAATGAATCCTTCGAGAACCGAGTTTGATACGACTTTTACCGAAGCTAACATCACCAGTTATTACCAGGATGAAATCAGCGGTCTTCCATATGAACACTGGTTTTATTATAATCTGAATCCCGAGAACCTTCTTCTATACGGAGATATTAAAAGGCAGCCCCAGGTACCTGATATAACAGAGACAATTTACACCCCAGCCAGAATTGATTACGCTTTTCCAATGACTTACAATAATAGCTGGGATCAGACCCTGGATGGGGAAGTAATATTATGGCATGATGGCCTCCCTACAACCATTGAATCTGCAACCTTTGACGTTTCTATTAATGTCGACAGTTATGGAATGATTACAATGCCTGACGGCACCACTGAAAATGCATTAAGAATAAAGTACGACACAAGGAAAGTGATTCAGCGGGAATATTCAAGAGAAATAACTTATGTCTGGTTGACAGCTTCAGGGCGACGTTTTACAGTAATGACCAATGATACCACAAGCAGCGGCGGACAAATAACGGCCGAACATATATCCTGGGAAATTCCATCTAATCTTACTGAAGTATCCAGTGATCCCGTGGTTCCAAAGAATTATAATCTTTCGCAAAATTACCCTAACCCATTCAACCCTACAACTACTATAAACTATCAACTACCGGAAGAAAGTAAGGTTGAAATAAAAATTTATAATTCCATCGGGAAAGAGGTCAAAACATTAATCAGCAGGAATCAATCTGCAGGTCTGCATAGCATAAACTTCGATGCCTCTGCTCTCCCCAGCGGAATTTATTTTGCCAGAATGAGAGCAGGGAATTTCAACAGGGTTATTAAAATGATGCTGCTGAAATAATGTGTACCCTCAATTAATAATTATTATAATCAGCCGGGTTCATAAGGACCCGGCTGATTCGTTTAAATATTTCTGCAAAGAACCTCCAAGCGATACCTTCTGATAAGGCGGGCTTCACCTAAGTAAGTATTTTGACTTAAATGAATATTTTATTTAAACTATTGCAGAATCAAAAGTTTGAATAATGAAGATATTTACCCTTATTCTTTTTCCGATAATCCTGTTTTTATTTTCGGGCTGCAGAGAAAATGCCTCAACCAGTCCAGCTGAGGACAATCAGCCAATAGCACAAGTAACCGAAAGCGGTGAGTTTATTTCCCCGGCCGCCGGGGATGTGTGGGTCAGGGGATCCACTTATAACATCAGCTGGAAAGAATTTGCGCCTGAATATAATGTTGATATGATACTCCTTAAAAAGAAGAAGTACTATCCTGTGGTTATGATGACTAATGCTCCCAACCTGGGAACATTTACATGGAAGGTGCCCGAAGATGTTGTTCCGTCTACTTACTACCAGCTTAAACTAATAAATAGTTCCTCACCAGATCACTACATATACAGCAGCCCTTTTTCAATAAGATAATTCTCCCGGAATACACAGCTTAATAATAATAGCCGATCGAGAAATAAAAATAAACATCTCCCAGGGAAATGGGGTTGTTCGGAAGATTCTTAAATAAAAAACTTCTGCCTACAGAAAAGTCAGCGGGACCAACGGGCGTATCAAACGACAATGAAAGTCCTACTCCATGTCTTAATTCTTTAAATTTAATCTGCTCCTGTACTTCCCAGGTCGAGCCAAGGTCATACCGCATTTTAAAATAAGTATCAAAGAATATTTCTACCGGTAGCTTATATCTATATTCAAGTGAGGACAGAAATATTTGCCGGCCTCTGAATTCATCGGCTCTCATACCATAAAATGAATCCTGTCCTCCCAGCGAATATTCCTCGCTAAGCGGAAGCGTCTTATCCGCAAATCCCATAACGACTTTGGGAGAGAATGTGCTTACGTCACTTACCGAAAAATAGCTTTTATACTTAAAATCAAAATTTGTATAACCAACATCTCCGCCTAAGATCTTCTGCGCCACCTCATACTCGGCATTAAAATAGAATCCTCTTTCCGGGTAGGGATATTTATCCTGTGTATCTATAGTCGAGCTGGCCTTCAGGCTTACAATTTTAAGTTTATATGGATTTATCGGCTGGTCCGTTTTGTTTTTTATTTCGTCATATTTGTATTTGCCGGTCAGGATCAGGTTACCGAACCGTTCTACCTGCGTACCGAGAGAAAGAGAAGCCCCATAATATATCTGCCTGTATTCCCCGAATGCACTCCGCGAAAATCTATGAACATCAGTGGTCGAATCATCCTTATAGGCAAAAGCATCATTAAAACGGTAAAAAGCATTTATGTTATAAGTAAGATATGTATCGAAGATTCTATTTGACTTATGTTCAAGAACGTATGCCCTGTTTCTTGTCCCGCCGAAGAGCAGCATTCCGAATTCAGTTCCGCTTCCGAATACATTCTCATCCCTTAAATCCAGACTGAGCTGGGCCTTGTTTTCATTATCTATCCGGAAACCCACCCTGATAAGGCTTGAGATTTTTTCATCAACATTCAGTATAACAATATTTGTAGCATTCCCTCTTTTAACTGTAAGCACTATATCGTTAAACAGGTTTGTGCTGCGGAGGTCGGTTAAACCCTGTTTTACTTTCTGATAAACAAAGTAATCGCCTGCTTCGAGGGGGAATTCACGTTTTATGACAGATTCGTTTGTAGACTTATTACCGACTATCCGGATTTCGGAAATAATTCCCTCATCAACATTGATATTCAACTGGCCTTCTGTTGTATCAAAGCTGACATCTCTTATTTCCGCCAATGAATACCCGTTTTCCCGGTACAGGTTCATAAATTCGATAAGTTTTGTTTCTATCGCTACTGCATTATAGGGCAACCCGCGTAAAGAGGAAAAAACAGAATCAATCTCCTGCTGTTTTATAAGTACAGCGCCGTTCACATTCACATATCTTATTACGGGATTCAAAACACCATTCAGCTTAACTATAGAGTACCGGTGCTGATTGTCTATTACGGCACTCAGGGAGGAATAATCTCCATTTCGGAAAAGTCTGCATAGATTATAATGAATTTCATCTGCCGAAACGGAATCTTTTGCGGGCAGCTTCCGGACAAAACTTTCCGATAGGGAATCATTATCTTCAGGAAACAAGTTATGGAAATATTTGTCAGCAGTATTGTAATTGCTGATCATCAATGAATCGATGCCCCTTTTAATACTGCTTATTTCAGGCAGTGCGGAATCGTAACCCTTCTGTATTGTTTCTTCAATATTTGTAAAATCTGTTGCAGATTCATCGTCCAGATCAGGCGAAATAACAACATCAGCATCCTTCAGCTGATCCTCGTTCAGCAGTTTCATCGGAATACTTATAACCTGGTCGGCAACGATCCATGGATATTCCAGGTCATTCTCCGGATGAAGATCACTTGTAGTATTAACTGCAATTATGAAATCAGCCCCGAGTTCTTTCGCGATTTTGACAGGAATATTAGCAACCAAACCGCCGTCTACCAATATAAGGGAGTCTGCTCTTACCGGGGAAAGAAAGAAAGAGACGCTGGAACTTGCTCTCATTGCCTGGCTCAAAGAGCCTTTGCCAAGGACCACAGGGCTTCCGGTCACCAGATCTGTGCACACCGCCCTAAACCTGGTTTTAAGTTCATCAAAACTATTATCAACGTGAATGGGGGCCTGGAGAGTTAAGAGGTTTAAATAATTGGATAATTTTTGTCCATTGTTTATGGAAGTAGGCAAAACCGGTGTAAGTCCTTTTAACCGTAAAGAAAAAATGGCTTTGTCTTCTGTAACTTTCTGATCGATAAAAAGTTCTCTTCTGTTTGTTTCCCGTTCAGAAGAAAGGAGATCATTCCATTCGGTATTGACAGCAATAGAATCGAGCTGTTTGACGGAATAACCGGCAGAATACAACCCGCCTATTATGCTGCCCATGCTTGTCCCAACGATAATGTCAACTTGTATACCAGCTTCTTCGAGGGCTCTTAATATACCTATCTGGGCTAATCCCCTTGCGCCTCCTCCGCTGAGGGCAAGTGCTACGACCGGTTTTGTTTTAGGAATTTCTTTTTTTAACCCGAAGGGGAGAGATTTGCTTTCATGCTTAATGGAGATTACATAAGGGGTTTGTGAATAAACCCCTGTGAATCCAATCATCATCAGAAAAACGAGTATGTGTTTAAAGCGGACCATCTGTTAGCGAGGCTTTTCCCGATATAAAAATTTTGTATCGAAGGAAAATAAGCTTTTTATTACACTTTTATCTTTTCTTCTTCTGCTGAACTTTTGCATTTTGTTCAGCTGCTTCCATAAGCTTCGACATGAATCCTTTTTTCTTATTAGGATTCTTCACAGGGACAAGCTCCATTCCGTCATGTTTATGGTTGATATAATATTGCTGTCCGATTGAAAAAACGTTAAACATGAAGTAATATAAGTTCAACCCTGATGGGAATGACATAAACATTATAGTGAGCATGATGGGCATAATATAAACAAGTCCTGCCTGTTTCGGATCTTTAACGCTCATCTTCTGCTGTACAAATGTTGTAACTCCCATTAATAAAGCTAGTCCGCTGATCTGGTCGATACCGAACAATGGAAGTTTGAACGGCAGATTAGCAATTATATCGGGGGTAGAGAGGTCCTTCATCCATAAGATAAAAGGCTGCTGTCTTAATTCAATAGCCGTCTTAAAAAGACCCCACAGGGCAATAAAAATAGGCATCTGCAGAACCAGCGGAAGACAGCCCCCGGCAGGGTTAACACCGTAAGTAGAGTACAATTTCATTGTCTCTTTATTCAGCTTCTGCGGATCATCTTTATACTTTTCTTTTATTTCCGCTATCTTAGGCTGAAGAAGCTGCATCTTCTTCATAGATTGGTAGCTGGTTTTGGTCAGCGGGTAGAGAATGAATTTTATAATCAATGAAAATACAACTATTACAAAGCCGTAATTGGGAATAAAAGTATGAAGAAAATTAAAAAGCGGAAGCAGCACATATTCTGCTATAGGTCTTACAATAATTTTTAATCCAAAGAAACTACCGAAATCCACCAGAGCAGTAAATTTATCTCCATATCCCTTCAGGCGGTCATAATCAACAGGACCGATATACACCATAAACTGACTTTTTTCAAAATCGGTATTTTTAAATGGAACGTTGATCCTTAAGGTGTAATCCTCTTTAATCCCTGACTTACCAACTGCTTTACGGGTCCCCTCAATATAGGCTCCGTTTACTGCATCCGGATTTACCGGGGCTATTATTGACGCAAAATATTTGTTTCTTACAGCTGCCCAGTCGACCCGGCCGTTAAAATCTTTCGTTTCCTTTTCACCCACCGATGAGGCATCAACTATTACCTGCTCACCGCCATAATAGACGCTGGCATTTGAATAATTTGCTTCATCAACAGAATTTTCCTCTACAAACCTTAACCCGTTACTCCATACCAGATCATAAGAATTGTTGCTGATAAGATTTGTCATATTAACAAGGTCTATTTCACTTTCAAAGCTGTATTTATCACCGTAAAAAGTGAATTTCTTTACAATATATGAATTATCACCTGCGGGCAGTTTGAAGCTAAGTACAAGAGAATCACCCCCGGAAACAGTATATTTTGATTTTGATGCATCGGTATTAAAAACAAGATCCGCCGTAGTTATTGCTTTTCCGTCGGCAGTAACAAAAGAGAGGTTATAGGGATCGCCATCTGAATAATCTATGAGCTGAACATGCGTTTGGTAAAAATTATCCCCGTCACTTGAATTTGCAGAATACCAGTTATTAAATTTTTTGAGATAATATTTTCTGATGTTTGCCCCTTTGGTGGATATTTCCATAAGGACAAAATCATTTTCAATTGTAATTGTTTTTGCCTTCTCGTTTGATGCAGCAAAGAATTTACCGTATTTGGAGCTGTCGCTTTCAGCAACCTGCTTTCCGGATTTTTTAATCCGGGTGGAATCAAACGCTGCTTCTTTTTTCTCTTTTTTTATCTGTGTTGAATCTATTTGAACAGCGGTAGTATCCGCAGTCTTCCCTTTTTGAACCTCTCCGGGTTTGGGAGTATTCAGATAAAACCAGAGAACAAGGATGCCTCCGATTAAAATAAAAGCAAGTGTTGTGTTTCTATCCATTTATAATTCCATTACTTCAGAGGATCAAAGCCTCCTTTGTTAAAAGGATTGCACCTTAAAATTCGCCAAACCGATTTTACGAACCCCTTAACAGCGCCGTATTTCTTAAACGCCTGGATTGAATATTCAGAACAGGTGGGATAAAATCTGCAGGAAGGTGGAAATAAAGGCGAAATAAATTTTTGATACAATTTGATGAGAAAAACAAAAATTCTCCACATCTATAAACTTCTTCCTATTTTATACAAAAGATCTCTAACCCCGGGCATTATATCTTCGAGTGTGACCATCCGATTATTCTTTTCATTAAAACGGTAAGGAGAAAAAATTATTTTCAAAACCAGGTTTTTTAATAAACAAAGGTTGAGAAGGTTTTCTTTATTCAGTCTGTATGAAGTTCTGATTAATCTCTTGATCCGGTTCCTCCAGACTGCGCTGCCTGCTTTACCGGATACGGCTGCCGCTATCTTAATATTTGAAGTATCGGTATTTTTTTCGATCAGATAAATAGCTTTAATCTTTTTATCGTCCGAAAAAATGACTCTGCCGGAGGCGTATAATTGTTCAAACTCAATCCTGCTCTTTATCCTCTCCCCGGCCGGAAGTCCGAAGCGTTTCAAAACGACTAATACTCGTCACTTATCGTTAACTTTTTTCTTCCTTTAGCTCTTCTCCGGGAAAGCACTTTTCTTCCGTTTTTGGTTTTCATTCTTTCCCTGAAACCGTGCTTGTTCTTTCTTTTCCTGTTGCTGGGCTGAAAAGTCCGCTTCATTTATTCTCCTAATTATCAAAAAAGACTACAAAAGTAGGCTTTATACAATAAACAAGCAAGACAATTAATTATAGACAAAATGACTTTGGAGATTTTTTTCTGCACTTTTTAAAAGATTAATTTGCGGGACGGGAAAATACTTCATATTTTTTCTGTGTGTTCGATGGTCATATTTTGTGTGTATAACTTGTTGATAATTTTTATTTGTGAAAACGTTTCACGAGCCCTGAGGGGTTAAAAGTTTCCCTGAGTTTTTTGATAAAAATGTGGATTGCTGAAATCGACGCCCCTAAGTCCTTAATTAACAACGTCTTAAAAGCTAACATCTAATGTTAACAAATTGTTAATTTTTCTGTGTGTCAGAAAAATCTTGACTGTAAATAATTGATTTTTCTAATGTTTTCATCCTTTTTTTCTGTGGATAATTTAAAATGATCAATGCTGCCTCCCTAAGCAAACCTGATTTTCGAGATGCTGCCTCTATATGGAAGGAATGCCTTAAATCTATTAAAGAAAATGTAACTTTAATGACTTACAATACCTGGTTCCTCCCGATTAAGCCTTTGGAGTTATCTGCTTCCACGCTGAAAGTTCAGATTCCGAGCCGTTTTTTCTGGGAATGGATTGATGAACATTATAATACTCTAATCAACAGAACAATTGTTGATATTATCGGACCGGAGGCAAGGCTTTCATACATAATAGCCGAGGAAAAAGAGAGAGAAAACACTGATGTTGTAAAGGAAGCACGCAAACCGGTTATCCAGCTGGCTTCAGAAGCGCCGCTGCAGCCAAAACACGAAACGTACCTTAATCCCCGATATACGTTTGATAATTTTATAAAAGGCGAAGGAAATCAACTTGCCCGGGCCGCAGCCGGGGCAATAAGCGAAAATCCCGGGGGAACATCCTTTAACCCTTTATTCGTGTACGGCGGCGTTGGTTTGGGAAAAACTCATCTTATCCAGGCCATAGGAAATAAAATTCTTGATGTTTTTCCTGGAAAAAAAGTAATTTATCTTTCATCAGATATATTTACTGTTGAATTTGTAGAAGCCATCCAATCGAATACCGTTAATGAATTTTCTAATTTTTACAGAAGCATGGATGCCCTGATAATTGATGACATTCAGTTTTTAATAGGGAAAGAAAAAACACAGGATCACTTCTTTCATATATTCAACACTCTGCATCAATCAAGGAAACAAATAATTCTATCAAGCGACCGGGCACCAAAAGATCTGAAAGGTCTTGATGACAGATTAATTTCCAGGTTCCAGTGGGGGCTTGCAGCAGATATTCAGCCGCCCGAACTTGAAATGAGAATAGCCATACTCAAAAAGAAATCAGAAGATTACGGTATGGAGTTATCTTCCGATCTTCTCGAGTATATAGCAAACAATATTACTTCGAATATCCGGGAACTGGAAGGCTGTTTAATAAAACTGCTTGCGAATGCTTCCCTGAATTCAAGGGAGATAAATCTTGATCTTGCGAAAAAGACCGTTAAGGAAATTGCAACTGATAGAAAAGTTAATGTAACAATTGAAACTATTACGAATGTAGTATGCGAAGTTTTAAATATTGCTGAAAATAAGATCCGGGATAAAACCAGAAAAAAAGAAATTGTTCTTGCACGCCAGGTTGCAATGTATTTATCAAAAGAACTGACTAAGTCTTCACTTAAGACAATAGGACTTCATTTCGGGGGAAGGGATCATTCCACCGTTATTCATGCCTGCACAACAATAGAAGAATCGATGTCGAAAGACCAATCTTTAAAGGATACGGTAAACAGTGTTCGTACTCAAATAGAATTAAAGTGCTCTTAGTTTAAGTAACGATCTTTTGAGTTAGTAAATGGTAATATCCTTCAAAAGAATCCGGCATCATCATACATAATTCTGCACACTAATAAGTTTTTCGCTGAATAATAAGTAACAGGCCTATTCCCGGCCTCTTAACATCCTCATATATATAAACAAATTTTAAACTTTTGTAATTGCTTAAGCAGCCCGGAAAACAATTAATGTGGTGAATTTGGTTAATATATCAAAATTAATTTTGTTGGAAAGGTGTTAACAACCCCCGGCAAACATGTTGAAAAGCCATGGTTTATACATGGTCTGTTAGTAACTCTGATTTTGCAAATTGTTATCAACATTCTTATTAATTAAAAATGTGATTAAATGTTTAATTAAGAGTATAATTACCCTCAACTAACATATAAACATCTTTATTATTATTATTAATTTTTAAATAAATACTTAATATTAATTAATAAGCTGTTAATTAAATTAGTTTTTATTATACCGGTTCCATGTGTTATATTTCAGCTTAAATAAATCCCCGTTTATAAGCGAAAAACCTAATTTATACCGGCTAAATTCATTGAGATTAGTAGCCTTTTTTACTATTTTTATATGCTTTAAAAGGAGAATGAGTCAATGGAATTCAAAGTAAACAGTAGAGTTTTAGAAAAACTATTATCTAAAATTATTCCCGCTGTTCCAGGCCGTACACCAATGCCTGTGCTGGAGAATTTTCTCGTGGAAATTAAAGACGGTCTGATGACAGTGAGTGCAACGGATATGGAAATTGCTCTCCGCTCATCTCTTAATGTTCCTTCCGAGGAAGACATAAAAATGGTTATTCCTGCGAAATTATTTTATGATATTATAAGATCGCTGGGTGATACACAGATACGCTTTGTTACAGAAGGGAATACAAAGTTAATAATTCAGACAGACAATGGAGTTTATAATATAAGCTATTCTCCTTCAGATGATTTTCCGGATATACCAGAAGTTTCAAAGGAAAAAGAAATAGTAATGAGTGGCCAGGATCTGAAGAAAATGCTCGATCAGACTTCCTTTGCAATGAGCAAAGAGGATATGCGTCCAGCTATGACAGGAACTCTTATGGAGTTCACCGAGGAAGGGTTAAGATTTGTAACCACCGACGGACACAGGCTGGTTAAATATATAAATAAATCAATTGTATCCTCAAAAGATGAACAATATATAATTCCGGAAAGAGCGATATCCGTACTTACAAAACTCATAGGTGATACTGATATCAAAATATATCTCAGTAAAACCAATATATCCTATAAACTTGGAGAACTGGAGCTGATTTCCAGACTAATTGGCGAAAAATATCCAGCATACAACAGTGTAATCCCATTAGAAAACGAAAATATTCTTACAATTAAAACCAACGATCTCCTTTCCACAGTGAAGAGAATGATGTTGTTTTCGACAGCAAGTTCAAAGCAGGTAAAATTTTCGATCAGCAGCGATAATCTTGAAGTATCAGCTGAAGATATAGACCATGGTTCAAGCGCAAAAGAAAATATACAGTGTGAATATAAGGGTGATTCAATGGACATAGGTTTTAATACCGGTTACGTTAACGATGTACTTACACACATAAATGATGAACAGGTTATTTTCAAACTGCACTCACCTACGAAAGCTTGTATTATTGAACCATCTAAAACAGAGGAAAATGAAGAATTGATGCTGCTGCTGATGCCTGTACGTTTAAATAATTGATATGATATTGAAGTCCATCCATTTAAGAAATTTTCGGGTTCATAAAGAAGCAGGTTTAGATTTTTCGGGTAAGCTGAATTATATAGTAGGAGGAAACGGAGAAGGAAAAACCTCAATACTGGAATCGATTTATTATTTATGTACCACAAAAAGTTTCAATGCAAAGACGGATTACGAGGTTGTGAAATTTGGTGAACAGGAATTTGAAATCGACGGCTTATTTTCAGATATAACCAGTGATAGAGTAAAAGTAATATACTCTTTACAGGAGAACAAAAAAAACTATTTTCAGAACAGTAAAAATGTGTCCAGGTCTACTGAAGTAATAGGCAGATTTCCTGTTGTGATTTTAACTCCTGCAGATCATGCAATAACACAGGGCTCTCCATCTGAAAGAAGAAAATTTATTGATTCCGTTATTTCGCAGGCAAATGAAACATACCTGAGAATACTACTGGATTATAATAAAATACTGCGTCACAGATCTTCTCTATTAACTAAAATGAAAGAATTCAGGCATACAAACTTTAGTTCAGAATTTGATGCATGGACAGAAAAAATGGTAGAATCCGGAACAGAATTGATAGAACACAGACTACGTTTTATTAAAGAGTTCAATGAATACATAAGAGAATCTTATAAAGTTATACTGGATGAAAGCGAGGTTCCCGGTATTTCATATTCTTATTTAGATGATTTTAATGGCAGCGAAATTAAAGATCGATTTATGAATTTGTTAAAAGAACGAAAGGAAGATGAACTCAGAAGATCGGCAAATCTGATCGGGCCTCACCGGGATGATTATATCATGGAAATAAACGGAATCAACCTTAGGACATATGGTTCACAGGGTCAGCATAAAACCTTTCAGGTAGTATTGAGGTTTGCAGAATTCTTTTATCTGAAAGAGATTACCGGAAAAACTCCGCTTTTTCTTCTGGATGATGTATTCGGCGAACTCGATACGGAAAGATCGATTAAAATAAGCGAATATCTGAGAGAGGTGGGTCAGGCATTCATAACTCTTACAGATTTCACTAATCTTTCCTTTCTGGAAATGAAAGATGAAGATGCCGTGTTCAGAATAAAAAATGGTGTTATAGCTGATGCCTGAAAAATTTAAAAGGATCGGGGATATTTTAAATGAAAATCCTGGCCTGGCACCCATCAGAAAAATAATCAAACAGTCTGATGTCATTATAGGTTTTTATGACATTTTTCCCGAGTTGAAAAAGGTAGTCAAACCGGTAAAGGTTGAAAAACAAACACTTTTCATTAAGGTAGAAAATTCAATATTGAGAAGCGAACTCAGATTCCAGGAAAATCTTATAGTTAGTAAGGTAAATAATTATTTTAAAGAAGAAAGAATAAAAGGGATTAAATTTCAGTGAAATCCCCCGTGGAAAAAACTAAAAGAATGGTTTGAAAAATTATGGCAAAAGCAAATTCAACGAGTGAATATAGCGCTAAAAATATAAATGTACTGAAAGGTCTTGAAGCAGTAAGAAAACGTCCGGCGATGTACATTGGAGACGTCAGTACAAGAGGATTTCATCACCTTGTTAATGAAGTTGTGGATAACAGTATAGACGAAGCTTTGGGCGGATATGCAGATAAAATTGATATTACAATAAATAAAGATGAAAGTCTTACAGTCGAGGATAATGGACGTGGTATTCCGGTAGATATGCACCCCGAAGAAAAACGATCAGCGCTGGAAGTAGTAATGACTGTTCTTCATGCCGGTGGAAAATTTGATAAAAACACTTACAAGGTTTCCGGCGGTTTGCATGGTGTAGGCGTGTCGGTTGTAAATGCATTATCGGAATGGTGCAAGGTAGAAGTTAAACGGGACGGAAAAGTTTATTTCCAGGAGTACAGAAGAGGATTTCCTGTTAAACCTGTTACAGAAATCGGAAAAGCAAAAAAGAATGAGTCCGGCACAAAGACTACTTTTTTCCCCGATCAGGAAATTTTTAAAATTGACAAATTTAAATTTGATACAATCGCGGAAAGAATGAGAGAGCTGGCATACCTGAATAAGGATGTTACCATTAATATTAATGATTTGAGGAATGGTGAACAGGAAAGTTTTCATTTTAAAGGGGGACTCATTGAGTTTGTTAAGTACCTTGATGAATCCAGGCAGGCGCTTCATAAAACAATTTATATCGAGGGAGAGAAAGACAATACCCCGGTTGAAATAGCTTTTCAATATACCGACGGTTATAGCGAAAACATTTTCTCCTATGTCAATAATATAAATACTCACGAAGGCGGCACTCACCTTGTCGGATTTAAAACTGCGCTGACAAGGACTATGAATAATTATGCTTCAAAGAACGGACTGATAAAAGATGATAAAATCACCCTTACCGGGGATGATTTCCGTGAAGGTCTCACCGCTGTTATCTCTGTAAAAGTAGCTGACCCACAGTTTGAAGGGCAGACAAAAACCAAACTAGGCAACAGCGAAACAAAATCAGCAGTTGAAACACTTGTAGGAGAAAAACTTTCAGAATTTCTTGAAGAGAATCCTGCCGTTGGTAAAAAAGTGATCGAAAAATGTATGAGAGCAGCAGAGGTGAGGGAAGCGGCAAGGAAAGCAAGAGATTTGGCGCGAAGAAAAAATGCTCTTGATAGTATGAACCTTCCTGGCAAACTGGCGGATTGTTCGATTACCGATCCTGAACATTGTGAAATTTATATTGTCGAGGGTGATTCCGCCGGCGGTTCTGCAAAGCAGGGCCGGGACAGGAGGTTCCAGGCTATTCTTCCTCTCAAAGGAAAGATCCTTAATGTAGAAAAAGCAAAAATGAACAAGATCCTGGAAAACAATGAGATTAAAGCAATCATTTCGGCAATAGGCGCCGGCCTTGGTCCCGATTTTGACCAGACCAAATCACGGTATGGAAAAGTTATACTGATGACAGATGCGGATGTCGACGGCAGTCATATTAGAACATTACTACTAACCTTTCTTTACCGCTATATGGCCGATTTAATTACTTCAGGAAAAGTTTATATTGCTCAGCCGCCATTATATAAGGTTAAAAAAGGGAAGCAGGAATTCTATGCCTTCGACGATAAAGAAAGAGACGAGATATTAAGACGGCTTAAAGTTGATGGAAAAGGGGATGCAGAAGAAGTGGTTGAAGAAATGATAGAAGAAGGTTCTGTTAAGGGTGTAACCATATCAAGATACAAAGGTCTGGGGGAAATGAATCCTGAACAGCTTTGGCAAACCACAATGAATCCGGAGACGAGAACTGTTCTTCAGGTTACTCTTGATAGTGCTGCAACTGCTGATAAAATATTTGAAACTCTTATGGGAGATGCAGTAGAGCCCAGAAGAGAATTTATTGAAAAACATGCTAAGTATGTTAGAAACCTTGATATATAATTAATTATAAAGATTTAACTAAAAAGAAATTCAATATGGCGACGATTTTTGAAAAAATAGTTCCGGTTTCATTAGAAGAAGAAATGAAATCTTCTTACATCGATTACTCTATGTCGGTAATCGTTGCAAGAGCCCTGCCCGATGTGAGGGACGGATTAAAACCTGTTCACCGGAGAGTTTTATTTGGAATGCATGAACTTGGCCTGGCATATAATAAACCGTACAAAAAATCTGCAAGAATAGTGGGAGAGGTTCTTGGTAAATATCACCCGCACGGAGATACGGCCGTCTATGACTCTATGGTAAGAATGGTTCAGGAATTTTCTTTAAGATATCCGCTTGTGAATGGACAGGGAAACTTCGGCTCGGTTGATGGTGATTCACCAGCTGCTATGCGTTATACTGAGGCAAGGCTCCACAGAATTGCAGACGAAATGCTTCGCGACCTTGATAAAAACACAGTAGATTTTGCTCCTAATTTTGACGATTCATTGCAGGAACCTGTTGTTCTCCCTTCATACCTGCCCAGTCTTTTAGTAAATGGCGCAAGCGGAATAGCAGTTGGTATGGCTACCAATATTCCACCGCACAACCTTACTGAAATCATTGACGGTCTCATCGCATACATAAAGAATCCCGCTATAACCGATGAAAAAATAATGAAGATTGTCACTGCTCCCGATTTCCCCACAGGCGGGATTATCTTTGGTTATGAAGGGGTGAAGGAGGCCTATAAAACCGGTCGGGGAAGGATCATTGTCCGTGCGAAGGCAAATATAGAGACACTCAAGAATAACAAAGAAAATATCATAATAACAGAACTTCCATACCAGGTAAACAAAGCTAACCTTATCGAGAAAATGGCCGACCTGGTACGTGCCGGAAAATTAACCGATATATCGAATATCCGGGATGAATCTGATAGGGATGGTATGCGGGTTGTAATTGAGTTAAAGCGTGATGCTCAGCCATCCGTGGTACTTAACCAGCTGTTCAAACACACCCAGATGCAGACAACTTTTGGAGTGATTCTGCTCGCCCTGGTAAACGGGGCTCCTGTGGTACTTACTCTCAAACAGATGATGATGCATTTCATTGAACACAGGATGGATGTGCTCATCCGAAGAACAAAATATGAACTGGATGCAGCAGAACGAAGAGCCCATATATTGGAAGGATACATAATTGCACTGGATAACATAGATGCAGTTATTGAAACAATTAAAAAATCAAGGGATACCGAGACCGCAAAAAACAACCTGATGCGCAGATTTAAACTCAGTGAAATTCAGGCAAAAGCAATACTGGATATGAGGCTGCAGCGGTTAACTGGTCTTGAAAGAAAGAAAATAGAGGATGAGTACAAAGAAACCATCAAAATGATTGAAAGACTGAAGGGGATATTAGAAAGTGAAGAAAAAAGATATTCCATTATAAAGGATGAACTCCTTCAGATAAAAGAGAGATACGGTGATGCAAGGAGGACAGAGATTGTTTATGATTACGAAGAATTTTCTCTTGAAGATACAATTGCAGAGGAAGATGTTGTTGTAACGATGAGTCACAAAGGCTTTATTAAAAGATTCCCGGTAAGCGGTTACCGTAAGCAGGGACGGGGCGGTAAAGGTGTAACCGGAGCAGGGACGAAGGATGATGATTTTATAGAACATATGTTCATAGCCTCCACACACCAGTATATATTATTCTTTACAGATACTGGTAAATGTTACTGGCTTAAAGTTTTTGAGATTCCCGAAGGGGGGCGTGCATCCAGAGGGAGATCCATTCTTAACCTGATTGAAAAGGATAAAGAAGAGAACATTACTGCTTTTGTTACAGTAAAAGAATTTGATGATAGTCATTATCTCTTAATGGCAACCCAGCAGGGAACAATCAAGAAAACGGTTCTCTCTGCTTACGGAAATGTGCGTAAAGGCGGAATTAATGCTATAAATGTTGTTAAAAATGACCGGCTTATTTCCGTCAAAATGACAGATGGAAACAATGATATTGTGCTTGGTACCAGAAATGGTTTTGCAATCCGCTTTGCTGAAAAAGATGTTCGGGATATGGGAAGGGTTGCTACGGGAGTAAGAGGAATCAGGCTTGCTAAGGGAGATATTGTTGTAGGGCTGCTGGTTATTAAACGCAATGATAATATCCTGGTAGTTACAGAAAAAGGCTATGGTAAAAGATCTGACATAAATGATTATCGAATCACTCACCGAGGAGGTAAGGGGGTAATAACTGTAAAAACCAACGACAAGGTAGGAAAAATGATTGCCATGATGGATGTGGTTGATGGTGATGAGCTTGTTATAATATCGTCTCACGGAATGGTAATTCGTCAAAGCGTGAAGGATATCCGGGTTATGGGCAGGAACACCCAGGGAGTAAGAGTTATCCGTCTTAATGAAGGAGATTCCATCGCAGATATAGCAAAAGTAATTCCGGAAGATGAAGATGAAATCCCTATTGCTGTTGAGTGATTTTATAAAAGTCAGGATCTTTTGACCCGGTCAGGATAAAGAGTTAAATACTTAAGGTCATAGATAACATGACAGCCAAGGAAAATAAATTTATCCCCTCAATATTTAGTTATTGCGACAGGTGGTGTGAACATTGTTCATTTACCGGCAGGTGCAAATTGTTTTCTATGGAAGAGAAAAGAGAAAAAGAAAACAAGGGGAATGGATCTAGTTTTATTGAAGAACTTCAAAAAACCTTCGCCGAAACGACAAATCTGATTAAAGAATATGCAGGGGAATTCGACAAAGATCTTTCCAACATTGAAGAAATCGCAGCAAAGGAACTTCCGGAAAACCAACTATCATTTCTTTCTACAAAATATTATGAAGATGCAGCTGTATATCTGAAAGAATTGATGAATGAGATAGAAGAGCATTCTGCTGTTTCATCTGTAATTCCTCGAAATACAGATATGGTTAAGCTTCATCAAATTGTCGAATGTTATGAGGTGATTCAATGGTACCATACCTTAGCCCCTGTTAAAATAACCAGGGCTATTTCGTCCACCCGAACGGATACTGAAGAGGAAGATTTAAAGTATTTAAGAGAGGATGCTGATGGCAGTGCTTTTATCGCTCTCAAAGCCATCCTTAAAACATTGGCCGCTCTCGAGGTAGTCCTCGGATGGACAAGATCACTAAAAGATGAGACCCTAAATCTTATTATAGATGCGGGAAGAATCAAACATTTAATTGAAAAAGATTTTCCAGGTGCTCTGAATTACGTTTGGCCGCCCATCGCCAGGGAGGCGGTCAAATGAAAGAATATTATTTGAATTTAATCGACTATAACAAATGGGCGAATGATTTAATTTTTCATTCTTTAACTGAAAACCATACAACTAATCTCAAACTATTTTCACTTTTTTCGCATATAATCATTTCAGAAATACTTTGGTTAAACAGAGTGAAAAATGAAAAATATGAATTCAAAGATTTCTGGCAAATGCTTACACCCGGGGAAATGGAAGCCTTGTTTAGAAGGAGCTCCGATGATTGGAAAGAATACTTAATCAATAAACCTGAAAATGATTTGCAGGAAACCTATTCTTATGTTAACTCAAAGGGGATAGCGTATAAAAATACTTTGGCTCAAATAGTAACACATGTAATTAATCATTCCACATACCATCGTGCTCAAATCGCCGCTCTTCTAAGAGCTGAAAATATTGTACCGCCATTAACAGACTACATTGCATTTTTTAGATAAGAATCCCTCTCAAAGTATCGATTTCAAAGTATCATAACTGGCTTTGATGGTTTCTTCCAAATCTTCATCAGAATGAGCTGTTGAGATAAACACAGCCTCAAATTGTGCCGGAGCAAGATATATTCCTCTTTCAAGCATGCCATGGAAGTATTTACCGTAAAGTTCTGTATCAGATGTAATTGCTGACCTGAAATCCGATACAGATTGTTCGGTAAAAAACATACACAACATAGATCCCACCCGGTTTAAAGCGAATTTCTTTCCAAGTTTCTTCAGATTATCCTGCAGTCCCTTTTCCAGTATAGCCCCGTTTCGTTCAAGTTCAGTATAAATTCCGGGATTATCTTTGATATGTCTTAATGCAGCATATCCGGCAGCCATAGCAAGAGGATTACCGCTTAGCGTTCCCGCCTGATAAACAGGTCCGGCCGGGGCGAGCATTTCCATAATTTCTTTCTTCCCTCCGAAACCTCCGACGGGCAATCCACCACCGATAATTTTCCCAAATGTAGTTATGTCAGGTTTAACTCCCAGAATTTCCTGCGCTCCGCCTTTGGCAACGCGAAAACCGGTCATTACTTCATCAAAGATCAAGACAATGTTTTCCTCATCGCATATTTTTCTTAAGGCATTTAAAAAATCTGCAGAAGCTTTTACCACGCCCATGTTTCCAGCTATTGGTTCAATGATGATAGCCGAGATTTCATTTTTGTTGGCCTTTACTAAATTTTTAACGGACTCAATATCATTATAATCCGCAAGCAAGGTGTCTGCGGCGTTTCCTTTAGTTACACCCGGGCTGGTTGGAATTCCAAGAGTCAGCGCCCCCGATCCGGCTTTAATTAAAAAATAATCAGCATGTCCGTGATAGCACCCTTCAAACTTAATGAACTTTTCCCTGTTCGTATAGCCCCTGGCAGCTCTGATTGCACTCATAGTTGCTTCAGTTCCGCTATTCACCATTCTTACCATTTCAATAGAAGGAACAAGCTCCGTAATTAACCTGGCCATTTCCACTTCCAGGGCTGTCGGTGCTCCAAAACTTGTTCCGCTTTTCAGGGCTGTCTCAAGAGCCTCCATTATGAAAGGCGGATTATGCCCAAAAAGATGCGGTCCCCAGCTTCCTATGTAATCTATAAAACTATTGCCATCAACATCATATATCCTGGAACCTTCTCCTTTTGTTATAAACAGCGGGTGACCACCAACTGATTTAAACGCTCTTACCGGCGAATTGACCCCGCCCGGGATGACCATCCTGGCTTCTTCAAACAAACGCTGACTTTTACTTGTATTCATTATCCTTTAATGAATTATAATGACTAAAAATTTGGAAATAAAAGATAAGAGATAACACGAAGACAATCTACATAAATCGAAGTTGATAGTTCCGTCTTTGCCGTGATACAATTCATAAGATAAGATATATATCATGAATAAATTGAAGGCGAATATGAATAAACTTACCTATAAAATAAAAGTATGGTATCACCTTCTATCTAATAGCATTGGCTTTTATCCCACTTTAATCAGCATAATATTCTTTGTTATTAGTCTTATAATGATTCTCCTTGAATCAGGAGGGGGCACCGAATACTTTATAAAATACTTCCCCGTACTGATGATATCGAGTAAAGATACAGCGAGAATAATTCTAAGTACTATAGCAGGCGGGGTAATATCGCTTACTGTTTTTAGTTTCACCATGGTTATGATTGTTTTCAACCAGGCGGCTACTAATTATTCACCCAGAATCATTCCGGGATTGATTTCACGAAAATTTCACCAGGTGGTTCTGGGTTTTTATGTGGGAACTTTAATTTATTGCTTCATTATTATGATAAATATTGATTCCAGGCATTTTGGTATCTCAGTTCCTGCTTTTGCCGTATTTATAGGAGTGTTTTTCGGAATAGTCTGTTTGATCCTTTTTGTTTATTTCATCCATTCCATCTCTAACTCGATTCAAATTGGTAATATTCTTCAGGAGATTTATAAACAGACTCTTGATGGAATGAAAAAGGAGGAAGAAGAAAATGAGAATCCTGATGAGTCAGGTTTTGAAGACTCTGACAATTGGAAAAGCATTATGAGTCCTCAATCGGGTTATCTGCAAAGAATAGAGCAGAACAAAATTTTAAGTATTTTGACGAAAAAAAATGCCCGACTTGAAATTGTGATTCCCATTGGATCTTTTATTCTTGAAGGCTCTCCGTTAGCAAAGATCAGCAATAATGTTGAAAAGAAAATAATTGAACAGATTCTCGGCAACTTTATATTTTTCGAAGAGGAAATTGTAGAGGAGAATTATTATCTGGGCTTCAAGCAGATTACCGAAACTGCGGTAAAAGCTTTAAGTCCGGGGATCAACGATCCCGGAACCGCTATTAAAGCCATTGATTATATTACGGACCTTATAACATATAAGCTCTCTCTAAAAGAGAAAAGGTTGATATATTACAAGAAAGTCCCTCGAATTTTACTTAGAAATCCATCTAATGCAACATTATTGTACTATTGCTTTGCCCCCATCAGACAATATGGTAAAAAAGATGTTGTTCTGATTCTAAAACTTATTAATTCTCTGAAGGAAATTTTACTCTCAACTGAACAGAGGTTTGAAGAAATCATTTTTAATGAAGCAAAAACCCTTGTTGAGGATGCAATGAAATATTTAAATAATTCAGCAGACCGGAACATGGTAAACGACATAATTGAAACTATTAATTCCTTGACAAACGGAAACAAATTAAAAAAGATACCAGTCACTTCTGATTGATTTCAGAGAAGGTTTTTAATTTCAGGGGAAGTCATTATTTTTTCATAGCTCTCGGGGTTATTCAATAATCAATTCTTTA
This sequence comes from uncultured Ignavibacteria bacterium, assembly GCA_963832715.1. Taxonomy (GTDB): domain Bacteria; phylum Bacteroidota; class Ignavibacteria; order Ignavibacteriales; family Ignavibacteriaceae; genus DATFVA01. The sequence goes on along the minus strand of CAWHVB010000009.1, from coordinate 178,160 downwards.
TATTTTTCATATAAATCAGAACCTTCCGGCAGAGCTCCATTGATCCTGACTATTTCACCGGCAAATTTCGAGGCGATATCATTAGTTTTTTCAATAGGCCATCCTTGTAAATACCCAATACACAGGATTGATGCATACGCATCTCCGGCCCCGACTGTATCAACTACATTTTTAACTTTTGATTCATAACGACTTTTTTTATCTCCTTCGTAGATTATGGCCCCATGTTCTCCATATGTGATGCATAATTGATCCATTTTAAACATATCAATCAGTCTCTTCGGAGTTTCTTCCGTATCAAAGCTTTTATCCAGCAGCAATTTGTTGACCAGATAGAGTTCTTCAATGTTTAGCTTCAGAATGTCAGCAGATTTAATACAATTCTTAATTAACTCTCCGGTATAGAAGTTCTGACGAATATTCAAATCACAAAAATATTTCAAGTCTCTGTCAAAAAAGTGATGAATAGTATCTCTTGTTACCGAATTCCTTTGAGCGAGAGAACCATAATAAATACAGTCGGTATTATCACTTATTAAGGATTCGATTTTATCATTTAATCCAATATAATCGTAAGCAGTTTCTGTTTTAATCCTCCAGGAAGGGATTTTCATGTTATTGAGGAATGCTGCTGATTCTCCTGTCGGGTGGCGGTTATCAATCTGTATAAAGTCTGCTGGAATATTGTTTGTCTCCAGGAAATTTATAATATCAGCCCCTCCTTTATCCTTTCCGACACAGCTTACAAAATGACCCTCACCTGTAAGTTTATGAATGTGATAGATAAAGTTGAATGATGCCCCTCCAATAGTCCTTCTATCAGGATACACATCATATAATATTTCTCCTATGGAAGTTATTCTTTGCATTGACACTTTCTTTATAAAGATAATATTATCGAAGCATGAATATCAGGGTTGTTATCAGGATTACAGCATAAGTAACCGCCCTGGCATAATTAGGAAATTTTTGCTTGCACCAGCCCCAAAATTTAGCGACAATTATCATTAACACAAGCAGTAAAGTTGTCGCTGCCAGACATGATATAGCATCGAATTGGGCCCCAATAATTTCCTGAAGACTTTTCCCATCCCATATTTTTGAATAGATTATTTCAAGATGAAGCCAGTATATCAGAAGTGACTCTCTGCTTACATCAAGCACGAAAGTTTTCTCCGTCTTTCTTTTACCAGCGAAATACCAAAAAAAAGAGGCGATCAGGAGTATATATCCTATGCGCTGATATATAAACAAAGGGTTGGGTCGGATAATAAAAACAGTTGAACTGAATAAACCGGAAAGGAACAGGTGTCCAAGGATTATCGGAATCAAGCTATAAAAGCCAAGTTTTTTAATAAAATCCCATTCTCTATCTTCATTCCTGGAAGTTATGTAAAACTTAGAAAATACTGCTCCCGCGAGGAGAAAGAACAACCAGGGAAACAATGGGAAGTATGATCCCTGGTTTGGAGTCAGATAATCGGCGAAAATCAGAGGCAAGAAATTTTCAAAATTTATTTTCCAGATAACAGGAGAGATAAGGCTTATGAAGATTGCTAAAAATAATACTACACGATAAAACACAATTTCTTTTTTTATCAGAAGTCTTAAAGTCAGCAGCAGTAATAATCCGGCTGCTATGCATTGAAGGATGTCGACATTAAACCATGTAATCAGGTGAGAGTATGCGGAATGATCAATTATTTTGGATAACGAGAAAAAAGGCACATGAAGTGAATATCCGGCCAGAAAAATCAGTCCGATTCGAGCTAATTTATTCCAGAAGTATTTTCCAAATTTCCTTAATTCATTGAGTCTTCTCCCTGCAGAAATTGCAAAAGCAAACCCGCTGACAAACAGAAATGCAGGAGCTACGAGCCCATTAATAAAATTGAGTATAAGAAACCACCCGGATTCTTTTAAAGGCGGGTCAAGGAAGGCATTAAAAATATGTACTTCTATCATAATAATTAATGCCCAGCCCCTCAATAAATCTATATAAATGAAACGAGTATTGTCTTTTTTCATTTGATATAAAAATAACAAACCTCAATTGACAATAAATTATTTAATTGTCTCCTGAAATAAAATAAAGATGCAATCATAATGCGACAAAGAAGAAGGGACTATCTAAAAAAACCTGCTACTGATTATAGATATCTTCTGTTCCTCTGTTGGGGACCCTTGGGGTCCAATCGTCACCTTCGCAGGGAAGAAATGTTTTAGTTGGATGTTTGTCGTACTTCATGCAAAGTACAGCTGAACGATCAAAATGTTTACAGGAAGAACAAAGAGTCTCATTAATTATCTCCTTATTCTTTTCCTCAAAAAGTCTGTAATGTATTACTGCCGGGTGAATAACAACTCCGTAAACAGACATTAAAACTATCGTCCACCAGAATTGAAAATCAATATAGCTTCTGGTAATCCACAAGACGGGGATTATTACTGCAATACGTAAAATTGTCCAGAATACTATTTCTCCCAAAATTCAATCCTCAATTAAATAAAATTCTTCAGATCCAGAAAAAAATCACTCGTTCGCTATAATAATAACGTAAATAGTCATAGATTTCAACCCGGAGTTTTCAATACCTTTTAGGAATTATTGAATTAGCAGAGTCCTTCTGCCTATTCGGTTGGTTTTTTATGGTTAATTCGCAGGGCTTATGAATGGTTCACTGCCGGCATCTGGTCTGCGTTTAATTCATACAGCACGGCCATCTCAATTACTTGCTGTTATTTAATTAACATATTAATATTAAATATAGTAGTTTTTGATTATTTTTGTAATAAAGCCTCCGCAAATGCGGAGGCATAAAGATGGTTTCTGAAAGATTTAGTGAGCGCGGGTGGGCTCGAACCACCGACCCTCTGCTTAAAAGGCAGATGCTCTACCCCTGAGCTACGCGCCCATCTAAAAATTGAGAGCTACAAATATAAAAAATAGAGATTTTTATTCCAAATTGGCTATTTCGCTTCATTTTAAAATCGGGTCCTAATGACAAAAAATTCTAAGATTTTAGTATGTGACGACGATGAAACACTTTGTTATTTATTAAAAGAGCAGCTGCTTGAGGAAGGCTTTTCTGTAGATACCGTTTACGATGGCCAATATGCAATTGAAGCAATCAAAAGGAAAAATTACGACATCCTTTTGCTGGACCTCAATATGAAGGAAGTATCCGGCGAGGAAGTATTGAAATTTGTATCTGAATATAATGCTTCTTTACAGGTAATTATACTTTCCGCTCAATCGGAGATCCGAAAAGCAATCGAGTGCATCAAGCTGGGAGCATATGATTTCATCACCAAGCCGTATAATTTCGACGAGCTTCTCATTACCATAAACCGATCTGTTGAACATAAGGAACTGATTGTTAAAAATGCCATTCTCTCCAGCCAGGTTAACAAGAAACTTTCAAATACGATTATTGGGGATAGCGCAGAACTTCAAAGAGTCATTAACCTTGCAAATAAGTCGGCGATGTCTGACTCTAATATTCTGATTGAAGGAGAAACAGGAACCGGCAAAGAATTGTTTGCAGAATATATCCATAAACATTCTGCAAGAAATGATAAGCCTTTTGTCGTAATTAATTGCGCTTCACTTCCGGATCAACTGATAGAAAGTGAATTATTTGGTCATGAAAAAGGGGCGTTTACCGACGCAAAAAGTACCAAACAAGGTTTGGTGGAAATTGCTCATGGAGGAACCCTTTTCCTTGATGAAATAGGCGAACTCAGCCTTACATTGCAGCCGAAATTATTGAGATTTTTAGAGAATGGCGAGTACAGAAGAATCGGGGGGGTGACAAATCTAACTTCTAATGTTCGGGTAGTTGGAGCTACAAACAGAAATCTGCTGGAAGAGGCTGACAATAAAAATTTCAGGAGAGATCTACTTTTCAGGTTAAATGTAATTACCCTTACCATTCCGCCTTTAAGGGATAGGAAGGAAGATATCGCTTTACTTTCCAATCATTTTCTCTCTACTAAGTCACCAATCAGATCCCCCAAGAGGTTATCCTCTGAAGCAGAAAGAGTACTGCTCAGTTATAGTTTTCCAGGGAACGTCAGAGAGCTGGAGCATATTATCGAACGTGCAATTATCTTTGCAGAGGGTGACAGTATTAAACCGGATGATCTGAATCTTCCTCATACTTCCTCTTTTAAGGAAACTTCGAACATAGCAGAGTCCGAAGAAGATCTTGCTGTGCTAAGTATGGAAGAGATTGAAAAACGACATATAGCTAAAGTATTAAAGAGGAATAGGTGGGACCGGACTCAAACAGCAAATCAGCTGGGGATCAGTCCTAAAACTCTTTACACTAAAATAAAAAAATACGAAATCAAACAAGATTGAGATGCTGCTAATATGTCAAAATCCCTGGTTTCTAAATATTCATTAACTGATATTCTGGAAACTGATGATTCCGCGTATGCTGTTATAGACTCCTCATATAAGGTCCTCTGGTATAATCATCAATTCAAATTATTAACCGGGTTAACGAGACTAAAAGGCAAATCATTATTTTCAATTCTGGAAATTGAAGAAAATGAGCTTAAAGAAAGCTTATCGGAAATCTCAAAACCGCTGCAGATAACCAGCGATAAAAGACTGATCTTAATTACACCGCTCATTGCTAAAGGAAAACCTGAAGGATATTTTATTAAGGTGCATAATATTCATCAGGATACTAAGCAGGAATACACAGATTCCGATCTGATCCAGGAGAATCTAAAATTCCAGGAAGAGCAGCAGGGAATTCTGGCTCTCGTAATTAAAGAAAAGTCTCTATACAGTTTGGCCGGGGAGATACTTAAAAAAAGTGTGGAACTCACGAAGAGTGATTTTGGCGTGGTTGTAATTTTTGATGAAGGACGAAAATATGAATTTCTTATTAATGACAATAAAGAAATAATAAAAAACCAGAAAGAAATGGAACGGGAAGTGGGAGCCAACTTCTCATTTATAACTAAATGGCTTAATGTAAATAAACATTCTCTCCTTGCGTTAAATTATCCGAATAATATCGGGTTCAACCTTACAAGGTATTTTCAATGTGAATCATTGATCATTTCTCCTGCTTTTTTTGATGATAAACTTATAGCTTCAATTATTGTCGGGAAGAAGAAAGACGTATACACTACTCTTGAAATAAATAACAGCGAGCAGCTTGCAGTACTTCTTGCCTTTTCGATCAGCAGCATAAGGACAAGGGAATTAAATACAACCCTTGAAAACCGGCTTCTTCAGGCACAAAAACTCGAGACAATTGGAAAACTATCAAGCGGAATGGCTCATGATTTCAGCAATCTTTTATCCAGTATTTTCGGCAGCCTGAATCTTCTGAAAAAAAGGATCCCGGAAAACGAGAACATTTACAGATTACTTGATAACATTGAGAATTGTTCTGTGAGGGCAAGAGACCTTACAAAAGGCCTCCTTTCTTTCGGCAAACCAACACCCAGAAGAAAAGAACTTATTAAACCGAATAGTTTAATGAATGAAATTTCAAAAGTAATATCACAAACATTTCCCCGAAAGATTAATTTTGAAAACAGGGTGGAAGAAAATCTCCATGATGTTCTCGGGAACGGAACTGAAATTTACCAGGTGCTTTTAAATTTATGTGTAAATGCTAAAGAAGCGATTGAAGGGAACGGCAAAATTAAGCTGGAAGCTTCAAATCTTAAAATTGACGAGGAGAAGATATTTAAACATCCGCTGCTTAATAAAGGAAACTATGTGCATTTCTCGGTTAGTGATAATGGCTCCGGAATAGAAGAAAATCATCTGCAGAAAATATTTGATCCGTATTTTTCTACTAAAGTAAAGGAAACCGGGTCGGGCCTGGGTCTTTATGTCACGTATGGCATAATTAAGGCTCACAGCGGCCATATAGAGGTTTCAAGCACTCTAGGGAAGGGAACAACATTCGACGTTTATCTGCCGTCCTTCGAGCCGGCGGTAACCGAAAAGTTAACGCCTACGGATAAAATTATCCTATTGATTGATGATGAAGTGATGCTCAGGGATTTATTAGCAGAAATGCTTGAATCAAACGGCTATAATGTAATTAAAGTCGGATCCGGGGCAGAAGCATTGCGGATACTGACAGAAGAGATAAAAGCGGACATGGTTATAGTTGATTTTAATATGCCGGAAATGAATGGACTTGAAACAATCCAGAAAATAAGGGAATTAAACTTTAAGATGCCTATTATATTGTCTTCCGGAAGTATGGGCCTGGAAGATAAACTCAATCTGGAGGAAGCAGGCATTACTGCTACACTCACAAAGCCATATGAGTTCGATACTATGTTTTCAACGATTCAAAAGCTCATCTGATCAGGGTATCTGTTCTTCTTTTTTATCTACATCTATCATCTTTATATTCTTAACATAATCCGAAAGCACCGGTTTTTTGATGGTATGAAGCTGGTTAAGAATATTGTTGATTTCTTTAATGGCTGTAGTTATATAATCCAGACGTTTAGTTATTGCTTCTGTAGAAATGATTTCTTTTCCAATTTCTCTTTTGATGGCAGCAGCTGAAAGACTCATAAGGGTCAACGGCTGTTTGATTTTGTGGTTTGCCGTGACAACGGTAGCGGCAAATAATTTACTTCTTTCAACTTCAATCAATTGTTTCCTTGCATCGGAGAGTTTCAATGCCGACTTAACCCTGGCAAGTAATTCAATCCTGTTAAAAGGTTTTTTAATATAGTCAAAAGCGCCTGCTTCAAGTCCTTCTTTAATATCTTCAGCTTCTATTTTAGCAGTTACCAGAATTATTGGTATATGAGCACTTTCTTCGTTGGTCACGAGTTTTTTACAAACCTCGAGACCGGTTATATCAGGCATCATAATATCGAGTAATATTAGGTCGGGCTGTTCTGAAATTGCTTTATTAAGCCCTGATTTACCTTCATACGCCGTAATTACTTCGTATCCTTCGCTTTCCAGCCTGTCTTGTAAAAGGAAAACGTTTTCCGGGAGATCATCTATAACTAAAATTTTTTTCATTTGACCACAGTATTTAATTTGGAGAATAGTCGTTCGATCTTAAATGCCATTGAGGCAGAGTTTACTGGTTTAGATATATAATCATCAAATCCATGCCCTGAGAATAATTTCTTTGTCTTCTACCATTGCTTTAGCGGTAACAGCAAAAACAGGGATATTCTGCCAATCTTTATTTTGTTTGATCCTATTCAACGTTTGGAAGCCATCCATTCCGGGCATCATTATATCGAGCAGTATAAGATCAGGAATATTAAGTTTAATGGCTTCGAGGCACTCCTTACCGCCTTTTACCATCCTGGTATTACAGTTACAGGAAGTAACTATTTCATTCAGGGTAAACAGTGTGTCAGGATCGTCATCAACGATTAGAACATCACCGTTTCTAGTCACCTCCATCTCACGATTTATTTCATCTACAGGAATTTCTTCAGCAAGTATTAACTTTGGTTCTTCCGGTAATTCTATCGAATTGTTATCCTCTGAATTATCTTCCTGGAGATGTATCCTGTCTCTGACAATTTTTAGCACATCAAGCGGATGTCCTTTTGTCTTCACAGTAATATTTTCTACTATATGATTCAAAGATTCTTTATCATCTTCGCTCATCTCATCATTAGTACTTATTATTATCGGAATATCACGGGTTTCACGATGGGTCTTTAGCTTGTGAGAAAGTGTTATTCCATCTATTTTAGGCATGAGGAGATCGAGGATGATAAGATCCGGCTGTACTTCTTTGATCTTGCTGAAAGCCAGTTCACTATCTTTAATATAGTCAATTCTTACATTCTCATTAATAAATTCATTTCTGAAGTTCTCGAATACGCTTTCATCATCATCAACAATTACAATTTTTTCTATTCTTTTGTGTGCCTTTTCTTCAAGCGCATTGAAAGCGTGGGTCAGCTTATCGGATGAAATAGGCTTTACTATATATTCGTAAGCCCCAAGTCCATATCCCAGGTTTTTATCGCTGATTATTGACACGAGGATTACGGGGATATCTTCTGTCTCCGGGTTACCCTTAAGTTCTTTTAGTACGCTCCAGCCGTCTTTCCTCGGCAGCATGATATCAAGCGTTATGGCGAAGGGCTGGATGGCAATGGCCATTTGAAGGCCTTTTTCACCATCTTCCGCATACTCAACTTCATATCCTTTCGAGAGAAGATATTGACCAATAGTATATCTTACGTCGGGATCATCGTCGATTACGAGTATTGGATGCTGACGGTTTTTAATGAGCTTTTCAATATTAAGGTGAGGAACAACCTCTTTCTTTTTCTTTTCAACAACTACTAGAGGGATAATAAATGTGAAAGTGGAACCTTTACCTTTTTCGCTTTGTACTGAGATTGATCCATTCATTAGCGCAGCTATTTTTTTGCAGATAGCCAGCCCCAATCCCGTGCCGCCATATTTTCTGGTCGTCGTGCCGTCTATCTGACGGAATTCTTCGAACACAATTTTCTGATCTTCCCCGGAAATTCCTATACCTGTATCGGAGACGTCAAATTTCAATTCTTTATTATCTATGCTGGAGATTTTTAATTCTATACTTCCTTCATTTGTAAATTTAACTGCATTTCCAAGCAGGTTAATTAATACCTGTATGACTTTTCCCTTGTCGGTATTAACGATGATGTGGGTGTCGGTTTTTTTAACAACCTTGAAGTCGATATTTTTATTAACCAGCAAAGGTGTTACGGAAGCATTTACTTCTGCTAACAAATCCTCCAGGAAGAAATCCTCGAGAGCTACGTCCATCCTGCCCGCCTCAATCTTTGATAGATCAAGGATGTCGTTAATCAGACCCATTAGCCGTTTGGCACTGTTCATAACAACATATAGTCTTTCCCTGTCCTTTGCCTTGATGGTTGTATCATCGAGCATGAGTTCGGTGAGACCTAAAATAGCATTCATTGGTGTTCTTAGTTCATGAGACATACTGGCAAGGAATTGAGATTTAAGTCTGGTCAATTCTTCTGCCTTCTGTTTTTCAACTTCAAGTTCTTCAGCCTTCAGCTTAAGTTCACTATGCAGTCGGGTCAGAGAATCGTTTTGTTTTATAACCTTAACGTTCTGTTCCTGGTAATTCTCATTGAGGGATTTTAAATCGGAGATGAGCTTTTCCATTTGGACGAGAGCCAGTGAATTTGTCAAACCGATTGCCAGCTGTTCCTGTATATTCTGTAAATACTCTCTTGCTTCTTTAGTAGGTTTCTCGATGCCTCCAAGCTCAAGAATTGCGATCACCTTATTATTATATATAATCGGCTGCAGCATCAGGTGTTTCAGGCTAAACGAAATTAGTCCTGAGTTAATTACCGGAAGGGATTCTTCTGAATCTATTTCCAAAACTCTATGATCTCTTAACACAGGGATGAATAATTCAGGAGTCTCATTTAAGATATCCTTTTTTATTCCGTAAGAACTGACAATTTTAATCGTATCAGAATCAATCGTATACAATGCCCCAACTGTAAAATTGCAGGTGCTGATAATTTTCTTTAATGCGGCATCTGATATTTCATCGAGCGAAGGATTCTGATTAAGAAGCGTAATAAATTCTGAATACTCATTTTTCGCTTTTTGATTCTTATTCAATTCATTCATCATTAGATTGAATGCTCCGGCAAGCTGGCCGATTTCATCTTTGCTTTTCACTTCAATCCTGGTACTAAAATCACCTGCTTTAGTTGCTTCGGTTGCAAGGTTTAGCTGTGTTACCTGTTTTCTGATTTTATCAGTAAAAACAAGTGTGAGAATAAGTGAAAGTAATGAACCGGCTACCCCAATTATTATTATTACGTAACGGATGTTGGCCCTAAGATCGGCTGCTTCATGGATTGTATTAAAAACCAGGAATGAGATTTTGCTGTTATTTGTCATTCCGGGGTTGAAATTGGCCGCAACAAGGTCGGATGATTCATCATCCGATGCATACACGGAAGATTTATCATTTCTTGTTAAATCGGTATAGGCATTTTTCAGACTTACAATGAATTTAGTATTATTTTCAGCATTTGATATTTCTACCGGGGTATTATCCCAGATTAAAGCTACATCTGCATTTATTTTTCCCGAAATATCCGTAAGCATATCGGCAGAGATCAGCTGGCCGTAATAAAAAATTACCCCTTTTTCATTCGTAAAATTTTTAACTGAAACAAATGGATTTTCCTTGAGGAAGGTATTCAGATCGAAGCTTCCTTTCGGGAAGATTATTTCTTTCTTTCCTGTAAATTGGGAAATACTTTCTCCGCCCGATCGTGTCTCAAGAATGAAATCCAGATTCTTTGTCAGGGTTATTTGGGAAATTGAGTTGGTCCAATTGTTTTCTATAATATTATAAAAATCATCATCGGAATTCTGCTGCATATCCCTGTAAGTATAAAGAAACTCATTTAGGGAATTCTGCAGCTGCGTTGATTGCTGTGAGGTAAGCACACTATACATAACTGAATAGAAGGCAAAAGCCGCGCTCCCCAGGATCAGGACAACAATGGTAAAATTAATGAGTAATATTCTTAAACTGAGTTTCATAGTAATCCACAAAAAGAGTAAAATCTTACTAATTATCCCGTTGAAGGACCTTACGAATAGTGATGAGAAGCTCATCAAAATCGTAAGGTTTACTGATAAAATCGCTGGCTCCCATTTTGGCCGAGTCAATAGCACTCTTAACATCAGCATATGCTGTCAGTACTATAACCTTCGTTTTTATCTCCTTCTTTTCGAGTTCTTTCAAGACATCAAATCCATCTTTCCCCGGCATCTTTAAATCCAGCAGAATTAAATCTACCGGTTTTTTTACGAGGTAGGAAAAAGCATCGTCTCCATTACTTACGGATTCAGCATCGTAACCTACTTCACCAAGTTCTTCTCTAAGGACTGAACATAAGTTCGTATCGTCATCAACAATAAGAATAGTTTCCATATCAACCGAATTATTTATCCCCTGTTATTGAATTAAGCTGGTAATATTTAATCCTCTCTCTGTTCTTCTGTAGATCTTCCTTAATAGGATTATCGACTCTTGGTCCCGCTAATCTTTCCTTCAAAGTAGGAACAAGTTCCGCTTTTATTAATATAACCAGCTCCTTTTTAGTGGTTACATCTTTATCACTGCCCGTCAGATACCTAATACCAAAGACCCACCAGGGAAGATCCTTCAAAAAAGGTATACCGACTCTTTCTGAAGTTTTTTCATTAGAATAAAGTCCTCCCAGGATAGTTTCTTCACCATCCAGCATAACAATCTGAGTGCTTGCCGAAGTCTTTTTTATTTCGGTAGTCGTTTCACTGGCGGAGAACGTACTTCTTTCAACATTAAGTTTTAAGAGAGTATAATCAACCCCATCTTCGGTATAAACATAGGGAGTTACTTCGATTATTGTTCCTGTCGGGAAGAACTTCTCAACAACGTTTCCCGCAAAATCTTTCTGTTTTACTGAGAAATCAGAACCGACCTGGATTCTTCCAAGCTGACCTTCTCTAACTATCACATTTGGACTGGCTATAATATTACCCAACTGTTCCGTTTCCAGGAACTTAAATGCAGCAGTTACATCTCCAAAGAAATTCCCACTCTGGAACGTTCCATCTCCTGTTATATTATAAGTGTTTTGCACAGTCCCGGTTCCGCCCGTACTTGTATTTGTCGGGGTGGCCCCGGTGCTGAGTTCCGTCCCCAAATTTATGCCCTTTCCGGAAAGTAAAACTCTCCAGTCAATTCCTCTCTCTTTTGTAGCATTTTCGTCTTGCTCAAAGAATACGGCCGAAATTTTAACTTCACGTGAGTCAACTGCCGCGTAGTTATCCGGAGTCCGATTTTCATTAGATTCACCCTTCTTTTTTACCACTATGACATCTGCTTTTTCTTCATACATTAACCCGGCATATTGTACAATTACGACCAATGCTTTATCATATCGCATATTGTTTATCTCAATGCCGATCGGGGAATCTGAATCCACTGTAGATACGATATTCTTGCCGGTGAATTTTTCGCTAACCTTGCTTAGCAGATCAATAGCCTGATTAAAAGGAAGAGAAGCGGACATAGTAACTAATTCATCGGGATTTGTATATCCCTTGAACTCGTTCTCAAGGTATTGCTGAGGATAAGACTGAAATGCAAGTCCTATCATTAATAACAATGTTATTGTAAATGTTTTCATTTTTCAATCTCTCTTTTATTTATTTGCCTTTTTTGTCTTTTTTACTGTCCTCTTTTTCAAGTCCGAGGTCAACTTTTTCTATGATGCCGCCTTTATTCAGGATAAAGCTTACGTTGTTGCGTTCATAGTCTATTTTAGTTAAATAGCCAAGGTAAACCTGTTCGCCTTCCCATAATAAGTAGGTGTTTCCTTTGCTGTCGCCGATAAAAGCGCCTTCCGGTACAAGCGCTAATAATTTAGCTCCCTGTACATCAAGAAGGTTGTCAAGGTTGGGAGGAATTTCGTTTCTTATCAGCGGATAGAATGCATCATACAATGGTCTTGCAGTTAGATTATTCTCGACCATTGCTGAAGTAGCAAAACGGCTGTCATTGGAATAGTAGGCTGCAACGTCAAGGTTATAGTTAACCAGGAAATGCGGCATTCCTTCTTCATCTGTTTTAATGAGATTACTTAGCGAAACAGAATTTATTTTTTTCAGTTCTTTACTCTGTTCGATAGCATAGATCAGACGCCAAACGTCATTGTAAGCTGCTCCTCCACTCAGTTTGTATTCGTGGAAGAAAAAGTTTTTATCGGGCTGCATGTCTGCATATTCTATATTAATTGTGGTTTCCGGAGAATAGCTGTCGCTTAGATCATTCACAAAATCGTAGAATTTTATGGATGATAAATCTTTGGGAATATTGAACTTCCTTGCTGCCAGCACAGAATCAAGCACAGATGATCGTGCCTGCAAATCCTGGTACTGTGCCTTCAGATCGGCGGTATTATAAGAGTGTGCCTTCATTTCTTCAACTTTGGTTCTTCTTTCTTTGAGATCTCCTCTCTGAAAAACCAGGATGTATACGCCGCCCACAACCAGTATAAAAATAAGCAGAGCGACTAACCCAAGGGTGCTTTTTAATTTTCTGTTCATTTTACTACGCTCTTCTTATTGTTATTTAATAAACTAAAACTAATGGTAAACTTATAAGCATTTTCGTTGCGTAATGCTTCAAACTGCATACTTTTTAAGGTTGCATTCTCAAGTGAATATGCAAACCGGGTTACAACATCTTTATTGATCGCGTAACCGATTAAGACAACGTCTTTACTGGCATCAACAGAAAGTTGAGTGAGCCAGAGATTATGCCGGGTTGCAAAAAAGTCGGATATATTCTGAAGAACCTCAGTCCAGGCGCCGGTTCCCAGCGATGCAGAATCAAGGATTGCCTGAGTCTGGTCGAAACCTTCAATTTTAGTCTTTAATTGAGAGATATCGTTCAGGATCTCCTGGTTCTGCCTCATTGCGATTGTCTCTTCTGTAATCTGCTGATCTAGTTCACCGATTTCGAGATGATTCTTGAGTATTGATTGAGTCATAAATAGTGTAGCGATAAACAAAAGAGGTAGCATCAAATAACCATGCCATGCAAACTGAATGAATTTCTGGTCTTCCTTTACATATCTGGGTAAAAGGTTGATCCCTTTTGTACCTTCTGCCTCTTCATCTATGAATTCTGTTCCCACTGCTATCGGAACACTAAAGGCTGAGAACCTCGATTTAGTTTCTTCATCAAGAGAGGAGAGATCCAGATCGTCAAATTCAAGACGGGATACATTGGCTTCCGGAAAAGTTCCATAAAAGGATAAGATCAGGTTTTCAGAGTCATCTTCGCCGCAGACAATTATATTATCAAGCGATGAGATTCCCCCGTTCTCCATTTCCAGCAGTATCTTTGAAAAGTATACGTCATATGTATGGAGATTGGAGGTTCCTATATCCAGTGTAGTCCCAATGTGTTTTAACTTTCTGCCGTGCAGGAAAATAAGTTTACTGTATTCTTTCCCTATATATACAATGAGTGAATTATCATCAGGGAAAAACTTTTTCCTTTTTGATACATAATAAGCCAGGGAAATTTCTGCACTCTTTACAGAAGGTATCTTATAATACCTTTTATTGTTGTAACGAGCCAGGGAATTGATGAATTTTATACAGCTAACCTCCCCGCCGAGAAATACAGACAAAAGAGATTTGTCTGCCAGCTCTATATATCCAAGGTTTTCACTATCGATTGAGACATTTTTAGCTTCCTGGATATCATTAATGATTTCCTGGGTTACCTTAGCTGATTTTGGATATTTTGAACCTTCAAACACGTGGTAGAAAATAGCCGGTTCCGTCAATGCAGGTATGAATTGAGCATTATTAAGATTGATACCCGAAAGAGCATCATTCATTAAACTGAGCGACGTCGATTCTGATTGCGGTGTGCCAACAGGGCCCGTACTTTTCCTCAACCCGTCTATCTGAAGATCCTCGGTGTCGAGCTGGAGATTTCCAAGGCTGTCGTCTGTTGCTAAAGCAGGCTGTGATACAACATCGGTAGATGCCGTTTTCAGTACTCTAAGCTTTCCGTTCTCTGCTGAGAGTACTGCTGCTTTTAACTCTGTTCCTTCACAGTAGATACAAACTAATGGTTTCATTATGCTGCCGATAATATTTGATGTATTCTTGTTTTATTATTTGCGTATGCTATGGCTGTCTCAAGGGAAATTTTCTTAGACATATACAGCCTCTTTAAGTCCTGTTCAAGTGTGATCATTCCCTGGGGGCCTCCCTGGTTGATCATCATATATATTTCACTGACGTTATTGTTCTTAATTGCGGCTTTAACGCTTGGAGTTACTACAAGCACTTCTTTTGCCAAAGCTCTTTTACCATCCAGGCTCGGTACAAGTTTTTGCGATACAATACAAACCAATACATCTGCTAATCTATGCCGTACTCGGTCCTGCTCTGCCGGATTTACCTCGGCAACAATTCTATCGATAGTTTCCGAGGCTGAAGATGTATGAAGAGTTGAAAATACTTTATGTCCGGTATCGGTAACCTCAAGAGCCGACATAATCGTTTCGGGATCTCTCATTTCCCCGATTATAATTATATCCGGATCCTGGCGTAAGGATTGAATTACTCCATCTTTAAATGAAAGCACATCCCGTCCTACCTCTCTATGGCGGATAATGCAGGTTTTGGATGTATGCACATATTCTACAGGAGATGCAATGATCACCACATGAGCAGGATCAATTTGATTATGGGCGTCAACTATGGCGTCTAATGTTGTAGATTTGCCGGAACCTGTAATTCCTGTAATTAGAGTAAGGCCGTTTTTAATATAAGTGTGACTGAGTGTTCGCACTACATTAGGGTGGAATCCATAAGAATCAAGCGGTCTTATTGTGGAGTTTATGGCACGCATATTTAAAGCCAGAGAATCAAGATCAAAATATGCATCTGCTCTGAAACGGACATCCACATTTTTTCTTGTATAATGGAATGTATAACTGAAATCAAGGTTACGGGTTAAAGCGAGATGTTTTCGCTGATTACTATTAAGCATATTAATTATAAATACTGCTGCTTCATCATCATTTAGCTGGATAAATTCTTTAACCCTTTCTTTATCTCCATGTACCCTTAACCAAATATACCCGCCATTCCCATGTCCTCCTAGCTCTATATCAGATGCATCCATTTCGATCATACCGGTAAGGAGCTTATTTAAGTAGTTCCTCAACAATATTCTTTTGTTGGAGTCTAATTTTTCAATATTATCAAGAAGATATGTTACTCTGTCGGGCCCCTGTAAAACAGGAGGGATCATATTACAGAATGCCGTTAAAACTTTTTTGATTTCCGGGATCGTTAAAGCAATATCTTTTGTTTCTTTACTAGTCATAATTAATTAAGCATTTATATTTTTAATTTTTTATTCATCAGTAGTTGCTGCGAGTACTTCCTGTATAGATGTTAAACCAAGTTTCACTTTATCAAGTCCTGAATCTCTTAGTGTAAGGGTTCCGTCTTTCTTTGCCTGATCTCGTATCTTTTCTTCATCAACTTCAATACCAGAACGAACAATTATTTTTCTTATCTCTTTTGTAAAATACAATGATTCATGAATGGCTAATCTGCCCTTATAACCAGTTCCATTGCATTTTTCACATCCTTTCGGCTCATAGATCGTATAATTCTTCCATTCCTCAATATTCAGGCCAGCAGCATTCATTAGAGTTTCGTCAAAATTTACCACTCTCTTCTTGCAATTATTACATAAACTCCTTACCAGGCGCTGAGCAACGATAATATTTATAGCATAAGCAATGAGAAAAGGTTCAACTCCCATTTTATATAAACGGGAGACAGCACTGGGGGCATCATTTGTATGCAGAGTCGAAAATGTCAGGTGTCCTGTATTAGCAAGTTTGATGGCAACCTCTGCAGTTTCTTTATCTCGCATTTCACCTACAAGAACCACATCCGGGTCATGACGAAGGATTGACCGGATAGCCTGGTCAAAATTCATCTTATATCCAATTTTTAACTGGCGTGCTCCCTGTATTACATATTCAACAGGGTCTTCAACTGTGAGTACATTAAGCGAAGGATCAATCACCTGATAAAGGGCTGCTACGAGCGTTGTACTTTTCCCGCTTCCTGTTGGACCGGTTAAGATAACCATACCCTGCGGCTGGTTGATGGCTTTAACGAAAGCCTGCCTGGCATATCCGGTTAATCCTAATTTATCCAGATCGGTAATAACCTTTCTGTCATCCAATATTCTTATTACAACACTTTCAAACTTATTTTTTAGTTCAGTTCCAACCATAGGAAGAACCGAAACTCTGAATCTGATGACATGACCGTCTATTTCTCTCTGAATAAATCCATCCTGCGCTCTTTCTCTTTCGAACCGATCCATTCCCTTCGATCTGTCCTTCACAACAGCTACCACCGCCTCTGGGAGCGTTCCATCCTGTGTATGCCAATGCTGCAGATTGCCATCAATTCTAATCAGGATGTCGGTTTTATTATTCATTTTAGGGACGAAATGGATATCGCTTGCTCCTTTTCTAACCCCTTCTATAAGTGCTGCTTCTACCAGGTTAATGAGAGCACTTTTATTTATTTCCGCATCAAGTTCGTCTTCATCAAACGAATTTTCTTCATCTTCAATTTTAATTTCAACATCCATTTCCTCCATCATCTTGAGATAAACATTTTCCGGAGGAAGAATCGTGGAGATTAATTTTTCATAATCTTTCTTTCTTATAAAAACGATTTCATATTTTTTAGCGTTTAATCCGAAAGCGATTTTAGGAATATTACGGTCTGTAGGATCTATTGCAGCAAGAATCAGTTTATCTTTCAATCGTTCATCGTACATGAACGGGATTATCTTATGCTCGAGCATCTGGCCTTTTAATATATCACCGGAACTCGTTATCATATGTTTTATTGAGTCGAGTCTGTTTTCGGGGATATCTTCCGGGCGGGTATCAAGCTCACGGAAAGCATATAATATTGCAACTTCTCTGAAAATTGTATCATGATCATAACCGAAATCCTGTACTAAAATCTGTGCAAGGTTTCTTTTTACCTTATTAGGATCATTAGCTTTAGCATTAAGCGCTTTTTCTAAAGTTGCGGCGTCAATTATTCCTTTTTTGAAAAGCAGAAAACCGATTTTATCGGTCATCTCCAGATTTGTCTCGATCATACTTTATCACTCTGCATATAAGTTACATTATTTGCCATTCCGGGAGATTTAGGGTGTACCGTTGCTGTTTCCGCAGAAACAAGAGTCAATAGAATCATTACAACCATGATTATCATGGCTATTACAACCTGGATTATTTCTATGAAGTTTTTAAGTTTATATACTGTTTCCGCTTCATAATAATTAGCAAGCTGGAGGGAAGTATTTTTAATGGTTCCGGTTTCTTCACCTGAGTGTAAACGCGATAACGCAGTCTCGGTAAAAACTCCTGATGCAGTAAAAGCATCGGTCATTCCTACTCCTTTTTTAACCATAAGTGGGATTGCCACATTTTTGATACGCTCTTCAAAGTATTTATTACCTGCCGCTTCTGCTGCTATCCTTATCGGTTCAATACTTTCGGCTGAACCGCTGTACAAAGTATAGAATACTCTGCAGTACACCTCAATAATTGTCTTATGAATAAGATTCCCGACAAGGGGCAGCTGAAATAACATTTTGTGAAAAATTACATTTCCTTTTTTTGATGTAGCCCATTTCCAGAATAATATAGGAGGTAATAGAAACACTGCGAGCAGCAAATACATATTATCCATCATGAAATCACTCATTTTTAGAGTGAAAGCTGTCATAGGCGGAAGTTCGATTTTAAATCGAACAAACAATTTTGCTGTTTCGGGGAAGATATAAGCAACATAGAACACTACGGCCAGGAATAGTACAAAGATTGTCACTAATGGAGTAATCAAAGCACTCCGGAGACTTTTCTTAAACTCCTGTCTTCTTTCCATAAACTTTGCAGTGGCTTTGTAAATTTCCGCCATATTGCCGCTTTTAGAGGCTAATCCAAGCATATAAGCTGTGAATTTTCCAAAAACAGTCTGATACTTCATAAAAGTTGCTTCGCTGTCCGCTCCTTTTTTTAGGTCGTTGTTAACCTCCTTAAGAGTATCCCTTAAAGTTTTATTTTCAGTATCATTCATTAGCAAAGTGAGTATTTCATTATATGGTAATTTCTGATCAAGTAGCTCTGAACTGATTTTAACAAAAGTTACTATTTCTGCAGTGGGGGGCTTCCTGTTATAGTCAAGTAATTTTTTATTAACAGAAATCACCTGGTAGCCTAGCCTTGATAAAGCATCTACAACTTCTTTCTTGGTATAGGCTTTTTGTTCACCTGTGATTGGTTTTTCGTTGCCCTTTCTAACCTTATATAGAAAAGTGGATTTTTTTTCGATCAACCTGATTTTTAGCTGATTTTTTTCGGCTAGTCTCTGAATTTTTTTCTTTCCCTCAGTAAATGTATTAGCAGAAAGTGATCCATTAATAGCCTGCCCGTTTAATTTTTCCGCAGTAAATTTTAATTCAACCATTTTATAATTGCAATTGTTATTAATTTTTAGACTATCTCTACAATTCTCATTCCAAAAATAAAGTGTTGATTATAACGTTAATAAGGATGGTTCTTAGATTTTATACAAAAAAAATGACAGTTCGAGTAAATCCAGATAAAGATTTTTGCCGTATTTTATCTGGAATGATTTAAAATAAGAAAGGCTGTAATTATCTTACAGCCTTTTAAGCGAAAATTAATATCTTCTTTTATTGTATGATTGAGTTAATTGAATCTTTTGTTACGGTAGTGATTACCGACCAAGTATAACTCTGGTCTATAGGCGTAGCAGTAAAGACAACGTTATTTGCTGATTCTGTAGGTGGTGTTTGTGTCCAATCTGCATCGGTTGATACTTTAAGTTTTTGAGGTAGATTGTCCCATACTTTTGTAGTAAAATTAAGAAAGCTGTTTCCACCGCCGTTCATTGAAGTGGGTTTTTTAAAATACTGCTGTGCCATAGCACCAATGTTAGTTCCCTGAGAAACTATTGAATCCTGGGTAGATGATTCAGCGTTTGCGTTGAATAAGTTGATACCAACTACTACAGCTATACCAACTACGATAACACCAAGAACGATTAAAAGAAGTTGTTGTTGACCCATTACAGATCTCCTTACATTGTTGTGATTAGTTTATTATGTGTTCTTATCAATTAGTTACGATCAATAAATTTTTAAGCTCTTACTACCTCAACAGGATTCGTGCCATTGGTTATTTGCACTCTGCCCTGCCGATAATAAAGACAATTATTTTTGATTCTTATTTGATTACCGGTAATGTTTTCTTGTTTAGAATTATTTACCGGAACTTACATTTCACAGGTGAAACATTTGATTTTATCACCTGATAAGAGTTTTTTCATAATTTCAAAGACGGTTAACAGGAAGAAAATAATATGCCAGTTGTGAAAAAGCTGGAATTAAAAAATATACTGGGGGTATTTAGGTGACAATTTTGGTTGATGTAAGTTTTACAAGTAAAAATTTGCTGGCAGGTAACAGAAGTGCTGTTTTTGAAAGGGATTATGGAACAGCCGAACTGTGCTGTAATCATTCTCCAGGATTTCATGTTTCAGAAAATAGCGGAAGTCAACATTCTGTAGAATGGAGGGAATCAAGTAAACTCCAATTAGTGATTAGCTATGAGTTGAATTCCCGTTACAATTGAAGCAGATGTTCTGTTTGATTCAAATCGAAGGTTCTTTGAATGCTTACTAATTACCAAATGAATTATCATCCTATGACCACTCCAGGGAATTACTACATACATTAGATAGATATTGTCATGCAAAATTGAGCGAGTTAACAGTAGGATTGCAGTCACGTCCCCTATTAACTTATACCTTCCCCGCCCTCTTTGTCCTCCCATACAATCCTCAGCCTTAAATAAAGCTTCTAATTACCACCGCGTTCTAAAATGAACCACTGCCATTTTGTCATATATAAATTTTTTCAACAGCCCCAAATCGCATTTTTTCGCACTTTTAACCCTGTCTCATTTTGAGTCCTTCTCCGTCCCTTCCCCGACATAACTCCGTCTCTTCCACGGCATAACTCCGGCGTCTGACATTTTGTCAAAGATGTTTAAAATATAAACAATTAGTTGGATCAGGATCGTGAGTTTTGATTTGAAGAAATATTTAAGTTAAATTAATAATAGATACCCGGATTAAAAATAAAAAAAGGAGCGGTAATGGACCAGGCAACTACTATTTCTCCAGTATTTCATATTACAGTCAGTAAGATGGCCGGCGATATGAGTTTCGTCGGGATCTTCTATATAATTATAGGCGCGATAGAGTGTCTCACAATTATTGGTGCGGTTATAGGCATACCGCTCATCATTAGCGGGTTACGATTAAGGGAATCTTCCGACTCATTTAAAATGTACTTAAATTCCGGCGACTCTATGATACTCGAAAGAGCACTCGAAAGAGAAAGCCGGTTCTTCTTCATACAAAAAGTCTTCCTCATTATATCGATTGCACTCTTTGTACTATATATAGTATTCTTTATTGTATTCGGACTTACAATGCTAAACAGCTTCCAGAGCTTCAAAACGGTGTGAGAAGAAAGGAATATCGGAGCTTAGAAGATTCGGATGCAGCAAATGGAGTGCTGGCTTTTGGGACTGATCTTTAGCCACTAGATCGTCACTCGCTCTCATTTAGTGAAAATATAGGCAGGAGCTGATTCGATTCTCCGAATTTGTATATGAACGAGGTTGCAATTAGTTTGGGTTTTTGCCTGTTTGATTAGTATTTCCATTTCTTAATGGGTTTTACTCAATAAATGGCGGCTAAAAAGCCAGATCACATTATAAAATATTGATGGACGGATCATAGTTATATTTTGATTATTTCTGTATTTTTCACTACGACTTAAAAAACAATAAAACACTTTAAGAAAAGGAGTTAAGATGTTCAAAAAGGAAATCAAGACATCTTTAAGTAAATATATCTCCGTCCTCATTTTAATTAGTTCCCTTGTTGTATTGTCCGCTGGCTGTCAGAAGAATGCTGAAAAGCCCGAAGGAGAAACAACAAAGAAAGATACAACCAATATGGTTCAGCCAGGGACTGATACGACTGCAGCTGCGGATACCACAAAGAAGTATCCGGATCTAACCGGCACGTGGACAGGAAAGTTTGAAAATCATAGTGCAACTCTGAAAATCACCGAACAGCACAATGAGAATTTTAAAGCAAATCTTTCCGTATCATACCGGGAACCAATGAATAAAACTATCAGCGGCACGATCACCCGCGAATCAAATAAAATGACAATGAAAGATGATACTAAAAGCAGATATGATGCATCGTACAATGCCACGCTATCCGAGGATATGAAAAAGATTTCCGGGACGGCCCATTTTAAAGTAGATGGGAATAATGAAAGCTTTACTTTTACAAAAAAATAATAATAATAAATAGGAAGGAAAACAGATTATGAGAAAATATCTTTTTATACCATTAGCCATTTTATTGGGAGTTTTAATAGCATCGTGTTCTGATACTACGACTAACCCTCCCCCGGTAACAGAAACAGGCTCAATTTTAATTGACTCTTCTCCACAGGGAGCTCAGATAAGTGTTGATGGGACAAATTACGGAGTAACCCCTGACAGCGTCACAGGTTTATCAGTGGGCGCCCATACGGTAAAACTAAGCTTAGCTGGTTATCGCGATACCACTTTCAGTGTTACGGTTCAGGCAAACATTCAGACGGCTCCGTCACCGGTTACCCTCGTTTCTACACTGAATGTAACAATGTATGGTCCGGTAATTATATATGAAAGTGCTGATCCGAGTGCGAGTGATCCAAGCGGTTTAGATTTATCTACAGGGAATACCATAGCGATTTCTACGGCTGACAGCGTTAATGCAGATATCTATTATACATCTAATGGGTATTTAGTACAAAGTGCTAGTTTGAATAGTCATATGCACAGACAAACTTTCTTTAAAGTAGGCGGTGCAACTAACCTTTCAGACGGAGTTGATTCTCCTACTTATCCGCTTAGCGGACCATGGACAACCGGTATTGCTGATACAGAAACTCAATATGTATTTCTGTATGATGATGACGGAAATTATTCTAAACTGAGAATTACAAATCGCGGCGGAGGAACTTCGGGAAATCCTGCCTGGGTAGAGCTTACCTGGATTTATAATAATACGGGTGCTGATACTAGATTCTAAATTCAGATGTATTTTAATTTAAGCCGTGGAGTTATTACTTCACGGCTTTTTTTTGCTCATAATTTTAACTTCAGAAGATTCGGATTTTACGACGAAAAATATTGCTTCCAGCGAAACTATTCGAAGGTAATTGATAAAGGCATTTGTGGTTCATTTTGAAATAATATTCTTCAGGACGAACCAGACGTTAGCAGGTCTTTCAGCCAGCCGCCTCATATGACCATGAATACCAGGCTTCTCCGTAACTTATAAGTACACGTATTTTATATCCATCCCTCGCAATTTTAAGTTGTTCGGAAGACTTAATTCCATAAAGCATCTGGAATTCAAAATTGGCTTTATCAATTTTGTTTGTGGAAGCGTATTCCTTTATTGCTGAGATAATGGACATGTCGTGGGTGGCAATCGCGATTCTTCCAAGTTGTTCTTTTGAGTAATCCAGCAGCCTTTTAGCAAGAGCGAGATAATTTCTATCAACGTCCTTTTTCTCAGCGAAGGCTATTCCGGGAGGTTCCATATAGGCTCCCTTCACAAGTCGGATATTTGGTGATACCGGTAAAAGCTCCTGAATATCGCTTTGGGTGCTTTTCAGATAAGCCTGAAGACAAATACCAATATTAGAGTACTTATTTCTAAAATGCTTATAGAAATCGATAGTCCTTCGTGTATAAGAACTTTGTTCCATATCTATCCACATGAAATTCTGATGTTTCGCCGCATGACTTACAACTTTTTCAAAGTTAACTGCAGCAGCCTCCGCTGAGATATCAAATCCTATCTGGGTAAGCTTCAGAGAGATTTCAGCAGGCACGCCGGATATTTCTATTTTTGATAATACATCCGGGTAGTGTGCAGCAACGGCTTCAGCATCTGAAAGAGTATTTATATTCTCTCCCAATTTTGTAAAGACTGTGCCTATCCCGTAGTGCTTTAGTTTTTCTGATTCACTTAAAGCAGATTCGATAGACTCACCAGGCATAAATCTCTTTAAAGCCTTTTTTACAAAAAAGAGATCCGGGATGTTTCTTTTCATCCAGGTATTCTGTGAACTCCACAGCAAGATTTTTCTGGGAATACTCATTTTATTTTGGGATAGCTTTCTTTTAAAGATAATATTTTGGAGATAATTATTCCTTTATTTGAGTCGTTAATTTTAAGATAAGAGATCCGATGGTACGACATAAGAGATGTTATAACTGGGACTCGATGGATACGAGAACCCGGAGGCCGGATAAAGGCCGGCTGGAGGCCTGATACAAAGAAAATAGAAATGCGGATAAGACGGTTCAAAAACCAGGTATATGTTTAACATTCTGTTGAGATACCGATGGTTGTTGATTTTAGAGACGTTTTGATTTACATTAACAACTAAAATTAGAATATCGGGGATATTCAGATGGGTTTATGGGCATTTTTAACAAATTCATATCCTGAAAGGATTAGTTTATGCCCTCCCGGGGGAGGATATGAACACCAATAATTTATCTGCATTAATATTTTTACTAGCCGCGTTATTAAGCCAGGCGTCAGCCCAAAATTTTGTAAAAGTATATAATCAGCCTTCCGGTATTGGCCAGGTAGTTTCGGAAGACCCGGAAGGCTATACTATAGGAACTCTTGTCAGAGAGACTAACACCGACTACATACATAATTTTCACCTATTCAAAACAAACAAAATTGGAAAGATCATAAGTCAAGTTGTGGTTGGAAATTTATTAATTCCTTATCAGGAATTTCAGAATCAAAGAAATCCAGTAATTTTCAAAACCACTGATTCCGGATTCATTATCCTTGAAGCCGACAGGAGTAGGTATACAGGTATTAAATTATTAAAACTGGATTATTCTGGAAATATTCTCTGGAACAAAACTATTGATACATCAAACACGTATGCATTATCTTACCAGGTTTTTTCCTTCATAGAGGGTAAGGACAAAACTTTTTATCTACTGACAGTAGATGATGAAGAAGACCTTCTCATAAAAACTGATAGTACCGGAAACATAATCTACCGGAAAAAGTTTCCCGCACTTAGTAGTACTTACGGCAGAAGAGCTCTGGGTGAATTTTCCGATGGTACTTTAATTGCCGGAGCAAAAAATAAATTATTCTGGTTCGATCAGGATGGGAATATCTTAAGGGAAAGCGAACCGCTGCCTTATGATATAAGATTAATCCTTGTAGAACCTAATGATGAAATGATAGTTGTCTCCAATGGACAGAGGATTGAAAAATATGATAGAAATGGGAATTCAATTTGGAGCGTACAAACCGCACATGCGGCATATTCAATAAAAACAACGAAAGACGGCGGGTTTATCACAATTCAGGCAGGAAATTATCCGCTGCAATATTTGTCGAAACTTGAAGAATCCGGGAATACTGAATGGGTTATCAAGCTTGATGGATTTATGAAGGATGTAATAGAGACATCTGATAATGGATTTGCTGTAATGGGAAGCTATTGGTTTGCTCACCCGGATTATCCGACTCTTCCCATGATTTTGAAAACAAATTCTATCGGCAGCTACCAGGGTGTTAGTCTCGTCTTCCCTCACAAATCCATCGGTGCTGCATCAACTCAGGTGATCGGCTGGTTGTCAGAAGGTGTTAATGCTGTAGATCTTCAATATTCTACCAATAGTGGCGGAACCTGGAAGGAATTGGCAAACTCTATTCTAGCAGACCAGGAATATTTTACCTGGGAGGTTCCATTTGAGCTGTCGGATAATTGCCTGATGAAGATTTCTGATGCGGAGAATTCTTCATACTCAGATCAAAGTGATTCACTTTTTGCTATAACGCCCCCTAATATGGACCATGAAGTATATAGCGGCTAATGAAATTAAGATGTGGGTCGGGAACAGAGGAGAAGGCTCACACGATCCCTTCACTGATCGGGGTGGTTTCTTATGGCCGGGCGGTAATAATGCTTCCATCACTGCAATTTTTCAGGATGGCCTGGTTTGGGGCGGGAAGATAAGAGGACAGATCAGGACGGGAGGCAGCACGTATCGCAGCGGACTTCAACCCGGAAATATACTTGTAAAGGATGACCATGCATCTCCGGATGATAAGATGTTCCAGGTGTGGAAAATTAAAAAACGCTGGGAATCTTTGCCGGAAGGTTCTGAAAAACACAGATACCAATACTATGCAGAGCACTGGCCGGTACAGATAGGTATTCCCTGGGTAGATGAAAATAGGGATGGTATTTATACCCCCGGTATTGACCAGCCAAAATATTACGGGGATGAAATGCTTTTTTATACTTCGAATGATTTTGATACGGCCACTTCGAATTTTCTATACGGCTCAGATCCCATGGGTATTGAAATGCAATGTCTTACTTTCGAAAAAGATACTACGAATTTAAAGGATGTGGTCTTTAAGAAGTACAAAATGATTAATAGAGGGAATGAAACGATAACCGATATGTATCTCGCCTACTGGACCGACGATGACCTGGGTGATGCAAACGATGACTACTCCGGAGTTGATTCATCTCAGGGATTCGGTTATACATGGAACGGTACCAACAATGATCAAAAGTATGGTTCGCCCCCTCCTGCAATAGCACATATGATTGTCCAGGGTCCTGCTGTTCCAGGAGTACCAATGGACAGTGCTCATTTTGATGATAGTTGGAAAAAAGAATATAAAAATTTACCTGCAACCTCCTTTGTTTTATACCTTGGAGGAAGCTCTGTTTATAAAGATCCGGATATGGGAAGATACGAAGGTTCCCTAATGCTATATTATAATATGCAGGGATTAACCTGGGATGGTTCAGCGTATATTGATCCCAATACAGGAGTACCTGTTAATTATGTTCTTGCAGGTGATCCTGTATCCGGTAAAGGCTGGTATGAAGGAGACGGGTGGCCTAATGGTCCGTTGTATGGAGACAGAAGGTATATGATTTCTTCAGGACCATTTAACCTGGCGCCGGGCGATACGCAGGAAATAACGATTGCTATATTTATGGGATTGGGTATAAATAATACTAACAGTATCTCCATACTCAGAGAAAAGGCTGCTGTAATTAAGTATTATTATAATAATGAACTTGTTGAAGAACTGAAAAGCTCGTCTCCGGTACGTCTTACAGACTATTACCTTGAACAGAACTATCCAAATCCATTTAACGCAAGCACTAACATAGAATACAGGATCCCGGAAAAATCTAATGTGATTATAAAGATATACGATATACTGGGAAGAGAAGTAAGAACAATAAACCAGGGAGAGCAGGTGCCGTGGCATTACAAGGTAAGCTTTAACGCATCGGATTTGGCTTCGGGTGTATATTTATATAGAATAATAGCAACTCCTGCCAGCAGTACGGCAGGCGAATTTATTAAAACGAAAAAAATGATTCTCTTGAAATGAGAGGATAAAAATGAAATTCATTCGTAGGTTTTTATTTGTATTGATCTGTGTCTTTTTTGTCCCTTTTCTGAAGGCGCAGCAGAACGGATTCATACAAGTCTATCCTTCTTCAGAAAATTATGCTTATGGTACTTTAGCAGTCGAAACGACTGATGGATATATGATTGCAGGGTACGGACAGCACTATTTTATTGAAAATACCGATGCTGAAGGCAACCCGGTCAGCGTGAAGTTTATCGATAAAAATATTTCTATAAGTCAGCCATTCACTACAAGATTTTCTTCGCCGGTAATACAGACAAAAGATTACGGATTCCTTTTTATTGACGCGGATAGTACCTTCGAAGGCATAAAATACGGACTCAGTTTAATAAAAACCAACTCGTCGGGTACTATGCTATGGAGAAAGAATATTGATCAATCAATATCATATACAAAGTTCAATATGCTTGAAAGCCGGGATGGCTCTGTTTATGTTTCTGTTCAATATGATAGTGCAGATGCCGCTCTTTACAAAACAGATGAGGATGGGAATGTAATTTGGGGGAAGGATTTCCATTTATATCCTATGACGATTTATGGTATGCAGATTCAGGAGTTCAGCGACGGAAGAACTCTGCTGGCTGGATTATTTGATATAAAAATTTTAGACACCGACGGAGGTATATTAAACGAAATACATCTGCCGGCAATTGCAATATCTTCAATGTTAATAACTAGCGACGATGAAATAGTTGTTGCTTCGGCAAATTCTTTAGTAAAGATGGATAAATCCGGAAACATTATGTGGACGCAGGATTCCGGAATTCCTCTATACAGGATTTTTGAAACCTCTGACGGAGGTATAGCGGGACTTCTGCCTGATTTACCCGATAGTCATCTCTTAAAGTTCAATAGCCGCGGAGATTTAATCTGGCAAAGAGATATCCAGACATATATTCAATATGCCGGTCAGTCCGCTGATAACGGATTTATGATGACAGGGCTGGTTAATTATTATAACCCGGTGCCCGCCCAAATCGGCAGAGTAATGCCGGTAATGATAAAAACAGATAATGAAGGCAATTACACTTCAGCTGCGCTTTCCTTTCCAGGGGCTTCTTTGAATGCCTCCTGGGATTATTCAATCCAATGGCTTGCCAATAATGTTGCTTATATTGACATAGATTTTTCTACTGACAACGGTTTAACCTGGAAAGAACTTGTACGTTCGCTTTCAACGGAAGAACACAATTTTATATGGACCGCCCCATTTTATTTGTCGGGCAATTGCCTCCTGCGGATACAGGATTCCAATAATCCTCTAATTTCTGATCAGAGCGATTCAGTCTTCTCTATCATTCCTCCCTTCAATCCTTATGACAATGTATCTATTAATGAAGTCAAAATGTGGATCGGTAATAATGGGTTTGGGTCTCATAATCCTTACACAGATGGACAAGGATTTTTCTGGCCGGGAGGTGAAGGTGCCGTAATAGGGGCCGTTTTCCAGGATGGACTTGTCTGGGGTGGCAAAGTTGACGGAGAGATCAGGACGGGAGGGAGCACTTACAGGTCAGGTTTGCAGCCCGGGAATATTCTCCCTGATGGAACCCCGGCAGATTCCGGAGATCTTAGTACACAGGTCTGGAAGATTAGAAAAAACTGGCAGGATTTACCACAAGGTAGCGGGAGGGATCTGTATGAATTCAATTATAATCATTGGCCTGTTGAAACAGGCATTCCCTGGCTGGATGCTAACAATGATGGAGATTATTCTCCCGGTATTGACCGCCCCATTATCTACGGTGATGAAATGCTGTTCAATACAGCAAATGATTTTGATACTACCACAACCAGATTCCTATATGGTTCCGATCCAATGGGAATCGAGATGCAGTGCATAACCTTTGCAAAAGATTCAACAACAGCATTAAAAGACGCAGTTTTTAAAAAATATAAGTTGATAAATAAAAGCAACTCAACAATAACAGATATGTATCTATCATACTGGACAGATGATGATATGGGAGATGCGGAGGATGACTACATAGGGGTTGATACTGGACTTAATCTGGGTTATACATGGAATGCGACAAATGATGATGTGCTTTACGGTTCGCCTCCTCCTTCAATTGGACATATGATTATTCAGGGACCAAGGACCGTCGCCTCATCTGATGACAGTGCAAGGTTTGGTAATGGCTGGGTTAAAGGATACCGGAATATAGAATTATCAGCCTTTGGTTCAAATTTTAAAAATGCTTTTACCTGGCCCGGTGATCCCTCTCAGGGGATATACCAGGGAACAATTGAGCTGTATAATCTTATAAGAGGATTATATAATGATGGAAGTTCTTTTATAAATCCTATAACGAATGAACCAACTATTTTTGCATTAAACGGAGACCCGGTAACCGGCGCAGGCTGGTATGAAGGAGACGGGTGGCCGGGATTACATCCGTCGCCGGGAGATAGAAGATTTTATATAACATCCGGTCCTTTTAATATGGCTCCCGGTGACACACAGGAAATCGGCATTGCGATATTTATAGCAAAAGGCAGCAGCAATGTGCAGAGCATTGCAGCGCTTAGAGAAAAAGTTCCTGTGCTGCTTGATTATTATAATCATGAAACTTGTCAAAGAAACAAAAACTCCATCAGCTATACCGGTAAACGATTACCGCCTTGAACAGAATTACCCGAATCCTTTTAATTCAAGTACTACAATAGAATATAGAATTCCCGAAAAGTCTAATGTAACAATAAAGATATATGATATACTGGGAAGAGAAGTAAAAACCATGGACCAGGGAGAACAGGTGCCGTGGCATTACACGGTAAGCTTTAACGCTTCATCACTTGCTTCAGGAGTATATTTCTACCAGATCAACGCCGGTAATTTTAATCAAACAAAGAAAATGATTCTTTTAAAGTGACGGGTTGAAAATGAAGACACTTTCTTTCGTAAATATTTTACTTGCTGTACTGCTGTTCTTTAATAGTTCAATGCCGCAGCAGAGATTCGAAAAGGTTTACACTTCTTTCAGCGAAGCAGGAGCCGGAGCTGAGGTACATGAAGATACGGAGGGATATACGCTTTGCGGTTATACTTTATCAAAGAATAACAACCCCACAGGATTCTTTATTCAAAAGGCTGATCAGCAAGGCAAGTCATTATGGACAAATGAATTTAAGGAAGAAGGAATTTATTTTGCTCGTCTTGATCAACTCGTGAACATCGCACAAGATGGAGCTTCCGGTTTTGTTATAGCGGGCGGTGACAGTATATCAAACGGACGCGTTAAGATAATTAAACTCAGTTACACTGGTGAGATTCTGCTTAATAAGTCAATTAATGTTAACGCTGACGTGTACGCGATTTATGTAATGGTTAGTAAGGATAGTTCGATCTACTTGTCATTAAAGAACGGTTCGGATTCTATTCATTTAATAAAGACAGATTCCCGGGGGGATATCGTGTGGGAAAATAACTACGATATCACTTCAACATCATACTTTAGTGTTATGATGGGGGAATTCAGTGACGAAACCTTACTCTTAGCGGGGAGAAATAAACTGATCTGGATTGATAAAGATGGCGGTATAATAAACGAAAAAGAGACCATTCCGGATTATATTTATAGAGCGGCAATTTTGCAAAATGATGATATTATTATCAGTACAACGAGCAGCAAACTAGAGAGATTCAGGAAGAACGGCGATTTGATCTGGACACAGGATGCAGGTTATTATTTTGATGCAATAACTGAAACCAGGGACGGCAGTCTGATTACTCTTCCTTATATGCATGGCTTTAATAGGAAGGTAGAAAAGTACAATAGTAATGGGAATAATCTGTGGGAAAAGATACTGAATACTAATGGTTCACTCTTCGACCTTCAATTTATAACAGAGACTAAAGATAACGGATATCTGCTTACGGGATACTACATGTACACGCCTACAAGGGATCTTATTAACAGTCAGTATTTTCCTCTAGTAGTTAAGACTGATTCAGCGGCGGAGTTTGGCCCATCTTTGAGCCTTGTCTTTCCTTATAATAGGATAAATGCCTCCAGCCAGTATGAGACTGAATGGCTGTCAGATCAGGTTAATAATATTGATATAAGTTATTCTTCAGATAACGGATCGACATGGATAGAAGTATCCAATAATGTTACGGCTCAATCCGGCTATTTCACCTGGGTAGTTCCATTCAGCATTTCGGATAATTGTCTGCTCAGGATAAGCGATTCAGAGAACCCCGGCCTAACTGATATCAGCGATTCGGACTTCGCGATATTACCGGTATTTATGCAGCATGAATACATTGCATCCAACGAAGTCAAAATGTGGATCGGACATTACGGTGAATCATCTCACGATCCTTATACGAATGGGCAGGGATTTTTTTGGCCCGGGGGAGAAAATGCGGTAATTGGTGCAATCTATCACGATGGACTCGTATGGGGTGGAAAAGTAAACGGCCAAGTAAGAGTCGGAGGAAACACTTACAGAACAGGTCTTCTACCAGGGAATATACTTCCGGACGGTACACGTGCAGACAGCGGAGATTATCAATTCCAGGTATGGAAACTAAAAAAAGACTGGCAGTCGGTTCAGAATGAAATTGAAAAATCAAGATATAAATATAATTACAATAACTGGCCGGTTTCTATAGGTGCTCCCTGGGTTGATGAAAACAGAGATGGTGTATACACTGCTGGAATAGATCATACACTTTATTATGGTGATGAAACTTTGTTTTATGTTACCAACGATCTGGACACAAATACTGCAAGATTTTTATATGGATCAGACCCGCTCGGCCTTGAAGTTCAATGTCTTACTTTTGCGAAGGACACTACTACAGGATTGAAAGATGCCGTCTTTAAAAAATATAAATTGATCAATAAAAGCAGCAGCACAATAACCGAAATGTACCTCGCATACTGGACAGATGATGATCTGGGAGATGCGAATGATGATTTTGTCGGTGTTGATACATCATTAAATCTTGGCTACACCTGGAATGGAGATGATGCTGATCAATTGTACGGCACTCCCCCACCCTCTGTTGGTCATATGATTATCCAGGGTCCCATCATTGAGGCATCTTCAGCTGACAGCGCAAGGTTTGGTGAAAGCTGGAAAAAAGGCTATAAGAATCTGCCGGCAACTTCATTTGTGTTTTATCTTGGTGCAAGTTCAGTTTATAAAGATGCAGACCTGGGCGACTACCAGGGCACTCTGGAGATGTATAATAATATGCGTGGTCTGTTATGGGATGGATCGAGCGTTATTGATCCTAATAACGGCAGGCCTGTAAAATTTACACTATCTGGTGATCCGTTAAGTGAAACCGGATGGTACGAAGGGAATGGCTGGCCTAATGGTCCTTATCCCGGAGACCGAAGATTTTTAATCTCATCGGGTCCATTTAATATGGCTCCCGGTGACACACAGGAAATTGGTATTGCGATATTTATGGCAAAAGGTTCTGATAATATTCAGAGTATCTCTGCGTTAAGAGAGAAAGTTCCTGTGCTTCAGGATTACTATAATGGCGAACTAGTAAAAGAGTTAAAATATTCTGTTCCATTGCCTATCACGGATTATTACCTGTCGCAGAATTATCCAAATCCTTTTAATTCAACAACGAATATAAATTATACGCTGCCGCAAAAATCAGTCGTCACGATTAAAATTTATGATATACTTGGCAGAGAAGTAAGTGTAATTCACCAGGGAGAGCAGGTGCCCTGGCATTACAAGGTAAGCTTTAACGCTTCAGCACTTGCATCAGGAGTTTATCTTTACAGGATCGAGGCGATACCTGTAGGGGGACAGGCTGGTAATTTTATAGAAACAAAGAAAATGGTACTTTTAAAATAATTTCAAAATAACGGGGAACTTATGAAACCTTCCACTTTGGTGCTTACGGGTTTATTAGTTGCATTATTTTTGTCTTCCTTTACTAAAGCGCAGTCACTAGGCTTTGAGCAAGTTTATACGTTTTCGAATCCTTCCCGGGGGACTTCGGTTATTGAAGTTGACGGCGGGTATGTATTCGGGGGGTATAGTCCTTCGATTATGTATTTAATAAAAACAGATATTGATGGAAACTTACTATGGACAAAAGAATTTCCACAGGATATAACATGGTCTGAGAATGATCTGAGCAAATCTATTATTTCTTCTTCAAACGGAGGATTCCTGGCTCTTAAAACCACAAAAGAAAACGGGATACCTAAAATTGAACTTTTAAAATTAGATTCAACTGGAAACGTTGAATGGCAAAGAACATATGGCGACAGCTCTAATCAATTTGGAAATACATTATTAAAGAATTCTGAGGGAGGATATTATCTTATCGGAGGAATGAATCCAGGATTTAACGGCAACGGGGATTCTTTCGGAAGGGCAGTAATGATAAAGGTTGATAACCAGGGAAATGAGATCCGGAAAAATTACTATTCATTTCCAGGTATTACTAACAGGGGTTATCTGCTTCAGGAATTTAACGATACGACACTTGTTCTGGCTTATGATAATGGGGCTCTGATAATTAACATAAATGGTGAAATTAGCGTACAGATACAATCCTCGCCCGGTGTGAAAGCTTTGAACATATTACGGGATTCCCTGATAATAATTGGAAGAGGCACAAGGTTAACTGCGTATGATTCAAATGGAAACACAGTTTGGGATAAAATTGGGGTAGTGTGGATAAATGACCTTCAGAATTTAGATGATGGAGGATTTCTAATCAGCCAATCGAGATATTGGGGGATCCCAAAATTAATGAGATTAAATTCAGCGAGGCAGGTAATATGGCAAAGAGAATATAATGGGACGACTAATGACATAGTTGAAACCTCCGGGCATGAATTTGTGCTGGCTGGTGATTATTATTCAGACACTTTCGAAAAAGATTTTTTCTGGGTCCTCAAAATCGACTCCCTTGGAAATTATAAATATCTCTCCCTGGTTTCTCCATTTAATGACTTACATGGGGGAGATACTTATAATGTCACATGGCTTAATGAAGGATCTTCCTTAATCAACATTGACTATTCAACAAATGGGGGCAGTAGCTGGGAAAATATTGCTGAGTCTTATCCTGCGGATGAAGAGGGTTTTCCCTGGTTAATACCGTACAGCTATTCTGACAGCTGCCTTTTGAAAATCACCGATTCATCAGATCCATTGATTTATGATATGAATGACTCATTATTTTCGATCACTTCAAATAATAATTACAACTACATAGCAATCAATGAAATAAAGATGTGGATCGGAAATAACGGGGATGGTTCTCACAGCCCCTCATCAGAAACACAAGGGTTTTTCTGGCCGGGAGGTAAGGATGCTACGCAGGGAGCAATATTCGAGGATGGACTGGTATGGGCGGGTTTGGTTAACGGGCAATTAAAAGCAGGGGGAAGTTTTGGAAAACACGGACTTCAGCCGGGGAATATACTTGAGGATGGAAGTCCTGCCGATCCCAATGATCCGGTATTTAAAGTCTGGAAATCCAGAATTGACTGGCAGCTGCTGCCTTCAGGACCCGAAAAAGATGCATATGCATATGATTTTAATAGCTGGCCGGTAGATCTCGGAGCTCCCTGGGTGGATGAAGACGGTGACGGAGAATATACCCCCGGTATTGATCACCCTAAATACATAGGGGATGAAATTTTATTTTTTGTTGCAAACGATCTTGATACTTCACTTACAACAGCATTATACGGAACGCCGCCAATAGGTCTTGAGATGCAATGTGAAGTTTTTGGATTTAACAGTACAAATAGATTAAAGGATGCTGTTTTTAAAAAGTATAAACTCATTAATCGCAGCGGTTCCGATATAAATGATATGTATCTTAGTTATTATAGTGATGACGCTCTTGGGGGCAGAGATGATGATTTTACAGGGGTTGATACGATGCTTAATCTGGGATATACCTGGAATGGCTATCCGGATGATCCGGTATACGGCACTCCCCCGCCTGCAGTGGGACACCTTATTATCCAGGCCCCAATAGTTGCTGCTATGCCCACAGACAGCGCCAGATATGGTGATGGATGGAAAAAAGGATATAAGAACCTGCCTGTTACTGCATTCATGCTTTATATAAATGGAAGCTCCACATATAAAGATCCTGACGATGGGGATGAGATTTATAATAACATGAAAAGGTTTATCTGGGATGGTCAGCCAATTATTGATCCATTGAACTCGGAGGTATCTAATTTTGCAGTGCCTGGCGATCCGATTACCGGGATAGGATGGTATGAGGGAAGCGGATGGCCTGGCGGACCTTTCCCTGGCGATCAGAGATATTTAATTACTTCCGGACCCTTTAACCTTGCTGCAGAAGATACGCAGGAAATAGGTATCGCGATTTTTATGGCGAAGGGTAATGACTATTATCAGAGTATAACAAGTTTACGGCAGGCAACAGTATATCTTCAACGTTTCTATAATGGAGCTCTGGTGACTGATACAGAAGATAAACCCGAAACTCCATCTAAATTCTCGCTTGAGCAAAATTATCCTAACCCGTTTAACCCTGTGACGATTATTAAATATACTATTCAGCAGCAGGCCAAAGTTAAGATTAAGGTTTTTGATATTCTGGGCCGTGAGGTAAGAACTCTGGTAAATTGTGTTCAGGAATCCGGTCAGCATATAATAGATTTTAATGCATCATCGCTGGCGTCAGGGGTATATTTCTACAGGATTGAGGCTGTACCCGTGAACGGTAAATCCGGAAACTTTATTCAGACGAAGAAAATGATCCTTTTAAAGTGATTTATCGATTTAAAGTTCTGAATAAAGTAACTTTAATAGTTGAATTTTCAATTATTCTCAGGTGGAGTCTATGTTCAAATCTTTATTAATAAGCCTGCTCACTTTATTATTATCCGGATCGGTTCTTTCTCAGGAATTAGACCATAACTACTTCAAAGCAAACACTGAAGTATATTTTAAATTTCATTTCACATCCAAAACTGATCTTAATGCACTATCTCAAATGGTATCCATTGACAACGTAAAGGGAGATACAGCTTATGCTTATGCGAATGAAGAACAATACCTCAAATTTTTGAAACAAGGTTATGAATTAATTATACTGACAGCACCGGGAAAATTGATTGTCCCTAAGATGAGCGATGACCCAAAATCGATTCTGGATTGGAACGTTTACCCCACCTATGATGCATATGTAACGATGATGAATCAGTTTGCTGCTGATCATCCTGATATATGTCAGCTTATTGATGCAGGAACAACCGTCCAGGGGAGGCACATACTCTTTGTTAAAATATCCGACAATGTAAACATACGGGAAGCCGAACCGCAGTTTATGTATTCCTCATCTATGCATGGTGATGAGGCAACGGGTTATGTTTTAATGCTGCGGCTTATTGATACACTGCTAACATCTTACGGCACCGACGCAAGATTAACTGCGCTTATTAATAATGATGAGATCTGGATAAACCCGCTTGCGAATCCTGACGGCACATATCATGGAGGAAACAATACAGTATACGGGGCCACAAGGTATAATGCAAACGGTGTTGATTTGAACAGAAATTTTCCTGATCCTGCTGCCGGTCCCCACCCGGACGGATATGCGTGGCAGCCTGAAACCATTATAATTAAATCACTCGCTGAGAATAATAATTTTGTTCTTTCAGCAAACTTCCACGGAGGAACTGAAGTAGTCAATTATCCCTGGGACACCTGGGCGAGACTTCATCCCGACAATACCTGGTGGATGCTTATCTCACATCTATATGCAGACACGGCCCAGGCTAATAGTCCTGCAGGCTATATGAGCGGATTTGATGATGGTATAACAAACGGTTATGCATGGTACCGCGTAACAGGGGGCAGGCAGGATTTCTTCACGTATTTCCATCATGGCCGAGAGGTTACCATAGAGATATCAGATATTAAAACTCCGTCGGCCTCTTCACTGCCGTCATACTGGTATTATAATAAGGAATCATTCCTGGATTATATAGAAAATACTTATTACGGGATCAGGGGGATTGTAACTGATACTTTAGGAAATCCAGTTAAGGCAAAAATTGAAATAACCGGTCATGATATGGATAATTCTGAAATATATTCCGATTCAGTGACAGGGGCATATTACAGAATGATTGCCGGTGGGACATATTCATTAACATTTTCAGCCGACAATTATTTCAGTCAAACTATATCGAATGTTCAGGCAAATAATTTTCAAAGCACCATTCTAGATATTCAACTTGTTCCCAGTATTACGCCGGTTGAGCTTAGTTCCTTTGAAGCAGTGATCAACGGAAGTGTAGTCAAATTGGAATGGAGAACTTCAACGGAGACGAATAACCGGGGCTTTATGATTGAGAGAAGTCAGAAGTCAGAAATCAGAGATCAGAACGAATGGATGAACATAGGTTATGTTGAAGGAAATGGCACGACAACAGAAAGCCATTCATATGCTTTTAATGATGAAGCTGTTCAGCCGGGAATATATCGATACCGTTTAAAGCAGGTGGATTTCAACGGGAACTTTGAATATTCGAACATTGCAGAAGCTGAAATTACTGCTCCGATTAAATTTGCCCTGGAACAAAATTATCCTAATCCTTTTAATCCGTCTACCTCAATAGAATTTACACTCCCGGTAAAAACAGAAGTTACCCTAGAAGCATATAATTCAATTGGTCAGAAAATCAGAACCCTGGTGCAGAGGGAAATGGAAAGCGGGTATCACCGGGTACATTTTGAAGCGGATAACCTTCCATCAGGGGTATACTTCTGCAGGTTAAATGCCGGACGGTATGTGAAAACAATAAAGATGATTCTGATCAGATAACAGCCGCGTGGCTGAATATGTTATGAGATGGAAGCGAGGAAGCGAACAACCCGCCTGCCGGTGAGGCAGGCTGCTTTACAGGTTCCTAACTATTGTTATCAACAGCATAAAGGGGAAAGAGATCTGACTCTGAACTTATCGCCCGTGAATTTAAGTTGAATTGTCATCCTTCGGTGAGCTCAGGATGACAATTTCAACTTATTAGAATGCTACAAAACCGATCAAATTTATTTGTTATTAAAGTCTTTAAATAAATTTTTAATGTAATTGAATTCTTCATCTGTGAGAGGCTTATCCTGCCCTGCAAGATTTGATTTAACCTGTTTAAGATTTCGGAAACCCGGGATTACACATCCTACTTCTTTATAATGAAGCAGATACTGCAAGGCTGCACGTGCAAGGTCTTCCACAGACGAACCAAACTTTGATTTAAGTTTATCAAGTATCGGTTCAAGCTTTGCGAGATTTTCTTTACTGAAACGGTCAGAATCTTTACGATGATCGCCAGCTTCAAATTTCGGAGGATTATTTTTATCATACTTATCAAGAAGCAGTCCCTGTGCAACAGGACCGAAAGCAACGAACGAAATATTATTTTCATCCAGAAGTTTTCTTGTGGGAGTTCCTTCCTGCAGGAAACGATCATCTATTGCGCTGGAGAAACTCTGGATTACATCAGGTTTAACCTTCGGAATGAGCTTACTAAAATCGGAATGTGAATAAGCCGACTGACCGATAAGCCGTACCTTTCCTTCATCTCTCAGCTTATACATAACTTCAATTGCCCCATCGAGGTACTCGTCATTTTCCCCGAAATTACCATGGTGAAAATAGTAGATATCGATATAGTCACGGTTAAGATTTATAAGCGATTGCTCGCACTGATGACGGATATGCTCAGGCTCGTAAGCGTGTGCAGCTGTTCCGGGAAACCAGCCGATTTTGGTGGCTATTATAAAATTATTTGTCCTTTTTCCAAGTATACGCGACAGCATTCTTTCTGCCCTGCCGTTGCCGTATACATCTGCATTATCAAAATGAGTTACCCCGTTATCGATTGCGTATTCTACTGCATCTTTTACTTCCGGTTCATTAACATCTGCCCAGCCATTCGGGTCGCCATTCACCCAGTTTAGTCCGCCTAAAGTCCAACAGCCAAGGCTAATTTCAGATACCTCAATATTTGATTTACCTAATTTTCTATATTTCATGATTCCCTTCCGATTTATTTTATACCGAATAGTGCTTCTGTTTTCTGATAGGCACGGTGAACATCTTCAACACCATATTTTGCAGTTTCATAGTTATTACTTTTTAACTGTTCCCTTAATTTATCACAGGCATGCAGCAATTGAGTAGTATTAGCTTCAAATTCCTTCTGCATTTTTACATCATTTGTTTTTAATGTTACTTTGTTTAAAGCCTCAGCCTTCGCAACAAGATCATCACTTACCAGATAAATCTGCTGATAGTTTTCCTGCGGCAGATATTTATGATAAATCATATAAAGCACTTGGTGGAACTGATCAAGTTCAGGCAAAACAGGGTGAACTATACGGACCAGAGATTCGAACTTTGAATGAAGATTTTCGGCAGCCTTCAACAGCATTTCATCATCATCCCCGGCAGCTATCTTTTTATACTCCTCTGAGGCTACTTTGAATTCATCTACACCCTTATCCCACATTTCCTGTTTATCTTGTAAAATACCCGGCAGTTTAGCCTCATATATTTTCTGCGCCCCGGTATCGATATCATTCACATAGCTTCTCAAAGCTGAATAATCCTTTGAAGGATAAGCAACGTGCCATATAGGATAAATGACGTCGTGAAATTCATTCAGTGCTGGTACTTCAGCTTTTATCTCAGTGGAGTCAAACGCTTCCTGAGAAAACAATGGAATTGAAAGTAAAACAAAAAGAATTGTAATTGTATATAGTTTAGATAACATGGATTCCCCGGCAATTTGTGATTTATTATTTGTAGTTGTTTAGTTCTTCTCTAAGAGATTTTTTTAATCCATTTACGACGAGATCATATGAATGGTCAATCCACTCTTCGATCAGGCTGTTTTTCACGGTTCCTTCAATTTCCACAGTATTCCAGTGAAGTTTATTCATATGGTATCCAGGTGTTACAGCAGAATAACGTTCCCGAAGTTCAACAGCCTTTTCGGGATCGCACTTTACATTAATTGAAAAAGGCGGATTAAGGTTAGCAATCAGGAATATTTTTCCCATTACCTTATAAACTGGTGAATCTTCATTAAAAGGGAGTTCTTCAGTTACTCCCTTTTTATGAAGGCAGTATTCTCTTACCTGTTCTATATTCATTATCTTCTGTTCTTATCAAGCCAGCGTGCGGCATCCTTTGCAAAATAAGTTAAGAACATATCCGCTCCGGCACGCTTAATAGACATTAATGATTCAATCATTACGCGTTCTTCGTCAATCCAGCCGTTTATTCCAGCGGCTTTTATCATTGCATATTCACCACTTACCTGGTAAGCTGCCGTCGGCATTCCAAACCTATCCTTCACTCTTCGTATAATATCAAGATAAGGACCTGCAGGTTTAACCATTATTATATCGGCTCCTTCTTCAATATCTGATTCTGCTTCACGCATAGCCTCATCGCTATTAGCTATATCCATCTGATGGGACCTTCTATCGCCGAAGGCAGGAGCAGATTCAGCAGCGTCGCGGAAGGGTCCGTAATATCCAGATGAATATTTAACCGCATAACTCATAATCGGAGTTTTCTGATATCCATTATCATCTAGTATTTCCCTGATTGCAGCTACTCGTCCATCCATCATGTCAGAGGGAGCAACGATATCCGCGCCAGCCTGTACGTGAGTGAGTGATTCTTTTGCAAGAAGTGCTACAGTTTCGTCATTCAGGATCTCTTCTCCGTTTAGCAAACCGCAATGTCCGTGAGAGGTGTATTCACACATACAGACATCGGTAATAACAAGCAGGTTTTTAACTTCGGCTTTTATTGCACGCACAGCACGCTGAATGATGCCTTCCGGATCATATGCTTCTGAGCCTTTCTCATCTTTATGGGATGGTATGCCGAACATAATTACTGCGGGAATGCCAAGGGACTCGACTTGTTTACATTCTTTTACAGCATTATCAATTGAAAGCTGAGATACACCGGGCATTGATTTAATGGGTTTATTTATGTTTTCTCCCGGAACAACAAACAAGGGATATATAAAATCGTTTTTTGACAGCTCTGTTTCTCTAACCATATCTCTGACGAGAGGGTTATAGCGAAGTCTTCTCATTCTTTTTACGGGGTATATTGCCATGGGTTCTCCTGAACAATTAACAATTAATAATTTATAATTAACAATGTATAATTAACAATTAGAGTCAATCTAATTTTTTTTTGGAAGTCTTTATAATAGAAATAAGTAATTTTATCAGTTCTTTATTATCTGAGTCTAAACTTTCAAATTCATTTATGTCTAATATTTCGCTTCCATACAATACTCTTAACCAATAATCAGTTTCAAAACCTTCTTTCAATGAGATGCTTAGTTTATTTAAAAAATCTTTGGTTGAAGCTGCACCTTGGGATTCGGAAATGTTTGCGC
Organism: uncultured Ignavibacteria bacterium; assembly: GCA_963832715.1. Taxonomy (GTDB): domain Bacteria; phylum Bacteroidota; class Ignavibacteria; order Ignavibacteriales; family Ignavibacteriaceae; genus DATFVA01. The sequence goes on along the minus strand of CAWHVB010000009.1, from coordinate 136,439 downwards.
CTATTGAAGTGCCTGATTTCAATAGTTGATTATAAACAGCAAACATATCTTTATCTTTTTTTATCAGGTATCTATACAATCTGACAATTCTAATGGCAAAATGAAGGCTTTTATCGACTACCGGGTTTCCGTATGCTTGCGTTTTTTCGAAAATAAACACTTTTATTCCTTTATTCTGGATTAACCGTTTTTAACGTTAAATAATTAATATTTATTTTTGATCCTCAGGTTAAAACGGTCATGTATTTAATTTTTGATTCTAAATCCCCTGGATTCATCCCGGGGTTAATTTCATTCTAATTTTTTCCTGATTCTTTAACTATTCGTTCGGAAATCAGTTCAGCATTTTTCAAACAATCCCCGATTGAAATGCCGCCGCGGTAATTGCCGCTGAAATAGAGTCCGGGATTATTTCTCTCGAATTCATCAAAATATCTCTCGTGTTCAATATAACCTAGGTTATACTGGGGAATAGACTTCGCCCAATATTTATATCCGATATAAACCGGATCCTCGGTTATTCCCATAATCTTTTCAAACTCACCGCGCACCTTTTTAATAAGTAATTCTTTGTCAATGCTGCCGATTTCGGGATCACGTGCGCCCCCGACAAACAAGGTGAAAGCAGCTTTATCATCATCAGAGCGGTTCGGAAATATTACTGAACTCCATATTGCTCCGAGGAATGAACGTCTTTCTTTTGCGGGAACAAGGAATCCGAAACCATCGAGTGCCTGCCGGATACTGTCCTTATTATAGCCTAACATTAAAGCCAGCACAGGGGGATAATATATTTTATCAAGGTGTTCATAAAGTTTCTCGTCCCAAGTGCTTAAACAACCCGGCAGCTATATACGCCGGCACAGTAGATAGTAGAATATCGCAATCAATCTCTTTAAGATGGCCGGCGTTATTATATTTTATTTTGAAGCCATTATCATTTTTTTCGATTGAAGTTACATCACAAAAAGTATGAACTCTATTACCAAGATAAGAAGCAATTGAGTTAGGCAGCTTCTGCATTCCATCTGCAAACGAAAACATTCTCGCACTCTGTTTAGATTTCTCAGCTCTCTGTCTTCTTTCTCTGATACTTTTGATAGTACCGACGATTAGTCCCCCGTATTTCTCCTCGAGTTCATACAATTTAGGGAATGAAGATTTAACGCTTAATTCCTCGGGGTTACCGGCATAAACTCCTGCAACGAAAGGGTTTATAGCATAATCGAGAAATTCCTGTCCCAGTCTGCGTTTAACAAAATCTGCAATACTCTGGTAATAGCCGTCTTTTGATCGTCCGATAAAAGGCTCTGCAAACAACCTTGTTTTAGCCTTACTGCTGAACAACCTTGTCTTAATAAATGCCGGCGGGTTCATTGGCAGGGGGTGCAGCATATTATCGCGGAGGATATAGCGTTTGGAAGCTTCCTTATTTGCATAAACAAGATCATCTTCAAGCTTAAGATCGGACACAATTTTGGATAAAACAGGAGTGGTTTCAAGTCCGCTATTAGGTCCTCTATCGAACAAAAACCCTTTTTCTCTTAAAGTATCAATCGACCCGCCTACTTCTTTTTTCTTTTCAAGTATAGTTACATCAAATCCTTCTTTTGCAAGAAAATATGCTGATGTCAGTCCCGAAATCCCGGCACCGAGAATTACAACTTTTTTGCTCATTTATGCCTAATTTTAATTACATAATATCAAAAATATTATGGTAATTTACCAAATAAATGAGAACTTTAGAACATACAAATAAAGCACCAAATGAATGAATGGATAACGCACTTCGAGCAATCGGGTGAAACGGAATCTCCCGGGTACAAAGAAACGATGGAGTATTTTAAGAATTTTGCTCTGAAGACTAATATGGCCAGGTTCATTTCCTTAGGCTGTTCTTCGCAGGGAAGGGAGATTAACTGTCTTATTGTGTCAAAAGGGAACCATTTTACACCGCAGAGGGCAAAACGAAGCGGGAAAGCGATAATTCTGATTCAGAACGGGATCCACCCGGGTGAAATTGAAGGCAAAGATGCTTCGATGCTGCTGCTGAGGGAGATTTTAATAACAAAAGAGAAAAAGCATCTTCTGGATAATCTTATTTTACTCGTTATTCCCATACTTAACGTAGATGGTCATGAAAGGTTAAGTCCTTATAACCGTCCAAACCAGGATGGTCCGCGTATGATGGGGTTCAGAACAACGGCGTTAAACCTGAACCTTAACCGTGATTTTATGAAAGCAGATACTCCTGAGATGAGAGCATTGCTGCGATTATTCTCTACCTGGGTTCCGGATTTCTATATCGATAACCATACAACTAACGGAATGGATTATCAGTATCACATAACATACGGGATGGAAAAACACCAGATTATTTTTGGAGCTTTAAGTAAATGGGGGCAGAAGAAATTTCTTCCAAACATTAAAACTGAAGTGGAGAAGAAAGGTTTTTTAAGTGCAACTTATATTGAACTGTTAAAGAAGGAACTTGAGGAAGGAATCACTGACTGGGCTTCCCGACCAATGTATTCGAACGGATACTCTGCACTGCAGAACAGGCTGCTTCTTTTGATTGAAACACATTCACTTAAACCTTTCGGCAACAGAGTACATTCTACCAAAGCAATGATGGAATCAGCCCTGGAGTATCTAAATGAAAACTTTAAAGAATTGAAAGAAATAAACAGGAAAGCCGACCGGGAGACGGTGAAGAGATACGCAGACGGTAAAACTTCATTTCCAATAGCCTTTGCGGGAACGAATGAATACGAGCTGAGGAATTTCAAGGGGATTGAATATCAGAAAGAAGATAGCGGGATAACAGGAACCAGCATCAAACGATACACCGGAAAACCTATAGATATTAATATTCCGGTATATAACAAAGTAAAAATTACAAAAAGGGTTCATCTTCCTACGGTGTATATTATACCAAAGGAGTTCCGGAATATAATCGGGCGAATAAAACTGCATGGGATCAGAACAGAAGAACTGAATGAGCCAAGGTTATTCACAGTTGAAAAATATCATATCACTGGATACAGCTTTGCCGAAAAACCTTACGAAGGCAGGCAGGGAGTATCTGTAACGTGCGAGGTTTTAACTGAACAGATCAGTTTTCCAAGGGGGACGTTCATTATAAAGACGAGGCAAAGGGGGCTCAGGATTATCGCAAACTTGCTGGAGCCGGAAGCTCCGGATTCATTCTTAAGCTGGGGATTCTTCAATACTTTCTTTGAAAGAAAAGAATACGCTGAAGATTTTATTATGGAACCGCTTGCACAGAAAATGTTAAAAGATGATATCAATCTAAAGAATGAATTTGAGAAGAAAATAAAAGAAGATGAGGGATTTAGAAATAATCCGCAGGAAAGACTGGATTATTTTTACAGGAAGTCGGTCTATTTTGACAGGAGAGAAAATATTTACCCGATTTTCCGCCTCATGGACAAAATTGAAGATTGAATCTGAGTTTCTTTAGTTGTAAAATACCTGCACATCAATTCCACACTTTCCGCATACAAAATAAAAAGAGGCCATTATGGCAGAGAACTCAGATTTCACAATACTATGCATAGCCAGCTTTGAAAAAGGGCAGGAATTTATGAGGCAATGCAAAAGAGAAGGGGCAAGAGTAATACTGCTTACATCCAAGAGCCTTGAAGATGCTGACTGGCCCAGGGAAAGCATAGATGAGATATTTTATATTCCTGACGTAAATAAAGTATGGGATATGAAGAACGTTATTTACGGTGTCAGCTTTCTTGCACGCACTGAACAGATTGACAGGATAGTTGCCCTGGATGATTTTGATGTTGAAAAAGCAGCCTCATTAAGAGAACACTTACGGGTGCCGGGAATGGGAGATACAACTGCGAGATATTTCAGAGACAAGCTGGCAATGCGCACAAGAGCAAGAGAGGAAAAGATCCCGGTCCCTGATTTTGTCCACGTACTGAATTACAGGAAAATAAACGAATTTGCGGCGGCGGTTCCCCTTCCATATGTAATCAAGCCAAGACTTCAGGCCGGGGCACATGGAATAAAAAAAATCAATTCATCCGAAGATTTATGGCATACTATAAACGGGCTTGGGGATGAACAATCGTTTTATGTTCTTGAAAGATTCATTGAAGGCGAGATTTATCATGTTGATTCCATAATATATAATATGGAAGTGAGATTTGCAGTTGCCAGTCAATACAGCCTACCTCCTTTTGAAGTTGCACATGAAGGAAGAGTTTTCGGCAGCCGGACTATAAAGCATGGGACTCCTGAGGAAGATAATCTGATTGAGATTAACAAAAAAGTGATGAAAGCCATGGGGCTGGTAAGAGGAGTCTCGCATACAGAATTCATTAAATCAAAAGAAGACGGAAAATTTTATTTCCTTGAAACATCCGCAAGGGTTGGCGGTGCTAATATTGCTGAGCTGGTAGAAGCAGCAACGGGAATAAATCTCTGGGCCGAATGGGCAAAGATAGAGATCGGCTACGGCAAAAGAGAGTACAGAGTTCCTGCGGTAAAGAATAATTACGCCGGGATAATAATTTCACTGGCAAAACAGGAGCAGCCGGACCTGTCTGGGTATATAGATACGGAGATAGTATGGAGAATGAATAAGAAAAGTCATGCAGGTTTAATAATCAGCTCTGCGGATCATAAACGGGTAGAAGATCTACTGAAACTGTATACCGAAAGATTCTACACGGATTTCTTTGCTACACACCCAATTGCCGATACTCCCGGCAGCTAATGAATTTATTTCAGCAATAGAAGTTTTTTTGTATCGGAATATTTGCCCGCTTCAATCCTGTAGAAGTAGACACCGGTAGGAAGATTTGCGGCGTTAAACTGTACCTCGTAGCTGCCGGCTGGTTTCTCATCATCAACTAAACATTCAACCTCCCTTCCCAGTACATCATAGACAGCAAGTTTTACCGAGCTTGAACCGGGTAATTGGTATTTTATATTTGTAACAGGATTGAAGGGGTTAGGATAATTCTGAAACAGGTTAAAAGCATCAGGAGCAGATTCAAAGTCCCTGATTTCTGTAAAATCCATCCAGGTAAAAGGATAGAATGTCGATCCGGCATACCACTTAGAATACCTTACTGAATCGCCCATTAAGAATATATAGTTATCCGTTATATAAACTACATCATTTGGAGAAGTATGATACGCTAAATGAGAATTGCTTGTGGTAATAGTATTTACCCACATCATGTAATAAAGATTCTTTTTAGCTATCATTGTTCCCCATCCAAAATTATAGTGTATTTCCGTGATATTCATTCCCCAAGTAGGATAATAAAAAATTGGAAAGGAGGGTTCTTCTACAACATATTTGATTAGATTATTATGGACGGTATAAGGAGGCTGAGATTCAATATAGTAATAGTATGCGATCAAAGTATCATTTGATAATCCGGTATTTCCGTTTCCTATATTTATTTGTCCCACCGCGTAAAAATCATACCCCTCAACATATTTATAAACATTTTGACCAATAACCACATAAGGATAGACAAAGAATACTAATTCCTGGGAGGGGTGGGTGAATAATGTGTCTTCCAAGGGCTCCAGATTCCCATCTGCAATTTTTAACAAGTTATATTTATTTTCTGTCCGGATAAAAATGTAGGGCCCAAATCCGTAAATACCAGAGACACTATAAGTTGGGATGAATGTGCTCTTATAGGTCAAGTCCAAGGCGCTTTGGTTGGAATAAACGTCGACAGTATCACCTTTCTTAAAAAGTAAATAGTCATCATTCATACCCAGGGACATGGATGAAGTAAATTCACCCTCTATATACCTCGTGAGGTAGAACTCACCGCTTGTGCCGGGGGAATAGAATTTGAAAAGTGCTTTATCGGTGAGCAAATAATATAAGCTATCTTTCTGCCAGAGTTTATAATAGTGAGATGGAACAGGCTGGGCGATAGCTTCAAAAGAAAGTAAAATTATTAAAAGAAATATGATTTTCATTTTGCCCTCGCTACTTTGTCAAAATCATTTTTATTGATTTTGTAAATTCCGGTGTACTTAACCTGCAGATATAAATTCCCGAACTCAGTTTTTCTCCGTTGAATTCAACATTATAATTGCCGGCGGGGATCTCTTTGTGTACCAGGTTGCCGACTTCGTTGCCGAGTATGTCATATATCTTCACGGACACATATGTGCGAATGGGTATTTCATAAGTAATAACAGTAACTGGATTAAATGGATTAGGATAGTTCTGTTCGAGTTTATATTTAAAGTCTGACAGGTTAGTTTCTTCAACAGATACCGGCTCAAGGACTCTGAATTCAGCCCAGCCGGAATCAGGATAGACGTCAATATTATTAAAGATTGATGTATCTGTTATAACCGCTTTCAGTTTAATTAAATCCCCGATTTGAAGGTCAGGAGGATTTATCTGAATATGAGGATTCGATAATGAGATGTTGTAATTTGTATTAAATACGATTTCCGAATCACGTTCGACCTCAAGAGTGAGCTGAAAGCTGTTTATTAATTGATAATAGCTTACCTGGTAAGGAATATTTAGTAAGAATGGGAAAGTATTCAGAGGTCTATCACTTACAGGATATAGAGAATCTATCTGCAGAATCAGCGGATGAAATATATTCGTATCTATAATTGCAGAAAGCGTAAAATATTCAGTACTGGTATGTACTGAACTGCCTGCAATGGAGTTTCGGAAATAGTATAATCCTATTTCCCTGGCAAAATAATAGTCAGTAAGCATCCCATTTATTTCCCAGGGTGATTCCATTTTATAAACTTGCAAACTATCTCCGCAAGAGAACATCAGTGGAAATACCCTGTGATACAAATTCAACAGAGGCTCCGCTGAGATAGGATATAAAGGTTGAATCTGCCGGCAGATTGAAATCAGCGGCCAGCCTAATAGTATCATCTCCCGGGATTTTAACCAATAATTTTTGATTTAAAGAATCGTACCTGAATAAATATCCAGGATGAAATGGTCCATAGTTGTCATCTAATGATACAGCATAAAAGGTTTCGCCATTTATCAATGAGTCATTTAAGACTGAGTTTACTTTAAAGTAAGTATCTGATCCGCCTGTTCCTCCCGGTCCGGTCCAAGTTTCAACATCCTTAATTTGATATACGTCACCTACCTGCAGAGGAAAGAAGTTTTGAGCGGAATTCCTACCGGATAAGATAAATAGTATAAGGAAGAAAAATGTTATTTTCATAATCAGATCCAAGGATATTTTATTTAAAGTTTAGGTCATATGACCACAGGAGACTATCTTTACATAACATATTAGGAGTCTCCTATGGATAAAATTCAAAATAATGATGCTTACGGTCTTAAGCGTCTTGAGTCCAAAAACGCCAGGAATGCAATCATCCAAAAACTTGCTCAGGATTTTAACCTTACTCCGATTATTGCTGAAGCATTTTATAAACAGGTTTCTATTTATTTCCAGGAACATTCCAATATCTCTCTTTCCTCCGGTGAAGTTTCCTATGAAGCTGTTAGTTCAACTGAGCCACTGGTAAACATATTAGGCTTACACGCAAGGTTACCTGCCGCCTTAAGCTTATGGACATAAACTCTGACTTTGAAGTCCTGGCTAACTACGGCCTTGCAGGTATGAGACGACACCGTATTGAGCGTTTAACCCGTCAGGCCTACGACCAGGGTGCCCTGCTAACCTATGAAGACCTTGCCCTACTGCTTACCACTTCTCCTGCCACTGTTAAGCGTGATGTCTTCTTCCTCCGTAAGGAAGGAAAGTTTATTATGACAAGAGGAACTAAGCTTGATATGGGCCCTGGCCTCTCTCATAAATCTATTATCCTTGACCTTTATTTTAAGGGTTATTCCTTCACCGATATAGAGCTTAAGACCAACCACTCTGAGACCTCTGTTAAGCGGTATCTTTCTGATTTTATCCAGATAGCCACTCTCTACAGACAAAACTTCTCTCCTCAGCAGATCAGGCTCATTGCCCAAAGATCAGACCGTCTGGTAAGGGAGTATATCCAGATCTATGAGATTTACGATAAGCTTGATAATCAAAGGCTCCTTGATCTGATCTCCCCTCAGCCAGCTGATGATGAGGCTAAAAAAAAATCCCGTCTTCATAAAGGCAGAGGAGGCAAAACAAATGAGTAAAGCATTAACTAAAGAGCAGATACAGCTTAAGAAGTTCAGACGTCTCTCCGATAAATCCCTCGAGCAGCACCTGCTCTACCGCTTCATAAATAACTATGGCTACGACAGAGGTGAGATTACCGCAAGGGCTATTATCAACGATATCCTTCAGCTTATTGACCACTACTTCCTTGTCACTTCCATAGATGATGACCTTCACCATATTAACTATGGACAACTAGTCTGGATGGCTGTTCCTCTCGATGAGTTTCCAAAAAGAGGTAAATCCATCGGGACTACCAGGCTTAAGCCCGTGGTACTCTCTTTCATTACTGATCAGGATATCGCCCATATCTCTCAGGGTTTCGACTCTAAAACCCTTCGCAAAAACAGACTTAAGAGATGGACCGATCAGACCTACGACCAGGGTGCCCTGCTTACTCAGCTTGACCTTGCTATTCTCCTCGGTGTCTGTGATGCTGTGGTCAGCCAGTACGTTCAGGAGATTCAGAAAGAAGGACATCTGCTTCCTACAAGAGGGAATATTCACGATCTTTCAGGAGCTATCACCCATAAAAGAGAGATTATTACTCTTTACCTTCAGGGTTACCTGACACCCGATATTGCTCTTAAAACAAACCATTCAAAAGAGGCTGTTGACCGATATATTAAGGACTACCATCGTGTTGAGATCCTATGGCAGCACGATATTAAAAACCCCGACAAAATTGCGCATTTATCCAGGCTCTCTAAACGAGTCGTGCAGCAATACATTGACCTTTTGCCGGCTAAATTGAAAAACAACTTGTCAAAGAACGATGAAAATGCTTAATTTTTATTAAAACTATTGCTTAAATTCAGGGAAACGAGTTTTATCTCGTCTCCCTTTTAAGATTTGTTCTTATTTAACTTATTTATTTATAATTACTTACCTTCTCCTCTGGTCATTTGATACTATTTCAGCAACAGAAGTTTTTTTGTATCGGAATATTTATCCGCTTCCATTCTACAAAAGTAGACACCGCTGGGAAGATTTGCTCCATCAAATTCAACCTCATAAGATCCTGCAGGTTTTTCCTGATTGACGAGAACTTTAATTTCTCTACCCAAAACATCGTAGACGGATAATCTCACATTAGTTAGTATCGGTAATTGGTATTTTATTTTAGTAGTTGGATTAAAGGGGTTAGGGTAGTTTTGGGAAAGAGCAAACGTAATTTCCTTATCCATTTTATTGTCCAAGGATAGAACAAGGTTATTTGCATCTCCGTAATAAACTCCATTATCCGTACCCAAATAAATGTAATTTTCCCGACTAATGGCCATGTCATTTATTATGGTATATAAGTGATTTCCTACAGTTGTCCACTCCAGAGCTTCTGCATCCGAAACCTTTACTGACCCGCCGTCACCATAATAAATTCTGTCCTGATCATCTACAGCAAGACAAGAGGCTTCTATATTTCTGGTAATCCAGATACTCCCCTTAGTATGAGATATTAATAGTTTATTGTAACTAAGGGCATAAAGATCCCCATTCGAGTTCTCTACAAAATCGAATACTTCATCAGGATACTTTGGTTCCCAGGTATTACCATTATCGCTCGAGCGATAAAGTTCTGAGGATCCACTTCCATGAGGATTATAATAATAAAGTGCGGTGAATAGGTAATGATCGGCTTCCGATACAAAAAGAGAAGTGATCAAGCCATAACCAAAATTATGAACTAATGTCCAGTTTTCGCCTAAATCACTTGTAGAATATATTCCATCTATTCCGGAGCCATTGTTCATTCCCACATACAGAGTGTTCCTAGTTGAGTCATAGAAGAGTGATGATACATCGTAATTCGCAATTTGATGCCAGGAATTGCAGGAATCTACAGTTAAGTAAAGTCCCGGGTAATACCCTGATCCGCCTAAAAGTACAGTTGCCGCATCAATCGATATCATATTATCTACGTATCCGGCAGAATTTGCCTGGGTCCATAGGAGCCTTTATCTGTGCTTCTCTGTAGTCCCCACCACCAGGTACCAGCATATATGGTTTCATTATCTGCTAATGACAGAAGGTCTGTTTCCGTTGGTGTATAACCCTTATTATAAGTTTTTTGCCAGGTACTATCCTCAAATTGAATCTGCTCAGACCATTCGCTCCTCCAGCACACAGCCTTAAATCCGAGTCCCATCCCAGAGTATAAATACTATAAGTTAGCCCGATTGGAGTCCAATTATTTCCTGTATTCGTCGACATATAAACACCGCCATTCAGATCAATTCCGGCGAACAAATTCCCGTTTTCATCAACTGTCAAATCTTTAGCTCTTTTATTGGAACACCCAATACTTCTATATATCCATGATACTCCGGAATTAGTTGAGTAATAAATCCCGTATGGTGTACCACACACAACCTTTCCAGGTTCAAATTCAAATAATGAATAAGCAAACCTGCCCGTAGACCCCAGCGGGATACCGGAATTAGAAGAGATCCATGTATTTTCCCCATCAGAGGATCCTATAAACTCCTCCTCCATTGGTTCCGACGAGCAAAATCCCATTATATAGCCTGATGATCTTATTAACATCAGGATAATCGATCCCATTATTTAATTTGTGTCCAGGTTTGTCCGTAATCAATAGATATTAAAAGCCCGTGATCGGAACTTCCAGCTATTAGCGTGTCTCTGTATGTAATTAATAAATCGTGTAAATTCCCGTTAATTGTTATGTTGGACCAACTGAGTCCTTCGTCGGTTGATCTGAGGAGGTGTCCCGAATAACCAGCATATATTGTTTTGAAATGGTCGAGCGTTAAAAAAGAGATCCCCGGAATCCCATCATTCCGCTGCCAGTGATTTCCATTATCATTTGAGGATATAAGTCCTTCCGATGTAGCTATAAATATTAGTGAGTCATTGTATTGCAAGAAATCACGAATATTTGCTCCGTTGGTTGGTCCATTTGCAGGCATCCAGAAATCCTGACTATACGATTCAATGCAAGCACATAAAAGGATTGAAATGGTAATCAGGAAAATATTTTTCATATTTCGTCCCGAAATTAAGAATCTATATGAGCTGAGCCTTAAGAAAGAGAACACCCTGAAATACATGCTTTTCATAAAAGCCCCGTAATAACCTGCATAAGTGTAGTTAGTTTTAATTGAAAAGTCAAGTAAGGAGAGGATGGTTTATTGATGGGGGGTAGCGAGTTAAGATGACAAATATTAAGTATAATTAAAGGGCACGAGGTGAGAAGGTAAGAAGGTTGGAGGGTAAGAACGTGGGTTTATTTGATGGATTGATGGAATAGTGGAGAAATGGAGTGGTGACGAAGGGGGAGGAGAGAGAGGGGGGTGGGGGGTTTGGGGGGGGTGATTAATTGAGGGGGAGGAGAGTATATTTGAGAATTTCCTGCCTGAAGGCAAGACAGGCCCACCTATCAGGAGGCGGGGTGATTACATTTTACCGGAAGAATTTAAAAGGGAAGGTAAAGTGTATATTTTCGAAGCGAAACAGCGTTTCGCTTTACAAGCTTTGAACTCAAGTTATCGCCAGTAATCTGGGCAAACGAATGATTATACTGTGCGGGAGTACTTTGTTGTGTCTTCTTTGCGTTCGATATACCCGTCGAAGTTCATTGCGATATTACGTATGAGCAGTTTTCCCATCTCAGAAACTTTAAGATGATCATTTTTAATTTCAACGAGTTCGTCAGCTTCCATTTCTTTGAGGTTATTCAAACCCCAGGCAAAGTAAGTATTAAATTTTATACCAAATTTCTGCTCAACCTTTTTGAAATCAAGCTCGAAATCGCACATAAGACGCATAATTACATGGCCGCGAATGATATCATCTTCGGTAAGGCGATAGCCTTTTGCTACAGGAAGAATTTCTTCATCAATTGCTTTGAAATATTCTCTTTCAGTTTTATAGTTCTGTGCATAAATATTTCCGAGCTGGCTGATGGCCGTAATTCCCATTGAATACATATCAGCGCCTGCGTTGGTACTATATCCCTGGAAATTTCTATATAATTTTTTTTCTCTGAGAGCTACAGCAAGTTCATCTTCGGGTTTTGCGAAGTGGTCCATTCCAATAAACACATATCCTGCTGATGTAAGTTTTTCTATGGTTGATTTTAAAATATCGAGTTTAACTTCCGCTGCCGGGATATCTTCAGGATGGATAAGCGCCATATGTTTTTTCATCCAGGGAACATGAGCATAGTTAAACACCGCAATTCTATCGGGAGAAATGTCTATTATCTTATCGACTGTTGTGTTAAATGATTCTACAGTCTGATGAGGGAGTCCGTATATCAGGTCGAGATTAATACTTGAGAAGCCGAGCTCTCTAATCCAATCGACCGTCTGCCTGGTGATGTCTTCAGGCTGGATTCGGTTAACGGCTTTCTGGACCTTATCATTGAAGTCCTGCACTCCCATACTGATCCTGTTAAAACCGTTATTACGAAGCGCCTCAAGGTGTGCTCTTGTAAGATCGCGAGGATCAATTTCGCAGCTGTTTTCTGAGTCCTCCTTAAAGTTAAAAGACATATTTATATAGGATGCAAGATCATTTATTTCATCTGGCGAAAGGTGAGTAGGTGTACCGCCGCCCCAATGAAGCTGAGCAACCTTCCTGTCGGTTAGAATGTATGTCCTGAGCATATCGATCTCTTTTTTGACGTACTTCAGGTATTCTCTTACTCTTTCACGGTTACGAGTCACGATCATATTACAGCCGCAGAAGTAGCATAGAGTATCGCAGAACGGGATATGATAATAAAGAGAGAGATCCGGAAGATTTTCTCCATAATTAGTTTTAATTATTTCATCAAGATATTCTTCCTGGGTAAAGCTATCGCTGAAATGAGGAGCCGTAGGATAACTGGTGTACCGCGGACCTGGTTTATCGTATTTCTTAAACTTCTTTAGATCTACCTCAAACATATTTATTCTCCTTTTTTTCACCGCAAAGTCGCTAAGACGTAAAGAAAAGATTCATAGCTGCTCTTTTTTTACGCCATCGACTAAACCGGAAACATTAAAATTACCTACTCAACCTAATCTCTTATTAGCTAATTTTAAATAAGTTATAAACACGCAAAATTTCCAGAATCAGTATTATGGATATAGGTTATAAAAACTAAAAAATTCTTTCCGTCCTGGTGTCCTGACGATGAAATTTAACACTTTCATCTTTAACTATATGAACAAGGGCTTTTGTCTTTTCAGGATCAGTATTCGGAAGAATTCCGTGACCGAGGTTGAATATATGTCCCGATCCATTTCCATATGATTCAAGCACTCTTTTAGCTTCGCTCCGGATAATATCTTTTTCTGCAAATAGCACAGTAGGATCCAGGTTACCCTGCAATGCTGTTTTATCACCGATTATATTTCTAACCTGACCAATATCCATAGTCCAGTCGAGTCCTACAACATCAGCTCCGCATGATGCCAGTCCTTCCAAATTAAAATGTACGCCTTTAGCAAAAACGATTACCGGTTCATTCTTCTTTTTAATTTTCGCGATAACTTTTTCTATATATGATAGTGAAAACTCCCGGAAGTCGTGTTGAGAAAGAATACCGCCCCAAGTATCAAAGATCTGAACAGCATCGACGCCGGCTTCAATCTTTGCTGAAAGATACTCAGCTACAGCAGTGCTGATTTGTTCAAGGAGCTTATGAGCCAGCTGAGGATTATTATAGATTAACTTTTTTACGTGTGCAAAGTTCTTTGATCCTTTTCCTTCAACCATGTAGGTAAGGAGAGTCCATGGCGATCCGCTGAAGCCTATCAAAGGCACCCTTCCATCAAGTTCTTTTTTTGTGAGAGCAACAGCATCAAGTACATACTTCAGATCTTTTGCCGGCTCAAGAATTTTTAATCTTTTCGCACTTTCAGCATCTCTTACCGGTTCAGGAAAAACAGGTCCTCTTCCTTCATGCATTTCCAGGTGCATGCCCATTGCCTCCGGTATCACGAGTATATCAGAAAATATTATTGCAGCATCCACCCCGATGATATCAACAGGCTGAATTGTTACTTCAGAGGCAAGTTCCGGAGTTTTACACATTGTAAGAAAATCAGCTTTTTCTCTTACTGCACGGTATTCCGGCAAATATCTTCCTGCCTGTCTCATTATCCATATAGGTGTTCTCTCTACTGGTTCTCTTCTACAAGCTCTCAGAAACAAATCATTTTTCAAGTTACTCAATTCTTCTCCGTTTGATAATATTCAACAATCGAGTTTACGAGTCCGTCTATCGTATATTCGGCGGGTATTATATCAACCCTGACTCTTTTCTTTTCAAGTGCTGCCTTAGTTGTAGGTCCTATTACAGCGACCGTATAATTCCCGAAATATTTTACCGGGTCGGCTATATGCTGAATTTCGAGGAAATTTTTAAAGGTTGAAGGACTTGTAAACACAAATAGATCCGGATTACTCTCTCTTAATTTTTCCTTATACTCACTAATATTTTCATCTGAAGGAAGACCGATATTGTAAACAGAAGCTGTTTTTATTTTTGCTCCTCTTTTTTTCAATCCTTCCGGAAGCTCTTCCCTCCCAATAGCGGAGCGAGGTATAAAAATCAATTTATCCTTAAGATCATAATCTTCAAGTTCATCTATTACTCCATCGCCGCTGAATTCCTTGGGAATAATATGAACAGGTATATCATTCTTCTGACATACATCTGAAGTTTTACTGCCGACCGCAATAACCTTTATCCTATTGAAATCGAACTTAAGCGAAAGTTCCTCACATCTTTTAACGAACATCTTCACAGAGTGTGCGGAAGTAAAAATTATAAAATCAATCCTTGATTGTCTATTAACTACTGCATCAAATTCTTTCCATGAATCAGGGGGAGTAATTTCCAAAGTCGGGAAAGTTAAAACTTCGGCTCCGAGTTTTTGAAAAACCTCAGCAGATTCCTTTGACTGCTCAAGGGTGCGGGTAATTACAATCGTTTTATTTTTAAGTGGTGTAAGGCGGCTGCTATCAAATCCAGAGAACAACCCGGTGACTACAAACTGGTAGGTACGTTCACGGTCTTTTATCATTTCTTCTTCAGTATATCTTTTCTCGATTCCTCGTGAGACGGAGCCATAGATACTGCCAAGTATCAGGTCAACTGCGAAATCCTCCTCTATATCACGGAAAAGGTTTTCATTTTTACCTGATTTAATTATACCCTTCAGCTGATTTTTGAGATCTTTTTCAAGGGTACAGAGTTCAGTACAGATTTCATTTTCTGCTTTCAACGATTCCTTCTGGTACATCAGAAAAAAGGTCTGGTATTTCATCATAAACATATAGGTATGAATGATGAAAGAGTGAAGGGAATCTATACTAGTTCTTTCATCTGCAATTTTATTCTTGAGAGAAGAAAGTAAATTCTCCATTCTCTGCTGCATAATTGAAAAATAAAGTTCTTCCTTCGAAGCGAAATAGTTATAGACGGTGCCTTTAGCGAGAGACGCAAGTTTTGCAACATCCTCCATCATCACTTCATGGTAGTTCTTTTGGGAAAACAGAAGCGATGCTGCTTCTATTATTTTTCCTCTCTTAAGGATCTTGCCGCTTTGTCTTTTTTCCTTAATAATCATTTCATTCAGTCCGCTACATTATTCTCCAGGTATCTTTAGATATTACATCTCCAGAATTCGGGATCAATTAACAATATTTCTCCATTACCTCTCATTCCGAACGAACCCTTAGATTCTTCCAGGGTTGAAAGGATACTCCAGACATACTGGTTATACTTGGGTTCCCATTTAAACTCTACCTTCCAGTCTTTAATTCCTTTCCCGAAGTCATTTTCTTCTGCAATCTGAACAGCCTGATCTTTGTTAATATTGAACTGACATTTTTCAGGGTTTGAGAGACAATCGGGCAGTCCGGTAACATTTTCTTTATTTATTTGTCCCGTAGTATCAACCGTAAACTTTATTTCTGCATTAACGTACGGCTTTTCAGGCATATTAAAAGTATATACCATATGATACTGAGAGGCAATCTTTTTTGAATTCTGAAAATCAGGTTTGATATATTTATCGAAAAAGTCCTGACCAACCTTTGATATAATAAACTGATCTGAGCTTTTCAGCACAGGATCGGGAACATTTGATTGAGAATCAGTACAGCTGCAGGAACATGCAAATAATGTTACCGATAAGACCGCAGCCAGTCCTGTTATCAGAATTTTACCTGGTAAACTAAACTTCATTTCACCCTCACATTGTTATAGATTTCATCGAGAATTTCTTTTGCCCCTGCTTTTATCAAATCTTTGGCGAGTTCTATGCCCACCTTCTCCGGCTCCTTACTACTGCCTCTGACCTTTTTTCTAAACGTCAGGCTTCCATCAACCGAAGCGACAAGACCGTCGAGGTAAATGCCGTTAGGTTTAACCTCTGCCGAAGCACCAATAGGAACCTGGCAGCCTCCTTCAAGTTTCCTAAGAAAAGCTCTTTCCGCAAGTACCGCTTTATAAGTCTCTTCATGATGAATGGATTGAAGTATTTCATCAACGAATTTATTATCCTGATGAATTTCGATTCCAAGGGCGCCCTGGCCGACCGCAGGCAGCATATCCTCTTTGTCTATATAGGAGGATATATATTTCTTAAGATTCAGTCTTTCAATACCAGCACGAGCCATTATAATCGCATCCCAGTCCGATTCCAGGAATTTTTTTATTCGCGAATTAACATTCCCGCGCAGTTCGTGAATTGTAAGATCGGGGCGAAGGTGAAGCAGCTGAGATCTTCTTCTGAGAGATCCGGTTGCAACTGAACCATTTTCTCTTAAAGTATGGATTGTTGTTCCTTTTTTCCTGGCGATCAAAACATCTTCAACAGGATGTCTTTTTGAAACGGCTGATAATTTTAATCCTTCCGGAAGCTGTGTCTGCAGGTCCTTCAGACTATGAACTGCGAGGTCTATTTTTCTATTAAGGAGTTCGACTTCCAGCTCTTTAGTAAATAGGCTTTTATCACCGATCTTCGAAAGAGCAACATCGAGGATTTTGTCTCCCTTTGTCTTTATTATCCTGATTTCGACAGTAATTTCCCTGTTCTTTTTTTCAAGTTCCCGCTTTATAAACTCTGACTGCCACAAGGCAAGTTCACTGCCTCTTGATCCAATAACAATTTTCTGTTTCAATTTAATTACCCGGATAATTTATTCTTTTGTATCTTCTTCATTATTTGTTTTATCGATGCCGAACAGCTCGCGGATTATACTGATCCTTGCTGCCATTTCATCTGAGTTTTTGCCATCCCCGGATAGTTTTTTAAGTTCAACCATAGGGTGATGCAATATTTTATTTATTATTCTTTTTGTAATAATATCAAGCTTTTCCTGGTCACCATCGCTAAAGCGGTTTTTATTCTTCTCCACCTCTTCAGCGCGCACAACTTCAAAATAGTCACGAAGGGATTTTATTGTAGGACCCGCCTCGAGTGAATTATACCAGCTGATAAGAGATTCAAGTTCTTCTTTAATTATCTTTTCGACCTTAGGAATTTCGTCCCTTCTTTTAGCAAGATTCTGTTCAACAATTATATTCAAGGAGTCGATATCATGATAAAAGACATAATCAATTTTTTTCGATGCCGGATCAATATCACGGGGCACAGCGATATCCATTAAAACCATGGATGCATAATTCCTGCGCTTCATTGCATTTTCAACATCCTCTTTAGATAAAATCAAGCCGGCTGCACTTGTAGCGCTTATTATTATATCATAGTCGTGGACATAGTCTTTAAAGTTCCCGAAAGGAATAATCTTTGCATTAAGCGGTGCGGCCAGTTTTTCCGCACGTTCAATAGTACGGTTTGTAATTGAGAGTCTTCCTATTCCCCTATCGCGAAGATGTTTTGCCGCGATCTCTCCTGATTCACCGGCACCAATTATCAGAGCAGATTTTTTACTGAGGTTTGAAAATATCTTTTCTATGAGCTGAACAGCGGCATAGCTTACTGTTACTGCGCCTTCACTTATTAAAGTTTCGTTTATTGCCCGCTTGCCTGTTTTAATAGCGGCATCAAAAATTCTTTTAGAGAGAACACCGGAAAAGTTAAGATCCTCTGCAAGCTGAAACGAATCCTTCACCTGTTTGAAAATCTGGTTATCACCTATGAGCAGTGAATCGATACCGGCTGCAACCCTGAACAAATGTTCAATTGCCGAGAATGAATGGAATGCCTGAAAGTTATCTGTTTTAATATTGAGAACAGACTTATGTTCAATCAGGACTTTCTCTATTTCCGGCAGAGTAGTCTTTTCCAGAGGGAAGCCATATATTTCCGTGCGATTGCATGTGGAAATCACAAGGCCTTCCTTAAAAAGACTGCCTTTAATCTTCTCTACCAGTTCAGCTATTTCCTCTTCACTAAGGTGAAGAGCTTCTCTCAGCTCAACCGGGGCCGAACGGTGATTTATTGATATGGCTGATAAATTCATACCGGCTTAATAAAAAGAATGAAAACTCTGTGCTAAAAAATTTGTAAGCATTGTAGAGGCGATTGCCAGAACGAATCCTATAATAGATAAAGTGACAACCTTCTTGCCCCGCCATTTTCCAAATACTTTGCTTGCAATACCAATACCGTATAATATCCAGACCATTGAGGTCCCTATAAGTTTAGGATCGGCATAAGAAAAATCAGGGAAAGCCTTAGGCAGCCAGATGATGCCTATAATTATCGCAAAAGTGAGAAGTATAAATCCAATTACCGCTGAATAGAAACTAAGCAATTCCAGTACTTCAAGACTGGGAAGACGGTTAAAAATCAATCCAAACTTATTCAGCTTAATTTCCTTATAAAGGATTAAATAGAGGAACCCGTAGACAGCAGAGATTGTGATTGCCGAATATCCCAGCAACGCACTGAAAACGTGAACTCCAAGAAGATTACTTTTCAGTACATCCTTTACAGCTACCAAATCCTGTATGAAAAAAGAGGATATAAGCTGAAACAGGATAGATATTATGATTATAAATAAACCTGTTCCCCGGATGTCGGTTAACAGTTCAAGTATGAAATATGAAAAACCAACCGCAAAGGCGAGTACCGTAAAAATCTCAAATACATTTGTTATTGGAGGATGTTCAAAATACAGAGTTCTGAACAGGAGGTAGAACAAATGAAATATCAGGGTCAGAAAAAGCAGAACCCGTTTTGAACTTGAGAATACTTTCCCCCCTTTCATAAAATCTAAATAATAGAATATGAAAGTTGTTATATAAAGAACAGGGAGCAGAATATTCAGAAAATCTATTAAACCCTTCATAATAATCTCTTATATGACTTACGGGTACAAAATTAGACAATTAATTAACACGGGGCAAGAATAAAATGACTCTCCGGTCAATATAATTAGAATGTTCAATTTCCTCCAAGGATCAAGGGTAGACCATCTTTTCCGGAACCTATAACAACAATTTTTGTATTGCCGGAGCCAGCCAGTTTTTCTGTAGCCTCAATCCCCTTCCATTTCAAGAGCTGTTCGCTTATTCCTTTAGATACAATTTCCTGAAAATCTGCTATACCTTTGGCTTCAATTCTTTTCCGCTCCGCTTCCTGGGTTTCTCTCTGGAGGATAAACTGCATTCTCTGGCTTTCCTGTTCTGCTTTTAATTTTTCCTCAATTGATGAAGTCAATCCGGGCGGGAGGGTTATCTGGCGCATAGGAGACGATTCAATGTTTATTCCTCGCGGGCCTACAAGCTTTAACAAATCCGTCTCAATCTGTTTTGAAAGTTGTTCCCGTTCCGCAGTATACAGTGCTTTTGCGTCATACTGGGAGGTTACCCCTCTGACTACCGAACGGAATTGCGGAACGACAATACGGTCTACATAATCTTCCCCTACTGTTTTATATATTTTGTTTGCATTTTCAAAACTCAGACTGAATAAAAGGCTCAATTCGAGATCGATACTTAAACCTTCTTTAGATGGAACTGTCATAGTTTCTTTTATCTCCTGTGTACGGGCATCAAACTTTACAACGTTAGCCAGGGGATTTACAAGATTAACCCCGGGATATAAAGTTGTATCGCTGACATTTCCGAAGAAATCGATTACGCCGACGTGACCTGCCGGAATAATCGTCCAGCACTGAAGTACGGCGATCAGCAGAGCCACGGATAATCCGATTAAAGCAAACGAAGCTTCCTGCTTGCTGGCTCTTCTTTTTGCGCTGAAAAATACCCCAGCTGCGACAGCCGCAGCAAGTATTGCTATTATAAATAACATGTGATTCCTCTTTCATTTCATTATTAAAAGACGTGTTAAATATAAGGGTACTGTGGAAAGAATTGAAATGAACCGAGGATTAAGTTTTAATTTAACTCCCGTTTTCCGCGATGGAGCGCCATAAAATACTAACAACAAGTATTACATGGTGGGTGAAATTCTGCTACCTGATTTAAACCATTAAAAACGGTTTCAAACAATTATACAATTCTATTAAATCCCCGGTTTGAAACCCGGGGTTAATCTCCCCTGTTACCGTAATGCAGCGCCCTAAAAAATACTAACAAATCCGTGAGAATAAATGAATTACAGAAGATGGGTGAAATCCGGTAAATTTATTACGACGATGTTCCAGTACAAGTGTCAGGCTATGATTTTTTTGATAAGCTTCAAACCGGAGGGTTTCTCTCTGCTAATAGTAATTGAGCGTAATATCCTTTCGCGGGCAACTTCAATTGTTATGGAGGAGTCAGAATAAAGCCGGCCGATTATATCACCCTTACCTATTTTATCACCAATCTTACAATTAAAGATTATCCCGGCTTTGTGGTCGATTTTATCTTCTTTTAGTCTTTCTCCCTGCTCCCAATTCAACAGCGGACATACCTATTTCATAAGTATTGATTTCAGAAACGTAACCTGATTTTTCTGAGATAAGCTCCTTAGTATATTTTGCATTGGGGATACTTTTCAGGTTTTTGAATATATGAGATATCTCCTCCTTGCGCTTTAACCACGTCTTTAAATTTATCAAATGCGCTACCATCTGCGATCAGTGATTCAGCAGTTCTTGTTCCTTCTTCCACACTTGACGCTAATCCTGCGAGATGGATCATTGCGCCTGCTAATTTTGTGCTCAGTTTATACAGATCATTTTTAATATCTCCACGGAGAATATTTATGCATTCAACTACTTCCAGCCAATTGCCTATATGCGTACCGAGAGGCTGATTCATATCTGTAATAAAAGCGATCACTTTCTTATTAAAATCCTTTGCAGTATTAACAAGGGACTCAGTTAATTTAACTGCATCATTTGTTGTTCTCATAAAGGCTCCGGACCCAACTTTTACATCCAGAACGAGGCCGTCTATACCCTCTGCCAGCTTTTTACTCATAATACTGGCAGTGATAAGGGGAATGGATTCCACAGTTGCGGTAACATCGCGAAGGGAATAGATAGCCTTATCTGCAGGAGCGATATCTTTGGTCTGACCAACTAAAACAGCTCCTGTTTTTTTCAATACAGACTTGTACTCACTCAAACTCAGATCGGTTCGAAATCCAGGAATAGACTCCAATTTATCGAGAGTTCCGCCCGTATGACCCAATCCCCTGCCTGAGATCATAGGTACCTTTACTCCTGCGGCGGCTGCGACGGGAGCGAGAATAAGGGAGGTTTTATCTCCCACTCCGCCGGTTGAATGTTTATCTATTTTAATTCCATTTATACTTTTTAGATCAATCACCTTACCGCTGTGCAGCATTGAATTTGTGAGCATGGAGGTTTCTTCTGTTGTCATACCGCGTAAGAATGCAGCCATCAGAAATGCCGAGAACTGGTAATCGGGAATTTTATTTCTGGTAAAACCATCGATCAGGTATTTAATTTCTTCAGAAGAGAGGGAATCTCCCTCACGTTTCTTTCGTATGATTTCAACAGGATTCATAGTAGTTTTATACCTTCAGGAGCATTATTATTTAATTTGTATGCCCTTTTAATATTAATTATTTTTATCGCCTCAAAATTATTTGTCGGAGCAAAGTTACAAAATGAAATTTGAAAGAAGAACTCATACCTGCGGTGAGCTAAGAGAAAATAATACGGGAGAAAATGTTGTCCTGAATGGATGGGTAGATAGAAGAAGAGACCTTGGCGGGTTGATTTTCATCTGGCTGCGAGACCGTTACGGCATTACCCAGATAGCATTCGAACCCGAAAACAAGGCTGCCTTTGATATTGCTAAAGATGTCAGGAATGAGTTTGTTCTATCGGTTGAAGGGGTAGTAAGGAAGAGACCTGACGATGCCGTAAATACAGAACTTGAGACGGGAAAAATTGATGTTCTTATAGAAAAAGTAATTGTGCTCAATGAGGCTGAGACCCCCCCGTTCGCAATAAAAGATAATACCGACGCGTTCGAGGATCTTAGACTAAAATTCAGGTATTTAGATCTGCGGAGGCCTGCACTGCAGAAGAACCTGCTGCTAAGGCACAGACTTGCCCAATTAACAAGGAAGTATTTTGATAAGAATAATTTTGTTGAAATAGAAACACCTGTCCTAATGAAAAGCACTCCTGAGGGTGCCCGTGATTACCTTGTTCCCAGCCGGCTTCATAAAGGCAAGTTCTATGCACTGCCGCAATCGCCGCAGACCTACAAGCAGATATTAATGGTATCGGGATTCGACAGGTATTTTCAAATAGTCAAATGCTTCCGGGATGAAGATCTGCGGGCTGACCGGCAGCCTGAGTTCACACAGATAGACGTAGAGATGTCTTTCGTGGACAGTGAAGACATATTTGAAGTAGTTGAAGGATTTATGAAGGTGCTCTATAAAGAGATCTGGAATAAAGATCTGCAGATTCCCCTACCCAGGCTGTCATTTGATGAAGCAATGGAGAGGTATGGGAGCGATAAGCCGGACCTGCGGTTTGGTCTTGAGCTTAAAACTCTTAATGATATTTTTATTCAAAGTGAGTTTAAAGTATTCAAGGACCAGATCAGTTCAGGCGGTATTATCACCGGGCTGCTGGCCAGCGGATGTGCCGGCTATTCACGTAATCAACTGGATTCGCTGACCGATTACGTTAAAGGGCTTGGTGCAGCCGGACTTGTATGGCTTAAAGTTAAAGGCGGCGAAATTGAAGCCCCTGTGGCAAAATTCTTTTCAGAGGATGAGAAGAAAAATCTGATCTCAGCAATGGAGGCAAAAGATGGTGACCTCATCCTTATTATATCAGGTGCCAAAACCAAATCATTAAATATAATGGGGTATTTAAGATTGGAGATGGCGAAGCGGCTTGAGCTTATAAAATCCGATACCGAACCGGCACTTTTATGGACTACAGACTTCCCGCTTTTCGAATGGGATGAAGAAACGAAAAGATATTATGCAATGCATCATCCATTTACCTCTCCTTTAACAGATGATATCCAGTATATGGAAAGCGATCCCGGAAGAGTAAGGGCCAGAGCATATGACCTTGTACTTAACGGTACGGAGATAGCCGGAGGAAGCATCAGGATTCATGATACAAAACTTCAATCTAAAATGTTCAGGGCGCTTGGAATCTCTGAGGATGAAGCAGAACAAAAGTTTGGATTTCTTCTGAATGCATTCAAATACGGAGCACCGCCGCATGGCGGAATCGCATTTGGATTCGACAGGATGGTTATGATCTTTGCCGGTGAAAATTCCATCAGAGACGTAATCGCTTTCCCCAAGACGGCCAGTGCTGTCTCACTTATGGATGATTCTCCCTCCCCTGTAAGCGAGGATCAGCTAAAGGAACTGAATATTAAAGTAAGATAATCTGATTTATATTCCAGCGAAGATAAAAGAGAATTCCTTTCCGAATGCAATTCTTTTTTGTTGTAAAATACATCTTACAGCCCGCAGAATTTATAATTTAGCATAAAAGAATAGTCTGCAAGATGATCAAGAAGGCTTTCTTCCGGTTTTACGAGGAATTAAATGATTTCCTACCCGCTGAAAAAAGGAAAGTAAGATTTGAACACGGGTTTAAAGACCGCCCATCTATAAAAGATATGATCGAGTCGCTAGGGGTTTTGCATTCAGAAATTGATTTAATACTTGTGAACGGGCTTTCCGTGGATTTCAATTACCTGGTTAAGGATATGGATGAAATCAGTGTATATCCCGTCTTTGAATCAATTGACATTTCAAACGTTCAGCACCTGAGGAACAAACCTTTAAGGGAGCCAAAATTTATTGCAGATGTTCATCTTGGATCACTTGCCAGGTATTTAAGGATGCTTGGGTTCGATGTTTTATATAAAACCGATTATTCGAATGAAGATCTCATTCAGAATTCCCTTAACGAAAACAGAGCCATACTCACAAAAGACAGAGAGTTATTAAAGAACAACAGGATTACGCATGGGTACTGGATACGTAATGACAGTCTTGAAGAACAGGTAAAAGAAGTGATTGAAAGGTTTGACCTTAAAGATAATATCAGTGAATTTTTAAGGTGCCTTGAATGCAACAGCGTCCTTATTCCGGTGGAAAAGGATAAAATTGCAGATAAACTTCCTCCGAAGGTTAGAGAATGGCAAAAAGATTTCCGGTACTGCGAACAATGCGATAAAATATACTGGAAAGGAACTCATTATCAGAAAATGCTTAAATTTATTGAGGGGATAAGGAACGAGCTTTAATGCAAAATTGTTCAACCATATATGATATATTTGTTTAGATACATTTTTAATACTCTCTCACCAGGGGAGACTAAAAACTTAACCGGAATATAATGGGCTTCATTGTTGTCATTATCATAACATTTGTACTGATCTTTCTGATACAATATTATTTTATCAGGAAGATTTATAGATCAATCCTGATGATATTTCCAAATATTTCAAGGAATGTTCTTAAAAGAATTTTGAAAGTCTTACTGGTAGTTCTAAATCTTTACCCTGTTTTTCTACTGGCTGCATATGTTTTTCTTTCGTCATTAACAGGAGAAGCAAGACCGAATATCCCTGAGAATTGGGCTGTCAATTATTTCCTTATTTATCCTTTCTGGCTATGGACGTTTCTTGTAGTACAATGCATACTATTATATTTCATTATTGAAATAATCAAATTCGTAACTTTCCCTGTATACCGGAAGCACAGGGAAAAATATAAACGGCTTGAAGCTAAAGCGGTGCTGCTGATACTTGCCTTTTTTATACTGTATGTACCGGTAAGAGTTATCATTGATTATTATGCAGTGTCAACAAGAATTGTTGAGTATAAGGATGCGAACCTGCCCGATGCACTGGACTATTTCAGGATAACCTTTATTTCAGATATCCAGGCAGATGCATATACAGATGCATCACGGCTCGGGAAATATATAAGGAGGGTGAATGATACTGATCCCGACCTTGTACTGATCGGCGGTGATATGATAACCTCTACTCCTGATTACATTAATGAGGCTGCCGAATATGTTGGTAAAATAAAATCAAAATACGGAGTTTATTCCTGCATAGGCGACCATGATAACTGGGCATACAGAAATGATTATTCACGCAGCCTGAGAGAAGTGAAAGGAGCGATGGATAAATACAATGTGGAAATGTACAATAACAGGAATGCAGAGCTAAGGATAAAAAATTCCACTATCGGTATTACCTTTCTGACAAGCACCTATGTAGAACATCTAAAGGCAGATGTACTTGACAGCCTGGTTAATTCACAGAATCATGCTGACCTGAAAATATTGTTAATCCATCAGCCCAACGCACTGGCAGTTCAGAAAGCTGCTGATGCCGGATACAACCTGTTTCTTGCGGGACATACGCATGGCGGGCAGGTAACTTTCTTATTCCCTTTTATAAACCTTACTCCTACACTTATTGAGACGCGGTTTGTCAGAGGCGATTTTCATTTCGGGAAAATGCTGATGATAGTGACAAGAGGGCTTGGTATGTCACTCGTTCCGATGCGTTATAATTCCACTCCAGAGATCACAGTAATTATATTGCGAAAAGAAAAAGGATAACCGCTATACTATGAATTCAATTCTTTCTTCTCTGAATTATTTCCATCAAGCATTGACATAAACAAAGTCTGAGTTGGATAAGCAAACTCAATACCTTTTTCCTCAAAAGATTTATATATGTCGATATTTATTGCCTGCTGAGTATCCATATATTTATTATAGTCAGGGCTTAATACATAATAAACAAATTCAAAGTTAAGACTGAAGTCACCATACTTTGCAAAATGTCCACGATCGAACATCACATCCGGCTGGCTTTCAATTATTTGTTTTACCAGGCCAGGTATCTCCTTAACCTGTTCGAGAGTAGTCTGATAAGTAACTCCAAGCTGAAAGACTATTCTTCTTCGTTCCATTCTTTTATAATTATGGATCCTTGAATCAGTCAGGTCTTTATTTGAAAAAACCAGCTGTTCACCGCTAAGGCTTCTGACACGAGTTGTTTTCAAGCCAATATATTCAACAGCACCAACCTTATCCCCCACAATTATAAAGTCGCCTATTTCAAAAGGGCGATCGAAGAAGATAACGAAATAAGCAAACAGGTCACCGAGGATAGCCTGAGCAGCCAGTGCGACAGCGATACCTCCAATCCCCAGTCCCGTGATTACAGCTGACACCTTAAATCCAAGGTTATCAAGGAGAAATACAAGACCCACCGTCCAGATGATCAAGGCTATTATTGTTGAAATGCCTCTCAGTTCTTTTTCACGCGATTCCTTGCCGCCTTTTCTTTTTACATAAGCGCTCAAAGAAAAGCGTATGACGGAAGAAATAGCCCTGAGCAGGAAGAAAGTAAAAAGGATAACAGCAATCTTATCTATTACCTTCATTGCATTAGGATCAACTTTAAGGTACTCAAGGGCAAGATAAAAGGCTCCCAGGTAGAGCAAGGGAACCACAGTTTTTTGTATTCCTCTCACAAGGAAATCATCGAGTGTAGTTTCTGTGCTTTCAGCCCATTTAGTTAAGCGTTTGAGAACTATTGTCTTAAATATTTTTATTACAATTATACCAAGGATGAAAATTGCGAGGGCGATAATATAATTCAGGATAGAGTTCCCATAATAAGTCTGGTTGAGGAAATTCTGCATTATGTATCTCCTATTTTTTACCGAACATTCAAGTTATATAAAATCATTACACGTAGTTGTTACATATCTAACAAATGTAGATTTATAATAATTCAAAAAATAATAAAAATTATCTGCCGGTCTTAACGATAACGAAAAGTTGGAGAAGTAAATAACAAAGGAGGCAGAGATGAAGAAGGCGGAAATTTAATTATATGAGCAGAAGAAAGATCAGAGCCAGATAAAATTTTTCAACAAAGTTAATCCAGCCTCACCGGATTTTTCAGGATGGAACTGTACACCAAAGGCATTCTCACGTTCGACGGAAGCAGAGAAAGTTCCGCCGTTGTTTACAATCGAGGTAGTAAACTTATTCTCAGGCAGATAATAATTTTCAGAGAAATAAAATTCAGTTCCCGAGCTAATCCCTTCAAAAAGCCTTCCGGGTTTCAGGATATCGACCTTCTTCAAACCGGAATGAGATACGAGTACTTTCTCATCCTCTATTTTATTAGAATCAACAGGAAATAATCCCAGGCAGGACAAAGTTTCACCGGAGGTATGCTCGCACATCAGTTCGACACCGAGTCCTATTCCAAGAATAGGATTTTTTATCATCCTTAGCATCGAGAAAAGGTTCAGAAGATGCAGCTGCCTGATATTCTGTTTTGCTGATCCGCTGCCATAGAGAATTATTTTTTCACTTTTGCAAATTTCGGATTCAGTGCTTGTGATCCGGAAAGGCACGTTCAGCTGATTTAAGACTTTCGAAAGTTCATTTACGGATGAATCTTCACAATGAATTAGGGATAACATAAAAAACCAGTTTAGTATTATTACTTAAACGTCATTTTCAATGGAATAGTTTCAAAAACTATTCCAGACCAGCCTCAAAGTTAATATTATTTTCTGATAAAGATAAAAGAACTTCATAAATGAAGTTCTTACATACTAAGTCCGGGCAGGAACTTTATCTTTCGTAAAAAGGAGTTTTCCGCTATCCGCTACAGAAACATTTATAGTGTCTCCGTCAGTGAATTTATCCATTAATAATTCCTGGGATAAGGGATTTACCAGGTATTTCTGGATTGTCCTTTTTAGAGGTCTTGCCCCGAATGTAACATCGTAGCCCAACTTTGCCAGCCAATCTTTTGCTTCGTCATTAACGTTGATAGTAATTTCTTTCTGACCGAGCATCTTCTGAACATTCCTGATCTGAATATCGACGATTTCTCTGATTTCAGATTGGGTTAATGGTTTAAAGAGAACTACTTCATCAATCCTGTTAAGGAATTCCGGTCTTATTGTTCTTCGAAGCAGTTCGATCATCTGACCTCTCAGCTCTCCCATCGCGTTTTCTATATCATCATCCTTGACGTGTTCGAGTTTTTCCCGAATAATCTGAGATCCGAGATTAGACGTCATAATAATTATCGTATTCTTAAAATTAACAGTTCTGCCCTGGTTATCCGTAAGTCTGCCGTCATCAAGGACCTGCAGCAATATATTGAATACATCGGGATGAGCTTTTTCTATTTCATCCAGAAGCACTACTGAATAGGGTCTTCTTCTTACAGCTTCAGTAACTGACCGCCTTCCTCATAACCAACATATCCGGGAGGCGCTCCTATCAGCCGGGATACCGAGAACTTTTCCATGTACTCCGACATATCAATTCTGATCATTGCATGTTCATCATCAAAGAGAAATTCAGCAAGCGCACGGGCAAGCTCTGTTTTTCCGACTCCTGTTGTTCCAAGGAAAATAAAGGAACCAAGGGGGCGGTTTACATCCTGTAGTCCTGTTCGTGATCTTCTGATAGCATTTGCCACTGCAGCGACAGCCTCATCCTGTCCTATTACACGCCTATGCAGTTCATCTTCAAGTCTTAATAGTTTGCTCTTTTCGCCCTCGAGCATTCTGCTGACAGGAATGCCTGTCCACTTAGAAACCACTTCAGCTATATCTTCCGCATCGACTTCCTCCTTTAGCATTTTCTTATCTTTCTGGACGGCTGTAAGCTGCTGCGTCTCCTCCTTAAGCTGTTTCTCAAGAGTAGCTATTTTACCATAACGGAGCTCAGCAACCTTACCAAGGTCACCCTCACGCTCATAGCGTTCAGCAAGTGTTTTAGCATTATCGATCTCACTCTTCATTCCGCGTATCTGCTGAATCTTTTCTTTTTCGAGATCCCAATGCATACGTAAAGTATTTCTTTCTTCCTCAAGACTGCCGAGTTCTTTCTTCAGTTCTTCAAGTCTCTTTGCCGAAGCTTCATCCTTTTCCCGTTTCAAAGCCTCACGTTCGATCTCAAGCTGCTTGATCTTTCGTTCAAGATTATCAAGTTCTTCAGGCATTGAATCTATTTCTATACGAAGTTTAGATGCTGCCTCATCGACAAGGTCAATTGCTTTATCCGGCAGAAACCTATCTGCAATATACCTGTGTGATAATTGAGCAGCGGCAACGATTGCGGCATCAGTAATACGAACGCCGTGGTGTACTTCATATCTTTCTCTTAGTCCGCGCAGTATCGAGATAGTATCCTCTACCGATGGTTCACTAACCAGCACAGGCTGAAATCTTCTTTCCAGAGCTGCGTCTTTTTCGATGTGTTTTTTATATTCATCGAGAGTTGTTGCTCCAATGGCGTGAAGTTCGCCTCTTGCAAGAGCCGGTTTGAGGATATTAGCGGCATCCATCGATCCGGAGACAGCACCGGCGCCTACAAGAGTGTGAAGCTCATCGATGAATAATATAATCTCGCCATTTGATTCCTGCACTTCCTTTATTACAGCTTTAAGGCGTTCCTCGAACTGACCGCGGAACTGAGTACCTGCAACCAGAGCCCCCATATCAAGGGCAACTATGCGTTTGGACTTAAGATTTTCGGGTACATCACCAGTTACAATCCTATGGGCGATACCCTCAGCGATAGCTGTTTTACCGACACCGGGTTCACCGATAAGAACAGGGTTGTTTTTTGTTCTTCTCGAAAGAACCTGAAGCACTCTTCTTATCTCCTCATCTCTGCCTATCACCGGATCGAGTTTACCTTCTTTTACAAGATCGTTCAGATCCCTGCCGTATTTCTTCAACGACTGATAAGTCTCCTCAGGATTTTGAGAAGTCACACGCTGCGTACCGCGGACTTCCTTTAATGCTTCAAGGATTGTATCGTGCGAAATTCCATTATCTCTTAAGAGTTGTCCTGATTTACTATCGGTTTTTGACAGTGCAAGCAAGAGATGTTCAGTCGAGATGAATTCATCCTTAAGATTCCGGGCTTCTTCGGCGGCTGCATCAAATAATTTACCTGTCTGGGTTGACATTTGCTGATTCCCTATTCCTGCGCCGGACACCTTAGGAAGTCTTTCGAGCAGCTCATTCACTTTCAGGCGGATCGCGCTGACATTTCCTCCTGTCTTATGGAGGATTGAATCTGCAATACTTCCCTTTTCCTGGATTACTGCTGCGAGGAGATGCTCGGGTTCGAGTATCTGATTGTTATAGTTTTGCGCGATCTCAATCGCAGTCTGAACTATCTCCTGTGCTTTAACTGTCAGTTTATTAAAATTAAACGGCATATTATCTTTTCCTTTATTAAGAGTCTGATCATAATTCCATCATATCCGAATATTATAATTCAACTCAGTTTATTTTTTTAAC
Organism: uncultured Ignavibacteria bacterium; assembly: GCA_963832715.1. Lineage (GTDB taxonomy): Bacteria > Bacteroidota > Ignavibacteria > Ignavibacteriales > Ignavibacteriaceae > DATFVA01. The sequence continues at coordinate 105,526 of CAWHVB010000009.1, read as the reverse complement.
TTCTGTATACCAGTCGCTCGACTGCTCGAGCATCTGGTTAATTTTACTTACCAACCTATGAGGATCCATCAAGTCTCCCTCAAGAAGAAGGGCTGACTCAAATAATTCCTCTACGACATTATTGATATACTCATCATTTCTATCTGCCTTAAACACTTTAAGCAGATTACGTATCAGCCTATGATCTCTGTTTATTTCAAAGACCTTTTTAGGGATTTCCATCTCCTTATTCATCATACGCATCATCTTCTGCATAGATGACGACATTGAATCATCGGGATTTACCAGGATTGCAGGGCTGCCGCTGAGTCTATCGGATTTTCTGACCTCTGTTACCCTATCACCCAGAATTTCCTTAATTCTGGATATGAGGCTGTCAAAATGAAGCTGATCGTCTTTATTTAATTCAGCAGGTTTTTCTTTTTTCTCTTCAGTTTCTTTAAATGATTCGATGTTCTTAAGGTCGACTGAATCAACCGGTTTGAAGTCAAAGTCCTTGTACTTCCTAAGTGAAGAAAGAACAAATTCGTCAACCGGATCATAAAGGTAAAGCACTTCCAGGCCTTTATTCTTAAATATTTCAAGATGGGGATCCAGTTCTATAGCCTGCCTGCCCAAACCGTGGGCATAATAAATTTCTTTCTGTCCCTCTTTAAACCGGGAGACATATTCTTCCAGAGAAGTCAATCCTTTTTCATCTTCATTATGCGATGAATTAAACCTCAGCAAGTCTTTTATCTTATCCATATTAGTGAAGTCGCCATATCCCAGTTTGAGGTATTTTCCATGCTCATTCCAGAACTCAATGTATTCTTCAGGCTTATCTTTGGCTTTTTTAATGAGGTATGACAGCACCTGGCTGGTTACTGTGTTAGATATCTTAGTAAATATTATATTTTCCTGAAGCGTTTCTCTTGAAATATTAAGAGGCAGATCTTCCGATTCAACGACGCCTTTTACGAACCTTAAATATTCAGGCAGCAGGTCTTTATTCTGATGCTGGATAAGAACTCTACGTACATACAGATCCAGACCATAGTCCTCCCTATTAAACCCAAACAGATCAAAATTCTTTTTGGGAATAAAAAGCAGGCTATGAAACTGTATAGGGGCATCCACAGAATTATGTAGAACATCCATAGGCTCATCAGGGTCGTGAGTTAAGAACTTATAAAACTCCGTATATTGTTCCTTTTTTATACTGCTTTTAGGTTCGCGCCAGATTGCTGAAACAGTATTTATCTTTTCCTTCTCAAGATAAATCGGGGAGTTCACGAAGTTAGAGTGTTTCTTAATAATAGTTTCAAGTCTATACTTATCTGCAAAATCCTTTGCCTCATCTTTAAGGTGGATCTCTATAGTAGTTCCGCGTTTAAGTTTTTCATCAGGTTCAGTAATTTCATAATCACCGAGTCCATTAGACTTCCACTCAACCGGTTTCGTATTTTTCCGAAATGATTTTGTCTTAATAATAACTTCATCGGCAACCATAAAGACAGAATAAAATCCAACACCAAACTTTCCGATTATATTATTTGCTTCAGTTTTATTTTCCTTGAGCTGTTTAATAAATTCAGATGATCCTGATTTTGCGATAGTCCCGATATTCTTTATCAACTCATCTTTTGTCATACCTATTCCGGTATCGGAGACAGTTATCAGTTTTTTCTTTTCATTAAAATCTACGTGAATTTCGAGAGGAAGATCCTTATCTTCAATTTCAGCTCCGCGGGTCGATTCAAACCTCAGCTTATCGATGGCATCAGAGGAATTTGATATTAATTCTCTCAGGAATATTTCCCTGCTTGTGTACAAAGAGTGAACAAGAATATCGAGAAGCTGCTTAACTTCAGCTTTAAATTCATATTTATGAGATGTTGAAGTCTTACTCATTCCTTACTCCTTTAGTCCTTTCTTAATTGAGATAATTTTTTAAATAATTCCTTTTCTTCCTTTGAAAGATGTTTTGGTATCTGAACCAAAATTCTTACATAGAGATCACCGCGCTTACTTTTATTATCCTGTTTGAACATCCCCTGACCGCGCAGCTTCAACAGTTTTCCATTATCTGTTTCAGGGGGTATAACAATACTCAACGTTTTATGATCAAGTGTTTGTATCTGTACATTGCCTCCGAGTACTGCAGTATAAAGGTCAACGTCCAGGTTATAATAAAGGTCATCGCCTTTCACCTCATAGAAGGGGTGATCGAGCACGTGAATATTAAGATATAAATCTCCTTTTTCTCCGCCGCTGCTTCCAGAAGCGCCCATGCCACGGAGTCTGAGCCTGGCTTTATCCCTTGTGCCGGCTTCTATCTTTACCTTTAGTTTCTTTCCATCAACACTAATTGTTCGATCCACACCATTATGCACTTCCTCAAGAGTCAGGTTCAGATTAGCCTCATAATCCTGTCCTTTCCTGGCAGAAGTAAAAGGATTACGCTGAGCGCCGGATCCTCTTCCGCCGAAGAAACTTTCGAAGAAATCCGAGAAGCCGCCGATATTGCCGAACATATCACCAAGGTCACCCGAATACTGGTACTGAGTTTTACCGGCGCCTCTACCGCCGAACTGACTGAAAAAATCCTCCATACCGGGACCGCCGCCTCCAGGCTGCTGGTATTGCTTCCAGTTAGCGCCAAGCTGATCATATTTCTTACGTTTTTCAGGATCGCTCAAGACCTCGTTGGCTTCAGTGATCTCCTTAAACTTTTCTTCAGCCTGTTTATTATCGGGATTCCTATCGGGATGATACTTCAAAGCAAGCTTACGGTAAGCCTTCTTAATTTCTTCCTGTGTAGCATCCTTTTCGACGCCGAGTATTTTATAATAGTCTCTAAAATCCATATTATTTTTTCCTGTAGTTCAAAATATAAAGAGAACAGGATATTAAGTTATCTGTTTAATAACAAAAAGGGCAGCCGAACAAACTTTCAGCTGCCCTGACAGCAATTATAGAATTCCGGCTTTCTGATTTACAGATAAGCTTATTTTACTTTTACTTCAATTTGTTTTGGTTTTGCTTCTTCAGATTTAGGAACAGTTATGGTTAACTGTCCATCCTTAAATTCAGCATCAATTTTATCTTCCTGAATTTTTGAAGGAAGATTAAAAGATCTGAAATACTTACCATATGATCTTTCAACCCTATGATACTTTGAATTCTTTTTCTCAGTCTCCTGTTTTCTTTCACCACTTATCGAGAGCTGACCATTCTCATAATTTATTTTTACATCTTCTTTTTTTACACCCGGGAGATCGAGCTTCAATTTATAACCATCCTCATCTTCACTAATATCAGTAAGGGGAGACCATACAGCATTTTCATATTCAGCTACTTCCTCATCCGAATCTCCAAAACCAAATCTTTTGTTGAAAGAATTGAACACCCTATTGAACTCGCGTTCAATGTTTAACAAATCCTTTGAAGGATTCCATCTTACTATTGCCATAATTTCTTCCTCCTTTTATAATTTTTGTTGTCAATATTGCATGTACAACTAAAATGCCAGTCGTATTAGAACCCCGTAACTCTATATAATATAAGAAGTTAACAGCTATTAAGTGGTTGGGGATGGGGTATGACAAAATGGCAGACTTAATATACAAAATGATAGTCGAAATCATAAAAATGGCAATAAGCAAGACAAAATTTGTAAAAGCATGCCTTGAAGAATAGAACAGGGCTGATTGATAGTGGATATAATATAAAAAAGAACCTTTCCTTTTGCGGGAAATTATAAGCGTTATTTCTCACATCATTTCCTCTTATTTATCCGGTGACAGTGTATTTAGAGCGTATTCACTGCGTATTGAAAGCGTATTCAGAACGTATTCACTGCGTATTCAAGTTGGATTTATCCCGGTTAGAGGAGATATTTTAGTAGTGAGGAATTTGAGCATAAGTGAATCTTAATTCAGGCGGGATACCGCAATTTCCCAGAGGATTTCGTCACGGACTGAACTTTTGAGGAGCGGGCGAACTCCGCCCCCCGACTAAGCCGTCGGGGCAGGCCCGACTTGCATCGGGCAGGCCGCCTAGTCAGCGGGCAGGCCCGACTAGCGTCGGGATAAACACGCATCGTAGTTTCCTTCAGTAAACTACAAATCAAAAAATTTATTTCGAACATCAACCCCCGCCGAGAAATGAGGTGATTTAGTGAGTATTTACTCGATATCGGCGGCTTCGATAAATCCCGACCAAGCTAGAATCAGGCGGGATATCCCGATCAGAGGGAGAGAGCAATCGGGGCAGGCCCCCCCCTCCGACTAAGCCGTCGGGGCAAGCCCGACTAAGCCGTCGGGGCAAGCCCGACTAAGCGTCGGGGCAGGCCCCCCTAACGGCGGGCAGGTCCCAACTTAGCGTCGGGACAAGTCAGCTACCGTGCACCATTTTGATGGGTTAAGTTAATTTTTGGATAATGGATGAACCTGGAAGATTGATGTACTCAGGAAAGTAAGAGAGGCGCAATGAATTGGCGTTGATTCTTTGGATTGTTAATGCACAATTATTTCCATATTTTTGCAGACTTGTTTCTGCAGATTAAACCAGATGAAAAAATTTACCGAAGACACAATTACGGCAATTGCAACTCCTTCGGGAGCCGGGGCAATCTCTGTCATTAGGGTCAGCGGTCCTCATTCTTTCGAAATAACTGATAGTATATTCCAGGGTAAAAAACGATTATCTGATTCAGAATCTCATACGATTCATTATGGTGAGATAGCTGATGATGAAGGCGCTCTACTTGATGATGTGCTGATTTCGGTATTCAGGAATCCTCATTCATACACCGGGGAAGATTCTGTTGAAATCAGTACACATGGAAATCCTTTAATATCAAAGCAAATTATCGAATTGCTGATGAAGAAAGGTGCGAGACAGGCTGAGCCTGGAGAATTTACAAAAAGAGCCTACCTGAATAACAGGATAGATCTTGCACAGGCTGAGGCAGTAGCAGATATAATATCGTCCAGAACAGATGCTTCATTGAGGGGTGCACGGAATCAGCTAGATGGAATGCTTTCCAAAAAAGTTGATGAGATCCGGAGTTCACTTATTAATGTCTCTTCTTTTGTAGAACTGGAACTTGATTTTGCGGAAGAAGACGTTGAATTCGTAAACCTCGATGAACTAAGAATAAGGATTCAGAAGGTAAAGGCTGAAATAGAGACTTTGTTAAAGAGCTATTCGTTTGGTAAAGTGCTTAAAGATGGCGTAAATGTTGCTTTAGTAGGGAAGCCAAATGTAGGCAAGTCTTCCCTGCTGAATTATATTCTAAAGGAATCCCGTGCTATTGTTAGTCATATCCCCGGAACCACCAGGGATATTATACGAGAAGATGTTTCAATTGACGGAATTCTTTTTAGATTGTATGATACTGCCGGTATCAGGGTCTCGGAAGATATTATTGAAAAAGAAGGAGTTCTTCGCAGCAGGCAGGCAGTGAAGGATGCCGACATCGTACTTCTGATCAGCGATGTGGAACAAGGAAGATCAGATGAATTGCTTGAGGAAATTAAAGAATTCACTGATGAAAATAAAATCCTTAATGTGTTGAACAAAATAGATTTAGGAAGCAATGACGCGAAGAATTATGATGCTACTATTTCTGCTTTTACAGGAGAAGGAATTGAAAATTTATTTTTGTTAATGCAGGAAAAGGCCTTTGGTACTTCTTCTTATAGCGAAAAAGGTGCGATTGTATCCAATTCACGGCATTATGAATGCCTGAGAAGAGCTAAGGAAACCCTGGAAAAGGCTGAAGAATCAATAGAAAACAAGATGAGCGGAGAATTTATCTCGGTAGATTTACGAAAAGCAGCTGACGACCTGGGGGAAATTATAGGTATAGTAACCTCGGATGACATATTAAACAATATTTTCACGAAATTCTGCATCGGGAAGTAGTTTCACGTGAAACATTTATGTGATATTGAACATATAAAGTTATATAGTTCCACGTGAAACAGGATATTATGAAAAATGAATACGATATAATAGTTGTTGGAGGAGGCCATGCAGGTATCGAGGCTAGTGCCTCTGCTGCCAATATGGGCTGCTCTGTTGCACTGGTGACGATGGATAAGTATGCAATAGGAAGGATGTCGTGTAATCCAGCAATAGGCGGCACAGCCAAAGGTCATCTCGTTCGGGAGGTTGATGCTTTAGGGGGAATGATGGGACTTATTGCCGACAGGACCGGGATACAATTCAGAATGCTTAATAAATCCAAGGGTCCAGCAGTTTGGTCACCGCGGTGTCAATCGGATCGAAAGCTTTATTCCGAAGAGGCATATAAAGTTATAAGCAGCATTCCAAACCTTTCCATTGTTGAAGATGCTGTTGTGGACATAATAACTGAAGATGGAAGAATAACCGGCGTTCAAACGGCGAACGGGAGAGAAATTCAATGTAAGGCTGTAGTCTTATCTTCAGGTACTTTTCTAAACGGTTTAATGCATACAGGATTAAAATCAACAAGCGGAGGCAGGTTCGGGGAAAAACCTGCCACAGGAATTACCGAAGCATTATTAAAGCTGGGATTTGAATCAGGAAGATTAAAGACCGGCACTCCCCCCAGGCTGGCTAAAAACTCAATTAACTGGGATATAGTTGAAGTACAGCCCGGCGATGAAGATCCGCAGCCATTTTCATACAAAACAGATAAGGCTAATTTTCCTTTCTTGCCGCAGGTTCCGTGTCATATCACTTATACAAATGAAACGGTACATAAGATACTTGAAAAAGGATTTAAGGATTCCCCGATGTTTACCGGGAGGATAAAAGGAGTTGGTCCAAGGTATTGTCCCTCCATAGAAGATAAAATTGTCAGGTTCTCGGAAAAGAATCAGCATCAGCTTTTTCTTGAACCCGAAGGGTTAGACAGCGATCTGATATATTTAAACGGATTCTCCTCTTCCCTGCCGGCAGAAATTCAGCTGGAGGCTATACATGAAATTAAGGGGCTTGAAAAAGCAGAGATGATTCGTCCCGGTTATGCAGTAGAATATGATTTCTTTCCCCCTCACCAGGTGGATTTAACACTGGAGACCAAACTTATCAAGGGTTTATATTTTGCAGGACAAATAAACGGAACATCAGGATATGAAGAAGCCGCAGCCCAAGGAATAGCAGCGGGTATAAATGCGGCACTTAAAATTCAGGGGAAACCTGAATTTGTTCTAAAGAGAAGCGAAGCATATATCGGAGTTCTGATTGATGATCTTGTAAATAAATCTACAGAAGAGCCATACAGGATGTTTACTTCAAGAGCCGAACACAGGCTGGTTCTAAGACAGGATAATGCAGACCGCCGGCTAATGAAATACGGATACGAATTCGGGCTGACAGGCAGCAATGAATTTGAAGAATTGAATAAGAAAGACATCCTTGTAAAAGAAAGCATTGAACTTCTAAACCGACTTAAACTGCATGCCAGGGATATAAATCCCTTACTGGAATCAAGAGGGTTAAATGGAATTGATTCAACAGAAACCATTTCGAAGCTATGCAAAAGACCTGAAATTTGCCTCGAGGAATTATTAAATGCAAACGGTTTCGGCGAAGAAAAATTAATTAAAGAATTACTGAATGACCCGGCTTCAATGAACCAGGTAGAGATTGAATTAAAGTATGAAGGTTACTTAAAGAGACAGGAAGAAAACATATTACGACTGGAAAGATATGAGGGGGTTAATATTCCTTTAATGTTAAACTATTTTGACTTAAAGGGCTTATCCACAGAAGGGAGAGAGAAGTTAAACAGGATAAAACCTCGCTCTATAGGCCAGGCAAGCCGTATTTCGGGAGTTACACCTTCTGATATTTCTATTTTATTGGTATATTTGAGAAACTAATTTAGGGAACTTATATGGTGGATGTTCAGGAACAATACCTTAAAGAATTACAATCATTTTATTGGGAAAACGGATTTACTCCCGACATTATGAAAGTAGAACGTCTGGCTTATTTTGCGGAATTAGTAACAGAAAAAAATGAGTCAGTCAACCTCATTTCCCGCCGCGACATCGGCAACATTATTGAAAATCATGTTTTTCTCTGTTCTTACATAACCCGCTACATTCCGGAGAAGGCGACACATTTTCTGGATATTGGGACAGGGGGCGGTTTCCCGGGAATTCCGTTAGCGATACTTCGTCCCGAGCTGCAGGGTGTTTTAGTAGATTCAACCAACAAAAAGATAAACGCCGTTGAGGAGTTCATCGATAAATTGAAACTAGGAAATGTAATTGCTGAAAACGAAAGGGTAGAAAGTCCCGAGTTCATCGACAAATACAAAGACAGTTTCGATCTGATAGTCAGCAGGGCTTCTGTGCCGCTGATAATACTTTTCCGGTACGCACTTCCTTTGATTAAGGAGAAGGCTTATCTTGTAGCGATCAAAGGAGGAGACCTTGATGCAGAGTACCAGAAAGCAGAGATGAAGTACAAGTCTTACATAAAGAAATCCACTATCTTTGAATTATACTACAAACCGACAAACGTTCGCAACCAGAAAGGGAAGAAATTAGTTTTACTGGAACTCCATAAATGAGTTCTTCTTCAGAAAAAAAAAAGTTATTTGAAGAAATAAGTTCACTAAAAACTGAGCAGCGCAATGCGGCATCAATGAGTATTGACACGGCTTCGGTGGCTGAAATTCTGAGGATAATTAACGAAGAAGATAAGACTGTCCCTTCCGCGGTAGAAAAAGAAATTCCTTACATAGAAAAAGCAGTTGAACTAATTGTTACTTCCTTTAAGTCAGGGGGGCGGCTAATTTATTTCGGCGCAGGCACGAGCGGACGGCTTGGGGTTATTGATGCAGCCGAATGTCCACCTACATTCGGAACTGATCCAGAGCTTGTACAAGGCTACATCGCCGGGGGAAAGGAGGCGATGTTCCGTGCGCAGGAAGGGGCTGAAGATTATGAAGAGAACGGTGCAGCCGATGCTGCAAAGGCAAAGATCAATAAAAATGATGTAGTATGCGGCATAGCAGCAAGCAGGCGGACGCCGTATGTTATCGGAGCCGTAAAGAAAGCGAAGGAACTTGGTGCAAAAACATTATATATTACCTGTAATCCCAGGAGCGAGTTTAATATTAAAGAAGTAGACGTTGCTATATGTCCATACGTTGGTCCTGAAGTAGTAATGGGATCTACCAGGATGAAAAGCGGCACAGCTCAGAAGCTTGTACTGAATATGCTCACCACAGCTTCTATGATACGGCTCGGCAAAGTTTACGAGAATATGATGATCGATCTGCAGATGACGAATAAAAAGCTGGTGGAAAGATCGAAAAGAATAGTGATGACGATTACCGGGCTTTCTTATGAAGAATCTGAAGATTATCTTAACAGGGCCGGAGGGCATGTAAAAACAGCACTTGTGATGATACTTGCTAAAGTTGATATAGCTGAAGCACAAAGCCGGCTAAAGAAAGCCGGAGGATTTGTAAGAAAAGCTGTAGAAGATAAAAATTAATTCAATGAAAAATTACACGTGGAGCTACGATAAAGACAGTGTACCAACACCGGTTAAACTGGAATTTGTTTTAAAGTGTGGTGATTTGGACGAAATTGCTGATGTTATCGAAGAGTTCGGTATTGAGTACTGCAAGGATATCTGGATAAATAAGATAATTTCGGACAGCAGATTCAATAAATTAAATTATTTTCTTGCAAGGTTCATTTTCAAAATATCCGATAATAGAGATATAATTTTGAAATTTCTGGAAGAAAATCAAAGATGGAGGTTCAAAGAAGTAAAACCTCAGCTCGCCAGGAACAAAAGCTGATCTTCTAAGTTACCAGATTAAAAACCTTGAATCCCACTGCAGCTAATGCTTAATATTGACGGCGTGATTTTATATTGTTCTTCAGGTTCAAATAGTTGCTAATAGCAACTAAAAAAGCGACGCTGATAAATATCCCGGGCCGGGTAAAAACTATCGCCGGGATTACGACGATTACGGATTTATGAATTATATAGTTAAAGAATTTCTCGACACGAAGGTTATTAAAGATATCCAGGGGATAATTACGTCCGGTTCTTCATCTAAAAGCCCTTTTTACATATCTCCTCTTTACGGCTCATCCAAAAGTTTTCTGATAAGCGGAATTTCCGGCAAAGAAAAGCAGTTAGTCATCCTTCTGCCGGATTCAAAAGCGGTAGATGAGCTAAAAGTTGAGCTTACAGTTCTCGGTTTATCGGATAATCTTCTCGTGGTAAATGAATTTCGTCCGGAACCGCTTCAGGAAACCCTGACAGAAATAACGAAGCGTGAGAAGTTTATCCTTTTATCTACGTATAATATCCTGAATTGTGAACTTCCCTCGAAGGAAAAGGTAAGCGAGCAGACTACACATATTCAGGTTGGCGGAAACCTCTCTTACAATGATGTAATCGAATACCTTAACCTGCTCAACTATCAGAAAGATAAATTCGTGGAAGCGCCCGGCGATTATTCGCAGAGGGGAGCTATCATCGATTTCTGGTCTTATAGCGAGAAAAATCCAGTAAGACTTGAGTTCGACGGTGATTTCCTTGAATCAATACGATATTTCGATCCGGAAAGTCAGCGCTCGATTGAACAGGCTAAAGAGATTACCCTCGCAGCATCATTAAGCAGCAGTGAGGACGGAGGGTTTACAGATATTTTTTCATACCTTAATAATCCTTTAATACTTGCTTCCTCATTTGAGCTTAAGAATTCTCAAACCGAAAGGTTCAATTGTTTTGCAAAAATAAAGGATGTAAGTCCTGAAGAACCGGCGGCCGCAGAACCCGATGAGACTACTTACATCGATGATTTTCCCGAAGAACCGGATGAGGCCTGGCAGACTGTTATGGAAACAGATCATTCCGAAGATTATAAGAAGCACCTGGCCGCAGAAGGAACGAAATGGGTAATTGAAGAAGAACTGGGAGGAAGGGAAGAGAGACTTGAGACAGGAATTTCTGATTCACCCTCTATTAACTCAAACTACGAGATACTTTTTAATACACTTAAAGATTATGCAGAAAGAAGTTTCCGAATCATCATTACTTCGGAGAACGAACTGCAGACATCACGACTGACGGATCTTCTGAGCGAGTTTAAAAAGGAACTTGCTGTATTAATCGAATCAGGAAAAGTAAAGATAGAAACACTGGCAATTAAGAAGGGGTTTCTGTTAAAAGAAGAAAAATTACTGATTCTAACCGACTACGAGATATTTAATAAACCATACAGAACAAAGATCTCAACTTCCCGCAAATACAAAAAATCAAAGTCGAAGGCTTTCGCCTCAATCAAAAGAGGGGATTATGTGGTCCACGAGGATTACGGGATAGGGAGGTATGCAGGCCTGGAGACTATACGAATAGGGGAGGCGGAACAAGAGTCGATGAAACTTCAGTTCGCCGAAGGAGGGATTGTATATGTCAACCTCAACTATCTTACGCTGGTAAAAAAATATTCATCCAACGATAATCTTAGTCCCACACTTTCTACGCTTGGTACAGCCGACTGGGTCAACACCAAAACCAAAACAAAGAAGAAGATAAAAGAAGCAGCGCGGGAGCTGATTGAACTTTATGCCAAAAGGAAAGCCGCAAGCGGATATTCATTTGGCTCAGATACTGTCTGGCAAAAAGAACTGGAAGCATCATTCCTTTACGAAGATACGCCCGACCAGGAGAAGGTGACCGAAGAAGTTAAATCCGATATGGAAGCAGAGAACCCGATGGACAGGCTGGTATGCGGAGATGTTGGTTTCGGAAAGACGGAAGTTGCTGTGCGGGCTGCATTCAAGGCTGTACAGGACGGCAAACAGGCTGCTGTACTTGTCCCAACAACTATTCTCGCAGAACAGCATTATAACACTTTCAAGGACAGGCTCACACAATTCCCCGTTTCTGTGGAGGTTATGTCGAGATTCCAGACAAAAAGAAAGCAGACAGAGATTGCAGACAATCTGAAAGAGGGGAAGGTTGACGTAGTAATCGGAACACACCGGCTGCTTTCGAAGGACATCGCTTTTAAAGATCTCGGTTTGCTAATTATAGACGAAGAGCATCGTTTCGGCGTAAAAGCCAAAGAGAAGCTCCGTTCATATAAAGTCAATGTAGATACACTTACGCTTACGGCAACACCCATTCCCCGCACACTGAATCTTTCACTACTCGGCGCCCGTGATCTTTCAATAATTGCCACTCCTCCTCCCAACAGGCAGCCGATCTATACCCAGGTTGCGGTTTTCGATATCCATAAAATTAAAGAATGGATAATGACGGAATTACGCAGGAACGGACAGGTTTATTTTGTGCATGACAGGGTACAGTCGATTGAGAAGCTGGCAGGATACATTCACAAGTACATCCCGGACATCAGAATTGCAATTGCACATGGACAGATGAAAGCATCACAGCTTGAAAATGTAATACATGGATTCCTCAACAGGGATTATGACGTTCTGCTTTCAACCAAGATCATTGAATCAGGCATAGACATTCCAAATGTAAATACAATTATAGTAAACCGTGCCGATCGATTCGGGCTTGCAGAACTGCACCAATTACGCGGGAGGGTAGGGCGTTCAAGCCGTCAGGCTTATGCTTATTTCATCGTACCATCGCTGAATGGCATCAACAAAAAAGCACTGAGGAGACTACAGGCAATTGAAGAATTCACCGATGTCGGTGCCGGTTTTAACATTTCTATGCGAGATCTTGAAATAAGGGGAGCAGGTAATCTTCTTGGTACAGAGCAGACGGGATTTATAAATGAAGTAGGCTTTGATTTGTACGTAAAGATGATCAATGAAGCGGTGGAAGAGCTGAAATACCAGGAATTCAAGGAAATATTCAAAAGTCTGCCCAAACAAGAAGAAAGAACAGAGCCCACTATTGATGCATATTTCGATATAGGGATTCCGAAAGATTATATGCCCGAGCAGATGGACAGGCTGAATTTCTACACTTCACTATATTCGATCAGGGAGATATCAGAGCTGGAAGAACTCACCGAAGAAATGAAAGACAGGTTCGGTCCGCTGCCGCTGCTGGTTCAGAGATTAATTGCCGCTGCATCCCTTAAATTGTATGCTTCCTACGCATTGTTTGAAAGGATAATCATCCAGCGAAAGAACATTTTTATCATCCTGCCAAAGGGAGAGAAAGAGGATTACTACAAATACAGGTTTGTGGAGCTGATGCGTTTCATCATGGATAACTACAAAGACAGGATAAAGTTCAATCAGCAGAAGGAAGTATTAAAATTTTCTATACCCAATAATTTTGAGTCGCCGGAAAAACTTTTAGAATTCCTTACCAGTTTCAGCAGGGAAGTAATGGAACTGTTTAAACAGCAGAACCCGGAACCATTATCAGAGAATGAGACTAATCCTTAAAATCGATAAAGAGCCAATTTTTTTATTTTGAAATAATATTTTCATTTTTAACTTTATTTACCAAAGTAAACATATGTATACAATAGTAAACAAAAATGATTTTTAAGAACATTAGATTATATCTTTTCTTCATTCAGCAGCATAGCAGTACTCAGAGTTTTACAACATATTAACAAAGGATTAACCGGAAGAGAGATCAGCCGCAATGCCGGCATTTCACCACGTTCTGCTTTAAAGGCTCTTACAAATCTCGAAAACTTTAAAATTGTAAACAGGACAATCGGAGGAAGAGACCATCTGTTTATCCTCAACAGGAATCACTACCTTGTTAATAATGGCATCCTCCCACTGTTAAAATCAGAAACAAATTATCTTCCCGAAATTCTCTCACTAATAAAGAGAAAACTCTCAAAACACACTGTAAGTATTATATTATTCGGCAGTGTTGTCAGGAAAGAAGAAGAAGTTCAAAGTGATCTTGATATTTGTCTTGTCATTCCAAATAAGTCGATTCAATCGGAGGTTGAAAATATCAGGAAAGAACTATTTGATATTATTTCAGAAAAATATGCAACATCGCTCGCAGTTATTATTTTTTCAAAGGATCAATTCAGAAAAAGAGGTTTAAGAAACCAGTCGCCTGTTAATAATATAATTAAAGAAGGCGATGTAATTTTTGGAAAATCAATAAAACTATTGCTCTATGGTGCGTAAAAGTAACCGGGTTGAAATTACGAGATCGGAATTTAAAAAATTTATAGATGTGGCCCGAAATTTTTCTGAAGGAGGACAGGTTGCATATGAATTCGAATATCACATAATAATAGCGGGGCTCCCAAAAGGACAATCATTTAATCTTCTTTTACCTCACTTCGTGGAGGAAGTCACAAGAACAAATCCTTCTTTTTATTTTTATTAGCCTTACTTTTTTTGGCGCAAGAAAAGTAACACCTGCCTGCCGTCAGGCAGGTCCTGACTTTGCGTCAGGCAGGCCCTAATTGTAGTAAGACTGATAAACACCATATCGAAAAGCATAAAGCTTGCAATAAGCCTATCCCTAAAATGATAGTGAATTCAAAATTCTTTTTCACTAAGTTTGTCCTATGTTAAAGGAGTGTGATGATTGAACTGTCCATTTTGTAATAACCCTCTGGTTATCCTCGAATTAAACCAGGTAGAAATCGACTACTGCACCAGCTGCCATGGCATCTGGCTTGATAACGGAGAACTGGAACTGCTGATGCAGGATTCTGAGGAAAAAACCAAGCTTCTGAATTCCTTTTCCGTAAATAAGAATTCAGGTGAAAAGATCCTTAAATGCCCTATCTGCAGGAAGAAAATGGAAAAGGTTAACTGCGGTACAGGGAACAAAGTACTGCTTGATAAATGTATAAAAGAACATGGCATCTGGTTCAATGAAGGTGAACTTGAACAGGTTGTGGAAATGGGAGGACTTGATAAGCAGGATAAGATCATAAATCTGCTAAAAGAAATGTTTGCTCATAAATTAAATAATTAATGAGGTTAAAATGGTCGTAGGAATAATTGTCTTAGTATTGATTGTAATCGGAGTTCTGTATTTTGTCGGAAATTACAATTCACTCATTGGATTAAGGAACCAGGTTAAAAATGCCTGGGCGCAGATAGACGTTCAGCTTAAACGCCGGCATGACTTAATCCCCAACCTGATAGAGACCGTCAAGGGTTATATGAATCATGAAAGAGGCACACTGGAAAATATAACCAATGCAAGAAGCCAGGCAGTAAGTGCTCAAACAGTTTCCGAAAAAGCAAAGGCAGAAGCCAGGTTGACAGAAGCGATGGGTAAGTTTAACCTTGTGGTTGAGAATTATCCTGACCTGAAAGCAAACCAGAACTTTCTTGCGCTGCAGGAAGAACTGACGTCAACTGAAAATAAGATATCATTTTCGCGCCAGAGCTACAATGACCAGGTTTTATTTTATAACAATAAGATCCAGATGTTCCCCTCCAATATTGTTGCAGGAATGTTCAATTTCAAAATGGAAGACTTCTTTGAAGTTGAAGATAAAGCAGAAAAAGAAGTCCCAAAGGTTAGTTTTTCATAAATCCAGATAAGTTCAATGTGGGAATTAATCAAATCTAATCAGAGAAAATCGGTCTTTCTCTTTACGGGGATGGCAGTCACGCTAATTCTTCTCGGTTACCTCATAGGCAGCACGTTTATGCCGGACGGGGGAGGTGTGTTCGGAATTGCAATAGCGATTATCGTATGGACAGTACTATCAATAATAAGTGTAACTGCAGGAAGTTCTCTCGTATTGTCAATCAGCAAGGCAAAGGAAGTAACCCCGGCAGTTCATCAGCAGTTGTTTAATGTAGTTGAAGAAATGAAATTAGCTGCGGGACTCCCTGCAATGCCGAAGGTTTATATAATCGACACACCGGCGCTTAATGCATTTGCTACAGGGAGAGATCCTTCAAACAGTGCCGTAGCCGTAACTGCCGGTTTATTATCAAAGCTCAATCGCGACGAACTCCAGGGGGTAATAGGGCATGAAATTTCACATATCCTTAACCGCGACACAAAATTTTTAACCTACGCTGCGGTTATGCTTGGAACGATCGTTATTATTTCCGAAATATTTGTCAAGGGGATGTTTTATTCAGGCGCCGGCAGAAGATACGGATCAAGGTCAAAAAACGCCGGGGGACAGGCGCAGATTATCATTCTTGCCATTGCAATTATTTTTGCAATTTTAGCCCCCATAATGGCAAGGCTTCTCTATTTTGCTTTATCACGGAAAAGAGAATATCTTGCCGATGCGTCTTCCGCACGACTTACGAGGTATCCCGAGGGACTTGCATCAGCTCTCGAAAAAATCTCCGACTGCCGCGACGATCTTCCTTCCGCTAATAAAGTCACTGCTGCAATGTATATTGTAAACCCTCTGAAGAAGACGGGAATGAAACTTTCCGATCTTTCCAGCACGCATCCGCCTATCACTGAAAGGATCAGGATATTAAGGGGGATGATGTATGGGGCAGGATTCAGCGATTATCAGAAATCCTATTCAGCACTCAAAAGATCTTCCGCTTCAATCATTCCAGCATCGGGGTTAACAGATGGGGGAGTAATCCCTCTGAGGGCACCAGGTGAGAATTTGTCGGAGCCTCAATCAGCCGTCGAGGAGAAACGAAAGCTGGGAAACATTATGATGGCTGTTAATGATTATTCTTCAATAACGTGCGAATGCGGATTGAAGATAAAGATGCCGCCGGGATTCGGAATGAACCGTCCCGAGATTACGTGTCCCAAATGCGGAAGGAAGCACCGGGTTGAATCAGCAGGCAGGATAAAGATCTGAATTAGTTAAATAAATAAGGGGTAAATACCAGGGAAGACAACAGAAGAACTTTTCAGAGTTACAGGTGAGCCGGCGAGGAAATAATTAGAAATGAATAATGAACAATTAACAATTGCCGGAATTTTTAAAAATTATCTAACCATAATTGATTTAATTGTTTTTCGAAAAATCGAAGAATTTTCTGTAAGACTATTTGCCTCCATTGTAATGAAATAAATACCTGATGGAACTTTTGTCCCAAAGCTGTCTGTTCCATTCCAGCAAATTTCATATTCGCCGCTGAGGCGGGTGTCGTTTAATAATTCTTTAATCTCTTGCCCGAGTATGTTATAAATTCTAATGTTTATTGTGGATTCGGATGATAGGGTAAATTTTATCCTGGTTGATGGATTGAATGGATTTGGATAATTCTGCATTAAATCAAATTCAGCTGGATGAATAGGATTATTTTCTTTAATACCAGTTAAGTTATCCCGCTTGAGGAATACGGACCTTAATTCCCACGATTCCTGCCACCCCTTGTTTAATAAATATTCAGGTATAATTTCAACTATTCCATCACCATCAAGATCAGCAATATCTACTCTATCTAATGACTGGTAGACATAAACACTGTCAAATTCCGGCATTTTCTTTATAAAATCCATATTATAATTTCCGTTTCCATCATACTTAAACCCGAAAGCTAAATCCGCATTCGTGAGGAACAAGTCTTTTCTCCCATCTCCATCAAGATCGGTGTAACGCAGTTTCCCGTATATCATTGAAAACAAACCCCGGATATCTATCTGGTAAACCTGTTCATAAGTACCGGGAGAAGAAGCTTCAAAAGCAAACAATCTTGTTATGCCGCCATAAAGCATACTGCCAAAATCCCCGCCTATCCATATTTCCGGTTTACCATTCCCATCCATATCATCGGTCATAATTGTAAGGAAAGCATTATAGGTTTCAAGTTCTTTGGTAAATTCAATCCCATACTCGGTACCCTGAATATATTCGTACACATAGAATTTACCGCCGATACTTCCGGTTGCAAAATTTCCTTTACCATCCTGATCAAAATCACCGGTGGATATACCTGATGTAAAATATTCTGGCTGCGGTCTGTTATAATAAATCATCTCATAATTGTTTATCTGGGGATTGTACTTTGCAACGTGGTTGCTGTATGCCCATAGACTATCGCCTTCACCTGCAAACAGGTAATAAACTATTTCCTGGTTCCCATCACCATCAATATCGTAAAAAGTAACATCGTTATACTGATAAACAGGTCCAAATGGATTATAAACAAAGTTGAAATTGTTAACTAAATCAGTTGAAGTGTTCTGTTTATAAAATTTAAGAGGGTTAAATCCGCCAAAGGTTAAATCCAACAGTCCATCACCGGTAATGTCCCCGATATCATAGAATGGTCCGCCGGAGTCCGGAAATGAATATACTTGAGTGAAAAGAGAGTCTATGACCTGGTTGTATATCCCTGGCTGATAGAAAAAGTGTGTCTGGATGTATTGAATTCCATAACCATAAATTTCAGATTTGCCATCTTTATCTGCATCAACTGCAGCATAATTTGTTCCATATGAATTTACCGCTGGAATATATCCCCATTGGTTATAATAGTTGTCATATGAGAGGAAATTAACTGTGTCCAACTCAATAATAAGATTTGCCTCAGCTGTATTTCTATCCTCAGGATAAATAGATATTTTTTTCTCCCAATGATGATTATGACGCTTATCATAGAAATCAGCCACACTATCGTCAGATACAGAGACCGTATAATTTGGATTATTCAAGTAGTTACTTAAAATATTTTTCTGTGCTAATGCAGGTAATGATATTGCTGTCAAAAGAATCAGGAGGTGATATTTCATAATCATAAATTCCTCTTTATAAATTAAACCCGATATAAAACCTGTAGGGAAATAATCAGAAATGAGTAATGCACAATTAACAATAGCCGGAATCGGCAAATAAGAAACTGCAGACTGAAAGAATTCATTTGCAAGGGACAGCCCGGGGCACATAACTTCCAGGCTCATCTTTGCATCCGCAGAGAGAGAGAGAGAGAGTTAAATATCGTGCCAAAGTAAATGAGAAACTGAACCATTTATTCCCCGTTCAGTATTTAATATGCATTCCGCCTGCGCTGAATTCCCGCAATTATTTTTGGTAATATTAGTTAATGCAGGCATTATAATCAAATCATAAAAAAGGTTCTATAACTTAACGAATAAATATCTGATTTCCATGGAGAGATACTATTTAATTGAGTTGTGCCGCAGTCCTGGGTCGAGATTGCAAATTAAGACTGCCAGCCTTATCTTCATCCGCAAGTCTTATTATATTTCCACAATCTACCTTTATTGTCCTCTGACAAGGTGCGTAAAATGAACCCTATATTTCAAACAATATTTACCCGCTTTGCTTTGAGTGATAAGAAGGGAAAGGTGGATGAGGACGGCATTATCCGGGAAATTGATCTGATGAAATTGAAATTGATTCAATTCCTCAAGGAGTTTTTACTTTTAACAGCAGGATTTCTGCTTGCCGGGTTTGGACTTAAAGGATTTCTTCTGCCTAATTCATTTATTGATGGGGGGGTGACAGGTATTTCACTTCTTATTACCGAAATCTCAGGCATCTCGCTTTCTGTTTTACTACTGATAATCAATCTTCCCTTTATAATTCTCGGTTACAAGCAGATCAGCGGGCAGTTTGCGATTAAAAGCATGCTCGCAATTATAGGTCTGGCACTTGCCGTTTATTTTATTCAGTACCCGGTTGTTACTTCAGACAAACTTCTAGTTGCAGCTTTCGGGGGATTCTTCCTTGGGGCAGGTATCGGGCTTACAGTACGCGGAGGAGGGGTGCTTGATGGGACTGAAGTACTTGCTATCTACCTGAGTAAAAAAACAGGACTTACGATCGGCGATATAATATTAATTTTTAATATCGTAATCTTCTCTGCGGGTGCTTATGTTCTTTCTATTGAAACTGCTCTATATGCAATCCTAACTTACTATGCCGCGGCTAAAACAGTGGATTTCATCATTGAAGGTATCGAAGAATATACGGGTATTACTATTATTTCCGATAAAAGCGAAAGAATAAGAAAGATGATCACCGAGGATCTCGGTCATGGTACAACGATCTACAAAGGAGAAAAAGGATATTCTCCCGACGGAAGTGAATTAAAGCCCGTCGATATCATCTATACTGTCGTGACCAGACTGGAGATTGCCCGTCTGCAGAATGAAATAGACAGAATAGATCCGTCAGCTTTCATCATAAAAAATAATATAAAGGATACCAAAGGGGGAATGATCAAAAGATTGAATTCCGGAAAAATGAAATAAGTTAATTTATGAGGTAATAATGGAAGAGCCTGTTATCATAGAAAAAACATTTAATGCTCCGCCTGATAAGGTATGGAAGGCGATTACAGATAAAGATGAAATGAAAAACTGGTACTTCAATCTGAAGGAGTTCAGACCTGAACCAGGATTCAAATTCAGGTTTTCAGGCGGGCCCAGTGAAGATAATCAGTACCTGCACATTTGTAAGATCACGGAAGTTATTCCCGGCAGAAAGCTTTCTCACAGCTGGCGGTATGACGGGTACGAGGGAATCTCTTATGTTACCTTTGAACTCTTTCCGGAAGGAGATAAAACCCGGCTGAAACTAACGCACAGCGGACTGGAAACTTTTCCTGAAAATAATCCCGATTTTGCAAAAGAAAAATTTGCGGCCGGCTGGCAGGAGATTATAGGAAGCAATTTGAAAAATTACCTGGGGTAGGTTCTCGTTATCGTCTCAAAAAGTAAACTTTGCAGAGCTGAAACTCCGAATATATCCAAGGATGAAAGAGGCTGTGTGAAAATCAAACCCGGGGAACAACCCAGCGGCGGCCGAATCTACAAATTCAGATTTTTAATGGTCCAGGGTAAGCGACCTGTCCCGCTATAGAAGCGGGACAGGTCGCTCTACATTTTCACACAGCCTCGAAAGTCCTGAGGTACGGTTCTAAATCATCCGGGAGAGGATAAGTGCGGATTATTTCCTATTTTCCAATTAAAATAATTCCCAAAAAGTAAGCGATAAAAATGGAAACTGATCTTAAACTGGCTGTGCTGATTGACGGTGATAATATACCTTCCGCTTATGTAAAAGAGATGATGGAAGAGATCGCAAAGTACGGTAGTCCTACAATAAAAAGAATATATGCCGACTGGACAAAACCCAACCCTACGAGGTGGAAAAACCTGCTTCTAGAAAATGCTATAACTCCAATTCAGCAATATGGATATACTACCGGAAAAAATGCAACCGATTCTGCAATGATAATTGACGCGATGGATATTTTATATTCTGAGAAAGTCGATGGTTTCTGCCTGGTTTCAAGCGACAGTGACTTCACTCGGCTGGCAACAAGGCTCCGTGAGGCAGGTATGAAAGTTTACGGCATAGGCGAAAAGAAAACCCCTGAACCTTTTATTGTTGCCTGCGATAAGTTTATTTATATAGAGATCCTTAAAAACCGGAGTGATGAGGGTGAGACTGATGTTTCAAAGGATAAAGCTGCAAAGAAAAATGAAGTCGAAAAGGTTACTCCTGCTCTGATCAAATTAATAGCAAGTACAATTTCAGATCTTGCAGATGAAGACGGCTGGGCTTTTCTTGGTGATGTAGGGAATCTTCTTCAGAAGAAGCAGCCTAATTTTGATCCCCGCAATTACGGTTTCCAGAAACTTACTCCCCTGATTAATTCTATAAATAAATTTGAAATAACTGAAAATCAAAAGGGAAGATTTAAATTGATATACGTGAGAAATAAAAAATAGAATTTGAGTATGAAAGTTAATTCCATAATAACAGGAACAACAGGGATGGTAGGTGAGGGTGTTCTGCATGAATGTCTTAATCATCCTGATGTTGAATCTGTATTGGTGATAAACAGAAGGAGCAGTAATGTTCGGCATCCGAAGCTTAAGGAAATCATCCATAATGATTTTTATGACTTATCTCCCATCAGAGATCAGCTTGCCGGTTATAATTCATGTTTCTTCTGTCTCGGCACAACATCTGTCGGCAAAAAAGAAGAAGAATACCGCAGAATCACTTTCGATCTTACTAAATCATTTGCAGATACTCTTTACGAACTTAATCCCGGGACGACCTTCTGCTATGTTTCGGGTTCAGGTACCGACAGCTCAGAAAAAGGGAAGCTAATGTGGGCAAGGGTTAAGGGAAGAACTGAAAATTACATCCTTAATCTTGGGTTTAAAGATGCTTATATGTTTCGTCCTGCGCTGATTACACCTACAAAAGGATTGAACAACACATTAACCATGTATAAGCTCTTTGCCCCGCTTATTCCTTTTGTGAAATTATTTTTTCCGGGATATGTCTGCAGTCTGAAAGAAATAGGACTGGCAATGATCAATTCCGTTATAAAAGGATATGATAAGAAGCTACTTGAGGTAGATGATATCAAAAAATTAGCAGTTAAATAATATGCTGAAATTAAATTTTTCGCCCTTCCCAATTATAAAAACCGAAAGACTGCTTCTGCGACAGGTCAATAATGATGATGTTAATGAAATATTTGTGCTTCGTTCGGATGAAAGGGTGATGCGTTATCTTGATAAATCCCCTGCACAATCCCTGGATGAAGCATATGAATTTCTTAAAAAGAATAGATGAACTGGAAAAGAATACCGAAGCTGTTACCTGGGGAATAGCACTGAGGAATGAACCTCAGTTGATAGGGACCATCTGTCTCTGGAATATTCAGAAAGAACATTACAGGGCAGAGGTGGGTTACAATCTTCATCCTGACTACTGGGCAAAAGGTATAATGCAGGAGGCTATCAAGGAGGTAATTGATTATGGGTTTAACGTTATGAAGCTTCATTCAATCGAGGCAAATGTTAATCCCAGGTAACACGGCATCTATCAGGCTTCTGGAACGAAATAAATTTAAGCAGGAAGCTTACTTTAAGGAAAACTTTTATTTCAACGGGAAGTTCCTGGATTCGGCTATTTATTCTTTATTAATAACTGATTGAAATTTTAATTTTATGTACGATTATTCGGAAAAGGGTTACTTTGCACAGGCAACAGGCAAAATGGAAAGTCTGTGCGGAGAAGAACTGGCTGAACTAGGCGCCATCAATATTAAACCTGCCTACAAAGGTGTTTATTTTAATGCTGATATCGAAATTATCTACAGAATAAACTATACATCAAGACTTCTGTCGCGGGTTCTTGCTCCCCTTAGTGTCTTTTCCCTGTCATACTACAAACGTTCTGATTCAAAGAGCAAAAGATCCATTGGGAGGATTTCCTTTCGTTAAAAAGACATTTGCAATCAAGTTCTTCTGTTTCAAAAAGCAGAATCACGAATTCTCTTTATGCTTCGCAGTGTCTGAAGGACGGAATAGCGGATTATTTCAGAGATAAATACGGCAAGACGTCCCGACGTTGAGGTTGTTAATCCTGATGTCCGCTTTAATCTTCATATTGATAAAGATACAGCGGTAATAAGTCTTGATACCTCAGGCGAATCACTTCACAAAAGAGGATACCGGCTGCTTGCAGGTGAAGCTCCGATGCAGGAGACGCTCGCTGCAGCCATTATAAGGATCAGTAAATGGGATGGAAAACAGCCTCTCTGGGATCCAATGTGCGGGTCGGGAACCATTTTATGTGAGGCATTGATGCATTACTGCAGAATACCGGCTCAGAAACTGCGTAAGAAATTCGGATTTTTTAATCTGCCTGAATTTGAGCCAGATACCTGGAAGAAAATAAAAGAAGAATACGACAGTCAAATCCGTCCCCTGGCGAAAAATATCATTAGCGGAAGTGATAAATCGCAGAAAGCAATTGATGTGGCGAGGGAAAATTTATCTCATATTCCGTACACAGGTATGGTCGAATTAAAGAAGAGACAATTCCAGGAAAAGGAGAGTTTTGAGAACGGGGTACTGGCTACCAATCCGCCTTACGGAATAAGGCTGGGAGAGAAAGAGGAAGTGCAGCTGCTTTATAAGGAATTGGGCGACTTTCTTAAATCAAAATGCACAGGCACTTCAGCATTTATTTATACAGGAAATCCTGAGCTGCGAAAAACATTGGGTTAAGGACCACAAGGAGAATTCCTCTTGATAATGGAAAACTTGAGGGAGTACTCCTGCAGATTGACAGTTATAAAGGAAGTAAAAAGAAAAAGTTTGCAGATTCCCCTGAAGATTCGGAGTCTTAAGATAATTCCTCTTTTTTTCTTTCCAGTTCATCCCATCTATCATAAAGCTGTTTAATTTTAGACCTGGCATTTTCAAGCTGCCTGTTCAGTTCATTCGTCTGTTCTGCATATTTCATATAAAAATCGGGAGAGGTGAATATTTTTTCGATTTTCTCAACTTCAGATTCAGCGTCAATTATTTTTTCTTCAATCTGCTCAAGTTCCAGGTTCTCCTTATAACTAAGCTTCTTAGGTTTTGATTTAAGGCGCTGCCGGCCGGGGGAAGGTTCCTGTTTTATTCCCGGTTCCGATTCAACTTCTTCCCGCTGTCTTTTCTTTTTCTTAGTGATGTAATAATCGTAGTCACCCTCACTATAATATATCTCTCCGTTCCCTTCAAGTGCCAGTATTCCCTCACAGACCCTGTTAAGGAAATACCTGTCGTGACTGACAACCACAACACATCCTTCAAAAGATATAAGAGCTTCTTCAAGTATACGAAGGGTAGGCAGATCAAGATCATTTGTCGGTTCATCGAGCATAAGGAAATTTCCGCCCCGGGCTAAAATCTTTGCAAGAGTAAGCCTGCTTTTTTCTCCGCCCGACAGCTTACCTACCTGAGTATTGATTTTATCATCTGTAAAAAGAAATCGTCTTAAATATGTCCATACGCTCAACCGAAACCTGCCAAATTTAATAGTCTCATTCCCTTCACCAATCGCATTAATAACGGAATCATCATCATTCAAAAGCAGTCGTGACTGATCCACGTAATTAAATTCGGTTGTTTCACCGATTTCGATTTCTCCCTTAGAAGGTAAAGTTTCACCCAAAATTATTTTCAGCAGGGTTGTTTTTCCAACGCCGTTATTACCCACCACCCCTATTTTCTTACCAGCTTCAAAATTAAAGCTGAAATGTTCGAACAGTGTTTTATCATTAATCTTTATCCCCACATCTTTGAGTTCAACCACCTTTTTACCGAGCCGTTCAGAGGGCGGGATAATGAGATCGACATCGACTTCCTCTTCTGCATTCGACTGAGCAGCAACCTCATAAAAATTATCAAGCCTGCTTTTAGCTTTAGTCCTTCTTGCCCTGGGCCCGCGTCTTACCCAATCAAGCTCACGTTTCAGGAACTGCTGACGTTTGCGTTCCTCAACTTCCTTAACCGCCTGTCTTTCTGATTTGTTAACCAGGTAATCGGTATAATTTCCAGGGTGTGAATAGAATGTACCCGAAGATAGTTCAACAATTCTGTTGGCTATCCTGTCGAGGAAATAACGGTCGTGAGTAACAAAAACGCATGTCCCTTTATACCCTGCAAGAAAATCCTCCAGCCACTCGATTGAGTTTGTATCGAGGTGGTTGGTAGGTTCATCGAGGATCAGGAGATCGGGTTTTGAGATAAGTGCACGGCAAAGTGCAACGCGCCTTTTTTCTCCGCCCGAAAGATTGGAAACAAATCTGGTGATACCTGGCGCATCCAGTGAAGCGGCAAGTACTTTGATCCTCTTTTCGAGATTCCAGGAATCAAGGCGGAGAATCGTTTCTTCAAGATGATGTTTCCGGGGAGAATCGAACGGGGTATTATCATATTCCTTAATCAGTTCAAGCTCTTTTACTGCCCCGGAGAGAATATTATCAAACACATTTCTGTTTTCATCCAGGGTAAATTCCTGCGACAGAAATCCAATCACAAGGTTTTTCTTTTTAGCTACTTCACCGGAATCAGGTGTTGACAGGCCCGAAATGATTTTCAGAAAGGTCGACTTCCCGGCACCGTTTCTTCCAACAAGTCCGATCCTGTCGCCTTCGTGAATACTAAGAGAAGCTTTATCCAAAATGACCTGTTCACCGAAATGCACTTCAAGTTCCAGCGCAGTAAGAATCACAGGGGCAATATTGTCGGCCATAATTTCAGGTTTTTATTCGATAATTTGTGAACAAATATACTGCAAAGGGATTTAATTAGATATGCTGATTCCAGGAGTAGAAAGGGGACGAAAAGAGCCTGGACTCCCGTTACCGGGTGAAGTTATTTCTTTCTTAAAAGTATGGTTAGAAGGCGTGGAGAAATATTCTCATCATCTTCATCAAAAAATTCATCCATGCTCAGGATTTCCAGACCATTATTTATTGCCGACTGAACAAAACCGGATATATTATGGGTGCAGCAATCCAGAACCTGCAGACCTTCATCGGTTTCGAACCGTGCTTTAGTTCCCATGTATTGTTTATAAGGATGGAGTTCTCCGATGTAGATAAGTCCTCCGGGAGAAAGAACGGCTGAAGCCTGCTGAAAGATATGGTTCAGGTTTTCAATATGTTCAAGAACAAGACTGAATACAACCAGGTCAAAGTTTCCGCTGATAAAATCCCATCTTTCGGTAATATCCGCGAGAAGAAAATTTACTTTACATGAATTAATTTTCTCTTTTGCCTTATTGAGCATTTCATCCGACAGATCTACTGCTGTAATATGTTCTGATCGCTCCAACAGCCAGACAGTGTTCTTCCCGGTTCCGCATCCGATTTCAAGACAACTGTCAAAGTTATAAAACGCGAGTGTTTGTCTTAATGCTTTCGCTTCAAGGTCGCGCGTTTTATTCTTATTACTGTCGTACTGCTTTGACCAGAGGTTGTATGCTTCTTTTGTATCCATAATTATATTGAAAATTGAAGGTCAATTTAATAAAAGCAGGCTAATGAGCAGCGTCCAATAAAATATGTTAATTATAAGTGTCGACTGCTAATATCGTATCTGCTAAAGAGAGGCTGCAGTAACCGGCCGCTCTTGATTTCATAAAAGAAGTTATGCAGCCAGCTCACGGTTATATTTATTCCTGTATTGAATGGGAGACAGGCCGGTTATTTTTTTAAAGGTAGTGCGGAACGCCTTTGTATCTGTATAGCCAACCTTATACATGATCTCACTTACATTTTCCCTCGAGGTTTCGAGACTCATTTTAGCTGCTTCCACTTTAACCCGCTGAATATATTCAACCACAGTATTAGCAGTTGCTTTTTTGAATCTGCGTTCAAGATTTCTTCTGCTGAGCGCAAGCATTGAAGCTAATTGTTCGACAGTAATCTTATCCTGGTAATTACTTTCAATAAATTCCTGAGCTTTTTTAACCTGCTCGTCTTCGTGTTCCTTTTGTCCACGGAACATTATAAAAGGCGACTGGCTGTCGCGGTCGATATCAATCATAAATGATTTTGAAGCAAGTACAGCCACTTCTCGTCCCGCAAATTTCTCTATTAGATACAGCAGCAGATTTAAATAAGAATATGCCCCGCCGCTTGTGTATATGCCGGTATCCTCCGTCATTATCTTATCATCAAGAAGATTTGTTTCGGGAAACATCCTCCTGAATTCATTTGCAAACCTCCAATGTGTAGTACAGCGTTTGCCATCAAGAAGACCCGTAGCCGCCAAAAAAAATGATCCGACACAGAAGCTCGCAATTTCCGCCCCATTCTTATACTGTTCAATTATCCAGGGTATAATTTCTTTATTTCGTTCAGCCGCCTTCTTCTGATCACCGAACAGGGCAGGTACTATTATTAAATCTGTTTTAGTTACGTTCCCGATCAGCACATCGGGGTTTACTATAAATAACCCGGTTGTCTGACGGGTTTCTCTGGATATGCCGACAAGGTGAATTTCAAAAATAGGCTCACGCCCTATTTCTCTAAGTATTCC
This sequence comes from uncultured Ignavibacteria bacterium, assembly GCA_963832715.1. GTDB lineage: Bacteria > Bacteroidota > Ignavibacteria > Ignavibacteriales > Ignavibacteriaceae > DATFVA01. The sequence continues at coordinate 77,815 of CAWHVB010000009.1, read as the reverse complement.
ATTAACTTCAGAAAAGATCTGGTACGTCCCCTCAATATTTACCATACTTGTATGTCCAAGCGGAATTAATATTGATATGTGTTTCATAATAGTTTTATGATTAGATAATATAATGCTCTGGTGAATTAAGATCGAATATAGATAACGAATTTGTCGCAATCAACCCCTTTAGTTGCCGTTATTACACCATATATGATAAAAGTCACCCGGCACTTTCCTGAATTTCATTTATGAGATTCTCATTTTATAAGCTTCCAGTGCTTCCAGCAATAATGTTTTTAATGCTGAGGATTCGAGCTGTTTATCTGAATTTATCTGTATATATCGTGACAATTTCGCACTTCCTTCAAGCAAACCTTCAGGATCCGGCAGTTCAGCACCCCTATAGAAACCCAGTTTCAGGCCTTTCCTTGAGGGGATAATGGTGCATACCATGTCTCTGTATTTCTGACCATAAACATATGCGATCATCCTCGCGGGAAGGTCGACCTGTTCAATAATTCCGGGAAGGTTCTGTGAAAGTACTTCGCGGAGCTTCATCACCCGGTCGATTATTTGTTTATCATAGTTCCCGAGGAATATTCTTAATTTTCCGTCTTCTTTCATGCCAGATCTTAATTATAATTAAACACTAATTTATATCCTGAAGATAAATATTCAAAAAACGATTGTTTAGAATTTTACATATTTTAGAAAATTACATATCGTCCAAAATAAATGAATCACTTACAAGACTCTTAATAATATCGGGGCTTCCAAAAGCACATTGATTTAATTTTCTTTTTATTCCACTTCGTGGAGGAAGTCACAAGAATAAATCCTTCTTTTTATTTTTATTAGCCTTACTGCCAGTGACACAAAGGTCACTATTTTAATGAATAAACACTTTGCGTTTTTAAAAGTCTTTTCTTGGCGCAAGAAAAGTAACATCCCGACTTAGCGTCGGGACAGGAAATAAACATGCTCTGCAAAAGAATTGCTAAAAAATTACTGCCAGTGACACAAAGGTCACTATTTTAATGAATAAACACTTTGCGTTTTTAAAAGTCTTTTCTTGGCGCAAGAAAAGTAACATCCCGACTTAGCGTCGGGACAGGAAATAAACATGCTCTGCAAAAGAATTGCTAAAAAATTACTCCATTTCGCTTCGATAAATGAACCTGTCCGCCGACATCTCGATAGGAGGATGCGGACAGCATTTATCGATTATCCCGCCTTAAATTTTGGATATAATAGGCGGGATAAACGCTCCATTCCGTAATTTTTTCCCCCGCCTACTATAATTTAATATAAAATCGGGCGGGGGGACCGCAATTTCCAAAGGGGATTTCGTCGGGGACTCAACTTTTGAGGAGCGGTCGAACCCCCGCCTTACTGTCGGGGCAGTCCCCGCCTAGCCGTCGGGGCAGGCTCGCAACATAGTTTCCCTGACTAAACTAAAAATCAAAAAATTACTCATAAATGTTATCTCGACATCAACCTACTCCGGAAAATGAAGAATTCCAGGCAGCTTTTATAGATCACCAACAATCATCCGTTTTGATAAAGGAGAGATTCAAAATAAGTAAGGAGGAATTGTTTTATTTCTTTTCTAAAGCTTAAGCTATTTTGATGCCTTAAGTTTAATTTGGACAGCACTGAAAAAATAGCCGGAAATGTGAGGAATAAGATATTGGCGCATTTACCCCCCCGGTTTGACGTAATCAGGTCTTCCATTTTTAATAAAACGCAGTTACCTTTGCACTGAGCTTAAGACTAAAACAAAAATGATAAGGTCATCACTATGATTTCAGGACCTAAAACTGAATATCGTAAGGAACTGCATTATGTTGCAATAAAAGCAAAGGTAAAGCAGGAAAATATTCCAGCGCAGCTGCCCCAGTTAATTCCCGAATTGTTTAACTGGCTGAACCATAAAAATATCCAGCCGGCGGGTGTGCCGTTCTTCAGGTACACCAATATGGAGGGCGGTATTATGGATGTAGATGTAGGCATTCCGACAACCTCCCGTGTTGAGGGGGATCAGCGTGTGCAGCCGGGTTCGTTTCCTGAAGGAAGATATTTAACTGCAACATACACCGGACCGTACAGTAATCTTCCAGCTGTACATTCTGAGCTTAACCAATGGAAGGAAAAAAATAATATTAAAGCAGCCGGGAGTGTAACAGAGTTCTATCCGACTGACCCGGCGTCCGAACCTGATAGCGAAAAATGGCAGACAATAATATTGAGAGAGATACAGGACGAATAAGAACCAGATATATGAATAATGTAAAAGTGATGTCATTAAAAAACAAAAAGATCGTATTGAAATTTATGTCCGAGTATCTCAAAGGAAATAATGATTCTTTCTCATACTTTTTAACCGATGATATTAAATGGAATATAGTTGGAATGCCCTCAATTAAAGGAAAGAGTAATTTTCTCAGAGCAATGGAGATGATGGAACTCTGGCAGTCAACCTTGAGCGGGGAAGATAGTCCGGCTGAGATTATTAAGAATATAGTTGCAGAAAGTGATTTCGTTGTAGTTGAAAGAGCAGGCAAGCAAAATAATTCCTGCAGCTGCGACATATACAAAATTAAAAATGGTAAGATAGAGGAACTGACGACATACATCGTTGATACCTCTCTGAATGAATAATCAAAGAATGAAATTATTTCTAAATGAAAGGAATGTAAAATGTTAAACAACAGCAAAGCCTTCAGCAGTTTCTCTGTTAATGATTCGGAAAAAGCAAAACAGTTTTATAGTGAAGTACTTGGATTACAAGTATCCGAAGTGCCTGAAATGAAGGGATTATTAAACCTTCACATTAAAGGGAGTGAAAGCATTATGATATATCCCAAACCAAACCATCAGCCGGCAACGTTTACGGTACTGAATTTTCCCGTAAAGGATGTTGAAAAAACTGTAGATGAGTTAACGGGTAAGGGTGTGAAGTTTGAGATCTTTGATGATAAAGATCTGAAAACCGATAAGAAAGGCATTATGCGAGGCCGGGGGCCTACGATAGCGTGGTTCAAAGATCCGGCAGGAAATTTTATTTCCATAATGGAAGAAATATAAATTTTTATTTAATAATATAATCTGGAGATATGTCATGGTAACCATTAACCCCTATTTGAATTTTCCGGGGAATACTGAGGATGCTTTTAATTTTTATAAATCAGTGTTCGGCGGAGAATTTGTCGGACTCACAAGGTTCAAAGATACGCAGGATGGGTCTAAACTGAACGCAAAGGAAAAAGAAATGCTGATGCATATTTCACTGCCGATTGGGAAAGGAAATACGCTGATGGGAACCGATGCTCTTGAATCAATGGGACATCCGCTGAAAACCGGAAATAATTTTTCACTTTCTGTGGAGACCGAAAGCAGGGAGGAAGCTGACAGGATATTTAAAGGACTCTCGGAAGGGGGTAAGGTGACAATGCCCCAGGCAGAAACTTTCTGGGGTTCTTATTTCGGAATGGTGAATGATAAATTCGGAATTCAGTGGATGGTAGGCTATACACCCAAGCAAGAGTGATGCCGGTTAATAGACCGGTAAATATTTATAAACAGGAAGGCTGAATGAAAAAACTAAAGCTGCAGATGCAGATGACTGTTGACGGATTTGCCGCAGGCATTAATGGGAATCTTAACTGGATGACATGGGGATGGGATGATGAATTGAAAAAATATGTTGATGAGCTGACTGATTCAGTAGATACAATTATTCTGGGCAGAAAGATGACTGAAGGGTTTATATCCTATTGGTCAAATGTAAAACCCGAAGGCCAGGAGTATCCATTTGCGCGTAAAATGGTAGAGAAACCTAAATATGTTTTTACTAAGACTTTAAATAAATCGCAATGGGACAATACAACGCTGGCAAAAGGCGACATAGCAGACGAAGTAAATAATATCAAGGAGCATAGCGGTAAAGATGTAATTGTCTACGGAGGAGCCGGCTTTGTTTCTTCACTTGTGCAGGCTGATTTAATTGATGAGTATAACCTCTTCATCAATCCGGTTATACTGGGCGAGGGCCGCACAATCTTCCGGGATGTTCAGCAAAGGATGGATATGAACCTCACCAAAAGCAGGAAGTTCGAATGCGGAATCGTATTAAATCAGTATATGCCTAAAACTAAATCTTAAACAATTAAATCGAAGGAAGTAAAATGCAAAAAATAAGTCCGTTTTTATGGTTTGATAAAGAAGCAGCAGACGCAGCTGAATTTTACACATCTGTTTTCTGGAATTCAAAAATGGGAGGCACCACAAAATACAACGAAGCAAGTGCGGGTGCCTCCGGTATGAAGCCGGGTTCGGTTATGACAGCGTCATTCGAAATTGATGGTTATAACTTTACAGCAATCAACGGCGGACCTGTATTTAAGATTAACCCTTCCATTTCATTTTTTGTTCATTCCAGGGATGAAAAACAAATTGATAATCTATGGAAACAACTGGCCGATGGCGGAAAAGTATTGATGGAATTGAACAAATATGACTGGAGTAAAAAATACGGCTGGGTAGAAGATAAGTTCGGAGTATCCTGGCAGCTGATGCTCATGGAAAATGATTTCAAACAAAATATAGTTCCATCCTTCTTATTTACAGGCGACAGTTATGGTAAAGCACACGAAGCAATAAATTATTACACATCCGTTTTTAAGAATGCTAAAGTAGAAAACGTATTTAAATACGGTGATAATTATCCTCCTAATGACCCTGAAGCCTTAATGTTTGCAGATTTTACCCTGGAAGGGAAATTATTTGCTGCAATGGATGGAGGAGGCGAACATAATTTTAAGTTTAATGAAGCGGTTTCATTTGTAGTTAATTGTGAAGATCAAAAAGAGCTTGATCATTACTGGAACAAACTTTCAGAGGGCGGCGATCCTAAAGCACAAATGTGCGGATGGCTGAAAGATAAGTATGGAGTATCCTGGCAGGTAGTTCCTGCTGTTCTGCCTAAACTCTTAAACGATGGTAAAAAAAGTCAGAACGTAATGGAAAAGCTGCTTAAGATGAAGAAGCTTGATATTGCTACCCTGGAAAAAGCATACAATGAATAAAAGAAGGTGAGATTAATATGAGAAAACTTGCGGTTAATACTTTTGTAACTCTTGACGGAGTTATGCAGGCCCCCGGCGGACCTGAAGAGGATTCCGAAGGGAGATTTAAATACGGAGGCTGGTCATTCCATTACTGGGATGATATGATGGGAAAGACGATGGACGAATTTATGTCGCAGCCTTTTGATCTTCTGCTCGGCAGAAAGACTTATGAAATATTTGCGGCTCACTGGCCTAAGATAGAGAAAGATCCTACTGCTGATAAACTTAATTCTATAAAAAAATATGTTGTGTCTACCACCCTAAAAACTGCGGACTGGAATAATTCTTTTTTAATAAAGGCTGATGTAGTTAAGCATATAAAAAAACTGAAGGAGGAGCCGGGTCCTGAAATACAGGTACATGGAAGCAGCAGACTTATTCAGACTCTCCTAAGGAATAATCTGGCTGATGAATACAACCTCTGGATATTTCCGGTAACGGTTGGTGAAGGGAAGAGATTGTTTGGTGAGGGGACAACAGCATCTGACTGGAAGCTAACCGGAAGTAAAACCTCATCTACGGGTGTTGTAATTACTACTTATCAGCCTGGAGGTCAATTAAAAACGGGATCCTTCGCCCTGGAAGATACTGATTCCAAAACGAAGGCTTAAATGAAGTAAAATATTAATAATTATTTATCATTAAAAATAAGGAAGTACAGTATGTCGAAAATGAACCCTGTAGTACATTTTGAAATGCCCGCCGAGGATGGAAAAAGGATGGCGGCGTTTTATACTAATACATTTGGATGGAACATCCAGCAGATGGGTCCTGAAATGGGTAATTATATGGTTGTCTCTACATCCGAAACAGATGGTAAAGGTCATCCGGTAAAACCAGGATATATCGGAGGCGGATTTTATCCAAAACCGAAGGATTCTTCAGCTGATCATCCATCCGTAGTAATAGCAGTAGATGATATAAACGAATCTATGAAAAAAGTGAGATCAGGCGGCGGCACAATATTAGGCGAGCCAATGGAAATACCAGGGATCGGGATGTATGTGTCGTTCAAAGATACCGAAGGAAACCGTGTAAGCCTTCTTCAGCCTTCCGAAATGTAATCACCAGTTTCTCTTTTATCATATGAAGCGGAGCAAGTATGAATAAAGTCTTTTTTGATGTAGGAATTACCATTGACGGGTATATTGCAGGTCCTAACCGGGGACCAGCTAACCCGCTAGGAGATAACGGCGTGAAGATACACGACTGGATGTTTAAACAAAAAAGCTTTCTCAGCCATCTCGGAATAGAAGGCGGACTCGAGTATAATAAAGACAATGACCTGATCAGTGATACTATCGGCAGGATCGGGGCTAATATAATGGGTATGAATATGTTTGTGGAAGGTGAGGCGAGCTGGCCCGAGGAGTCTCCATTCCATACGCCGGTATACGTGCTGACTCATACAAAACGCGAACCCTGGGAACGACCCGGGGGAACGGTATTTTATTTTACGGATGAACCTATAGATTCAGTACTCGCAAAGGCGAAAAAGGATGCGGGTAAAAAAGATGTAAGGATTTCAGGAGGGGCGGATGTAATTATACAGTATCTCAATGCAGGACTGATAGATGAATTCAATATCCATATTGCTCCAATGATGCTTGGCGGAGGTGTAAGGCTGTTTGAAAAGATCGATGCCGGAAAGAATTCTTTTGAATTAACGAATGTTTTTAACTCACCCGCTGTAACTCATTTGTTTTACGGTGTTTCAAATAATAAAAAGGAACGGGCGGAGTGAGGAAATTAATATTTGCAATAAATATGACGATCAATGGAGAAGCCGATCATAATACAGTTATTGCCGATGAAGAGCTTCATGATTTTCACACGCAGCTTCTTGATACCGTAGACTTGATACTATTCGGAAGGAAGACTTATCAGCTTCTTGCTGATTTCTGGCCGTCAGCCCGTGACTATCCGGAAGTCACACAGGACATGCTGAAGTTTGCCGATAAAATTAATCCTTTGCCCAAGATCGTATTCTCAAAAACATTGGAGAAAGCAGAATGGAATACAACTATTGTCAGAAGTGATGCGGTAGAAGAAGTTAAAAAGCTGAAGCAGCAGCCAGGATTGGCGATATCGGTAGGGGGATTAAGTCTTGCTTCAGAGCTTTCAAAGCACGGTCTCATCGATGAATTCTGGTTTTTGATCCAGCCGATGACTGCATCAACCGGAAAACGGATCTGGTATAATTTAGATAATAGAATAAATCTTGAACTCCGGGACTCAAGAACATTCAAGTCCGGCGTTTCAGCACTTCACTATACTCTGATTCCCGGCGTTCATTAATTTCTAAGAATAAATATGAACACTTTAATATTTAAAACTAATATCAGCTCAGATGAAGAATTCCTTACAATTAAAAGGATATTATCTGAGAAGAAAAATATAAAAGAATGTACTATCGACCTGCTTGATATTGATAAAGTATTGCGGGTACTTTCCGATTCGTATACTATCTCAGAGATAGAAAATGAAATCGGGAGAATGGGATTTTATTGTAAAGAGCTTGAAGGATAACTCTTCAGAATTCAATAAATAAATGGAGGATAATATGTATCTGATTCGTGATGTGTTCAATACAAAACCCGGTAAAGCAAAAGAACTGGTAAAAAAGTTTAAACAGGCTGCTCCATTAATGGAAAAGCAGGGGATGAAAAACTTTAAGATAATGACAGACATAGCTGCATCATACTGGACTGTAGTATTTGAATCTGAAATAGAAGATCTCGGAGAATTCGGAAAAGAAGTCAGAGGAGGTACAGCAGATCCCGAAATGGCTAAAATCATGGAGGGTTATATCGATTTGCTGGTTGGGGGACACAGGGAGATATATCTCATAGAATAATACCCCAATAAAATTTTTGTTTTTTTGGTCAAGATATTCAAGGAGCTCTATTAATCAGACCTTGATTTGGAGTACTGGAACGTTGGAGCTATGGAATAGCCCGCCTTCGAGGACTCAGGCGGGATAATTTGAGATGGAATAATGTTAATGATGCAAATTTGGCTGCCGGCTAGCGGGCTAAGAATGAAAGTGGTTCTAACAATAATTTTGGTTTTACAAATTGACCGAATGGGCTATTTACCTTAAGTTTACAGTAATAAGGAAGCTGCAAATCTTTCGGTAATATAATGGACAACCTTTTAGATTTATTTCATCTCGTCAAATCCCGTGTTCCTTTAATAACAATTGAAACAAGGGATGAAAAGGAAGCCGTTTTATTAATCATCAGCCTGGCTTCTTCAGTGAGAAAACCCGTTTACGGCTGGAACCTGATCAGGGGATTCTCTTTACTTGACAGGTACGGCAACATCGGGGGATCAAATTTACTTGAACCGACTGAAGTATTAAACACAATTTATGAAAGCTACACCTCTGCAATTTTTGTACTTCTGGACTACCATCCATATTTGAAAAATGATCGAAATGTCAGGCTTATAAAAGAGATAGCTCTGAATTCCGAGAGATTAAATCATACGATATTTTTTATTTCAACTCAGATTGAACTGCCGGAAGAAATAAAACATTTATCCGCAAATTTTGAATTATCATTTCCATCGGATGCCGATATAAAAGCATACCTGATGGAGCTGATAGAAAAATGGAAAGCTGAAAACTCCGTCCGTGAAATTCGTATAGAAGAGGCTATCCTGGATCTTTTTATAAAAAATCTTCACGGGCTTTCCTTTTCCGAGATCAAGAGAATATTCTATAATGCATTGCGTGACAATGCGATTACCAGGGAGGATATCCCTGAAATAGCAAAAGCAAAATATTACCTGCTGAATAAGGATAATGTTCTTTATTACGAGCATGACTCTTCAACGTTTTCCGATGTAGGGGGGTTAAAAAATTTAAAGGAGTGGCTCGATATAAGGAAAAAAATATTTATAGGTGATAACAAAAATAAAGGGATTGATATACCCAAGGGCATTCTTCTGCTGGGTGTTCAGGGAAGCGGAAAGAGTCTGGCTGCAAAAGCTGTAGCGGGAACCTGGGGAATTCCACTTCTAAGGCTTGATTTCGGGACACTTTATAATAAATATTATGGAGAAACAGAACGCAAAACGCGTGAAGCATTAAAAATGGCTGATATGATGGCACCCTGCGTGCTGTGGATAGATGAAATTGAAAAAGGTCTAGCTTCCGAATCAAATGACAGCGGCACTTCAAAAAGGGTACTCGGTACAATATTAACCTGGATGGCAGAACGAAAAACTCTTGTCTTTCTTGTGGCCACTGCCAATGATATCCAGAACCTTCCGCCTGAATTAATGAGAAAAGGAAGAATGGATGAAATATTTTTTGTTGATCTGCCGTCGGATGCTGTCAGAAAGGAAATTTTAAGTATCCACCTGAAGAAAAGAGATTTAAACCCTGAAAATTTTGATCTGAATAAAATATCGAATGCCTGTGAGGGATTTTCAGGTTCTGAAATTGAGCAGGTAATTGTATCCGGTTTTTATTCCGTTATCGGAGGGTATAAACAGCTTACTACTGAAATACTGCTCGATGAAATTAAAAAGACAAAACCGCTTTCCGTAATTATGGCTGAGAATATTGAAGCTATGAGAGAATGGGCTATGGATAGAACGGTCACTGCCGATTGAAATGATCTGCGGGAAAAAGTTTATGCTTTATGTTTAGAATCTGAAATCGCCAACCGAAATTCTGAATGGATACATCAGGTAGAACCTTGTAACGTTGTTCTTAAATTCAATTGCCGGAGAAGGCAGCTTGATGTAATTGAGAGACTGCCTGAACCAGTTCCAGAACCACCCGCCTGAAGGAAGAATCTTTACAAGGTTATAATCGAGACCAACCATATATCTTCTTGTTGCCAGCTGATCAGGCGGACCGCCGGAACCTGCGGCATCGATTGCATCTGCGCCGTATCCCAAAGAAAGATCCAGCCACGGAACCCAGTATTTTTTCATATTATCAGGAAGGATATTATATACGTTTACAGACCACCAGAATGTTGAGCTGTTGTAATCATCTATGAAGGTTCTTGGCCTGCTGCTGAGTACCGGTTTACCCGTCCATTCGGAAGGGATATACTGCCATTTGGGGGTAATATTCTGAAGTGCCGGCACATAATGCTGTGCAAGAAAAAACAATGAGCCTGCTGCATCGGCGTACCAGTCGGAAGGACTAAATCCCCAGCTTGTAGCAAACCCGTCTTCTGTTTCTACGTAGGTCTGGTATGCAATTCCCAGTGCGGTTCCCCAGATGGAAGCATCATCCCAGGAAAATCCAGATGCAAGCAATCCCTCACTCATTAAATATGAAATAAGATATCCGCCGTAAAAATGTCCGGCTTTGTCTACCTGAAGTGCGTAAACCCAGTCCTCTTCAAAATGAAATTTTCCGCGATCTTTACTCCACCATGCGTTTGCCTGGTGAAAGTGAAGCCAGGTAAGTGTACCGAGATAAATCCCGCCGAGTACTGCTGCGCTTGTCGGTCTTATTTCAGTGTGAGTATTGGGAAGGAGTCCATCTAAAGTATACCGTCTTTCACCGGCGTAGGTGAATTTATCTGGAGAAAGAAAATGCGAAGATGAATTTTGTTCAACAGACAAACTGTCTTTGTTCTGAGCATTAACTGCAGAACCCATCAGCATCAATAATAAAAAAGTGCAGAGGAATGCGGTATTTCTTTTCTTATCGTGAAAGATAAAAAGCGATTTATTTCTATTTGACGTATTTATAAGGTTAATGAATTTCAATAATTGCCGAATTTAAGAGTTAATAAAACATTTATCCCCTGTAAATCATTGTTAGAGATATCATATACCGGAATGTAGGATGATATCATTCTATAGCTGATCCCGGCATCCGCGTGGAGCCATTCATAAACCTCGGTTTCAAAATTCAGTCCTGGCTCCCAAACAAGAAGATTGCGGTTTGAATATCCTTTGTTTATATCTTTTAGATGAAAACCTAATCCGCCGCTTCCTATAAGCATATCTATAGTAATATTGAATTTACTTTTATTAAACAGAAGATATTCAAATTCCAGTCCCCCGTAATTGAAATCAAGTAATAAATTTTTATTATAATGTGTGTCTGTGAAACCCGAATTCACCTCGTTGGATATAACATAATAACCGGCACCGAGGACAATTCTTTTATTTATTATCCAGCCTGCTTTTACGCCTATTATTAACCCTGAATTATCATTAAACCGGGTATACTTGAATACAGGGGCTGCAAAAGCCCCGTTTTCACAATTCTGAGCCGAAACAATATTCTGAAAAATGAATAGAAAAATTATTGGTGACAGAAAATATTTAACCATTTTTAACTAAATAAACTGAATATAATGACTAAAATAGTTTATTAAATAAATATTAAAATAGTCAAATTTCCATTGCCATTAAGTTTTGACTGTTTAGGATTTAATCCCTGAAAGCTTCTCCCGCTGCATATGTATCAAAGAATTCTCTGAACCGGATAATTTTCCCATCTCTCAATTCGGCCAGGTGAACAAACTCTGTTTCATAAATTTTGCCGGTTGGTCTGGCAAGACATTTAACATAACCGACAACGGCTACGGAATTTTCATTTAATAAAAATTCCCGCGGCTCAAGATTAAGAATTTCCTCCGCTTCACGTCCGATGTTCAGCCATTCAAGAAATCCATTATGACCGTACCTTGTACCACCTGCGGGATTATATGGATTAGCCGGTTCGCCCCATTCTACTTCAGGACTCAGTAATGAAAGAATTGTTTCTATATCTTTTCTGTCGAATGCATCGTACAATTGTTTTACGATATTCAGGTTCTGATTTTGAGGGTTCATATATCCACACCGATTCTGTCGTTCAACACTGAATTAATATAATCCAAATTTACTCTATTAATTCTTATATTCATTATCGAATTTCCCAATTATTTTTTTGATGCAAGATGAAAGTTCTCAAATTCGGCGGCACATCGGTAGGTTCTGCACAGCGTATGAAGGAAGCAGCCGGACTGGTTTCCGGAAATGACAGGAAAATAGTTGTTCTTTCTGCTATGGCAGGGACAACAAATAAACTCGTGGAAATTGCGCAATACCTGTATGCAAAGGAAAACAATAAAGCCTCCGCAACAATTGATGACCTGGAGAACATTTATTATAAGACAGCCGGGGAGCTTCTGGTATCACCTGAGTATTCCGTTAAGGGGAAGGAATTAATAGCCAGTCATTTTTCGTACCTGAAAGCGTTTACACAGGATTTATTCACAAGGTATGAAGAACGTGCAGTCCTTGCCCAGGGAGAGTTGATCTCCACGGCTCTTTTTCAGCTTTACCTTGAAGAGCAGGGAATTAAGTCGGTGCTGCTTCCCGCTTTAAATTTTATGAGAATAGATACCAACCAGGAACCGGATAACTTTTATATAAAAGAAAACCTCGAGAGAGAGTTATCAAAATATCCCGATGATAATCTTTTTATTACCCAGGGATACATATGCAGGAACCTTTACGGCGAGGTGGATAACCTCAAAAGAGGGGGGAGTGATTATTCGGCATCGTTGATAGGTGCCGCAATCGGCGCAGAGGAAATACAAATATGGACGGACATCAGCGGAATGCATAATAATGATCCGCGGTTCGTAAAAAATACAAAACCTGTATATCGCCTTACATTTGATGAAGCTGCAGAACTTGCATACTTCGGGGCAAAAATACTCCACCCCTCAAGCATACTCCCTGCTCAGCAGAAGGGGATACCCGTGAGATTGAAAAATACTATGCAGCCGGAAGATGAAGGCACGCTCATTTCTTCAGATTCTTCCGGTGATGGCATAAAGGCAATTGCGGCAAAGGACGGGATAACTGCGGTTAAAATAAAATCTGGACGTATGCTGATGGCTTATGGTTTTCTGAGAAAGGTTTTTGAAGTATTTGAAAGGTACAGAACTCCTATTGATATGATCTCGACTTCTGAAGTTTCTGTTTCCCTTACTATTGATGATACTTCCTATCTCGATAAGATAATTGAAGAATTAAAAAATTATGGTTCTGTTGAGGTATCGGAATCGAATACTATTGTATGTCTTGTGGGCAGTACAATTGTGGAGCAGAAGGGACATATAAGCAGAATATTCGAAGCTCTTAAACATATCTCTGTCAGAATGATCTCTTACGGAGGCAGCAGACACAGTATTTCGTTATTGATAAGTTCAGAAGATAAGAAAGATGTACTTCAGTCACTTCACACAAATCTATTTGCGGATTAACAGATGTTCAATCCAGGTCTAATAGAAAAGTTCGGGGAAATGAAGACTCCGTTTTATTTTTATGATATCCCGCTGCTGAAAGTTACACTTCAAACCATAAGAGAGGAAATTGACAAATACGGCTATATAGTGCATTATGCTGTTAAGGCGAACGCAAACAGCAGGATACTTAATATCATTAATCAGTATGGATTTGGTGCGGACTGTGTGAGCGGCAACGAAATAATACAATCTCTAAGGACAGGGTTCCCGGGAAATAAGATAGTCTTTGCCGGCGTGGGTAAGTCTGACGATGAAATTATCACCGGACTTGACAGCGATATCTTCTGTTTTAACTGCGAATCAATTCAGGAAATGGAAGTAATAAACGATCTTGCCGGTAAGAGGAACATTAAGGCAGATATCGCGTTAAGGATCAACCCGAACATCGATCCTAAAACTCACCATTATATTACTACAGGACTCGAAGAGAACAAATTCGGCATCAATCGCTGGGAACTGGAAAAAATTATTAAAGTCCTTCCGGGATTAAGCAGTCTGAACCTGATAGGACTTCATTTCCATATCGGATCGCAGATTACAAACATGGATGTTTATAAAAGTCTGTGCATTCATGTAAATGAAATTCAGGACTGGTTTGCAAAGCATAATATTTATTTTCAGCATCTTAATGTCGGTGGTGGTCTGGGTGTCGATTACCAGGAACCTGAAAACTCCATAAATGACTTTGCATCCTTTTTCGGGATCTTTAATGAATTCATTGAACTGAAACCCGGTCAGCAGCTGCATTTTGAACTGGGACGTGCGCTTACCGCACAGTGCGGAAGTCTTATCTCAAGAGTACTGTATGTAAAGGAAGGGGTGAATACAGATTTTGTGATTCTTGATGCAGGTATGACTGAATTAATCCGGCCTGCACTTTACCAGGCATACCATAAGATCGAAAATCTTTCTTCAAAAGGAAGAAAAAAGAAGTATGATGTAGTAGGACCAATCTGTGAATCATCAGATACCTTCGGCAAAATGATCCTGCTGCCGCAAACAAAGCGCGGCGATTTGATAGCAATAAGATCTGCCGGCGCTTATGGCGAAGTCATGGCGTCGCAGTATAATTTAAGGGATCTTCCAGCTGCCTTTTTTTCTGATGAGATCTGAAAACATAATATGAAACAGAACTTCTAAAAATAAATCCGCTTAGACGAATGAAATATTTCATTAATACAGTTTCAAAAGATCATGTTATGATCGGAAAACAAAATGGAATAGTGCAGGCAGGACATGGAAAGAAAGCCCCGCTTCAAAAACTTCATCGGGGTGATTTTGTTATTTTCTATTCCCCCAAATCATCCCTGGAAAATGGTGAACCGCTTCAGGCTTTTACGGCTGCAGCTCAAATCAGAGACGATGATATTTACCAGGTGGAAATAAGCGAATCTTTCAAACCATTCAGAAGAAATGCGCAATATTTGGATTGTAAAGAGACCCCCATCCGTCCTTTGATCGATGAACTCCAATTCATAGAAAATAAGAAGTCGTGGGGATTCAAGTTCCGTTTCGGGCTTTTTGAGATAAATAAGAAGGATTTTGAGCTCATTACAAGGCATATGAATGTGAAGCCCGGTTTGTGATAGTCAGATTAATCTTGCTAAAGTGAAAGAATTAAAGCATATTAAGAGCGGAGGATTTAACTATGGAATTATTTTTTAACTCATTCCTGGCGATGTTCATTTCTGCTGTTGTAGTAATGTTTGCCCTGAGCTTATATCTCTATCTCTACCTTGATTGAGAATTATTCAGCATTTTTCCAAGCGGACTGTCATCGCGTATGATCTCCCTTATCTCTGAATAAGGGATATAAACCTCGGGTGCCCCAAGTACATATGCCCCTGCCTCATAAGGATTAAACTGGAATTTTATTCCCCCTTTATACAAATCGAAATTTTCATTTAATGCAAAACCATTCTCAAATCCAAAGAATCCCTGATCATAAAGCGACTGAGTAGAATCAGCCTGGTAATGTTCTCTGAAGATTTTTTCACCAACACGATTTAGTTTTTCTTTGTAATTTCCCCGGAAGATATCTTCCAGCTTAATGCGCTCTCCCGTTTCAAGATTGAAGCTGGAGAGTGAGAATGAAGAATTACCATGGGCTCCCCCTGTAAAGATATATTCGGTTATTTCCAGCGAAAGAATATAATCCGAGTTGAATGTAATACTGGTAAATTCATTATTTTCATAAACAGGTTTATAATCCTTGAAGAGTTCCGAATCTGCTTCGATATCATTTTTGTAATCTTCTATAAAAGATTCCATTCGATCGTTTATATCTGTATATCCGTTATCTCCCTGCATCGACTCACCCAGATAGAAGTGCATTATATAAGAGTTAATTTTCTGCATCACTTTTTCATCAGGATACCCGGTCATTTCAGGGTAGCTCAGGTCGATTGAAACAGCATAATCCGAATAATCAGATTCGCCATAATCCTTACTGAAATGTTTTATATCAAAACCGGAACTTCCCGGAGGGTAGTTCTCTTTCAAGGTGAAATTGAAAACTTTGCCTGAATCCGGAGTCAGCCATTTCCCGTCGATCTCACTGGTAGAAGTAAATTTTCCGTCAAATATTCCTGTTATAATGGTATTGTATTCTTCATCGTATCCGCCCTCTTCTTCAATGTGGATACTTCCATCGTCTTTAATATAACTGTAATACTGGAAATAGATAGGCTCACCATTATTTTCGTAGAAGTAATTGCCGTCAAGAACTGAATCCATACGGGTAAGATTCATCCGGATCTTCATATTACCGTCTATAGTGCCTTCGAGTCTTTTATAGAAGTAGGATGATATGCCGGTCGTATCACCGGGAAAACTCATTCCTGCCAAGGAAACGACGAAGAGAAGCATAATTAATTTATTCATGGCGTTTTGCTCAGACGTCCAGTTTCATCTTAATGGTGCAGCGTTTATATTTTTCGGGATTATCGTTTGGGATCTGTTCGAAGCCCAGTTTTTTATACAGGCTTAATGCTGATGATAGCTTATTGCTGGTTTCAAGGAATATACTTTTTGCGTTTTTTGCTACCGCATAGCCGATTGCCGTCAGCGCCAGTTTCCTTCCAATTTGTTTACCCTGGTATTTTTGGGTAACTCCCATTTTTGCCAGTTCGAAAGAATGTTTATCGGCTTTTATTACAGCACATGTCCCGGCTATCTCGTTATTATAGAGGGCAAAGAATATTTCTCCTCCATTTTTGCGGATCTCTTCGGGATTGGATAATATCTTTTCATCTTCCGCTTCAACTGAAAAATATTTCTTAAGCCATTCTTCATTTAGTCTTTTAAACTCATCTTTATATTTTGGATCATAGCTTATAATCCTTACTTCTTTCAACTCTCTATCTTTTATTCTTTCATTTATTCTGTCATATATACTTTTCCGGTCAAGGGTGTCTTCTATCCTGTCGAGCAGGAGAAGCATATCAAGTCCGGGAGAATTAATTACTTCAGAAGTCACCTCCTCAATATCGGTCAGCAATGGTCGGATTGAATTGAAAGTTTCTATGCCCTTTTGAGTAAGCGAAATCAGGTTTACCCGCTTATCCTCCCCCTGCCTTGTCTCAACCAGATCTTTCTTTTTCATCTGATTTACAAACTGGATAATCGCAGGATGTGTGAACCCGAGTGACTGAGCAAGCGCCTGCACGCTCATTGATCCGTTTTTATATAAAGCGTACATAGTAGTAAACCATTTTGGTTCGAATTCAAGCTTTCTGCTTTTGTAAATTCGGGCAACGTCCGAAGAGAGTCTTTCACCAAGACGCTTCAAACGGGTAGCCATACCAAGTTCCCCTAACTCTTTTATTATATCATCAGTTGCCATATATGTAAGCAATTACGTAAATAAAAAAGATTGAATATCACTCTAATTCAGACAATAAATCAGGAAGATTCAAAGCTTCAGTATACATAACAAGGTTACCTGATTTATCTCTCTGCCATTCAGGTTCCGGTTTATCGGCATAGATCTCCACGCCATTCCCATCGGGATCTGTTAAATATATTGATTCCGATACGCCATGATCCGATGCACCTTCTAAGCGGGTAATTTACCTCCCACAGTCTCTTAAAGACTTTAGCCAGCTCTTTCCGGTCGGGAAGTAGTATAGCAAAGTGATAAAGTCCTGTATGACCCGGCGGCGGGGGAGAGGCATTTTTTCCGGCCCAGGTATTTAATCCTATATGATGATGATATCCGCCAGCCGATAAAAATACAGCTGAATCACCGTACCATGCAGTAACCTCGAAGCCAAGCAGATCCCTGTAAAATTTCAGAGACCGTTCGAGGTCAGATACTGTCAGGTGAACATGCCCGATCCTTGTACCGGGATGAATTTTGTTTTCCATCAATAACGTTCCATACTGTTTTTCATATACACCGAAAGATAATAAAGTTCATATCAATTAATAATTGCTGTGGCTTCAATCTCAACTACAAGTCCCGGGGAAATAAGTGCTTTGACTTCAACCATTGTGCTTACCGGCTTTATCTCTTTAAAGAATTCCCCGTGCGCCTTTCCGATCTCATTCCATTGTGAGATATCAGTAACAAACATTCTTGTACGTATCACATCTTTAATTGAAGCTCCGGCTTCCTTGAGTGCATTTTCGATCTTTTCAAGGATGAACTTTGTCTGTTCATAAGCATTGTAATCATCCATTATTTTTTCACCGTCGGCTGCTGTTGTACCCGAAACCTCAACCACATTGCCGATCCTCACAGCCCTGGAGTATCCCACTATATCCTCCCATTGTGCACCGGATGAGATATTAATTCTTCCTGACATCAGTTCCTCTCTATTTTTTAATATTTTTAGAAATTTCCTCTATCATTTCCATCTGTATCTGCTGAATTTCAAGCATCCGCATTCCCTGCTCTTTCAGCAGATGATCCATTTTGTCATGAAGCCTTCTTATTTCCACTTCAGCCTTCAGGTTGATCTGGTAGTCGTGCATAGAGCGTGCCCTGTCTTTTGATTCCTGCCTGTTCTGGCTCATCATAATTACAGGGGCCTGGATTGCTGCTATACAGGACAGTACGAGATTTAACAGAATGAAAGGATAAGGATCGAAACTTCGGCTGCTCAGAATGATCACGTTGATTATCATCCATATCAGAATAAAGAGAAGAAATATGATGATGAACGGCCAGCTTCCGCCGAACTTTGCAATTTTATCGGATAATTTTTCTCCCCAGGAGGACTTTGTTTCATATGCCGCATCTACATCTTTAGAAAGAATATCGCGATCAACAATACTGTCGAATACCTCCTTTTCAAATTCTGAAAGCGTACCTTTTTCTTCCGTAAGGATTCCTTTAACGAACTCTGATCTGAACTTATTCAGATCTTCCAGGCAGATAAATCCCTCCGGGTCCCACTGATAATTCTTTTGGGTTATAAGATTCACTATTGAATCCGGCACGGATATTCCGGGCATTAATTCACTCATTTTCTTTTCTTTTTTACATATCTGGCAGACTGCAGTGCTTTTATGGTCGTGTTTCATTTGTATCCTCGATGGTCAGACTGAAATGAATAAAAGAATTACCAGTGAGAAATTAATCAGTGAATGGATGAAAATAAATATGCCTCGGTACATTTCTCCGCTTTGCCTCGATACATTTCTCCGCTTTGCCTCGATACATTTCTCCGCTTCGCTCCGAAATACTCGGCAACCGCAGCTCCGAAATACTCGGCAACCGCGCTCCGAAATACTCGGCAACCACGCTCCGAAATACTCGGCAACCACGCTCCGAAATACTCGGCAACCACGCTCCGAAATACTCGGCAACCGCGCTCCGAAATACCCGGCAACCATCGCTCCGAAATACCCGGCAGGCATAGAACAAGTTTGCCGAGTTACGTCTCAATCATCTTCCTGCGCCCCTACTAAATCTCATTAACGAAGTTTTTAGATTTTTCCATCCTGCAATAGTTATTTAAGCCAAACGGCGTTTGGCTTTACTATATGTTTCCCTGCAGGTAAGCCTTTCTCTTTTCTTCGGGGAATTTTTCTATAGCATAGCGCAGCATAGTTCTGGGCATAAGTTTGTAATATTTTTTGAGAAATATTTCTTCTTCCGTGATGCTTTTATTCCCGATCTCTCTGAGCATCCAGCCGGTTCCTTTATGGATAAGATCGTGTTTATCATTCAGAAGAATTTCAGCTATTTTGAATGTCGTTTCGAAGTGGAGATTTCTTATGAAGTACATGGTCGATAGAATTGCTATCCTCCTCTCCCACAGATTTGAGGATTCGGCAAGCTTGAAGAGTATATCCTTATTCCTATTGTATAAATGTGCACCAACAATTTTCGGCGCACTTAAATCAACAAGGTCCCAATTATTAATTTTCGTTGTATTCTTCAGATAGAGCCGGAATATTTC
This sequence comes from uncultured Ignavibacteria bacterium, assembly GCA_963832715.1. Classification (GTDB taxonomy): domain Bacteria; phylum Bacteroidota; class Ignavibacteria; order Ignavibacteriales; family Ignavibacteriaceae; genus DATFVA01. Next base: position 58,009 of record CAWHVB010000009.1, on the reverse strand, counting down.
TTCTTTCGTTTTATCATCCCCTTCAGCATATTGTTCAACAAGAATAAATAAAGCTGTAAGTCTTTCCTCGTGGATAGGAGAGTCTAATAGTTCACGGATATCTTTAAGAGAAATTTCTTTATGATTTTTTGCTATTCTTCTCTGAACAGGAACTTTAATTCCGTAAAATATATCCCCCTCACCGTATTCACCTTTCCCCGTTTTGAAAAATCTTTGAAGATTAATTGCCTGTTCTTTATCTGCTTCCTTTTTTAATTCCGATCTTAGTTCTTTTAATCCCATTTGAACTATTTCTTAGTATGTTCTGAAATCCAGTTTCCAATTATTTCCAGCGCTTTGGGAGAAATTGTTTCTTCGATTTTTCCATACTCTGTAGGTGAACCGGTTTCTGAAGTCTGGAAGAGATGATTGAGTTTAGGAATTTCAACCACTTTGTAATCCTTATTTCCGCCTTCCTTTAATGCTTCCTCTATTACGGGAAGATTCTGTTTAGGCGGAACCTGCAGATCGTTTTCTCCGTTGATTGCCAGAACAGGTACCTTAACTTTTTCCAGGGTCGGTTTTGGATCGTAGGTAAGGAAGAATTTGAACCAGGGAGTCAGAAGCGTACTTGCCTGCCTATCGAAAACAGATTCCGGATCGTTTCCGAACTCAGCTTTATCTGTTGAATCAAGTGAAGCATAATAGTTTCTGTAAAGTTCTTTTATCTTTTCTGCTGCGGCCGCACTGTCTTTTTCATTTTCCACAACCTGATAAAATTTCTTCGCCAGTTCGGTTCCCTGTTCAATCCTGTCTTCACTCATCCCCATAGCTTTTTCAATCAGCTCGCTCTGTTCAACAAGGATATCTTTGCCCGGTACTCCGGGACCTGCCATCAGCACAATAAAATTAACATCGTTACTTTTTACTGCGGCGAGCGGCGCAACAAGACCCCCTTCGCTATGTCCTATTATTCCTGTTTCATCCTTCCTGATATCTTTTCTGTTTTCCAGGAATTTGACAGCAGCAAGGGCGTCGTTCACAAAGTCATTTGTGGTTGCAGTAGAAAATTTACCTGCTGATTTTCCCACACCGCGGTCGTCGTAACGGAGTACTGCAATTCCATGCCGTGTAAGGTAATCTGCCAGGACAAGAAAAGGCTTGTGGCCAAGCAGCGTTTCATCCCTGTCCTGCGGCCCGGATCCGGTAACTAATACTACTGCCGGGAAGGGTCCGCCCTCCTTAGGAGTTGTAAGCGTTCCTGCAAGTTCAATACCTGCTTCGCTGTCGACAAACGTCACTTCCTCTTCATTATATGGATAAGGTTTTTCAGGTACCTGCGTGTGCTTCGGCTGTTCAACCTTTTCTGTTTTTTTAAGAACTACAGGCCAGGCATTCCCTCCCTGGTGCCACGTCCCGGATATACTATCCGTCTGATACACTCCTTCATAAAAACCTTTTATTGAAGGAATATCAAAATGTACACTGTCGTTCCGGAATGAAGTTGAATCGACCTTAATTCCGTATGCATTCTGATCAGGACTATCGAGTGTAGTTGAAAGGGTTCCGTTATTTTCGGATACGTTGAATACTATATGAAGTTCAAACCCGGAAACCTTCAGCGATCCCTGCCAGGTCCCAATAATCGCACTGTTGTCTGTCTGAGCTATACCTGTTAGACTCAACGATACAACTAAAAAGGAAAGTAATAATATTCTGTTCAACATTTGTCTACCCGTTTAATTCTTTTCAAAAATTGTAACATCCAAACTTAATCAGAGTTAAGCAGGAAGTAAAAATATTTATGTTAAGCGGAAAAAATTCAGGTGTTTTTTTTTGCCGCCAGGAGTCAAATAAAGATGAACCAGAAAGGAAAATTATTTTTTGAACAGTTACCGGAAAAGATTTAAAAATGACAAAAGTTTTAAGTATGGGAAGCCGGAGAAGGGCATCGGATTCTGTTTAGATAATCAACACCTTTGACAAAATGTCAGTCGAGGTATTGATACCGGTTTAATGACGGAGAAAGGACGGAGAAGGGACGGAGAAGGACTCAAATTGAGACAATAGAAAAACAGCCAAATAAGGCAGTTTTTCACTGTTGAAAATATCTATATATGACAAAATGTCAGTGTCACAATTTGATAATGAGGAACTGACTATTGATAACATATTTTTAAATTAACAGCTGTTAATGCCCGGCTAATTTCTTAATCTGCCTGTGATGATGATTAAAATGTCTGACGAGAAAATCCATCGTCTGATATATATTTAATTTTCCTGCGTACGGATGCTCAAACATGTATCTTTTACCTGATTCATTATCTATATCACCAAGAGCATTGTACAATTTATTCCTCACCGTAAGCCACTTTGTTAATAACTCATTTATATCATATTCCTTGGGCATATTTCCCAGGATAGAAGGAGCCTTGAATTTCAAAGGAGTCATCAGCGATGAGTTTAACAGCAAAGCTCTGAAATGTGAAGACATTCCGGCTTTTCGGGTATCTGATTTTCTGCTTTCCTTATTTATCGAAATCACCGAAAGCTGTTCAGCTTTAACCAGGTGAAAAATAATCTGCGTAATTGACCATTTATCTTCAGCAGGCCTGTAGTTTAACCGGGTGCTGTCGAGTGATTCGAGCAAAGCATACAATTTTTTCCTGTTTTCTTCGAGGATAAGGTATTTTTTATGTATTACTTCAATCATCAAGTCTCAAATATTTTGTTTCAGTCTTTTCTCCGGGAAATGACAGGTAGAGATATTTGTCTTCAATCCTGTAATTCATTGTAAACGGAAGAGCGTCGCCGATTGAGAAAATAATGGTATTTTCCTTAATTTCATATTGCCCCATCGGTTCTCCGCCATTCTCAAGCGTAAGTTTCACCCGGTGATCAGGCAGGAATTCCATTTCCTTCCCTTTGAATGATGTAGACTCTGCAGCTTTCCATTTCCCGATCAATTTTTCTGTGTCGGTCTGTTTATTATCAATTTGACCGCAGGCCTGGAAAAAAAATAATAAAAGGCCGGCTAAGCTTAAAATTATCCTTTGCGTCATAAATCACCTTTTGATTTTCGTGCTCTGTTGTAACGTCTTATTTCTTTGTGGAGTCTTTTCTCTTTTTTCTTTCTTTCAAGATAAAGATTATGGTCCATTAATGAATCGATATATTCACTTTCTTTCTTCAGCTTAAAATAATTCTCAAGATGTTCTCTTGAGAGTATACCTTTATCAGCAGCGGTTATCACGGCGCATCCTGATTCGCTGGTATGAGTACAGTTTTTGAATCTGCACCCGCCTGCTAATTCCGTAATATCGGAAAAAATATCCTGTTCTGTAACATCATTATTTAATATAGAAAATTCTCTCATACCGGGAGTATCAATAATAACTCCGCCTCCCGGCAGAAGAAATAGTTCTCGTCTTGTTGTAGTATGTCTGCCTTTACTGTCGCCTGAACGAATCTCCGAAGTTTTAAGGATAGTCTCATTCAGAAGATAATTGATAATCGACGATTTTCCCACTCCCGAAGAACCTGCAAGCGCGTAAGTCATTCCCGGTTGAATAAAGTCCTTAAGTTCCCCGAAACCGTCCCCTGTCTCACAGCTCGTTAAGAAGAAAAGAATGCCGCCTAATCTCTTTCTGATTTTATCAGCATAATTCAGCACATTTCCGGCAAGGTCGCTTTTATTAATTATAATTACCGGGGTGCAATTTCCTTCTTCAGCCATGACAATGTAACGTTCCATCCTGTTTATACTGAAATCCTGGTTGAAACTCTGTACTATAAACAAATAATCCAGATTAGCAGCAATTACCTGTGCCCCCGCTTCTTTTCCTGCCTGCGCACGTGAAAAGTGTGATCTGCGGTTAAGCAAATTATGAATGATACATTTATTTTCTTCCTGAAAATACGTTACGGCAGTCCAATCGCCCGTTTTAGGAAAGGAAGATAAATCTTCTGTATTGTATAAAAACTTTCCCGTTATCTCTCCGGGAATTTCCCCGTAACGTGTAATAATATTATATCTTTGTTTATTCTCAGCTGATACCCTGCCGGGTTCAAATCCTGATCTTTGAAATAATTCAAATTCTTTTCTGAAAAAAGAATCAAAACCGTATTGTTCTAAATCAATCAATTTGATTTCTCCTTATGTAATAAAATGGTTTAATATGATGATACAGCGTACCATCAGATATCAATTAGTATAGGTATACGATTCTACCGGGATATTAAGCAATATCCGGCATAAGGAGAGTTGTTAGATATGTAATTGTAATTAAAAAATAAGTCTTCGATAATTTATGTTTAAAAAATAATACAATGATTCCGTAAATTCAAAATTTGAGGAACACATATGCCGGTTCTGATAATAAAAAAAGATGACCAGGTCAAAGGATCTTTTAACGGGGGAAAGATAAAAGAGAACAGGCCGGTGGTTATGAATGACGGCAAATCATCCCGTCCTTATTCAAATATTTTTTACTGGGCGCATGCATGGTCGGATGAAGGAAGTATACTGGGTGAACACCCTCACGAAGGATTTGAGATAATGTCGTTCATACTTAACGGGGAAATCGAACATTACGATACCCATAACAAAGAATGGCGGCTTCTTGGTAAAGGCGATATGCAGATAATACGCGCCGGGAACGGGATCAGCCATTCTGAGAATTTCAAGCCGGGATCGGAAATATTTCAGATATGGGTGGATCCTGATTTAAGCAAAACACTTGCAAACCCCGCAAGCTATGATGATTATAAATCCGGTTCCTTTCCTGTAACCACAAGTGATGAGATGGTGATCAAAAATTATAAAGGGGAAAACTCGCCTCTGAATATGGAAACCTCAATCGTATCAATACAGGAAATTACTTTTAGAAAAGAGAACATTACAATGGAACTGAAGGAAAGGAATGTCTATTCAGTTTACCTGCTTGACGGCAAGGTTGAATTCAATGATGGTGAAATTTCCAAAGATGATTATGCTAAAATCGAAAATGAGAAGTCAATGAAAATTAAAGTCCTGCAGGAGGCTTCAAAAATCTTTATGATTGAATCACCTGCAAGACCTTATTATAAGACCTATTACGAACTGTTCAAATACTAAACCGGTTTCACTTATCCTGCAGCACTACATTACGAGCGCCATTACCGCCTTCTGCACATGCAGCCTGTTTTCAGCTTCATCAAAGACAATCGAATGATCTGAATCTATTACCTCAGCTGCAACTTCCTCGCCTCTGTGTGCAGGCAGGCAGTGCATGAACAGGTAATCCTCTTTCGCATTCTTTGCCAGCTTATTATTTACCTGGAATCCCGCAAATTTCTTCTGTCTTTCCTTTGCTTCTGCTTCCTGTCCCATACTGGCCCACACATCGGTATAAATAATATCTGCATTCTTTACAGCGGCAGCGGGATCATCAACTATCTCTACCTTACTTCCCATATATTTTGCATTAGCCCTGGCATCATTCACTATATCCTTGTTGGGCTTATAGCCGGAAGGGGAGGCAATACTTATGTGCATTCCGACCTTTGAACATCCGTTCAGGAGACTGTGAGCCATATTGTTTCCGTCGCCGATGTAAGTAAGTTTAAGTCCTTTCAGTTCGCGCCTTTTTTCCAGTATAGTGAACAAATCGGTTAACACCTGGCAGGGATGCAGCAGATCGGTCAAGCCGTTGATTACAGGAATTGAACCGAACCGCGCAAGGTCCACAACATCCTGGTGGTCAAATGTCCTGATCATAATACCGTCAAGATAGCGTGAAAGCACTTTTGCCGTATCCGAAATCGTCTCGCCTCTTTTCAGCTGGAGATCATTTGGTCCGAAATACATTCCTATCCCGCCGAGATGATAGATCCCTGCTTCAAAAGATACCCTTGTTCTTGTCGATGGTTTTGCGAAGATCATTCCCAGGGTCTTTCCCTCAAGCCATTTATGGGGCTGACCCGTATGATGCAATTCTTTGAGTGTTTTGCTGACGTCAAATATTTCATACATCTCTTCAAGTGTCAGATCGTTTATTGAAATAAGGCTTTTGCCCTTCATGGAGACTGCCATAAAATTTCCTTATAGATTATTTTTATTGTTATTCTTTATTATTCTTGTTCCTGCTTCTTTATCAGCCAGTGCAGAAGATTCAGTTATTATTGTTTCTTTTCCGCCATGCTCAACGTACTCAATTGCTGCTTCAATTTTAGGTCCCATACTTCCTTTTGAAAACTCCCCCTGTTCCAGATACTGTCTCGCTTCGTCAAGGGTTATAGTTTCAAGGGCCTTTTGTCCCGGCTTATTAAAACTGATGTATGCATTTTTAACATCGGTCAGGATAAAGAACGCATCCGCTTCAATCTCATTTGCAAGAAGTGAAGAAGCAAGATCCTTATCGATTACGGCTTCCACACCCTGAAGCATTTTCTTTTTATCCCTATAAACAGGAACTCCGCCTCCGCCGGCAGCAATAACTATAGTTCCCTTCCTTACAAGATCCCTGATAATTTTTTTATTTACGATCTCAAGAGGTCTTGGTGAAGCAACCACCCGGCGCCACCCCCTCTTCCGGGGATCCTCTTTAATTACCCAATTGTTGGCACGGGCAAGAAGTTCGGCCTCTTCTTTCAGGAAAAAAGCTCCTACCGGTTTAGTAGGTTCTTTAAAGGCAGGGTCATTTAAATCTACAAGCACCTCGGTAACCACAGTAACTACATTCCTTCTGATTTTATGCTCAGTAAGAATGTTCTTCATCTGCCGTTCAACCATATAGCCTATCCCGCCCTGTGAATCAGCTACGCAGATATCCAGGGGCATTTTGGGTATTTTATACTGGTTGTAGCCAGCTTCATTCCTTAACAGAATATTGCCTACCTGGGGACCATTGCCGTGGGTGATGACAATGTTATAATCCTTTTTAAGAAGTTCAACCAGGCTGACTAAAGTATTGTAGGTATTCTTTTCCTGCTGATGGATAGTACCTATTTCATTTCCCCTGATCAATGCGTTTCCGCCGAGCGCAACTACTGCTATTTTCTTCATTTCCGGTCCTTTACAGAATCCGAGCCGGTAGTGTTTAACTTATTCATAAAATCCGTGGTTTTTTGAGTCCCCTTTAATAAAATCATTCAAAACTTTATAAAATTGAAAACTGAAACTTATAGCCTGCGGGAGAGAGAATCAAATATTCCGGGGAATTTTCGGATTGAGCAGATTGCGGTTTGAGCGGATTAATTAGTCGGATGAGCGTATGGGCTAATTAAGGGGATTAGAATAAATGCTTTCATAGGAATTCCCTTCTAAAATGCTCTCGCCTTATCGAAACTCAGGAGTTACGACCAATATTAAGTTAGAGAATTGGATTTATATCAATTATATTTTTTAAGTCGGGGTTTAAGGTGGAAAAAAGTCAGCCTGTTTGCCCAACATTCCGCCAAATTGTCAGAGGCTTTAGGGGAAGGAATTAGATGATGAGGATTCCGAAATTATATTTATCTCTTTCCCCGTTTCTGCTGCATATACTTTCCGCTTTTTATTACTTTTCAATATCGAGGCCCCTATCCAGTCTATTGCAGGCGGATCTCCATGAATGAGAATTACATTATCAGGATTCAATTTCTCTACAACTTTCAGCAGGTCTTCTCTTAGAGAATGCGCCGAAAACCTGAACCGTTTAATTGTGCATTTCACTTCCGACTCTTCACTTAGTTTTGATAACCTGATTTTCATTCCCTTTTTTGCGTTAGATACAGCAAAACCCGGAGTTTCTTTTTCCATATAGCCGACAGTGAAGATTGCCGATTTCTCCTGTTTAAGCCACCTTTGTGCAAATCTGAAAGACGCTGTCCCTTCAACCATCATCCCGCTCGATGCGAGGACTATGCAAGGGTGCTTAAAAAACTCTCCCGGGTCTTCTATTTCATATAAATCTTTCTGAGGTATTTCACTCAGCTCGAACTCAGCATCATCAGGATTTACGACAAACCGGTTGTAATCATATGCGCGGCTGATCTTCCTTGCGATCCCGCCTGTATAAATATCTGTCCTGGCAATTTTCCCCTTTTCCATCAGCTGCCAGATTGTTTTCAGCATCTCCTGCATTTTGCCGAGAGAAAAAACCGGGATCAGAATCGATCCCCCTTGATTGATTATCTTATTTGCTTCAACAGCCAGCCGTTCTGATTCCTTCGTCCAGTTGTTTATGGTTAATGAGTCTGTTGCTCCGTAGGTTGTTTCAAGTATAAGAGTAGGAGTTTTCATTTCGGGCAGTACGGCAGCCTGCATCCATGATTGTGATTTTAGATTTATGTCACCCGAATAGAAAATATTATATCCCTTATGTTCAATTAATATGGAAGCTGAACCAAGTATATGCCCCGCATCATGAAAAGTAACCCTGACGGGTTCGGCGTCATTATGATTGTACCCCCTGATTTCAAACTCCTCACCAATTGCCCTGTATTCAATTGACTGGATCAGCAGATCGATTTCACGGTGGGAATAAATTTTCAGTTCATCTTCAGAAACCTGGCGGGATAATATTGATACTGCATCGTGCAGAGTTAATTCCGCCAGTGCTCTCGTCTGAGGCGTTGTGATTATTCTTATATAGGGATGCTGCTGCACAAGGAAAGGGAGTCCGCTTAAGTGATCCTGGTGAGCATGTGAAATCAATACATAATCAACATCCCGCTGCTCAATTATCCCGAAATTCGGCAGGGCTTCTTTTCCCGATTTCTGAGGGTGCATTCCGCAATCAATTATTATTCCGGTTCCGGCGATATTCAGGTAATAGCAGTTTGCCCCTATCTCACCTGCTCCCCCGAGCGGAATAAATTTTATCATTCTTTCCTTTCCAATAATTCTGCTTCTTTTCTTTTTTCGACAGGACTATCTTTCGGGACAAGGCTTATCAACGTTTGTCCCGGCTTAGGCTCGGGCTTGCTTTCAGAAGTATAAACAAAGAGATTTTTGTCCTTATTGATCAGGAACATCGGTATGACTTCATCCCCGCCGTTTTCACCGAGGAATTTTTCATAATTATATTCTTCTGTAATCGGCGTTGATTTTATTTTTGAATTCTGATTAAATCTTCTTAAAAGATAATAATAAGAATAATTCGTTCCGAATAGGATCTTTCCTCTTAATTCCTCCGAAACCGCTTTGCCCTGTTCTTCTTCACTTTCCTCTACCGTTAACTGGTAAACATTATTACCCCCGAATATCCTGGAAAGATGCAATGCTGCCAGCGAATTCACTTCAGCATTCGGCGTTAGTGCAAGCAGCTTGCCAATACCGGTTAATTCCGTTTCATCATAAAAGCTTTTCGAATTTGCACTTCCCTGGTGTGCTTCAAATCCCTCCATCCTCGCCTCAGAAATATTGTGTCTGTTTGTATCGACCAGAAGTATTCTGTATCCATTATCCTTTAACACCGAAGCTATCTCCCTGGCAAATGAATGAGCTCCAAGAATAAGACAGCCTTGCGGATTGAGATTAGATAGTCCGAGCCACTTTGCCAGCGGCACAGCACTGAGTCCATAAACAGTGATAGTAGCTACAATAACCAGAAACATTTCGGGTACAAGTCTTGATCCTTCATCTATCCCGAGGTTTAATAACTCGATAGAAAATACGGAAGCTACAGCAGCGGCAACAATTCCGCGCGGCGCCATCATGGAAAGAAACAATTTCTCCTTCCAGTTTATTTTTGTCCCTATAGCAGAAATAAATACCGAAACAGGCCGTATTACCAGTATCAGGGCCGTTACAAAAATAAAGCTGCTGATATTTAATTCATTCAGGTCGGCGGGATTCAGCCTGGCTGCAAGCACAATGAATAAAACTGAAATTAAAAGCGTCCTTAAATTTTCCTTAAACTCGATGATATGCTTTACATTTATCTTTTTCTGATTCGCTAAATAAACACCCATTATTGTAACTGAGAATAAACCGCTTTCCTCCTGGATAAGGTTTGAAGTTGTAAATATCAGGACAACCATCGTGAGGCTGGCAGGGTTCTGCAGGAAATCAGGTATAAGGTCCTTTTTAATGAGCAGGGCAATCAAGTAACCGCCGAGGAGTCCGATTGTACTGCTGATAACAACTGATTTCAGGATAGCAAATCCTACCTGCAATGTTGCTTCGGTTACTCCCGCTGCAAACACTGCTTCAAAAACAAGAATAGCCATCAACGCACCTATGGGATCATTAACTATCCCTTCCCATTTTAGTACCGGGGTTAACTGTCCCTTCGGTTTTACATGACGCAGGATCGGCAGTATCACTGTGGGTCCTGTAACCACAAGTATTGCACCGAACAATACAGATAAAGGCAAAGAGAAATCGAGAATAAAAAAAGCTCCGAACGTTGTCAGGATCCAGGTTATCAATATTCCCGTTGTGATAAGATTTCTAACCAGCGGGCCCACAATTTTCAGCTCGGAAAACTTTAAATTAAGGCCTCCTTCGAATAGTATTATAGCTACAGATATCGAAATAAAAGGGAAAAGGAGCTTGCCGAAAAATGAATCAGGATGGATGAATCCGGTTACAGGGCCCGCTATAAATCCGAAGATCAACAGCAGAAGGATTGACGGAAACCTGAATTTCCATGCAAGCCATTGAGCAAGTATACCTGATACAATAATGGCTGATAAATTAACTATTAAATTTTCACTCACTTGATTACCTGTCTGAGAATGGATAAATCAATATAACATTTTAATTAATGCTACCGAATGATAAAGGTTTGGGATGATTAAGAAATAAATTCACTAATGAGTATTATGAATAGCCCAGATAACGTCGGAGATAATAGTCACTCCCGGTTCAAAGGAGAATTTGAGAAGATAATCGGGATTAAATCCCAGCATATACCTTTCAATCACTGATCTCAGCCAGGTGATTTCGGATTTAAGTTTCCAGTGATCTCCATCATCTGAATAAAGAACGATAATCAGCCTGTTCTTTAAATGTTTTCTCTGCTGCTGCGATTGATTCTTATAAAGCCACCTGATCAGTTCATCCGTTCTCCTGATTGCTTCATCTATAGGATAGGGGAAATTCTTAGGGAATACGGATGTTTTATGATCGAATTTTGCCCCTTGAATAGTGAAATCTACAAGCCGGTCTTTTTCATCGATTGCAGGAGTAACATCCGGCATTGTGCAGAAAATCTTCTCTACTGCATAAGCCGACCAGAAGTTATACCACCGGTTTAAGGCATAGTTTGAAATGTTTTCATTTTCACGATCGCTGCTGAATCTTTTTTTTATTTCAGTTAAAACATTTTCAAAGATTGGTTCGCTGTACACAAAATTCGTTAGTTTATCGTACTGGTCGTTCTGTTTTCTTCCCCATTTATAAGGATACTTAAGTCTTTTCTTTAATTCTGATTCTATCAGCGGGAGCTCAATATTCATATATAAAATCCTGTCGGCTGATCATCGCCTCACCGGCAAAGGTTGAAGTTACGTCACTGCTTCCGGAATAGAAAGATGTACTCGTGCTTGAAGATATAAAATCCGCCTGCCAGTGCGCGGTAGCGCCATAATTCTTTCTGGTTTCTCTTTGCTGTAGTATTATCATAATTTTTAATTATTGTAGATTTCAGTTTGTATCCGCGTTTGATCATTTCCTGCATCGTGTAAAAACCAAGCGGTATCCATTCGCCTGAACAATATTTATCTCCTATTATCACGGCGGCAAATCTGCCGCTGTCGAGTACAGGGTAGGTGGCATCTATTATCTTCCCGAACATATGTAAAAACTCTTCTACAGTTCCTGCGTTCGAAAGATCATTTTTCTTTTCACTGAATTTAATAATATCCCAGTAGGGAGGGTGCATAATTAAAAACTGAACCGAGTCACATTTATATTTCCTGATTTCAGTTTTGAATTTGTATTCCGTACTATCATTATTAATAATCTCAGTTTTTATTTTATAAGGATTTTTTTCCTTACTCAGAATACCCTTTGCCAGCCTGGCTGCCTCCGGCTGAAGCTCAACGCCTATTCCATTCCTTCCGAGTCTTCTGCATTCTATTAAGGTAGTTCCGCTTCCAAGGAAGGGATCGAGCACCCATTCACCTTTTTTCGTATACCTGCGCAGGAACTGGTTGGGTATCTGGGGAATAAAATTACCCCAGTAGCCGGCCGTATGGGCGCCTGACCTGTCTCTTTTATCAAGGATCCAGAGACTGTCGGTTAAAAGATCGTCATACTCTTTCCAGCGGTTCAGGTTGATATCATTAATTTTTCCTTCTTTTCTCTGCGACAGGCTCTTTATAAGTCTCCTGATGTAATAACGCGTCCTCTCGATAGTCTGGGTCTCAAATATCTGGCTGAGCTCTTTTACAAGGTATGATACCGGGATCTTATCAGCATCACCATTAGATTGTATTATCAATTCATCCAGGTCCACTGACGAAATGATATTCTGTACCTGTCGTTTAACAAACTGAAGGTCATCGCTTCTCAGAAGCTCCTGTAGATCATCAATCAAAGTAAATGTTGTCATGTATTTGTCTACCCCTGGACCGTTAATTATTATTTATAATTATTTTTGTTTCTAATTTAAATAATTATTCCATATAGTCATTGCGGGCCTACTTTCATTCTTGCCTTTTGGTTTTTTCTGCAAGAGGATTCATCAGACTTATATAGGATCGGGCATCTACACCTAAACCGGCGGCAGTGTCAACTAAAGATTTTGAGATAAAAGCAGCAGTTCCGTCGTCAAAAGGGTGAGCCACTGCGGCAGAAGGAAAAATCCATTTTAATCCAAATTTGTCTAATGGTAAAGATTGAAAAAAAGGGGATGCCGCGCCGAGAGGATGAATTGCGGAACAAACGTCATGTCTGAAACCCGGAAGTGTAAGTTCTGATGTCCTTGTTCCCCCGCCTATCCGGTCCATTGCTTCGATGATTACGACTGATAAACCCGCCTTAGCGAGTATTATACCAGCCGACAAACCATTCGGGCCGGAACCAATAATTGCTGCATCGTACTTTTTCATGAGAGGGTGTCAGATTTCATATTTTAAAGTACGACACAGCAGAATCAAATAAAAAAAAGATCTAGTTAACTACGAACATTAATCCGGCATTTATCTGGAAATAATCACTGTTGATCTCTCCGCCGCCGGGTACATCTTCAAAATTATAGTTAAGAAATACATACCTGAAATCACCGAATAAGAAAGCTCTTTCTCCCAGTGGTATATCGAGTCCTGCACCAAAGTGCCACCCGAATTTCTGGGAGGTTTTATCCGGAATATCATTCAATACGCCGGAGTATTCGACTTTAGCATTGTACCAGCCGACACCTACAACACCATATAAATATTCGACCGGGTAGAAGAGTCCTGAAAGCTGAACCGGCCAGCTGCTTACTGTAATTGCGCCGTCTTTATATTCTTCCTGGCGGTAATTAATAGACGCTTCAAATGCCACAGCAGTTGTCAGGTATGCTCTTACGAGACCGCCGCCCATAAATTTACCATTATCCGCATCAGCTGCTTTCTGAAATCCGCCCTGAATACCCACTGCCACAGGGTTATGAATATTCGTTCTGTAATTCTGACTATCGCTTTTGTCTCCGCCGTCCTGTCCATAAATATAGGATATAAAACCCACAGTCATAATTATCATATAAACGATTTTTTTGTACATCTTGTTCTCCATCTTGTTATTCAAGAAATTGTACTACAATATATTCTATTGAGGAGAACCGTCTGTGATTTTATCGGAAGTAAATCTGTACTGTGATATTAAAAAAGCGGCGATTGGAAATCAGTGAATTTTTAATCCATCTATCTCACACGCTGTGTTTGATGACACTCAGATAAATGATAATAGATCAGCTGAATTATCCCTTATAGCTTCTACTTCAGGAAGTTTTTGTTCTTTGATCAGCAGATGGACTGCGTCCATTTCTTTGTCCCTGTTTATACCTGCAGCAGCCATTACAGTATTATTTTTTATATAGTATGCAACAAATTTTTTCTGTGCAACACTTCCGTCTATTATTATCTCATCCCAGTCCTTGACAAAACCTACATACCTCAGATTCATTCCTGCCTGTGCCGTCCAGAAAAATGGTACACCTTCGAATTTCAATTTTTTACCCGACATATTTGCGCCAGCAATTCTGCCGAGCTGCAGAGCAAGACGCCAATGCTCAATCCTGATATGATTTCCTGTACGGAAATCGGGGAATGATGCAATATCGCCCGAAGCATATACATCCTCTTTTACCTGCAGGAATGCATCGGTTTTAAGACTTTTATCATCCATCAGCTCCGAACTATCCAAAAAACCTGTCGCCGGTTTTACACCTATTCCTGCTATTACGATGTCTGCTGCTATTTCTTCACCGGATTCAAGCACAACAGCCTCAACTTTCCCTTCTCCCCGGAATTCTTTTATCTTCGATTTCAATTTGAATACTACACCGTTCTTTTCATGCTCTTTCCTGAACAGTCTGCCTATCTCTTCTCCGAAGTTCCGTTCAAAGGGGATCTCTTCGGGTGCAATTACAGTAACTTTGAGTTTTCTTTCGGTAAGACTATGAGCCGTTTCCATAGCAATAAAGCTTGCTCCTATTACTACGGCATTTTCAGAGCCTTTAAGTGATGCAATTATCCTGTCTGCATCATCGAAGCTCCTTAGGTAGAAAATATTTTTCAGACCGGAACCCTTAATGCTGATCTGATTCGGAATTCCGCCTGTCGCTATTAATAATTTATCATACTTCAGCTTCTCACCGCTGCCGAAGGAAACTTGTTTTTTGTTGAAGTCTGCTTCTTTAACTTCAACAGAATGCCTGAATTCGATTCCATATTCTTCAAAAAAGTCATCGGGACGAAGAGGCATCCATTCAGGCTCTGCACTTCCGGCAAGGTAATCCTTGCTCAGGTTAGGGCGGTCGTACGGCTTCCGGTCTTCTTTTGTTGCCATTACAATGTTTCCTTTAAACCCGTTCTCTCTCATCGACTGGGCTGCAGAATAGGCTGAAGCTCCCGCACCGAGAATTAAAAATGTGCGGTCATCAGATTTAGTATCTTTTTTTACCATATCGGGCCGGCGTGAACTCTGAATTTCATCCGGCACATTAATTTTAATTACATCGCCTTCTGTTTTTAATTCATACCGGGGAAGAGCGTCCATTGCAGGCGGCTCAAGCAGGTTTCCGGTTTTTGCATTAAAACATGCATGGTGCCAGGGACAAATAATCGTTTCCCCTTTTAATACTCCCTCCTCCAGCGGGGCGCCGTAGTGGGTGCAGGATGCACCGACGGCAGAAAATTCGTCATTTATTCTGCACAGTAAAATCTTGTTTTCATCGTCGATTTTGAATGCTTTCATCTCCCCGTTTTTAAGATCGCTTTTCTTTGCTATTTCCTTGAAGCCCATCAGTTTCCTTCTTTCCGATTCCTGCCGTGATTTAATTAAGTGAAGAAAATTTTACTAACTATTTCTCCTTACCGGCGTGTTCCGGGGGAGCCATAAATTCCGGTCCTACCGGATCAGACACGGTAGTGTTAATCAGGTTGTTGATAATAATAATATCCTGCTGAGTCAAAGACCAGCCCCAGACTTCATCAATCGTATCAAGCTGACCGGGTTTCCTTGCGCCCCATAATGCAATGTCCGCACCCTGGTCGAATATCCATCTTACCGCAAGATGAATAATTTCTTTATTATACTTGCTCCCGGCAAACTGGGATACTTTCTCTACTGCATCCAGGTAATCTTCGTATCGCGGCTGCTGAAATTTCGGATCATCTTTTCTAAGATCATCTCCTTTAAATTCTGTATCAGGCTTCATTTTACCCGATAATAATCCTCTGCACAAAGCGCCGTATGTTATTAATTTTATGTCATGTTCTTTACAATAAGGGATAACATCCTCTTCAGCGTCTCTTTCAAAAAGATTATAAGGAGGCTGACAGAAATGCAGGGGTGCATATTTCCTGAATTCATCCATTTGTTGTGAAGAATAATTGCTTACCCCGATTGCCCTGATCTTTCCCTGCTCAAGCAGTTCGTTCATTGCCTGTGCAGTCTCTTCGAACGGAGTTTGAGTATCCGGCCAGTGGACCTGGTAAATATCGATATAATCTAGCTGAAGCCTGTTGAGTGAATCGTCTATTTCTTTAAATATTCTTTCCCTGGAAGAATTACGTGTTATATTTTCATCTTTATCCCATTCAAGTCCCACTTTTGTAGCCACCACCAGCTTTTCCCTGTCACCGTAGTTTTTTAGTGCTTTGCCTGCAATCTCCTCGGATTTACCAAACCCGTAGGCAGGAGCAGTATCAATCAGTGTAATACCTTTATCAACTGCAGATTGAATTGTTTTTATTGACTCCTGTTCGTCGGTTCCTCCCCACATAACCCCGCCTATCGCCCAGGTCCCCAGACCTATTTTAGCTGTTTCTTTGTTTAATGAATCGAGTTTTAATGTCTCCATTTTCTCCTTTTTATTTTGAGGATTCAAAAATGATATTTAACCATTATAAGAATTTATCCTTATGATCAAAATCAAGAGGACAGCATTTTCTGAATTTCCATGGCATTCTTAACAGCATAGCCGCTGTCATCGTTATCAAAATAAAGATAAACATCTTTATTTTTCCTCTGCCAGGTTGAGACAGCTCCTGCCCAGCCGGATAACTGCTTTTTACTGTAATTTCCCTGGTATTTATCACCCGGACCATGAAGACGGATATAAACAAAATCTGCTGTGACTTCCTTAGGCGTCAAAGTTCCCGCCAGCTCATAGATGCAGAAAGCTGCATTATATTTTTTTAATAATTCCAATGTCTCATCATTCCACCACGATTTTTCTCTGAATTCGAATGTGTACCGGTATTTTTCCGGCAGCACCTTCAGAAATTTTTCAAACCTTTCCCTGTTGAACTTCCAGCGGGGAGGAAGCTGAAACAGAATGGGTCCCAGTTTTTTCTTTAAATGTTTAACTCTCGTAAATAGTTTTTTGCTGCTCTGTTTCGGTTCTTTCAGTTTTTTCATATGGGTGATATACCGGCTGCCTTTAACTGAAAAAATGAAATTTTTTGGAGTATTATCTTTCCACGACTTAAATGTCTTTTTGTCGGGAAGCCGGTAGAAAGAATTATTAATTTCTACCGTTTTAAGTTTATCTGCATAAAACCCGAGCCAGTTTTTCTGCCTGAGATCTTCAGGATAAAAATTTCCTTTCCAGTGTTTATAATTCCACCCGGATGTGCCTATGTATACCTTGCCTTTTGCCATATCTATTCCTGGCCATTATTTCTTTGCCGTCTGCCGACAGGACAGAAATTAAGTATCATCCGTTCTTTACCTCTGATCCAGGAACTCTCCTCCGCAGCTTTATTTGTGCAGGTGGAAGCTTCCCGAAGGAAGGGCATTCCCGGCATAAGTTCTACTCTTCTCTAATCAGAAGTTTCTATTTCTCAAGTGTCTCTATTATTTTTTTGCAGAACGCAGGCAGATCATTCGGGTTGCGTGAAGTAATTATATTTCCGTCTTTTACTACTTCCTGGTCAATCCATTCAGCTCCGGCGTGAATTAAATCATCCTTAAGTGAAAAGAAGCTTGTTACCTTCTTTCCCTTTATGACTTCTGCCGATGCCAGCATCCAGGGTCCGTGGCAAATAGCGGCAATAGGCTTCTTCTCCTCATTCATCTGCTTTACAAATTCAACCATCTCGGGAGTTCTGCGCATATGATCGGGTGAGTAGCCGCCCGGGATGATCAAAGCATTAAATTCATCGGTTTTTACAGCTACAATAGATTGATCTGCTTTCGCTGTTAATCCGTGTTTCCCTTCATAAGTTTCAACTTTAGGTGCTACCACACAAACATCTGCTTCCTCCTCCTTCATCCTTAAGTACGGGTACCAGAACTCCAGGTCCTCAAACATTTTCTCAACAAAGATTGCTATTTTCCTTCCTCTTAACTTCATATATCTTTTCTCCTCCTATTTTAAACCTTTGGTAGATATTACATTTGATTCATCTGCACAATGCTGACAGCAGAATATGGAACCGCCTTTTTCCACACCATGGCCTATCACTTTACAACCGCAATGTCCGCATACAGGCGCAAGTTTATGAATTGCACATTCAAAGGAATCAAATGTGTATGTCTCTCCTCCTTTTTTAACTTCAAAAGAATTTGAGTAATCGTTGCCGCAAACTTCACATATAGCCATAGCTTTACCTTAAATTATAATTTTTAAATAAATTAGTATTTATAGCGGTAAGCAGTAATGAGTTGCGTCAAATTAATTCTCTGCTGCAGTCCCGGCGTTTTTACCGTGTGTGAAGAGGTTCGGGATGACACGGGAAAGGGGATTAGAAGGTGAGAAGCTAAGAAGATAAGAAAGATGAGAAGATAAGGGGTTAAGAAGATGTGAATAAAATTTAATGTGCCGCTGTTCTGCAGCTAATGGGTTATCAGGGTAGCATTATTGCCGGGATGCCGCGCCTCTGCGGTAATCCCTCTCCTCTGCCGCATAGCGGCAGAAACATTATTAGCATCCGCACAAAGCCTTATACCATGGAGCTGCAGAGCAGCGAAACATTAAACCATCACTTCAACAAAATCATCTTCTTTATATCCGAGAAAACCGGAATATCTTTTTCATTCTTAACCATTATCTGGTATATATAAACCCCGCTTGCAAAGTTGTTAACCATCTGATCTCTGGCTTCCGACCTCTTGAGTCCGTTCTACGGACGAAATTCCGCTCCGCGTACGTTCTCCGAATTCCGACCTCTAAACTCAACCTCATAATACCCGCTCTCCTGATATTGATTAACCAATGTCTCCACCAGCTCTCCTTTGATGTCATAGACATAAAGCTTTACATACCCTCTTTCCTTCAACCTGTATCCTATTTTAGTCGAAGGATTAAACGGATTTGGATAATTTTGGAAAAGCTTGTAATTGTTAATTGTTAATTCTTCATTGTTAATTGTTCCCGTCAGGAACACGTGCAGCTCATCCGAAGGCTCAGATTCATTCCCCTGGTTATCTACTGCCGTAAGTTTGAAATAAAGATCAGGTGTTCCGACGGGTATGATATGCAGATAAAAAGTATCATTAACTGAAGCAGCAAAAGTTGTTGAATCTGCGGTGAAGTTCTCTGTTGTGTCTCTGTATAGGTTATAATGATTAAAATCTGCTTCTGTATTCTTGTCCCACTTTAACATAATATAACCCGAATCGATAGATGCTACTCAGATTCACCGGCGCACGGGGAGCCAGATCAAGGTATTTGTATTCTTCTCCAAATTGTCCGCCATACAATCCTATATCGCTCCTTGAAGAATCTTTATCTACTATTGATGGATCGCCGGCATCTATAAGAGGAGAATATTTCTGAAGGTGGAAGTCCATACTGTCGGCATTGAAAAACATAGGGTTCAAATGAAATGTTTGTTGAATCCGGAATATGATTTATGTAGTTAGTCTGGTTATTCCAGAGATCATTGTATTTTATTTCAGGAGATTATACTATTATAAATTCTTATACCAACATCCCCGCCTGAGATAACATTATTTTTAATTATACCTCCCTGATATTTGTATATACCATAGTTGTAGTTACTGTATATCACGTTATTTATTATGCTTTCAGTCGAATAAGCTGCTATTACTATATCCGAATTAAGAGAATAAAACTCATTATTATAAAGCGATGCCCCATTATTAAATCCGGATAGATAGCCAAAGATTGACATTACTAGCTATTATCAATTACTATAATGTTCCCCCTAATAGTTGGGGTTTACCCAAGGTCAGAGTTAATTCCTTTCCCTGCTAAATATCATAAATATAATTTGAATCGATTACAGGTCGTTTAATTGCAGCCAGATGCTCGTATACCCATCTAGATTCGGTTATGTCTTATTATTGAATTTGTATTATAACACCAGATGCCAGGCATATCTGCATTTAATACTTCATTATATTCAACTATTGAGTTTGAACCGACTATAACTATTCCCTGTCCCTCAGTGTTATGAGTATTTTGTACAGTAATTTTAAAGTTTTTCAGATAACAGCTATCTTTGATCATTATAGCTTGTGGCGCCGTAAAATTTCTCGTATCAATTACACAACTATCAATCCCCGCCCCTATCAAAGATAACCCCCGTATCATTACGACCCGCTCTTCATAAGCACCATTACCCACATAAATAGTATCCCCGAATGATGAAATATTGATTGCACTCATTATTGAATCTGCTGCTGTCTCCCAGGTAAGGTAAGGAGGTGTATTGCTGCCGGAATGACTTACATAGCGAACAGATCCAATTAAAAATGAGCAATTTGTAGCGACGTAACAGGTCAGTAACTTAAATAACTAAAAAAAAAGAGTTGTAGCTTTTTCATTTCGATGTCCTTTACTTTAGTACAAATCATTTTCTTTATATCTGAGAAAACGGGGATACCTTTTTCATTCTTTACCATTATCTGGTATATATATACCCCGCTTGCTAAACTGCTCACTTCCGATCTCAGGCTTCCGATTTCTGAACCTATCTCGTATTTATCCCTCGTTCTCCGAATTCCGACCTCTAAACTCAACCTCATAATACCCGCCCTCCTGATATTTATTAACCAATGTTTCCACCAGTTCTCCTTTTATATCATATACATAAAGCTTCACATATCCTCTTTCCTTCAATCTGTATCCTATTTTAGTCGAAGTATTAAACGGATTTGGGTAATTTTGGAAAAGCTTGTAATTGTTAATTGTTAATTCTTCATTGTTAATTGTTCCCGTCAGGAACACGTGAAGTTCATCCGATGGTTCCGATTCATTCCCCTGGTTATCTACTGCAGTAAGCTTGAAGTAAAGATCATTTATTTCCTGAGGTATAATATGCAGATAGAACGTATCACTTAAAGATGCGACAAATGTTGTCGAATCTGCTGTAAAATTTGCAACTAATATCCCGGTAAAGATTGTAATGATTAAAGTCAGCCTCTGTATTTTTGTTCCATTTGAGCCGAATATATTCTGAATCGATGAAGCACTCATATTAACTGGCGACGGTGGTGGAAAATCATGGTATTTATAACTTTCGCCGAAAGGACCTCCATATAATCCTATATCACTTCTTGACCCATCTTTATCAAGGCATTGAAGGATCACCTTTGTCGATCAGTGGCGAGAACATCTGCAAGTGAAAATCCATTTTTCCTAAACTACTATCAATATTTACCATCATAGGATCTACAGTTAAATTTGTAGAATCGGGTGTGAAATTATAATAACTCTTCTCACTGCCCCAGACATTGTTGTAGTAAGCTGAGACACCCCCGGTCCCGTTTCTCTGGATACCGTGTACTGCACCAACGATCGAGTTATTGGCAACAATTGTTTCGATGCTATTTACCCCTGTTACTGAAATCCCGATCTCACACGGGCCTAAAATTAAATTGTTATACACTAAGTACGGTACCCCAGTAGTATAAATACCTCTACTAAAAAGTGAAGCCATAATCAGATTATTAAAAATTTTGATAGTATCCGAATAACTGCCAAGAAAACCATCTCCGAATTGATCCCCAATGATAATATTATTTGAAATTGTGGTTTTAGTGCCGAATGAAATTTGTATCCCTTCCCCGAATGTACCCCCGAAATAATTTGAATCGATTACCGGATGATAAGTAAAATCGTATGCCCCCACAAAAATACCGCAGTCAGCAGTATTGCCCATATTAAAAGAATTACCTCTGATTATTGTATTGGAATTGAAAGTAGACAACCCGTAAAGTCCAATATTGATAGCTAAATTTTCATACACAAGAGGCACACTGGTTCCGGTCATTACTGAGGAAACACCCTCACGCGCATTTGTGATTTTATTTTGGGTTAGTAAGCAGGTCCCTTTAAGGGATGCCCCATACCCTAGGCTATTATCATTACTGACCATTATGCAAAATCCCCGTAATAGGCAGCTATCTGCTACTACAACTGAAGCAAAATCAGTAGCATTTACTAAAGTACGCGTATCAATCACACAACTATCCATCCCAGCTCCAATCAGCGATAATCCCGGTATCATTACAACCTGTTCTTCATAAACTCCGTTAGCTACATATATGGTATCTCCGAATGATGAAATATTTATTGCACTCATAATTGAATCTGCTGCTGTTTCCCAGGAAAGATAAGGAGGGGTATTGCTGCCGGAATGAGAAACATACCGCACCTCAGCAAAAGAAATATGAATAGTAAAAAATGATAAAATCAAAATAAGAGAGTATCTAAGCCGCCCCATAGAATCAGCCTTAAAGTAATAACATAAATCAAAAATAAGCTATGAATGTATCAGTATCAAGAACGATTTGTCTTGCCATCGTATCTCAAGTCTCTATCCCTGTTATTTTTACTTTTCCCTGTTACTTCTTACTTGATACTTGTTCCTTGATAAGGCTGCCCTGTCATTTCGACATCCGACGTAAGGCGGATGGAGAAATCTTAACCAGGCCAATTACTCAGATTCCCGCAATAATAAACCCCTCATAATACTCGTCTAATCTTCTCACCCTCTCATCTTCTTAACTTCTCACCTTCCAACTTGTTCCTTGATACCAGCTGCTAACCAGCTGGCGTTCTCATTAACCAATGTCTTCAGACATTGGGTCTCCTCCGAACAATAAACTCTTGAACGGTTTTAACCGTTTCCCATCAGGCTGACTTGCCACGGAGCTTTAGCTCGTGGGTTCTAATCAAAAATAGAATCACGGCTTTAGCCATTAATTCCTTCCCTTCCGGATGATACAAATCTTTACCCCCTCATCTTCTTATCTTCCCATCCTCTCATCTTCCTAACTTCTTACTTCTTACTTGATACTTGTTCCTTGGCACCCACGGTCATCGAGTTTTTCGAATGGAGTGGTAACGGAATGAGAAAAGTATCGAGATGACCTTCACATCCTCACATCTTCTAATCCTCATACCTTCCTATCTTCTCAAACTTCCCCTCAGCGTTAACCCTCTACACCATCATTTTTATAATTGCTTATCACACCGATCCCCTTTAATTTTAAATAAGTAAATTAAAGTTTGAAGGGGAGTATGAAAAAGATAACCCTCGGCGGCCTGTTCGTTTTAATCCTTGTCTTCTTTACTTCGTGCAATAAGGATAACCCCATTCCTCCTGAGCAGCAGCCTCAGCTAAGTATAACACTTGAGGATGTTAGCTGTACCGAAGCCTGGATGAAACTAACCACGGCGAATGTCAGCTTGCCTGTATATATTGAAATTCAGAAAGACAATAATATTATCAAAACAATCAGCCTGGCTTCACAAGATACGCTCCTTTATATAGATTCACTGCTTCCAGCTAAGACTTACAACTTCACCTCTTTGATTCACACACCCGATGGGTCAATAAAAAATTCTATCCTGATTACTACTATGGATACCACCTCCCACAACTTCACCTGGCAGACATTTACTTTCGGAGGTGGTGCCGGAAGTTGTATACTTTATGATGTCGCAATAATTAATGAAAATAATATCTGGGCGGTAGGTGAAATCTATTTACTTGACGCACTGGGTCAGCCGGATCCAAATGCTTACAATGCTTTACACTGGAACGGACTTGGGTGGGATTTAAGAAGAATAAAAACTAACGCTTGCGGCGGTGTAGAATACCCGCCAATTAAAGCGATTTTTGCCTTTTCGGCGAATGATATTTTATTCGCACATATTGACGGCAGTATTTCTCACTATGATGGAATAAATTTTATAAATGATTGTTCGTTAATAACCCAATTAAATGGTTCTGCAAACAAAATATGGGGTGTAGCAAGAAATGATTTTTATGTAGTTAGTGGCAATGGATTCATAGCCCATTACCAATACGGTCATTGGAGCAGAATAGAAAGCGGGACAGATGTTGATTTGAAAGATATTTATGCAACAATCGATGGGATTGAACTCTGGACTTGCGGATGGAGTAATCAAAATGGACGGGTTGCAGTATTAAAATTTAATGAAGGCGGGGTTGAGAGTATCTGGGATAGTCAAACAAATAGAGAATTCGGCTACTATTATGGAGGTCAATTGTTAAATACTTTATGGGCTAACGGAAATGCAGAATTTATATTTGCAACAGGTGTAGTTACAAGACATTCTTTATTTAATAAAAAAACATTGCGATATGAATGGGTCCCTTATCTGAATGGTCAGAAAGTACTTGACCTTGGTAACTACGCCTACAGGATAAGGGGCAGCAACAAAAACAATATTCTTATTGTAGGGGATGAAGCAATGGTCTGGCACTATAATGGAGCTACTTGGCATAAATTTGAAGAGATACAGAATTTTGATGACAGGCTATATGGTCTGGCAGTTAGTGAAAATTTGATGGTGGCAGTTGGGACAAGTTATAGTACCGGTCTTGGCGATGCTCTCATTTTAATGGGAAAGAGGTAGGTTAATGATGAAAGAAATTCATTCTCTTACCATAACGATAACAAGTTAAAATTTAATTGTTTATTGGCAGTTATTTTTGTAAATATTGAACAGAAGTTTCAGGGTTCTTTGTAGCGGGTATTCGAAACAACACAATTTTCGGATACAAAACGTATTCTGATTTTAATTTTCGGGGAAAACTTATGAAATCAATCAATCTACCAATCTTTATCTTCTTATTTTTTTTAGCATCATATCAAATTCATAGTCAGAGTTTCCAAATCTCACATGTACTAGCTCAAAAATTTTCACTCGATAAATTCAATAATGATGTTTATTATACAGAATTTGCTAGCGGAGATATTTATATTAAAAACTTGAACGATTCTACTGTAAGACCCTGCCCATTTCCTACCCTACCGGTCTTCGCAAATAAATCGCATAAATGCGTATATGGAGATGAGGATTCAATTTTTGTTTATGATTTTGATACAGGCAAGAATTTAATGGTTTGTAACTCTGTAGGCCCTTATGAAGCATTGGATTATGCATTCTCGCCAAATGATGAATATGTGCTATTCGTGAATCATTATTATTCCTTCCTGGATAGCAGCCTAAATGAAATTGATTTTACACCAGATCCTTATTTTGAGATGGAATGGGTTGATGAAACTAAGTTTTTATGGCAATATGATGAAGAGTCAATTGTTTTATTTGATATCTTAAACAATTCTGTAGATACAGTACTCATCACAAATACCTTCCCTCCATATACAGCGTTCGCCTACAATAGGACTAATAATCTCTTATACTATGCTTTTGGTGAATTGGAATACCCTAAAATCCATACCTATGATCTGAATACCAAAGTTGATTCAATTATATTTAATACTGCAAACGATACAAACGACAATTGCTGGTGGACTTTTAACGATCTTGAGGAAATGGAGTGGTCGCCGGATTCATCCAGGATGGCTTTCTTTAGCTATCTTGTCGATGCAGGCGGCACCATTTATACTTATAGCAAAGCTGATCAAAGACTTTATAAATATACCAACTGTGGTGGTGAAGGATATGAATATTTCCTCAAGTGGTTGAATAATGATACAATTGTTTATTTTAATGCTACGCTTGGTTATATATATGGACTGGCTCTTGACGATCCATTAGCAGTGCAAGAAGACTATCATCAGGTTATACCCACTTCCTTTGAAGTTTCGGCTTATCCCAATCCATTTAATGGAATAATACATTTCAACCTCTCAGGTGAAATCAAAGAACCGGATTTAAAAATTTATAGTATTAATGGAGAAGAAGTAGCAAGGATTGATAAACTGAACGGTTCTGGTTCCAGTTATACTGCTATCTGGACTGGTAAGAATAATTATGGGGCAGAGGTATCATCAGGAGTCTACTTTGTCATCATAAGGGATAAACAAAATCCTTTATTAATTAAAGGTACAGCCAAAGTTATGTATATTAAATAATTCAGCTAATCCTAATCGCGGGAATGCAAATAATTGGCAGAGTAGTAATAAAATCAAACCTGGCAGTGATGGTTGGGTTCATAAATCAACAGGCAATAATTGCTGTGGGAATAAGGACTTGAAAATAAAAATAGAGAGGCCTGTTTATGATTAAGCATAATTTCTTTTTATTTGTTTTTATCAGCATATCAGTATTGTTATGCAATTCGTGTAGTCCGGAGAAGGATAATCCGGAAATTATAATTGTAAAAAACACTGATATACCCAATTCATTTCCGGAGAATATATATTTTATCTATGGTACTGCACTGGATACCGGTGAGCAAAATATCCTGTACCATATGCTTCAAAGTGGGCTAAAAATAAACGCTGCGTGGGTCCCTTATACTTTTGGAGATTGTATGTCCCCCAATATTAAGGAAATGATAATTGAACTTGATCAGCCTGATACGAGAATATATGAATTTGGATTTACATCAGATTCAACAATGCTTGATCTAAATTGCATCACCCTTTGGAAGAAGTATAAGTTTCTAAAGTAATTATTAACTGAGATTTATGATCAAGAAGGCAAGTAATATAAAATAGAATGACGACATTAAACGACCCTGGCTGACTTGCCGCGAGCTTCAGTGCTTATGGAATGTCAGGTTACCCTAAAGAATCCTTAATTTACGTGTAGTGCCACGGAGTGAAAAGTATCGAAACGCCGAGGAAAGGGATTAAGAAGTTGTGAATAAAATTTAATGTGTCGCTGCTCTGCAGCTCATAGGCTTTCAAGATAACGTTACCGCTATTAACATATCGCCGTTCTACGGCGAAGACATAAATACTTTGTAACCGCTAATCCTCTTAACTTCTTAACTTCTTACCTTCTAATCTTCACATCCTCTTATCCTCATACCTTCCTATCTTCTCAAACTTTCCCCCAGCGCTTCCGCCTGAATATCATCCAACCTTACTAAACAAGTTATTCAGTGCTTCCGACAGTGTCGGGTGAGTAAATATTCCCTCTTTGAGATCCGTGTATTTTAGTTTTCCCATCATGGCGATCTGGATCATTGAAGCGATTTCACCTCCTTCAATTCCCAGGATAGCGCAGCCAAGTATTCTGCCTGTTCCTGAATCAACGATTGCCTTCATAACTCCGGTTGATTCGCCGAGTTCAATTGCTCTTGAAACATGACTCATTTCCATTCTAGCGGTCTTGTACTTCAGTCCTTTTTCTTTTGCTTCCTTTTCTGTTATCCCTACTCTTCCAAGCTGCGGATCGGTAAAGACTGTATATGGAACAAACCTGTTTCTTGTTGTGTGTGTTTTCTTCTTAAGCAGGTTGTCCCTGATTATCCTGAAGTCATCATAGGAAATATGGGTGAAAGCAGGTCCGCCCTTTACATCTCCCATTGCATAGATGCCCGCGACGTTTGTCTCCAGCTTCGTGTTCACCTTGATATATCCTGCTTTGTCTGCTTTTATTCCTGCCGCATCTAAATTAAGCGACTCAGTGTTGGGCTTTCTTCCAACAGCCATTAGTAAATGCGAACCGGTAAGGAAATTCTCCTTTCCTTCTGAATTCAATGTCAGCCTGATGCTGTTATCTTCTGTCTTATTGATTTCAGCGACAGCCGTATTTTTTAAGATGTTGACTTCATCGTTTCGAAGCATTCTTTCCATTTCATCTGAAATGTCTTCGTCTTCGTGTGATAAAATCTGCGGACCTTTTTCTATAATCGTTACTTCACTGCCGAACCTTCTGAACATCTGGCCGAATTCCAAACCAATATAACCGCCGCCGATTATAAGCAGATGTGAAGGCTTTTCTTCAAGTTCCATAATGGTTGTAGAGGTAAGATAATCAACCGACTCTATTCCCTTGATTGAAGGAATACGCGATCCTCCCCCGGTATTTATAAATATTTTATCGCCGGATATTCTTTTGCTGCTGCCGTTGTTTAAGTTAATTTGAATTGATTTTTTATCCGTAAACCCGGCTTCTCCTCTTATTAATGTCAGGTTCTCAGTCTGCTCAATTCCTTTTTCCAGTCCTTCACGGAATGATTTAACGATGCCTCTTTTCCTGTTAATTATTTCTTTAAGATTTATTTCAACTTTTGAATTGTGGACTCCATAAAGTTCGGCCTTTTTTGTAAGGTGGATAACACTGGAACTGGCCGCCATAGTTTTTGAAGGAGTACATCCATAATTTATGCAGCTGCCGCCGACAAGATATCTTTCTATAATCACTGTTTTCCATCCTTCTCCTGCGAGTGTTTTTGCAAGAGGAATGCCTGATTGGCCGGCACCGATTATCACCGCATCATATTTTTCCGTGTTCTCCATTCATATTCCTCAAATTATTGAACGTTCCATTCGTGATTATCCCTTTTTATTAATTTTTCAGCTTCCCGCGGACCCCAGGTCCCGGCTTTGTAATTAGGAAAATCAAGCCATGGCTCAGATTCCCATTTTTTGATTATCGGATCAATTATCTGCCATGATTTATAAATCCATTCTGAATGGGGGAACAGCGTCTGGTCTCCCTGCATAGCATCCCGTATAAGCCATTGATATGAACTCGGAGTTTCTTTTATCCCGAAAGCCCTGTCATATCTGAAATTCAGGTTAACAGGTCTCAGCTGAAGTTCTGCACCGGGCTGCTTGGCGGTAAATGTATAAATGATTCCTTCGTTCGGCTGAAGCCGGAACGTCAGCAGGTTATGTTTCTTTTCTTCTTCCCGTTCAATCGGAAACATCAGGTGCGGGGTTTGCTTAAACCTGATTGTAATCTCTGATAATTTTTCCTTCATCCTTTTTCCGGTCCTCAGGTATACCGGGACTCCTGCCCAGCGCCAGTTATCCAGTGTAAGTTTGATTGCTGCATATGTAGGAGTCATAGAATTATTATCCACATTCTCTTCCTCTCTGTACGCCTTAACCTGCTTACCGTGTACCTTACCTTCTGAATATTGCCCAAGCACAACATCCTTTTCTACATTTATTTTACAGATCGAGGTCAGCACCTTCAGCGTTTCGCTGCGTAATGATTCCGAATCATAATTTACCGGCGGATCTATTGCAGTCATACATAAGAGCTCAAGAAGATGGTTCTGGATCATATCCCTGACTACGCCTGTTTTCTCATAAAATCCTGCACGTGATCCAATCCCGATATCTTCGGCTACACTTATCTGAATGTTATCTATATAATTCCTGTTCCAGATTGGTTCGAATCCGGGATTTGCAAATCTAAACACTACCATATTCTGTACCGTTTCTTTGCCGAGGAAATGGTCTATTCTGAAGATCTGTGTTTCTTCAAAAACTTTATGTATTTCCTTATCCAGTTCCCGGGCAGATTGTTCGTCGGTACCAAAAGGCTTCTCAATAATTATTCTTCTCCAGCCTTTGTCGCTTTTTGCAAGTCCCGCTTCGTCAAGTTTTTTAACGATTGTAGAATAAAAAGCCGGTGCCGTTGAGAGATGGAAAAGGATATTATCGGGAAGATCGAGTTTTTTCTGAACTTCCCTGATTTTCTTTTTAAGATCTCCGTACGATTTGGAAGGATCATCCTTAAAATTACCGGTGATATAAAAAAGGTTCTTTGCGAACTCCTTCCACTTGTCCTCTCCGCAGATGCTGTCCTTTTTTACTGCATCGTACATTTCTTTTCTGAAATCATCGTCTGAATAGTTCGATCTTGAAAAACCTATCACGGCGCATTGCTCGGGCATAAGTTTGTGACAGTTTAATGCAAACAAAGAAGGGAGTAATTCTTTGTGGGCCAGGTCTCCTGAGGCGCCGAATATTACTACTACACAGGGGTCGGGAGGGTTGCCTTTCAGCATTCCCTTCTGCTGAACTTCAATCATTTCATTGTTTTTTTCATTATCCATTTATTTACTTTCCTCCTTTACAGCATGTCCGCCGAACTGATTTCTTAATGCAGCAATTACTTTAGCAGAGAATGGATTATCCTGCCTCGATGCGAACCTCTCATACAGCGATATCGTTATTGCAGGCACCGGTATCGCATTCTGAATCGCATATTCGGAAGCCCATCTTGCGGTTCCTGAATCGTCAACATAAGGCGCAATTTTTTCAAGTGAATTTCCTTCTGCTTTAAATGCATCGGCAGCCAGCTCAAGCAGCCAGCTTCTTACTACTGCCCCGTTGTTCCAGAGGTCTGCAACTTTCCTAAGATCGATATCAAAATCACTCCTGAACATACACTCGAATGCTTCACCGATGCCCTGGAGCATTACGTACTCAAGTGCATTGTGCATCATCTTAACAAAATGTCCAGCCCCGGTCCCGCCTACATGGGCATAACCGTTTTCCGGTGCAAGTGATATGAAAATGGGCTCAACCCGTTTTACAGCTTTTTCGGGACCACCGACCATAAGGTTGTATCCGATTTTTAATCCCCAGATCCCTCCGCTCACCCCCGCATCAACAAAGTGAATGCCCTTTGCTTTGCATTTCCCGGAATTATTTATTGATTCCGTAAAATGGGAATTCCCGCCGTCAATTATCAGGTCATCTTTATCAAGCAAATTCAATAGTTTGGCGATCGTTTCCTCAGTTGGTTTACCGTGAGGAACCATTATCCACACATTCCTCGGTTTTTCAAGCTTTGACACAAGGTCTTCGATTGAATCAGCCCCTATGCCGCCGTCTTCTGCGGCTTTTTTTACCATATCTTTGTTTAGGTCGAATGCAACAATCTCATGGTTATCACCTTTCAGCCTTTTGAGCATGTTGCTTCCCATTTTCCCTAAACCAATTAAACCAATTTTCATTATATCTCCTTTTTAGATTTCGATACCAAAATTTATTAGTTTTTCCCTGAGGCTGCCGGTTTCATCCAGCAGTATTGTATTAAGTCCGAATGCCCTTGCCGATTGATAATTTTCTTCACGGTCATCGATGAAGAGGCATTCATCCGGTTCTTTATGCAGTATATGGAGAGCTTTATAAAAGATTTCCGGTTCAGGCTTCCTTACGCCGAGGTAGCACGAACTGAAGAAGCATTCAAAATATTTGTCGAGCCGGAACTTATTTATCCTGAATTTGTTGAGTTCTTTGGATTCATTGTTGAGGGTCGCCAGCTTGTACTTATCAGAAAGTTTATCAAGGATATTTAACGTGGTGCTGATCGGTTTTGACTGAGCAAACATAAATTCCGTGAAAGCCTCTTTAGAAAAATTTCGTTTTTTGAAAAAGACTACTTCATCAAGGTATTCATTTAGTGATAATTTGCCCTTTTCAAATTTTTTGAATACAGGCTTATGCCTCTTTTCCATTTCCTCGTAATCAAAAGAAAATTTCTTAGTCGATTTTTCTCTTGATATGTGATCCCAGCCGTTTGTTAAACAAACTCCCCCTACATCAAAGAAAATTACAGCGATCTTCCTCACTTTATACTTTCATTAATCTTTTTCAATGCCTGCTCAATATTGCTTCCGAGATGGATCCGGATTACGCGCCTGTTTTTATCATTGAGAGAACGAAAATCACCAAGCGCCTGCGCTTTCTGCAGGGTTGCGAAACCATATTCCTTGCCTGGAATCGGCAGATCATTTTCTGCTTCATACGTGAACATTATATAAACGCCTTTATTAGGACCACCTTTATGCAGCTGGCCTGTTGAATGCATATAGCGCGGTCCGTATCCCAGCGTAGTTGCAGCCTTAAGGTTATTACGAAGCTTCATTCTTATCTGGTGAAGAAGTTTCTGCCTTTGAGGCGTCTGAAGAAAATAGGCTAACATCGACAGGTAATCAGGCGGCTTTGCAAGTGTAGTAAACGAATTCAGGAATGCAGCTAAACTTTTTCCTTTCGGAGCCCAGTCAGCTTCATTATTAAAATAAATGGAAATGTCATTCTGTGTTATAACCGGTTCGCCTTCCGGGAAACTCTTCTTTTCTTTCCATTCATTCAGCAGGTCTTTGCTGTTCTTTTTACTTTCAGCAACATTTGGTTCGTTGAAAGGATTGACGTCTATTATTCTTCCCGCAGCTGCGGTTGCAAGCTCCCACCTGAAAAATTCTGCTCCGAGTGCAAGTTTGTTCTTAAGATCTATTTTAATTACGGGATGACCAGCTTTATTCAAAGCATTCAGTTTTCGTTCATCTTTTTGTTTTTCATCGTTTCCAGCGTGCATATAGATAAAGATCCTGTCATTGCTGTAGACTTCAGGCTTACCGGTATCTTCACCCTCAACCGGGAGGATGCCTTTTCCTTCTTTCCCTGTGCTTTCGGCAATCAGCTGTTCAACCCAGTAGCCGAATGCATTTATCGAATCCGAAAGAATAAAGGTTACTTTGTCCCTTCCCAGCCGTGCATTCATTCCTAATGACGTCCCGAGTGAAATTGCCGGGTTCGACTCAGAAGGAATAAATGGTCCGCAGCTGATTTCCATCTGGTGGGCATTGTGCAGTATCTCTTTGATATCAACGCCTATTAATGCCATCGGTACAAGTCCGAAATATGATAGCGCAGAATATCTGCCGCCGTAATCCTCGGGATTTGTAAATACCTTCCTGAAGTTCCTTTCACGGGCTTCATCCTGAAGCGGGGTGCCGTCATCGGTTATAGCCGTAAACTGAGCGCCCGGATTATCGTTGCCGCTCTCCTTAAGAAGATTGAAGAAATAATGATCAAAGCTGAGAGTTTCCGTTGTTGTTCCCGATTTACTTGCAACGATGAAGAGTGTTTTAGCCGGATCTATCTGCGATTCCACATTCTTTACTGCAGCAGGATCTGTATTATCCAGCATTATCAGCTGAGGGTAACCCTGTTTTGAACCGAAAGTTTCTCTGACTACTTCAGGACAAAGACTGCTTCCGCCCATCCCGAGGAGTACAACATATTTAAATTTTTCGTTTTTAATTTCTTTGGCAAAGTTTATTATCTCGTCGGCACGGTCTATGAAATTATCTATATTTAACCAGCCGAGCCGGTTCCTTATCGCCTTTGTTTCTTCCTCACCGGACTTCCATACATACGGATCCTTTGCAAAAATTCTTCTTGCAATCTGTTTCTCATCTAATGAACTGAAAGCTGATTTTATTTCAGATTCGTTTTTTCCAAATTCTATTTCCTGATTCCCCGTTCTCTCCGTAAGGAATTCCAGTCTCTTCGCCGCAAGAGTCTTCATCAGGTTATCATACGGTTTAATGAACTTTTCTATTCCTTCATTAACTAGTTCACGGGTTACAAAATCAATGTCAATTCCTACCTTCCCCAGATCCTCAAAAACTCTTCTTGCCTCGTCTGCTCCCTGTTCTATAGAATTTTCATATATTTTCCCGTGATCGGCAAATGCATCTATGGTTTCATCCGGCAATGTATTAACTGTGTGAGGACCTATCAGTGCTTCAACGTAGCGGACATCATTATAAAGCGGGTCTTTCGTACTGGTACTTGCCCATAAAGGTTTTTGTACACGTGCCCCTTTATCAGCTAATCTCTGCCAGCGTTCGCCGGAAAAGATATTCTTAAAGCTCTGGTAAGCAATCTTTGCACTTGCAATTCCGGCTTTGCCTAAAAGGTTTTCTGGTCTTGGATCCCCGGTTGTTTTTTCGGGAATGATATAATGCCCTAATAACTGATCGGTCAGTACGTCAATGCGGCTCAGGAAGAAGCTCGCTACCGAAGAGATGTTCTTGATATCCTTTCCTTCATCGAGTCTTCTCTCAAGTGCCCTTATATAAGCCCATGCTACTGCTTCATAACTTTGTATAGAGAATAACAGTGTTATATTTATATTTATTCCTTCATACAGGCATTGCTCAATTGCAGGAACTCCCTCAACGGTACCGGGAATCTTTATATAGCAATTCGGCCTGCCGACCTTTGATGCTAACCTCCTTGCTTCTTCAATTGATCCCTCTGTGTCACGGGCCAGGTAAGGAGAAACCTCAAGACTGACAAAACCATCAGTACCATCGGCCTCATCATACACAGGTCTGAGAATATCACAGGCATCCTGGACATCCTTAACAGTCAGAGCTTCATATATTTCCTGTGCGCCTTTTTTCTCCTTAACCAGTTTTTTTATTTGATCATCGTAATCGGTTCCCTTTGAAATTGCCTTGTTGAAAATGCTCGGGTTAGATGTAATGCCTCTCAATCCCTCTTCCTGAACTCTCTTTTTAATTTCTCCCTTTTTAATTTTGCCTCTTGTGAGGTTATCCAGCCAGTAACTCTGGCCGTAATTAATCAGTTCATTTAAAACACTCATTAAAATTTTCTCCTTTCAGAAAATCAAATGCCCGTGATGCAGGTTCGGTTTGATAAATTATCTGTCAATCTCCGTATGTAAATTTAACCACGTTCAGTTTTGAAAAACAAGGCTAACTATTTATTTAACAATCCTTTAGATCTCTTAACTACATTATCCACCGTGAAGCCGTAATGTTCAAAAATATCTTTGTAAGGTGCGCTTGCACCGAATTTATCCACACCTATAATATCACCTTCATTCCCGGTCCACTCGCACCACCCGAATGATGCACCTGTCTCTACAGCAAGTCTTTTGGTTATATCCGGAGGCAGTACTGTATCCCTGTATTTTTTCTCCTGCTCTTTAAATAACTCCCAGCTTGCCATACTTACCACACGGGCATCAATATTTTCTTCCTCAAGCTTTTCCTTTGAGTCTAACAGAAGGGAAACTTCACTTCCGGAACCCATAAGAATTATTTCGGGTTTATCTCCCTTTTCTTTTGAAATTATATAAGCGCCTTTCAGTACGCCTTCCGGGCTTCCGACTTTTCTTCCGTCAAAAACAGGGAGCTTCTGCCTTGTTAATACAAGCATTGTAGGCCCTGATTGCCTTGTTAATGCAGCGCGCCAGGCGTAAGCTGTCTCATTTGCATCTGCAGGACGGATAACACACATATGGGGCATTGCCCTGAAGGATGCAAGCTGTTCAACAGGCTGATGTGTCGGTCCGTCTTCTCCTAGTCCGATTGAATCATGAGTCAGCACATATATCAGCGGAAGTTCCATTAAAGCTGCAAGCCTTATTGCAGGACGTGCATAATCGGTAAAAATAAAAAATGTCGATGCAAATGGTCTTATTCCTCCGTGGAGGTACATACCTGAACTTGCCGCACACATTGCATGTTCTCTCACACCCCACGCAATATTCCTGTTGTTGTAGCTGCCGCTTTCAATGTAATCGGAATCGTCAATTAGTGTTTTTGTGGAAGGAGCCAGGTCTGCGCTGCCGCCGACCAGCCAGGGAATATGAGAAGCAAAGCTATTTATTATTTTATTAGAAGCTTTTCGTGTTGCAAGGGGACCATCACCCGGTTTAAAATGAGGAATATCTTTATCCCATCCTTCGGGTAATTCACGTTTGAGATCCCTCTCAAATTCATCTGCAAGATCAGAATATTTTTTCCTGTAATCCTCCATCTTTACATTCCAGGTGTTCTCTTCGGTTTCACCTTTCTGTTCGGCAGCCCTCATATGGTCTAGAACATCTTCCGGTACATAAAATGTATCTGTAGTAGGCCAGTCATAAAACTCTTTTGTTGCTTTAACTTCATCCTCTCCAAGGGGTGAGCCATGTGCCTCGGGTGTATCCTGTTTATCGGGAGCGCCGTATCCAATATGAGAACGTATAATTATTAATGAAGGTTTTCCGGTTTCGTTCTTTGCATTTTCAAATGCCCTCGAAAGTGCATCTAAATCATTTGCCTTTTCACCCAGATCCTGTACATGCCAGTGATAACCTTCAAACCTCTGAGCAGCATCATCAGAGTAAGCTATCTTTGTGTCGCCTTCTATACTGATATGGTTGTTGTCGTAAACCCAGATAAGCTTGCCGAGTTTTTCATGTCCTGCAATAGAAGCTGCTTCATTCGACGCTCCTTCCATTAAATCGCCGTCGCTGCAGAAAGCATAAGTGAAATGATTTATAATATCATGACCTTCCCGGTTATACTTCGAAGCGAGATGAGCTTCTGCCAGGGCCATACCGACTGAATTCATAATTCCCTGGCCGAGCGGACCTGTGGTGGTCTCAACGCCTGGTGTACGCCCGTACTCAGGATGCCCGGGGGTTATACTTCCCCATTGCCTGAAATTTTTTATATCATCAAGTGAAATATCGTACCCGGTAAGAAATAATACTGAATATAAAAGCATCGATGCATGCCCGTTCGATAATATAAACCGGTCGCGGTCAAACCATTCCGGATTCTTTGGATTGAACTTTAAAAATCTTTTCCACAGAACGTAGGCCAATGGGGCAAGTGCCATAGGAGTACCGGGGTGCCCTGAATTTGCTTTCTGAACAGCATCCATCGATAACGTCCTGATGGTATTAATAGTCATTTCTTCTATTGAAATCCTTTCAGTAGTTTTCGTTGAACTCTTCATCGTAAACCTCTTTCTATTTAAACTTAATGCTGAAATTCTCTTTCACAATCAATTAATAAACTTAATGTCCTTTAAGTCAAACGGTTGTTATTTTAATCAACACCATCTTTTTCAAAATAAATATCTCCTGTATTTTTGACTACTGTTCCCGCATACAGGGAAGATACCTGTCTTAACGTCAAAGCCTGATCGAATTCAGTTAAAGATGAGATGCCGTTTGCCGGTACAACGATATGGTACCATCTTAAACCGGCGGAAGCAGCTGTATGAGCTACACAAATATTTGAAACAGTCCCCGTTATAACCAGGTCTTCAATATTCCATACATGACTTA
Source organism: uncultured Ignavibacteria bacterium (assembly GCA_963832715.1). Lineage (GTDB taxonomy): Bacteria > Bacteroidota > Ignavibacteria > Ignavibacteriales > Ignavibacteriaceae > DATFVA01. Next base: position 21,353 of record CAWHVB010000009.1, on the reverse strand, counting down.
GGTAATGCTCAAGACTGCTTCCGTAAAAACCATCGTACCTGTTTTTCTGAAATACCATTTCACCCCTGGCCGGCTTCAATTCGTCAATTATCTCCCATCCTTTGGTTCCTTTAAGGCAATGCTCCGGCCAGATTTCAAATTCCCTGTCACCCTTAAATTGAGTGTCCTGTGTGTAGCAGACTTTAACGCCGCTCTTCCTTGCACGGTCTGCCAGGGAACTGATATTCGGGATGGTATCTTCCGCAGATTCAACATATAAAGAACCGTCTTCCCTCACAAAATCGTTCTGCATATCGACAATCAGAAGTGCAGTTTTATCCGGAGTTAAAGGTATTTTATCTTTATAATCAATTTCAGGTACCTGAACATTTTTTCCCGGAACGAACGGGAATGACATTATTATCAACTCCTCCGCAAACTTAATCTATTGATTAACTTTTTCATTTTCATTTATCCTGCTCTTTGTACTTCCGTTCCCTGATACTTTATCAAGGATCCAGTCGATTTGTTTTTTATCCAGCGTTTCATTCTCAAGCAGTGCTTCTGCAAGTGCATCCAGCTTTGTCCGGTTATCATAAAGAAGGCTCTCTGCTTTTTGTTCCATTTCAACAAGAATCTTCTGGATCTCTTCATCAATTATCTGCTGGGTATGTTCGCTGAAGTCTTTCTGTTGAGCAAGTTCTCTTCCAAGGAACGGATGTTCCTCCCCCTGTTTAAACATTACGGGTCCCAGCTTATCGCTCATCCCCCAGTTGCAGACCATCTTTCTTGCAATCCTCGTTACCTGCCGGAAATCTTCCGCAGCTCCGTTTGTTACGTCATCGAATACAAGTCTTTCTGCTGCTCTACCACCAAGGGCTACCGTGATCCTGTCAAGAAGATATTTCTTCGTCAGGTTGTACCTTTCGGTTTCAGGGATCTGTTCGGTTATGCCCAATGAGCGTCCCCGCGGAATAATAGTTACTTTCTGAAGCGGGTCTGTATCAGGAAGAAGCTTTGCAACAAGCGCATGTCCGGCCTCATGATAGGCTACTACTTTTTTCTCCTCATCATTAATCATTTCCTCCCGCTCTGCGCCGAGCAGGATCTTATCCCTCGCTTCTTCGAAATCCTGCATATTCACAGAAGTTTTTTTCTTTCTTCCTGCCAGCAGTGCTGCTTCATTTACAAGGTTTTTCAGATCTGCCCCGGAGAAACTTACCGTCCTTGCCGCAATGTTTTCCAGGTTCACACTTTCATCGAGGGGAACGTGGCGTGTATGTATCTCGAGTATTTTTTTCCGTGCACCTTTCTGCGGGAACTCCAGCGTTATTCTCCTGTCGAACCTTCCCGGCCTTGTCAGTGCAGGGTCAAGTACATCGGGACGGTTGGTTGCAGCCATTACTACAACAGATTCGTTCCGTTCAAAACCATCCATCTCCGAAAGGATCTGGTTGAGAGTTTGTTCCCTTTCATCGTGTCCGCCGCCGAGACCTGTGCCTCTTGCTCTTCCTACAGAATCAATTTCATCTATAAAAATAACAGCAGGGGATTCCTTCTTTGCATTTTCAAATAAATCTCTTACACGTGAAGCTCCTACCCCCACAAACATTTCAATAAATTCAGATCCGCTTATACTGTAGAATGTAACGTCTGCTTCCCCCGCTGTAGCTCTTGCCAGTAGTGTTTTACCGGTTCCGGGAGGTCCCATCAATAATATTCCCTTGGGAATATCCGCACCAAGCTGGGTAAACTTGCCTGGTTCTTTAAGGTAATCTATAATTTCTCGCAGATCCTGCTTCGCACTTTCCAGTCCCGCTACATCATTGAAAGTTACTCCTGCTTTCTGCTTTCTGAATCGCTTTGCTCTTGACTTGCCGATGCCGAATAATCCGCCGCTGCCTCCGGTCATCCCTCCTCCCATCTGACCCTGCATTTTCCTCCGGATATAAAAAAAGTATCCGAATATAAGGATCCAGGGCAGCACCATTATTAACATGTATGTCAACCATGAGTTGTCCTGCGATTCGGCATTAATGGTCACATTCTGATCATCGAGTATCTTCATCAATTCATCATCATAAACAGCAGGTTTTGTGGTTGAGAAATACATGTACTCAGCGGTATCCTTTTTAGTGTGTGATGGAGGCAGAACCTTTGTTTTGAATTTTCCGCTTATCTCGTTCCCCTTCATAGTAATATTATCGACGTTTCCTTTTTTCACCTGGTCTTTAAATGCTGAGTAAGAAATTGTTGCAGAGGGATTATTGCCGAGAATATTAAAAAAGTATGAAATTACTATCCAGAACACGAAGAATATAATAAGATACTTCCACCATCCAGTGGTTTGGGGAATCCTGTATTCTGTCTTCATCTTTTTCCGGTCGTTATTTTTCTGTTCTTCTCCCATATTCAATTTCCTTTTTAATTTCAACTTTAATTAAAGGGATACCGCTTCCTAAAAGCAATTCAGCAAAATGTCTTTGATAGTTGCATCACACAGAACCTTTTCTCAGTCTTCTCTTAAAAATGCAGCATCATCTTCAGGGATGGAGGGGTTGATGCTGATTCCCGAACCGATCTCGAATCCTGCTCTGGTTGTAATCCTGGGACGAATCTGAAGGTACCAGTGAAGATGAGGTTCACCGGCTTCGTAACGCGCCGATGTGTTGATAATGTAATTGTAGTCGGGATCGTTCAGTTTGGTATAATATTTTGAAAGTATACCTTGAAGTATCACAACAAGATCTGCTTTTTCATCATCGTTTATTTTACCGAAATCAGCTTTATGCTGACGTGGAATTATCCAGGTTTCAAAAGGCATATCGGCAGCGTAAGGTACGAAAGCAACCATGTTCTTCTCTTCCATAACGATCCTTACTTTCTGCTCAAGTTCGTATTTCAGCATCTCGCAGAAAACGCATTGCCCCCATTCGTCGTGATATCTTTGAGCCTCTATCTCATGCCGCCTTATATGATGAGGTACAAAACCCGTTACAATTAATTGAGAATGCGGGTGGAGTAATGATGTTCCTGCATGTTCTCCGTGATTCCTGAAAATGATAGGGATCATATTCTTGTTCTCTTTCATTACATCCAGGTATCGCTTATGATATGTTTCAATTACACGGTGAATTTCATCGGACGTCATTTGAGAAATGTCCCTGTTATGGTAAGGACTCTCTATTATCACTTCATGTATTCCGTAACCGTTCATCCTTAAATAAAAATCATCCTTTTCCCTGCATGGATCGCCGTCTGAAATTAAGGCCGGGTATTTATTAGGGACAACCCTCGTCTGCCAGCTTCCGTTCTTATCCGGCATTTCCATGATGATTTTTTTCAGCTTCTCTTCATTGCCCGGGCAGAAAGGACAGTTCTTATCGTGCCGGGGTAATTCTTTTTTCTTTTGCTTATTAGCGAAATCTTTCGGCCTGTCTCCTCTGTCGGGTGCAAAAATCACCCATTCTTTTGTCGCCTTGTTCTGCCTTATCTGGTTCTCACTCATTTTCTTAATTTATTTTTCCCAGTATTTCTTTTTCCCGTAGTACTCGTGGATTTTATTTTCGTAATCTCTTTCAACCGGTTTTGATGGATCATACTCAGGACTGTTCTTAATCTCTTCTTTGGTCAGCTTCAGGTAAACATCCGATTCGCTCCATACTATTTTTTCAATCCAGTCAAGAGCTGTAATAACTTTCTTTCCCGGCAGAAGGTTTTTTGTATCAACGATCAGGTACCGGATGTTCCACGATTGATCATCAGCCAGGAAATCTTCTACGTGACCTATATGCCCGTCGACGGCATGTATCCCGTAACTAATTACCGTCCGGGTACTCCTGAGATTAGGATCATCTTTGCCTTCTTTCCTTCTCGTTTCAAGTATCTCTTGTTCTGTTTTAGTTATGGCGGCATTAGCAAGGGGGAAGGCTCCGATAGTCGGTCCCCCTATCCCCGTCCAGTACATCGGCCAGCCGTAATATCCTATAAGTTCGGTTTCTTTCTGTCTTGATACGGGCCTTTCCTTTTCTACCTCAGGACTATCTTCAATCTGCTGTTTATCAAGATTTACTTCAAATATCCTGTTCTCCCAGTCGAGCGATTTAAATGATTCCGGAGAAATGAGCACAAGTTTTTCGACAAGCCAGGAGCCGGTATCTACAACTATATATCTTATTATCCAGGTGTGATCGTCAAAGTAAAATTCATGAAGTTTGCCTATTTCCCCGTCTATTGCTTTAATCCTGAATCCTTCCATCTCTTTTACGCTGCGCAGCATAGTTTCCTCCTGCCGTTAATTTATCGCAACTTATTTCTTAATATGAACTTACGAATAGAATATCCAAGGAGTGTTTGGCTGTATCACAAAAGAGATGGGATTCCGGCTTTTTCGGCTGATTTAAGAACTTTCAGCTGATTTTTTTCTGGTGTTTATCACAAAAATATGATGACCTTCCGCTGATTGTTTTTTTTCTGATTTTTCCGCTGCATCGTGGACAATCTTCACCTTGTTTGCGGTTCGGAAGCAGGTATGTCTGCGGCATCTTCTTAACATCAGCATTTATATCTATAACTTTATTCAGAACTTTGTCCATCATATGATAAATCTTTGCGACCTGGTCTTTGTTAAGCTTTTCTGTTTTTGAAGCGGGGTGTATGCCTGCATTAAAAAGAATCTCATCTGAATAAATATTTCCTAACCCCGAAATCGTTTTCTGATCCATTAATGTCGACTTAATTGTTCCTCGTTTTCCATCAAGTATTTCTCTGAACTTCGTAAGATTAAATTTGTCTGCAACTGGGTCGGGTCCTAATTTTTTCTTTTCAATGAATTTTTGCTTGTCTTCTATCAGGAATATGTTCCCGAATTTGCGGGGACAATCAAAAGCGAGGTGGTAGCCGTTTTTAAAGTTGATAAGCATTCTGGTGTGTTCGGGCTTCTCTTCTTCATCCTTGTAATAATGGAGAGAACCTGTCATTCCAAAATGAAGGACCATTATTTTATTATCATCTGCATGTGCAAAGAGATATTTTGCGTGCCTGCTGGTCTTGTTGAATTTCTGATTTTTTAAATTCATCTGAATCGACTTTGAGGAAACGCCTTTCAGCATTTTTTTTGTACTGATATCAACCTTCTCAATTTGTTTGTGTAATGAAGTGCGGTTGAAATATCTTCTGAAACTTTCTACATCCGGAAGCTCGGGCATACGCAAACCTTTCTCCTGATTTTCTTAATAAGATAGACCGGAAAGATGAAAAGTTCTGTGATATTTAAACAGGACTTACTGAAGCCTGTTCATTATCAGCTTCGAGATTTTATCCCCTATACTAAGCGATGCCGTTGCGGCCGGTGAAGGTGCATTAAGAACATGGATCATTTTGTCCGCTTCAATAATTCTGAAATCATCTGAAAGTTTACCGTCTTTTTCCAGGGCCTGTGCACGTACTCCTGCTCCTCCTGCCTCAATATCATCCCCCGTGATCTCAGGTATCAGCTTCTGTAAGGAATGAACAAATGAATTTTTACTGAAAGAACGGTAATATTCTTTGAATCCCATTTTGTAATGTGCTGCCGCCATCTTCCAGAATCCCGGAAAAACAGCCATCTGCAGAACATCTTTCATTGAAAAATCGCTGCGGGAATATCCCTCCCGTTTTAATGCCAGTACTGCATTCGGTCCTGCTTCAACTCCTCCTCTCATCATCCTTGTAAAATGTACACCCAGAAACGGGAAAGCGGGATCCGGAACTGGATAAATAAGGTTTTTTACAAGGAATTCCTTTTCCTTTTTAAGCTTATAATATTCACCCCGGAATGGAATGATCTGAAGTCCCGGTTCAACACCGCAGAGTTTAGCGATCCTGTCGGAATAAAGCCCTCCGCAGTTTACAAGCAGCCTGCAGCTGAAATCTCCCCCCGATGTTTCGGCAATTAAGCCGGCACTCTCTTTCTTAAGTGATAGAAACCTGGTGCCTGTCTTAACTTCTCCCCCTGATTTCTTAAATATCTCCGAATATTTTTCTGTCACTGTTTTATAATCAACAATACCGGTTTCAGGTACATACAGGCCTGCTATTCCGGCAGCATGCGGTTCGTATTCCTTTATCTCCTCGCCGCGCAGTCTTTTTAATCCTGATAAACCGTTCGCTTCTCCTCTTTCTTCCAGCATTTTAAGCCGGGGAATTTCAGATTCATCTGTCGCTGTAACCACTTTCCCGCACTTCTCATAAGGGATATCATTTTCCTCACAAAAGCGGTACATCAGCTGCCGCCCGGCAGTACAATTTTTAGCTTTAAGCGATCCGGGTTTGTAATAAAGTCCGCTGTGGATTACCCCGCTGTTGTTTCCTGTCTGGTGGGAAGCAAGTTCATCTTCCGCTTCAATTACAGTTGCTGAATACTTGCCTGCTTGCTTAAGAAGCATGGCGGTCGCCATCCCTACAATTCCGCCCCCAATAATAATAACATCTTTATTTTTACCGGCCATAAAATAAACTTTGAATTTTCGTTATGATAAATTTACATTTATGTTAAACTTTATGCACTATTCAGAGTGTCACTAATTTGTAATTTGGAATACTTTAACATTAAAGAAACATTATTCATAATAAAAGAAAAATGAATTTTGAATAAAAAGCAGAAAATAACCCTGGTTGCCGGGCTGATAGTAATAGCAGCCGTATTTATCATTTGGCTCTCATACGGCGGCGAGCTTTTTACCAAAACCCAGGTTCTTGTTGAGAAAAAAGATGAACTTTTCGGTACAACATATAAGGAATGGAAAGATCATTTCGTATGGGGACTCGACTATACACTTTATATATCCGGTGCAGCAGTGTTTATCTGCGGTATCCTGTATTTTGTATTCAGAAAAAAGAAGGCGGTTTAAATGAAGAAAATATTCGGAACTTTAATTTTAATAGTATTATTTACCGTATTATCCCGTGCCCAGGGATTTCAGGTTAAGGCAGCCGGAGAACAGACTTTCAACTTTATATCCGGCGATGCCAACCAGGCGTCATTCTATAGTACTACAACGCTTGAGGATGTGCAGGGATTGACTAAAGAAATCAGCGGATCGATTACTTTTAATGTAAGTGATTTCAGTACTGTCCATGGAGAAATATCTTTTCCGGTTTTGTCTCTGAATACCGGTATCGAAAAAATGGTTAGAGATTTACGGAGTGATTCCTGGCTCGATGCCGAAAAATATCCGGAGATTTCATTTAAGATAAAAAAGGCGGTTAATATTAAAAAAATATCCGATAGTAAGATAGAAGCGGATGTGATAGGAGATTTCTTCCTGCATGGAGTTACTAAAGAAGATACTGCAAAAGCAACATTAACTTATCTTGATGAAAGTCCCGTTACACAGCAGAGAATGCCCGGCGATCTGCTCGGGGTGCAGGCGGAGTTTTTCATAAACCTGTCGGATTATAATATAAGACATATGCTGCTGGGTAAAAGAGTTGCTGAGAGAATAGACATCAAAGTAAACCTCGTGGGTTCAAATAAAGTTTCCCTGTAGCTGCAGTTACAACTCATTAAGAGCGGCGAGGGGCCGCTCTTAATTTCATTTCCGCTAGCTCCATTTCATTTTCAATTACCTTAGTTAATATAAATTTATCTACCGTGTTTTAATCCATACGAATCCTGTCCACATCCTGCTAAGAATAACTAAATGATTAGTATCTCAGAAACTTAAAAGACATTTCCCCTCTGATATATGGAATCCTGTATGGCTGCTTGCAGAAAATAAACCGGCTGCAGCTGCTTGCGACGGTCAAATAAGTCTCTATTACTATCCAAAAACGCTCTGAATACGCAGTGAATACGCTCTGAATATGCTCTAAATACGCAGTGAATGCGCTTCAAATAAATTCCCGCAGGGTTTTAAATATGAAAATTCCGCATAGTACAGTTTTACTGCCTTAATGATTCCTTAACTACTTACCTTTGCAGGTTAGATATCCCGCTTCTGAATATTTCCTTTAAGCTTGAAAATATTTCTTTATATTTACATTTCTTTCAACCGGACAATCAAATGAAAAAAACGATTACAATATTCGGCAGTTCAAGACCAAAAGAAGGTGAAGCAGAGTATAATACAGCATACACCCTTGGCAGCCTGCTTGCACAGAAAGGCTTTAATGTTTGTACAGGTGGATACCAGGGGATAATGAACGCTGTAAGCAGGGGAGCCTCTGAAAACGGAGCAGAAGCAATAGGAATGACAGTCGAAGGATGGTCAGTTGTCCCCAGTAAATACCTCACAAAAGAAAATAAATGCAGTAATCTTAATGAGAGGCTTGAAAAACTTGTATCGATGGGAGATGCTTATGTGGTATTACAGGGCGGTACAGGTACTCTCCTGGAACTTGCTCTCGTATGGGAATTAATAAACAAAAAAATTCTGAATATAAAACCGATAGTTTCACATTCCACGATGTGGAAGGAAATCGCTGAGATTATAGATAAACAGTTGATAATTGAAAAACGTGTTGCGGGACTTGTAAGAAATTTTAATACACCTGAAGAAATAGCGGACTATCTGTATCACTCACTTGCAGATAATAATTAATCCTGAATTTTCAGTACAGCATCATAGACCATATCTACAGTTAATTCTTTGATGCATTTAAACAAAACATCATCTCTGAAGCAGATCAAAGGGCGGGGTGAATAGATAAAACATGGAGAGCAGTCTAAGGCTAACCTGACGATTTTATGTTCGGTCTTCCATGGGTGGATATAATGAGGGTTAGTTGGTCCAAGGATTGCTACCACTTTCAGCTTTAAAGCTGAGGCAACATGCATCAGGCTGGAATCATTCGATACAAATACATTACATCTTGCCATTAGTGCTGCGCTTTCTGCTAAGTTTCCCGATTCTATTACATAGCAATTTTCTGAATCAATCAGGTTTTTTATATTTCTTTTTAATTCCCGTTCCTCCGGACCCCCGAATATTAATATCCGGGCATTCTTTTCTGTTATCAGCCTCCTGGCGAGCTCTGAGAACTTTTCAGGTTCCCATCTTCGTTTCTCCTGGTTCTTTAATGTTGCAGATCCGGGGTGGAACCCGATCAGGAAATCAGAATCGTTAATATTATTATCTTTGAAAAACTTCAGTGCGAAGTTCTCGTCCTCCATTTTAAGAGGAAATACAAGGGACGGCTCATCATTAAATTTTTTATCTAATAGTTTTTCAACCAGCCTGATATTTGTCTGTACGTTATGAACGAGGTCATCTTCCGGTACTCTTATATTATTAAGGTCCCCCAGGTTCTGCAGATCTTTTCTCAGGTACTTAGCTGCGGCTCTTTTATCAGCACCGATTAAAAAATTAATAACATTATATTCTTTCCGGTTGGAAGGATAAACATTTATTGAAGCATCATACTTTTTCCGCAGGCTGAGAATATATTTTATCGAATGGAGCGGACCTTCCTTTATAAAATCAAAATGAAATACGTTGTTCAGATCCGGATTTCTTTCATATATATCCTTAACTCCGCCGAACATTACCAGCGCATCTATCTGCGCTTCCGGCAGTTCCTTACGCAGAACCTGCAGTGCCGGTGTAAACATAAGTGCGTCACCGATTCCGGATAAAGCGAGTATCAGGATTTTCATCTGGGGGATTTCAATAATTCTATGATTTTATTAATATAAAAAATAAGCGGCATAAAAGCCGCTTATAAAATTAAATTCTGTAAAGCCTATTTTCCTGTATCAGGTTTGGGTACAGAATCTACCTGTATCCTGTCCTGCTTGGCAAGGTTCGTATACTTTGCAATATTTGCCTTTACATTGGGATCGTTAGGATACATTGCACCCAATCTTTGCCATATTCCAAGCAGTTTGGTATTGTCCTTCAGGTTTTCATAGGTTTCGATGAGAATTCTGTAAGGGTTGTAATACGACTGAACATCCTGGGGATTCTCCTCCATTGCCTTGAGGGCACCCTTCTCTATATCCCCTGCTACTTCTTTATATCTCTTTTCAGCTCCGGCGTTATAGTACATATTACCGACTTCAAAGAGTATCTGGTAATCCATAGGAATAATTTCCCGCGGGATTTTTTTCTCCATGTTATCCAGGGCTGCAATTGCTTTTTGATCCTGGTTTGTATTGATGTCGTATATCGCAAGTCTCATAAAGGCATTGCGGTAATTTTGTGTCATCCTTACATGGTTATCATCAAAGAAAATATTAGGATCATTAAGTCCGCGGAATTTAAATCCCGGTTTATATGTCTTACTGTAGCCCGGATTCTCCGTTAGTTCTTTTTCCATTATTTCAGGGTTCACAAACTCTACCCCGGGTTTCTTCTTTTCCGGAACGAGGCGAAGAGCCATACCCTCCATCTTTAAGTAATCCTGAAGTCCTATCTTACTGTCATCTGAACAGGTTACCGCAAAATAAATTGGACGCTGCCAGTTGTTGGCTTCTACAATTTCCTTAACCATCAGGTCCTGAACTCTTACAGCTTTAACTTTGCCGAAGGTAAGTGTGTTATTCATTGTGAACTGTATTGCTCCCTGCTTCATTACAGACGAATCGGTTATATCATATGTCTGGTATACATCCTTCAACGCCTGCTGTGTGTTTGCCCTGGGGACAGGTATCGTTACTTTCTGCGGCTCCCATTGTATCGGTCTTAACTGATCAATCTGTTCATCGCTCATCCTGATATTTACAGTGCCTACGCCATAGGGATCATTATTCTTAAGCTGTTCGATATACCAGTTAGTGTTAAGCAAGACTTAAGTTGGCTATCCTCACATCTCTTCTTACTCCCTCAACATCCTGGAGATACCAGAGAGGGAAAGTGTCGTTATCTCCGTTAGTAAACAGCACGGCATTCGGGGCGCAGCTCTGGAGCAGGTTGTAGGAATAGTCCCATGGCACCCAGTTATGCGACCGGTCGTGAGTAAAGTAGTTGGTCTTATACATATTATAAGGGACAAATATCACTCCGAAGGCAAGTATCCCCACCACGCTCGCCGTTCTCAAACTTTCTGCTGAAATCTTCTCCATAGCCAGGTCGATCAGTCCTTTCAGACCTATAGCTATCCAGATGGAAAAGACAAAGAACGCCCCCACATAAAAGTAATCTCTTTCCCTGGGCTGAGGCTGCTGCTGGTTCTGGTAGAAAGCAGTAAGGTAGCCCATCAGAATGAACATCACCATAAATGCTGCAGCCATCTTCCAGTCTTTCTTGAAGTGGAAGTAGATGCCCAGTAATCCCAACAGAAGAGGAATGGCGTAGAGAGAGTCTTTGGTGCTTCCGCCGAAATGGATACCTCCCAGTATCCCGCCGAAGAAATTGCCTATCTGGTTAAATGGGGCAACATCAGGACCATCATCCTGCTGCCAGCCTTCACGTCCTGCATAGTTCCAGAACCAGTAGCGTGTCATCATATGGTTCATCTGGTAGCGCCAGAAGAAGTCAAGATCACTCGAGTAATTATTATATACTACCATCTGGTGAGGTTCTGTTGCGAACCTTCTCTTAAATGTCGGGAAATCACCATACTGATCCCTGTTCAGGTAGCTTACCAGCTCTGTGAAGTTATCGGGATCATTCTCATTCATCGGGGGATCCATATTGGCCCTGATTATAACCATCGCAAAGGTGGTAAAGCCGATAAGCACAAAAATAAAAGACAGAAGTGAGAGGTGAAGCGTTGGTTTATCCTCCCGTTTAGCATACATAACTCCGTACCACAGAATACCCATTATAATTGCAAGCACAACTGCTGCAAGGAAGCTGTTATCCCCGGATATCCACGCAATCAGCTCGGGAAGGAATTTCACAACTCCCGGGTACGTTATAAACAATGCTGCCCCTCCTATTATAAGAGGCATATAGAATGAGTTCCGTGTAAAAACCTGTTTGTAGAATATTCCCATTACCAATGCGCTTAAACCGAGGGCCATAAGCTTGAACTTCGTATCGTATGCCTGGTACTCCTCGGGAGTAGGCGGTGTCGTCGAGGTCGATGCTGCCCACATAGCAAGCGATATTACTATGAGCAGAGCTGCATGGATCATAAAAATATAGGCTGTCTTTTTTAACGCTTCTTCATCTGTAACATATTTCCTGAAAAGTATTATCATCACAACAGGCACTATTGCAAGTACTGCCATCAGGTGAACTCCTGTTGCTATTCCTATCAGGAAGGCTATCATCAGGAGGTACTTTTCACTGTCTTTGTTATCTGCCTGCTCGCTCCACTTGATAATCAGCCAGGTTACAAAGGCTACCAGGAAAATACTGAATGCATAAACTTCCGCCTCTACTCCGTTAAACCAGAATGTATCCGAGAAGGAGAATGACAATGCTCCTATTGAGGCGGCAAGGTATGTAGCTACTGCATCAAGTGTGTTGCGCGGTGTTTTTCCCCTGTAGTTTTCAATCAGTTTTACTGCTATGAGGTAAAGAAAAAGGATCGACAAGGCGCTGGTCAGAACAGAAATTGTATTGAACCTGAGTCCTATGTTCGCCACAAAAGGCACCATTGAGAATATTTTGCCCAGGAGAAGGAAGAACGGGGCTCCGGGAGGATGGGGTACCTGAAGGTAGTAGCCTGATGCTATAAATTCTCCGCAGTCCCAGAAGGAAACTGAGGGCTGTACCGTTGAAAATAGTACGAGCAGTGATATCAGGAATGTCACGGCACCGAATATTTTGTGAAGAACCTTATAATTCATTATAACCTCAAAATGAAAAGAATCAAAAATTACTTACATTGTCTTTATTTATCAATGGTAAAAGTGGCTGCAGTAAACAGTTTTCCCCTTCGTCTGCGGCGGCAGATAGCGGGCTGGGTGAAGGATAATTCAGTTCTTATAAGTTTACTTCTCGTCTTTCTTTTTAAATAAATTATCCAGTTGGGTTCTGTCAGCAGGAACATAGTATTTATCGTATAGATCTTTTAACCGCTTAAATGAGACAGAATCAAAATCTTCCTCATCTTTATGCATTTTCTGAAACATTTTATACATTTCAGTCTCTTCCCGCGTAAATTTCCTCTCGTATTTTCTTAATCCTTCCAGATATTTTTGTTGATCCCGGAATGCCATATTATCCTCCAAAAGATTTCTGAGGAAATAGAATTATTATCTTCCAAAATAACTATTAAATATTTCAAAAAACCAGTGCTGTCTAAATTAAACACAAAACATATGATAAATTAAGTTTTTGAAAAATAATAAGGAAATACTCTCTGCTTCATCAATGTATCGAACACACTTCAATCCTGTTGAACAGACGGACGGAGCATCAGAAACCGCCATATCGGTAAAAATCATTAAAACTTCTTATTTTTGAACGAATTAATGCAAACCCGTATTTATAATAAAAGATTACCGGGTTGAAAATACGTTTCTGCGTATTCTTTATATTTGTACCTGGTAACCCATGGAACGAAACATTTGACGCATTTGTTTTTAAAAAGTTCATACTAAGGAAAAATTATTGAAATCTTCAAAATCCCCCTGCGTGTCGGTTATAGTTCCCGTTTTTAACCGGGCAGATTCATTACGGATGTCTGTGAATTCTCTCCTTGCTCAGTCTTTCCGGGATTGGGAACTTATTGCTATCGATGACGGCAGTACGGATAATAGCCTGGGTATTCTCAGAGAATATGAACATCTTTTCCCTAATATTAAAGTATTTACGCAATCAAACCGAAAGCTTGCTTTCACAAGAAACAGGGGGATTAAACTTTCCTCCGGCAGGTATATTACATTCCTCGACAGCGATGATGAGTATGGAGAAAATCATTTATCCGAAAGAGTAGAGTTTATGGAAAAACACGGAGGAATTGACCTTGTCCATGGCGGGGTGAAAATTATCGGGGATGAATTTGTAAGAGACAAGGATAATCCCTATTGTTTTATTCACCTTTCAGAATGTACTATAGGCGGAACGTTCTTCGGCAAGAGTGAGGTTTTTAAATCCCTGGGCGGCTTTAAAGAAAATATCTATAGCGAAGATTCGGAATTCCTTCGCAGAGCCGGTGAAAAATTCGTTATTAAAAAAGTGGATATAAACACTTATATATATCATAGGGAGAGAGGGGATAGTATAACACATAATTATGATCCGGAAAAACTTCAGATATTATAAAATATACAAACCCTTCGGGATGCTTTCAGCATTTACCGATCCCTCAGGAAAATCTACGTTAAAAGAGCTCTATGATTTTCCAAAAGATGTTTATCCTGTAGGAAGACTTGATGCCGATAGTGAAGGGCTGCTCATCCTGACGGATGACAAATCGTTGACAGATCTTCTGTTGAACCCTTTCTATCAGCATGAAAGAGAATATTTTGTTCAGGTCGAGGGAATCCCCGGGGAACAGGATCTTGAACCTTTAAGAACAGGAGTGACAATAAAAAACAGGAAGACTTTGCCCGCAGAGGCTGAAATAATTCCTTCTCCATCCCTGCCGCCCCGGATTCCCCCGATCCGGGAAAGAAAAAATGTACCTGACAGCTGGATAAGAATAGTTCTCCGGGAAGGCAAAAACCGGCAGGTAAGACGGATGACTGCAGCTATTGGTTTTCCGACACTCAGGTTAGTCAGGGTAAGGATAGAAAATATTCATCTCGGTAATATGATCCCGGGAGAAGTAAAAAAGCTTTCAGAAAAAGATATAAATGATCTGATGACGATAGTACAGGCGGTAAAATAATACCGCCTGTTAGAGTAGAAAAATTTATTTCATTTATGCTGCTAATTCTGAAGTGCAGTGTGAACAGCGTGTAGCACTCAGGGAAATCTTTTCAAAACAATAGGGACAATTTTTGGTTGTCGGAGCTTCAGGCGGAATTTCCTCTTGTTTTTTCTTTAGTTTATTTAAGGATTTGATAACCATAAAAATGGCGAATGCTACTATAATAAAGCTTACAACTGTGTTGATGAAAATTCCGTAATTGATGGTTACCGCACCTGCCTTTTGAGCGGCTTCAATAGTAGCATAAGGGCCTGGCGCCGCAACTCCTTGTTTTATAGTTACAAACAGATTGCTGAAATCCACATTTCCCAGCAGCAGACCAATCGGCGGAGTAATTATGTCTGTTACAAGTGATTTAACAATTGTGCCGAATGCGGCTCCTATGATTATACCGACAGCCATGTCTATAACGTTGCCGCGCATAGCAAATTCTTTAAATTCTTTCCACATAAATAACCCTCACTTTGTTATTGGAAGAATGTTTTAATAGATCTGAAAATCCTGCTTATTAAAATACTCGATTAAATGGAAAATTCAATATATAGTACGTAGTGATGTCCTGTTCAAAATAAACTTAACGCATCTAAATAGTGTAAGTCTTAAAAAAGAAACAGAACAATTCCTCCTTACTTATTTTGAATCCCTCCATATAAATAAATAGATTACATTTAGAAGTAGAGAAGGGTGTTGACCCATCTTCAATCATCTTTTAATCATTAATTTATTCAGGGAAACTATGTCGCGAGCCTGCCCCGACGGTTAGGCGGGGGTTCGCCCGCTTCTCAAAAGTTGAGTCCGTGACGAAATCCCCTGGGGAAATTGCGGTTCCCCCCGCAGAGCATGTTTATTTCCCGCCCCGACGCTAAGTCGAGAGGTTTGCCCGCGCGAAAAGAGTTGTCATTAATCAACAGCCTTACGGATTCTCATTAACCAACGGCTTTTTAGCCGTTTAAATAGATACGAGTGATTCCTGTCAGAAGGTAATACCACTTCAATTTATCCTTTCCCTCATTATTGAAAAATTCCGGATAGCTTTAATAAAGCACAGATTTTATCGTATAAATGATTTAAATTGAAAATGAACGATTTATAAACGGGAGGAAATTATGGCAGATCAAAATAAAAATTTTAATCTAACTGCTTTTTTGGTTGGAGGAATCCTCGGTGCATCAGCGTCCCTGCTTTTTACTCCCCGCAGCGGCCGTGAATTGAGGACAAATATAAAACACCAGGCGGAAATCTATTTGAGGGAAGCTAAATTAAAAGCGGATAACCTTATTAAAAATTCTAAGTCGACCGGTGAACTATTAAAAACAAAAGCAGAGGATTTAATGGAAACCGTAAAACAATATGCAGCCGGAAAAATGGAAAAACCATTTTCCGTTGTCGAGAAGGAAATAAACGGACTGAGAGCAGCTATCAATGCAGTGAAGGCTTCTTATTCTTTAACCCCTGAAATAAATAAAATGAATTCAGATGGCAGCAACGGTCATTCAATCCCGGGCGAGTTTGAAGATGAAACCCTGCCAAAACATCTCGGAATGGGTAAAGGAAGAAACAGAAAAAGTTTTTATTCCTGATCTCTCTGTATATGAAATACTTTCGGTTATGCTGAGCCAATTCTTCTCACCGAGGTTCTCCATCGACTTAGTAGCCAAACTTTATTTTTATATCGTTTGATATTGGGGCGTTTCTTTAAAGGGGCAATAATAAGGGACACTATATTTTTTTCTTAAATCTTTATCTAAAAATCTTTAATTTATCATTTTGAAATAAATTCACCCGCCAGAATTATTAAAGGTAAGGTTAATGATAAATAAAGCTACCGTTCTTTTCTTTCTTCTTCTCATAATGTCCTTTTCTGCTTATTCCCAGGAAAAAAATTATGTCGATGGGGAATTGATCCTGCAGTTAACAAAAAACACTTCTCCCCGGGAATTAGAAAATTCATTCAGAGCAATTGACTTAAACAATACCAGGCTTCTTTCCAAAAGAATGAACATATGGTTGTTTTCATACAACCCGGGAAAGGTAGCTGCCGAAAATGTTATATCTCAGCTTAAGCAGGATAAAAATATCAGTATTGTACAACTTAACCATTACGTAACCAGCAGGAGCGGAAGTTCTGTACTGGCTATGTTCCCCTCTGATCCGATGTTTGATCAGCAATGGGCGCTTGATAATACAGGACAATCAGGCGGAACACCCGATGCCGACATTGACGCTCCTGAGGCCTGGGATATTACAACCGGCGGTATGACAGCTCTCGGCGATACTATTGTAATAGCTATTGTTGATGGCGGGTGCGACCTGAACCACGAAGATCTGAATTTCTGGCATAATTATGCGGAAATCCCGAACAATGGAATTGATGATGATAACAACGGGTATATCGACGACTTCCGCGGATGGAATGCATATAATAATACCGGCAATGTACCATCAGATCCTCATGGTACCCACGTTTCAGGGATAACTGCTGCTCGCGGAAATAATGCCCTGGGTGTATCCGGAATTAATTGGAATGCACAGGTAATGCCGGTTGCAGCTTCATCCGGTACCGAAGCGATCGTTGTTGCCGGGTATTCATATGTCCTCGATATGAGGGCTCTCTATAATGAATCAAACGGGGCAGAAGGTGCATTTATTGTTGCTACTAATTCTTCTTTCGGCGTCGACTATGGTCATCCGGAGGATTTCCCTATCTGGAGCGCTATGTATGATTCGATGGGAGTACAGGGAATATTAAGCTGTGCCGCAACTGCAAATCTTAATATAAATATAGATGTTTCCGGGGATATGCCTACAGCATGTCCGAGCCCTTACATGATTGCAGTTACAAATACAACAAGGAACGATCTGAAAAATAACGGCGCTGCTTACGGTCTGGAATCCATCGATCTTGGTGCTCCGGGTACCAGCATACTCTCAACTATTCCGGGTAATCTCTATTCAACACTTACCGGAACTTCAATGGCTACTCCCGAGGTTACAGGAGCTATTGCACTAATGTATGCTGCAGCCGATTCTGAGCTTATGAATAGTTATAAGAATGATCCTTCCGCAGGGGCGCTTATGTTCAGAGATTATCTTTTTGCCGGCGTGGATGTCATTCCTGCCCTGGAAGGTATAACCGTAACCGGGGGACGCTTAAATGTTTTCAATGCAGTAACGGAAGTATCCCAGACAACTACTCCCGTCGAACTTTCTTCTTTTAATGCACATCCTCAAGCAGATAATGTTTTGATAAACTGGACAACAGTTACTGAACTGAATAATAAAGGGTTTGAAGTTGAGAGAGCAGCTCTCGACCGGGAGACCGGCATCAAAGGTGAATTCAGGAAAATTGCATTCGTCAGGGGGAATGGCAGTACTACACTCAGAAATTCATACAGCTATGATGATAAATCACTTAACCCGGGTATTTATTTTTACAGACTCAGGCAGATGGATCTTAAGGGGCAGTCTGTTTATAGTGATGAAATAAGAATTGAGATAACTGCACCTCTGCAATTTTCCCTCTCCCAGAATTATCCCAACCCTTTTAACCCATCCACAACAATTAATTTTTCTCTTCCGGAAAAGGCTGAGGTGACTGTAAATATTTATGATGTTATAGGCGAACTTGTAAAAACTATTGTACACAATACCTTCGGGGCGGGGTATCAGTCGCTTAACTTTAACGCATCCGGATTGACCTCGGGAGTTTATATATACAGGATTGAAGCAAAGGGCGTCACCAGGTCATTTGCTTCCTCAAAGAAAATGATCCTTATGAAATGACCATAGTCTCAATATTATCTTCAAAGCCCGGTTAACAGCCGGGTTTTTTTATGCAGAGCCGGAATCTTTTTACTGTATGTGTGATCATCACTCGTACAATGATAGTACTAACGACGGGTGAGGCTTCCTTTTAATAGATTCAGTTACAGAACTAAATATTTATATGCATGAATTATTAAAACAGTTTCCTTCAATAGCTCCTTACATTAAGACAATAATACCATATATCCAGACTTACGGCTACTGGGCGGTATTCTTTGCAATATATCTGGAAGATTTCGGCCTGCCGGTTCCGGGTGAAACTATGCTGATTATTTGCTCATTGTTCGCTGCACTCGGACAGCTGAATCCAATTCTCGTGGGTGTCTTAAGCTTCACCGGTGCCGTTATGGGAGATAATACCGGTTTTGCTATCGGTCATTTCGGGGGACGCAAAGTTATTACAAAATGGGGTAAATATGTTTTCTTAACAGAAAAAAGAGTAAAGAAGCTGGAAAAATATTTTCAGAAAAGAGGGGGACTCATAGTTGCTGTTGCAAGATTTATACAAGGACTCCGTCAATTCAACGGCATCATTGCCGGTATCAGTCAGATGAAATGGAAAAAGTTTATTGTGTATAACCTTATCGGGGGCGCTCTCTGGGTCGGTTTATGGCTTGGTGCAGCAACATTACTCAGCAGCGATAAAAAGCTGATGGCTGAATTCATTAAGAAAGCAGAATACATACTGCCGGCGATATTCCTTCTGCCTTTTTTAGTCGAAGGTATCTATCATCTCATTAAGAAAATTAAGAGCAGGAAAAAAACCTCTTCCGCTTAAACGTATTACAGAATTCTCGGTGGCATTCCAAATCAACTAAACGCATCGTTCGAAATAACATTTACGAGTATTTTTTTTAGTCTAGTCAGGGAGACTATGTTCCGAGGTTCGTCGCTCCTCAAAAGAATTGCGGTACCCCGCCCGAATTTAAATTAAATTATAGTAGGCGGGGGGAAAAAATTACGGAATGGAGCGTTTATCCCGCCTAATATATTCAAACTTTAGGGCGGGATAATCGATAAATGCTGTCTGAGTCCCGATTTCTATCGGGACGAGTTCATTTATCGAAGCGAAATGAAGTAATTTTTTAGCAATTCTTTTGCAGAGCATGTTCTTTTGTTACTTTTCTTGCGCCAAGAAAAGACTTTTAAAAACGCATTGCGTTTATTCATTAAAATAGTGACCTTGAGTTAAAGCAGAAGTAACATGCAATTTGACAGTTCTTACTTTGATGTTATAAAAACTCGTAGAAAAGACTTGTTCTGAAGATTGTCAATCATAACATGGTGATAATATTCTTTTTTCGGAATTCCCGTCTGGCAGTATACATAGACTACTTAATCTTCAGGCTTGTTAGTTCTGTTTAGTATTGATTCACTAACATTAAGTTGAGGTAACTATGTCTAAGTTAGAAAAAATGTATCCGAATTCTGCCGGCATAGATATCGGCACTGAAAAGATCTTTATTGGCATTGAAGACAAGGAAGTCAGACAGTTTTCTACTTTTACTGATGACTACCTTAATGTCATCAAATATCTTAAAGAAAGCGGTATTACACATGTTGCTATGGAAGCAACAGGAATTTACTGGTATGCACTTTACGATATGATTGAAGAATCAGGGATAAATGCATGTTTAGTAAATCCGCGAGAAGTAAAAAATGTTCCCGGACGTAAAAGTGACGTTTCCGATTGTCAATGGATTCAGCAGCTGCATAGTTTTGGTCTGCTGAGAGCTTGCTTTGTTCCAGAGGATTCAATTCGTCAGCTTCGGACATATATTCGTTTGCGAAATGATCATATATCCTTAGCTTCACAACACATACAACATATGCAGAAAGCATTAGACTCAATGAACATTAAGCTGCATAATGTTATAAGTAATATTAGCGGGGCAAGCGGAATGAGAATTCTGAAAGCAATTATTCAAGGAGAAAGAAACCCAGAGATACTTGTAGAACTTTGTGACAAAAGTATTCTTAAAACTAAAAGGGCTTCGGTTATATCTTCTCTAAAAGGTAATTTCAGAGAGGATTACATTTTTTCTCTTAAACAAGCTGTTAATTCTTATGAATTCTACCAACAACAAATTTCAGAATGTGATAAACAAACTGAAATTCTACTTAAAACAATGACAAAGGATAAACCTGTTCCGGAAAATATAAATACTCCCAAACGTATACGTAATAATCCCCCTCAAATAAGTATGCTTCACGAAAGACTAATGCAATTAACCGGAGGGAAAGATCCATCACAAATTACTGGACTAAACGATAAAACACTTATGGAAGTTATTGCGGAGACTGGGATTGATCTTAAAGCTAACTGGAAAACTGAAAAACACTTTGTATCCTGGGCATGCCTTTCACCTTCAAAACACCAATCGGGTAAAAGCAATAAAAAAAACAGAAAAAAAAAGGCAATACCAAAGTAAGTCAAATTTTTCGTGAGTCTGCACAATCAATTGCTAACAGTAAATACTCTGCTTTGGCTGGTTTTTATAGAAGAATAAAAGCAAAAAAAGGAGGTCTGGTTGCAAATAAAGCCACTGCCAGAAAGATTGCTGTTATCTACTATAATGTTATGACTAAAGGCTATGATTATGTTGAACAAGGATTAATTCAATATCAAAAAAAATACAAAGAACAGCAGATCAAAAGAATAAAGAAGCAAGCTGGTTATTTAGGATTACAACTTATTCCTACATAATGAAGGAGTGGTCACTGGCAGTAAGGCTAAAAAAAATAAAAAGAAGGATTTGTTCTATAACTTTCCTCCACGAAGTGGAATAAAAAGAAAA
>CAWHVB010000008.1:0-308071 GCA_963832715.1 uncultured Ignavibacteria bacterium | reverse complement strand
TTGAAATTGAATAATTGGCGTAGAGCCATTAAACAGGCTGAAATAAATTTAAATGGATTTGATTACATCTATATATGTCTACCTGATAAAAAATTTAGAAAGGATATTATTAATGAAGCAAAAAGGAGGGGAATTGGGATATTAATCTTTACGGAAGAAAATAAATTGATAAATATATTAAAGGCAGAAAGAAACTCTAATCAATGGTTACCCAAAATAAAATATATCAAGCAATATATTATGGAAAGGGGATAAGATGGAAATTCATAATGGTGACTGTTTGCATTTGGTATTATTTGGAACCTTTGGTGAGAGCAAATATTTTTTAGGAGAGTTTAAAGATTCTTTTGATTTAATTGGAATTAATGCCAATATTGTTGCTCATGCTCCTGAAGGAATAGCTGCTTTTATATCTCAGTTATCAAAAAAAAATTATTTTATTGATCCTCAAACTTATGCTTTCCAACATCCAGTAAAAACAATAATGAGAAAAAAAGAAAATGAATGGGTTATTAAAAAATCGATTGAAAATTTAGCTCAAATTTACAATTCAAAAATTAACGAAATAGTTGGGAAGAGCTGACTAGAGCCAGTTGATTTGGAAACTAATCACTATGATGAAATCAGTAAAAATGTCATTGATTTTCAAAGAAAGTATATCATCAATCACGTAAATGACGATATTAAAGAATTTTTAGATGATGTGAAAATTGAGCCAGTTTTTTTTATTGCTCCATATTTTTATCTGGAAGCGGATAATTTTGATTTAGAATTAGATTCTAATGTTAAACTTGTACGATCCTTTAGAAAATTTCTAACCCATAATGATAAATTATTTGCTGAATTAGCAATAAGTAAAGAAATATTACAGGACACTTCTTATTGTAATAAATATTATTGATTTTTATCAGATAACGTTTGTGGATATTATTATGGGTTGATGATTTTTCTGAGACAAATTTGAGCGAAACTTTATTAAAAAAATATAAAGAGTTTATGGAATCTCTTAATCAACTCGATATACCGATACTTATTCTAGATGGAAGTTATTTGTCAATTGTCTTCTCGGGAAAAGATTTAAAGTTGAGCTGGAGTAGGGACATGGAGTAGAGTATGGTGAATCTCGATCGGTTGTTCCTGTTGGGGGTGGTGTTCCTCTTGCTAAGTTTTATTTTCCCCAATTTCATACTAGGATAATTATGATCCCGAAACTCAGAATATTTTATTAAAAACTAAATGAACTCTATTAAAGATATATATCATAAGATGGTTTGTAATTGTGAGATATGCAACTCATTAATTGAGTCAGATGATCTAGCCGAATATTTCAAACGCTATGGTGAAACAAAAATAAGTGATCAAAAATAAAGCCTATCCCACTAGCGAAGTTTTAGATTTAATAGAACATTATATACTAAATAAAATTAAAATACAATTCTGCCGGGTCTCCTCAATTGATCAATTAGAAAACAATTATCTGATTATTTTAAAAATTCTGAAATATTTAAGATTATACATCCACTTCCGTATATCACTAAATGGTTAAGTGTTTTGAAATAAATATTAGGTGAAATCATTCTTCATTAAAACCAAAATTAAGACAGACGAAATAATTTCTTACGCTGAATTAATGTCTGTTGAGCATGTTAATGTTCAAAAAGGGATGAATTTTCAGATCAAACCTGGATACTATTTTCTTAATGTCTGTTCGTAAAAATGCACCATACAAAGATAAATGGGATAAAAGGACAGGCACTCTGATTTATGAAGGGAATGACATACCTAAAAATGTATCGAAAAAACCTAAGGAAATCAATCAACCCCTGACCACACCAAAAGGAACCCTCACCGAGAACGGAAAATTTTTTACCGCAGCTCAGGCTCAAAATGGGTTTAATAGATCATTCGCACAAAATTAAAGTTTATGAAAAGATGAAAGATGGAATATGGTGCTATAAAGGGTTTTTTAATCTAATTGATGTTAAAATTGTAATGACCAATTGACAAGTTTTCAAGTTTTTTCTTAAACCTGTAAAATATATTTCAAAACATAAAGTTATCCCTATACAGCACACAAGACTAATTCCCACCTCGGTTAAAATGGAGCTCTCGCTAGAGATAAGGGACGTTGAGTAAAATGTGGCTCTAGGGAAAACCTGCATTTCGATCACAATATTCCATTTTCTAAAGGTCGAGCATCTTTGACAGCAAAGAATGTTCGAATATTTGCTGAAACATAATCTAAAAAAATCCGATAAGATTTTAACGATACCACCATTCTTTCTTCCATAAATTATGGATAAGCTTGAATATTATATTAAGGCTTTTTCATCTTTGCATACGGATAAGGGAAAAAATAAATATCCATCTCAAACCAGATACCAAGCACCGCACAAACCAATACTGCTTTTATCATTAATCGATTTAATGGCAGAGGAAATGATAAAAGAAAATTTTACTGAATTAACACCAGAATTAAGAGAGACATTCACATCTTATTGGTCTATTGTAATGTCATTAAATAAAAAGGGAAAAATTGTTTATCCATTTTTCCATTTGAAAAAGGACGTCATTCTGGCATTTAATTCCAAATAAGGGTTTAAAGGGTGTGCTTAATTATACAGAGAAATATCTTCAGTTTATCCTTTATTTAGAATTAATATCGGGGGCAAAATTAGACAATGAGTTGTTTTTGTTATTGTGCAATAATCAAGAAAGAAACATCTTGAGGAGTGTACTTGTTGATACGTATTTTGATTCCTCAATTTCAGAACCAATATTAATCCAAGGCAAGATAAATATTGAATCATTTGAATATTCATTAAACCTTTTAGGGAGGAAGCCAAAAATTATTTACCCGGATCCCGGAGATGATTCATATAAAGAGAAAGTTAGAGACCAAGGTTTTAGAAAAGCAGTAGTTAAAGCTTATGAACATAGGTGTTCTTTCTGTGGAATACGAATGAGAACTCCGGATGGACATACAGCAGTCGATGGAGCTCGTATAATTCCATGGAGTATTTCAAATAATGACTTACCTCAAAATGGTATCTCTTTATGTAAGTTATGTCACTGGACTTTCGATGAAGGATTAGTTAGTATTTCTGATAGGTATAAAGTTTTAGTATCAAATAGATTAAACTCAAATAGTAATATTGCCGGGCATCTGATTACGTTTGAAAACAGAGATATCATTAAACCTGAGGAAAGATATTTGTGGCCTGCACTTGATTCTTTAGCATATCATCAAACAAAAATCTTCAAAAGATAAAATTATAAGCCCCTTTCTTTCATTAAAATAATTTGGTGATAGTTACATCCCCATCAATCTAAGATTTCTCACCCCCCGGCTTAGAATCCTGAACTGAATAAACCGGGGGATTCGAAATGACGGTCCTAGGTTTTACTTTTCTCTAAAGATAATGAGATCTAAGGTCCATCCTTACTTCATAAATTATCTTTTAATATTAAATGGAGAACTGGTTTCCTTTGCTTTTGAGCCGCAGCATTTCATACTTTTTTTTTGTTATTTTATTTCCCGATCAAACGGAGTTTAAATTATCAATGTCTCTGTTTC
The DNA here is from genome assembly GCA_963832715.1 of uncultured Ignavibacteria bacterium. GTDB lineage: Bacteria > Bacteroidota > Ignavibacteria > Ignavibacteriales > Ignavibacteriaceae > DATFVA01. Next base: position 304,494 of record CAWHVB010000008.1, on the reverse strand, counting down.
AATTCGTATTGCCGCTGTGTTAACTGCCGTTTCAGCGTTCGGACTGGGTATACCGTGGGTCATGGCTATCCGCAATCTTTCCGCGGGCCTGGGCATTCCTTATGTATTCGGTTATCCCGCCTACGGGGGAGGAGGATTTGAACGCCACGGTATTGCCACATCAATCCCTCTTCTTATCGGATTCCTGGTCATCTGCATTGCGGAAGCTTATGCCGTCTGGCTTCTGTGGGGCGGATATAAAACAGGAGCTATCCTGGGACTCGTTCTCCTTCTGCCCGGTGCGGTATACTGGTGGGGCTTTGATCTTCCTTTCCCGCCGATTGCCGCAGTCATCCGCGTCATCCTGATAATGGTCAGCTGGTCATATTTAATTTAGCGGCTGCAAATATTACGGATGAGCCTGATTACTTCGGGCAGTTTATTATAATCCGGGGATGGCTATAATCCAATCATTTTAAGATTTCTCACCCCCCGGCTTAGAAACGTGAGCTGAATGAGCCGGGGGATTCGAAATGACAATACTTTATCTGACTGACGGCAGCGGTATTACCCGTGTTGCTTTTTATTCTTTTATTGTATCTTAAGTAATAAACCATTGAAAACATTTGGCGGAGCGGTTATGAAGACTTTTATACAATTATTTGTTTTTGCTATTGCGGTTTTCATCTTCAATGTTTATCCGCAGAACTGGGCGACCATAGGGGGGAACAACCAGAGGAACGGACTAAGCAAGATTGTCGGTCCCGACAGCGTGGATTCTCCTGCCTGGACAATCTCTTCATCTTCTTCCGTATGGGGAAATTCTGTGTTTACTTACGGGGATAAATTTGTTACTTCACGCGTGACTTTTTCTCCTTCTTATACTGCAAAGGTTGAATGCCGGAGTTTAACTGACGGCAGCCTGATATGGGATAAGCAGGTTTACCCTACTTCAATAATGTATGCGGTGGGCTTTTCGGAGTTTGGAGTGTATGCACACGATTATTCGAGCGACTCTCTCTACGCCCTCTCCCCTGCCGACGGCTCGGTGATGTGGGCAGTGTATGAGGATATGTTCGGCGGCAATGCGGGTGTTTTGTTTGCCTGTAACGGCGACCCTGTTGTGAGGGGAAAAAGACTCGACAAATATACCGGTGAAACTGTATGGGACTATGATTACACAATTCCTGTCGCTCCCAATGCCGGCTATGCGGCTTACCAGAATACTTTTTATCATTATAAGGGTGCGATAAATACTGCAAAGACAGTGTTCGGACTCGATATGGAAACGGGTGATTATAAGTATGAGTCGGACCCGCTGGCAGGCGACGGCGACCAGGAGCTCCCGCTTACGATAGGCAGCGACGGAACTATTTATATATGCCGCGACGGCGGGAACCTGATTGCCCTGAAGGATAACGGCTCGGGACTATCGGTTAAATGGGAATATGATCCTGTTGGGACAAACCTGACCGGCAATTTCGGTTCGGATTCCGCAGGCAATGTCTATATAATAGACTATGATGCCGTGAAACTGCTTGACAAGGATAACGGAAGTGTGATCGATTCTTCGGATATCAGTATTCCGTTCGGATATAATCCCACTATATCTGTTGACGGCGAGGGAAGGGTTTATATATGCAATAGCCTGGATGCAGGCGGGAAATACTACTGCTTCAGTCACGACCTCCGCACGCTCATCTGGCAGATGGCTGTGCCTTACAACTATTACTGCGGTCCCGTTCTTGCAAAGGACGGAACGATGATAATCATCGGTTCGGGTACGGAAATTAAGGCGTTCAGACCGAACAGGGATCTGAAGCCGGTCGCAGATTTTACTACCGATTCTGTAATTGTTTATGCAGGCACGGGATTGAATTTTTATGATCAGTCGTCATTTCAGCCTTCATCCTGGCAATGGAACTTTCCCGGCGGTACGCCTGCCTCTTCTTCCGATCAGAATCCGGCAGGTATAATTTATTCCGTCCCGGGCGATTATGAAGTCTCGCTGGCTGTATCTAATTCACTCGGAACAGACTCGCTGGTCAAAACCTGCTATCTTACTGTTCTTCCCCCGGTATCTGTTGCTGAAGATAATCAGCCGTCGGAATTTTATCTCTCGCAGAACTATCCCAATCCTTTTAATCCTGCAACAGTTATTAATTATCAGTTAGCAATGCATAATTTTGTTTCGCTGAAGGTTTATGATGTGCTGGGGAATGAGGCTGCAGTGCTTGTGAATGAGGAGAAGCCGGCCGGGAAGTATGAGGTGAAGTTTGACGCATCGTCGCTGGCAAGCGGGGTGTATTTCTATAAGTTAACAGCGGGAAGTTTTGTGAAGGTGAGGAAGATGGTGTTGGTGAGGTAGGAGGAAGAAGATATTCACTCATTCGTCCATTCAATCATTCACCCATTCACTCATTCTGTTTGCATGTGACGGGATTTGAGAGGGAGAAGATTCTAATAGTAAATGTATATAATCTTATAATATCGAGGAGTTCTTATGAGTAAAAGGACCGGGTTACGGGCTTTAATAATTTTATTGTGCTTGCAGCTGCAGCGGGAATAAATCTTTCCTGCGGGAACAGTCCGGCAGATGATTCTGCACGGCTTGTCGGTGCGTGGAAGGGTCCCATTCAATTCAGGTCCGGGATATTTGCAGAGATTAAGGATTTTGAATTTATGAGAGTGTATAATGCAGGTGGCACTATGACTGAGTCCTCGAACTATGACGGCGTTCCCCCTACTCCGCCCGCCTACGGCATCTGGAAGAAAACTTCGGATGGGAAGTACTATACAAAATACCAGTTCTACTGGAATAATATGCCGGCTTCTTTTGAGGAAATGACGAAGAACGGAGGATTTCCTGCCGGGGGCTTCGGTATTATTGACGAGACTATCTCCCTGTCTGATGACGGAAATTCTTTTACTGCAGTCGTGGGACTTTCAATGTTTGATAAAACGGGAAATAAGTTAAGCGCGGATACGGCGGATGCGAAGGCAGTCAGGATGAGGTTTTAGTTTGTCCGACCTCCGACCTCCGACCTCCGCCCTCCGACCTCCGACTTCCGACCTCCGATCTCCGACCTCCGACTTCCGCCCTCCGACCTCCGACCTCCGATCTCCGACTTCAGCCCTCCGACCTGGGCAAGTATCCCGGCAATGTCCCAAATGGAACGGCTTGTTTCACTATTACCGGAAACAACCAATACGAGAAAAATATGACAAGCCTGAGACTTTTATTTATTACATTCTTTTTCTGCGTGGCTGCAGAAGCCCAGACATTCCAATGGGTGAATACCGTCCCGCTGGATATACAGACCAACCCGGCATACCTGCATAGTCCTGCTGCAATCGACAGTTCCGGCAATCCTGTATGTGCGCGCCTTGTAAATTTCAGGGAGCTGTACAGCATTGCTTACTACGGAGATATTGAGATCATTAAAAAAAATCCCGCGGACTTCACGGTATGGAAAGATACTATTTACGGCAAAGCAGATGTTTCAGAAATAGCGGTCGGCGGAGGCGGAAGCATCATCTGCATAGGTACTTATTTAGACAGTATGACTGTCGGTTCGGAAATACTTGTCCATACCGGTACAGAGCCGGCTAATTTTATATTGAAACTTGACAGCGGCGGAAATCTTCAATGGCTGAAGGACGGCAGTCTTTTCGTAAATGAATACGGCGTCATTTCTGCTTTATCGGCCGATAATTCGGGTAATATCTTTATCGGCACGAGCGATTACCCGGTTGTTTCTTCAGTTATTACTCTTGATGGGGACGGCAATGAGGTTTCTTCGATTGACCAGGTAAACGCTGCAACGATAAGCGATATTACAAAGGACATAAACGGGAATATGTGGGTAACGGGTTTTGCTTTCAACGGACCGCTGTCATTCAACGGGTTCGATACGACAGCTGTCTTTTCATATAATGAGTATGTTGTTAAGTATGATCCTTCGGGTACTGTACTCAGGATAAACTTTATTGAGGATGTCACGGTTCAGAGGTTCAACATCCGGACTGATAATGCAGGGAATGCATACTTAAGCGGCAACCTGTTTGATTCTACAAGTTTCGGGGGACTGCATGGCAATGGACCTCAATGGGTATATGATTTCTTTGTTGCAAAAATGGATCCTGAGGGAAATTTTATATGGCTTAATGAAATTCCCCCGGGCAATAATACCGCGGATGCACTGCTCGGCAATGATAACTTTCTTTCGTGCACCGGCGATGGGTATACTTTTATTACTGGAATTTTCAGAGGCCAGCTCAACCTCGGGCACGAAGTAATACTGAACCCGATCGATTACAATGATATGTTTGCCGCCTGTTATAGTCCCGATGGTGAAATCCAGTGGGCTAAGGTTGCCGGCAGTCCCGACTACGACCAGGGAAGCGCCATTATATCAGATGAAAGAGGAAATTGCTATCTGACAGGCCTGACCGGACAGGACTATATATTTGATACATCAGGAGGCACCGGAGGCTACAGGAACCTCTATCTGGCAAGGCTGCAGTATGCTGAGGTAACTGCCGCGGATGATGGTCCTGCGCACAGAAATCTGAATGCTTCAGATTTCAGTCTTATGCAGAATTACCCCAATCCTTTTAATCCTGCAACAGTTATTAACTATCAGATAACAAATAATAATTTTGTTTCGCTGAAGGTTTATGATGTTTTAGGTAATGAGGTTGCCTCGCTCGTTAATGAAGAAAAACCGGCCGGGAAATATGAGGTGAAGTTTGATGCATCGGCGCTGGCGAGCGGGGTGTATTTCTATAAGTTAACAGCGGGAAGTTTTGTGGAGGTGAGGAAGATGGTGTTGGTGAGGTAGGAAGAAGGAGGGTTGAAATTTTTCTCTGCGGTTGGCGAACCAGCAGGCAGGTTGGATGATGGGTTGAGGATAAGAAGGTAAGAGGGTGAGAGTTTAGAATGTGAGTGGGTGGAAAGGTAGAGGAGTTTGGGGGAGGAAAATTGCAATAAAAATGGGGTTATTATTCAGGATTGAACAATTTCCATCCGCGTCCGTCATAACATTTGTAACCAGTCATTTGAATAAAGGAAATGTTATGAAAAATTGCTTACTTGTTTTTATCCTCTGTTTTTCTTCCGCGGTCTTTGGAGGCGACAAATTCAGCAGACTCGATTCGCTGCTGACGGATGCTTCAAGACAGGATATTTTTTCGGGAGTAGTGCTGGCTGCAGACAACAACGGGGTTCCATTTCTGAAAGCATATGGATTTGCCGATTACGACAAACTTCTGCCGAACCGGACCGATACAAAATTCAATATCGGCTCTATCGGCAAACTGTTCACCCAGATAATGACAGCACAATTGATCCGGGAAGGAAAAATCAGCCTGAACGACAACCTGAAAAAGATCTTTCCTGTTTACAATAATGAAAACGACAGCCTGATAACTGTGAAGGAACTTCTGACATTCACCGCAGGGACGGGAGATTATTTCAGGATCAGGGAATTTCAGCAGAATCCTGAAAACTACAGGGAGGTCCTGAAGCTTGTTTCACTTATTTCCCGGGAACCGCTTCTCTTTAAACCCGGGACATCTGAATCTTATTCAAATTCAGGTTACGTAATCCTTGGAGGAATAATTGAGAGGGTCACAGGAAAATCTTACGAAAAAAATCTGAAGGAGAGGATCCTTGAACCGCTGAATATGAATAACTCAGGCTTTGTTTATAAAGATACAAAAGTTGAGAACGCTGCCAGGGGATATATCATTACTCCCGACGACAGGAAAGAATCGACGTATGAAAGGACACCTTCAGTGCCGACCCCTGCAGGAGGAATGTATTCTACGGCTGAAGATCTCCTGAAGCTCGACAGGTCTCTTCAGTATGATAATAAGATTCTGGATGATGATTCTAAAGTGCTTTTATCCAACCGGTTTGATGAAAGCAGAAAACAGACATGGTCTGATTTGAAGGCTGAACCGGATTTCGGTCTTGGGGTAGCCGGCGGCTCTCCCGGCTGGAATGCGGTTTACGATCAGAACCTTGCCGGAAAATATACAGTGATCATTCTTTCCAACTTTGACCTTGGAGCGGAGAACATTTCGAAAAGAATCCTCCAGGTTCTGAAGGGTACTGAGCCCTCTCCCCTTCAGATAAACGCCGGCAGATTTATTTATAACATAATAAAAGAAAAAAGTGCTGATGAGTTTGTAAAAAATTACAAGGAATATCTCTCGCCTTATGAAATTAGAAATGACAGGATGCTGAACAATACCGGGTATCAGCTGCTCCAGGCAGGCTATACGGATGCGGCAATTGCAGTTTTCCTTGTGAATACAAAATACTTCCCGCTTACTGCAAATACGTATGATAGTCTGGGCGAAGCTTATCTTGCCAAAGGCGACAAACAGAATGCACTCGTTAATTACCAAAAATCTCTCGACCTCGACCCGGCAAATAAAAATGCTGCAGAAATTATTCAAAGACTAAAAACCGGAAATTAAGATGACTTGGGATGGAAGAGAAGTTTAGAAGGTTCACCGCGGAGGCGCTGAGGAAAGGACGCAAGGAACGGCTGCGCCGTCTTTGATAAAGTTACGAAATTAAGAAGATGAGAAGACCAGAGATTGAGTGACCTGCCTAAGTTTCACTTCGGCAGGCAGGTTGAATGTGTGAATGGTTGGAGGGTGAGAAATGGCCGAAAATGGGAATGGGGATAGTATATTTCCTGCAAATAAGAATGCAATACACTTGTTTTACTGCGAATTTTGGAGAAAAGAAGGGAATTTGTCCGGCACACTATATGAGTAGTTGCTCATATAGTCAAATTAAATAAAGAGATGGATCTGTTTTGCAAAGTACCCAGGAAGAATTGAAAGCCGGCATTTTAACCGCCCTTGCACACCCGAACAGGATACGCATAGTGGAATTTCTGATGGACGGAATAAAGTGCAGCTGCGAGATTGGTCCCGCATTGGGACTAGAGCAGTCTAACCTTTCACGGCACATGAAGATCCTCGTCCAGCAGGAAATTGTTGTTTCCTGGAAAGACGGACTTCGTGTTAATTACAAGATAGCCGATGAAAGGATATTTGATATTCTTAAAACAGCCGGACTGGTTGCACGCAAAGCAGTAACTAATAAAGTAAAAATTCTGGGATAATTTCAGAGACCCGGGGGAATTTTGAACTGGAGAGATCAATACAAACCTTTTCTGTGGATACTCGGATTCTTTCTATTTGCATACTACCTGCCGATAGAAAATGAATCTTTTAAGAGATCAGTAATTGAAGCTTTTGCACTTGCTAAATGGTACGCACAGGAACACGTCCTGCTCTGCCTGGTGCCTGCGTTTTTTATCGCCGGCGTTATTGCGGTTTTTGTAAGCCAGGCCTCTGTAATAAAGTATTTCGGGGCCCGCGCATCTAAGTGGAAGGCGTATACTGTTGCATCTGTTTCGGGTACGATCCTCGCGGTATGCTCCTGCACGGTACTGCCGCTTTTTTCATCGATTCACAAAAGAGGCGCTGGACTTGGGCCAGCAATCGCTTTTCTTTATTCGGGTCCGGCCATAAATATTCTTGCAATAATTCTGACTGCAAGGGTGCTGGGAATGGAACTCGGCATTGCGAGGATTGTGGGAGCAGTTTCCTTCAGTGTGATTATCGGTCTGGTCATGGCTTTCATATACAGGAAAGAGGAAAAAGAAAAGGAAAATAATCAGCTGGCCATGCCCGAAGTTGAGGAAACAAGACCTTTCTGGCAGACAGCACTTCACTTTTTTATACTCGTTGCTATTCTTGTATTCGTTAACTGGGGAAAACCTTCCGGCGAAACTCACGGATTCTGGTATTTTATGTTTGCGGGTAAGTGGTTCATTACCGCGCTGTTCGGGATAGGGTTTGCTCTTTCGATGGCGTACATAATAAAAGTTAAAAAGATTTACGTGGTGATCGGAACGGCGGCGGTGATTTTATCTGCAGTTATTTTTTATGAGCATCCGGTAATTCCATTTGTTGCCGCGGTGATTGCTACTACGATAATCTTAACATTTTCCAGGGATGAAGCCAATGAGTGGCTCGGGGAAACGTGGGGATTTACGAAGCAGATTATGCCTCTTCTCGGTGCCGGGGTTCTAGTTGCCGGGTTTTTACTTGGTTCGAATAACGGAAGCGGCGGAATAATTCCCAATGAATGGATTTCGGGACTTGTGGGAGGCAATTCATTATTCTCGAATTTCTTTGCGTCGATAACCGGTGCATTTATGTATTTCGCAACGCTTACGGAGATACCGATTCTGCAGGGATTGATTAACAGCGGTATGGGGAAGGGTCCTGCCCTTGCACTGCTGCTTGCGGGTCCTGCCTTGTCGCTTCCCAATATGCTCGTCATCCGGAGCGTCATCGGAACCCAGAAAACGGTAGTGTACGTTACGCTGGTAGTTATAATGGCTACAGCAACAGGACTCATTTACGGAAGTTTGTTTTAACAATTAAATAAAAAAGGTGGAGAAATGCTGAACATAAAAATAGTCGGCGGCGGCTGTCCCAACTGTCATAAGCTTGAGGCTTTATGCAGGGAAACCGCAGCAGAAAATAATATTGAAGCCGTCTTTGAAAAAGTAACGGATCTTAACAAGTATGCCGACCTGGGCATAATGATGACCCCGGGTCTTATAGTAAACGGCAAAGTTTTAAGCCAGGGCAAGATCCCGACAAAATCAACACTGGTCCACTGGCTGACAGACATAGCCAATTAAATTTATGAAAAGACTGATCCTGTTATGCCTGCTCCTCTCTTCTTCAGCCTGTTTTGCACAGCTGTATGAATCAATACAGGAAAAAGCCTGTGACATTTTTTTAAACTACAGAGATAACCCAAAATCGAATATTGAATTTGAAGGGCTGCGGACTGCACTCTTTTCTGAAATTGATCAGGCAGAAGCTGAAAGTACATATAAGATCGCGCCGGCGGCATTGGACAGCTTAAGAGATAGTTTTACTCAGCTGGAATCGGAATCGAAAAGCATTTCCGCGGATTCGGCAATGTTTCTTTTCAACCGGTGGTACCTGCAGTTCAGCAATATTTTTTATGATTACGGCCGGGATAAATTTTTAACTCTTCCCGGGACAAAAATTATTCTTTTCAGTACCTCAATGTCGTGCTGGTGTACGCTTCAGATGTGTAAGGATCAGACAATTGACATTATGAATTTTGTTAAGGAGAATGGCGATAAATATGATTACTGGATAATTGATGCCTATGAACATAACGATCTGCAGATAAAGTATGAAGCCTGGTTCACTCCCTCTGTTCTTGTGTTTAACGCCGACAATACTCTATTATACAAAATTGAATATGACGAAAAAATGATTGATAAATTAAAAGATTATCAGAAAGCAGGGATATAAAAATGATAATAAAAATACTGGGAACGGGCTGTAAAAAATGCCTTACCCTTGAGAGCAAGGTAAGGGCGCTTGTACAGCTGAACAATATTGATGCAGAAGTTGAAAAGGTTACTGATCTGACTGAAATTGTGAACTACGGAATTATGATGACGCCGGGACTGGTGATAAATGAAAAAGTGAAAAGCTACGGGGTGATCCCGAAGGATGATCAGATTATAACCTGGCTTAAGGAGAATATGTCATGATAAAAATTATTCTGGCTGCGGTAATGCTGCTTGTTACTGTACCGGCCTCAGCGCAAAAGAAAACCGCGGATGACAGCAAAGTGAAAGTGACGTTCATCGAGCTCGGATCGGTTAATTGTGTTCCATGCAGGCAGATGCAGTCGGTTATGAAAGCTGTAGAGGAGAAGTACGGCGATCAGATCAAAGTGGTCTTCTATGATGTATGGAAAACTGAGCAGAAGCATTACGCGCAGAAATACGGAATAAGACTAATCCCCACGCAGGTTTTCCTTGATGCTGACGGAAAGGAATTTCACCGGCACGAAGGATATTATCCCGGGGAGGAAATAGATAAAATTCTGGAAGCAAAAGGACTGAAACCAAAAAACAGGAAGGGGTAAAATGATAGAAGGTATTTTCACCGCCCTGTATGAAGCTATGTCGGGCGCTGCCTGGATAGCGGTTACGGCTTCCTTCGGCTGGGGAATACTTTCGATACTTCTGTCCCCGTGCCACCTTTCGAGCATACCTCTCGTGGTAGGGTTTATCAGTTCACAGGGGAGAATTTCTGCGGCGAGGACCTTTAATATCTCTCTGATCTTCTCTGCAGGCATCCTCATCACGATTGCATTGATCGGGGTTATTACAGCTTCGATGGGAAGGCTGATGGGCGACATAGGCAGCACAGGCAATTATTTGGTTGCGGGTATTTTCTTCCTTGCAGGACTCTATCTTTTTGACATAATTAAATTCGACTGGAACAATGCCCTGCTGAGGAGGCCCGGGTCCAGGGGACTCCTTGCAGCATTAGTACTTGGACTTTTGTTCGGCCTTGCTTTGGGTCCTTGTACTTTTGCATTTATGGCGCCGGTGCTGGGAGTTGTATTTCAAACTGCGCAGACAAATTATTTTCTTGCTGTAATATTTCTTTCGGCATTCGGCATAGGTCACTGCTCCGTAATTGTCGGTGCCGGAACATTAACATCTAAAGTGCAGAAATATCTGAACTGGAGTGAAAAATCCCGTGCAGTATTATGGACAAAAAGGGTTTGCGGAATACTTGTTATACTCGGCGGCGTATACCTTCTTTACCAGGGGTAAGGTAAGAAGATTTTCAACCCTCTCGCCCCCCGGCTCCTGTAACATCATCCATATCCCTAAAAATAAAAAATTCAGCATAATACTTTGATTTAATCCCCTATATGACTATGTTCAACCAACCCTCCATATCCTCTATTTTCAAAATAAACTCATTATTCTGTCTGGAGAAACTGTGTGAAATACTTTTGGTGTCTGGTCTTTTTAATGTGCTTTTGTTACCAGGCGCGGGCACAGGAAAAAAATGATGTATCCATTTCCTCCCCGGAAAAGGTGTTTAAACATCTTACCATTGATGACGGGCTCTCACAGAATTACCCTCTGGCTATCACACAGGACAGCAGGGGCTTTCTGTGGTTCGGGACCCTTAACGGATTAAATAAATACGACGGGTATTCCTTTACCGTCTTCACTAATGATCCCTACGATTCCACATCAATCTCCGGCAATTCTAGAGCAGTCATCTTTGAGGACAGCAGAGGATTACTCTGGATAGGGACATACATCGAAGGTGCGGTAGACCTGATGGACACCCGGACAGAGAAGTTCAGGAAAATTCCGCCCTCTTTCCCCTTTATTACATGCATTGCCGAGGATAAAGAATCAAATATCTGGATAGGTACTTTACATACTGGACTTTTTATGATCAGGGGTACTGATATCGAAAAATCTAATTTTCGGTTTACCCATTATGAACATCAGCCTGAATTGCCTGCCAGTTTAAGCAATGATAAGATCAGGTCAATTGCTGCCGATAATGACAACAATGTGTGGGTGGGTAATGATTTCGGTATGGACAAGCTGCCCGCTGGAAATAAAAAAGATTTTGAACATTTTTCATTCGCTGATACCACTGCGAAAAATAAATATCTCCCCGGGGTTCAGAAAATTCTGGTTAACAGCGACAGTACTTTGTGGATATTTACCGCATCAAATTTAATTCAGTTCAACAGGTACAGCAGGCATTATACCAGCTATCCCAGGATAACTGATACAAATGGTTTTATCTTTGCCGCTGCAGGAGATCGCGATGGAAACTTATGGATGAGCGACCATGGAAGACTTGTTGTGTTCAACATTCATAATAAAACTTACGATTATCTTTACAAATACCCCGGTTTTCCGTTACGGGGCGGCGTCGCTTCTATATGTTCTGACAAAGCAGGGGATATCTGGATGGGAACGAATGCCTACGGTATTTATACCTATTTCCCTGAATCGAAAAGGTTTAAATCTTTTCCCAATGAAATATTGCTGCGTTCTAATGACCAGAGCATCCGCACTATTTATCAGGATTCCCGGAAAAATCTGTGGTTCATAGGAGGTGCGGTGCTTTTTAACTGGAATATGCAGACCGGTCGTTTTAAAGTTTATGATGAACCGCCTTATGATAACAATACAGGCTACGCCCGCGGTTATCCATTAATGGAGGATAGAAACGGGTATCTGTGGTTTGATAATTACCGGGGACTGGGTCGTATAAATATCAAAACTGATGAACCGGCGCCGTTTATTCCTGTTCCCCGTCATGATCGTGCCGTTTCCGGCATGCTCGAAGATCATTCGGGTGTTATCTGGGTTGCCGGAAATTATTATTTAAGTAAGCTGATTGATATACACACCGGTCAGTTTATTTCTTACATGTATAATGTTGATCCTTCCCTCGGCGGCACAACTCAGATGTATGAGGATAAAGAGGGTTTCATATGGTTAACCTCAAACCTGGGATTAATAAGCTTCGATAAAGAATCCGGAAAGTTTACTTATTTCAGAAATAATCCGGCGGATAAAAACAGTCTTTACTCCAATTCTACCTTGTGCATTTGTCCCGATCCCGCTGCTCCGGATGAAAAACTGTGGATCGGAACAAAAGGCGGAGGCTTGAACCTCTTCGATAAAAAAACCGGGACCTGCAGACATTTTATGACCGAAGACGGACTGCCTGACAACGTGGTGTACGGCGTCCTCCCCGATAGTGAGGGCAATTTGTGGTTGAGTACAAATAAGGGATTGTCCAAATTTAATCCCGGGACAAAACAGTTCATAAATTATGATGTACACGACGGCCTGCAGAGTAATGAATTTAATACAGGGGCATTCTTCAAAAGCAGATCCGGCGAAATGTTTTTCGGCGGCATAAACGGCTTCAATTATTTTTACCCTGGACAGGTTGCGGGTAAAAACTCTTCGGCGAATGTTGTTTTTACTGACTTCAAACTCTTCAGTAAATCAGTTACCGCAAAGGACTCAGGTTCTGTTCTCAGGAGAGTAATATCTGATACCGACAGTATAACACTCGCATACAACCAGAACAATTTTTCGCTGGAATTTGCAGTGCTCGATTATTATGCTCCGTCAAAGAACCGGTTTGAATATAAACTTGAAGGATTTAGCGATAACTGGATACAGCTCGGCACCAGAAGGGAGATGACATTTACAGGTCTTGACCCTGGTGAATATGTTCTTAAAGTAAAAGGTACGAACAGCGACGGCATCTGGAATAAGAACATTGCAGCCCTGAATATATTAATAACTCCTCCCTGGTGGTTAAGCAGCTGGGCTTACGGATTATATTTCCTGCTGATCATCACTTTGCTGTATGCTTTAAGACGATATGAACTGAACAGGCAGCAGTGGAAACACAGCCTGGAATTAGAGACAATAGAATCCTTCAGGTATAAGGAGCTGAGTGAGATGAAATCCCGTTTCTTCGCAAACATCTCCCACGAGTTCAGAACACCCCTTTCTTTAATACTTGGCCAGGTTGACAGTGTTATGTCTTCTGACATTAAGGTCAAAGAAAAAGGGAAACTGCAGGTAGCCAACAGGAATGCCAGGAGGCTGCTGACTTTGATTAACCAGCTTCTGGATATCTCCAAAATTGAGTCGGGCAGCCTGGAACTGAATGCAGAATCCCATAATATTGTTTCTTTCCTTAAAAGCCTTTTCTATTCATTCGAATCCCTGGCTGAATTCAAAAAAATAAAATTATCATTTTATTCCGAATTCGAAAATTTACCGGTCATCTTTGATCCGGATAAAATGGAAAAGATATTTTATAACCTTATATCGAATGCTTTTAAGTTCACCGGAGGAAATGGACATATAAAAGTTGAAGTAGCTGCATCAAATGAATCAACCGTTGAAATAAAAATAAAAGATACGGGTATAGGAATTCCTGCAGATCGACTTCCTAAAATTTTTGAGAGGTTTTACCAGGTAGACGGGTCGCAGACCAGGGAGCACCAAGGAACTGGGATAGGACTGGCATTAGCCAAAGAACTGATTGAGCTTCATAAAGGAAAAATTTCAGTTAACAGCAAAGAGGGGGAAGGATCTGAATTTATCGTCCGGCTGCCGCGGGGTAAGTATGATCCCGAAAGTGAACTTTTAACTGATCATCCAAACGAAAATTCATTATCACAAATTATTGATTATGATCCGGAAAATGTAAACGCCGGAACAAGCAATACAAAATTAGCCAATGTTATTAAAAGAGGTCTAAACAAAGAAATTATATTGCTGGTAGAAGATAATTCTGACGTAAGGGCCTATATAACTGATCAGCTTGAGAAAGAATACAATGTATTTGCAGCAGTCAATGGTGAGGATGGAATTCTCAATGCGCAAAGAGAAATTCCGGATTTAATAATTACTGATGTAATGATGCCGAAGATGAACGGGTACGAGTTCAGCAAAAAAATAAGAAGTGATGAAAAAACCAGTCACATCCCGATAATAATGTTGACTGCCAAAGCGGGTTTCAATGATAAAATAGAGGGATTGGAATCTGGAATTGACGCATATCTTATAAAACCCTTTAGTTTAAAGGAACTAAGAGTCAGAATCAGGAATTTAATAGATCAGAGGAAACAACTAAGAAAACAATTCAGCCAATCAACAATTATAAAACCCTCAGAAGTATCTGCTGTGTCATCGGACCGGGCTTTTCTGGAAAAAACCTTAGGTATAATTGAAAAACATTTCGATGATGAAAATTTCAATGTAGAAATACTAGCCAGACAGACGAATATGAGTATGTCGCAGCTGAACAGAAAACTTAACGCATTAATTGATCAGCCCGGAGGAAAATTAATAAATTCAGTCCGTCTGCAGCGTGCAGCGGACTTGTTAAAGAATAATGCCGGCAATGTTACAGAAATCTGCTTTAAGGTCGGTTTTAACGATCAGTCCTATTTTGCACGAGCTTTCAGAAAACAATTTGGATGCAGTCCGACCGCCTACAGGAAATCCGGAAATTAAAAAACAGGGTACACACACTTTTTCCTAATCTAATTCTCCATTTACAGGAAAAAATCTGCATTCCACACTGATTTGCCTGATTAGTGCTTACATTTGCGTGAATAATACGGGAATTCGCCTCATCTTAAATTTATCTTTCCCATAAAGAATTGCTCATAATTAATGGCTTTAATCTATGAAACCGATAAAAGTAAAAGGCACCTATTCTGATCTGGGCAAAATTGAGCTTTCAGATAATCAGATAATCAGCTTTATTGGTTTAACGGATGAGAACAATATACAGATACCCTTCGGCAGTAATGTAGAGATTTTAATTTCATTCGATGAAAACGATTTTCTCTCCGGTAATGACGGAATTGTATGGGGCAGTTATGATCTGAAACAAATTGAGATAATTAAAAATGCTCTCTCGGCTCAGAATATTATTACAGAGATTATAACAAAATCACTCGAAAACAGGAAAATTCAACTGCTGGTTGTTAAAGATAAAAATGATATCAAGGATTCTATAAATTTTATATGGAGAAGCAATACCGGGCTGTGTCTAAAACCTGACTGGAGTTATCCCGACCATACAACCAATTTAAGTTTTGAACAATGGTTAATTGGAAATTAGGATGATATGCCCTGCTGCGGACCTACCTGAATTTATAAAAGCGTTCCGGAGACTTTGCATAAATAAATATATAATAATAAGGAGGATAGAATGAAAACTCTTTTCACATTTCTGGTTCTGGCATTCTTTTTTACAAATGCCGCTGCTCAGGAAATTGAAGCAACTCTTGGAGGGAATACAACAACTGATGGATTCTCTGTTAAGGATAATGCAGCTAACATTCTTTTTAGAGTTAACGGGTCGGGTAATGTCGGCATAGGTACAGATTCGCCGACTCATGCACTGGATGTGGTAAATTCCGGTAGTAACTTTACGTCCGTTATCAGAAGTACATCCACAGACGGCAATGGACTTGCAGTGAGAGTGGAAAATGCTACATCAGGTAATGCACTTGATATCGCAAGTTTTTTTGGTCAGGTTTTTAATGTTGACGCAGGAGGGGTTGTTAAGGGAAATTACGGCACTTACCATGCACCATCTGACGTAAGGCTGAAAAAGGAGATCAGCACTATACCGGATGCGTTGTCTAAAGTAATGGGTTTGAGGGGAGTTAATTTTAAGTGGAAAGATCCGCAGAGGGACCAATCAATGCAAATGGGCTTAATTGCTCAGGAGGTTGAAAAAGTAGTACCGGAAGTTGTTCATACAGCCGATGATGCGATGAGAACCAAGTCGGTTGAGTATCAGTATCTTGTAGGATTGCTGGTTGAAGCTGTTAAAGAACAGCAAAAACAAATTGAAGCGCTTGAGGATAGAATTAACTCAATCACTTCGAAAGAACCGGATAGCGGGACATACGGCTATATTAAAACCAGTACAACAAATGCAACTATTACAGCACGATGAGGCGAACGATGAAAATATATTTTTTAATTATTACCATAGTCCTCCTATCTCTGGCTTCTGCCGCGGCACAACAAACAAGTATACAAATTACTAATGGAACTTCATTATTTGTTCCAAATGGAGCAGAAATTTGTGCGGATTCTATTATTGTTCATGCCGGCGGGAGTTTTACAACTGAAAACCCGAACGGAATTTGCACAAATGCAATTGTGACGGGAGGGATTGAAGCGGAAATAATCCCCTCAGACTTTTCTCTTTCTCAGAACTACCCGAATCCGTTTAATCCGGCTACTACAATAAATTATTCAATTCCTGAATTGAGCAATGTTGTAATAAAAGTTTATGATGTTCTGGGAGATGAGGTCGCAATATTGGTTAACGAACAAAAGCCGGCGGGCAGTTACGAGGTTCAATTTGATGCTTCAAAATTATCCAGCGGAGTTTACTACTATAAAATACAAGCCGGCAATTATATTGAAACCAGGAAGATGATATTGTTGAAATAGCAGAACAAAATTTTTAAACATAATTATTAATTACAGGAGCGGACTATGAAAATTATACTACAGCTGATTCTTTTAATTGCAATTATTTTTTCCGGCGGTAATTCGTACGCGCAGAACTATTGGCAGCATGTTGCTACAGGCCCTGGTATTAATTCACTTCTCAGCACTCCTGCAGGAGATATTTTTGCAGGAACACCTGCCTCCGGGATATACCGTTCCACCGATAACGGAAGCCATTGGAATGCAGTAAATTCCGGTTTGACAAATCTTACGATCTACTCCCTGGCAAGAAGTCCTAACGGATTTATATTTGCAGGAACCGAAGGCGACGGGGTCTTTGGATCTGATAATAACGGCAGCAGCTGGGTATCCAGGGGATTACCGACAGTGGATGTATATTCTCTGGCTGTTAATGCCGACGGGTATATTTTTGCAGGAGAAGCATTTGGCGATGTTTACCGCTCTACAGATTACGGCTCATCATGGTTTACTTCGGGATCGTTCGACCCGAGTGTTGTCTCACTTGCAATTAATTCAAACGGTGATATTTTTGTCGGAACTTCCAGCAATGGTTTGTTCCGGTCCACTGATAACGGCTTCAATTGGACAGCAATAAACACAGGCTTAACAGATCAGCACATCCGGTCTCTTGCAATCAATTCAAACAATCAAATTTTTACCGGAACTTTTGACGGTGTTTTTATGTCAGCCAATAACGGGAATAGCTGGACGCAGACGGGTCTTACAAATATCAGTGTCCTTGCTTTGGCTATCAATTCTGAAGGAAGCATCTTTGCAGGGACGAACAACGGCGGTGTGTTCCGCTCGGGCGATAATGGCGTTAACTGGATAGCAATTAATTCCGGCCTGAACACTACTTATATACGATGCTTCACAATTACCCCGGATGAGCACATCTTTGCGGGAACCAACAACGATGGAATTTACCGCAGTATTAACAATACTACTGCTATTGATGGTAATTCTGAAATCAGGGCTGAGAGTTATTCTTTAAATCAGAACTACCCGAATCCGTTTAACCCGACAACTACCATTAATTATTCCGTTCCCGTGTTAAGCAAAGTTGTGATAAAAGTTTATGACGTATTAGGAAAAGAAGTAGCTGCCCTGGTTAATGAAGAAAAACCTGCAGGGACTTATGAAGTTGAGTTTAATGCTTCAAAACTCGTCAGCGGAGTTTACTTCTATAAAATACAGGCAGGCAATTTCGTTGAGACTAAGAAAATGATGCTGATGAAGTAGGAAGAAGGAAGATTGCTTGGTTGTAAGATTGCAAAATTTGAATGATCCTGTCAGGAGAAAATATGTGACATATTTTTGGTGTCTGGTCTTTTTAATGTGCTTTAGTTGCCAGGCGCGGGCACAAGAAAATAATGATGTATCCGTTTCCTCCAAGGAAAAGGTGTTTAAACATCTTACCATCGATGACGGGCTCTCGCAGAGTTACCCTCTGACTATCACGCAGGACAGCAGGGGTTTTATGTGGGTCGGCACTCTGAATGGACTAAATAAGTATGACGGCTATTCTTTTACAGTTTTCACTCATAACCCATATGATCCTACAACAATCTCCGTCAACTCTGTTAAACTCATTTTAGAGGACAGCAGGCGACTGCTGTGGGTATTACCATACCTTGATAGTGGAATAGATCTGATGGATATCAGAACTGAATTGTTTAGAAAAATCCCTTTTAATATTCCGGATTTAAGAACTATCGCAGAAGATAAAAATGGTAATATCTGGATCGGAACGGGAAGCGATGGACTGTTTCTGTTTGAAAGCAAGAATATACTTCGTTCAGATTTCCATTATACTCAATATAAACATCGGACTGATGAACTGAATAGTTTAAGCGATAACAGTGTAAGGTCCATTATTATTACCAATGATAATGTTTTATGGATTGGCACTGATTCAGGTTTGGATAAGTTCTCCGGCAATAGTAGAAGCGGCTTTGAACATTATTCTATAATTAATAAAGATAATGGGTACAACGACCGTAATGCTGTATACTCTATTTTTAATAATGACGATAATACTCTGTGGCTGGGTACAGTAGCAGGACTAACTTTGTTCAATAAAATCAACGGTAAATATACAATGTATCCGCGCAGGAATATCGGAGATTTTAATATTACATCGATAGTAAAAGATCATAATGAACGATTATGGATTAACGATGGAGGCAGATTAACAATTTTTAACCCGGGTAATAAAACCTACAATTATGTGTACAAAAATCGGGATTATAAAATTCCGGGTATTGTTTCTCTTTATACAGATGAGGCAGGTAATATCTGGATAGGGTCCAATGCTGACGGACTTTATATATACTTTCCTGAATCAAAAAGGTTTAAATCATTTCCAAATAAAAAAGATATTAGAACACCCGAACAAAATGTAAGCATCCAGGCAATTTTTGAAGATTCTCAGAATAACCTATGGTTCAGCAGTCATAATTATATCTATAAATGGAACCGAAGTACCAAATTATTAGAACACTTTGGCAATCCTCTTGATGAATCGGAATTTGGAAGTTCAGGTGCTTCGGCGATAACTGAAGATAAGAATGGGAATATATGGTTTGCAACTTATCATGATTTATATTCAATTAATCTAAAAACACATCAGCGCACTCACATAATCTTTAATCCGGATCCTGTTAAAGGTATACGCGGAGTTTTTATAGATCATACCGGCATCATCTGGACTTTGAGCAACAAATATTTGAGTAAGCTGACAGACATTAAGAAAGGGACCTTCATTAATTATGCTTATAATCCGCGTGGTGTTTACCCTGTTGAAAATTCTGTGATCTATGAAGATCAGGATAACATTTTATGGTTTACATCAAATATGGGCCTGGGAAAATTTGATCAGGAAACTAAAAAATTTACATTCTATAAAAATGATCCCGGAAATTACAGCAGCATTTACAGCAACTTTACAAAATGTATATGTCCGGATCCGGCAGCACAAGCAGAAAAACTCTGGGTCGGAACGGGTGGCGGCGGATTAAATTTATTCAATAAGAAAACCGGAACCTTCGCACACATCCTGGAAAAGGACGGTTTACCCGATAATGTTGTGTACGGAATATTACCCGATGATCAAGGTAATTTATGGCTCAGTACAAACAGAGGATTATCAAAGTATACTCCCGCAGCAAATCAATTTATAAATTATGATGTGCATGACGGTTTACAGAGTAATGAATTTAATACCGGAGCTTTTTTTAAAAGCAGCTCGGGAGAAATGTTTTTTGGCGGTATTAACGGGTTCAATTTTTTTTATCCGAAAGACATTACAATAAAAGACTTTGTTCCTGAGGTAATTTTTACAGATATCAAATTATTTAATAAAACTGTTTCTGTAAATGACAGCAATTCTGTCCTTGCAAAAGTAATATCTGAAACGGAACAGATAGAACTATCATACAAAGAAAATCAAATTTCATTTGATTTTGCCATACTCGATTATTATGCGCCGGCCAAAAACCGCTTCGCCTATAAGCTTGAAGGGTTTAATGACAGATGGATACAGCTTGGAACCAAAAGAGAGGTAACGTTTACAGGTCTTGACCCAGGTGAATATGTTCTTAATTTAAAAGGAACTAACAGTGATGGAATATGGAATAAAAAAATAACCTCATTAAAAATAGAAATAATTCCCCCCTGGTGGTTAAGCCCGTGGGCTTATGGAATTTATTTCCTGCTGATCCTGAGCCTGTTATATGGGTTAAGACGGTATGAACTGAACAGGCAGAAATGGAAACACAGCCTGGAATTAGAGACAATAGAATCCTTCAGGTATAAGGAGCTGAGTGAGATGAAATCCCGTTTCTTCGCAAACATCTCCCACGAGTTCAGAACACCGCTGACATTAATAATGGGTCCGAGTGAGAGTATAATAAATGAAGCCCCAAGCCAAAATTTACTCAAACACGCAAAGAATATCAGGCGGAATGCGGCCCGACTGCTGATTCTCATCAACCAGCTGCTCGATCTCTCCAGGCTTGAAGCAGGCAAGCTTGAACTCAGTACCTCAAGATCTGATATAGTAACCTTTATTAAAGGATTGACGATGTCGTTTGAGTCAATTGCTGAAGAAAAAGATATCAGACTCACACTGGAAATGAAAATAGATCAGGCGGAGCTTTATTTCGATCAGGACAAGATAACAAAGATAATTACAAACCTATTATCAAATGCTTTCAAGTTTACACCTGAAGGCGGAACGATTACTGTTACCGTTGATCAGGGTCCCGGAAGTATGCTTTCCATTAAAGTAAAAGATACAGGAATTGGTATTAACGAAGCAGACCTTGACCAAACTCTTCGACAGGTTTTACCAGGTTGATAACTCGCCGACAAGAGAGCATGAAGGAACCGGAATCGGACTGGCACTGGTAAAGGAGCTGGTGGAACTTCATTACGGAACGATTAGCGTCAGGAGTAAGCCCTCCGAAGGAACAGAATTTACTGTCAATTTACCAACGGGCAGGGATCATTTAAGGGATTACGAAATTGCAAAATCACCCAAACCTGCGGTATCAGAGTTTATAGCTGGTGATGAGGAACAATTAAATTCAAAAATCAATGAAGAATCTGTTAGGAATGAGCTGCCTGAAACGCAGGATATTATTCTGGTTGTAGAGGATAACCAGGATGTACGGGAATTTATTAAAGATTCTTTAGCAGCTGATTTTCAAATTGAGGAGGCATCAAACGGTGAACAGGGAGTAAGAAAAGCAGAGCAGATTATTCCTGATCTTATAATCAGCGACATAATGATGCCTAAGATGGATGGAAATGAGCTTACAAGAATACTGAAGAATGACGAGAAAACAAGCCATATCCCCATTATTCTGCTGACTGCAAAATCAGAGCAGCAAAGCAGGCTGGAAGGACTGGAGATAGGAGCTGATGATTACCTTACGAAACCCGTTAATACAAAAGAGCTGATAATAAGAATAAAAAATCTTATCAGGATAAGACAGAAGCTGCAGGAGAAATACAGCAAGGCAGATTTCGTTCCTGTAAAAAAAGATGAAGAGATAAAGCTCAGTAATCTTGAAGAGCAATTTTTATCTAAGGTAATGGAAGTGATTGAAGACCATATTTCAGAAGAAGAATTCACCATTGAGCAGTTCGGTAAAGAAATAGGAATGAGCAGAGTACAATTGCATAGAAAACTCAAAGCATTATCAGGCAAATCTGCCAGTCATTATTTAAGATCAGTCAGGTTAAGCAAAGCGAAGCAGATGATAAAAGAACAAAAAGGGAACATATCGGAAATAGCTTACTCCGTAGGTTTCTCAAGTCCTCAATATTTCACCCGGTGTTTCAAAGAAGAATTCGGATACCCGCCGAGTAATTTGATGCCCGGACATAAATATCCCTTCCAATAACGGACTGCTTTAATATTTTCGCCGTCTGCATTTTAACTCATCTTCTCATCTTCTCACCTTCTAATCTTCTAATCTTCTCTCATTCCCGAATACCAGCATTGGGACGCATCGTCTCCCGTGACGGCCTTTTATCACCTAATAAAGCCAGCGGTTTAATTTCAGTTCCTTTACCGATTTTCTTTTATTTAATTGCGCTCAGTTAAAATCCCGGAGAATAATTATGATACGTGCGCTATTATTATTCGTGCTGGCTGCTTCTGCGGTGTACGCTAATCAATACCCTACCCTTAAAGACAATTCGAGTGCGCAGATACCAGCGGTAAGATTAAATGAACATATCAAAATCGACGGCAAGCTGACCGAGAAGGTATGGCAGAGACAGGGATTTAACACCCTGATACAGGTGGATCCCCAGCAGGGGATAAGACCTTCACAGAAGAGTGAGTTCTGGTTCGCTTACGACGATGAAGCAATTTATTTTGCGGGAAGGTTTTATGATACGCATCCCGATTCGATTATGGCACGGCTGGTGCGCAGAGATTTTATATGGGGCGATCCATCCGACGGATGCGTGCTCTATATTGATTCCTACCGGGATAAAAGAAACGGATATTTTTTCTATGTATCGGCTGCAGGAGCGGTTGCCGACGGATTGATTGAGAATGATGTTAAGCAGCCTAATGATCTTAGCTGGGATGCAGTATGGGAAGGTGCACGCAATATTGATGATAAAGGATGGACAGTAGAAATGAAGATCCCATACTCCCAGCTGCGATTTAAAAAAGGAAATAAACAGGAATGGGGAGTAAACGTTGAAAGGTTTATAAGCAGAAGATTTGAAACCGACATGCTGGTGTATACACCGAGAAATGAAAGCGGCTTTGCTTCAAGGTTCCCTGACCTTGTTGGCTTAGAGAATATAACTCCCCCTTCAAGGATTGAACTGCTCCCCTATGTTGTAGGGAAGGCAAAATATATCGGCGCACAGCCGGGAGATCCGTTTAATTCGGGACATGAGTATTCACCGGGAGCGGGGCTGGATGTAAGAGCCGGACTTGGAAGCAGTCTTACTCTGAACGCTACCATCAATCCTGATTTCGGCCAGGTTGAAGTTGATCCGGCAGTGGTTAATCTCTCAGATGTAGAATCAACTTTTGATGAAAAGCGGCCTTTCTTTACTGAAGGCGTCAGCATCTACAGGTTCGGTCAGGGTGGGACGAATAATACCGTTTCTTTCAACTGGCCGACAACAAACATCTTCTACAGCAGGCGGATCGGTAGAAATCCCCAGGGCAGTCTTCCCTCTTATGATTATGCTGATATTCCCCAGGGAACTCATATTCTTGGAGCAGCGAAAATATCGGGACAGGTTTTCGATAACTGGAAAATAGGAACTATCCACGCTGTAACACAGAGAGAATATGCCGACATCTCTGTTGACGGACAACGATCAAGTGTTGAAATGGAGCCGTTAACTTATTACGGAATTTTCCGTGCACAGAGGGATTTTAATTCGGGCAAACAGGGATTGGGAGTTCTTACTACATTCACAGACCGTTTCTTTAAAAATGACGGACTGAACACACAGATAAATCAGAATGCTTTTGTACTCGGAAGCGACGGATGGACATTCCTTGATGAAGATAATACTTATGTGCTGACGGGCTGGGCGGCATTATCAAATGTTGTCGGTTCGAAGGAACGGATAACTGCCCTGCAGAGGAGTCCTGTTCACTATTATCAGAGACCTGATGCTTCATATATTTCTGTTGACAGTTCTGCAACTTCCCTGACAGGCTACAGCGGGCGGTTGATGCTGAATAAAAACCGCGGACGCTGGTCAATAAATACGGCTGTGGGTTTAATTAGTCCCGGCTTTGATGTTAATGATTTAGGTTACGGATCGTATAGTGATTATATAAACGGCCACTTCTTTACCGCTTACAGGTGGACTGAGCCCACAGCTTTTTATCAGAATGCCGGGGTAAACTTCGGAGCCTACACGAGCTACGATTTCGGCGGGAACAATACTGCCCAGGGATACCGGCTTGCCTCATACTTAAATACACCTGATTACGATGGAGGAGACATCGGGTTCACATATAGTCCTTCCACTTTGAATTCAAGAAAAACCCGGGGCGGACCTTTAACCGTGAACCCTTCAAGCACCTCCTACTTCTGGGATCTTTATACAGACAACCGCCAATGGTGGGTTTTAGGAACAGGCGGATACGGATCATTCAGCAGCGAGGGTAATTCACATTCCGTGTATGCCAATGCAGAGTTCAAGGTGACATCTACTCTAACAATGTCGATAGGACCGCAGTACACTAACGACGTTTCGGAAACGCAGTGGGTTAGTAATTTAGATGATCCTTACGCTGTTGATACATATGGCCGCAGGTATCTCTTTGCACATCTTGAGCAGAATATACTCGCGGCAAACATCAGGGCCGATTGGATCCTGAGTCCCTCTCTCAGCTTCCAGGTCTATCTGCAGCCATTGATCGCATCAGGCAATTATAACAGCTTCAAATATTTGCTGAAACCAAAGAGTTACGATTTTAATACTTATGGAAGAAATGGTTCTACCCTCGTGGAGAATACATCAGCCGGCGGGGATGTAATATCTTATGAACTTGATCCTGACGGTTCAGGACCGGCTCCGGCACAGGTAATCGGCAACCCGGATTTCAATTATATCTCGCTGAGGGGCAATGCCGTACTGCGATGGGAATATATGCCGGGTTCTGCTTTATTTCTTGTATGGACCCAGAGCAGGGAGAATATTGAAGCAGTCGGCGACTTCCAGTTCGGACGCTCGTTCAATAATCTCTTTAACGTCCATCCCGATAATATCTTTTTGGTGAAAATAAGCTATTGGCTGTGAGGCCAGGGGGATGGAATGTTGGAGGTATGGAGGTGGGGAGTGGTGACCAACGGCGGGGTATTTTGAATTTTCATTCAATTGTTCCGGCAGAGTCCGGCAGCGGCCGGACTCAACATTTTAATTGTTATTAAATAAAGATAGTATTCGAAATAATACTGTTCCGGGTTTCTTTTCTTCTATCTTTTTACTATTTCGACTCTCCGGTTAAATCCTTTTCCCTTATCAGTATCGTTGGTGGCAACGGGGACTAATGGTCCCACCCCGTGTGCCTGAATACTTGACGAAGATACTTTATATTCTGTAATTAACCGGTTTACTACTGCTTCTGCACGTTTTTGAGAAAGCTCCATATTATCATTCAGCTTTCCGGCATTATCAGTATGACCAACCACGTATACCTGAAGCGATGAATTGTTTTTCAGGAAAGAAGCAATTTCTTTTAATGTTTCAGCAGATTCAGGTTTTATTTCGTATTTACCCGTTTCAAAGTATATTCCATAAACCGGCATATGACCATCTTTAAGGATATTGGTTTTCAGGAGTTCTGCGGTTATTTTCACCATTCCGGTCTCCATGGGTTTTTCTTCAACAATTCTTATTTTCGTCCACGGACCCTCAGCTACAAAAACTCCGATCCATATATTTCCCTCTTCACGCTTTTGAAAAGCTGTCAGGTAACGTTCAGGCGGATAAAAGCCGATAGACTCTATTTGAATTTCCGGTCCGCACTCTTCTTTGCTGCAGATAAATTTTATTTCATAACCGGCTTGTTTGAACGCATCTTCATAGTTCCGTATACGTTCAAGTGAAGTACGGTTGTCAGGATCACGGTAATCAAGTCTTGTTACTTTTCCTTCAAGCTTTACAGTTTTTACCGAACCGTCATTCTGAACTTTGCCCAGCACAAGCTGCTGTTCATCAAACTCCTTTACCTCCTGACCTTCTATATATGAACCTTCAAAAGCTTTTATAAACGGTACACCTTCATTCTGAGCACTTGTCTCTGAAAGGGAGAACAGCAAAATTGCTGCAGCCATTATTGTTATATTCGTCTTAAGCATTCCATACTCCTCATTTATTAAATGTAAATACTGCTTATTCTACAGGATTACCTTCTTCTATTAAACGGCATTGGACCGGGTTTCACCTTAAATGATATTTCGGTTTGAAGATCCGGATGAACCGGGTAAATTTGTATTTATTATTAACAGGCTTCTGCGATAGGAATTCATATTTTCTCCCGATACTGAAGAAATGCTGACTTGAATTAGGTGAACATATAACCGTATCAGAGAACCGCATCAATGCTTAGAGAGAGAAGAGGAGTTTCAGAAGTGATTTAAACAAATTATCTGATTTCCGCCCTTCCTCAGGGTGAGGTTTAAGTATCGGTTCAACATAGACTAATATTTGATGAATACCAAGTATAATATTGCCTGTTGGCAAATAATTATGAAGGACAAATATCCGCGTTTATTTATGCCGGGGCCTTAACTGCTGTTTTACCGACTCATTTTCCTCCAAAAAAATGTTCATATTTTATTTCTTTTTTCCTCATAGCCTAAAAGCATACTGCCTGGTATTAGATTTCTCTGAAGTGCTCCAGAGCAATTGAATCCCGGAAAAAGATTCACAATGTGGATTTATTCTCCCTGCTTTATAATCTTATTATATCGATTGATCCACAATTATGAGGAAAGCTTTATGAAATACGCTTTTATATTTCTTTTAAGTATGCTTATTGTTTACGGATGTACGCAGAAAAAAGAAGAACCGGTAAAAGAAGAGGGCCCTTCCATCTTTTCCAAAGAAGTAAGCTATTCATCAGACGGAACCCCGCTTAAAGGGTACCTTGCATACGACAGCAGTAAAACAGGAAAAAGACCTGGAATTATAGTAGTGCATGAATGGTGGGGAATGAACGATTATGCAAGACATCGTGCAGATTCACTTGCAGCCCTCGGCTACATTGCACTGGCAATAGATATGTACGGCAGCGGTAAAACAGCAGAACACCCGGATAATGCAGGCAAGTTTGCCCAGGCAGTTATGGAGCATATGGATACTGCGCAGGCGAGGTTTGATGCAGGACTTGCACTTCTGAAGAATCAGCCGCAGACAGATACTTCAAATCTTGCTGCAATCGGCTACTGTTTCGGAGGAGGAGTCGTACTTCGGATGGCACTGGGGGGCGCTCCGCTGAATGGTGTGGTAAGTTTTCACGGCGACCTGCCGACACAGGCGCCTAAAAATCCCGATTCAGTTAAAGCTGCGATACTTGTCTGCAACGGCGCGGCTGACCCTTTCAATCCCCCTGAAAAAGTTACAAAGTTCAGATCGATGATGGACAGCGCAGGAATAGCTTATACATTTAAGAATTATGAGGGAGCAAAGCACAGCTTTACTAATCCTGCCGCTGACAGTCTCGGTAAAGAGTTTAATTTGCCCCTGGCTTACAACAAGCAGGCGGATGAACAGAGCTGGAAGGACATGAAGGAATTCTTCAGCCGGATTTTTAAGTAATATTATTTGGACTGTTCGAAGGGACAGGATCATTCCTCCCTTCTTACGGCCTATCCCGTTTTTTCCATAAAGCCTTACATCTGTAAGGCTATTTTTTTATATTCTATTATCACATCAGTAATTCATTCCATAACAAGAGGAAATAATGGACAGTATCAATGCAAACAGCCTGCAGCATTATTCACAGAAATTAATTGATTTGGCCGTTGATTACGGACCGAAATTACTTCTTGCCATACTTGTGCTTCTGATTGGGCTCTGGATAATAAAGCTTGTTTTAAAGGGTACCAACAGGGCAATGGAACGCTCAAATATGGAGATTTCACTGAGAAAATTCCTGAGCGGTTTTTTCGGAATTCTTCTAAAAGTCCTTCTGCTGATCAGTGTGGCGTCTATGATTGGTATTGCAACAACATCATTTGTAGCTGTTATAGGAGCAGCAGGACTGGCAGTAGGACTTGCCCTGCAGGGCGGTCTTGCAAACTTTGCGGGCGGTGTTATAATCCTGATGTTCAAGCCTTTTAAAGTAGGTGACTTTCTGGAAGCCCAGGGTTATATGGGAACTGTTAGTGAGATAACCATTTTTACTACTATCCTTAAAACCCCTGATAATAAAACAGTGATAATACCGAACGGCGCCTTATCAAACGGAAGTATGGTGAATTTTTCCACTGAACCCCAAAGGCGGGTTGATATGGTATTCGGAATCGGATACGGCGACAGTATTGAAATGGCAAAGCTTGTATTAAAGAAACTTGTAGATTCAGATGCAAGAATCAAAAAGGAACCGGCACCGCAGATCGTAGTGGGAGAACTGGGCGATAACTCAGTCAACTTCAACGTCAGGGTTTGGTGCGATTCTGCAGATTACTGGGGGATATATTTCGATACTCACGAAAAAGTTAAAATTGCTTTTGATGAATCGGGTATTTCGATCCCCTTCCCGCAGAGAGATATTCATTTATACACAAATGAAGCGAATCAGCAGGAACTGAACGCTGCGGCAAAAACACCAGTCTAATGAACCCGGGGAGTAATAATAATTGTTATTACTCCCCTTTCTTACTTTATAAGATCCGAAATGACGACGCAGAAAAAATGTTTCAGCCGGTAAAGTTAACCGCTGCAAGCTGTCCCTTTTAAGACATATCCATTACTATTTTATCATTGATTCCTGGAACCCTAACCACAAATATTAATGGAGCTCTGATGAAGAAGTTTTACATAACCGTTCAGCTATTTCTTTCATTTTTTATTAGTGCCGGTGCACAGGAATTCTGGACTCCAACGGGCAGTCTTGCCGGAAGCGATTTTGTACAAGCCATTGAATGCAGTTCTGCGGGGACCATACTGGCATACAGCCACAACCACGGTATTTACAGATCAACAAATGAGGGCAATTCCTGGAATCTGACAGGGATAACCAGCCAGAATGTTTCTGCTCTTAAAACTTCACCCGATGGGTATATTTATGCAGTATGCAATACCACATCGGCCTTGTTTATTCAGCGTTCTACAGATGACGGGTTAAGCTGGAACATCGTCTACACTTCATCACGTCCCAACAATTTTTTCTACGGAGGAGGGATAGCTTTTTCGGGTACCGACACTATCGTGGCTGTCATAGCTTTTACCATAGGACCCACACTCGGCGACGTTGCTACGGAGATTGTCAGATCCGTGAACGGCGGCAGCAGCTGGCAGCTTTTGAATGTGGCCAGCTGGGATGCATCTGACCTGATGAAACTACCGGACGGCAGGATCATAGTGTCAGGCGGACTAGGCGGATTACTATATTCAACCGACAACGGATCAACCTGGAATGGCTTCCCCGGATTCCCTATTGCGTATCCAACTTCTATCGGAGCCGATTCACAGGGAAATATGTTTGTTGGGATCAGTACTGCTGCTGTACAGGTCAGTCTTCTGTACAGATCGACCGATAACGGAGTAACCTGGCAGAGCCTGGGTTTATACAGCGGAAACAGCGGAGAAGTGCAGGCATTATATGTGGATCACCAGGACAGGGTTTATGTATCCGCCAATACTTTCAGTCCTGATGCCTACAATGTCTTTCGTTCTTCGGATGCCGGCAGTACCTGGGATACACTTAACAGCGGACTGCCGTCTACCCAGCTGGTTCGCTCATTGTGCGGTAATTCCAATGACATAATTTTTGCCGGCACAGGCAGCAGCGGGGTTTATAAAGGAGCTGATATTACCCCGGTTAATCTCCAATCGTTTTCAGCAATTTACGACGCGGGCAAGCTTACAGTGTACTGGATGACAGCAACTGAGACTAACAACAAAGGTTTTGATATCGAAAGGAAAAGCGGACATCAATGGCAGAAAATAGGATATGCTGATGGAAACGGAACAACCGCGCAGATGCAGTCATATTCATTCACAGATAATAATCCATCCCCAGGACTGAACTGCTACAGGCTGAAGCAGATTGATTTCAACGGGCAGTATAATTATTCAAATGAGGTTCAGATTGAAGTAAAACAGCCTGCCGGATTTTATTTGTATCAGAACTATCCGAATCCTTTTAACCCGTCAACAGTAATCAGGTATGAGCTGCCGGAGAATAGTTTTGTTTCACTGAAGGTTTACGATATACTTGGAAATGAAGATGCTTCACTGGTTAATGAAACACAAACTGCAGGAGTTTACGCTGTTCAGTTTGATGCTTCGAAACTCAGCAGCGGAATATACTTTTATACTCTTAAGGCAGGAAAATCTACTATGACCCGAAAAATGATTCTTATGAGATAGATAACCTAAGCCCGGAGAGTAACCCATCCTGATTCAGATCATTTAATTAAATATTGATTAATTCAGAATTAATCTCAACTTAAGGATTGCCGCTTATACTTGGGAACCAATTTTCGCATTACCCCCTGCAGAATACTGAAACCGTCATTGGATAATCATTAATAATTATAAAAGGAGACTGAAATGAAGATGATATTAACCATCACATTCCCTCACGATCCCTTTAATGCAATGATAAAGAAAGGGACAGTTGGAAATGTTCTCAACAAGATGATGGCAGATTTGAAACCGGAAGCTGCTTACTTTTCTCTCAATGAAGGGAAGCGGAATATATTTATGGTTGTCAATGTGAACAGCGGCGGTGATTATGTGAAATATGCCGAGCCCTTTTTCCTGCAGTTCAATGCCGATATAAAGTATGATATCGTAATTACCCCTGAAGAAATTCAGAAATCCGGATTGGAAGAAATCGGCAAAAAATACGCCTGATAATTTTTAGTTCGCTGAAGTCTTCACCTGATTCATTGCTGTTTGTACTTAATTATATTCGCGGCCATTCCATCAAATACAAAATAATGAAATGGAAGCACTGAATACCAGTACAATCTTCCCAGCAATCCTTTAGGACGGAAGGTTGCGGTCTGCTGTAAGACTTCTTCCGAATCTTTTTTAACGATCTTAAATTCAAGCCAGGCTTCTCCGGGTAATTTCATCTCGGCATACAGGAGAAGCCGCCTGTTTTTTCTGTCTGCAGAAAGCACCCTCCAGAAATCGAGAGTATCGCCGGCATGTATTGTCTGCGCATTTGTCCTGCCGCGTCTTAATCCGACTCCGCCCATGAGCTTATCCATAAAACCCCGGATACGCCATAACCAGTCCGCGTAATACCATCCGCGGTCACCGCCGATAGACCAGATATTACTAACAACCTCTTCTGCACTTATATCAAACTGTTTTTCTCTTCTATCTACGAAACATCCATCGGATGGAACATTAAGATGATTAAGAAACAGATTATCCGATGAACTTGAAACAAGTGAATCTTTCCAGCTTGAAGCCACATTATTCTTTTCGATTTTTTGAAATGCAAGGGTTACTGCTTCTTCATATGCAACCGGAGTAATACCGAGAATATCTTCAAGTTCATTTTTTTCTGCTGTTAGTTCCAGTTTCATACTGTTGACAAGATTGATCGCTAATTTGTATGAAGTTGAGGTGACAAAATAAAGCCAGTAGGATGAGAGTCTCGGCGTCATTACCGGAACAGTAATAATCAGCCTTTTCAGGCCGCGCACTTCGGCAAACTTAAGCAGCATCTCCTTATATGTCAGTATATCAGGACCGCCTATATCATACGATTTATTAAAAGTTTCTTCCCTCAATAAAACACCCGAAAGATATTCAAGTACGTTTCTTATGGAAACAGGCTGGTGCCTTATATTCAACCATTTGGGGGCTATCATGACAGGAAGCTTTTCTACAAGATCACGGATGATTTCGAATGATGCACTGCCTGAGCCGACAATAATGCCCACTTTTAATGAAGTCAGGGGAACCCTGCTTTTACTCAGAATCTCTTCAACTTTTTTTCTTGATGACAAATGCCTTGAGAGCTTTTCTCCTTTTGTTATTCCGCCGAGATAAATTATCTGCTTTGCGGAGGTCCCGTTCATCATTTCAACAAAATTGTCCGCGGTTATTGCTTCAAGCTTTTCAAAATCCTTAAAATTTGTACTCATTGAGTGGATGAGATAGTAGGCGGCATCAATATCCTTAATAAACTCGGGAGCGGAAGAGTCTTTCAGAAAATCCACTTCAAATAAAGCAATACCGGGATGGTTATAAATACCATCGGAGGGGAACCTGTTTTTATCGCGAACGCAGCAGATAACCCGGTGTCCCTGCTGAAGCAGGACCGGAAGAAGTCTTTTTCCTACATAACCTGTCGAACCGGTCAATAATATTTTCATATATCTTTCATTGTTTAATCTTAGAACATAAATACCGGTCCGATAATTCCCTGGGACCAAAGATAATAGGATTTTGTAAGGTATATTACAAGGTCAGGATAAGGAAAGTCAGTATTTAACTTCATTCGCATTCAGGCAGAGCTGACTAAAAAGTAATATTGTCATTTCGACCGGAGGGAGAAATCCTTCAATTTGTTAAGATTTACCGGTCGAAGATCTGCCTGACGGCTAAGGATGCCGTTATCTTACTTTTTGGACGAACCCGTAATAATTTCAAATGTTAAGAATAAAAGACCGCTGCAAAAAATCCTATTTAACCGGACAGCCGTTTACTGCCGATGCAGAAAATCATTGATAGTCTTTATGAACATATCAGGCTGATCAACAAATGTCATATGACCGCTCTGAGGAAAAATAACCAGTTTTGAGCCGGGAATTTTTTCATGCATCTCCTTTGACAACGAAGGTGCGCATTCATCATTATCCCCGCAATTGACGAGAGTGGGAACCTTAATAGTATGAAGCTGATCAACATATTCAACGGACTTAAGATTTCCATCGATTATATATTCGCCGTCTGATCCCCACATTTCGCGGTAAAGGTCCCAGGCAAATCCCCCGCTGGCAGGGTCATAAGCAGGATCGGGTCTGCGCTGATACAGGTAAGGAAAATATCCCTCACCCCAGGCAGCTTTCATATATTCTTCTGTATAGCGGTTTTGTTCATACGGCAGGCCATGCCCGTATAAGCCTTCTTTTTCCATCTTGTTGATCCGGTCCCTTAGTTCAGGAGCCATATTTTCCTTAATCTTATCGAAAACCTGGTTCATTTCCGAAGTGCTGGGGAAGGTACTGCAGAGAATAAGATGAGATAAATTCTGCTGATACTTAAGGGCATAAGCCTGGGCGAGCACGCCGCCGTATGAATGTCCCAGCAGGTTTATTTTACCAAGTCCCAATGCTTTTCTTACAGCTTCAACATCTTCCACCATATTTTCAACAGTGTACTTTTTTACGTCCTCAAGCTGTTCGGATTTGCCGGATCCTCTTTCATCAATAAATATTAACCTGTTGTTCCTGGCAAGAGGAATAAGGTACGGAAGGAAATAGTCGTGCGTTGCCCCGGGACCTCCGTGAACGATCATCAGTGGTTCGCCCTTCCCGAATTCTTCATACCAGATCATTACACCGTCAGCATCAACATATCCCTGGGTTATTTGATAAACGTTGCCGGCAGCAGGTGCTTCCTGTGCTGAAAGAAAGGTTGTTATAAATACCAAAAGTAAAGAAGTAAAAATCAAGCGGTTCATAATTATTCTCCCTAAAATGTATGGAGGTAAATTACTAAAAAGACTCAAAACATTTCATCAGACGAAATCCGGCTCTGCCGGAACCATTGAATGACAGCCGAATGATAAATTGGGGGACTTGACGGAATGATCAGCGTACTCGCCTCCCGTCAGGCAGGTACGCTGATACTTTAATTGAAATTTTATACACTGATTCTTATTTCAGCAGCAATACCTTTTTAGTATCAGAATATTTATCTGCAGTAAGCCGGATGAAATAGACTCCTGAAGAGAGGTCAGCTCCGTTTATTATTAACCTGTGATCTCCTGCTTCAGCCTCACCGTTGTATAGTAGTTTAACTTCCCTGCCGAGGATATCGTACATTCTTATTGATGCCTGCCCTCTTTCGGGAAGAGTAAATACTACATTCGCAGCCGGGTTAAAGGGATTAGGATAAACCTGGAGCTGATATTTTAACAGTTTATTTGCTTCCTCCTTCACACTTGTAACATATGTTGTCTGATGAAGATAAACGTAAGGCGAATCAATGAGAACACCGTGGGGGTGGTTGATACTGCTTATATCAAGGGTATTAATAATTTGACCGCTACTGACATTATAAATAAACAGACTATCCCCCGATTGTATCGCTGTATATGGAAAATCATAATTTATTGAGGCTCCTCCCCCGGGGATTATAATTGTCCTGTTTATAAAAGAAGTATCGGCGGGGTTATAGTCATATTTAACCAGGTCAGGATACTCGTAGACATACAACACGCCGTTCCTGTAGGTCCACGACTGATCAATATATCCCGGAACCTTTTTTATTGAATGTAAAGTATCACCTGCCAAGTTAAAAAGGTATACGCCGTATCCATTGTAGGGAAGAGAATCAACGCCGGCGATGTAGAGTGAGTTACTTACCTGGTAAATATCATAAGGAGCTGCAGGGAAATCGATAAAGATCTTTTCGGCATTTGTGGTATCGAAATCCGGAGAACCGGAAAGATCAAGAAGATAAAGATCGTACGCAGGTTCAATGATCTCCCTTTTAAAAGAAGTAAGATACTTATCATTTATTTTACCGCAGATATAATAAAGCTTACTATCCTGCGGAAGCACCGTTATTTCACCGGCATCAGAAACAAACGACATATTGTAAACGCCGTTCATCATCCAGGTGCCGTTTTCTACCCTGCGCGGGATGGTCCTGTAAATAATATAAGGTTCAGGAACATCATAGTAGCCGAGCCACACTCCGCAGGAGGATGAAGTATCGGCGGTAAAATTTTCAAGGTAAAGCTGCGTAGTGAGTCCGAAAAGAGAATAATCAATGGTATTCTGTTTTTCAAACATCCTGCTCTGCGGAATATTAATGATATTTATATATTCTGAATTTGAATAGCCGTTAGAATCGCTGATATTTGACCAGCTGCCCATAGTGTCGGCCGGATTTATTTGTGCCGCATCGAAAGGAATCCTGAGAAGATTTCCATGGATGGATGAATTCTGCGCCAGGAGAACTGCAGAGGAAATAATTAAACTGAGTATGATCCTGCTTAACATAAAGCCCCCGAATAGTTTATTTAGATAATAAAAGATTCCCGATTGTCCCGCGTATAATGAAACATAATTATTTTTTTAATAATTCTCCACAGGGAAATCATAGTTCATATTTTCAAGCGGCAGCATATAAAGAGGGATGCCGTTATACTTCAGCCTGAATACCAGATGATCAATAACCTCATTATTTTCCTGTATTTTTATTCCGAAGATATTCGGTATAAGAGAACCGAAATTAAACCAGGGTGCTTCGGGATACTCTGCAATATTATATTCACATCCTTTAAGACCTGCTTTATCAACAGCTTCATTTATTGCATCATATAATCCCCCGAGCTTATCGACAAGGTTAATTTCCTTTCCATCAATTCCCGACCATACCCTGCCCTGTGCAATTGCCTGAACCGAGTCGTAATCCATTTTTCTTCCTTCAGCTACCTTAGCGACAAAATCCCTGTAAGTTTCCTTTATCATTTTTTCAGCTTTAATCAATTCATCCTTACTCAGATCTCTGTCGGGGAGTGAAACCCCGATAAAAGGAATTCTCATTCCGAAAGGAAGGTCTGCATGCTTCCCGATCTGTACCAGGTCGGTTGAAACTCCTATATCCTGCTTGAGGGATTTATTGTAATACCATCCGCCGATTACGCCGATAGAGCCGGTTATTGTTGTAGGAGCGGCAAGGATTTCATCTCCGTACATAGAAAGCCAGTATCCACCCGAGCCTGCAACAGAACCCTGCGAAACAATTACGGGTTTCTTCTTCTTACATTCCTTAAGTGCTTCGGCTACAATATCCGAGGCCATTCCATCACCGCCGGGTGAATCGACTCTGAAGACAACCGCTTTCACATTCTGATCTCTGGAGATTGATTCAATCACTTTTACAAGACTCCTTGCATTTATTCCATCATCCATTGCGCAGACCCCGATCGCATATACCACGGCAATCTCTGGTTTCCTGCCCCAGTAATTATCATCAGGCAGCTGGAACTCAGCCAGAGAACGAGGTGAGACAAGTGTCTTCGTTTCACCTTCATAACCTGCAATAATTTCGTTTATATTTTCCCATCTTGCCAGGGTATCAACAAGATTATTTTTCAACGCTGCAGATGGAAGGAAAAGGGCGGTTTCATTGACAAGACTATCGAACTCATCGGGAGAAATATGTCTGCTCTTACATATCCCCTCTTTCGCAGCCTTATAATATGCTTCAATAATAGCTTCCCACTGAATACTATCAGCCTCGCTCATACTGGTGCGTGAAAATGTTTCTTCAGCAGATTTATATTTAAAATACCTGAGCTCCGTAAAGCCGATCCCGAGTTTCTCCAGAAGATTAGTATAATACTGTCTCCCCCATATATAACCTTCAAGAGTTACAGTACCCTGGGGATTCATGATTATCCTGTCGGCTATAGAAGCCAGGTAATAACCGTCGATATTTGTACGGTCGAGATATACGATCACCTGCTTTCCTTTATCCTTAAATGCTTGAAGTTTATCTCTTAACTCCCAGATCATCTCCCTGTTTACTGCCATACCCGACAAATTAAGCACGATGCCGGAGACAGTATTATCCTCTGAGGCAGCATCTATATCTTTTATAGTATTATAAAGAGTGTTTGAATTATCGAAGAGTTTATATCTCTGGTATTTCATACCGCCGGTGAGTTCCATACTGACAAAATCTTTTTTTGCTTCGAGTTCACGGATTACATTTCTGTCGTATGAACCGACCCTGATGCCATATACATTATACCCGTATTTACCCTCCTTTGAAAAATGACTTTCGCTGGTAAGGCCTATTCTGCCGAAACTTATTCCAACACCCGCATTAAAAAAATGATCGGAGAAGTACCGTCCCGATACCCTTAATCCCGGCAGCGGTTCAGCAACAGCGCCGGTACTCCATTTCAGATCGCCGGGAAGCTTACCGTTCCCAAAAGCATAATCGGCAAACAGGGTGAGTAGTTCATTGCCGGCCGGTCTTACCGCAAGATCAAGGACACCCTCATTATTATTTACCGCCGAAAGGTTTCCTATTAGTCCGAACGAAATATATTTCAAAGGTCTGTATATCGAACCGATCGTGAAGAAACCGGCGTGGTTAAATGCATTAAGGTCGCCTGACGACCAGCTATAGCCGAAGCCAAGGCTGAAAGTCTCATTACCGAACCCTGTTGATACTTTATAATCCGTTACGGAAAAAGAATCTATCTTTGTATTTACAAAACCGAAACCAAGGTGAGGAAAGGAGGTAAATATTCCATAATGATTGAAGTCGTTCCATCTCCCTCTTTCATCGCTGAAAGCAAAATACAGATCCGGCTGTTCAACCATTGATAAAAGAGCGGGGTTTACATAACCGAATAGTCCGTATTTGTATGCACCCGGTGATGCTATACCGAATTCATCCTGGGAGTAGTATGAAGGAGACTGAGACTGACATAATGCCGGAAGAGAGAAAACTACTATGAACACACTCAAAGTAAAAATCTTTTTCATTGCAACCTCTGTTATTTCCTCACCTGAAAAGTATGAAGAATTTCAATTACATAAAATTCAGGGGAATCACCCACATCCTTCTTTTCTGCTTTGTCAGCCCCATCTTTCTTTGGACAGTACTGGTTTAAAGTCGGGTGCGAATTGTTTTTATTGAAACGATAAAATTTTGTGTTTATATTTAATTTAATTGTAAAAAATGAAAAAAGAAGATCAAATAAAATATTGGATAAATGCCTCTGATATAGATTACCGTGCAATGGGAAATTTATTCAGTTCAAAAGATTATGTCTGGTCTCTTTTTCTGGGACACCTTGTGATAGAGAAATTGTTAAAAGCTCTGGCTGTGAAGAATAACTGTGAATTCCCACCTAAAATCCATGATCTGAACAAGCTAACGATATATACTGAAATTCAACTGGATGAGTCAAGGAAAAATCTTTTTGATATAATTACTTCTTTTAACAACAGGAATTTTACAAAAAATGTGACCAGGGATTTGCTTCCGGCTATTTAGAAAAAATAAAGAAAATACGGTTATGGCTGTTAGAACAACTGAAGAAATAAAAAAAATCGCAAAAAGATATTATAAAATTCTTTTACACCAGGGATACCCTGTAGAAAAGGTTTTGCTTTTCGGTTCATATGCGCGCAATAATCAGGTTGACGGAAGCGATATAGACTTAGCAATTGTTCTTGCTAAATTTTCACAAGATAGATTCAACACACGAGTAGAACTAATGAACTTCACAAGAGACTTTGATGAAGTTATTGAACCTCATCCTTTTTTAGCATCCGAAATTGACGATCCTGATCCATTTCTAGCTGAAATATTAAAAACCGGCAAATCCATCTATTCATAATCTTGATTGAATAAATTCATACATAAACTACTGATTTGACTCCCTATTTGAACTGTATTTTCCTTCCGGCAATGCTGACATTGTTTCATTTGAAGACGTGTATTTATTTCATCGCCATTTTGCTATTTTTAATTATCTAAATGATTTGTTTTAATAAATGATAGAAATACACGATCTGCATAAAAGCTTCGGGAGCAAAGAGGTGCTTACCGGTGTAAACCTGAACATTAACAACGGGAAAACCACCGTTATTATCGGGCGAAGCGGATGCGGTAAAAGCGTCCTTATAAAACATATCGTAGGGCTTCTGCAGCCTGATTCGGGATGGGTTAAGGTAGAAGGTGAAATCGTTTCGGAACTGAAGGAAAAAGAACTGTACGAGTTAAGGAAGATGTTCGGATTTCTTTTCCAGGGTGCAGCTTTGTTTGACTCGCTCACCGTTGAAGAAAACGTTGCCCTTCCACTTGTAGAATCCCAGAATGGTTATTCAAAAACAGAAATTGAAAAAATAGTTAAAGAGAAGCTTGACCTTGTCGGACTGAAGGATATACACAAATTAAAACCTGCAGAACTTTCAGGGGGAATGAAGAAAAGGGTCGGACTCGCAAGAGCGCTCGTTACCAATCCTGAGTACATTCTTTACGACGAGCCTACCACCGGTTTAGATCCTATTATGTCCGATTCTATCGATTCTTTGATAAAAGAATTAAGCGGTAAGCTAAGTGTTACGTCTGTTGTGGTTACCCACGATCTTTACAGCGTAAAAAATGTAGCCGACCAGGTAGCAATGATGCACGAGGGTAAAATTCATTTTGAGGGAAGTCCTTCAGACCTTTTGAATTCAGATGATCCGGCAGTTACTGATTTCATCAAAAGAGCGGGCGGATAACCCCCTGAATTTCATATTTTAAATCACACACATCATCTCTCCTTTTGTTTAGATTTCTCCCCGGTAATCATTCGGGTTTAATGTTATGAAACTGATGATAATTAAGAACTCCCGTTCAGCAACATCATTTTTGGAGCTGACCGGAAAGATATTCGAAATGGAACGTTACGAAGACTGCAGCGGTACAGGTGCTCTGAAAATTCTGAAAAGAGAACACCCTTTCTTTGTTTCTTTGAAATTAAAAGAACCCGTAAACGGTGATAATGACATGATGGCAATGCTTAGTTCAATAGATGCGAATACCCGTTTACGGGTTTCTATTTTTGACACGGAATATATTAAAGAGTATTTCAACTCGTTATTCGTAAGGATGATGAGTTTTATTATACCCGGCAGAAAAACACAACATCTCAATACACCCTGACCCTTCTTCATTAAAAAGAAAATAAAAGCTGACGGTCTTTTGGATTGTCAGCTTTTTTCATTTTATTTTATTCATACACATTTCAGTTTTTTTGAAAATGACCAACTTAAATTCAATTATCCAGGTAATACAGTTAATGCTTGCCCCGGGACTTATGATTTCGGCCTGCGGACTCCTTCTTCTCGGTATGAACAATAAATATTCTCTTGTTGTGAACCGTATAAGGCTGCTGAATGAAGAACAAAGACGGGTACTCAGCAAAGCGGTTGAACGTGATTTCAGCTATGAAGAAAATGTCAGGCTGGAAAGCATATCGCTTCAGATCAGGAAGCTGACTTTCAGGGTTAAGCTGGTAAGGAATGCCGTCCTTTCCTATACAATAGCTGTGGCACTATTCGTCATAACCTCCCTTTTAATAGGGATTCAGTATTTTGCCTTATTAGATCTGAACATCCTGATTATTATTATATTCCTTACAGGCATGGTTTCAGTTTTATTCGGGGTATTGTATGCAGCATATGAAACAAAAGAAGGTTTTAACATAATCCAGCTAGAGGTTAAAATTGACTAATAAAATTTCTCACTAATGAGCAACGAGAAATCATATAACCAGGATGAACTTCTCCGTCCGGGAAATATGATCCGGCTGTATGCCAGCGGTGCGTTCCCGATGACCGATGAAAAAACTGATAAGATAAACTGGTATATGCCCGAAATAAGGACTATAATACCTCTCGATAACTTCAACTATCCCCGTTCATTAAGGAAATTCCTGGAGAAGAGTGAATTTGAGACAAAGTACGACACTAATTTCATTAAAGTAGTGGAAGGGTGTGCCGACAGAGAATCGACCTGGATATCGGATAAACTGATTGAAGCATATCTCAGGCTAAAAAAATTGGGGTATATACATACAGTAGAGACCTGGGAAAACGGCAAGTTGGTCGGAGGGCTCTACGGGGTAACATTCAGAGGAGCATTTTTCGGTGAATCGATGTTCTCATGGAAACCGCAGGCATCGAAGTCAGCTTTGATAAACCTTCTCTATCATCTGAAGCAGAAAGATTTTGTAATGCTCGATGTTCAGTTTAT
Source organism: uncultured Ignavibacteria bacterium (assembly GCA_963832715.1). Taxonomy (GTDB): domain Bacteria; phylum Bacteroidota; class Ignavibacteria; order Ignavibacteriales; family Ignavibacteriaceae; genus DATFVA01. The sequence goes on along the minus strand of CAWHVB010000008.1, from coordinate 263,344 downwards.
GACTGAACACCTGAAAATGTTCGGTGCGGTTGAAATCAGTATGGATAAGTATAATGAGCTTTTATACTCATCCTATGTGAGAGGGTGCGAGTTTTGACTGGGTAAACACCAGGCAGAGGAAGGTCGGGGATCCTGGTCCAGGATCTATAAAACAGAATAACCTGGCAGAATCTGATAACAGGCAAATGATTATTTCAGCAATACAAGCTTCCGGGTTCCGGAATATTCTCCTGCTGTCAATCTGTATATATAAACACCGCTGGGAAGGCTGCTTTCATCAAATTTTACCTCATATTCTCCTGCAGGTTTTTGATCATTGACGAGAGTGAACACTTCATTTCCCAGAATATCATACACCTTTAAAAGTACGGGATATTTCTCTGATGCACTCACTGCATCAGGGATAGAATATTTTATTATAGTTACGGGATTGAAGGGGTTCGGGTAATTCTGCTCAAGACTAAACCCAAGAGGACCCACAACTTCGGCATCCACTTCTTTACTGAATTTATAACTTCCATTAAAGTCTATCTGCTTTAAACGGTAACTATATTTTCCAGGACTAACTTCTTTGTCGTTAAATAAATAATTATGAGTTATAGTTGAAGTACCATTGCCCTGTACATATCCAAGCATCTTCCATCCTGATCCCTGATCTCCTGAAATTAATCTCTGAACTTCAAACCCTTTGTTATTTGTTTCAGTGGCCGTAGACCATTCAAGTCTGATATTATTTTTGACGGCTCCGGCTGACAAATATTTTAATTCAACGGGTATAATATCAGGGACATATGCAGTAGCTTCATTTCCTCCGATACTGGTGAAAGAAATTTCCGGACAGGGATAGATAGAAGTGATTCTATAGGTATAAGTATTATTCGGCTGAACCTGGTAATCAGCATAACTGAGAGAATCGCAAACAATTGCCACAGTATTATAGATTGAAGTATCCCGGGGTAGTCCTGTTTTCCGCTGCACCCTGTATCCAAAATCATAACCCGGATTATATGCTTCAGTCCAGCTGAGAGATACTTTTGATCCGGACGAATCTGCTTCAGCCTGAAGGTAATCCGGCGGAAGAAAAGTCTCGATAGGATGGAGTAAAGATAAATCATCTATAGCCCAGAAGTTTATATAGGCCGAATTACCTGTGAAGTAAAATCCCAAATTAAATATTTCAGGAATATCATCAGTGAAAATATTTTCAGATGCCTGATAAACATCTTCGGCTATATTACTTTCCCAGAGTGGATTCCAGCTTATGCCATTATTTGTAGTATACGCTAAACCTATAGTTATTGTATCCATTAAATACATGTCGACTGTATAATGGAAACTTATATAAGTACCATATCCACCCGGCAAAATTGTATTCAATTTCATATGAGAACTGCCGACAAATATCGGCGCCCGGTTCAACAGTAATTCAGGTAATTCTCCACCAGCATAGTTGGAGTAATCAAGATACCAATTATCATAGCCGGACGGTCCTGCAGGTGACCATTGACTTAGGCTATCAAAATATTCGTAGAATATTTCACCCGGCCAGGCACGTGTTCTGAAGTACCAGACAGGTCCCGGAGAGCTATTTAATGAATCGTGTTCAACGACCAGCCAATAGTATTTCTTAAGATAATCGTAATTAGAAAAAACCGGCTGATATTCTACAAATGCAGTATTTGGTGAGCCGTTTAACACCCTTACAGAGGCATCCAGGTTTGCGACTAATAAAGAATCTTCACTGAAATATACTTCATTGAACAATGCACCGGCGGGGTTTTTCCATTTCAGGGTATGTTCATAACCAAGGATTCCTTCAGCCTTATCAGCAGTCATCGGATGATAGACCGTGCCTAATACCTGCGAATAAACTGATAGAGGACTTAACAACGACGACAGGAAAAACAGACAAAATAAAACTAATATTTTCATTCTCCCCTCCTATAGTTATTTGGCCTGGTATATAATTTACCACCCCGTCATCATAGAAGCAACATTTCAAATTCGCCGACTCTTTTTTATTCCAGCTCCGGGTAATGACCTTCTACATAAAGCCCCGGCAGATTTAATTACCGGGGCTGTTAAGGAATTAAATGTATGCTTTTTACTTCATCAGGATCATTTTCTTCATTTGAACAAAGTCTCCGGCCTGTATTCTATAGAAATATACACCGCTGGCAAGATTTGAAGCGTTAAAGTCAACTGTATAATTGCCTGCAGCCTGATCTTTATTGACAAGCGTTGCGACTTCTTTACCAAGCTCATCATATACTTTCAGAGTAACATTCTGAGTTGATGGGATAGAATAATTTATCTGGGTAGTTGGGTTGAAAGGATTCGGATAATTCTGCTGGAGGCTGAAGTTTTCCGGAATTGTATTATCAGCCTGCTCTACTCCTGTTACTCCGGAGGTTATAAACGATATACCATTCACAGGTATCACTCCGGTATTTGGAGAAGTTGTATCAGCAGCTTCAACCGTAACCTGGGTTCCGCTGTTTGTAATAAAGAGATATGAAATGTTTCGTGAATAGCTGTTACCATCGGCGGTTTGGATTATCTGACGCGTATCTGATCTTAAGCGGAGTGCCTGAACAGTGCCGCCTCCGGGCAAAGTCATAGTTCCGTAAGCATCAACCATATTATCGGTATGAATATTTGTAACAGTAACAGTTGAAGAAAAACCGCCAATATCAGTTGAATCTGTTTCAACATAATCCTGCGTCCAGTTAGTTCCCATCGTCATCGGCACTACAACAGGTTTATAGGCCGGATTATTAGTAACGATATTGGCGACCTGAAATCCGCTTATCGTTCCCTGTGCAGCTGTCCCATAAAACATTAATGCGTTGTTGACTCCTAAATATTCCCAGCTGTTGAGTTCATAACCCATTATGTTTGTCACGCCGCTAAAACAAGCTGTAGCAGAAGGAAACATCCCGGCGAAAGGAGTACCAGAAGGAGCTACGCTGGTGAAAGTAGTCTGAAAATCTGCAGACAGACTGCTGAAGTCCCACGAAGTTGCGCCGGTCATCCCTATATTTACAGAAGTAGCTGTAGTATCATTACCAGCTTCAAGAGTGTTCCCGAGACCGACGAATGCCTGAAGGTTGGAAGCCGTAATTGTGATCTGGGCTGATATGTTCATCCCCGCAAATAAGACGAAACAAAAAAGTAGTGAACCGAATTTTTTCATATATACTTCTCCTGTGATAATTAGAAATGCATACAATCGCCCCTTGTTCAGGGCGAATTGATGTTGATTTTGTTAAACAAAGCTTGAGGAGGAAGATATAAATAATTATGATAATTAACAGTTGAAATTTTAAAATAAGTGATTTGCATTGCATGGGGGCTTCGGCGGGCATTTACGTGTCATAGATAGATGGAAAGCTGGGGCTGCGTTAGGACGAGGTGGTGAGGGCCGCGGATCTTCTGAGACCTTTAATCTGTCACTCGATGGTTACGGGAGGGACGGTATATCAACGGAGTTATCCCGTAGTTGGAGGCCGTTTGATGGCCGAAAGATGGCCGTTTGATGGCCGGAAGAGTTTAAGTAATTTCAGACTGAAAGATCCCCACAGACAGTTTAATTTTTGCTCAAATTTAGCATAATTGTGAATAAAATGAAAACGGGGATCAACTCCTTACCTTCTGTTGGTCCTTGCTGCCAGAGAACAGGGTTCATAATGTTACCCTGAATGTCTGTAGGCTGCAGAGCAGCGGCACATTAAAGTTTATCCCCGGCTTCTCATCTTCTTATTTTCTTATCTTCTCTCTTTGCCGGTCATCTCGATACTTTTCTCATTCCGCTATCGCTTTATTGGAAAAACCCGATGACCGTTACGATTGTAAGATAATATTTACGCAGCCTCTCTTTTAATTAATACTTTATTTAATAAGCATTAATTCCTTCTGCGGCGGAGAGATAAACTCACAGCCATTTTTCGTAACTACAACTTCTTCTTCGAGTGTAGAGGTCCCATAATTTTTTACAGGAAGACGCGGTTCTATCGTAAAGATCTGACCTTCTTCGACTTTCATAAAAGGAGTGTCGCCATAGCGTTCCCATCTCGGGAATAATCCTGCGCCGCCGTCGTGGACATTTCTCCCGACCTGGTGACCCAGTCCGTGGGGGTATTCCTCATAACCTTTATCCGTAATATAATTACGTGCAATGTCGTCCATATCGCAGCCTGCAACACCGGGTTTCAGCTGATCAGCAACTTTCTGAATAGCATCCCTGATAATTTCAAATCCCTTCTGCACTTCTGCGGGGGGTTTTGTCTCATCATCCTTCATCACATACCACATTCTCTGCAGATCTGAGCAGTAGCCTTTATATTCTATACCGAAGTCTATGTTAACGATATGGCCTTTCTGAACCTTATTTTCTGTAGGACCCGAGTGAGCGCCTCCTGCCTCAGGACCTGTAAATACTGCCGGGCAGTGATCCTCCTCCCAGGCAAGTCCATATCCTCTTTCTTTAACCTTCTGCTTCATAAAATCTGCGATCTCTGCTTCAGTAACGCCGGGTTTTATAAACTTACCGGTTTCATCGAAAATTTTAAGAGTCTCTTTTATCGCTTCCTTCATAATTGATAACTCAGTAGGAGATTTCCTTCCGCGCAGGGCTGATATTATTTCCTCGGAACTTACAAGCTTATTCTCAAAACCGCTGCCTGAAAGATGTTCGCGGAGGATATTATACATCCCGTGAGTGATTCCGTCAGCCAGAACTGAATTCTTTGAATAATTTATAGCAATTTTAGCCGGATTCTTCTTTTTAAGGTATTCGTTCAAAGGTTCCCGGACCGATTTAATGTAGGTTATAATATTCTGGAAAGTCCCGACCCGTTTAATATTATCCTCTTCCAGTGATCCGACTATAGCGGCCGTTTCACCATCCCGGTTAACGATAAAAGCCGACTGCCAGGTCCAGTTTCCGCTGACCACCATATCAAGGCTTGGATCGTGGATTGTAGAGCTTTCCCTCACAAAGATCAGCCACATATCAATTTCTTTTTCATTTAAAATATTAACTGCCTGATCAATTTTTTCTTTTAATATTTCTTTGTTCATTATAATACCTAAATTTTTATACTCGAAAAAAGATACCCCCTAAACTTATTAACAACAATGCACGCAAGCAAGAAAATAAGAATTTCGATTAATTACTGAGTTTTTAATTAAAAAGATTGGTAATTTTTCCTGTGTTAATTTTATAAATTATGCACGTTTTTATAGAAACAAATGTTTGTCAAACATATCTCCTTATGGGAGCTAATCTCAAATTTTAATACAAAAGGAAAGTCATGACTGAATATGCTCAAAGTGTACTTACAAAAGTTAAGGCACTTAATCCCAGTGAGCCTGAATTTCATCAGGCAGTTGAAGAAGTATTTGATTCTCTGGATTTAGTACTGGAAAGACACCCGGAATACAAATCAGGTAGAATTCTCGAAAGAATGACAGAACCCGAGAGAGTAATTATATTCCGCGTACCGTGGATGGATGATCAGGGCGAAATACATATTAACCGCGGATTCAGAATAGAAATGAACAGCGCTATTGGTCCTTACAAAGGAGGACTGCGTTTTCACCCTTCGGTAAATATGGGCATCCTTAAATTTTTAGCATTCGAACAAGTATTCAAAAACAGTCTTACCACTCTGCCTATGGGCGGCGGCAAAGGCGGCTCCGATTTTGATCCTAAAGGCAAAAGCGATAATGAAGTAATGAGATTCTGCCAGAGTTTTATGACAGAACTTTACAGGCATATCGGTCCCAATACAGATGTACCCGCAGGCGATATAGGTGTAGGCGGCAGAGAGATAGGATTCTTATTCGGACAATACAAAAGATTAAGAAATGAATTCACAGGCGTACTGACAGGAAAAGGATTGAACTGGGGCGGTTCACTTATCCGTCCTGAAGCTACAGGTTACGGAGCAGTTTATTTTGCTCACGAAATGCTGAAGACAATAGGAATGGACATTGAAGGAAAAGTATTTGGTGTATCAGGATTCGGCAACGTTGCCTGGGGCGCTGTACAGAAGATCGATCAGCTCGGCGGTAAAGTTGTTACTCTTTCAGGACCTGACGGCTTCATTTACGACAAAGACGGTATTACCGGTGAAAAGATAGACTACATGCTTGAGATGCGTGCAAGCGCAAACGACAGGGTTATTGATTATGCGAAGAAATTCAAAGCAGAGTTCCACGAAGGCAAAAGACCCTGGAGCGTTAAAGTAGATGTAGCAATGCCCTGTGCAACACAGAATGAAATATTTGAAGAAGACGCAAAGGAATTGCTGAAGAATGGATGCGTATGCGTATGCGAAGGTGCAAATATGCCTACAACCATTGAAGCTTATAAAGTATTCAGGGATGCGAAAATATTGTTTTCACCCGGAAAAGCTTCCAATGCAGGCGGAGTTGCAACCTCAGGTCTTGAGATGTCGCAGAACAGTATGCGTCTTCCATGGCCGAAGGAAGAAGTTGATTCACGCTTACAAATGATTATGAAGAATATTCACGATACCTGTGTACAGACAGCTGAAAGATTTGGTACAAAAGGAAACTATGTTAACGGAGCAAACATTGCAGGATTCCTGAAAGTTGCTGATGCAATGCTTGACCAGGGCTTAGTATAAACAAAGCGATTTATATTTAACGGCTGTCCGGTTTAACCGGGCAGCCAGAATATTTTAAATGAGTAAAATCCAAGCGTTTCACTTAGAAGATATCTTTGCCAACCGCCTCAAGCGATTCCAGAAACTGATGCGGTATAAGATCCGTGAAATTTTACTCGTCTCAAGTTTTTACGATTTCTACCTCTTTGAAGAAGACGGAAGACTATACGAACTTATCAGGCAGGAATACCAGAACCTCAACCTCAGCCAGGCTCCCGAAATTACGCACGTTACATCAGGTGAAGAAGCCCTTGAACTTATAAAAGCGGAAAACCAGTTCGACCTGATTATCACAACCCTCCACATCGAAGATATGCATGTAGTCACCTTCGCAAATAAGATGAAGGCAGCGGGCATAAAGGCGCCTATGATACTACTTGCATACGATAACAAGGAGAGAAAAGAGCTGATTTCCCGGCACGAAACGTCGGTATTCGACAGAATATTTATCTGGCAGGGAGATTACAGACTTCTGCTTGGGATAATTAAATATGCAGAAGACAGAATGAACGTAGAAGGAGATGTTGCGGCTGTAGGCGTACAGGTGATCATTCTCGTCGAAGACAATGTTAAATTTTATTCGTCATACCTCCCGCTTATTTACACAGAGATTTTTAACCAGTCGCAGAGACTGATCCTTGAGGGTGTGAACCTGACCCATAAGTTTTTAAGGATGAGAGCAAGGCCGAAGATCCTTCTCAGCACCACGTATGAAGAGGCGTGGGAATATTTTGAAAAGTACGAGGAATCAATACTCGGTATTATTACCGACAGCAATTTCAGGCATCATGGAGAAAGGGATCCCGAAGCAGGAATAAAATTTACGCGTGAAGTAAAAAGCCGGCAGAAGGACATCCCGATTATGCTTCAGTCGAGCAATGCCGATTTTGCGGTGAAGGCTTACTCCGCGGGAGCAAACTTTATACAGAAAGGCTCTCCCCGTCTGCTGCACGAACTGCGTGATTTTATGATGAACAATTTTGGTTTCGGTGATTTTGTCTTCCAGCTGCCTGACGGTTCAGAAGTAGGAAGAGCTACAAATATGAAGGCTCTTGAGGAATTTATCAGGAAGATCCCTGATGAAAGCCTGATGTTCCACGCAGAGAGAAATCATTTTTCAAAATGGCTGAAAGCAAGAACCGAGTTCTGGCTGGCCCACAAACTTCGTCCCCGCAAAGTTTCAGATTTCAGATCAGTTGATGAGTTAAGGCAGCATCTCTTAAGATCTCTAAGGAGCTACCAGGAATACAGGCTGAAAGGAATTATAACCGAATTCAGCAAAGAATCCTTCGATATCAAGAATAGTTTTGCAAGGATCGGCACAGGGTCGCTCGGCGGTAAAGCAAGAGGTCTGGGATTCATTAATATTCTCATCAACCACAACAAGATTAAGGAAAGGTTTGAAGGTGTAGAACTTAACGTTCCTTCAGCTGCTGTAATCGCAACCGATTACTTTGATGAATTTCTGATTGAAAATCAGCTTGACGTATTTGCTTTGAATTCAACTGATGATGCAGAGATCACGAAAAGATTTATAGAAGCCGAAAAATTTCCGCAGGAGCTTCAGGAAAAACTTCAGGAATTCCTTGAAGTGATGAAAGAGCCGCTTGCGATACGTTCTTCAAGTCTTCTGGAAGATTCCCAATTCCAGCCTTTTGCAGGTGTATACGAAACTTATATGATCCCGAACAATCATCCCGATCCTGCTATAAGGCTTGCCGAGCTGCTGAACTGCATAAAATGTGTATATGCATCGACGTTCTACAAGAAGGCAAAAGATTATATGAAGGCAACGGATTACCGTCTTGAGGAGGAAAAGATGGCGGTAATCATACAAAGGCTTGTTGGGGCAAGGAGAGACGGAAGATTCTACCCGGATTTTGCCGGGGTAGCCAAATCATATAATTTTTATCCAGTGCCTCCGCAGAAATCTTCTGACGGAATTGCAATGGTTGCTTTAGGATTAGGCAAGACCGTAGTTGACGGAGGAAATGTAGTGAGATTCTGTCCCAAATATCCCCGTCATATGATGCAGTTCTTTTCAACTAAAGAGACATTAAGAAATGCACAGCAGGATTTTTATTCGCTGCTGTATAACGGCAGTGCATCCCCTGCTGAGGAATGGTCTCCCGATCAGTTCATTAAAAAGTTTGACCTCTCGGTAGCAGAAGAAGACCAGACGCTCTATTTTGTGGGTTCAACTTACTCGCCTGAAAATGATGCTGTTTACGACGGCATTTCCCGTATCGGAAAAAGAGTAGTTACCTTTGCCCCGATACTTAAGCACAAAGCCTTCCCTTTGCCGGAGATACTCGATCTTATCCTTGAAATAGGAACCTGGGGAATGGGAGTTCCCATTGAAATAGAATTTGCAGTAAACCTGAAAGTGCCTGAAGATCGGCCTAAAGAATTTGCCCTGCTGCAGATGCGTCCTCTTGTAATAAGTCATGAAATCGAAGAACTGGATGTGGATCATGATACAAAAGACAAAATCCTCTGTCAGAGCAGCCAGGTTTTAGGAAACGGTGCGATTACCGATATTCACGATATTGTTTATGTAGACATAAATAAATACGATAGGTCCAAAAGCAGAAACGTTGCCTTTGAAGTGAGCCAGATAAATTCAAGACTTCTGAACAGTAAAACCCCGTACCTTCTGATTGGAGTAGGCAGATGGGGAAGTCTTGACCACTGGCTCGGCATTCCTGTTACCTGGGATCAGATAGCAGGCGCTTCAACCATAGTAGAATCAGGCTTTAAGGATTTCAATGTGACTCCTTCACAGGGTTCACATTTCTTCCAGAACATAACCTCCTTTAAAGTCGGATATTTTACAGTTAATTCTTCAGTGGATTCCGGGTTCATCGACTGGGAATGGCTTTCAAATCAGAAAGCCTGCGAGGAACTGGAATTCACCAGACATTTGAAATTTAATCAACCTGTTATTGTAAAAATTAATGGGAGTAAAAATAAAGGAATTATTTTAAAACCGGGTAACTGATATCCCGGGGGAGAGTTTTCACTCACCGTTCAAATGCGTAAAATGCGAACTCCTGATTTACGCTGGTGTAATTAACAATACAACCACACAGGAGGCAGAAATGTCAGAGTACGTCAAAAACCTTATGGCTGAGGTAAAAGCAAAAAATCCAGCCGAACCGGAATTCCACCAGGCCGTCGAAGAAGTTGCTGAATCTTTAGCACTTGTTTTAGACAGACACCCCGAATACAGAGCAGCAAAAATCCTCGAGAGAATAATTGAACCGGAAAGAATAATCACCTTCAGGGTGCCATGGGTTGATGAGCAGGGAGAGGTACATATTAACCGCGGTTTCAGGATAGAAATGAACAGCGCAATAGGACCATACAAAGGAGGCCTGAGATTCCACCCGTCGGTGAACCAGGGAATTCTGAAATTTCTCGCTTTTGAACAGGTATTTAAAAACAGTTTAACCACACTGCCTATGGGCGGAGGCAAAGGGGGTTCGGATTTCGATCCGAAAGGCAAGAGTGATATGAAGATAATGAGATTCACACAGGCATTTATGAGTGAACTTTTCAGGCATATTGGACCCAATACAGATGTGCCTGCGGGTGATATTGGTGTCGGCGGAAGAGAAATAGGATTTCTCTTCGGTCAATACAAAAAGTTAAGGAACGAGTTCACAGGCGTACTTACAGGAAAAGGATTGAACTGGGGCGGTTCTTTAATCCGTCCCGAGGCAACAGGCTACGGTGCTGTATACTTTGCAGCAGAGATGCTTGCATCAAGGGGTGAATCGCTTGAAGGAAAAACCTGTCTTGTTTCAGGAAGCGGAAACGTTGCACAATATACGGTAGAAAAACTTCTTGATCTCGGTGCGAAAACTGTAACCCTGTCTGATTCGAATGGGTTTATTTATGATGAAGCAGGAATTGACCATAAAAAACTTGAGTTTATTATGGAATTGAAAAATGTAAGACGCGGAAGGATCAAAGAATACACGGATAAATATAAGAGTGCAGTTTATACTGATCTTGATCCCAATGCCGATCATAATCCTATGTGGGATAACAAAGCACAGGTTGCATTCCCGAGCGCTACTCAGAATGAGATCAATGAGAAAGATGCACAGAACCTCCTGAAGAACGGGGTATATGTTGTTTCCGAGGGTGCAAATATGCCGACAACATTAGACGGTGTTAAGCTGTTCCTCGATAAAAAAATCCTCTATGGTCCCGCAAAAGCAGCCAATGCCGGCGGCGTTGCAGTTTCCGGACTTGAGATGGCTCAGAACAGCATGACGACTTCCATGGACAAGAGAAGAAGTTGATCAGCGCTTACAGATGATAATGAAGAGCATCCATAAAACCTGCGTTGAGATGTCGGATAGATTCGGTACTCCGGGCAACCTGGTTAACGGAGCCAACATAGGCGGCTTCCTTAAGGTTGCTGACGCAATGATGGATCAGGGTGTAGTGTGAGCTGATTAATTCAGCTGAATTGTTTAATATTCATGACCCCGGATTATTCCGGGGTCATTACAATGTTCCCATTTTTGTTGTTCATACATTGTATTTTGGGGTTAATTTCCCTGAAAGGAAACTGATTTTTTGAAAGCAAATTTCGAACAGATAAGAACAACTTTTGATGATCTATGGGTGGAGCATGGATACGGGAACCGGTTCCAGGGATTTCAGAACCTTATGCGTCTCCGTATAAGGGACATTCTGCTTGTTTCAAGTCTTTACGACCTATACCTTTTTGAAGAAGACGGCAGGCTTTATGAACTTATACGCAACGAATACCAGGGATTAAATCTGAGCCATTCTCCCGAACTGACAAGAGTTTCATCCGGTCACGAAGCAATCAAGCTGGCAAAAGAGGAAAACAGGTTCGATCTTATTATCACCACCCTTCACATAGAGGATATGCATGCTGTGAATTTTGCCAGGCTTGTGAAGGAATCAGGATTAAAAATTCCTTTAATACTTCTTGCACATGATAATCTCGAACTGAATACACTTCTGATAAATGAAGATACTTCTGTCTTCGATAAAATTTTTGTATGGCAGGGTGATTTCAGGATCATCATTGCAATAATAAAATTTCTTGAAGACAGGATGAACATTGAGCATGATACAAAGATGGTGGGTGTACAGGTAGTTATTGCTATAGAAGACAACCTGCGGTACTACTCATCATTTCTGCCGCTGATCTACACAGAAATGCTGAAGCAGTCGCAGAGATTAATTTCCGAAGGAATAAACCTGTCCCATAAATTCCTTCGTATGCGGGCACGTCCCAAAATTCTGTTATGTTCAACATATGAAGAAGCGTGGGAATACTACGAGAAGTACAAGGAATTCATCCTGGGAATAATTTCAGATATTGATTTCCCCCATCATGGACAGAATGACCCCCAGGCAGGCATCGAGTTTGCCGTAAATGTAAAACGGGAACACAGTGATATACCGATCCTGCTGCTGTCAAACAATCCGAATAATGAAAAACCGGCAAGAGAATCAGGGAACACTTTTGTGATGAAAGATTCGCCGATCCTGCTGAATGAAGTAAGGAATTTTCTGAACCATTACTTCAGTTTCGGCGACTTTGTGTTCCGTACTGCAAACGGAGAAGAAGTTGGAAGAGCAAATGATTTACGGAGCCTTGAGGAACAATTAAAAGTTATTCCCGAGGACAGCATTAAGTATCACGCCGAAAGGAATCATTTTTCAAACTGGCTTAAAGCAAGGACAGAATTCTGGCTTGCGCACAGGCTGCGTCCGAGAAAGGTTTCCGACTATCCCAGCATAGAGGCCTTAAGAAATTACCTAATCCACACTCTAAGAAATTACAGGCACAACAGGCAGAGAGGGCTTATAACAGATTTCCACAAAGAAATATTTGATCCCAACAGTACTTTTGCCAGGATAGGCGGAGGGTCTTTGGGGGGAAAAGCCAGAGGTCTCGGTTTTGTCAACACACTGATAAACAATTATAACGTAAGGAACCAGTTCCAGGATATTAAAATATTCGTGCCTGCAGGTGTAATACTTGGTACAGAGGTATTTGATGAGTTCCTTGATGAAAATGATCTAAGGACATTTGCATTAAACTGTACTGATGATGAAGAAATCACAAGGAGATTTGTGGAGGCTGAAAGTTTTCCTGAAGACATACTTGGTGAACTTGCAGCATTCCTTGATCTGATGCATACTCCCCTTGCGGTGAGATCCTCCAGTCTGCTTGAAGATTCTCAGTACCATCCATTCGCAGGTGTATACAGAACTTTTATGCTTCCCAATAATCACCATAATGCCCTTGCAAGGCTGAATGATTTATTGAACACAATAAAGAAAGTCTACGCCTCTACTTTTTACCAGAGTGCTAAAAATTATATAAAGTTTACCTCCTACAGGCTGGAAGAAGAGAAGATGGCGGTAATAATTCAGAAGATGATAGGAGATGCGTTCAACGACAGGTTTTACCCGGATTTATCAGGAGTAGCAAAATCATATAATTTTTATCCTCTTCCACCCCAGAACCCGCAGGACGGAATTGTGTCAGTGGCACTTGGATTAGGTAAGACAGTAGTTGACGGCGGCAATACCGTCCGGTTCTGTCCCAAGTATCCTACCGATCTGATCCAGTTCTATTCAGTTGAGGAATCACTTAACACCAGCCAGAGAGATTTTTTCGCTTTACAGATGGCAAGCGAACACACTTTTGAATTTTCGACACAGGATACACTGCTGAAACAGTACCCGATCGATTCAGCAGAATCCGACGGCACACTGGCATATGTAGGTTCTACATACTCGCCTGATAACGATACCATTTCAGACGGGATATCCAGACCGGGTATGAGAGTAGTAACATTTGCACCGCTTCTTAAATATAAACTCTTTCCGCTGCCGGAAATACTCGAACTATTGCTTGATATGGGAACCTGGGGAATGGGAACGCCCATTGAAATTGAGTTTGCAGTCGATATGGCAACAGGCAGAAACAAATCGAAAGAATTCGGACTTCTGCAGATGAGACCGCTTGTTATAAACAGGGAATCAGATAATTTTAATATCGAAGACCTCGATGCAGACAGCATTATCTGCTCAAGCACCCAGGTTCTCGGCAACGGAATTATAAATGATATATATGATATTGTGATGGTAGATCCTAATACGTTTGAGAGAGCCAAATCGAGAGATGTAGCCAGGGAAGTAAGCCTTTTCAATTCAATGCTGATGGAGAAAAACAGACCTTACCTGCTGATAGGTATGGGAAGATGGGGAACGCTGGACCCATGGCTGGGAATCCCGGTTAAGTGGGAACAGATTGCCGGGGCAAAGACAATTGTTGAATCAGGGTTTAAAGAATTCTCTGTTGTGCCATCCCAGGGATCCCATTTTTTCCAGAATATAACTTCATTTATGATAGGGTATTTTACAGTTGACAGTCATAAAAATGAAGGCTTCATCAACTGGGACTGGCTGCTGCAGCAAAAACCGGAAGTAAAAAAATCGTTCACAACATTACTGCGATTTGAAAAACCAGTGACAGTGAAAATGAACAGACACAAGAATAAAGGCATTATTCTAAAACCTGAAATTTAAAATGTCAGAGAATCTTATGGAAGATCAATCCAACGTACCGGATACATGTCCGCACTGCGGACAAAAATTAAGTCCATGGCAGCAGGTTCTGCTGAAAGTCGACCGGACTATCACCTGCAGGAACTGCTGGTACAGGATAATACTTGAACCTGATCTGAAGAAAGAGAATCCGAAAGACCAGGACAAACCATCAAAGTTTGAGGAAGATTGAAAATGGAATCTTACAATTCATTTCACGTAGCTCAGCAGCAGATACTTGAAGCTGCAAAAATGTTAAACCTGGATGAACCCACAACCAGGCTGCTCAGCCTGCCCCAGAGAGAATTCAATTTCACTCTGCATGTAAAAATGGATTCAGGCAAAGTGAAAATATTCCAGGGCTACCGTGTTCAATACAATTATGCAAGGGGACCTGCAAAGGGCGGAATTAGGTTCCATCCTGCAGAGACGATTGATACAATCAGGGCGCTCGGATGCTGGATGACGTGGAAAACTGCCGTTCTCGATCTACCGCTGGGGGGAGCCAAAGGAGGGGTCTGCTGCAATCCTAAGGAGCTTTCCGACAGGGAGCTTGAGAATCTATCACGGGAATACGTGAGGGCTATTGCACCGATGATCGGTGTGGACAAAGATGTACCTGCACCGGATGTTTACACAAATCCGCAGACTATGGCCTGGATGATGGATGAATATGAAACAATTATTAATCAGCATCACCCGGGTTCGTTTACAGATAAACCTACACAGATAGGAGGGACAGAGGGAAGGCGGGATGCAACAGCACGCGGAGGTGTTATAACAGTGCGCGAAGCCTGCAGGCAGCTGAATGTAGACCCTAAGGGAACCTACGCTATACAGGGATTCGGAAATGCAGGACAGCGGGCGGCTCTGCTTCACCAGGAGATCCTTGGAGGAGGCAGACTCGTTGCAGCCAGCGATTCGAAAGCCGCAATCTATAATGCTGAAGGTTTTGATACAAAAAAGCTGGTGACCTACAAACTAAAAAAAGGCACAGTTAAGGGTTTCCCGGGGTCTAAGGAAATCCAGCATAAAGAGCTGCTTGAGCTTGACGTTAATGTTCTTTATCCTGCAGCCCTTGAAAATTCAATCCACAAAGACAATGTTGACAAGATAAAAGCAAAAATTATATGTGAGCTGGCGAATGGACCAACGACTCCGGAAGCAGATATTATCCTGCACAGGAAAGGGATTCATATTATACCGGATATACTTGCAAGTGCAGGCGGAGTTACAGTTTCATACCTTGAAATGGTACAGGATAAATATTCTTTCTTCTGGGATGAAGAAACAATTCACAAACTTGTAGACGAAAAGCTTACAAAAGCTTACTACCGGGTGGATGAAGCGATAAAAGAAAAGAAAGTTCATCCCAGGCTTGGAGCTATGGTTGTCGGCGTAGCCCGCGTAGCCGAAGCATGCAAACTCCGCGGCTGGGTTTAAGGAAATATTCCCAGGGCGATATACGAAGTTGCTATCCGGTCTATTGCGTTAACGAAAGCCGCCGTTCTTAGATCGGGAATTTTTTTATCATTTTTCAATGTTTCCCGAATCTCGTTATAGGCAATTATCATCGTTTCCTCGAGTCCCGAATTTACCAGGTCTTCCTCATCAGCTCCGTGAATAATTATTCTTTTTGAAGAATCATTAAGTTTTTTTCCTATGGCGGTTTCTATCGAATCCACAAGAGTACGGTTAAGTTTTTCTTCATACCTTTTCCCCATTCTGCCGAACCTTATATGCGACAGGTTTTTCAGCCACTCAAAATATGATACCGTCACGCCTCCGGCATTCAAAAACAAATCGGGAATTATCATTATCTTTTTCTTCAGCAGAATTTCTTCAGCTTCAGGAGTAACGGGTCCGTTTGCAGCTTCCGCAACAATCCTTGCATTTATTCTTGAAGCATTCTCACTGTTTATCTGGTTTTCAAGTGCTGCAGGAATAAGAATATCACATTCCTTTTCAAGAGCCTGAGAAGTCGTTTCGATATTATGAGCCTTATTAAAATTAAGGATTGAACCGGTTTCTTTTCTGTGGTTTCTGACAGCATCTACATCCAGCCCTTTATCATTGTATATCGCTCCCTCATACTCGGCAATAGCTGTAATAACGGCGCCGCCTTCCTGGAAGCATTTTGCAGTATGATACCCGACATTGCCGAGACCCTGAACAACAACTCTCTTACCTTCGATGCCTGTTTCGAGTCCGAGAGCCTTCATATCATCCTCCTGGCAGACAGCTTCTCTTACACCGTAATACACACCTCTTCCGGTGGCAGCCTCCCTGCCGTGCACGCCTCCCTGGCTGATGGGTTTACCGGTAACACAGGCATACGCATCTATCTGTCCGGGATTAAATGCTGCATATGTATCGGAGACCCATGCCATTTCACGGCCGCTGGTGCCGTAATCAGGAGCAGGAACATCAATGCCGGGACCAATAAAATTTTTCTTAATCAATTCAGCAGTATACCTCCGGGTTATACTTTCAAGTTCAATTTCAGAATATATTTTAGGATTTATCTTTACTCCTCCTTTAGCTCCGCCGAAAGGAACTTCTACTACGGCGCATTTATAAGTCATCAAAGCGGCAAGTGCCATTACTTCATCCTGGTTAACGGAAAGACTGTACCGGATGCCTCCTTTTACGGGAAGTTTGTGCTGACTATGTTCAACCCTGTATGCAGTAAACACTTCAATATTGTCTTTTATTCTTACCGGAAATCTCATCCTGTAAACACTGTTGCAGTATTTTATCTGATCAAGCAGTCCCTTAGGATACTTAGTATGTGCAGCAGCACGATCAAAATAATTAAGCACATCATCAAAAAAACTGTGTTCGCGTTTTCCGCTTACATCATTGCTCATGGCCTCTCCGTTTCTTATTGGAATTATTTCAAGTTAAGCATTAAATGAAAATTCACAAAACGGGTAGGTCAAACAGGATAAAAGAAAGAAGGAACAAGATAAAAGGGATTGGGGGATTGACTCATTGGGAAATTGACTCATTGGGTGAAGCGAAACAGCGTTTCGCTTTACAGATTTGGATAAAAAATCATTGCTTATTTGCTAAAATTATACTAATCTCCAAGCGTTTAGTTTTGTTTATATTACCAACAACTATAGGTTCTGAAATGAGAGCTATATGGAAAGGTCATATCCGTTTCTCACTTGTCACGATTCCGATAAGGGTATATGGAGCTGTAGAGACAAAAAACTCTATCAGCTTTAATCAGCTTCATAAAGAAGATAACGGCAGAGTGGGGTATGATAAAAAATGCAAGAAATGCGGAAAATCGTTATCGCAGAATGAAATTACAAAGGGCTACGAGTATGAACCCGATCAGTATGCAGTAATCGAACAGGAAGACCTGGATAAGATAAAGATTAAAAGTACAAGGATAATTGAGATAGAAGGGTTCATTGATGAGAAGGAAGTTCATCCTACACTATTTGATACTCCTTATTATATAGGTCCCGACGGAGAAGTAGCCGCCCAGGCTTACTCCCTGCTGCTGCAGACACTAACAGAAACGGGAAAGATGGCTGTAGGAAGAGTAGTTATACGCGACCGTGAGGATATAGTAATGCTCTCACCTAAAGAAAACGGAATGGTTATGTATAAATTACGATATCCTGAAGAGGTCAGGAATATACATGAAGTACCTCTTCTAAATGGATTGAAATCGAACAAAGAACAGCTTAAACTTGCAAAGACTCTTGTAGATTCTATGACTGCCAAGCTTTCGGATATAAATATGGAGGATCATTACCAGGCAGCGTTGAAGGATCTGATCCGGGCTAAAATTGAAGGCAAGGAAATAGTTTCTACAGAAGAGGAAGTAAGACCTGTTGTTGATATGATGCAGGCGCTGAAAGAAAGCCTTGAACAGGCTAAAAAGCAGAAGATGCCGATGGAAAAAGCAAAAGGTAAAAAGAAAAAAGCAAAGCCTGCGCAAAAACAATCTAAACAAAAGAAAACGGGTTAAGAAAAAGCAGTTATGGTAAAAGTTATCGAGTTAGATACAAAAAGTCCCGCAAAACTCGGCTATAAACGAGCCAGAAAAAGAAAATCAAAAGAACTTGAGAAGCAGGGTCAATTGAATCTATTCGGACAGGCGGAGGCAAGAGTATTGCAACTGCCCTCGAGGTTTACACCTTTTGAAGAAGCTTTGTGGCTGGATGAAAGAGGAGATGCAGGGGCACAGGAGGCTTACCTGAGAGCGATCATTGCAGAGGATTGTACTGCTGATGCAAACTGCAACCTGGGTATTCTTGAAACTCAGACGGGGAATGTAGTAAAGGCTTTCGATTATTTCACAGAATGTTTGAAATTTGAACCAAGGCACCTTGAAGCCCACTACAATCTTGCAAACCTTTACTTTGAACAAAACGATTACAGGCTTGCAAAGCTTCATTATGAAATTGCTGCAGAAATCGAACCTGAATTTCCCAATATCTATTTTAACCTGGCATTAGTATATGCAATGAACGAAGAATATGAAGATGCATTCAATGCACTGATCAAATACAAAACAATCGCCCCTCCGGATGAAGGAACAAAAGCTGACAGTCTGCTGAGCAGTCTGAAGAAGTCGCTAACCGAGCAAAATTAGCTCATAATCTACTTTAAGTAATTCTAATAATTCTATTGTTTTTAAGTTTTTAATTTTATAGTTTTCTGGCAGAGAAGAATCCCATTAACAATCCCGGTTCATTTTTGGACTTTAACATACTAAAAGTTCATTACTTCCTGAGCAGGATAAAAAGAATAAATTGGTATGATTTTTCCGATACAATTCATTTAATTAATCAACTTCCAGCTAATAAACATACTACTCAACAACAATGAGGTACAATATGATACGTTCATTTACGGTCCTTTTTTCTATAATTCTCTTTGCTTCAATGATGTATGCCCAGAACGCTCCAGAAGCACCAGCAGGCTACCCCGCCGAGCTGACACAGGGCACTTCATTTACAGGTTTTCAGTGGACACCAGGCGTTGACAATTTTAACGGCAAACTTGCAGCTATTGTTCCGACATACAACGGAGAGACGGGAATAGGACAAATGTCTCTTTACGGCATAAAATACGGATATTTTATCGCCACAGCGTGGGCAGTCGGAGGTGTCCTGGATTTTGGCTCTAATTCTTCTACTCAGGATTTGACAGGCGGCGGACAGAATAAGTTCAGCAGTACAGAATTCGGAATTACAGCATTTGTAAACCGTTATTTCCAGCCTAAATTTGAAGATGTATCTGTTTGGGTCGGTGCCGAAATTTCTTTCGGTTCACTTTCATCAACACAGGAAACAACCGGTACAAACCCGAGTAAAACTGAACTTTCTGCGTCATCTCTGGGTATAGGGTTGAATTTCGGTGCACAATACTTCATTGACAAAGGATTTTCCCTGTCAGCTGATTACCACATTGGATTCCTGAACTTTAATAAACCTGAACAAACTGTTACAGAAGGAAACACAAGCGTAACAACAAAAGGTCCAAGCGCTTCATGGTTCGGAACAATGACAGGAAGTCTTGGTATTAATTTCTATTTCTGATCTATCCCTTGTTAGTATTATTCAGGCCGCCGCATCCGGCGGCCTTCTATTTTATACCGCTGTTTGTAATTCCTCAATAAAAATATGTACTTCTGATGAAATCACTTTTATTTTTTCTGCTATTTATATCTGCCGAGACCTTTTCACAGCCCGCACAGGAAAATAATGATTGGAAGATTTATTATGATAATCATAATGTTAAGGGCTGCATAGTTATATATGATTTGAATGAAAATAAATACCAGGTTTACAACAGGGAGAGGTGCGATATGCAATTTCTTCCTGCATCAACATTTAAAGTACTGAATTCACTAATTGCACTGGAGACCGGGGTAATTAAAGATGAAAATGAAATAATACCGTGGGACAGTGTGAACCGGCGGTATGATAAGTGGAATATGGATCAGACATTAAGAACTGCTATAAAGTATTCTGCTGTTTGGGCATACCAGGAATTAGCCAGGAAAATCGGGGAAGAGCGGATGCAGCATTTTGTAGATTCCGTAAAATACGGCAATAGCAACATAGGTGGAGGAATTGATCATTTCTGGCTTGATGGAGATCTCCGGATATCTCCTTTTGAACAGGTGGAATTCCTGAAACGGTTATATTCCGGCAGTCTTCCTTTTTCGAAAAAGAACCTTGATATTGTAAAAGATATAATGATTAATGAGAGGGGAGATGATTATATACTAAGGGGCAAAACAGGGTGGGCCGGGAGTACAGGTTGGTATATTGGGTACCTGGAAGAGAATAATAACATTTACTTCTTTGCCGACAATATAGAGATGGTGAATGATCAGGATACTGAGGCCAGGATTGAAATTGTAAAAGATATCTTCAGAAGTATGGATCTTTTAAAATAAAAAACGGTATCCCGGCAATAGGATACCGCTTTTTTTGTGTGAGATGAAGAAGTACTTCTAATCAACTATTCTGAAACTATTATCATCCGAAAGCTTTTTACCAAAATGATCTTCATACATCTTTTTATACTTTTTATAGAGATCGGGTGAAACTTCTTTCCCGTTAACCTTCATACCATTTTCATCGAGATCGAGATTTAACTTATCATTTTCATCTTTAAGCAGGTTATCTTTCACCATTTCTTGTTTAATCTGATCGATAAACTCATTCAGCTTTTTAAGTTTTAAATCCAGTCCGTTAAGGTTTATTTTGATATCTCCAAGGTTTTCATCGAGGTGAGCCATAGCTTCATCGAGTCCTGATAAATCAATACTAATATGACTCAGTTCATCCCTGTGTTTATCCATTTCCTCATTTATCTTGCCGAGGTTCTCATTCAGATTATCCATGTCGATATCGACGTGTACATCAAGATCCGTATTTAAATTCTCCATTTCTTCACGGAACTTATCGGAATCGAAATCGATTTTTATCTTTTTATCTTTCAGTTTGGATAGCTCCTCTGATAATTTCTCCATCCCTTTTCTGAATTCATCATTATCAAAATTAAATTCATATTTATTGTTTTTCAGTTCCTCTTTCATCTTCTGCATATCGTGTCTGAAATTACCCATATCTGATTTGAAGTCACCCAAATCAATAGAAATATGGTGAGATTTTTTGTGAAGCTTATCAAGCCTGTGATATATCATATCTTTATAATCATCGATCTGATCATCGGGAACGCGTTCACCGTCTTTATAAAGTGAAGTTATTTCACCATCGTCAAAGTTCACTTCCCATCTTACATTACTGCCGTTTTCATCATTATTAAACGAAAAAGTCTGGTCAGTCCTGTTATTTAATTCTGATTGTGTACTTGTTCCCTGGCTGGATGTGCTGCATCCGGTACCAATCAGTAATACTGCTAAGGGGAGCAGCAGCATAAAAAGTTTTTTTACTCTAGAAGCTCTCTTTTCCATTATAATCTCCCAAATAGTTTGCGAATGCCGGTTTTCTGAACATTAGGACGGACGGGAAGTAATTATGTTTCGCAAACAACCGGGTAATTGGAGGAACGTACCAAATGAAGGATAAATGGAAGATCCAGCCTATGGCCATCCGGCTTAATGATTACTTAATGATTTATTAACACCCTCTTAATTTGTATATGCAGCTTATAAGTTAGATTTGGAGCATTATAAACAGATAAAAGGAGAACTAAATGACAGAAACCATACTGGAAATACTGATAGTGTTTTTTCTGCTGGGCATTGCTACATACGATACAGTACAGAGCCGACGGAAAAACTCTGGCAATACTCCCGATGAATCAGGAATATTTGATAGTTCACTGATTTAAACAAAGGATAAGAAACGGACATTTACCGGGAGATGGCCGGAGGAATACCGGATTTAGACCGTACTTAAGATGATTCAAGGCGGCTATCTGTTGAATTATCAAACAATGCAGTGAGGGGGCGTAAAGTTATTTACAGCCTGCGGCAATAAATTATTTAAGTAATACTACCTTTTTTTGATCCGAAGAGAAAGATAAGTGCGGGAATTAGTCCTGCCGGCCTATTTCCTCTTTCACGAGCATCTTTGCGCCGATAATATCTTCGTGACCCATATTTATAAGTCCGCCGATCTTCTTGATGAGATGGTCTTCATACATATCAAGTTTTTTATCGACATAAATTAAGCGCCAGAGATTTTTAAGCAGTTCAAACTTCTGATTATTAGTAAAGTTCTGGTTTATAAGTTTAGTAAAATCATAAATGCTGTCGTCAGTTTTAAGACGTTTCTCGGCAAGTTCCATAAGGTCATCAACGCAATCATCCTCAAGATCAAAAGTTGATTTCATTATAGAAATGATCTTATCGCGTTCCTCATCCGTAAAGTTGTCATCAGCTTTAGCCATCTCAATAAAAAGAGTACATGTGGCAACTTTCAGTTTCTTATCCATTTCATTCCGGGGAGCCGGTTCCTCTTCGTATTTGATCGGTTCAGGAGATTCAGGACCATTAAATATCTTCTTTAGATAATTGAGCATTTGTATTTCCATTTATTTAATGAACTTCTATTTCAGTTTCATTTACAGGTTTAGGCGGCCGTTCATAAAGTTCGCATAAATATTTATAATGCGAAGCAATATCGGGGCGTACCTGGTCCCAGCTGAACCGCCATTGCCAGTTGCCATTCGGTCTGCCCGGGAAATTCATCCTTGAATCACCGCCGAGTCTCAGTATATCCTGCATCGGGATAACAACAAGGTCTGCAACGGAGGAATAGGCAGTACGGATCAGAGCACCTGTCAGGTCATTACCAAAATAATCAAGATATTTCTGAGCGTGCTGATAGATATCATTATCATTATTTTTCTCTTTTTCAAAGTAGGCAACTGTTGTATCATTATCGTGCGAGCCGGTATAAACCATGCAGTTCGGATTATAATTATGTGGCAGAAATTTCCTTTCCATTCCGGTACCGAACGCAAACTGCAGAATCTTCATACCGGGATAATCAAATTCATCTCTAAGTTTTTCGACAGATTTAGTTATGACGCCAAGGTCTTCGGCAATTATGGGAAGTGGTCCAAGGTACTCTTTTATAGTTTTGAAAAACTTTTCACCCGGTGCTTTAACCCATCTTCCTTTTTCAGCTGTAGGAGAACCTCCGGGGATTTCCCAGTAGGCATCAAATCCCCTGAAATGGTCAATCCTTATCATATCTACAAGGTTAAACATCTGCTTCATCCTGAGGCGCCACCAGAGGAAATCATCCTTTTCCATTTCCTCCCAGCGGTAGAGAGGGTTGCCCCAAAGCTGACCTGTTGCACTGAAATAATCGGGCGGCACACCGGCTACAAAAGTAAGGTTCCCGTGTTTATCAACTGTGAAAAGCTCTTTATGGGCCCATAGATCGGCGCTGTCGTAGGCAATAAAGATAGGCATATCGCCCATAATTTTGATCCGTTTACCGTTTGCATAGCGTTTAAGATCGGTCCATTGACTGAAAAAGATATACTGCACGAACTTATGATAATTTATACCTTCGGCCAGCTTTTTCTTCCATTCAGCGAGTGCTTTCTCTTCCCTTTTCACGAGACCCTTATCCCATTCTGTCCACAATCCCCCGCCGTGATGATCTTTGGCGGCCATAAAGAACGCATAATCTTCAAGCCACTCAGAATTTTCTTCACAGAATTTAATGAATTTATTATCTGAAAGAGAGTTGTCGCTCTTAAATGTATTAAAAGCTTTATGCAGGATATCTTTTTTATAATTTATAAGATCGCCGAAATTCACCTTATGGGGATCTGAGGCCGGGGGATTTAAAATATCAGTTTCTTTCAGCAGGCCAGACTCTTTTAATCTTTCAGGACTGATGAGGTTCGGATTGCCGGCAAATGCAGAGAAGCACTGGTAAGGGGAATCGCCGTAGCCTGTAGGGCCGAGCGGAAAAACCTGCCATAGTGTTTGTCCTGCCGACTCAAGAAAATTTATAAAGTTGTATGCTTCTGTTCCCAGGTCGCCTATTCCAAACCTGCCCGGAAGAGAAGTGGGATGCAGCAGTATACCCGCAGCTCTTTCAAATCTCATTGAACACCTTAAATAATTTAATTGGCTAAAATAAAGAAAGGAGGGTAAAGATAAAAAGTACTTATGATGGAGGACATTCTTATTTTTATTTCGCCCGGATGAGGCAATTCTCTATACAGAGGAGACGGGTCAAATGCCCCGTCTCTACTTTGAAAAACCAGGGGACTGGTCGTATCCAGTTTCATATTACAGTATGAATATGTAAGCAAAACAGCGTTTCGCTTTACAGGAGAAACAGCGTTTCGCTTTACAGATCTGTATCTGCTTCGATAACCATATCGATTGCACCATTTACCGAATACGGAGGATTGCCGCCGGTTATGTTATCGACTGTAATAACGGCAGTAAAGCAGGCTCCTGTACTCAGCAGACTATTGAGATACGTATTTATGAAATCGATCTGTGACTGAGAAAGCTGGAGAATATATGGCGAATTCGGCGCCATATAATCAGCAGGAGCTGCTCCAGGAATAGTATAGCTGAACAGGTTATTTCCGTTTCCATCCTGAAGAGCCACAGTTATATTGCCGGAAAGCCCCTGAGGGAAAACATTCTTTGTTCTGTAAGCTGCTTCAACAAAATGCAGACTATTTATCTTATCGCGGTACTCGGTATATGTATCTGAATCTGTGCTTAGGCAATAGGAAGCACTATTTGACAGTGAATTGTCAGAGCCCGTCACATTGACATTCAATGTAAACGGAATATTAAGCGGCAGGGAATTAAATGCGTCACACCCATTCCAGGTGAGCATCAGGAACAACAGGAATAAAGATGTGCCGGTTCTTATAATATATTTTTTCATTTTATCTCCTTATTAAAATTCGAAAGTTAATCCGCCTGCAGCTACAGGCTGTGATCCGATGCTGAAATCAGCGTTAAGTACAATAATTGCAAGTTTCAAAGAAGCACCGACAGTAGCTCTGAAATGATTATCGCCGGTTATCGAAGCAGAAATATTCTGGT
This sequence comes from uncultured Ignavibacteria bacterium, assembly GCA_963832715.1. GTDB lineage: Bacteria > Bacteroidota > Ignavibacteria > Ignavibacteriales > Ignavibacteriaceae > DATFVA01. Next base: position 237,991 of record CAWHVB010000008.1, on the reverse strand, counting down.
CATTACGCAGGTTTGGATCTCCGCTCTGTGGTTCACCTTTTATAGTATAATTCAAATCGAGGGAAGTATTCTCATATTGCAGACCAACATAAGGCGTCAGAAGACCAATGGTTTTACTGGCGTGTGCATTAAAAGCAATATTACTGAGCTTCATAACCCCGGAAACTTCAATATTATTATAGAGAAACTGAACAGCCAGATCGATAGGGAAAAGCGGAATATACCTGCTGATACTATGAGCCACTCCGATTCCGAAAATGCTCAGATCGTTATCATCAGCGATCTTGACTTTAGGAAGGTATCTCAGGATTACCTGGGTTCCCATAAAACTAGCGCCAACCTGAGGGTATCCAACGGGTATACCTGTTCTATTTATTCCGGGAGGCATAACAATATATCCATTCGGACCTGCATAAGCAGCTCCCTTATCGCCGTATATTGTTGCTGTTTCTTTATTTGACTGATAACCAGGCACATCGAATGAGGGGGTAAAATTCTTTTGGGATTCCGGTATCAGGATGTACATACCTCTGAAACTTATTGAGAAAGATATCATTGAAGGTATATCAGCTGAATAATAACCATTTGAATTCAATGCGGTACCAAGAGAAGTTGCGAATGGTCTTACGTAATCTTCAGCATTGTTCTGAGCTAATTGTGCGAGTCTGTCCTCTATCTGCGAAAACCCGGGTTTCGCGATGAAGATAAATAATGTGAGCAAAAGAAGAGTCTTCTTCATCTACATTTCCTTAATTTAATTGATGTTGAAAGTTTAATCCAAAGATCGAAATATAAGATATTATTATACACAATCAATTTAGTATAACAAAAATAATACCCTTAAAAAGGGATAATTTTCGCAATATTGCAGGAATATTCGGGCAAAATGCTTAAAGAAACAGATATAATTTACCGATCAATTTAAACCCATCAGTTCCCTGGCGCCTTTCAGACTGGCTTCAGTTATATTTTCACCGCTCATCAGCTTCGCAACTTCTTTAATCTTTTCATCTTCGTTCAGCTTCCTGATTGAACTTGTAACACGGTTATCAGAGGTGCCTTTTTCAACCACATAATTACTGTTGCCGAGTCCGGCTATCTGGGGAAGGTGTGTTATTGCAATTACCTGATGAGACGAGGCGATGGATTTCAGAGCGCCGCCCACCTTCTGAGCAATCCTGCCGCTGACTCCCGTATCAATCTCATCAAAGATGAGAAGCGGAAGTTTGTCATTCTTTGCAAGTATAGTTTTGAGAGAAAGCATGATTCTTGAGATCTCACCTCCGGAAGCCACTTTGATCAAGGGTTTAACATCCTCACCGGCATTTGTAGAAATATAAAACTCCACCGTATCGATACCTTTGACATCCGCCTTATAATTTTTTCCTGAGACAGAAACAGAATCAGCGGGATCGCTTTCATTTGCCTGATTTATTCTAACCTGAAATTTTGCATCCGGGATCCCGAGTCCGGCCAAAACCTTAACTACCTCCTTCTCCACTCTGCCGGCAGCTTCTTTCCGTTTAGACGAGAGTTTCCCGGCAATCAGGCCTGCAGCTTCACGGGCGATCTGAACGTGTTTTTCAAGTTTCTGAATATGCTGGGAATAATTTTCAGCGGCATCATATTCCTCACCTATTTTTTTTCTATAAGCGAGAACCGAAGCAATCGAGCCGCCGAATTTTTTCTTAAGCAGCGAAATCGCTCCCAGTCTTTCCCTGAGTTCTTCAAGGTGTTCCGGGTCAAGATCTATTTTAGAATTATACTTCCTGATAAACTCGGCAGCATCGCGGACCTGGGCTATGATTGAACTGAACTCATTTTCAATTTCACTGAAACTGCTGTCAATATTAAGCAGCTCATCTATCTTATTTTTTATCTGTGTAAGCTGATCGTGAACAGAATTTTCAGAATCAAACAGATTCTCATATACCGAGCCTGTTATTCCCAGAAGTTTTTCCGCATTTTCCATTATGTTCAGCTCACTGGTAATCTGTTCCTCTTCGCCTTCCACAGGAGACACAGCGTCAATTTCCTTAATCTGAAATTCATAAAACTCTTTTTTCTCTTTCAGAGAAGACTCTTTACTGCGCAATTCCCCGAGCCGTGATAACAATTCTCTCATATCTTTGTACGCATCCGAATAAGCTTTAAGGAGTTTTTCAGTATCCGCAAACTCATCAAGAAAGTCGATATGTGTTTCAGTACGAAGCAGAGACTGATGTTCGTGCTGACCGTGAAGGTCGACAAGCAGGTCGCCCAGGTCTTTTATTAACGACAGAGGAACGGGGGTATCATTTACAAAACACCGGTTAGCGCCTTTAAGAGAAATTTCCCTGCGGAGAATAAGTTCGGGGAAAAAATCTATTTCATTATCTTTCAGTAGTTTTTTAACCTTTTGATTCGACTCGACATCGAATATTCCTTCGACCACTGATTTAGCAGAATCTTTTCTTACAATATCGACAGAAGCTCTTTCACCAAGGAGGAGACCCATTGCATCGATCAGGATCGATTTACCCGCACCAGTTTCACCGGTAATAATATTCAGTCCTTTCCCGAACTCAACATCGATACTGTCGATAAGCGCATAGTCTTTTATGTGTAGTGATCTGAGCATTTTCAAACTTTATTAATGAACTGAAAATTAAATGATTTTGGATGGAATTTCAAAAGGAATAATACGGTAAGCTTAAAGCAAGGGCTGGCTTTCGCATTTACAACTATCTCTTTTTATGGTAGAGCGGTAGGTAAAGCGGGACACTCCCCGACCAAATCAGCAAAGTTGGGATAAATCAGCCACCGCTACGGTTGCCAAGTTTTCAGATGATGGTTGCCATCAACTTCGATATCCGTTCAAGCAGGATTTATGGTGGCAATTGGGTATTCGTTGCGGTTGCCGAGTGTTTCGGAGCGAAGCGGAGAAATGTATCGAGGCAAACGGCGAATTAGTCATAATTATAATTTCAGCAAAAATGTGGAACATAGCTTCCTATATCGGTGGCTTCGATACATCCCGCCCACTTATAAAAACAAGGGCGGGACACTCAGCCACCGCTACGGTTGCCAAGTTTTCAGATGATGGTTGCCATCAACTTCGATATCCGTTCAAGCAGGATTTATGGTGGCAATTGAGTATTCGTGGCGGTTGCCGAGTGTTTCGGAGCGAAGCGGAGAAATGTATCGAGGCAAACGGCGAATCGGTCAGAATTACTATATAATTTTCAAAAAAATAATTAATTTTAATAATCAAACATCAGTGGTTAGAGGGAAAATAATTTGGGCAAAGGGTTTATGTACATTCTAGAATGTGCTGACAGTAGTTATTATACGGGCAGTACAAATGATTTAAAAAGAAGAATAGATGAACACCAAAATGGGAAGGGAGCCAATTTTACTAAGTCAAGGTTGCCTGTAGAACTGGTTTATCAGGAAGAATTTGACAGAATAGATGAAGCATTTAATAGAGAAAAACAAATCCAGAGATGGAGTCACAATAAGAAACGAGCATTGATCGAGGAGCAGCAAGAAGCATTGTCAAAACTTGCAAAGAAAGTTTTTAAGAGGAACAAAGGGAAATGATAAAGCTGTTGAGTATTCGGAGCGATGGTTGCATTGGCTTCGATATTCCTCAAAGCAGGATTTATGGCGACAGTTGAGTATTTGTAGCGGTTGCCGAGTGTTTCGGAGCGAAGCGGAGAAATGTACCGAGGCAAACGGCGAATCATTCAGAATTATAATTTCAGAAAATAAGCGGGACACTCCCGACCAAATCAGCACAGTCGGGATAAATCAGCCGACAAAGTTAGGAAGTATTACGGGATTCGAGGAAATTATTTATCATTCAAAAGTAATTTAGAAGCCAAATAGAAACCGCAGATGGACTTTGAATCTATTATCTCCCCCTTGCGTATCTTATCTTCTATCTCGCCGAATGTAAATTCTTTTACTTCCATACCGTACTCCCCTTCTTCACGGTTATGTTTTCCGGGAGTCAGATCCTGTGCCAGGTAGAGATGAAGTATCTCAGTACAGAAACCAGGCGTTGTAGAAATTGCACCAAGCTTCTGAAGCTTATCAGTTTTATAACCCGTTTCTTCCTGAAGTTCCCTGAACGCACAAACTTCGGGGGCCTCATTAAAATCGAGTTTACCCGCAGGGAATTCGAGCAGGAATTTTTCAAAGGGATATCGGTACTGCGAAACCATAATAAATTTACCGTCAGATTTCACAGGCACTATAACCGCGCCGCCGGGATGAACAGCAATCTCCCTGATGCCTTCATTACCGCTGTCGTATTTTATTTTATCGACACGCAGATCAAAAACCTTTCCGCGGAATAATATATTTGATTCAAGGATCTTGTAATTCATATTTTCTCCGTTCGTTGAGATAAAAGTTACAAAAAAATAGATATTTAGCTAGTGAATTATTCAAATTGGGTTCTCGATGATAAAAAAAATTCCTGCCGTATTGACAGGAATTTTTTTAAGATTCTGGTTTACTCAGCTTCGGTAGGATGAGTCGTAATAGGGAATAAGTTCATGTCCCAGGAACTTCAAGACAGCGGTGATTACGCCCAGATCATCGAGATAACCAACAAGTGGGGCGATATCGGGAATAGCATCAACAGGACTGATAAAATAGATTAAAGCGGCAACAACAATAGCTTTGCGGTGCCAGGAAACAAGGGGATCCCGCATATACTTTACCAGGGCCAATATATCCTTTGCGAAGGAGATTTTCTTACCGACTCTTTCAAGTTTTTCCCACAGGTTTTCTTCAACATAATTCATTTTCTCCCTGGTTTTCTCTTCGCTTTCTCCGCCGAAATCAAGAGCATCGAATTCCTCGAGTTCGGTTAAATCAGTACCATCCTGAAAATCCGTTTCTTTCATTGCTGCTCCTTTTTATGTTTTTCAAACCAGTCAAAAATAGTGTTCCACCAAAGTTCAGCATTTTGCGGTTTAGTTACAAAATGGTATTCATCAGGAAAATACAATAATTCACTTTCTACTCCCTGTCTTTGCAGGGCTGTGAATAATTCGAAGGCCTGTCCTTCCGGCACCCTGAAGTCATTCGCACCCTGGACAATAAGCATAGGCGTTTTTGCATTCTGAATGTAATTACTGGGTGACCACTTATCGTACAATTCAGGATGTTCCCACGGGGTTCCTTTAAACTCCCATTCTACGAACCACAATTCTTCCGTGGTGCCGTACATACTTTTCAGGTCGTAAACACCATCGTGGGAGACAAGCGCATTGAATCTGTCTGTATGTCCTTCTATCCAATTTATCATAGTGCCGCCGTAAGACGCTCCTGCAGCGAACAGGTTCTTTTTATCAATATAGCTGAAGTTATTTAGCGCATAATCTGTCGCATTCATTATATCTTTATATGGATCTCCTCCCCAATTTCCCGAGACTGCATCAGTTAGTTTCTGTCCGTATCCGGTACTTCCGGTTGGATTCGGAGCTATCACAACATAACCTTTTGAGGCGAATAACTGTGTGTTCCACCTGTAATGGAAATCATCGCTCCAGTGGCCCTGGGGACCGCCGTGTATGAGCAGTATCATCGGGTACTGTTTTGTTGAATCAAAGAAGGGTGGTTTCACGAGGATCGACTGCTGTTTATCACCCTGAGCTCCCTTATACCAGAATGTTTCTATCGGGATCATTTCTATATTTGCCAGGCGGTCCTTATTAAGAGCCGTTAACTGCTTCACACCACTGCCTTTTATACTCATCGAAAATAATTCAGTCGGCAGGTTATTTCTCTGCTGTTCGAAGTAAAGCGTATTGCCGTCTGGTGAAACTGTTACAGAGGCATTATCGTGTTCTTTCAGCAGCATATCTATCTTCGAAGAAACAATATCAATCTTATAAATAGAGCTATAAATTTCATTCTCTGCGATGAAATAAATAGACTTCGAGTCTAGTGACCATATGAACTGTCCCACCGATTTGTCGAATCCATCAGTAATGATCTTCCGATCGCCTGTAGAACGGTTGTACAAAACAAGGTTCTGCTGGTCTGACTCATGTCCTGCTTCACTCATCGAAACATAAGCGATGTACATTCCGTCCGGAGAGTAAACAGGCTGATTGTCGTTTCCAGGACTATCAGATATTTTTTTAAGGGGAGCTGCAGAATTATCACTTACATCGCTCAGCTTAATCGTATAGATCTCGTTATTTGTGCTTATCGCAACCATGTTATCCGGATTCATAGTAATTGCGATTTCATTTCCATCCGGTGAGAAGGAGTAATCATTATCGCTGCCTAATGCTATCGGAGGAACATCTTTTTCCTTATGCAGAAGGAGATCAGAATATTTTTTTGTTTTTGCGTCGAGCAGAAAGAGGTGACTGAATTTACCGCCTCTCCATTCATTCCAGTGCCTGAAAAGAAGGTGTTTAAAAAGACTTGCCTTCACCTTGCTGTTCTGCTTCTCCTCATCTTTCTGTTTATTGCAGTCATCCGTCGCACATTCGGGATAGACAGAAGAAGCAAACAAAATCTTCGAACCGTCAGGAGACCAGACGATGCCGGAGGCACCTGTTGAAATATCAGCTATCATATCTTCACCTGAACCGTCATAAGCACAGGTCCAGATATTGCCGTCTCTGATAAATGCAATTTTCTTACCATCGGGTGAAAATGCAGGACCGGATTCGCTTTTATCTGAATTCTTCAGAGGACGTAGATTCGAACCATCCGAATCAACGAGGTATATATCGTTGTTACCTTTATTTTCTGAAACGTTATAAGATGTAACCTGAAAAGCTATAGTCTTACCATCGGGTGACAGGTCAAACGCACCAACTCTTTTCATCGCCCACAGATCATCAACGGTCAATGGATGTTTCGACTGGGAATACGAAAAAAAAGGGATAAGCAGAAGGAATAATAATACTTTTTTCATTTAAGCCTCGAATTGGTTGAAACTGCAGGGAATTCGATTGTAACTTCATATTTGTTCCCCGAGCGCTTCTCAAAAATAGCCTAACTTGTTTATAAAGGCAATGTTAGTCTATTTCCATCACACATCCTTCAGGGTTTAAAAAAGTTTGAGTAAATTGCATCTCTAAATTTTATATCTCCATCTATTTCCCCGGAAAAACTTAAAAGATGATATTTCTTCCAGGCACCGATCAGCAGCTTAAATTCCTATTCGATAGTATTGATATTAAGGATCAGAAAATAATTATTGCGGGACCGGGAACGACTGAAATTGCCCGGAAATTCAGCGCCGCGGAGCCTTCAAAAATTATTATAATCGTAGACGATTATGATTCACTTATAACTATGAGATACAGGCTGCAGCAGCAAAATGAAAAAAATATCGCAATCAGGATGATGGAATATGACAATACAGATTTCCGGAATGATTCCGTTGATGTTTTATTCGCACAGGCATCTCTCTCCGTGCCAAAACGAAATAAAATCATCAAAGAAATGAAAAGAATCGTGAAACCCGGGGGGATCTTATGCGCCGGTGAGATCGTCCTGCTGAAGGAGAATCCCCCGGCCTTTATCAATGATATTTGGGAATCATCCGAGCTGATGCCTCTTTCAACCGGGGAGCTTGAAAAATATTACACGGAGAAAGGATTTGAGATACTGGATAAAAAGGATCTGTCATATACTCTGAAAGATTTCTATCAGCTTAGTGAAAAGAAGCTTTCGAATGAAGCAGGGAACCTGAGTGAGCAGGAAAAAAGCTACTACAAAAAATTATTAAAGAAAATCAGTCACGAGTCGAATGTATACCTGAAACTTGGAGGGAATGACTATATGGGCTTCATGGCGTTAATTATGAGGAAGAAATAAATTGAAACGAGGCGACAAATTAGAATTTCAGATTGAGAAATATGCCTTCGAAGGAAAGGGTATTTCAAGAATTCAAAAAGAAGGTTCCGATGAAAGGAAATCAGGCTACGTAGTTTTTGTGAACGGTTCATATCCCGGTGATACAGTTGAAGCGAGAATAACCAAAACCAAAAAATCATTTGCAGAGGCAGTTGCGGAAAAAATCCTTGTTCCCTCACCTTTCAGAATACAGGCACGCTGTAAATATTTCGGTACCTGCGGCGGATGTAAGCAGCAGGATCTTAATTACCAGGTACAGCTCAGCTACAAGCATGACCAGGTTAAAGAAATTTTTGAAAGGCTCGGAGGATTGAGCGGCTTTGAAATGGATGATATCATCCCTTCCGAAAAAATATTCTATTACAGGAATAAGATGGAATATTCCTTTGCAGATAAGCGATGGCTTACGAAAGCAGAAATCGGTTCACAGGAAATACTTGATAAAGAATTCGCACTGGGACTGCATGTCCCGGGAGTTTACGACAAAGTTCTGGATATAGATGAATGCTTCCTGCAGTCGGAATTAAGCAATAAAATCCTGAACCTCACAAGGAAATTCTTCAAGGAAAGAAGCGTTCCGGTTTATTCAACAAATACGCACCAGGGATACCTAAGAAACCTTGTAATTAAGCAGTCGCACAGATCTGAAGAGAAATCTGGTGAAGGAGCAGGTCTGATGGTAAACCTTGTTACCGCCTCGGAGAATGATGAGCTGATGAAGGAATATTCAGAGCAATTGTTAAAAGAAATTCCTCAGATCACAACAATTATAAACAACATCAACCTGAAGAAAGCCGCAGTTGCAGCCGGTGATTATGAAAAACTATATTACGGGGAAGGGTTTATATACGATTACATCGGGAAATACAAATTCAGGATAAGCGCGAATTCATTCTTCCAGACAAATACGATCCAGGCTGAAAATCTTTACAATACCGCGCTTGAGTTTGCTGAATTAAATGGCGACGAAATTGTTTATGATCTTTACTCCGGAGCAGGCACAATAGCGATATACCTTTCAGACAAGGCTAAAGAAGTATATGCATTTGAATCGGTAGAGCCTGCAGTAAAAGACGCGGAGGAAAATGCCGTAATAAACGGGATAAAAAATGTTAATTTTATTACAGCCGATCTCTACAAATCATTTCTCCCTATAGTTGAAGAAAAAAAACTCCCACAGCCAGATACGATTATTATAGATCCTCCACGGAACGGTATGCATAAAAATACCGTCAATGATGTGGCGGAATTAAGCCCTGCAAAAATAGTTTACGTAAGCTGCAATCCAGCCACGCAGGTAAGAGATATCAAAATGCTTAAAGAAGCCGGCTATCAGCTAATAAAAATCCGTCCCGTCGATATGTTCCCGCATACCTATCATATTGAGAATGTAGCATTACTAAAAAGATAGATTAATTGTGTTGTATAGATGAGTCACGTTTATTGCAGGTTATATCTTATCTTCTTATCCTCCTATCCTCTTATCCTCCTACTTCTAGTATCCGGTTAGCCACACGATTTCATCGTCCCGTATCCTGACTATACTTACTTCGAATTATCCACCAGCAAGACAAACTCCCCTTTCAGATTTTTCTGTTCGGCGATTTTCAGTATATCCTCTGCGGTACCGCGGTAGAATATTTCACCTTTTTTCGTCAGCTCGAATGCAAGGACCACGCGGGTGTTCTTCCCGATCATTTTTACCACATCGGCGAGCAGCGGCTTAATTCTGTATGGAGTATCCATGATTACAATTACGTATTTCATGTATTTCAACTTATAGAGTTCCTGCCGGCGGATATCCTTCTTGGGGGAAAGCCAGCCGTAATAGAAAAATTTCTCAAAGTCCAGCCCGGATCCTGTCAGGGCGGGGAGCAAAGAATTGGCACCCGGTACAGGTACTATATCAATTTTCTGAGAAATACATACTTCGACAAGGAGGTGACCGGGATCGGAGAATAACGGCGTTCCGCAGTCGGATATCAAAGCTGCATTCTGTCCGTTTATAATTTTTAAAAGTATATCGTTAACCGCTTCTTTTTCATTATGCTCATTCAGGGCAATAAGTTCTTTTTCAATCTTATATTGCGATAAAAGCCTCCTCCCCTCTTTATATTCTTCGCATAGAATAAAGTCGGCCTCCTGTAATACCTTCAGTGCTCTCAGGGTTATATCATCGTAATTTCCAATAGGAGTAGATACCAGGTATAATTTTCTGTTCATAGACGGAATTATTTCTATAAAATAATAATATTTAGATTGTCACTGTATGCAAATGTACGTAATTTTAGGATGCCACTTTAAATGTAATTTTGGATTAATGGCTAAATTTATCATATCGTTTAATTCATATAACCCGACCGATGAATTTCTTTCAAATTATTTAATTCCATCTATTTCTATTCACAATCAAAGCAACCGGGGCTATTTATGTATTTAAATAAAACCATAGCAGTATTTTTTTTATTTCTAACTGCTTTTATATATGCACAGGATTCAACACAGACATTTCTTGATTTGAATCCTACAGGAGTCTCCGAATTCCTAAGTCTCCATCCTGAATACGACGGAAGAGGGACAATCATTTTTATCCTCGATACCGGGGTGGATATGGGTATAGCCGGACTTCAGAAAACCTCTACCGGAGAGAATAAAGTCATCGATGCCCGTGATTTTACGGGAGAAGGCGACATCCCTATTTATAAGGCAGATGAAGACGACAACAATTTTGTAAACGAAGATAAGGGCTACTCAGTTAAAGGAGCCGATAAGATAAAATCTCCGGGTGCTGAATATTATATCGGGGTCCTTACCGAGAAGCAGCTTATCAATTCAAACTCCGGTTCAGCCGACCTTAATGGAGACGGCGATACGAACGACAAGTATTATATGGTTACGTATAAGGATCAGTCGGGCGACTGGATAACTTATTTTGATACGAACGGCAACGGTGATCTTTCGGATGAACAGCCTCTTAAAGAGTACGATAAAGAACAGCAGGCATTTCATATTAAAACCAAAAAGGCTCTTACACCTCTGACATTTGCATTGCATGTATTCCCGGACGAAGGAAAAATTTCTCTCTTCTTTGACGACGGGTTCCATGGAACTCATGTTGCAGGTATCGCTGCAGGTTATATGATTGACGGATCTACAATTAACGGCGTTGCTCCCGGAGCAAAGGTAATTGCCTGCAAGCTCGGCGATAATCTATTCACGGGCGGTGCAACAGTAACTGAAAGTATGAAAAAGGCATACTTGTTTGCGGATAAAATTTCTAAAGAACGAAAAGAACCATGCATTGTTAATATGAGCTTTGGAATAGGCGCTGAAATTGAAGGTCATGCCGAAATGGAAGAACTGATAACGAAGCTGATGAAAGACAACCCGTATCTTTATATTTGTGTAGCTAATGGTAATGAAGGTCCGAGTGTATCTTCGCAGGGACTTCCCTCATCCGCCGATTATGTTTTTTCATCAGGAGCTGTACTGACTAAAAGTGTAGGAAGAGACCTCTACGGCGCCAGGCTGAAAAATGATATCATACTTTATTTTTCTTCAAGAGGCGGTGAAGTTGATAAACCGGACGTAGTATCCCCGGGTGCGGCTTTTTCTACCGTCCCGAATTACATGCCGGCAGACAGATTCTGGGGAACAAGTATGGCTTCACCCTACAGCACAGGGGTGATGTCGCTTCTATTAAGCGCTGCGGTAAAGGAATACCCGGACACAAAGATCCCCTCGGAAATGCTATACAAGGCGGTACGGCAGAGCGCAACTTACATGGAGAATTATACCTGGATCGACCAGGGCCACGGGTATATAAATGCCGCAAGAGCCTGGGAACTTCTGAAGAAATATGTTGACCAGGGTGAAGTAAAGAATTATGAACATTACACAATTACTTCACTTGCACCTAATATGCCTGATGATAAAGCACCCAACCTTTACCTGAGGGACGGTTCATTCATTACAGGAAAAGAAAGTTTTAATTTTATTGTAAGAAGGGATAATTTCCAGAAACAGGCCAATTTTTACAGAGGATTCAATATTAAAACAGATGCCGACTGGATAAAACCGGTGCAGAAGAAAACCTATATACGCAACGATCAGCCGACCGCAATAAGCATCCAGTTTGATAAATCTAAATTGACCAAACCCGGATTGTACTGCGGCAGGATCTCGGCGACACGCGATGACTATACAAAGATGCCCGAGTTCGATATGCTTGCAACGGTTATTATACCTTATGATTTCAATGCCTCAAACAACTATAGTATGGAATGGAAAAACGAGAAAGTAGACATCGGTATGGTGAACAGGTATTTCATCAGAGTTCCGGCCGGTGAAACAACCATGAAGATTGAACTGAGCAAGGTTGGTAAAGATTACATACAGGCACGTTACAGGATAGCCGATCCTGACGGCAGACCCCTTGAACTCTCTCATATTCTGTCTTCACAGAATGACAATGAGTCTATTGGAGGCAATTATTATAATTATGAACCGGGAGTCTATGAAGTGATGGTTGAAGGATACTTTATGGCCGATACCGTTTCCGATTACAATCTGAAGGTCAGCTTTAACAGCATAAAGAGAATTGATGATAATGAACTTACCGGGACGAGTAATACTATCGATTTAATAAATTACTATAACGGACTTAAATCCTACTCGGTTGCGGGACAAATTAAGGGATATGTCGTAAACCACGAATTCAAATTGAACGGAAAAGACACTTACAAATATCCCTTTACATTTAAACCCGGTGAAATTTCCAAAACCTTTAATATCATCCTGAGCAAGGAAGATTACAACAAAGTAACCGATTTCTCCTTCGAGGTACTTGACGACAGCGGTGTTGCCCTTACCAAAGACGGTCTAAGCTACAGAACCGGATCAATTACGATAAACGCTGGAGAGGTTAACGACGGATCAAACCTGACCTTCGAACTTGTCCCTGCATTTACAAATGCATCCGATAGTATGACAGCAACTGTTAAAGAGGAGACAGAAATGAGTTCACAGCCCCGGTTTTCCGTCACCGGAAATTCAAGAGGGAACACCTCACTTTATCCTTCAATTCCGCAGATGTTGTACCTGAATTATTCAGACCCTGCATACGATATGCCTGAAGGGTCGCTAGTTTATGGAACTGTTACATTCACATCTTCTGCATCGCAGGAAACTGAATACGAATTACCAATTACTATCAACTTTAAATAGGGTAATGTCTTATGAGTGAACATATAGAAAAAGTTAAAGGTCTCCCGGAGAATGCTTATACTGAGCTGAAGCCGGGAGAAGAGTATGTCCCGATAATGAAGCCCGGTCAGAATCCGAAGGAAGTCACTCCTTATTCCGTGACCGTAGGGTTACTAATGGCTATCTTATTTTCTGCAGCCGCTGCTTATCTTGGATTAAAGATAGGCCAGGTTTTTGAAGCGGCGATCCCTATCGCGATCATAGCGGTCGGTCTCTCGGCAGGAAGTAAGATGAAAGGGGCGATGGGACAGAATGTGATTATTCAGTCTATAGGGCAGAACTCAGGGTTGATTGTAGCCGGTGCTATATTTACTATCCCTGCCCTGTACATTTTAAACCTGCAGGCTCATTTCTTCCAGATATTTCTTGCTTCAGTATTCGGAGGCGTCCTGGGGATCCTGTTCCTCATTCCCTTCAGAAAATATTTTGTAGCGGAAATGCATGGGAAATTCCCTTTCCCCGAAGCCACTGCCACCACTGAGATCCTTGTTGCAGGAGAGAAAGGCGGAAAGCAGGCTCTTGTACTTGTTGCTAGCGGTTTGATAGGTGGTATTTATGATTTTGTGATTGCAACTTTCGGCTGGTGGAGTGAGACTTTTACCACAAGGGTTTTTGGATTTGGTGAAGTCCTTGCCGATAAATTTAAACTCGTTTTTCGTCTTAATGTCGGTGCCGCAGTAATGGGATTAGGCTATATAGTCGGCCTTAAATATGCCGCCATTATTTGTGCAGGTTCATTTGTTTCCTGGTATCTGCTGATTCCGGTTGTATCATACATCGGTGCTGATCTCGCAGTTCCGCTGGGAACAGGAGTTACCAAACTCATAAACCAGATGAGTGCTGAAGAAATATTCAGGAATTACATTCGTCACGTGGGTATAGGCGGAATTGCAATGGCAGGTATCATTGGAATTATACGTTCATCAAAGATAATCAAAGGGGCTGTTACAATGGGCGTAACGGAACTCTTCCAGAAGAAAAAAGCAGATGATGAACATGTAAGGACCAACCGGGATCTGTCGATGAAAGTTATCGTTTTTGGACTTATTATCACTACGATCCTGCTGCTTGTATTTTTCCAGCTCGGAGTAGTACATAATATCGGCTGGGCACTCACAGGACTGTTTATTGTAATGCTGATCGCATTCCTGTTTACAACTGTTGCTGCTAATGCAATTGCTATAGTCGGCACAAACCCTGTTAGCGGAATGACCCTGATGACATTAATTCTTTCTTCTATAATTTTAACATCGGTTGGTCTTAAAGGTGAATCAGGAATGGTTGCCGCACTGATAATCGGCGGTGTTGTCTGTACAGCACTCTCTATGGCAGGCGGCTTTATAACTGACCTTAAGATCGGCTACTGGCTGGGAACTTCTCCTTATAAACAGGAAAGGTGGAAATTCCTTGGTGTTCTGGTATCCGCTTTAACAGTAGGTTATGTTATAATGATACTTAATGATACCTACGGGTTCACCGGTGAAGGTGCTCTTGTTGCACCGCAGGCAAACGCAATGGCAGCCGTAATACAACCACTGATGGCGCAGCAGCCCGCACCATGGATGCTTTATATTGTGGGAGCGATCCTTGCGCTGGTACTGACAATGATCGGTGTTCCGGCACTGGCATTCGCCCTTGGAATGTATATTCCTCTTGAGTTAAATACTCCCCTGCTTGTCGGCGGATTGATAGCTTACTTTGTTTCCACAAGAAGCAAAGACGAAAAAGTGAACAATGCAAGACGGGAACGGGGAACTTTGATTGCCTCCGGATTTATTGCAGGAGGTGCTTTGATGGGAGTAATAAGCGCATTCCTCAGGTATCTCGGCTACAACTGGGTTAACCTTGAATGGGCCGAATCTCATTCTGCAGAATTGCTTGCTCTTATAATGTTTGCACTGCTTTGTGTTTATATGATATGGGATGCATTAAGAGGCAAACCGGAAGCGGAGTAGAAAGACATTCTTTTTTTCAAAAAGCCCGTCATAATGGCGGGCTTTTTTTTATACTTCGTGTCAAACAGCAGGGGTTATTTTATTCAAAATATCATTATTTTATCCATGTTAACAAATAATTTATCAGGTAAATGAATATTCATCCCACTGCAGTTATTGATAGTGAAGTTACCCTGGGCAGCAATGTTGAGGTTGGGGCTTATTGCGTAATAAGGGGTAAGGTTGAGATCGGTGAAGGATGTATAATAAAGGATCACGCTGTATTATACGGACCCCTGGTACTCGGAAAAGGTAATGTCATTCATCCCGGGGCGGTAGTAGGAAATATCAACCAGGATCTCAAGTACAAAGGAGAACCATCCCAGGTTATCATAGGTGATAATAACTCTATAAGAGAATTTGTTACCATCCAGCAGGGAACCATAGCAAATGAAGGAAAAACCATTATAGGCAGCAATAATCTGATTATGGCCTACACTCATATCGCTCACGACTGCATCCTCGGCAATAATATTATCATAGCAAACAGCACTCAGCTGGCTGGACATATAATCATACAAGATTCTGCATATCTTGGCGGACTCGTAGGAGTTCATCAGTTTGTGACTATTGGGCGTAATTGCTTTGTGGGTTTTATGAGCCGCATCAATCGCGATGTGCCGCCATTTGTGATCATGGAAGGAAATCCTTCGAGGGAAAGAAGTATAAACACGGAAGGGCTGAAAAGGAAAAATTTCAGTGCCGAAGATATTTCTATCTTAAGAAAGGCGTTCATTATACTTTTTGTAAGCGAGGCACCAAAAGCTAAGAAAATGCAGCTGCTTAAAGAGGACGAATTTGCCGGGAATCAGTTCGTAAGAGAATTAGTTGCATCGGTAGAGTCAAGTGCATCAGGCAAAAACGGCAGGGCCCTGGAAGCTGCAAGAAATAAATAATAATTATTTTCTGTGCATTACCTCAATGTGACTTCCACAGCAAAATCAATGGGTTCAAATGATCTTCGTCCCCCGCCCTCAGGTCTCATTCCTCCTCCCGGAAAACCTCCCATACCGCCGCCGGGTCTGTTCCCATCTTGACCTTCTCTTCCGCCAAAATTGTTTCTCTCCGGTTTTTCAGTTTCAAATTTAATCAGGAGCTTTTCTCCGGGATCAGCGTTAATTCCGTATTTGTTTTGTTCATTTACTTTCAGAGGGACCCGGAGCTCATAAATAAACTGATCATTTTTATACCCCAGTCTTGCAGTTAAACCGCTGCTGTCGGAAACAGAAATCACTGTAAGAGGAAAATTGTCTTCATTTAGAATCCTGATCTCATCCTGGTTTTTAATCAATTTTGAGATCATCATTCCTCTCCCTCTTTCCTCAAACTCACCGGGATTAAGCATGATACGGGATTCATTGACTATATTATGAAGAGGGTATTTTATGCCGATCGTGCTGCCGTTTTTATTTTCATTTTCCAGCCAAACAGTAAATCCGCCCGCGAACATCGGCATTACTTTACTCATATCATTTGCAGCGAGACACAGATAAAGATAATCATTATCATTCGAGACACCCACAGCAACTTTTTCATCAGGAAGATATTTCAGACTTGTACCCCAGTCCGATGCGTCGCCGTTTATTACTATATTTCCCGGAACGGGGGTGCTTGTTAGTTCGGTTGTGCTGCTGCAGCCGAATAAAAATAAAGCCGCAAATGCCAAAGCAGGTATTGATAATTTTTTCATCTTTTCTTCCATATGGATTGAACTTATATCCTTTAATATTATTAGACAGTCTCAATTAATATAAGTTTAATAAACCAGAATAGTGAAGGGTTTATCCCGGGATAAATGTGATTTCTAAAGCAAAACCGGAAACCACAAATGCTGATCAAATGAAAGAAGTGATCTCAGAAAAGTTTTTCTTTTTAATATCGGGAACCTTCACTCCTTCAGCAGGATAACCTGCCGCAAGGATCAAAAAAGGTTTTTCATTAACGGGACGCTCCAATATTTTATTCAGAAATCCCATCGGAGATGGAGTATGAGTAAGTGAGGCTAAACCAGCTAAGTGCAATGCCGTAATCAGAATTCCGGCCGCAATACCCGTAGATTCCATTGAATAGTATTGTTTTACCTTTCTGCCGTCTTCCCTTACATCATAGCTCTTTGAAAAAATGACGATAAGGTAAGGAGCGGTATCAAGGAACGGCTTATTTTCATCCGTGCCGAGCGGAGCAAGGGCCTCAAGCCATTCTTCAGGTGCACGCTTGGTGTAGAACTCTTTCTCCTCCTGCTCTGCCGCTTCCCTTATTTTATGCTTAATCTCTTTATTTTCGACAATAACAAAATGCCAGGGCTGGAGATTTGCGCCGCTGGGAGCGGTGCCGGCTGCTTTTATACAGTTTCTTATTACTTCAGCAGGTACAGGCTCAGCAGAGAATTCCCGTACCGTTCTTCTTTTCCTGACTTCTTCATAAAAATCAGCCGACCTGCTGATCATCTCAAATTCAGGAAGACGGCTATACCCGGCTAAAGGAATAAATTTATTTTTCATTTCCTATCCATTTCTAAAAACTAATTTTTCCCGATCCAGTTATCATCATTTTCTGCGAAGGCATTTCTCAAAGTATTAAATATATTATCCGGCAGCTTACCCTTTTTAACAGAATCGAGAGCTGTTTTCAGATGTTCAACAGATGATGTTCCGAGTATCGCAGAATCCACACCGGGTGCGAATGCAGAAAACCTTATAAATAATTCCTCCGGTTTTATATCAAAATTTAAATTCATCCTGTGCCAGCGGACCCAGTACTCTTCTGCATAATTTCCTCCAGGTCTTTCATTATACTTCCACAAAGCATTCGCCACCGGACGTTTAGCAATGACACCCATTCCGCTCTCCTTTGCTTTAGGTATCAGATCAGCAAGATCCCTCTGATCTGTTATGTTTACCGATGTCTGTATACTGTCAAACCTCCCGCAATGAACTGCATAATGCAGGTCCTCATTTTCGCCAGAATAAGCAGTCTGCCAGGATCTTTCCGGAAGATTTTGCTTTATCGAGGGCATCCATCACCTCTCCTTTAATAAGTATTTCCTTTGAACAGGAATGGAGGTGGACTATATCTATATAATCTGTCCTGAGTTTTTTAAGGGCTGTATCTATCCCTGCTGAAATTATATCATAAGTCCAGTCACTATACCCCGGTATACCATAACCTACTTTAGTAGAAAGAACAAATTCTTCTCTCCTGTATGAAAGGAATGACCCTATTCTTTCCTCTGATAATCCATAACCTCTTGCAGTATCAAAAAGGTTTATCCCGTTATCTAGTGCAAAATTTAATAGTCTGCCTGCATCAGTATCGGATAATTCATTTCCGCCGATATGACCTGCGCCGAATCCAATTGCGGATACTTCAAAATCATTTCGTCCAAATTTTCTCTTAATCATTCCTCTCCGGGATTTTTTGTCTACAAAGTAAAGATAAAATGCAAAGACTTCAGCTAGCCGCTTACCAGTTAATGCTTCTTAACCGGCTGAAAATTTTCAATATATTTTTTCAGTTCATCAAGACTATTCGGATCGCCGATAACTGTGAGGTAATCTCCGTCTTTAAAAGCAGTACTGCCGTTCGGGACTATCGTTTCCCCTTCCCGCCGGAGAAAAGCAACCAGGCATCCTTTTGGGATATTTATTTCACGCAGTGCTTTATTTATTAAGAACGATGAGGATTCATGCTTATTTATATGTACCATCAGCAGCCTTTCATCGTGAAGGAGTGCTTCTTTAAGTTCCTGATCGTTCCCCGCCTTCTCCCATTCTGCGGTAAAATTATCATCGTCAACCCTTCCGGCAATTTGTGCAAGGATCCGCAGATGCTGCGTAGGATCCTTTTCAGGACTTACCAGGAAAAATAGTGCTTTAACCACTGCCTCATCATCCTGCGTGCCGGTAATAGGGTTATTAAAATTTATATGCACCCCGTTCAGCGCCCTTACAAGCACCATCTCTGCCTGTGAGATATTTTCCAATCTGAAATGAGGCAGTGCTATTCCATGAGTAACAGGCGTCAGACCTATTTTTGTACCTTCATTAAACTTATTTGCAAGGGTATCAGCATCTACATAAACAGCCTGTTCAAACAAAATCGCTGCCTGGCGGGCTACTTCACTGAATTCTGCTTTTTCCTTTATATCAATTACAAAACTTCTCGTAACGATTTCATCAAACGGATCAGCTTCCCTTAATCCTTTTTCTTTTAAGATACCTCTCAGCTCACTGTCAAGTCCGGGATACCTTGATCTTCCCAGCCGTTCAAAAATATGATAGACGGCTCCCTGTCTCTGTACTTTGCCGTACGCAAAATACCTGTACCACAAAACCGCTACAGCAATTAAAGCTGATGAAAAAGATATCGCCAGCCACCCCATTTTAAATATCAGAAAAATAGCTGTGAATATTCCTATAAGCTGCATCCATGGGTAGAACGGTGATTTGAATCCGGGATCGTAAGATTCTATCCGGCTTTCGCGCATTACTATTACCCCCAGGCAGACAAACGCAAACATCAGTAACTGGAAGGCGCTTGCAAGCTTTGCAATTTTTGTCGGTTCGAAAAAAATAATTATTACAACAATTATTGCAATAGTAAGGATGATTGATACATACGGAATTCCCAGGGGTGATAGTCTCTGAAAGATATGAGGCATTATATGATCACGGCTCATTGCAAAAGGGTATCGGGATGCACTCAGAGTTCCTGCATTAGCTACAGAGATAAAAGCTATGATCGCAGCTATTGAAGTTAAAATCACGCCTGTCTGTCCAAAGAATTTCTCAGCCGCAGCCGCAGCAGGAGTAAGATTACCGATAAGTTCATTCATTGGAATTACACCGACCATAATCGCCGTACCCAGACCATACACAAGGAAAGAAGTTCCGAGAGAAAGAAAAATTCCCAGCGGAAGGTTTCTTTCAGGATCTTTTACCTCTTCGGAAAGACTGGCCACCTTGGTAATACCGACATAACTTATATAAACAAGTCCCGCAGCCGAAAAGATTGCATTAAACCCGGGATCAAGAAATCCTTTGAAGTTGGAAAAATTTATTTGAGGTACTCCACCTGCCAAAAAAACAGCAAGGATGGCAAGCAGAACCATTACTAGAATTACCTGGAGTTTGCCGGTACCTTTCACGCTGAACAGATTCAGTATTCCTATCAGGATTGCAAGTGCAACTGCCACAGGAACAATCGAAACGGAGGGAATAAACAGAGCTATATATGCTCCCATTCCGATCAGGGCAAAACAAACTTTTAATATTAGTGCAAACCAGGTACCAAGACCGCCGATAGTTCCGAACATTGGTCCAAGTGTCCTATCCATAAAAAAGTAGACACCTCCGGCCCTCGGCATGGCAGTAGCAAGTTCAACGACGCTGAACATAGCGGGGATAAGGGGAACAATCGCAAGGATGTAGGCAAGCACAATTGCCGGTCCTGCTATAGCGGCTGCCAGTCCTGGAAGAAGAAACAATCCGCTGCTCAGTGTAGTACCCGTAGCTATAGCATATACATCAAGCAGTTTTAGTTCTTTTTTTAACTTCCGCTTTTTTATTGCTTCAAACATAGAAGAATTCAGTTAAATTAATGAAGAGGTTCAGGCCGGGTGAACCAGCTGATTATTTCCAGTCGCCGATCATTTTTCTTATCAGGGCGATCTGCGCTATATGATAAGAATTATGCTGTGCTGTTATCAGAACTTCCCTTAAATAGGTATGTACCTGTGCATGAGGGATAGAATCAGTTATATCACTTCCTTGGGTTTTAATAATTTTCAGCATTTCATCCCTATCGGAAATACACTGTTTAAGAGTGTTATTCCATTCTTCATCGGAAACCTTTTCTGTGTCAGCCGGCCAGTATTCATCCGGCCAGGAAGGGGATTTCCATTCAGGATCAACCATATATTTTAATATATCTCCCTGTGTAATTCTTATATGCTCGAGTTCATCCCAGACTGAGTGCAGCCCCTCTTTCGGTTTCTTAGCCCTGTTTTCGGGCTTCAATCCTGTTAAAGAATTTTCAAGCGAAATGTGAGCCTGTTCTTTACTTAAAAGATTTATCAGTTCTTTAGTTAATACTTTTTCATCCATTCTTATGCCCTCCTGGTTTTTAGTGTCAAAAATATAATTATTTAATCGTGCAAATGTGCCTGATACAACATACTTATGGAACCAGCTGTTTCCCTTTTTCATCTATTGCTGATAATGCATTTACCGGGCAAACTGAACAGGCTTCTATCAGCATCCTCTGCTCAATCTCACCAATATCCGGTTTGAAAGTAACAATTTTTTGATTATCTAACTCGAAAACCTCACCGGCAACTCTTATGCAGTTGCCTGTACCTATACACATGTCCTCATCGATAATTATTTTAAGTCCGCGTATAGTTTTTTCCATAGGATTCCTCTCCCTTAAAAAAGATCAAATTGAATTGATTAGAATATACTGTTTGCGCGATAAAAAAGAAATCAGATAAGATTATATTGTTTTAATATAAAAAGACCGGCAGTAATTGTAATTAGTGAGGCCAGGGTTGTCATCAGTAAAATATTGGCTGCCAGTTTACTGTTTGAACCCATCGCTTCAGCCATACTAAAACTCGCGATGGCTGTAGGACAGGCGAACAGGATAAACAATATGCCGAGATCATATCCCCTGAAGCCGAAAAGGTAAGCCCCGTAAGTCATTACTAATGGGAAGAATATTAATTTCAGTACTGATGAAAAGACAGAAAGTTTAAACCCTTTCTTTATTTCTTTGAAATTCATAAATCCCCCTATGCCGAGAAGTGCGAGAGGCAGTGCAAGAGCCGCGAGATAATTAATTGTACGCTCTGCAATAAACGGAAGTTCTATCTTAAAGTACGATAACGGTAATGAAAATATTACAGCCAGAATAAGGGGATTCCTGACAATTTCGAATACGGTATGACCAATATTCATTTGCCGTTCTTTTCTCAGCGGGACTGTTAAGGCGATTACTGAGAGGGTGTTGTATAATGGTATCGTGAATGCAAGGAGAAGAGATGCTTTTCCAAGATTATCTACTCCGTAGACGTTGGCGATTAACGCCAACCCGATAACAGCAAAGTTTCCTCTGAAACTTCCCTGAATAAATACGGTCCTGTCTGTGGCTGTTTTGACAGCAAGGATTGATATCAGCCACACAATTAAAAATGTTAACAGGGTCCCTATATAGGAAAAACCTATAAGTTCCAGGTTGAGAATCCGTGTCAGATCGGTTTTTGAGATTTCAATAAAGATAAGGGCAGGAAGCGAAACAGAAAAAACAATTCTTGAAGACAGCTTTACAAAATTATCATTTATCATCCCCAGTTTTTTCAGGAAATAACCCAAAGCAACAATCAAAAAAACCGGGGCAACCAGGCCCGCAACTACAATTAAATTCTGCACTATGAACTAATTTTTTCTTATTTGGTTATATGATTTATCTGCATTTCTGCGAAATTTTTTCCTTTTCATACAAGCCGTTTTACACAAGCTGTCCGGCAGGATTGTCATATACATTACATAATAAGCCGAAATTTTTATATCGGGAGAAATTCATCACAAACTAATTCTCATAATAAGGCGCATACACATTCATTCAGTCAATAAATTTCATCCTGAAGGGGAATTTGTCTTTTTTCCAATAGAATAAGATGAAAACAAATCTATGATACAATATCTGTTAAACATCATAAACGAACGATTTCCCGGATTCATGAATAGTGATTCGAAACATTAACCCTGCATTAAATTATCAATAAAATATACGCTCTACTAAAATACATCAATAATATGAATGGTGCGAAAATGAAAAAACTAATCTATATAATACCTGTTATACTTCTCTTTTTCTATACAGGCTGTTCGGAAGATAATTCAACTAACCCCGCCAACAGCGGCCAGGGACAATTAAAGATCTCTATGGTGGACTCCCCGGCACAATACGACCAGGTCAATATTGTCGTAACGCGTGTTGAAGTTCATATGGCTGACAGTTCCGAGGGAAGCTGGATGGTTGTAAATCCTGTGCCTCACACCTATGATCTTCTTCAGTTAACCAATGGCGCCAGCGTCGTTCTGGGTGATACTTTCCTTACGGCAGGTCATTATACCCAGATCCGGCTCATTCTTGGTGAGGGAAGCAATGTAGTGGTAAACGGCGATACTTTTCCGTTAGTTATTCCTAGCGGAATGCAGACAGGTATAAAACTTAATCATGAATTTGATATTGAACCCGGTAATCTCTATGAACTTATGCTGGATTTTAATGCCGAGCAGTCGATACACGTTACCGGAAACGGCGTATATATGATGAATCCTGTTATACGTGTGATGCCTGTGGTTACCTCAGGTTCTATTTCAGGACAGGTTTTGCCTTTGGATGCCGACGCACATATATGGACGGTGACCGGTGCTGATACCATTTCAACATTTCCAAACAGCGGAGGATTTTTCGGACTTATGACGCTCCCTGCCGGGACATACGATGTTCATATTAATCCGAATAATATTGCATACCGTGATACTTTGGTAGCAGGCGTAGAAGTTACTGCAGGCAGTAATACAGACATCGGAACAATAAATCTTTAATTATCAGCAAAAACCCCCGGCTTATAAACACTTGCGACGCCGGGGGTTTTTTATGGAGAGCAATATTTTAGATCAATCTGCTGTCATTTAAGAAGAACCATTTTCATCTCTGCTCTGTAAAAATTATTTCCAGCAACAGGTTTAGCGGTTACCTGGTATATATACACACCTGAAGCAAGTCCGGCGGCATTAAAGTATGAAGAATGCTTACCAGCTGATTCACGGCTGTTAAGCAATTCCTGTACTTTTTCTCCAAGCAGATTATAAACGTTTACTTTCACATAACTTTCGGAAGGAAGATTAAAATCTATTCTAGTAGATGGGTTGAATGGGTTAGGATAATTTTGCAAGAGTTTAAAATTCGTCGGCTGTATATTGCTGTTCGATTCAATTCCTGTTGTTCCCATTGTTAGTTTCGTCAGAATGAAATTACCCGCATTACTGGCGAAATCATATCCTCCTGCAAGAATATCTCCATTCAGCATGGGCAGACAGGAAGTTAAATAGTGTGTTCCCAGGTTATTATTCAAATTTATACTGAGCTTTCCGGCCGGTGCAAATGAAGTATCAGGCGAACCATCGGGATTTAGACGTGCAAGTCCAGCTTCATTAACCGCCTGCCCTGCAAGAAGGATTTTGTTGTTTTGATCTATTTTCATGTCGTAAACAACATCATTATTACTGAATTTTATATCGGTTCTGCCGTTTGTACCAAATGAAGGATCAAGAGAACCCTCAAGAGAGAACCGAAATATTGAAAACTGATTTTGGTTAATGGAATCGCGTGTTGTCCCGGCTAAAATAATTTTATTTTCGTTTGTTAATGCAAGGGTTTCCCCAGCTGCGTTATTATAAATTGAAGGAATTCCGGTCGCCAAAAATCCGTTATCACCGAATGTGGTATCCCTGCTGCCCAGGCTATCCATCTTAGCGAGTACAAACTGCTCTATACTATTTATTAATGCTACTGTGCACATTACAATTCCGGTATCTGATAAGAACAAGCAAGCAACTGGATGAAATGCAATACTTTCCACTATACGTGCTTTACCATTTGATCCATAAGATGTATCTATACTGCCATCCGGGAGAAACCGCATAGCGCCGAACCCGGAAGTACCTCCATTTATGTTTCCGGTACTATTTCCCGCCACTAATATTTTTCCATCGTGCTGAACCGAAACCCCGTAAAACTCACCGCTCGAAATGTTATCAAACCGGATAGCTATTTTCCCGCTGTCGGCAAAAGAAGTATCCAGACTTCCATCCGCTTCAAAGCGATAAAGTGCAGGAGTAATCTGGCTGCCCCCATTTCCCTCTGCTTCAGTACCGGCCACAACGATTTTATTATCTGCCTGAAGCTCAATATCATTTGCCTGATCTCTCAGGACAAAATGAAGGAGTGTTTTGCCATTTATTCCAAAACCAGAAGAGTCAATCTTCCCGTCCGGAAGCAGACGGGTAATAGCTATATAATACTCGAAGGAATTTATACTAATCCCGGCAGCCAGGAGCTTATTGTCGGGCAATAGAATCATATCATTGGGAGAATCATTGAAATTAGGACCAAAATCAACCTGGGCTACACCATTACTGCCGAAACCAGGGTCGGGGGCATATTGAGAATATGAGATCGAGGTTAAAAATATAATTAACCAGCTGTACTTCATTAGTTGTAAGGACTTATTTATCATAAACCACCTGTTTGTTAGTGTGAATTGGAATTCAAACAAATAATTGTAAAAGCTGATTGATAAAAACCGGCTTATACATTCATGATAATCGCAAGAGTGTTTTTATTTGAACCCAGTCTTTAAATGAGCCTTATTAAAACAACCGCATAAAGATGTAGTAAAGCTATCCGACAGTATCCTATGTGTAATTCTCCCTTACTGCTTGCGGTGTCATTTTAGAAGAACCATTTTCTTTGCCGAATTAAAAAGAATATTTCCTGTAAGGGTTTCAGCTGTTATCTGATAGATGTATATTCCTGAAGCAAGATCTCCGGCGTAAAAGCTTATTGTATGGACACCAGCCCCAACTTGTCCATTAACAACTTCTCTTACCCTTTCCCCGAGTATGTCATAGATGTATATTTTAACTTTACTTTCCTCCGGAAGATTGAAATTTATTTTAGTAGATGGATTGAACGGGTTAGGATAGTTCTGAGAGAGTTCAAATTTACCTGGTATGATACCTGTATTTTTCTGCGGTTTAATGCCCGTGGGAGTGTTGAAACCACCGAGGTTATACAGAACAAACAATGAATCCAGTCCTCCATCAGACCTTGAAACTACGGCCACATCCGTTCTACCATCACCGTCAAAATCCTCAGCAGTTATACCAGCAGGATGCCCGCTCGCATATGGAAAAAAGCAATTCTTCTTCTCTGTAAAATTGCCTATGCCGTCATTAACGAAGATTGTTATTCCTGCACTGTCGAGCGTATTGTTTATTGTAACAAAATCCGGATCCCCATCATTTTCATAATCTAATTTTACCAATCCTCTGGTCGCAGAAGAAGGAATAGTATCTGCAGTAAAGTTTAGGCTGCCGTCTCCTTTTATAAGTACGCAATAATTGTCGTCCCACCCGGTGGTTATGAAGTCATTTTCTCCGTCATTATCAAAATCACCTGTAATAATGCTTGAGGCATTTGTATAATATCCTGTTACCGGAAAATTATATTCATTATTAGTCAGCCAATAATCTACCTGGCCTGACTGACAGGCGGCTGAAGGATCGAATGGCGTCTCGATTTCAAAAGCATAAAGTTTAGGAATCACATTGACTGTACCGAATAGTCCCGGTGCAATGATCGAGGATATAGTACCGCTGCCTCCCGCATCTGCAAGTACGAAGTCGTTAAGAACTGCATAAATTGTATCAGGCGGATTAGGTTCATTTGTCAGTTCGTGGCATAGCTGCCGCCCCGCTGTACAAATTGTGTATCCGATAAAACTCGAGGAGGGAAGGAAACCATTATCTTCTGTAGTAACTATATAAGAAATGATATCGGGAGTAAATCCTGGCCCCGGCTCAAAAGATCTGACCCTGCCGTTTGTCCCTACAATATAGGGAGCTGTAAACCCCCCGGATCCATTTCCCCAGAATATTTCAAGTGCGGCTTCTGATGTATCTCCTGCCGCTATCAGATCAGTATGACCATCGGAATCTACATCATAGAATTTTACGACGGTGGGCTTAAATCCTGTAAATACGGAGCCTGACTGTGTGAAGGTCCTGGTCGCACCGTTATTATGAAACAGTACCACCTGCCTGTTGTCGTAATCTGCAACAGCAATACCGGCGTTCTGCGAATCGAATGCTCCCGCTGCAAGTGAAAGAGCAAATCCCTGGAGACCAGCACTGAATGGATCACCGAACATATCAAACGGAAGGCGTACTCCCTCTACTGCCCCTATAAAAGGTTTTACTGTATCCCTGACAGCACCATAGTAATCAAGAGAGACTTCGGGCAGATGTATTCCGTTAAGTGCCTGATTTTGCGCCTGGCACTCGTCGAGATGAATACCTGTTGAATCAAATTCAAATGGAATATCTGTAAATGTAGAGTTGAGATCGAGTCCTGTACCAGCACGATAGTTTTCAAAGGATGTATAAAAAATTGATCCGAAGTGGGCAAAATTCCCGGTTAGAGCAGTTTTATAAAAAACATTATAATCTGAAATAATATCCACTGCCTCGGGATTAATAACAAGAACAGTGCTGCCATTATATGTAAGGAAAATATTATTCATTAACATGCATTGACTCCCCCCATTACGACAGTCTCGTTATTGTTAGGTCCGGTATTAAATACTGTGTTATGAAGAATTTTAGTATTTCTGGTAAGAACATACAATGGATCCCCCAGGTTTCTTCTTATCAGGATATTATTTTTAATTAATAATGAATCTGTAACATTATGTCCATCTACTTCAAGAACATATCCTCCCAAATCACCTGCTGCAGCATAATTTGCATTTACAATACCGGTTTGAGGAGATGCGATTTGTATCCCCTGAAATGCTGCATCTATATAATTTCTCTGTATTTCCACATCCCGAAATCCAATAAACATCGCATTGCCCGAATTAAATATATTTTCCATACGATTATCGGTTATGTCGACATTTTCCCCGACAGCTGAAGAAGCATTCAGTGAAATACCGTTTCTCAAATGTATCATTTCATTGTTGGACACTTCTGCATCAGTAATATTGCTCCCATCAATTCCGTTTACTGTTCCCAGCAATTGATTGCCGACCATATATGGGGTCTGCCCGATCAGCCTGCATCCTTCCACTATCAGACCTTCAATAGACGGATTTCCTGAATTCAGCCCGGTTCCGATTCTGAGGAGATAACCGGCAGGAGTATCCATTGAATCTGCATCAAAAAGAGTTAAATTTTTAAAAGTTACGTAATCCCTGAAATTGTAAATGACTTCCTTATCGGTCGACCCGGTACTATTATTACAATCGATCTGTAGTATAACATTTTCCACAGTTCCTCCCGATGTTCCGTCCGGCTGAAAAGTAAGACGGTTAACTTCCGAAAGTCCGGCTATAGAACTATCGATTATCAGGACAGGTTTCGGAGGATTATCCCGTGAGTAAGTTCCGGGACGTATATTAATATTTACCGGGCCCGACATCCCGTTTATAAATAATGCATGTGCAGCATCCTGGAGTGTTGTAAAATCAGGGGATGTTCCCCCTACTGTATATGAGCCGTTTAATGCCTGAGCATTGCTCTGATTTAAACTGCATATCAATAGAAACGCTATGAAGCTGACGATACTTAAAATTTTGTTTATCTGCATTGAATTATCCCTTCATTAATTTGATTTATCCTAAAACTTATTTCGAGTCATATAGGTTTACATACGTCTCAGATATGTTTCACATATGTATTGCATACGTTTCTGAATACCGAAAGGTCAGTGGGTGGAGAATTTATAACAATTTAATACTTAGACGGAACTGCACAACTGCATAAAGATGCGGGAAATGTTTACTACGAGGGGCTGAAACGCAGAAACCGGAAAACAGAGGGCCGGAGTTCAGAAGAATAAGCTCTGAGCTCCGGACCTTCATTCATCGTTACCCAGTTAACCCCGCAAGCTTCTGACTATTTCAGAAGGAGCATCTTCCTGGTATTAATGAAATTACCTTGGCCATCCGGGGAGGCCGCATTGATACGATAGAGATATATTCCTGAAGCCAAATCACCCGCGTAAAAGTTAATTGTATGCTGGCCTGCACCCTCGTAGTTGTTTATCAGTTCTTTTACTTTTTCACCGATCACATTTGTAACGGAAATCTCAACATTACATTCATAGGGTAGAGTATATGTAATACTAGTTGAAGGATTAAAGGGATTCGGATAATTCTGCGAAATATTAAAAGTTGGCGTGGAAACAGTTTCATTTTTATTTTGAGTCGGATTTAGCCAGGTTGCCCCACTTATAGTGCCGTCATTCCCATTCATTGTCTTATCGGCAGTAGTTGTTCCTGTACCTTCATCAAAATCCCAGCAGCCGACTAATCCTGCTTCACTTCCCGTCAAAGGCTGATTCATCGTAGCCTGAATTTGTGATTCTGACAAAACAGTATTCCAGATCCTGAATTCATCTATAGCCCCCCAAAAGGGATCTATGACATCAAACCTGTCCGCATTGAATCCCATAAAAAGATTGCCTGTAGAATTGGATACGCCGCTGACTACGTCCTTCATAGTATCGAGCACACCGTTTACGTATAATTTTGCTTTTATCCCATCATAAGTTGCCGCAATATGCGTAAACACATGAAGAGGGATAACAGCAATTGTCTGAAGTGAAGCACCCGCAAATGTGTTGAACAGATAAAAAGAGACATGTCCTGATGAATAAACCAGCTGTTTATCTTCCTGGAAATTCACCCACTTATTAAAAATAAATCCTGATTGTAACGTATCGGGTCTGATCCAGACTTCATAAGTAACAGCAGAATCAATATTAAAGACCGGTGAATTTCCGAAATTTACGTAGTCACTCACACCATGATATAAGAGAGCACTGCCGTTCACCTGGGCAAAAAGACTCCCGGATAAAACTAAAAATACAATTACAAATTTCGTAGCATTCTTCATGTCTGACCTCATTGATTTTATAATAGGGATTATATTATGGAACTATGCTATGAAATAACTTCGGTTCCGGCAACTGCATAATGATGCAGGGAGGATTTAAAAGTGTTGTTTTTTTACCCGAATTAAAGGATAAGGATTTTTATATCTCAGCTCTTTTCAATATAACTTTCAACCCTTCCCCTTTTTGCAGTTCAATTTTACCCCCTATCCTTTCAGCCCTCATTTCCATATTTCTTAAACCATGGCCTGTAAGTTTCTGGGGATTAAAATCAGATAAAGGTTCCAGGATAGTCATGCTCGAATTCACCGTCTCTATTTTTTAGTTCTACTTTTATTTCTTCCGACTTCGAATACTTAACGGTATTATTCATGGCTTCTTTAAAAATGAGATATATATTCTGTCTTAAATCAACTTTAAGTTTCTTCTGCATATTAAGATTCCCCGTTTCAAATATAACCCTGGTGTTCCTTAATGAAGCTAATGAAAAAGAGAAATCTTTCATTCTGTTTACAAGGTCTTCAATTGAATCATTCCTGGAATCGATCGACCATACCACATCACTCATAGATGATATTATTTCCCTGCTCATATCTCCTATTCGTTTCAATCCTTCTTTCCTCCCCTCAGGGTCGGAGTTTGTATTGAGCAGCTCGCTTTCCAGTGAAATCCTTGTTAGGGCAGAACCAATATCATCATGCAGATCGGATGCAATCTTTGTTCTGAGCCTTTCCAGTTCAAGCAGCCTGTTTAAACGAAAGCGGTAGACTGAATAAAGAATTCCCATAATAGTTAAAAGCAGCAATCCTCTGAACCACAACGTTCCCCAGAACGGCGGAGTAACTATGACTGAAATCTGTGAAAAAGATTTATTCCATATACCGTCACTGTTTGTTGCTTTGACTTTAAAAGTGTATTTCCCCGGATTCAGATTTGTATATGTTACATATCTCCTGGTTCCGCTGTATATCCAATCATTATCAAATCCTTCCATTTTGTAAGCATACTGATTGACTTCAGGAGCATTATAATCAAGTGCGGCGAACTGAAATGAGAAGACATTCTGGTTATAGGAAAGAACTACTTCCTTTGATGTAATAATTGAAGACCTCAAAGGTGAATCAGACCGGATCGGTACCGCCTGGTTGAACACCTGGAAATCGGTAAACATAACCGGCGGGTCATACGTGGAGTGGTAGATGCTGTCCGGATTAAATACATTCAGACCCTCCACGCTTCCAAGAAAAATTTCACCTGCCTTTGATTTACAGGCAGAATTAGGATTAATCTCATTGCTTTTTAATCCGTCAAATACTGTGTACGTCTCAAGTATTCCTTTTGCGGGATCAAATTCTACCAGGCCGTTATTCGTTCCAATCCATAGATGCCCTTTATTATCTTCTTCAATGGTGTTTATTGAATTTGTCTGAAAATCTTCAGGCGACGGAAAGGCTTCAAACACACCCTGTGTTCCTGTTTTGCCGTTTAATTTATTATTTACAATGAGCTTATTAAGACCTCTTGTTGTACCGATCCACAATATTGTATTATCGTCATTCTTATTTACGCGGGATTCACAAATAGAAAGTATATTATTACTGCTTAACCCGTTAGGATCATCCGGACTAAAGCTCCATTTCAGGAATGAACCTCCATCAGCTGAAGTGAAAAGATTCAGCCCGCCCCCGTATGTTCCGATCCATATCCTTCCCCTGCTGTCTTCGTAAATAACCCAAACATCATCATAACTGAGACTGCGTGCGTTATCACTTTCATGATGCCATCTGTTTATTATCCCGGTTTCAGGATTAAGACGATTAAGACCCACACCCCAGAGTCCGACCCAGACAGATCCCGATTTATCCTGGTGAACAGCGCGAACATAAGAGTTTCCTATATTTGAAGAATCGAACCAGTTCCCCTTCCACGTTTTTATTTTTTTTGAGTCCGGGTTAAAATATTCAAGTCCGCTCCCATAAGTACCAATCCACAATCCATTGTCATTACCGGCAGCCATCGACCAAATATTAATTTTAGAAAATTCCGGGAACCCGGCTAAATGATAATTATCCCCAGATTTACTCAGAGCGAACATTCCCTGGTTAGTTCCAATCCAGATAAGGTCTTTTCCGGTTTCACATATCGCCTGAACATCCCGTAACCCGGTCATTTCAAACCCGGAATTTTCATAATTATGCTGAGCCCAGGAGTTAAATTTGTCTTTTAGTCCGGGATAGTAATCTATTCCTTCCTGTCCGCTTATCCACAAAACTCCCGACCTGTCAATCAGCAGATTATTAATGTGATTATTATTAATAGACGACTGATTCCCTGATTCATTCGTCCACCTGTATGATTTCACCAGGTTTTTATTTGTTCTCAAAACAGAATCGGGATTCGGTTTAACTATAAAATCACTAAGCTCCCCATAGAACCTGATTTTCACCAGTCCGTCATATGTGCCTGCCCATAAGCATTTATCAATACCCGTAAAGTCCTCACAGATTGAACTTATGCTTCGGCTGAATTTATCCGGATTATTCCCATCCGGAACGATACCGGTTAATATTTTTTTTCTTGTATTCACATAAGTCAACCCATTGTAGGTGCATACCCATATATGTTCTTTATCTGTTTTTGATGGAAAAATTTTCCAGACGATATTATCTGTCAGTGAATTAACATCCGCGGGATCATGATAAAAGCGCGTAAAAGGATGACCGGGTGAGTCCTTGTTCAACAGACAGAGTCCGTTATACGTACCTATCCAAAGATTCTCGCCGGGGTCCTCATATATAGAAGTCACAAATGCATTGCTCAAAGACGATTTATCACCAGGGTCAGGCATCCAGTTCAAAACAGATCCTTTTTTGATATCAACCCTGTAAAGTCCTCCTTTATAGGTTCCCAGCCAGAGAATATCCTTCTTATCGCGATACACACAGGTTATACTGTTTCCTTTTAGAGTCTTGTCAGTAGCAGTAATAAAATGCTCAAACTTTTCGGATTCGGGATTAAAGCAGTTTAATTCTCCATCCTGGGTTCCTATCCAGAGATTTCCATCATGGTCTTCAAATAATGACCATATATTATTGTCGGATAGTGAATTTGTATCACCCGGAATGTTGCGGAAAACCCTGAAGGTATAGCCGTCGTATCGGTTCAAACCGTCCTCTGTGCCAAACCACAAAAAGCCGAACCGGTCTTGAAGCATACAGTTAACTACACCTTTAGACAGTCCGTTCTGTTCAGATAAATGTTTAAATTTAATCGCCTGGCAGCTGCCCGGTCTGATGAAGAACAGCACGAATAAAATAATTAAGATACGGCCAGGTTTATTCATTGGTTATTTTCAAACAGAAAATCAAAATTAAGGCAACTAAATGTGCGGCATCGTACCGCGTACTTTATGAAAAATCAAATGGAGAGTATCAAAGGCAACTCAAGGAAAATAAGTTATTATTTCCCATCAGTCAATAAGTTTATTATCCTGGAATTTTCGTGCATATAAAACAGATTAGATGTAAGACAATTTCTTTTCGCGGTTTAATACTTTTATGCGCAGTTATAAGGCTATAAATAAAGAAACCAGGAGGACAAAAAAAAGTCCTGCCGGGGCAGGACTTTTTGAAATACTATACAACATTATTTTGTCAGGACCATTTTCCTGACTGAGCTGAAATTTTCGGTTTGAAGCCTGTAAAAGTATACACCCGATGAAAAATCTGCTGCATTAAAGGCAACAGAATAATTTCCGCTGTGCATGACATCGTTTACCAGGGTTGTAACTTCCTGTCCTATCGCATTATATACCTTCAGCTGTACTAATTGACGCTCGGGGATGCTGAAAGTGATGTTTGTAGACGGGTTAAAAGGATTAGGATAGTTTTGCTCCAATCCATATTTAACCGGAGTTGTTGCATCATCCTCTTCTTTTGATGTAACTATACTAAATGGTACGACCGTTCCGTCACTGAGAGCCGCAAATATACCAAATGGTTCTCCATTCTGATTCACCGAAGGATCTAGGAAACCGGAAGCAAACACAACTGCACTGCCTCCTTCAAGTCCCGAAAGATCTGCATTAAATGATGCAACGATCGTGTTATTATCATCACCGGGAGTTATATCAACGATATAGCTTGCTGCGGGTACGTTTATATAATCTGTTATATCGCCGTACGCTGCATTATCCACAAGTGTCGCTGTATTCCGGGCAATTATATCGACCGTTGGGGCATCAGTGGATCCGTGAACCACAAAGAAATCCACTCCTGAACCGGATGCTGATTCCCTGGCCATCGTCTTCACGAACAATGTAAAAGCTGTACTTCTGCCGTCTGGATTCGAAGCGTACGAACCCGGATCAAGTACTCCGTTAGCAATTACTACATAAGATCCTCCGTCTTCAAGCGTCACTCCAAAGTTTACCAGTGTATCTGATACTGAGAGACTGTTTCCCGGAGCTATTCCTATATTCAGCAATACTCCTGCAGGTGCATCGATAAACGGGGTTGCTGCTCTGAATCCGAAATCGTCAAGCAGCAAATTTCCGTTAAGATATATATCAACCGGATCGGCTGCCGCATCTGCAGAGTTGTGGATAACCTGCAGCCTGGCTGTCTGTGCAGATAATTGTGCTCCAATTAAAAAGAAAAGAATGGTCACTGCGAATGAAATTATTTTAAGCTTCATACTTTCTCCTGGTTATTATAGTTAATCTTTACATACCTCACCGCCCGGATTATAAAATCCGTATGCGATTGTATAAAAACTATCGGTTTTGTGCGGCTTACAGGAGATAACAGAAATTATACTAAATGAGTTCCCGAACTCTAAAACATTATCCAGGGCAGCGCTTTACAAAATTATCTTAAGGCATCAAAATAGTTTAAGCTTTAGAAAAGAAATAGAATAATTCCTCTTTACTTGGCTTGAATCCCCCTTTATCAAATCGGAATTTGCTGGTGATCTATAAAAACTGCCTGGAATTCTTCATCTTCCGGCGAGGTTGATGTTAACTAAGACGCAGATAAAGCGGACAAGAAGAAAGCTTTATTTTTATCATGGTAAAGCTTTCAGCAGGGTTATCGGAAACAGTAATAAAAGTCCCGCATAAATGAATAAACGGGACTACTTAAAATTAGCTTTAAGATCTGTCAACTACCTTACCAGCAGCATTTTTTTAACGAGACTAAAATTCCCGGCTTTGATCCTGTAAAAATATACACCGCTTGGAAAATCCGCAGCATTCCATTCCACATTATAGCTGCCGGGATTCAGATCATTAGAAACAAGCGTGCTGACTTTTTCTCCAAGCGTATTATATATATCAAGGGTGACTAATGCCTTATGCGGAACTCTGAAGTTAATTTCTGTAGTTGGATTGAAGGGATTGGGATAATTTTGTGAAAGTTCATATTCCTCAGCGGCTGATTGATCATTTTTCACATTTGTCGGAACTGAGTATTCTTTTTTATAAATCTTTGCTCCGTCCGCCGAATTCTCGAACGCCCCCGCATAAACTGTCATTGTTCCTCTCGAGATATCATTTGAAGCAAAAACATCAATAACGGCATCAGAAGGTAATCCATCGCTGTCATAAAACCAGTTAACACCATCGTAGGACATCATAATACCCGTACCGGTTGTATCTCCATCCAAAACGTCAGCTGCTGACTTATGTGCACGTGAGGCAAAGATGATTGCGTTGTTAAGATTAAAAAGAGCAAACATTTTATAAATTAAACTTGCATAGACTATTGCAAAAGTTCCGAGGGGATATACTGCCGCTGAATAAATACGCCCCTTCTGGGAACCTCCGAAAATTAAATCCGAAAGATTGGAGCCTCTTGTGTATGCAGAGTTTACCGGAGGGGTCAGACAGATTACTGTATCACCTGCTGCTATACCCGGCATGAGATCCCAGTTCAACAGAGATTTTGAGTACGTCCCGGCAGCAGATGCAGCAAATATTGTCCCTCCGGCTGCTTCAACATCCCATACCCAGGTTTCTCCTACCGGGAAAGAGGCATCGTAATCCCATGTACTGCCTGCATCAAAAGATACAAGTACTCCATACCTGGTACCCGCGTACATCACCCCGCCCCCAGCATCCTTTATCGAGAAAAAATGTTCATTGCTGTTTGATGTTATATACATCGGCTGCCAGGTTGAACCATTATCAGTTGAGCGGTAAATTCCTTCATTAGCATTAGGATAATCCCAAATACTTGCAAACAGGGTTCCTTCTGATGTAATTTCAATGGTCCTTGCTATATACGCAGGAAACACTTTATTCCAGGAGGTGCCTCCATCGGTGGAACGGCTGATACCGCCTATCGCAGAGGGATAGTTATAACTTCCTGTTGCCGCAAAAAGATCTCCGGTCTGATTTACAACAAGTCCTGTAAATCCGCTTCCATCCGGGTGTGAAGGCAGTGCCTCCCAGGTACTTTGCGCCCATAGCGGGCCGGCTAAAAAAATGAATAAAATCGTCAAAACTTTTTTCATTTGATTTCCTTTTAATAATTATTGATTATGTGATTGGTTAAGAAAATTAAATTGTTCGATGCCGCTTATTTATTCTGCCCTTATGGTTCAGAGGAAGTAAAAATTAATAGCTGATTAATGCAGTAAATGCTTTCGACATTATTGCTTCCTTTAGATTTTTGGTTTTTTTAAGCTCCATGATTAAGTAAAGTAAGCTTCAAAAAACTTTCAAATGCCTGTTCCTTTTTC
Organism: uncultured Ignavibacteria bacterium; assembly: GCA_963832715.1. GTDB lineage: Bacteria > Bacteroidota > Ignavibacteria > Ignavibacteriales > Ignavibacteriaceae > DATFVA01. The sequence goes on along the minus strand of CAWHVB010000008.1, from coordinate 201,365 downwards.
ACTAACCACAAAACTCAAAAAGAATATTTGGTTGCCCTGCACGGCAAATGTCGTTATTTTGCAAGCACCATTTTCTTTACTTTATAAAAATTCCCTGACCTTATTTTATAAAAGTAAATTCCTGATGCCAGGTTCCGGCCGTCAAATTTAATTGAGTAATTCCCCTGGTTCATGACCCCATCAATAAGGGTTTCAATTTCCTGCCCTAAAGCGTCATATATCTTCAATTGAACCAGTTCCTGCCGTGGAATACTAAAATTAATATTCGTTGAAGGGTTGAACGGGTTCGGATAATTCTGGGATAGTGAATAGTTTTCGGGTGCAGTTGAACCCAGTGTTTTAATTCCTGTAGTAAAGTCAGTATACAGAGCGATCATATTTGAATATTTATCACCCGCGTGTGTAAACTGACCCCCGGCATATAACCCATCCGGCGAGGCCAACAAAGAATAAACCGTGCCGATTGCAGCAAAATTATTACTCTGATTGATGCCGGAGCCAAGCGGATTCCAGCTGTTTCCATCCCAACGTGCGATTGAGTAAATCAAATTTCCCCCGGCTTCCGTGAACTGACCCCCAACGTAAATATCGGAACCCGACACAAGTATATCTCTTACAGGACCATTAAGTCCCTCACCTAGCGCTGACCATTGAGTCCCGTTCCAGATCGCTATATTATTTGCCGGGATGGTTCCCGCCATAGTAAAGTCACCTCCAACGATTAGTTCATTCCCTCTTGCGGCAAGCGCATATACTGAAGTTGTAAAATTAGAACCCAGGCTTACACCTCCGCCTACATCGTACCAGGATGATCCATCCCATTTCGCCAGATTTTTTACAAGGACTGTTCCCCCATTCATTGAGGTGAACTGTCCCCCAACATATAAATCGTTACCGATATTTGTCATAGTAAACGAAAATGGTCCTCCTCCGGCCAGATTATGCCAGGAATTTCCATCCCACCTTGCATACCCTACTGCATTATTCCCCCCTGCAGTTGTAAAATCACCGCTTATATATATATCACTACCGACATCCCTGATCGTTTCAACGTTTCCATTAGTACCTGAGCCCAATGGGAACCATTGTGAACCATCCCAGGATGCTATATGATTCAGGGTTATTCCATTAATAGAAATGAAATTTCCTGCTGCATATAATTTATTACCGGCCGGCAGCAGTTTTTTTACTATCAGGTCAGGGATTTGTGAACTGATGTCCGCATCGGACCAGGTATTGTTATTTAACCGGGAAAGACCGTTTATAAATTTGTCTCCTGCCGTTAAAAAATTGCCTCCTGCATACAACTGTGAATTGAACCAGGCTAGCGTGTTTACCTGGTATACTGTTGTCCAGTAATCTCCAATACCCAGTCCAAGTCCTGACCAGGTTGATCCATCCCATTTGTAAATACCATTGCCGTACAGATAGCTCTGGTTCTGAAATTCGAATTTAGTTGTATAAACAGTATTCGGTTCCCGGAGTGTAAAATCAACAGTCTGACCCGTAACAAAGGGTTCACTGCCTAATGCAGACCAGGCTGATCCATTCCATTCAGCAATCTGGTTAGCGGCTGGTCCCGCATCAGCTGAAAAATCTCCAAGTGCAAAAACAAATCCGTTCGCATTCACAAGGAGTTTTGGAACTCCTGCCGGAGAACCATTACCAAGGGCCTCCCATCCGCCTGCACCATCACTCCTTACGATACCATTGCCCGGCCAGCCGTTCGCAGTATTAAAATATCCGCCGAGATAAACATGGTCAACAGTAATCCCGATTGAACTGACGCTGCCAACTGTCCACTGTACTCCAAGGCTTTCCCAGGTGCCTGTAACCGAATATTTCGCTGCGAAATTAGCATTCGTACCGCCGGCTGTGCTGAAGTCTCCGCCGACATATATTCCATCGCCTCCGAGAGCTATTGCGCGCACAGTATTATTTACGCCATTTGTAATTCCCCCCTGTTCAACCAGCGCACTCCATCCCGACCCATCCCACTTTGCTACATTATTTGCGTCTACAGTTCCGGCCATGCTGAACTGACCACCGACATAAAGATTGAAGCCGTCTGTAGTCAATGCATTAACCGATCCATTCACTCCGCTGCCAACACTGCTCCATTGTGTGCCGTCCCACCTTGCAAGGTAAGCTATCTGCTGTGAGTTAAGACTTGTAAAATTTCCTCCGATATAAATGTCTGTTCCAACGACGCAGATACAGTAAACATTTTCATTTACATTAAAACCGCCGGGGCCTTCTATTTTCCAGTTCGACCCATCCCAGAATGCAAGGAGATAATCATCAAATCCTCCGCTGTCTGACGGGAGTTCGAAATTTCCGGCAAAGACCTCAGTTGTAGAATTGTAATTTGTTACTACCTGGGCACGGTTGAATAATCCCGGATGGGCGAATCTGCCGCTCCAGTTAACATCATCCGGATCAGATTTGGGATTGAATTGAGAAAAGGAATCATTTGACAACAGCAGGAGAAGCATAATTGAAACTAAACAGAGTGTTTTCATAAATCACCAGATTAGATATGGTTTAAAATTTTATTCTCCGAAAGAATCAAAATGAGTAAAGTAAATCGACCGGCAGCCGGAATTCATTTTCTGCCAATCATAAACGTTATCGTGGATTCTTAAGCCTATAGTTTGAGATTCCTTAAAAAACTTTCACTCTTTCGGATAATTACCAGATTTGTTTGCTCTAAGTGAGAATATCTTCTAAATCCGCAGCCTTCGGGTCATAAATTTTTTATTGAAAGTGACTGAAAGAAAAATTAGATTAGAAAGGAGTGAATGCTGGAAAGGCTGTCCTCAATATTAACCAGGAATAGATGCGTTGACGAATGAGAAAATATTTACCTTTATTCATTACAATTTTACTTTTTTCCTCCTGTCCATTTACCGAAATCTTTTCAATGAGTCCTGCTGACTCTCTTGAAGCGGAGAAACTTTACAAAAAAGGGGATGATTTCTGGCGTGATGTTAAATATGATAGTTCCAATTATTATTATGAAAAAGCTTCAGAGCTGTTTCAGAAAGGCGAAAGCTGGAAAAATTATATAGACTGCCAGAAGAATATGGGGATAAATTTCCGGTACCTCGGAAATTACAGTCAGGCTTTTACTCATCTCAACAGCGGACTGGATGCTGTTAATTATCTTAAAGAAAATCAGGACTCTCTTCGCGCCGAACTTTATAACAGCATAGGCACAATCTATTACGAAAAAGGTAATTATGACCGGGCGTATAAATACTACCATGACATGCTTGAAATCAATGAGAGGATTTTCGGAACTGAGCATACGAATACGGGCAAGGGGTATCATAATGTCGGACTAATATACTACCGCACCGGTGATTATGAAAAGGCGCTGGAATATTTTGAAAAAGCACTGTCAATCTGGGACTCTACTTTAAGCAGTGATAATCCCTACCTTGCAAACTGCTATACAAACATGTCAAATGTTTATTTTCTAAAGGAAGAATATTCAAAATCCATTGAGTATGATGAAAAGGCATTGAAGATATGGGAAGCGAAACTCGGGGAAGGTCATCCTTACGTTGCAATGAGTTATAATAACCTTGCCAGCACATATTCCTATAACGGCAATTTTACTAAAGCGCTGGAGTATGCCTACAAAGCTATGCAGATCAGAAGAGATTATGCCGGTGAAGAATCACGGGATGTTGCATTCAGCTATTCGGGGATAGGAAATATATTTGTGAAAATGGGCAGTATTGATAACGCCAGGTATTTTCTTAACAAGTCTATCGCTATTTATAGAAAGATCGATCCTTCAAATCCGGGACTCTCCGAAGCATATTTATTCTCAGGCGATTTATCTATGAAAAAATCCGAATACAAATCGGCTGAAGCATATTATGATTCGGCGCTTTATGTAATCTGGCCTGAATATAATCCCGATAACACTGACCCTGGAGAACTGGGCAGGATGCCTGCGGAAGAACAATTACTGACTGCTCTGATTGGTAAGGGGAACGCATACAAGAGTGAAGCAAAAGAGTCGGGTGATATCGGCATACTCAATAAAGCACTTAAGGCATTTAATGCAGCTTCCGGGGTAATGGAAAAACTAAAAGCAGGTTTCGGCCGGGAAGAATCCAAATTAATACTGACGAAAAAGTCCTATGAAGTTAATAAAAACGGTGTGCTGACTGCCCTCAAATTATACAGCCGGACACAAAATGCCGATTATATTGAATCAGCTTTTCAATTTGCCGAAAGGAATAAAGCTGGCATACTTTCAGAATCAATTGCCGAATCGGATGCACGGAAATATGCGGGGCTGCCCGACAGCCTGGTTGAGCAAGAAAAAGATGCCCGGGCCGATGTTTCCCTTTACCAGACAAGACTGCAGGAAGCTGAAGAATCAAACGATCTGAAGGCAGAGGGAGATAACCGGAAATCATTGTTTGAGAGTCAGCGCAGATATGACGAGCTGATCAATTATCTTGAAGGAAATTTCCCCGCTTACCATAAATTGAAATACCCGGCGCAGCTTTCTTCTTCAGATGATATCAGAAAACTTCTTCCCCCTAATGCCTGTCTCCTTGAATACTTTACCAGTGATTCTGCCATTACAATTTTTGTTTTAACCAGGAGTAATGTGAATGCTGTTTCCATTGACTGCGATTCTCTTTTTTATGACAAAGTAAAAGATTTCAGAATATCCCTTCAGAAACTGAATTATATGAAATATCTTTCAACAGCGTATGAATTATATTCCAAACTCTTAGCACCTGTAGAGAACTTTATACGTAATAAAGAAAAACTATATATTATTCCGGACTATACACTTTCGTATCTTCCGTTTGAAGCGCTTCTTACAAAACTTCCTCCCGATCCGTTTAACGGCGAGTTCACTCAACTTTCTTATTTAATAAATTACTATAAAATAAGCTACCATTATTCTGCAGGGCTGTTAAAAGAAAGCCTTCTGCATGAAAATAATAATCCCGGTATGTCGTTCGCCGGTTTCGCACCTGTATTTAATAATGATCATATCAACTCTGAAAAGATTGCATCAGTGATTGATACAGGGTATTCAGCAAGGTCTCTATTTTTACCGGGCAGGAAATATTCCCCGCTGCCTGAAACCGAAACGGAAGTTAAATCAATCGGTGAATTATTTAAGGAACACGATTATCATTACGATCTTTTTCTTAATGATGCTTCCACGGAAAGCGTGCTGAAATCGGATAAAATGTATAATTACAAATTCATCCACCTGGCAACCCACGGCTTTATTGATGAAGAACATCCGGGACTTTCCGGACTTGCTTTTTATACTTCCCCGGGATCCGACGATGATGGAGTGCTCCACACCGGGGATATATACGACCTCAACCTGAATGCAGATCTGCTTGTTTTAAGTGCGTGTGAAAGCGGTCTCGGTAAGATCGTGAAAGGAGAAGGAATCTATTCCCTGACAAGGAGTTTTCTTTATGCCGGTGCTGATAATATTGTGGTTTCTCTCTGGCAGGTTGCCGATAAGTCTACATCGGCTTTAATGGTCAGCTTCTATAAGAATATTCTTTCAGGGATGGATTATTCATCTGCTTTAAGAAAAGCAAAGCTTGACATGATTCATTCAGGACAATTTGCTTATCCGCTTGAATGGAGCCCCTTTGTTTTAATTGGCCGCTGATTTACCGTATATAAAATTTACCCATTGCCTCAATCTGATCGGACGATTCAAGCTTCCAGTAATAGAGCCCGGGATTAAGCTTTGAATCGATGGTCAGTTCCTTTCCGTTTATGAGCCGTTCATAAACAGGTGAATTCATGTTATTCAGAATAACAAATTTAAGAGTCATATTTTTTCTTACTGTCATCCATTCGAACCTCACAGGCATTCTAATATCTGCTCCGATAGAGGGAGAAATGATTTCAACTTCTGGTTCGCCTCTGATATCCCTGCCGATAAAATTATCCAGTGTTGCGTTCGCCGCAAAATAATCTGCATTCTCAGCAGGATTTTTTCCGGGTTCGTTTTTATCTGCAGGCGGCTTTTCTGAAACAGCAGAGTCAGATTCCTTTAGGGGTTTCTCTCCTGGTGTAAGATTAGTAATAACACGGTTTGGTTCATTGGGAAAATTATCGGCCCTTCTTACCGCAAAATAAGCAAAAATGGCGGCTGCAATAATCACGATGGCCGCCGCCGCATACCAATAAATATTTTTCTTTATACCACGACTTGCGGTTTCCGGCAGAACAGGAACGACAGGCGGAGAAGTTAACGACACAAGTTCAGCTGAACCGGATTTCATTATATCGATTTCACTGTGCACTATATAAATAGTCTCGGTATCCATCGAAAGAACCCTTACAACATACTGCGAGTCTACCTGCAAAGCTGCTTTTTCATTTTTTAATCTTGACGGTAATGAAAGAAATTTCAGGTTATAATCTAACGGACTAAGCCTTGTTAATTCAATTTCCACTAACCCGTCTGCACTTACAAAAAGTGAAGTATCCTCATCATCATCGTCAGGCTGCCGAAAAACGGGTATTTCATCTTTACCTGAATCAAGCTCTAAGTCCTCATCAAAGACAACGTTGAATGAATCGCTGCAAACCCTGCATACCGACAGGTGATCAGAGATGAATGCCTTCTCTTTAGTACTTAGAAGTTCCTGCAGATTGATATACATTGCCAGTGTCTGCAGTGACAGATGACTGCCGGTATTATCGAGTAATTTAGAATATTCCTGTAATAATTTGTCCATTTCAAATTTCCTGCTTTAAGTCCGCTTATTAAGTTTAAATAACACGGTAAATACTTTCAGAATGACTAATCATATTTTTCATATTTTCTGAATATTTCATAATTATACCCGTTGTCTTTCAGAAAAGAAAAGAACTTTATCCTCAATCTTCTGATGTGAGTATCAAGCGTATTTAGATTTGAATTTTTCTCCCGGGCAATTTCCATCCTTGTTTTTTCATCGATCATACTGTTAAGAAGGTCTCTGTCTTCAGTCTTCAGCTGCATTTTAAAAATATTGATAATATTGAGCAGTTCCTCACCTTCGAGTAAAATATAGGGATCAGGAAGAGCAGTTTCTATCTTTTCCAGGTATGATGGACTTTCTACATCAGCAGATGTGCCGGTTGTTCTGCTCTCCGATACCACTTTTTTACTTCTTATTGCCTTATCGAGCTGCACCCTGCATTGAATCTTCATTGCACCAATAATGTACGCTTCCTCGTTGATGATATCGTCCGAAAGTCTGATGCCTGATATATTAAGAAATATCTGGTTTTTGAAGTCATCAAACTCTATAAAAATAGTCCTGGTGAAAAGATCCCTGTACTTAAGGTAAAATCGATTCAATATCTTGAAACCGCGTGAGCCATTTGAAAAGTATTTTTCATTCATATCCATCTGCTATGCTCCTGGATGGTTTGTAGAATATATGAACCGGCTGCTTTCGGGTCAACGGAAACATGATTTATCTGAAGATCTGAAAATATCCGCCTCCTTAAAGAGGCGGATATAATAACGTTTTATAAAGTTCCTCTGAAAAGATAGTCTCTGAAAACTATTGAACTTATTATCGCCCCGATTACAAAATAAAGAACTAATGTTACTATTATGGTTATTACAAAATAACCGATTAGTTTATCCTCGGGAACAAGCTTAACTTTTTTCAGTCCGATATACAGCAGAACAAGACTGTAAATTCCTGCCAGGGCCGCCAGGAAAGAGAGTGAAGGTATGATTTGAAAAATCCCTGCTACCCATGCAGCAGTATAAGCATAGACAGCTACTTTCAGAGAAGAAATGAAATCTTTTGTTGAACCGAATGAGGGAGCGAGAGCATCAATAATCCAGCCCAGTACATAAACACTTACAAGAGAAAGTATGAAGGTAAGGATAGCCCAGGAAAATGCGGTGCCGATTCCAAGCCTTATAGTTCCGAAGCCGCCAAAAGATAAGCCGATAAGGTAATACCCGATGAATCCTGCTAAGGCAGGGATGGCGGCAAGGATGACTGCATATTGTGAAAATAATTGAGCGGTTGTTGGAGTTTCTGAACGGATCACTTCCCATTCAGTGTTCGGACTTAGCAGAATGTTTTTAGCACGGTCAACAAGGTTCATAGCTAACTCCCGATTATTTGTTAAAGTTTATTTGATTAGAGTCATTATATAAAGAACCTTACCGTATAGAACGGTTAACTCCTGTTAACTTAATTCAATTACACCTAAATCTCAAAGGTTATTTACAGTTATTAAACTCCAGGAATCAGAGCACCGGGAATCCCTGTACTACTGTTCCTTGTCGAATTACTACACCGTATTGACAGTGATCATTCAAATCGCTGCAAATTGATTAACGGTGCACAGATTTGATTTCGGATTAAGCCGGTGTTAGCTCTCACAGTCATCCTTCACTTTGTTTCGTATTCTTTCACTGAATGGAAATAATAATATAATGGAGATATAAATGATAAAATTTAAGATAGTGATTTTTTCTTTACTTACGTTTTTCTTAACCGGCTCTGCCTTCGCGGGTAATCATACGCAGAAAGAATTGAAAGATTATTTTAATAAAATTAATAGGAAAGTACAGCAGGAGGAAAATCCTGTTCAAAAGAGGGCGATCCTTAATAATTCATTTGATGACTTGCTGAACGCCTTTAATAGGGTTCAACAGATGCCTTTATCTGCAAAGGACATGGCCGGAATAAATTATTTTAAGCAGAAGGTACAGGATAAAAAAAATGAATTAAATGGTTTGAATGGCTACGATAAAGTAAAGGATGCCAGTCTTAACCAGTTTGCAAATTACTCCATGCAGCAGTTTGAACAGTCGGCAGAATACATTACAATCAGCGTAATAGCGCTCGTTCTTATTATAATACTTGTCGCATTGCTTTTATAGATAATTGAGCCGGCTGAGGCCGGCTTCTGATTCATGAAATATTTTATTTTTTTAATTCTTCTGATTACTGCACCTGTTCTTACCGCATATTCTGCGCAGGAACAACAGCATTTCGTTATTATTTATATAATACATGGCGACGCTGATTATTTATTTCATGATACTTCAGGTACTGCTCATTATGCAGATAATGAAATATTAAGCCAGGCTTTAGATGCTGCAGAATCCCTCGAAAATTCAGAGGTATTCATTTTTCATCAGGGTCCTGCTTCAAAGTTTTTATTTTTTCCGCAGGATGACAGCCATTTTTATTATTTCAGTAACGGGAAGCGAATTAAGGAAGATTCCTATACAAGAGACCAGTCAGATTCCGATCTTACTAAGGAAATATCGCTTTATAATCAGTACAGGGATAAAGATAAGACTGGATCCCGCAGGTTCCTTTTGTATTATGGGCACGAAATCCCGGTAAAAGGCGGTGATATAAATCCCTATAATGAAACCCATCCGGAAATCAATTTTAACCGGGAATTATTTTCTAAATCGGTTAAATTATTTGCGGGGGAAAATAAATTTGATCTGATCGTATTATCAACCTGCAATAACGGCACGCCGGAGATGGTTTCACTGCTTTCTCCTTACACAAAATATCTTATTGCATCTCCTGAAAATCTTCATCTCTCTCAGATGAATTCAGCTTCTCTTAAACTGCTTAACAATAACAGCTACGATCCTTATTCTTTTGCATATTCATTTGCACAAAATGCATTTGACCAGCTTAAACAGAATACTTTAACCGTTATTACCATTTCGCTTTATGATATTGACAAAACCGGACCTTATGTACGCACAATTTTGAAAATCAATAATGGATATTCCGGTTCTCAACCTGAACAAGCAATCAGCAACTGCGATTGTAATTCGATAAAATCCTACCTGGAACCTGACATGGAAAACGGGGTGACGGTTTTCTACAATCCGCCTGAATTCGGCAAAAACAAAAATAAAAAAAGTCATTCCGGATGGGGCTGCAGACAAAGAAGCTTCGATAGTCAATAATCTAATGTTATCCGGAATTCGCTCCGGTTTTTTCGGGGAAATTTGGGGTTTTAAGCGTATTCAGAGCGTATTCAAAGCGTATTCACTCCGTATTCAAAGCGTATTCACTTCGAATTAATAGGGTTTTTCTGCCTGGATTAGACTTCATTAATCTATACTGCAGATACAGGTTAAAGATTTCGGGTCTTCTGTTTCTATTAAATTGGGCAGGCCTGATTTTATCGTCGACAATTTCTATTTTGTTTTAAGTTCAGTATTTTTCTGAACGAATGGAAAAACAGAATAACATCTCACCCTTAAGTTCAACTAACAGGGAAATCTGCAAATGAAATGCTTTTTAAGACTCCTGGTTATTGCCTCATTTATAATGAGTTTATCCTGCAGCGTGCAGGTACATGCCCAAAAAATTCAGATGGATAAGTTTAAAGGAATGAAACCGCGAAGCATTGGTCCTGCCGGAATGAGCGGAAGAGTAACAGCCTTTGATGTGGTAATGAGGAATACCGATATAATTTATGCAGGAACAGCATCAGGCGGTTTGTGGCGGTCGACCAGTGCCGGGGTCAACTGGGAACCAGTTTTTGACAAGGAGCCTGTATTATCAATAGGAGCCGTTGCAGTAGATCAGACTGTGCCGGATATAATATGGGTGGGAACAGGCGAAGCGAACCCGAGGAACAGTCAGTCAAGCGGCAACGGAATTTACAAAAGCATTGACGGGGGGAAGACATGGAAGCACCTCGGACTTGATAAAACAAGAAACATAAGCAGGATCATTATTAATCCCCGTAACACTGATATTGTTTATGCCGCCGCATTAGGTACTGCCTGGGATAGTACCGAAGAGCGCGGAGTTTACAAAACTACCGATGGAGGCGAATCATGGAAGAAGGTACTTTACGTCGATAAGAAAACAGGCGCTGCGGATCTGATAATCGATCCGGTAAATCCGGATAAGTTGTTTGCAGCAATGTGGGAATACAGGCGGTGGCCGTGGTTCTTCAAATCAGGCGGTCCCAGCTCTGGTTTATATGTTACCTTTGACGGCGGAAAGAACTGGAAAAAAAGAACTGAAAAAGACGGATTGCCTGCTGGTGAACTTGGCAGAATTGGACTGGCGCTATGCAATAAATACCCGGATGTAATATATGCCATGGTTGAATCAAAAAAGAATGCATTGTACCGTTCTGACGACGGAGGTTATAAATGGAAAATGGTGAATAATAAAGACGTAGGAGACCGTCCTTTCTATTATGCACAACTCGCTGTAGACCCTGAAAATGAAAACCGGATCTATGACATTCATTCGGTTGTTACTGTAAGCGAAGACGGGGGGAAATCTTTTGAGACATTAATCTCGTGGAATAAGCTCCACCCTGATCATCATGCTTTCTGGATTAGTCCGGAAGATCCTGCCTTTCTTATAGACGGCAATGACGGCGGAATGGCAATTTCCCATGACAAAGGAAAAACATGGCGCTTCGTTGAAAATCTACCGCTTGCACAGTTCTATCATATCAGTTATGATATGGATATTCCTTACAATGTTTACGGCGGAATGCAGGATAATGGTTCCTGGAGAGGACCTAACCGCGTTCTGAGCCATAGCGGAATAACAAATGCTTACTGGCAAATGTTAAGTTATGGGGACGGCTTCGATGTTGTTTCTGATCCTTCAGATTCCCGGTATGGATATTCAATGTCGCAGGGCGGCAACCTTGTAAGGTATGATGTAGAAACAGGACATAATACATTCATACGCCCTCCCGATCCTGATACTGTAAAGCTAAGGTTTAACTGGAACGCTGCGATTGCACAGGATCCGTTTGACAAAGGAACGATTTATTATGGAAGCCAGTTTCTTCATAAGAGTACTGACAGGGGCAGCAGCTGGGAGATTATTTCTCCTGATCTGACAACCAATGATACCTCAAAACAGAATCAGTATGAAAGCGGCGGACTTACCTATGATGTGACAGATGCTGAAAACTTTACAACAATTGTATCAATCGATCCGAGTCCGGTAAATACAAAAGTGATATGGGCCGGAACGGATGACGGCAATCTTCAGGTTACTAAAGATGACGGCAAAACCTGGAAAAATGTTTCGGGTAATTTGAAAGGTGTTCCAGCGGGAACCTGGATTCCGCAGGTAAGGGCATCTGCATATACTGAATCTGAAGCATGGGTTGTCCTTGATAATCACAGAAGAAACGACTGGAATACATATGCTTATTATACAAAGGACTTTGGGGAAAGCTGGACAAAGATTGCAGAAGATGATTCAATTTTCGGCTATGCTTTGTCTATACTTCAGGACCCGGTACAGCCTAATCTTGTTTTCCTCGGAACTGAGTTCGGTCTTTACGTCAGTTTCGATAAAGGAAAGACCTGGAATAAATGGAAAACTGATTATCCGGATGTTTCTACGATGGATATGCAGATCCAGCCGCGCGAGAGTGACCTTATATTAGGCACCTTCGGACGCGCAGTTTATATCCTTGATAATATTCAACCGCTCAGGGAAATAGCCGGGAACACTAACATCCTGGATAAGGATCTCTATCTCTTCCCTGTACCGGAAACTTCCGATGAAATTTTCAGCTGGCATGGTTCCGGACCTTTATTTCCCGGCGCAAGCGGCTTCAAAGGCGACAACCGACCTTCGGGGGCAATGATTACATTTATTGTAAATCCTGATACTTCTGCTGATAAAAATGTAACCGGAAAGGATTCATCAGCTGCTGAAAAGAAAACAATGGACAGTGTTAAGGTAGAGATATCAGGCCCCGACGGAAAAGTTATCAGAACATTGAACGAAAAAATTGAACCGGGAATTAACAGGATTTATTGGAATTACGACAGAAAGGGTGTCCGCTGGCCGGATACGCCCAAACCTGAAAAAGAGCATGAATACGGGGGACCATCTGTTCTTCCCGGGAAATACTCTATTAAGGTAGTGTTCGCAGATAATTATGACTCTACGTGGGTAAATGTCAAAACCGATCCGCGTGTTAATTTCTCATTAGCAAATCTGAAAGCAAGGAGTGATTACCTTGATAAAATCCTATCGAGGGTTGAAACTGCGACAAAAGCCGCGGACAGGATCCGCGATGCTGAAAAAACAATAGAACTGATAAAAGAACGGATTAAGGGAAAGGGTGGAGTTCAGATAGACAGCGTGACAAAAAAATCAAAAGCTGTAAAAGACTCGCTAAAAAACCTGCTTGAATTGATCAATCAGCCCGAAATACAGGGACTAAGAGAAAATCCCGGGACACTCGGATCAAGATTATCGTCGGTTTATGAGTATGTAAATTCATCTTATGATTCACCCGGTAAAACAGCAGATGAGGCATTATTACTGGCGGATGAGAAACTTAAAATGACGATCAGCAGGGTGAATAACTTTTTTGAAACGGCCTGGAAAGACTACCAGGATGAAGTTCAAAAAGCCGGGATATCTTTTTTTGATGAGATAGAACCAATAAATTATCAGCAATAATTGAAATAAAGATAATTAAGGAGTCCGGGGGATAAATTATGCCCCCGGAATTTGATTGCCCTGTCAGCAATTTTTCAATATTTTTGAAGTAATAAAAGGATTCGCCTATAAAAAATTAATACTGTAAACTAATTGTTTTTTTCATTCGGAGATTTAATGAAGTTTACTGTATTAATCCTGATAATTTTTACAGCTCATCTCTGCGCCCAGCAGAGGACCATTACCCTTTCAGGAAAGATAACCAAAGATTCAAGCAATATCCCTGTTAAGGACGTTAATATTATTATTAACGGAACATCCGAAGGTGCGATATCCGACAGTAACGGTCATTATATACTCAAAATATCAGCCGGCCATCACTCTATAACATTCAGCTGCATCGGGTACAAGCGAAAAGTTGAAGAAGTAAAAATCCCTGCTGATATCAAATCAAAAGTATTAAATATCTCATTAACGCCTGAAATTTACGAGACGAATGAAGTAAGCGTCAAAGGGGAAGTCCCTAAATCAATTACAGTCCAGGAAATAAAGGAAAAAGACCTTGCAGCTATGCCTAACCTTTATTCAGATGTAATAAGAGGAGTTAAAATTCTTCCCGGTGTTACATCAAATAACGAACTAACGAGTGCATATAATGTAAGAGGCGGAAATTTTGATGAAAATCTGATCTACCTGAACGGGTACGAGATCTATAGACCGTTTCTTCTTCAGCAGGGTATCGAAGAAAATCAATCAATTGTCAACCAGGATATGGTTGAAAATATTCAGTTTTACAATGGAGCTTTCCCCGCTAAATTCGATGACAAAATGTCTTCTGTACTCGAAATCAATTACAAAAATAATTTCGATTCAACACTGAACGGGACATTTAATGCTGACCTTCTGAATACCGGGCTGACGCTGAATAAAAGAATGGGCATTATAAATTTATCGACGGGAGTGCGGTATGCCAACCCGGCTCTTTTCGCAGATAAACTGCAGACAAGCGGAAAGTACCGGCCGCTTTTCTACGACTTTCAACTTTTATCTTCAGTTTATTTATCAAAAACTTCTGCTCTCGAACTGTTCTTTTTAAAGGCATTCAATAAATTTGATCTGACACCGGAAAGCTGGGACGGATATTTTCAGCTTAGCAGAACGGATATCCGGCAGGTTACACTCGAGTATGACGGGAAACAGTACTATAGTTTCAACAGAAACATATACGGCATAAAATACTTATCGCAGCTGTCGGATAATCTCGGCGCTGACCTGTCGCTTGCATATTACTCGAATGAGGAAAATGAAAACAGAGACCTCGCAGGCAGGGTCTACTATTCGGAAGATGCCTACAACCCCGGGGATAACCGGTTATATCTTAAAACTGCTTATGATAAAGATGAAAACAATCTGCGTGTAAGTACGTATGAAATTAAATCGGATATTTCATATAAACAGGAGACGCACAACCTGCAGGGCGGATTTAAGGTGAAAATTTCAGATATGCAGAACAGCCTTATTGCGTCGACGTACGAAAGCGGTCCTGATACCGTATTAAATCCGCCAACGAGTCAGAACATCCGGCAGGACATCGGGTTCAATTCTGTCTCCGGCTATCTTACAGATAATATTTATATAAACGAAAAGCTTCAGACTGATTTAGGTATAAGAGTACTGCAGTATTTTTACAATAAACAGACGCTTGTAAGTCCACGGCTGAATATAAACTACAGTCTTAACGCCGACAATAAACTAAATTTCGGATGGGGATTTTATTACCAGCCTCCTTACTACTATGAACTGCGTGATAAAAATTTAGCAGACATCAAACCTCTGCTTGCTCAGAAATCGGTTCAGTATGTACTCAGCTGGCAGACAAGGTTAAAGCCGACATCCGATCTGCTCGCAGAAGTTTTTTATAAAAAGCTGACAAGCCTGGTTCCCTATTCAGTAGATCAGCTCAAACTTGTTTATGGCGACCAGAATAACTTTGAAGGGTACGCTTACGGTCTTGATTTACAATATCACGGCGAACTCGTCGAAGGTATTTCAAGCTGGATCGGCTACAGCTATTTAGATACAAGAGAAAAAGATCTGTCAAATGATACAGGATATAAGAGGAGGCTCCTTGATCAGACACATACCATAAGGATTTACCTTCAGGACCAGGCAAAACGGCATAAAAATTTTCAGTCACACGTAGTATTCATATTCGGTTCGGGATTTCTTTATCATCCCGAGAAAACCATTACAGATCCGGTCACAGGGGCTAACACAATCTCGCCCGATTTCGACCGCGTAAACGAATTTCCCTTTTATTTCCGTGTTGATATGGGACTAACTTTCGATTTCAATTTAGGGGACAAATATAAACTGACAATCAGTCCTGAAGTCTACAATCTATTCAATCAATATAACATCGCCTCATATTCCTGGTACCACGTACTCCCCGAAACAAAGCAGCCCGTCCCCGTCCCTAATATTTATTCAAAGAGATTCTTTAATATTGGTGTGGGATTAAAATTTTAAGCTTCAAACTGTCGGATGGATAGAATATGAACAAGTATTATCGCAGTCTTTGATAGTAATCCATTTTTAACCCGGCTTTTCATTCTACCTCACAAGTGAATTTCACTTATAAAAAAGAAGGTTCATCAGAAAATAATTATATTTATAAAGCAAATACAAATATCCTTGATACGCTCATTGCAGGGTCAAACCATTATGCATATACGTATGAAACAGAAGGCAGACTGAATACTGATTCCTTAACGGGAGTATTTGGTATCGCTTATAATTATCAGAACTTGCCGATCAGTTACTGGAAGGGAAATCAGCAGAGCAAATGCTATTACGATGAATCAGGGAACAGGATCAGTAAAAAGATATATGGAGGAGCCAACGAGTATTATCTCCGTGATAACACGGGAAAAGAATTAGCAGTTTATGATATGAATACCAACAGGCTAAAATATTTCAATTTATTAGGGAATGGTTCTCTGGGACGGGTTGAAGCTAACTGGGATTCAGTTTGGGTCAGTGATCCTAACCACGAGAGCAGCGGCTACTGGAGATACTCCAGGAATGATTACAGGTATTACTATATTAAGGATCATTTAGGAAGCATAAGGATTACAATTGATGAGACAGGAAATGTTGTAAATGCCCAGGATTATTATTCGTTCGGAGGTATTCTCAGGAGCTATATAACAGGCGCACTGAATGATGAAAGATATAAATTCACAGGCAAGGAACGAGACACAGAGACAACCTATGATTATTTCGGTGCCCGCTACTATGACAGCAACCTCGGAAGATGGTTAACACCTGATCCCCTGGCGGATAAATACCCTGGATGGAGCCCGTATAATTATTGTTTTAATAATCCGTTAAGATTAATAGATCCAAATGGGATGGGTATTAATGATTCTGTGGCAGTTGCTAATCAGCGAGAAAACGAAGAACAGCTTAAAAAGGATAAACAGGAGTTATCCGAAGCTTGGGATAATGGGGATGTATTAGGAGTGGTTGGCAATTTCTTTGAAGTATTGTGGGATGGATTTCAAAACGCAAGCTGCCAACTTTCTCTAATGATTCCAGAGAGTGGGGGTAATTGACATTAGTAACCAGGACTGAAGATTCAGTGGAAATAGTTTCAAGAACAATTTTAAAAATACCAGACATCTTCGGAGAGCAATGCAAGATTGATAAGTAAATGGACAAAGCTGATGGAATGTTAGGCAAAGCATGATGTCGGAGAAGGATTCAATACTAGCAAAGAATGGTCAAATTTTGATTAGACAATGGTTTGGAAAATTCAAGACTACTGAGTTGATTAGGCAAAGTTCAACTAACGAAGTTTACAAGCAACTTAGTGCAATGGAGTAACTAAAGGAAGCAACACAACAATGGGTTGGTTAATTATTGAATCAATTATTTCATCAAGATTATATATTAAGAGATACCATTCAGGAAATTGATATTAACAAAATGGTGAATTAAATTCATTGAGATCGAATTCATAAGATCAATGAAGTCAATCTAAAAGAATTGTTTGAAATGATTATAGTGATCAAATATTCTCAATGTTAATGTTGAATTCCTTTGCCGATCTAAACGAGGAGGAAAAAAGAAATATTTTTCAATCTGAACATCCAACTTGCGAGAATAAAAGTATTTTGAAAATTTTTGAATGTAATAATTGGTAATAATAATTACTTTTATAGATAGAATGGTGATGCCAAAGAATTATTTAGTTTTAACATACAGGTATGTAGTATTTATTAATCAAATCCTAAATATTGTTCAATATAATGGTATATTTTAATTGAAAATGGACTTTATTCATCAGCGACACTTCAGAACGTTGGGATGAAAGATTGGAATATCAGTAATATTCGGAAGGAATTTTGGGAAACAAATCTGAAAGATATTAAATGAAACAAGGGAAATTAGTTGAGTGATATTTTTAAGTTTAATCTGATTTGGTTTCACAATAATAGAAATCCTTGTAGCAATTATCTTACTCGGGCTGGTTAGCACAATTGAGTATAATGGTATTTAATCAGCTCCGGGGGAATAAAGGCAATTATGCTGAAGAAGGAAGCATTTGTTTATGCAAGTCAGGACCGATAGATCAAGCAATTGAAGAAATTTAATCTTCGTGATAACACAGGAAGAGAATTAGCAGTTTATGATATGAATACCAACCGGTTAAAATATTTCAATTTATTCGGGAATGGTTCTCTGGGACGGGTTGAAGCTAACTGGGATTCAGTTTGGGTCAGTGATCCTAACCACGAGAGCAGCGGCTACTGGAGATACTCCAGGAATGATTACAGGTATTATTATATTAAGGATCATTTAGGAAGCATAAGGATTACAATTGATGAGACAGGAAATGTTGTAAATGCCCAGGATTATTATTCTTTGGAGGTATTCTCAGGAGCTATATAACAGGCGCACTGAATGATGAAAGGTATAAATTCACAGGCAAGGAACGAGACACAGAGACAACCTATGATTATTTCGGTGCCCGCTATTACGACAGCAACCTCGGAAGATGGTTGACCCCTGATCCCCTGGCTGATTTAAACCCAGGAATTAGTACTTATTGCTATGCGACAAACAATCCATTATGCATTATTGATCCAGATGGGAGAGACACACTATACTTTGATAATCAGGGGAAATATCTTCCCAGCCAAACTAAATCAGCTAAAGGTGACCATGTAGGTTATTACTATGATAAAAATGGAAACCTCGTTAGGTTCAATTTTAACGACCAAACTGATGCTGAATCAATTTTATCTTCGGTGAAGGCCAAGCCAAAAACGAATGTTGATGGAATGTATTTAACAGGAATTTCCATTGGTGAGAATCCAATTGGTGAAGGCCTTGCTGATGTGAATGCGGTATTGGGAGCAAATTCCCCATTATACCCACTATCTGAAAGTCAAAAATTTGGAAAAATGGATTACATTTATCAAATGAGCCAAACTGATCCGTCCCTCAAACATAACGTAACTGTAATTGATGGGGTTGGGTATAACAATTTTGATCTTGGTAATTACTATTGGGGAAAAACTATGGGAAAATTAGGTTACACTCCAATTATGGCAAAATTTGCTGCTCAAGTATATGAAAGGGTTTTTAATCAAAGACAGAGATGATCCTACGGATCAGAGAGCGATAGGAAATGGAGCGGAGAAAAAAATGAAAATTTATTATTTGATTCTAATAATTATGATAAACTTTTTTTGCGTGCAACGCGCCAAAGAGACAAACCGTAAACAAGGTTGAACTAGAAAATGTTTATAGTAATTTGAAAAAGGATAGTGTTTATAAAATATTTATTGGTTATCACATAGTAAGAAGAGATAATGAAAATTATTTTATGTATAGAAATCTTATGACTGATTCGGAGTGATTTTGTAGATACCAAATTTAACGATAAATAGGGAAAAGGAATTATTTTTCACACAACATCCGAATGCCAGATTTCAATTCGATATGATGCGAAATTTGGGTATCAAAGCTGGTCACTACTGAGAATTATGATCCGGAAAAGAAGCGATTAGAGTATAGTTACACAGAAGGGTATGATTTTGCAAATTACGAGGCTGAGTTTTATCCTATCGGATAGCATCGAAATAACCCATGTGAATTTTGATACAACCGAATATTATCGCTTATTAAAAAATAATTACAAAATTCTAGATAAACTTGATTCAAACTCGTTTGTTTTTAAAACGCTGATAGTGCTTATGAAGTAACAAAAAATTATCTTGAGCATCCAGTTCGGTAAATATACCTAACCAATCTACTGTTATGGGTGCGGCTTTAGGTTATGCTAATTCGGTATACAATGAGGTCAGTAGTTGGTTTAGTTCTGAAGAAAAATCAAATACTGAAAATATTGAAGCAGATAAGGGAAAGCACGAAGGCTTCAAAGAACAGGTGAGCCAATATTCAGATAAAAATTTAAAAAAAGCACAAAAGAATATAGGTAAAAATATAAAAGAACATGAAGAAAAAATTAAAAACGACCCAAAATCAAAAGCTGTTAAGCATTGGGAAAATGAAATAAAAACTTGGAAAGAGCAACAAAAAATTGTTCGACAAGAATTAAATGAGAGAGGTTTCTAAATGAATAAGATTGTAGATGAAATGGTCTTGAAAGTTGAAAATTTGGAGTTTGATCTAGCTGACGATGAAATATCTTCTATTGTTGCAGGGTTAAATGACTTTCTGGATAGTCACGATAAAGTCATAGTAATAATAACAAAAATAATTGAGTCTGATAATAATGAAGAAATCCAAGATGGCTTGATAGCACTCCAGGTAGAATTGGTCAACCATATCAAATATCATATAATTGATATGGAAAATCCTTTAATGAAGATTATTAATAAATTGGGTTAAATTATTTTTACTGAAGGAACTTCATCTTTGAATGTAAATGAGGGATACACAATAATCGAAACCCTTGTAGCAATTATTTTACTCGGGCTGGTCAGTACTATGGGTATTATGATATTTAACCAGCTCTGGGGAAATAAGGCAATTATGCTGAAGAAGGAAACATTTGAACGCCAATGAATTTCAGCTCAGGGATAACACAGGCAGAGAACTGGCAGTATATGATATGAATACCAACCGGTTGAAATATTTCAATTTATTAGGGAATGGTTCTCTGGGACGGGTTGAAGCTAACTGGGATTCAGTTTGGATCAGCGATCCTAACCACGAGAGCAGCGGCTACTGGAGATACTCCAGGAATGATTACAGGTATTACTATATTAAGGATCATTTAGGAAGCATAAGGATTACAATTGATGAGACAGGAAATGTTGTAAATGCCCAGGATTATTATTCTTTCGGAGGTATTCTCAGGAGTTATATAACAGGCGCACTGAATGATGAAAGATATAAGTTCACAGGCAAGGAACGTGACACAGAAACAAGCTATGATTATTTCGGTGCCCGATATTACGACAGCAACCTCGGCAGGTTTCTAATTATTGATCCACACTCAGATTCATATCCCAACTTATCTCCTTACGTTTACTGTGGTAACAATCCTTTATGTTATATTGACCCCACAGGTATGGATAGCACAGAGGCAAGCACAACACAGAGTATCCTTGATTTTTGCGAGACCATTCAAAAGGGATATGAAATTATTAAAGATGGTGCAGTAAATACTGGTAAAAAAGTAATTGACAATCTCAAAAAAGGAGCTCAAACTGTATTAGATGATGGTCCAGGGGTATTAAACAATATTTCGGATGGTGTTGCGTATACTGGTTTAGCTTTTAGTAGTATTGCGCTTATGTCTGGCAATGGAGAGCTTGGAGTACCTATACTTACCGAAACATACACGTTAAGTACGGAAATCGATGTGGCGGCGACAGGCCTTGCCGGGATCAATTATCTTGTAAATGATGATCGGAACGGACTTGATAAAGCATTAGTTCAATTAGAGAGAGCCGTTACTGGCAAAGTGTTTGGAGAAGGGATGGGAAGTTTAGCGAAATCTGTCACAAAATATGTTCCAATTTTTTATCCAGGGACATTTTAGAGATGATATGAATTCCTGGAAAGATTGGATTAGTAAAAATTTAGACAGGTTCTTAAGATCAATCGGGATTGACCCATTTTTATTTTTATTATTGATAATGCTGTTAATCAGTATTCCCAAAATAAAACATTTTAAAAACTGGAAAGTACTGTCAGCCTTACAAAAAAGATGGGATATTATCCATTGGGTCCTCCTGTTTTTATTATTGTCAATATTTATTATTAAATCCATTAGAGAATAAGTCGAAAATATTGGTATATGTTTTGTGCCCTATTAAACTAGAACTATTGAATTTCAGCTCAGGGATAACACAGGCAGAGAACTGGCAGTATATGATATGAATACCGGCATGGTGAAATACTTCAACTTGTATGGAATAGGCGGGTTAGGGCGTGCAGAGGCTGAATGGGATTCAACGTGGGTTGAAGACCCGAAAACCCAGAATCCGGGCTACTGGTCATACTCAAGAACGGACTCAAGATATTATTATATAAAAGATCACCTTGGAAGCATAAGAGTTACTTTTGACAAATCCGGTGGTGTTGTAAACGCTCAGGATTATTATTCGTTTGGAGGTATTCTCAGGAGTTATATAACAGGCGCACTGAATGATGAAAGATATAAGTTCACAGGCAAGGAACGTGACACAGAAACAAACTATGATTACTTCGGTGCCCGCTATTACGACAGCAACCTCGGAAGATTTTTAACTGTTGATCCACATTCAGATTTATATCCCAACTTATCTCCTTACATTTACTGCGGAAACAATCCCCTAGGTTATATAGATCCTACTGGAATGGATAGCACTGAAGCAAGCACAACGCAAGATATAGTTAATATTTGTCAGACAATTCAAAAAGGTTATGAGATTGTCACTTATGGTGTGAAAAGTACTGGTAAAAAAGTAATTGATAATCTCAAGAAGGGAGCGCAAACTGTGTTAGATGAAGGTCCAGGAATATTGAATAATATTTCTGATGGTGTCGCTTACACAGGTTTAACCTTTGGTGGTATTGCGCTTATGTCTGGCAATGGAGAATTAGGAGTACCAGTGCTTACTGGGTCATATACCTTAAGTACGGAGATCGATGTGGCTTCCACAGGACTTGCAGGAGCCAATTATCTTATAAATGATGATCCGAATGCCCTTGATAAGGCAATATTTCAATTAGAGCGAACTGCGACTGGGAAGGTGTTTGGAGAAGGGATTGGCAGTTTGGCAAAATCTATCCCCAAATATGTCCCAATTTTTTATCCGGGAATATTTTAGAAATAATATGAATTCTTGGAAGGATTGGATTAGCAAAAATTTAGATAAGTTCTTAAGATCAATAGGTATTGATCCATTTTTATTTTTAATATTTATAATGTTGTTGATCAGCATTAACAAAATAAAGCACTTTAGAAACTGGAAAGCATTGTCTACTTTGCAAAAAAGATGGGACATTATCCATTGGACCCTCCTGTTTTTATTATTGTTAATGTTTATTATTAAATCCATTAGAGAATGAATTGAATATTTTAGTATACGAATTGATACCTACGGACACCTAAGGTTTTAAAGGATGAAAAATATATTATTTGAGGTGGTGAATTAGCTTTTAGCGAAATATTTCTCTGTGAGAAGCACACAAAGGAATTGTATGATAATTTTAATAAAAACAGAAATATTATCAATAATTCATCCTTTAGAGAACTCTTTATGATTTGTGGTGAATGGGAAAAGGAAACTGGTTTAACAATAATCGAAACGCTGGTAGCAATAATCTTACTCGGGTTGGTTAATACAATGGGAATTATGGTATTTAACCAGCTCTGGGGAAATAAGGCGATTATGCTGAAGAAGGAAGCGTTTGGTTATGCTAGCCAGGAATTAGATCGGTGAATCAAATGAATTCAGAAATCACAAAAGAAAAGAATTAGCAGTATATGATATGAATACCAACAGGCTGAAATATTTCAATTTATTCGGGAATGGTTCTCTGGGGCGGGTTGAAGCTAACTGGGATTCAGTTTGGGTCAGCGATCCGAATCACGAGAGCAGCGGCTACTGGAGATATTCCAGGGATGATTACAGGTATTACTATATTAAGGATCATTTGGGAAGCATAAGGATTACAATTGACGAGACAGGAAATGTTGTAAATGCACAGGATTATTATTCGTTTGGAGGTATACTCAGAACTTATAATAATGCTGCAGGATTAAAAGGAGAAAGATACAAGTTCACAGGCAAAGAGCGTGACACAGAGACAACCTATGATTATTTCGGTGCCAGGTATTACGACAGCAATCTTGGTAGATGGTTAACGCCTGATCCGTTGGCTCAAAAAAGACCTGGCCTCAGTCCGTATAACTATTGCCAAAATAATCCATTGAACAGATTTGACCCTGATGGCAAAATTGACTGGGATAAAGTTTGGAATGGTTCGAAAAGATTCTTTACCGGATTAGTGGGTGCTACCGTATCCACTTATACCATAACTCAATCGGGGGGGTTGCTTAGTACCTCTTATAGGAACAACAACATTAGGTGCATCTTTTTATGAAGGTTTTGGTGGTGTCGTTGATATTGTGAATGGTTTTGAGGAGAATGAAATGTCCTTTCCTAATGTCGTTAGTGATGAAATTCTAAGGAATTTTGGAGCAGATCAAAATACCTCAAATGAAATAATGCTGGTATTGAGCATGGGAAATGCTGCTGTAACTTTACTTAGTCCTGGATCAGCTCCAAAAGTATTAGAAATTATTAATAGACTTATTCAAAATGGTGAGTTAACGAAGAGTACGATAAATGCTTTAAAAGAAACTCGAGCTGAAATTGAAGATCAGCAAAAGAAAGAAGAGGCAAAGAAAAAGGAGGAGGAGAAAAAGAAAAAAGAAGAAGATAAGAAAAAAGAATCGAAAAATAATTAGGATTAAAAATTGTGAGGCAATATGTCAGCAATATCAATATACTGGAAACGAATAATATCGTCATTAATTGATATTAGTATTTCCATATTACCCGGGTTTGTGATTTATTCAAATACGTCGGGGAAAGGTTTACGTATAATTTATTTAGTAGCAGTTATTATATTTTCTATTTATACTGTTATTACTTCAACGATTCTTAAATCAGGAACCCTAGGTGACTATTTCATGAAGATTAAAATAATCAATATTGATGGATCTGAAGTCAGTCTGAAGAAATTATTATTTAGAAACATTACGTATTGTCTATGGTTAGGCTGGTTATTTTTTCTTAGCATCAATACTAGAGTAGTTGATAATATTATTTTTTTACTTATAACTATTATGCTCTACCTCATAATGTTTAGTAATAAAAATAAATTTAATGAAAATTTATCAGCTCTTGATATGATATTTAAAACGAAATATATAAGTATTTTAGATTCATAGGAAATTTTACTTCATCATGCTTTTTGATTTTCAATCCGTACTTAAAGAAAAGCTTGTTGATACAAAAAAAACATTATCCAGGATTCACAATAATAGAAACCCTGGTATAAAAACTTAGCTTTTGTTGACGTATATAATGGATTCGGCAAAAATAATGAAATAGCTTTAATTGATCTTAGAACTTATACTAAAACTATTTATTTTTTTGCATTAAAACTGGGGAGCTAATTGTGCAGCCAAAGAATAGCCGGAAGATTTCGTATAAATCATTCTATGAATTAAATAAAGAAATTATAGAATTACCATTTAACATAAAAATTAGTGCAAATCAAACTGTTATAAGGAAAATAGAAGAACTAAAATTTAAATAAAACTTTATTATCGATTATGGGACAATCTGGTTTCACAATAATAGAAACCTTAGTTGCAATTATTATACTTGGGTTGGTTAGTGCGATGGGCATAATGGTATTTAACCAGCTCTGGGGGAATAAGGCAATTATGATGAAGAAGGAAGCGGTCATCGGGTTTTTCGAAAGGAATGCTTACGGAGTGAGAGAAGTATCGGGATGACCTTCTCAAACTCTCTCAATGTACCTCGTCATTACTCCATTTCTCAACATTCCAATATTCCATCCAATGATAACAATTCCCCACCCTCTAATCTTCCTACCTTCTTCCCTTCTGGCTTTTACAGCTTAGCTGCAAACTTCCCGATAAAATTCATTCAATTGTATAAAACTTCAGGAGGGATTATCTTTTTTCTTAATCACTATAAATAAAGTTGCAACGATTACACTTACAACGGCAGACAGCATGAAAGGAACCGCAGAGCCGAACCTGTCCCACAGAACCCCTGCAGCAAAAGAACCGAGCATTACGGATAAACTTGTAAACATCGTAAGCAATCCGATTGCCGAACCGCGCTGTTCATCGGGAATCAAATCGGATACCCATGCTTTTACAACTCCCTCTGTAGAAGCCGCATAGATCCCGTACAGTGCAAACAGAAGCCATATAAAATAGATATCGGGAAACAAAGCAAAGCCAAGGTAGACTGCGCCAAAGATATAGAGGCCGGCGATATAAACTTTTTTCTTGCCTGCTTTATCAGAATACCTTCCGATAGGATAAGACACCGACGCATAAACCAGGTTATAAAAAATATATCCCCAGATGGCAAGTGATGCAGAGTTTGAAATGTCCTTCGACTTAAGAATAAGGAATACGTCGCTGCTGTTTACCAGTGAAAAGAGTGTAATTAAAAGGAGAATAATTTTATACTGGTGAGGAGCAGAGGACCAGAATTCAGCATAGTTTCTTTTGGCAGGTTTTTTAAATGAGGCAGGGTTGTCTTTTACAAACAAGGTAAAGCTGACTGCAATTACAGAAGGAGCAAATGCAGCGAGAAAAATTAATGTATAATCACCCGGGTAAAAATGAAGCAGGATCAGAGCGCCTACAGGACCAAGTGCCGCACCGAGAGTATCCATTCCCCTGTGAAAGCCGAATACCGCGCCGGTTTGTCCTTCCGCGTAAGTTGCAAGCAGCGCATCCCTTGGAGCGGTACGCATACCTTTTCCAACCCTGTCGGTTATCCGGGTCGTGACAACTGCCGCGAGTGCGGGAAAAATCCCGGGCAATGGTTTTGATATTGCAGAAAGTGAGTACCCAAGCACCACAAAAACAGAACGCTTTTTAAGCTTATCGGAAAGCCTGCCGAAATAGCCCTTAAGTAGTCCGGCGGTCACTTCAGCCGCACCTTCAATAATTCCTACTACAGCCATTGACGAACCCAGTACGGCAGTAAGGAAAATAGGAGTAACCGGGTAAAGCATTTCACTGGCAATATCGGTGAAGAGACTCACCAGTCCCAGTATTAATACCTGCCGTGGAATATTTTTTAGCTTCATCCAATAAAAATAGGATTATCCTTCGGGATTTAAAAATGCTGAATGTAAAACCAAACTGAGTTTCGCTCTCCAGTATCTTAAAAAGTAAATTTAAATATATCCGGTTCTGTCAGTTTGATCTTCAGCTTAAATTTCATATAGGATGAAGTTGATTATCATTGCTCCTCCCTGTCTAAATCCGTTTAGGATTTCAACACCAATGACAAAAAGTCAGTCTTGCTTGGTATGTAGTATTAGAGAGGCTGTGTGAAAATGTAGAGCGAAACGCTGTTCCTACCTGCCGGTAGGCAGGTCGCTTACCCTGGACCATTAAAAATCTGAATTTGTAGATTCGGCCGCCGCTGGGTTGTTCCCCGGGTTTGATTTTCACACAGCCTCTTGTGCAGTAGTATTGCAGTATTAGAATTCAAAATGAGACAGGGAAAATAATTTAAGAGGAATGATTTTCATATGATTACAAATTTTCCTTCTCCCGAAACAGACCATCGTTTGGTGATAATCTCAATAACACAAAAATTCCCTAATGTTTGAAGTAAAACTTTCTCTTTGCTACTTTTGCATACACACCTAAAAATGATTGAGGAATAAAATGCGCAAAAAGGTTATTGCCGGAAACTGGAAAATGCATTACGATCTGCCGGAATCACAGAACCTGATCTCGAAGCTGACTTCAGGATTAAGCGGAAAAAAGTTCAATTGTGAAATTATTATTTGTCCCCCTTTTACTTCTTTAAGTGAAGCTTCATCATTAATTAAAGGCACACCGGTAAAACTCGGCGCACAGAATATGTATTTCCAGGAGAGCGGCGCATATACAGGAGAAGTTTCCGCTAAAATGCTGCTAAGTGCAGGATGCGAATATGTAATCCTTGGTCATTCAGAAAGAAGGACAATCTTTAAAGAAACAGACGGCCTGATAAATGAAAAAATCAAGGCTGCCTTAAAAGCAGGACTCAAACCCATCTTCTGCATCGGGGAGACTTTAGAGGAGAGGGAAAAAGGGAGGGAAAAGGACATCCTTAAAACCCAGCTCTCCGGCGGGCTGAATGAAATATCCATTGACGAGCTTAAGAATATTATTATTGCCTATGAGCCAGTATGGGCAATCGGTACAGGTAAAACTGCATCCCCGGAACAGGCAGAAGAAATGCATGATTATATCCGCAATTATATACAGGATGATTTTACTCCCGAAGCTGCAGAAAACCTGGTAATTCAATACGGCGGAAGCGTTAAACCGGATAACGCAAGAGAGCTTTTATCTCAAAAAAATATTGACGGTGCTCTGGTAGGCGGAGCCTGTCTGAAGGCTGATTCATTTATAAGTATAATTGAATCTGCATAACTATATATAATTTATATAGTTAAAGGATAAAATTTTCTTCGGTTCAAGTGTTGAATCAGTAAAATTTACATTGCTTTCCCCTCGTTTCTAACTTATATTTGTAAGTTTAATTGAATATATATTATAGGATAACTGATTCGGATGGGATTCCCCAAATATATTTTACTCACATCTTTATTTTTACTCCTTTTTCTCCCTTTCACCAGAGCTCAAATTGTATTCAAAGAACTGCCGGGGTATAGGATTGCTGACAGTGATTCGCTGTTTTTTGATATAACAGCGAACCGGAAAATCATCCCGCTTAACGGCGCCTGGAAAGTTCATCCTGCCGGGGATGAAAAAGCACAGAAAGTTACTGTTAATGTTCCTTCTGTTTTCCAGGGTGAAGGAGAGCTGATTTTTGAGAAAAGTTTTACAGTACCGCTGCAGGATCTGAAAAATTACCAGATGAAACTGGTATTCTTCGGAATAAATTATTCTGCTGACATTTCTGTTAATAAGAATATCATCTATCGTCACCCGGGAGGTGAATTCCCTTTCCAGGTCGATTTGCCGAAAGACATCCTCTATACCGATAAAAGCAATATTATTTCAGTAAAATTAAACTATAAACTTGATTCCGAGAATACCATTCCACTTAAGCAGAGGTTTTTATTTCCCCGGAATTTCGGGGGAATAATCAGTGATGTATATATTCACCTGATCCCGAATATTTCTCTGCGTGATGCTGCTGTTTCTTATAAATATTATCCCGGTTCAAAAAGCGTCTCACTGCAGATCAGTTCACGGGCGGAAAATAAGGAATTTTCAAGAGGTGCAGACACCCTGGCGGGGACAACGGGTTAACATACAGGGTTGAAATTACTTCGCCGGATGGTACTGAAATTAAAAACCAGGTTGAGTCTAAATTTACTCTCATCCCGAATAAAGACAAATCATTCAGCGATAAGCTGGTTCTCAGTAATCCTGTTTTATGGTCCTCCTCCAGCCCCAGGTCATATGTAGTATCACTTGAACTCTGGCGCGGGGACGATCTTCTTGATATCACAAAAAGAACTATCCCGGTTTATTCATTAACGACAGGAAAAGATTCTCTTCTCTTTAACGGGGGAGGATTTGAACTGAATGGTGTTACTTATCTGCCTTCAAACGGCGACTACGGGAACCTGGAAACATATTCTGAAATGGAAAAGGATATCAGGCTGATTAAGGAAACAGGTTTCAATGCCGTGCGGTTCGCAAAAGTTGTTCCGCATCCATACCTGCTGACATTATGTGAGAGGTATGGACTCCTCGCTTTAATCGAACTCCCGGTAAATTCAGTGCCCGCCGACCTGGCACAGAGCAGCAATTTTATTGAACGAAGCAAAAATTTTCTTCTGAATTTTATTCACGGCTATAAGCAGTATGGCGCCGTCGCTGCAGTTGGTCTCGGCAGCGGTTACATTCCTGAAGTTGATGCACATAATCAGCTTATCGCCCGGCTGAACGACGATCTGAAAAACAACTGGGACGTTCTTTCATATGCTTCTTTCGATGATCTGAATATTGAAGCAGCCGATAGTCTCGACTTATACGGCATTGAGCTCCTTAATACATCTCCGAAAGATATCTCCGGCAAGCTTGACGAAATCAGAAATAAGCTTGGCGGGGGCAGACTGTTTATCAGCTCGGCAACATATACAGTAAATTCCGGCAATACCGACGGATACATAAATAAATATTCGTATGAAGCCCAGGCAAAGTATTTTGAAGAAGTAATTAATTATTCGGAGACATCGGGTATAGCCGGTTATTTTATCAATACAATGTTTGACTATGAAGGTGATTACCCCTCCCTGGTGAACGGCTATAGTAATAATAATCTGTATAACATCGGTATAGCGGACGGAAACAGAAATACAAACCGGCTGGCTTATAAGGTGATCTATGCAAAACTCCATAACACCGAACCTGTAACAATCCCTATCGGCAGCAAAAAAGATAACGCACCAATGGTATTCATCATTTTCGGGTTATTCCTTGCACTGATTATGGGTGTACTTGTAAACTCGGGAAGAAAATTCCGCGAGGATTCATCGCGTGCTCTCCTGCGTCCCTACAACTTTTATGCAGATGTACGGGATCAGAGGATAATGTCGGGATATCATTCCACTATACTCGGGTTCGTAATAGCTGCCATCCTGGCCCTGCTTCTCAGTAATATGCTTTATTATCTTCGCGATAATATTTTCTTTGAGAGAATACTGCTCTCCTTCGGAAGCGAACGAATTTTATCAACAATCAGCTACCTTGCATGGCACCCTGCCCTATCGGTCATCTGGCTGACGCTTATCTTTATAATATTTGTCCCTGCTTCTGTCCGCTGTAATTAAGGCCGCATCATTTTTTGTCAGGACAAAAGTATTTATTTCCAGCATCTATTACACAACTATCTGGTCTCTTCTTCCTATGGTGTTATTAATACCGGTGGGAATAATTCTGTTCCGGATGCTTTCTGCTGACGTAGCTAATATATACATTTACCTCGGACTGCTGCTTTTCATACTCTGGTCATTTTACCGGCTCATTAAAGGTATTTATGTTATATTCGATGCGAATCCCGGAACTGTTTATTTTTATGGTATTATCCTCGTGCTGATTGTAGTCGGCGGATTCCTTATTTACTACCAGGTTACAAATTCAGTGATCGATTATATGAAATTAGTTTTTACACAATTTAACGGTTAAGCATAGAGTGTATTTATCAAAGCTTGAAATACTTGGTTTTAAATCATTTGCACAGAAAACGAATGTCAATTTTAACGAAGGGGTGACCTCTATAGTCGGCCCTAACGGCTGCGGTAAAACTAACATAGTAGACTCCATCCGGTGGGTGCTGGGAGAACAGAGAAGCGGTGCATTAAGAAGCGATAAGATGGAAAACGTTATTTTCAACGGGACGTCTTTAAGAAAACCTATGGGTATGGCCGAAGTTTCTCTGACGATTCACAACAATAAAGGGATACTTCCTACCGAGTACACAGACGTTACTATAACCAGGAGAATATTCCGGTCGGGAGAGAGCGAATATCTCCTCAATAAAAATATCTGCAGGCTGAAGGATATTACCAACCTTTTTATGGATACCGGTATCGGTGCAAATGCATACTCGGTAATTGAGCTTAAGATGGTTGAAACCATACTGAGCAATAAAGCCGATGAACGACGCACGATGTTTGAAGAGGCTGCAGGAGTAAATAAATACAAGCTGAGAAGGAGACTGGCTTTAAGAAAGCTCGATGAGGTTAAAGCTGACCTTACAAGGGTAAATGATATTGTTTCAGAGGTACAGAAAAAAGTTAACTCACTCGAAAGACAGGCTAAAAAAGCCGACAGGTATAACAGGATCTCTTCGTCACTCCGTGAGCTTGAGCTTGACCTTGCGGAAAGAGAACTCTCCCTTTACTCTCTGCAGAAAGAAGAAGCAAGGAAACTGAAGGAAGAAAATTTACAGAAGAAAATCCTTCTTGAATCAGAATTATCCAAATTAAATGACAAAATAAAATCGGTAAAGCTCGAACTCTCAAATGCAGAGAGCACACTTAAGGTCAAACGCGGGGAATTAAACTTAAAAACAGAAGCAATTTATAAAGTTGAAAACCAGCTTTCAGTATCCAGGGAAAGAAAAGATTCCTTAGAGCGCAATATCGAAAGGTACAAAGAAGAACTGGTTGATTTAAAATCCCAGCTTGAAGAATCTGAAAACCTGATAAGTAAAAGCACACTTGCAATTGAATCATTTGAGAATGATATCCGGGTTAAAGGTAATCAGAAACAGGATGCTGAGAATGAAGCTGCAAGGCTGAAGGAATTAATAGAAACCAAACGGAATAAACTCCGGGAACATGCGGAGCAGCAGCTCGATAAATTCAAAGAACTGACGGGAAAAGAAAACGATCTTTCAAACCTTGAAAAGGCGCTTGAGAATAAGAAACAATCCCTGGACAAGCTCAACAGTAAAATCCAGTCGCTTACGGGGAATATCGCAAAAACGGTCGGTTTCCTTGAGGAACTCGGGGACGAGAAAACCGAACTTGAGAAGAAGTTAAATGAATCCGAAGAAGTTTATTCAAGCAAGCAGAGGGAGAAAGAAGAACTCGAAAAAGAGCTCAACCAGTTAAAGACCAGAGAACTTGAAGATAAAAGCTACCTGAATACGCTGAAGGAAAAAATTGATTTCATCCAGACACTTATAGAAAACCTTGAAGGCGTTTCCAAAGGTTCCAAGGCACTGCTGGAAAATAATAACTGGTCAAAGGGAGAAAAGAACCTTCTTGCGCATATAGGGAATACTCCGGATGAGTATCGTTTTGCCGTCGAGGCTGCATTACGGGGCGACATAAATAATATTCTTGTTGAAACGATTGACGATATCTTCAGCGGAATTGAATTTCTGCGTGAGAATGAGATCGGCAAAGCTGCG
The DNA here is from genome assembly GCA_963832715.1 of uncultured Ignavibacteria bacterium. Lineage (GTDB taxonomy): Bacteria > Bacteroidota > Ignavibacteria > Ignavibacteriales > Ignavibacteriaceae > DATFVA01. The sequence continues at coordinate 168,691 of CAWHVB010000008.1, read as the reverse complement.
TTTTATGTTAAAGACGTTCTGCCCGGAAGAAAGAGTAGTTTGATTGACAGACTGAAAAGCTACTCGGTAAAGCGGAAGAAAAAAAACCTTGCCTCTGAGGCGGGATTTAAGAAATGGACTTATGAGCTCATCCAGACAGATACCAAATGGGAAGGCTTTTTTAACCGGCTGCTTAACCTTACTGCCGTTGTTGATGACATAAACAAAGCCTTCGAACTATCGCTAAAGTATCCCGATTTTAATTTTGTAACCCCGCACGGAGATTTTGTCGCGTCCTCGGGTCTTGTTGAAGCTGGTTCCGCACCGAAGCTCGACGACTCTCTTTTCGGAAGAATGAAACTCCTCGAAAATCTGAAAGATGAATTCCCGAGAAAAGAAAAAGAACTGCTCGGACTTCAGAAGAAGATAGAGGAAACCGAGAAGAATATTGACGGAATAGATCTGAAAGTACTTTCTGAACAAGGTCGTATGATAGTCAATGACCAGGCTAATGTCGAAAAGCAGATCGCACAATTTGAATTTGAAAAACAAAAGGCTGCTGATGAAATTGAAAAGGCAAGGGCAGAAATACAGGAACTTGCTGCCGATTCAAACAGACTCGATACCGACAAAAACAATCTGTCCGATATTATTGAAAAGTTCAGGCAGGAAAAAATAAAATCCGATGAGGAAAGAGAAAAACTCGAAGCCGATTTCAGAAGCTCCGGTGAAGAATTTGATGAAATGGTAGGAAATCAAAACAGGCTTAATCTCGAATATGAAAGACTTCTCGGCGAAAAGAAGAATACGATCAATGCGATGGAGAGGGCTAAAGACTCAATTGATACAATAAACAGGAATATCGCAAAGAGAGAAGCAGACATTGCAGCATTTTTAGAAGAGACAGGCACACTGAGTTCGATAATTGAGGAGAAATTATTAGAATCCGACGAACTTGCCTCTGAAAAAGCTGTACTCAAGAACGAAGAAGAAAAACTGGATATTGCATACAGGGAGATCCAGGAGCAGATAAATGAACTGGAAGAAAATCAGAACTCGCTTAGAACAGACCGCGAAAAGGTATCGGATCAAATACACTCGAGTGAAATCAGGATCAATGAACTGGGGATAAAGCTGGTCAACCTCGAAGAAAATATCCAGGAAAATTATTCAATTAAACTTGAACGCAAAGACTTTGATGATCTTGGTATTTTCGACTTTAAATCACGGTCAGAAGAAGTTCATTCGCTCAAACAGCAGGTCAAAAATCTCGGTCCGATCAATCTCCTGGCTTATTCCGAGTTCGAGGAGGAAAGGCAGAGATATGAATTTCTCAGTAAACAAAGAGATGATTTAATTGAATCCGAAAAAGATATTATAACTACTATCGGCGAAATAAATACTACTGCCCAGCAGCTGTTCAAAGAAACATTTGATAAGATAAGAGATAATTTCATTAACATCTTCCGCGGTTTGTTCAATCCCGGTGATGAGGCAGATCTGAGGATTGAAGAGGAAGCAGATCCTCTCGAGGCTAAAATTGAAATCATCGCAAAACCAAAAGGAAAGCGCCCCACTTCGATTGACCTGCTTTCAGGCGGAGAGAAGACCCTGACTGCAATTGCTCTTCTATTTGCGATCTACCTTGTAAAGCCAAGTCCTTTCTGTATTCTCGATGAGATAGATGCTCCCCTTGATGATGCAAACATCGACAGGTTTACAAAAATCATTCAGGACTTCAGCAAGAATACACAGTTTATTGTAGTCACACACAATAAGCGGACAATGGAAGCGGCGGATACGATGTATGGTGTAACGATGCAGGAAGAAGGAATTTCAAAACTCGTCAGCGTAAGATTTAATGAGGATCTCAACTTTGCCAGTGCCTGATCTTCTCCACTCTGCTGCCGTTCCTTTCCGGGTTATTAAAGTTAAGCTGATTCTCTTACATATCATCCTGATTTTGATCTGTAATTCTTTGAATGAGACGATGGCGCAATGGGTTAATAACCCTGCAGAAAATACAAGAGTAGTTTTTGACCTTGTCAATCCAATAAATATTTCCGCTGCAGGTGATCAGAACGGCGGGGCGTTTATTTTCTGGGAAGACAATGTAACCGGTTTACAGAATGAAGTAAGTTTTATGCACATTGAATCTAACGGAGATATAAGTTTCAGAGCTGACGGAAAAAGAATATCCGGATTAACCGGAGACCAGGATAACCCCGTTTCAGTAAATGCGGGAGAGAACTCTGCTGTAGTTGCATGGAAAGATTTCTCCCGGAATAAAACCGGTGATCTGCTTATTCAGAAAGTTAGGGCGAACGGAAGTACCGCCTGGAATACCGAAGGATTAAAAGTTAACAGGATTAATAAAGAAATAAGTGATTATTCGTTATGTGCAAATGATAATAATGATATTTTTATTTCTTTTATAGCCAAAGAACCAAACCAGGTTTTTAATTCAAAACTAATCCTCAGGAAATTATCATCTAACGGAAAATTTATGTACGATTCAGCCGGTGTAACCGTCTCCGCATCCGGGAACGGAAAACTCAGTCCGGCAGTACTGCCAGATGATTCGGGTGGAGTATATATTTTCTGGCTGGAAAGCCAGGGTGACAAAGGGATGATCCTTTCACAGCATTATAACAGGATGGGAAGTCCGCTCTGGGGTAAAGCCCCTATAGCGGCAACCAACAATAAGCTGAACGTAATTACTTTCTCGGCAATAAATTCCGGCACTGATATATATATCGCCTACCAGGTTCTAAAGAAGGAAAAATCGATTTATCATCAGCTTATCAATCAAAAAGGAAAACTGCTCTGGGGAATAAATGGGAAGGTCTGCTCCGATAAAAGCGGAAGTCAGTCAAACCCACAGATGATCACAGCAGGAAATTCCCTTATTTTAAGCTGGACGAGTGAAATTAACGGCGACCGGGATATTTATATCCAGAAATACGACAGGGCCGGAAAAATTGAATGGCAGCCTGGCGGTGTGCCGGTAATAAGGATGAGTGGTGATCAGTTTGGTCAAAAGCTGATATCTGATGACCATAACGGTGCAATTACAGCCTGGCTTGACAGAAGGACAGCCTCCATTACCGGGAACATCTACTCACAGCGCATAACATCCGAAGGAAAGGTTATGTGGGACAGCAGCGGTATCCCGATCGGATCTTTTTACAATACACCCAAAAGCTATCTTTGTCTCCTTCCCGACGGAAGAGGCAGTGCAATAGCAGTCTTTAAGGAAAGACGAAACAGTGAAAACGGGATCTACGTTCAGAAGATTTTTAATACAGGGACTTTCGTTTCTCAGATTATCGGATTTACAACAGACATAGTTTCAGATTCAGTTAAGGTTAACTGGTACTCTGCAAATGAAACTCCTCAAAGTGTTTATGATATCGAAAGATGTGTTCAGACAGATTCCGGAAACTCAAACTGGGAAAAACTGGCAACTTTCACTTCCGAAACACCAAAGTCTGCAAACTATTATGAATATTACGATAAACCTGATACTTCCGGAACCCTGTACTATCGTGTTGTCCTTACCGACAATACAGGCAATACTATTTCATCGGATATTTCAAGAGTCAATTTTCTTGAATCAACTGATTATATAATCGTTACTCAGAACAATCCTAACCCCTTCTCCGACTCTACCGAAATAAAGTTTTATCTACCCCGGGAATCAAATGTCAAAATAGAATTTTTTGATAACCGTATTGAAAAGATAGATGAAATCAGCAACAGGTTTCCGGCCGGAGAGAACAACGTGACATTTTCGGCATTTAACCGGCCGCCGGGCATTTATTTTTACAAATTCGAGAGCGGCGATTTTGTTATGGTAAAGAAAATGGTATTAACAAACTGATCTATATGGAAAAAATCTTCAAACTATTTGTCGATTTTGACGGAACGATAACCAGGAAGGATATCGGGGACGCTGTATTTACCAGGTTCGGGCATACCAGCATAGTAAAGCAGGTAATAGAAGACCTGCTGAGCGACAGGATCTCTGCAAGGGACTGCTGGCTTAAGCTCTGTGAGTCGGTGGATTATGTTGAAAAACAGGAACTTGATGATTTTATACTCCGCATCGAAATCGATAAATCTTTCCATGACCTTGTGGAATACTGTGAAAAAAATAAAATAAAATTATTTATCCTCAGCGACGGATTCGACTACTATATTGATCTGATCCTTAAGAGAGAAAAACTGGATCATCTGAAAGTTTTTTCAAACAAACTGATTTTGAACAATAATACTTTAACTCCTGCTTTTCCCTATTATGATTCCGGATGTACAACTTCAGCAAACTGTAAACGGAACCATATAATAAATAACAGCGCCGATGATGAATATACTATTTTTATTGGCGATGGGAATTCGGATAAATACACAGTGCATTTCTGCGATTTTATTTTTGCAAAAGATGATTTGCTCAGATACTGCGAGAAGGAGCGGATATCTTATTTTCCATTTAACAATTTCACTGATGTCATCGAAAGAATAGAAACTCTTAGAAACAGGAAGAGATTAAAGAAAAGACACCAGGCTGAATTAAAACGGCGCGAACTGTACATAAAGGAATAAGGAATTTTAATGTCGGGACTTTCTTCAAAATTTTTTACTTACCGCAGCTACACACCAATACCATTTGTTGTGGTAATGCTGGTTTTTGCGTATCCGAATATATGGAGCCTGGCAGCCGGCTTCATCATCGCATTAACAGGTGAACTGATAAGGTTATGGGGCGTAAGCTGGGCAGGAAGCGAGACAAGAACAACCGGCGGTGTCGGCGGGACGTATTTGATTGTCAGCGGTCCCTTTGCCCATCTCCGCAATCCTCTGTACCTGGGAAATATTCTTATGTATACAGGACTGGGAATTATGTCGTTTGCCCTTTTCCCCTGGCTTCAGATTGCAGGATTCCTGTTCTTTTCTTTTCAGTATTATATGATCGTACAGGCGGAGGAAAAGTATCTTGAAGAAACTTTCGGAGAAGAATTTAAAGCATATAAGACAAGTGTACCGCGATTTATTCCCCGGTTAACAAAATATAAGGCAGGCAGCCTGGAGCAGCCGTCGTACGATATAAAAAAAGGATTGAAGTCTGAGAACAGAAGTCTCCAGGCTTTTACGTTTGTAGTGGTTACTATTTTGCTCATCTGGTTTTTAAGAAGACTATGATATGAGTGGAACACGAAAGAAGAACATAATGATGATTGCGGGCGAAGTCTCAGGTGATTACATCGGGGCGGCGCTTATTGATCAGTTAAAAAAGCTCGATGAGGATATTAATGTATTTGGTCTCGGCGGCGACAGAATGAAAGAAGCGGGAATGCACATTCTTTATCATATAAACAGGATGGCTTTTCTCGGATTTGCAGAGGTTGTGAGGCATATCCCCTTCATCAAAAAGGTGCAGCGGGAACTGGTAAGAACCATAAAAGAGAATGATATTAAATACGCAGTACTGATTGATTATCCCGGCTTTAATCTGAACTTCGCAAAGAAATTAAAAGCCATCGGAGTTAAGATTATTTATTATATCTCGCCCCAGGTCTGGGCATGGGGCGGCGGAAGAATTAAAAAGATTAAAAAACTGGTTGATAAAATGCTGGTTGTCTTCCCATTTGAGGAAGAACTATACCGGAGTAATGATATAAATGTTGAGCTGGTGGGACATCCCCTGGTTGAGAGGATCGATGATTATAACTTTTTAAGCAGGGAGGAGCTGCTGCATAAATTTAATCTGCCTGACAAAGAAATATTACTTGTAATGCCCGGAAGCCGTGAACACGAAGTTGATAAAATATTCCCTGAAGTCATAAAAGGCGCCGTCAGAATAGCAGCTGATTTCGGTTTACAGGTAATTGTTGCCTGCTCTGCGAATTTTGAAGAAAGCGTTTTTCATAAACCGGAATTTCCGGAAGACTTTAAAGTTGTTAAGGGATTCACATACGATTTAATGAAGTATTCCAAAATTGGAATAATAAAATCCGGAACCTCTACCCTTGAAGCCGGCATTTTTGGTCTCCCGATGGTGATCGTCTATAAGACAAGTCTGCTTACCTACCTGATCGGCAAGAACCTTGTTAAAGTAGAAAACATCGGGATGGCAAATATTATATCGGGTGAGAAGATAGTTCCCGAATTAATTCAGAATGATGTGAATGCGGATTCAGTCTATTCAGAGAGTAAAAAGATTTTATCAGATAGTGCTCTATACGGGAAGATTAAGAATAAACTTAATCAGTTAAAATCAAAGCTCGGCTCAGCCGGAGCTTCAGCACGAGCCGCAAAAATTATTTATTCAATGCTGAATGAAGCTTAAGAAGGCCAGGCAGGATGCACTGCGTTTTGCAGGCAATTATGTTCTTTTTCAACTTGTTGATTTTCTGTGCAGGACGATAAGGATAAATTTTAAGAACAAAGAAATCGTGGATGAACTCGAGAAGAACAATCAGAATTACATACTCGGGTTCTGGCATGGCACGATGCTGCTTCCGTGGTATCTTAACAGGAATAAAAACTTTGCCGGACTGACGAGCAAAAGCAAGGACGGCGAACTGCTTGCAAAGATCTTGAAAAAATGGAATTACAAAGTTCTGCGCGGTTCAAGCAGCAAAGGCGGAGAGGTTGCTCTCGGGTTAATGATAGATTTTGCCCGTAACGGCTACTCTATAGCAGTAACTCCCGACGGGCCTAAAGGACCTCCGCATAAGCTAAAAGCAGGCGCGGTAATTTCTGCAAAAAAAGCGAAGCTGCCTCTTGTGCTTATGGGAATAGGCTTCAGGAAAAAGAGATTTCTTAAAAGCTGGGATAAATTCCAGGTCCCGAAATTTTTTACGGAAGCAAATGTAATGTACTCTGAACCGGTTTATGTTGACGATAATCTTAGCAGAGAGGAGATTTCAGAGATCATAGAACAATGCGAAAAGAAACTAAACGAACTGCAGCTGCAGTCTGAAATTTTTGAGAATAGAATTAAGTGAAATTAATAAGACTGATATTATATCCCTTTACTCCTTTCTATGCCCTGGTAATCGGCATAAGGAACTGGCTCTTCGACAAAAACATTTTTGCTTCAGAAAGCGTCAGTTCAAGGGTTATATCAGTCGGAAATATTTCAGTCGGCGGTTCCGGAAAAACTCCGCTTGTAATAACATTAACCAATCTGTTAAAAGATTCGGGAATGAAAGCCGGGGTTTTAAGCCGCGGCTACGGGAGAAATACCCGGGGCTACCTGCTTGTTTCTGATGGTAAAAACATACTGGCCCCGGTTGATAACTGCGGTGATGAAATTTTCATTACTGCTATGGAGTGCAAGGTGCCTGCTGCTGTTTCAGAAAACAGGGTAAAAGGCGCAAAGAACTTTATAAACGATACAGGTGTTAATATAATAGTGCTTGATGATGCTTACCAGCATCGCTGGATTAAAAGAGACCTCGATCTCCTGATATTTGAGCAGAGGTTTCTGACGGAGTATGGCTTCTTCAAACAGAACCTGCTGCCTGCCGGGATGATGCGTGAGCCTTTCAGGTCGGTAGACAGGACGGATGCGGTCATAATTAACAGGAAATTTACTCCGCCGGAGGCAATTCCTGAAAAATACAACCGCTACCTCAGAGGCAAGAAAGTATTTACTGCATACTACAAGGCAATTGAATTCGGTGATGTTAAACATCGAACAAGATACGGTCTCGAAGAATTTAAAGGACAGAAGAGCCTGGTGGTTTCGGGTGTAGCCAACCCGTATTCGTTTATCAATATACTGAAGCAGACAAGCGTTGATACTTCGAACCAGATGATTTTCAGAGATCATAAAAATTATTCAGACAAGGAGGTACAGGAAATAAGGAAGAAATTTTATTCGACTAATTCGCATTCTGTCGTAACTACTGAAAAGGATGCAGTTAAACTTACAAGGTACGCTAAGGAATTTGACGATATCGATATATTTTTCTTAAAGATTGAGCTGAGGATGGATAATGAAAGTGAGTTCAGAGACTTTATACTTTCAGGAATTAATTAAAAAATTATATGAACCAAATTAATGAGATAATACAGATTGGAGGATAAGTAATGCCTAAACAGCAGAAATACGTATACTTTTTCGGCGGACAAAAAGCCGACGGCAAAGCAGAGATGAAAGGACTTCTCGGAGGTAAAGGAGCAAACCTTGCAGAGATGGTGAATATAGGTTTACCGGTACCCGCCGGGTTCACTATCACTACAGAAGTATGTACATATTTTTATGATCATAATAATAAATATCCAAAGGAACTGGCAGCGCAGGTAAAAACCGCATTGCAGCGTGTAGAAAAACAGATGGGAGCTAAGTTCGGCGATCCTGAGAATCCGCTCCTGGTATCAGTAAGAAGCGGTGCGCGTGCTTCGATGCCCGGTATGATGGATACTATTCTTAACCTGGGCTTGAATGACCGGACAGTCGAAGGAATAATTAAAAAAACAAACAATCCCCGTTTTGCATATGATTCTTACAGAAGATTTGTGCAGATGTATGGAGATGTTGTTTTAGGATTAAAACCCCAGGATAAAAAAGCTGAGGATCCTTTTGAAGTTATCCTTGACCGGAAAAAAGAAGAACACGGATTCAAACTCGATACCGAATTATCAACAGAACATCTGAAGGAACTTGTTGAAGAATTCAAGGCAGCGATTAAAAGAGAAACCGGGCATGACTTCCCGACGGATCCGATGGAACAATTGTGGGGAGCAATCGGTGCAGTTTTCGGAAGCTGGATGAACGATCGTGCAATTGTATACAGAAAGTTAAATAATATCCCTGCAGATTGGGGAACAGCTGTGAATGTACAATCAATGGTATTCGGAAATATGGGAGAGGATTCCGGAACCGGAGTAGCATTCACCCGCGACCCTGCTGCCGGTGAAAATGTATTTTACGGCGAATATCTCTTTAATGCACAAGGCGAAGACGTTGTTGCAGGAACCCGTACTCCCCTGCCGATAGCAAAGCTTAAAGAAGATGATGCGAAAATTTATAAACAGCTCGATGACATCAGGAAAACACTTGAGAAGCATTATAAGGACATGATGGATATCGAATTTACCATTCAGCAGGGAACGTTATGGATGCTCCAGTGCCGCGTAGGTAAGCGTACCGGATTTGCCGCCATCAAAATGGCTGTAGATATGGTAAAAGAGAAGCTTATATCAAAAGAAGAAGCAATTTCAAGGATTGAACCGAACCAGCTGAACCAGCTGCTCAGACCAATATTCGATCTTGATCAGAAAAGAAAAGCAATAGATGAAGGTAAACTGATAGCTAAAGGATTGAATGCAGGTCCCGGTGCTGCATCCGGCCGGATTGCTCTTAACGCCCAGGACGCTGAAGATATGGCCGCCCGGGGTGAGAGTGTAATACTTGTCAGAATTGAAACCTCTCCCGAAGATATTAAAGGAATGAATGCTTCAGAGGGCATCCTGACAGCTCGCGGAGGAATGACTTCACATGCTGCGCTTGTTGCAAGACAAATGGGAAAAGTATGCGTAGCCGGCTGCGGAACGCTTAGGATAAATTATAAAGACGGTACGATCGGTGTTGAGGGTAAGGATAACCTCCACTTAAAAGAAAGAGATTTTATCTCGATAGATGGAACCACCGGTGAAGTTATCGCCGGGAAAATTGAGACGAAACCTTCTGAAGTTCTGCAGGTTCTTTTAACCAAAACACTTGATCCAAAGGATTCACCAGTTTACCAGACTTACGCTAGCCTTATGAAATGGGCTGATAACCTGAGAAGGTTAAACATCAGAACAAATGCAGATCAGCCCGACCAGGCTGCTAACGCAGTTGCATTCGGTGCTGAAGGAATAGGACTCTGCCGTACCGAACATATGTTCTTCGGAGGCGACAGGATAATGAGCGTAAGGAAAATGATCGTATCCGAAACTAAAGAGGAAAGAAAAAGCGCTCTCAATGAATTATTACCGCTGCAGAGAGAGGACTTCCTTGGTATATTCAAAGAAATGAAAGGATTTCCTGTTACGATAAGGACTCTCGATCCCCCTCTGCATGAATTTCTGCCTCATGAAGAAAAGGAGATCAAGGAACTTGCGGATCAGCTGAACATCTCGATTGAGAAACTGACTCAGAAGATCCATAGTCTTGCTGAGTTCAATCCAATGCTGGGATTCAGAGGATGCCGTCTCGGTGTGGTTTTCCCTGAAATTACCGAAATGCAGGCAAGAGCCATCTTTGAAGCAGCTTATGATGCTGTTGAACAGGGATTTAAGGTTAAACCTGAAATTATGATCCCGCTCGTCGGGGATTTAAAAGAGTTCAGACTTCAGGAGAAGATAGTAAGGAAAGCAGCCGATGAAGTTGCTAAAGAACGAGGCAAAAAAATCAGCTATATGGTTGGAACAATGATTGAATTGCCCCGTGCATGTGTTACGGCAGATGAAATAGCCCAGGGAGCTGAATTCTTCAGTTTCGGTACTAACGACCTGACACAGACAACATTCGGTTTCTCAAGAGATGATGCCGGCAAGTTTTTACCTCTGTATGTTGAGAATGAGATACTTCCCAATGATCCATTCGAGGTGCTGGATTTGAACGGTGTTGGTCAGCTCGTTAAAATGGGCACTGAGAAAGGAAGATCGACACGTGAAAATCTTAAAGTAGGTATCTGCGGTGAACATGGCGGTGAACCCGGTTCGGTTGAATTCTGCCACAGGATAGGGCTTAACTACGTAAGCTGTTCCCCGTTCCGTGTACCTATAGCAAGACTTGCTGCAGCCCGGGCTGTAGTTCACGAGATGTCTCTCAAGTCAAAGAAGTCTTCCAGGCCAAAGAAAGCAGCTGCAAAAAAGAAAAAATAAGAAATATTAATGAGGGAGCGGAAAGCTCCCTCTCAATTTATCAATTCATAGAAGGTAATGAAGAATGAAATTATCAGATTTCAAGTACAATTTGCCGAAGACAGCGATAGCAAAATTTCCTGTTTCCCCGAGAGACAAAGCAAAACTTATGGTACTCAACCGGGAAACTCAGGAGATTGAAAATAAAGTCTTTACAGATGTTGCAGACTATATGCAGAAGGGAGATGTGCTTGCTGTAAATGAAACACGTGTCTTCCAGGCAAGATTGTATGGAAAAAAAGAAAAAACTAATGCAAAGATCGAGGTTTTTCTGCTCAGGGAGTTAAATGCAGAAGAATGTATCTGGGATGTAATTGTTGACCCGGCAAGAAAAGTACGGATCGGCAATAAAATATATTTTAATGATAAGTTATGGTGCGAAGTAATTGATAATACAACCTCACGCGGCAGGACAGTAAGATTTAATCAGCCCGGAAATGTATTCAGCGCTGTTGAAAAAATCGGACTGACTCCCCTTCCCCCGTATATAAAAAGAGAACCCGTTCCGGCCGATAAAGAAAATTATCAGACCGTTTACGCGAGAGTTGACGGAGCAGTTGCCGCCCCTACCGCCGGTCTTCATTTTACAGAAAAACTACTGACTAAATTAAAGAAAAAGGGAGTAGAAGTTGTCCCTGTAATACTGCACATCGGGCTCGGAACTTTCAGACCTGTAGAGGTTGAAGATCTTACCAAGCATAAGATGGACTCGGAGTATTATGAGATTACTGCTCACTCCGCAGAGAAGATCAATAAAGCGATCCACGGCAAGCACAATGTATTCGTCGTCGGAACCAGTACTGCAAGGGCGCTTGAAACCAGTATAACTGCTGACGGACTTGTTAAACAGGGCAGAGGCTGGACAGATAAATTTATTTATCCGCCTTACGATTTTAAGGTCACCGATAAATTAATTACAAACTTTCATCAGCCTGAATCGACCCTATTAATGCTGGTATCTGCCTTTGCCGATACAGATTTTGTTATGAAAGCTTATAAAAAAGCCCTGAAGGATAACTATAAATTTCTCAGTTACGGCGACGCTATGCTTTTATTATGAAAAAGATTGTAATCATCCCCGCAGGCGGAAAAGGAATACGAAGCGGGTATACAAAGCCGAAGCAGTTTATCAAAGTTAAAGGGAAAGAATTAATAATCTATTCCCTGGAGACTTTCCAGAAGAATAAAATGGTGGATGAGATCATTGTTTCGGCAGACAGAAGCTACTTTAAGCTTTTACAGAACCTGAAAGAAAAATATAAGCTGACAAAGCTTAAACAATTTGTGGAAGGAGGAAAGGAAAGACAGGATTCAGTATTTAACGCTCTTTCCTCTGTTTCTGCAAACTCAGATGACTTAATGATCGTACATGATGCTGTCCGTCCCCTTCTGTCCTCCAAGCTATTAAATAATGCAATAAGGACGGCGGAAATTAAGGGAAACGCTGTTGTTTGTGTAAAGGGGAATAATACTTTAGCCCGGGGAACAGATTATATTAAGGAATATATCCTGAGAGAAAATGTCTGGTATGTTCAGACCCCCCAGATATTCAGGTATGCTGATTTGATGAAAGCTATGAAAAAAGCTTATGATGAAAATTTTTATGCAACCGATGAATCGATGCTGGTAAAACGAATCGGCAGAAAAGTAAATATTACCGAAGGTTCAAATCTGAACTTTAAGGTAACCACGAAAGAGGATTTTCAATTATTTAAATCCATGGTTTAATAATTGCATCTAATTCATATTGGAATCATTTTCATTGAAAATTTAGCCTTTTATACTTAGTTTAAGGCTTACTTTAATTTACGGTATTCAGATGTATTTACTCGCAACTATAGTCATATTATCGTACCTGATCGGTTCAATTCCAACAAGTATTATTGTAAGCAAAGCGGTTGGCGGTATTGATATAAGAGAACACGGAAGCGGAAACGCAGGCGGAACCAACGTTATGCGGGTTCTCGGATGGAAACATGGACTGCTGGTTATTATGCTTGATGCATTAAAAGGCGTACTGGCAGTTGTTGTTGTTGCAAGACTACATTACGGATCAATGCCGTTTGAAAATGCTACCCCTTTTGATGACTTTACACTTGTACAGATAATAGCCGGAATATCTGCAGTAATCGGACACATCTGGACAGTATTTGCCGGCTTTAAGGGCGGCAAAGGCATCGCAACTGCACTCGGTGTTTTATTGATGGTAGTTACAGTGGATATGCTTGTTGCAATCGGGGTCTTCATCCTGGTTGTTAGTATTTCCCGGTTTGTTTCTCTCGGTTCAATCCTGGGAGCAATCGCAGTTCCGCTGACCTTAATTATCAGAGAAAACGTTTTCAACGTAAACATTCCGGGCTATAGTACACTCTTACCATTTGTTATCTTTCTTGCATTACTCGTCATTTTCACTCACCGTAAAAATGTCGTAAGATTATTGAACGGGAACGAGAATAAAGTCAGCTTTAAGAAAAAAATAAAATCCTGATGAAAATATCTGTTTTTGGAGCCGGCGGCTGGGGAACTACCCTGGCTATTCTGCTCCATTTTAACGGGCACAAGGTTACTCTCTGGGAATATGTCAGGAGCTATGCTAAGATCCTTGAAAAGACCAGGGAAAATACAAATTACCTTCCGGGAATAACCATTCCTGGTGAAATTAAAATTACACACGACCTTAATGAAGCGGCTCATCAGCAGAATATGATAGTGCTCGCCGTTCCTTCGCAATATTTAAGAAGTGTAATTAAGCAGGCCGATCCATCATCATTAAAAAATTCAATCCTTGTCAGTGTAGCAAAAGGAATAGAGAATAAGAGCCTGATGACCATGTCGCAGATGCTTAAAGATGAAATCCCTTCACTTGACAGCAACCAGGTAGGTGTACTTTCGGGTCCCAGTCACGCTGAAGAGGTAGCAAAAATGATCCCTACTGCCGTTGTGGCAGCTTCTACAGACGCTGAGACTTCCAAATCGATACAGGCTGCCTTTATTACTTCATACTTCAGAGTTTACGGCTCGACCGATATACTCGGGGTTGAAATGGGAGGAGCCTTTAAAAATGTAATTGCAATCGGTGCCGGTATCATTGATGGTGTTAAATTCGGCGACAATACAAAAGCCGCAATTATGACCCGGGGAATAGCCGAAATTTCACGACTCGGTATTGCCATGGGGGCACAGCCTGAGACATTTGCAGGACTCTCAGGAATGGGCGATCTGATCGTCACCTGTATGAGCCGCCACAGCCGCAACCGGTATGTAGGCGAACAGATAGGTTCCGGTAAAACATTGAAGCAGGTTTTGAAATCTATGAAGATGGTTGCCGAAGGAGTGGAAACCAGCCGCTCAGCTTCTATGCTTGCAAAGAAAAATGGAGTTGAAACCCCGATTACTACCGAGGTTTATAAAATACTCTTCGAAGATAAAGATCCTGTTAAGGCAACGACGGATCTTATGACCCGCGATATGAAGATGGAATAAGGCGGTTAGAAACCTTATTTTATTCCCAATCCCCTCCTGACTTCATTAATGGTTTCCTCATCGCAGAATACAGCAATACTTCCTGATACAATCGGATCCCTGACCACCGGGGCTGCTATCACCCTGTTATCAATAATAAATGCGGCTTTCTGCCCGACCATTTTTTCTGTTGCAGCTTTTACGGATTCCGCTCCTGCGCTGTCAAGTTTAATCCATACGGTATAATTGATTCCATATGCGGCAGTATCAGCACTAATCTTAACAGACACAAAATTAATTTCAGTTACAATCGGTGTTTTATAAATGCAGTACCTTGCTTCCGAATCAGAAAGCATTATGTAATTATCAGAGTTTAAACAGGAATCTTCTTCGCCAACTCTGTAGAATCCGGTTTTCAGATGATTCTCCTGAGCATTTATATTTACCGACATAAATACCACTAATAACAGAAACAGCAATGATTTCATTCTACCGCTCCTTTTTTATTCAACCGGCAGACCCTCCAGTTTCATAATTTTAAGTGCATTTGTTGTGGGGCATGGTCCGGTATTAAGTTTATAATCAAAAATCATTCTTCCTTCTTTAATTTCCTCCCTGAAATGATAGTTCTTAACTTTGGATATCTCATCCGCAAGTCTTACCAGTTCAAGGTCGTGTGTTGCCACAGCCCCTACGGCATTAGTTCCAGCCAGCTTTTTAATAAATGAAGTGCTTCCTTTAAGTCTTTCTATGTTATTAGTACCTCTGAATATTTCGTCTATTAAATAAAGCACCGGGTATTCAGATTCATTTATTTCATCGAGCAAGGCCCTGAGACGCTTAACCTCAGCATAAAAATAAGAAATACCATCTATAACTGAATCACTGACCTTAATGCACGTGTATAATCTGAATAGGGAAACTTTCAACTCGTCAGCATTTACAACACTGCCTGCATAGGCAAGAGAAAGATTCACACCCAGTGTTCTGATAAAGGTACTCTTGCCGGACATATTTGAACCGGTTATTATTGCGGCCTCACCTTTCGGATCAAAAGAAAAATTATTGCATATTTTATATTCTTCTTTTATCAGCGGATGACCCAATTCCTTTCCTGCAAAAATTATTTCCCCTTCTTTTGAATCAATTATTTCAGGGAAAGCATACCCAGGATTCAGGTAAGCGAAATTTGCAAGGGACGATAATGCCTCCAGGCGATACCACGTCTCATACCAGACTGTAAACTTTCCGGATACAAGTGATTTATATCTGTTCAGTTTAATTTTAAAATAAAAATCAATCGGGAAAATAGCTCTTATTACATTCCATACGAAAGGGTTTCCCTTTCGTATCCTTAAGAATCCAACCGCATTTTTTATCTTATCTATCAGCACAGAAGGTCTGTTTTCTTTAATCAAAAACGGCGCACACAGATCAGCGAGCTTCGAACCTTTTTTATATCTGTACAGTTCAAGAAAAAGAAAAACACTTCCTGTTTTCTCCAGTTCATCGGAAATATACTCTGTTTCATCCAGCAGGCGGTCCTTTTGCTTGTTGCCGAAATGAAATAAAACAATATATAAAAAGGCAGTTATGACCCAGTAAGCCGGGAGAATATTCTCAAGGAACAGGAGAAACAACAGAATGTTTATCAAAGCAAGGATTATCATAATTCCGAATAGTATCTTAAAATATCCGGGCAGATCATCCTTTTTTGATAGTAATCTAAAAAGCATTTCCCCGTCAAAGTCTCTTTTATTCGACAATACGGAATACAGCGCAAGTTTATCTCTGAACCTTGAAAGCGGAATAAGTTCCTTTATAAGGTTCTGTCTCCCGGTAATCTCTGGTAAATCCGGATCCTTTACGTTCAGCCATCCACGCAGCAATGATCCCGCTTGTTTTGAAGTACCTGTATTGATGAGCTGATGCAATGATTCATCACCAGCAAGGTTAAGGTCAGTTTCCACGGGTCCCGGTCTGCTTAATTTATTGTCTGCATTGTAAACGATTGAAGGGATATTTTCCCAGTCAAGGTTCAGCCTGGAAAGATTGGTAGATTTTATTTTCTTCCAGAGCTCCAGTTTTTTAATCCCATAATCAAGTTTATTATGGAAATGTGATATGATTGAGAAAGCAGCCAGAAAAACTGCAACCGAGATCAATGCGGCGAGACTTGAAAGTGAGTAAAACAAAATGAAGAAACTGACAACTTCTACAATAAGGAGGGCCAGTCTGTAATTTGAATAACTTCTGCTGATACTTTGCAGGGTGGTTTTTTTTAATTCCAGTTTTGAAATTAATCCGTTAAGATATTCTCTTCTGTCCCGGTAATCATATTTTATTGATTCTGCCATTAGGGTAAAGCCTGTTTAGTATTTCCTGAAAATAAGCGGGGATGATAATTCATCTGTTAAATCCAGGACTGTAAAATCTCTTTCCTTGGCTGCGGGATTACTACCTTCTGAACCAGCAGTCCTTTTTTAGAAATTGAAGCTGCGCCAGCCTCAACCGCAGTCTGCACGGATGCAACATCACCAGTAAGCATCACATACCCTTTACCGCCTATTGCCATTGCAAGATAGACGGTAATTAAATCCACTGAAGCCGACTTCACTGCAGCATCAGCAGCTTCAATTATAGAGGCAACAGAGAAAGATTCAATCACACCGAGCGCCTGGAGATCTGTGACAGGGTTTATTCCGCTTATTGCAGGAAAGATCGAGGGATGCACATTAGGAATTATAAAATTATCAACGAGTTCATCAGCACTTATTTCAATACCTGTTTCAATACTCGCATTAACGGCATCTACATCTCCCCCGATAAGGATCATGTATTTACCGGGGCAAATTGTCCTGTTAACAATTATCTCGATATCCGCCCTTTTCAGCATCGCATCTGAAACTTCAATACCTTTCGCTATACTCGATAGTTCAACTAATCCAATAGCCGCTTTCATTAAAATCCTTCATTAATTTATTGCTGTTATTAAAATCCCCCGCTCGGTAACTGCTTTAACTATGCCATTTACAGGGGAATGCACGGGAACACCTAAATCATTTTCAGCAGCGGAAGCAATCATTTCACCGGCCGCGATCTTAGTTCCCGAAGACACTACCGGATCAGCCGGTTTTCCGAAGTTATATTTCAACGGGATTAGAAGATCTCCGATTTTTTTATCAAAGATCTTAAACCCGGCTTTTCTGTCGTATGGTTTAATCCCCAGTCTCGTATATAAGTTCGATATTGGTATTTCTCTCCCATCTCTCGCGGGATGTACGTCCCTGAATACCTCTGCAATCTGCTCCTGTGTAAAGCCCCTGTTCTCTTCGCGTAATCTTATTTTGGTATCGGCGCAAATGTTTTTAGGATCCAGTTTTTCGGGACAGGCGAATAATGAACAGACATTGCACTCGCAACAATTCATTGCCCACAAGTCCAGGGTGTCTTTTGCTTCTCCATGCATCTGAAGAGAACGCATGACAAGGTGAGGCTGAATGGGATAACCGAGAATATACCTTGGACATAACTGTGTACAGAATGAACACTGATCGCATGTACTGTGCCCTGTTTTGTTATAAACATTACGGGGAGATGATTTCCTGACTGCAAGCGTATGATCGGAAGGGAGAATAACCAGTCCCCCCAGGGTCTTACCAACAGGCAGCGAAAAATCCGTTTCCACTCCCCCCATCATTACTCCGCCGGTAAGTGCAACCGGGTCATCTGTAGTAAATCCTCCGGCCAGCTCAATACATTCCATAAAGCTGGTTCCGATCGGGACGGAAGTCGTGACCGGATTTCTTACTGCTCCGTTTATAGTAATGAATTTTTCTGTAACAGGTTTGCCCTCTGCTGCATTTGAAATATTAACGAGAGTTTCAACATTATTTACGAGGCAGCCGACGGTTAAAGGAATACCATTTGGAGGAACCCTTTTTCCTGTAATATCATAAATAAGTATATACTCATCTCCGGCAGGATATACATTTTCTGTAATAAAAATATCAAATCCTCTTTTATCCGCTGCCGGTTTAAGCTTCACCGCGGCATCCCTGTTTTTCTCCTTTACCGCAATCGTCACCCTGGAAGCCCCGGTCAGTTCTTTCACAATACCGAGCCCATCCATCAGTTTTTCACTCTCTCTTAACATCACTTCGCGGTCTTTATAGAGAAGGGGTTCGCATTCTACACCGTTTGCGATTATATGTTCAACTTCTGTTTCAAGTTTTTTATACGCAGGGAATCCACCGCCTCCGGCGCCCACAACGCCGGCTTCACGGATTTTATTCAGAAGATCCTTTTTTGTCATCCAGATTCCCGGTAATAATTAAACAGCAATATCATAAAATTAGCAAAAAATTACCCGGGTTGGATGATTTAATTTGATATTCAGGCAGGACACTTAACTGCAGGCCGGCTGCGCCTGATTTTTAATAGAGAATAAAAGCATCCGGATTTTAAGATGCTTAATCAATATTGAACAGGGTCGTCAGCTTTAACTGACTAAGAACATTCATTACCTGCTGGTTAACATGAGTCAGGTTGAACTTTAAATTTTTATTGTGGCAGCTTGTATATGCATGCACTAAAAGACCAATACCCCAGCTCGAGATGTATTCTACTTTAGCCAGATCGATTGTAATTTCTTTGCTTCCTTTATCGATTGATTCCTGGACAAGTTTTTGAAACTCTTCGCTTTCTACCCCAATCAGTTTATTTTTTTCGATAGTAATTACAGATTTATCCTGTTTATGTTCAGCACTAATTTCCATTAATCACTCCTTATAATTTTCTTCTTTACTAAAATAGCTGATAATTCTGATATTTCAATAATAAGATGCAAACTGAAATAATATGATTCAACAACAGGGACTTTTTATTCTATTTGCCTTTACCCTGCCGTCCGGATAATTCTTTTAAAATAGACTGAAGTTTTTCCAGCTCGACGGCAGCTTTTTGAAACTCCTTCTGTCCCTGGTAATCAAGGTAATTATTGAACGCATCATTTGCCTGCTTTATTTTTTCATCCAGTGATGATTCTTCAGGCACGGCAGATTTTTCCTCCGTTGTGCTTACCTGTTTAACAGGAGTTTCACCATATAATCCCTGGAGTGCTTCCTGGAATGTCTCGGCATAGCTCAGGTTATCACCGTGCATTACAGCGACCAGCCGTAATTCCGGGTAAGCTGCAGTTTCAGCCTGCAGGTATATAGGTTCAACATAAATTATCGTCTGATCAACAGGAATAGCCAGCACATTTCCCCGGATTACATTTGAACCGCGCTGATCCCATAACGAAAGCTGGCCTGACAGATAACTATCCTGGTCTATCTTAGTCTCAACCTGCTGGGGTCCGAGAACACTCTTCTCCTTCGGAAATTTGTAGGCAATAAATCTTCCGTAGTTATCCCCGTCGCACATCCCTGCTATCCATCCTATAGATACCTGCCTGTTTTTGGGAGTAAATGGGAGTATCAGCACGAACTCCGATTTTTGTGTTTTGGGAAGCTGCCACATTATATAATAAGGGTTTACCGGCTGTACCTGATTATAATAATTTTCTGTAGCCCTTATCCATAGATCCTCCTGGTTATAAAAAACAGTAGGGTCTGTCATATGATACTTTGCATACATAAGTCCCTCGACCATAAGAAAGTCAATAGGGTACCTGATATGCTTCATTAAATCTGCAGGCATCTCCGATTTCTTTTTGAATAAACCAGGAAAAATTCTGTCCCAGACCTTAATGAGCGGATCGTTTTCATCAAAAATATAGAAATCAGTCGTACCGTTGTATGCATCGATAACAACTTTAACAGAATTTCTTATATAGTTAATTCCGTTAAGTTCAGGAGCGGTGTTAGTTGATAAAGTTCTTGTTGTTTCCCCTTCTTTATAACCTATCTTTTCTGTCGAATGGAAAACTTCGCTATATGGGAAATAGCTGCTGGTTGTATATGCATCGAGCATCCAGTAAAGTTTGCCGTCCTCTCCCAGCACTATGTAAGGATCTTTATCGAATTCCAAAAAAGGCGCAAGGGTCCTTACTCTGTCCATTATCTGGCGATGAAACATTATTCTGCTTTGAGAATTCGGATAACCGGAGAAGAAAAATTTCGTACCGTCAAACTTCCAGCCGAAAAGAAACTTCCTCCATGTATTTGAAATTCTTATTCCGCCTTTTCCCTGGTACTTTACATTGACATTCTGCTCTCCGCTGGGGTAATCAAATTCCGGTTCATCAGAATTGACTATCACATAGGAATTAGTCAGCTCGCCATAATAGATCTGCGGCTGCTTTACTTCAAGTTCAGGGTATTTGCTTACAGGGGGTATATCTTTTATAAGGAGGTTCGGGAGTCCTTCAGGAGTAAAGTCGCTGACTGTTGTTAAAGTAATCCCGTAACCGTGGGTATACTTAAACCTTGTATTAACGAATGTCTGGCTCTGTTTCGGAAGGTTTGACGACTCCATTTCCCTGGCCGAGACCATAACCTGTCTGTACTGATCATCGAAATGATACCTGTCGATATCTACATCCTTGAATTCATAATAGAGCCGGATTTCCTGGAATTGTTTATAAACATCCTGGAGCGCCCGCCAGTCCCACAGCCTGATGTTCTCAAACGTAGCCGGGTTATCCTGTACAGTCTGTTTATTAAAAACATCATTTGCAGGATATTCCTTTTCTTCAATATTCTGAAGGTTAAACCCGTAGCGGGTAAGTTTTATATTATTTTCAATATAAGGTCTTTCATAAGTTATTTCATTCGGTTCAACCCGCAGCCACTGGAACAGACCAGGAATTGCAGTAAGACCGACAAACCATAAGCCGATAATTGTAACCAGTACAGCAATAACAAGAACGGGTTCAGAACCGATGTTCCTTATTTTCAGACGCGAATAAAAATTCTGGAGTATAGTGCGGGCAGGCTTTACCAGGAGGGCAGCAGCAAATAAAATCATGATCACGATTATAATATCATAAGCAGGAAGAAGAATATTCACATCCGTCCAGCCCGGTCCTCTCACTATCCCCATATCAGAAAACATAAGGTCGTACCTGCTGAGATATTTATCGTAGGCCAGCACGAGTATTAAGAACGAGCCTGTAATCAGGACATTCGTATAAGGCTTTGCCGAGATATAACGGTCAAAACCGGAGAAGTTAGCGGTAAGGTTTCCCTTCTCATCAAATCTCAGGAACGAACTGAAGAGAATACCGCCGAATGAAATTATAGTCAGGATGATAAGAAGTGTATAAATACTATCGAGGAACGGAAGTGTAAACAGGTAAAAGCCTGCATCCTTATTAAGAACCGGTTCAGCGACACCCATTGATACCCGGAACCAGAATTTCAGCATGATCTGCCAGTCGGAGACTCCCCATACAGCGCCTCCTATTAAGCCTATTCCCTGCACAATTCTTTTGATAGACTTCTTTGACGGAGGGATAGAATAAGTCAATAAAGTAACAACGGCTGCTGAGATCAGGGCTCCCGCGATACCTGCAGCTGTCTGGGCGACTATGTACACCCAGAACCTGTCTCCGTAACCAAGATTTTCAAACCAGAGCATTTCTGTCCAGAAATCAAGCGACCAGAAAAAAACTATTACAGCCGCACCGATTGCTATACCAGCTGCTGCTCTCCCTTTTTTATTGCCCTTAATACCACTGTATGTTATATAAATTGCCAGGGCAAGCAGTACTATAATTATTGCCGTATACATAATTTCTTCTATTTATGTTTAAGAACAGTTCTATATATACGTAATATTCATGAACTATGAAACCTTTCAGGCATTGTTGATGGCTTCGGCGGAGGGGATTTATGTCTTTTTAATCAATATTAAAGTTGCGTCATCATCGGGAGTTCCGCAGTAATTCGTGAAATCTTCCTTTATTCCGAAGAAGATTTCCTTGGAAGACAGATGCTTCGTAGATATCAGCTGCTGTTCGAGCCTGTCTTTAACGTAATTTAATTCCCCGTCCTTTTGCTCTGTAAACCCGTCTGAGAAGAGAAGCAGTATATCGCCCCTTCCCATAACGTTTAGATTGTTAAGAGAATACCTTCCCTTATAACCGAATATGCTATGGTTATTTTTGTTGTCTATATCTGCACCGGAAGGCAGAGTCCCTATAGGAACAAAGTTTGTGAAGTTATGACTGTCTATATTAACTATTCTATTGAATTCATTCGAAAATACGAGCGGCAGAGGATGAGCGGCAGATATAAATCTGAATTCACCATCATTTTTTATCTCTCCATAAATCAGGGTTATGAATTTATCGATACTGGATGACTGATGAAACCTCTGATTTATAGTTTCAAAAAGATCGATAGTAATTTCGCCGAACATTGTAAGTTCATAGCTGGCTCCTACAAGGAAAGCCTGGTGGAGCATAGCGTTGAGAAGATAGTCTGTGATGCTATGACCTGAAACATCCGCTAGAAGTATTCCTGCCTTATTCTTTAATTCATTTAGTTTATTAATTACTTCTATATTATCGCTTAACTCTGCTCGTTTTATTCTTTCCTCAAGATTAAATCTTTTTGAGAAATCAACATATATTATATGATCGCCGCATACTTCTCCGTGTAACGGTATAGTTTCTCCGTATATATCCAGTCCGTTTATCTCGGGAATTTCACCGGGACTTGGCTTAATATTCTTAGCTATTTTCTGAAAGTTTATAATTTCATTTTTATCGTCAATAACCGGCATACATTACCTTTTAAAAGTGAACCCCTAAAATAGTTCTTTCCGACCTCATTTATACCATTTTAGAAGTTACCAAATAATTAAATATCCAACCCGCTCACAGTTTAACCGGTGTAAGCGAGTTGCAAGTTATTTATTAAATAATTACTTTAATGTCACCCTATATAGGGTGACATCCCCTATGGGGAGTGACATTAACAATATGGACTGTTTATGCAGGATTTAGTAGAAAAATTGCAAATGCTGGATATCCCCGGAAGAGAGAGCCAGATATATTTAGCATTATTGCAGAAGAAAGAATTTACCGCCCCTGAAATCGCAAAAGTAACTACAGTAAGCCGTACCAAGGTGTATGAAGTTCTTCAGAACCTGGTAAAGAAAGGTTTATGTAATGAAAGTTATCGGAATGGGGTAAAGGTTTTCAGTGCTGTGAATCCTAAAATTGTATTAGATAATTATCTGAATGATTATGAGAAAAAGAAAAGTGCGGTTGAGGTGCTCAGTAAAAACTTGGGTGAAATATACGCGCAAAAAGTAGCTAATACTGACCCGCTGGACTATGTTGAGGTGTTAACTGATGCAGGTCAGATAAAGGAAAGATGGTTGAACATTCAGAGAACTACAAATAAGGAACTTTTAATATTCACAAAACAGCCTTACCTGGTACCGCTTGAAGAAAATTTTGATGAAGAGGCTAAGTTATTTAAAGACAAAAAGATAACAGGCAGGAGCATCTATGAGTACCATGATCTTTCACCTGCTCAATGTGATAACCTGATAAAATTGATCGGAACTTATCAAAAATTAGGTGAAGAGGCCAGGCTAACGAATGAATTACCAATGAAAATGGTGGTATGCGATGCAAGAAAAACCATATTTGCCCTGGATGATAAGGTATCGTTGGCACCAAGCTTTACACTGGTTATAATTGACCATCCCAACTTTGCTGCGGCACAAAAAAAAGTTTTTGAGAGTTACTGGTCGAGTTCAATCACTCCGGATGAATTTAAAAAAATGTGTAAGAAAAAACAAAAATAGAAATTTTAATTGAGCTGATAAGCTGTTCATTTCGTATTAATTAATGATTTAATTTAATAAACAAGGAGAAGATTATGGGAATAATAAATACTGCACGCAGGAGAATCCTCATCGCTCTTCTACTTATCCCTGTTGTTATTTTTGCGCAACAGCGTGACACATTAAATTACAACACTACCCTTATCGGGAAATGTGCTATCGGACCGGCTTACACTGTAAATGTTTCAGGAAACCTGTTATTTTTCGGTAACGGCGGCTACCTGGAAATCTATGACATCTCAACTCCTTCAACCCCTATGAAGCTAAGTGAGATGGTCACACCGTCTGTTGTGAAGGGATTGGCAGTAAACGGCAATTATATATACGTCGCAAACGGAGCCGGAGGTTTGCGGATCATAGATATCTCTAATCCGAACACACCTATTGAAGCAGGATCTTCCGACATCCCGGCCTATGCCCATGCTGTATTTATAAAAGATAATTTAGCTTTTGTCGCTGATGAATATGATGGGGTAAAAATAATTAATATTTCAGACCCTTCTGCACCGGCAGAAGTTGGTTCTTATGATACGGATGGCAGTGCTATAGATATTGCAGTCAGCGGCGATTATGCTTTCGTTGCGGATTTTTGGGCTGGTCTCAGAATTTTAGATGTATCCGATCCTACCAATCCAGTTTCTGCGGGTTTCTTCCAGACTAATGATGCTGCTTACGGAGTAAAATTAGACGCAAACTACTGTTATCTGTCAGACGGCGGATACGGTTTACGGATCCTTGACATCTCCGATCCGACTATGCCGACACAAACAGGTGTATTTGATTCTCCCGGGCAGGCATGGAATATTTCTATGGAAGGAAATTATATCTACCTGGCTGATGATTGGGAAGGAATGAGAGTAGTAGATATTTCTGATCCATCAAACCCAGTTGAAGCAGGATTTATAAACATAGGCGGTACAGCAAGAAGCACTGCAGTAAATGGATCTTATGCATACTTGGCAACGGGCTGGGAGGGTTTGAGTATTATAGATGTCTCTACCCCTTCTGCTCCAACTGAGTCTTCTAACATAAATTCAGGTGACTGGTCACGGGGTATTGCAATAAATGGCGACTATGCCTATGTAGCCGGAGGTTCGGCTGGATTAAGAATTATAGATATTTCTGATCCTGCAAGCAATTATCTGCCTGAGCTAGGTAAGTTAATGACAGGAGGTTACGCAAGGAAAGTATCTGTAAGTGAGGATTATGCATATCTTGCAGATGATATGAATGGTTTACGAATAATTGATGTATCGGATCCTTCTAATCCTTCAGAGACAGGATTTATAACTACTAACGGACAAGTTTTAGACCTTAAAAAAATCGGAAATTTTGTTTACATAGCTGATGGTTTCGATGGTCTCCGTGTTATTGATGTATCCGATCCTTCAGATCCTGTTGAAGCAGGGTTTTTCGATACACCGGGATCAGCATCAGGTGTGGCAATAAAAGATACACTGGCTTTTATTGCAGACGGTTCGGAAGGTTTACGAATTATTAACATTATTGATCCTGCTAATCCCCAGGAAATAAGTTTTCTAGATACTGACGGTTCAGCAGTGGGAGTGTCAGTAGCTGGCAACCTGGTTTTTGTTGCTGATGATTATAAAGGATTAAGAATAATAAGCGTGGAAGCCCCCCTGCTTCCTTATGAACTAAGTTCTGTAAGTATACCTACTGCCACAGATGTTTTTGCCGATAGTTCATTTGCATACGTCGCCGGCGGGACAGATGGTCTAAGAATAATTGATATATCCGATCCGGGTAACCCGGTTGAGGCGGGATTTTATAATACCGGCGGGCTTGCAATTTCTGCTGCGGCAACTGATGCTTATGCTTACGTCGCTGACGGTGAAGATGGGATTTATGTTATTAAAAATGATCTCATCACTTCGATTAAATCAGATAATAGTAAAGCAACGCCTGATAATTTCGTATTATCCCAGAACTACCCGAATCCATTCAACCCTGCAACTGTTATAAATTATAGTATTCCGCAGGATGGATTTGTCAGCCTGAAAGTCTACAATACTATTGGCGAACAGGTTGCGGATTTAGTAAATGGATATATAAAAGCCGGAGATCATAGTGTTACGTTTAATGCAATCAATCTTTCAAGCGGTGTATATTACTACAGGATAGAAACAAATAATAATGTCCTAGTAAAGAAAATGGTATTACTCAAATAAGGAAGATCTTCCGGTTAGTTAGGTAAAAAACGGTTACTTTCTGAGTAGGCAAAACCAGGAAGTAACCGGAAGTATAAAGAATTAGCCGAAGGTAAAAATGTATTTTCAATAATGAAACGTTTGCCTTTATAATAAATAGAACAATTATTTTAAAGTGCAGTCAGGTGCGGAAATTCCAGGACCCCATTCTTTTCCATTCCCTGTAAATCGCTTAAGACTCTTAAGTATAATAATTCGCTACAATCGTTGAATACCCGAGGATCAGAATAATTACTCCAACAATACCGCAAATTAGTTGAAGCGGCGGATCGGGCTGGTACCCGACTATTATTATCTCTACGGCGATCCATATTAACAATGCGTAACCGACCAGTCTTGATGAGATCAGTGCTTTCCGGGTTCCGCTAATAAGTCCCATCGAAGTTACAAGGGGAAAAATCCCCAGAACAGTCACTAGTATAATACCCGGGATCAGGTAATTCTCAAATGGAGAGCCTTCGAGCCAGTTTGAGGGAAGGCCGATTTGTCCGCCGGAAGGATCGATTATTAAACCAATGCCGCCCAATAGTCCGCTTATGCCTTCCAGAAGCACAAAAATAATCAACAAGTAAATTGAAAATGTTTTTTTATACCGCATAACTCACCCCGCTTTATTAAATAAAAATATTTATCGATGATAAATATATCCTTCGGGATGTTCTCAATCAATTTCAGAATAACCAGCAGTTATCTCACAGCGGCAGCGGATATGGGGTTTCAGATTAACATAAAAATAAGACAGGCGGAAGAGAACACTTTACCCCTGACGATAAATATTTTCCTGTTTCCGCCTGTATATTCCCCAGACTCCTCTAAATTATATTACTATTAATCTTCATAAATTATACCACCGAAATTGCTTCAAATGGAGGATATTTGCTGACCCGGTATGCCGTTTTTTACTTAAACCAGATGATTTATTACCGCAAAAGGAAGCCGATCAGACAGTTCAGGATTCTCTCTTAAAGTATCAAAGAAAGAATATTTGTTATTGATTACTATTGCTGTTGTATTGTAATGTGAGGATCAGTATCTCCCGCTTTCCTTAAAATGGCAGGTTATGAGCGGGGGGTGAAGGCAGGAATTAGACGTGAAAGTAATTTATTCTTACTTATGTATCCCCTTTTCATTAAGTCGGCTGTTCTTTTCGTGTAGGGACGGGTTAAGTCCCCCGGGTTTTTTGAAGTAGAGGCGGGGCGTTGACCCGTCTGCAAGGCTTAAAAAGTAGAAAAGATAGATTATTGAATTTAGCAGATAATATCGTTAGATTTAAAAAGTAGATTTTGACTCGTTCACAGAGGTTTACCCCTGCCTCGTGATGATAAAGAGTCTGACCCGGTGACACCCCCGTTACCGGGTTTTTTTTATAATGAGTAATGGTCTTCTGGTTGTCATGAACTGCAATGCAGGTCAGGAGAGGCTGTGTGAAAATCAAACCCGGGGAACAACCCAGCGGCGGCCGAATCTACAAATTCAGATTTTTAATGGTCCAAGGTAAGCGACCCGCCTAGCGGCGAGGCAAGAACAGCGTTTCCCGCTATAGAAGCGGGACAGGTCGCTTTACATTTTCACACAGCCTCGGGAGACCTGAGCTACGGGCTACATTCCGCTATTGGTTAGCAATTTAAAAAACCTGCAGGTTTACGAAAGTAATTCAGGCGAACCCGCCTACCGGCGAGGAAGGTCGCTTTACAGGGTTTCATCAAGCGATTCAGGCGAACCCGCCTGCTGGCGAGGCAGGTCGCTTTACAGGCTACTGCCAGCAAAAGCAGATATAAATAATGATGCAGGTAAGGGAAACGCTGGTTCGTAGTAAGATATAGCGTAAGGTATTCCATCAGATGGCCGCGCTCTGTGATTTTATCATTACAACCGTCATATCATCAGAAGCGGGTAACCCCTGCATAAAAGACTGAACATCCTCAAGGAGATCTTTTATGCCGGAGGCGTGTGCATGCATTTTATTTTTAATACGGTCTTCGCCATACTCTTCTTCTGAAGGGTTCATTGCTTCACTTATTCCGTCGGAATAAATCACCAGCCGGCTTCCGGAAGAAAATCCGATCCTGTGTTCCGGATAAGTACCTTCCATAATGCCCAGGGGAAAACCAGTTTCGAAAGTCAGCAGCTTTGCTCCGTCCGGATCAATATAAACAGGAGGGGGATGACCAGCATTAGCAAAGAGAATACTGCCTTCAGCAGGATCGATAACGGCGTAGATCATTGTAACAAATCTCGTCCTCGGAAAGTCCTTTACGAGTACATTGTTCACATTCATTAAAACTCCGGAGGGCGACATCCCCTGCTCCGCATAGATCCTTAATATGCTTCGTGTGGATGCCATAAGAAGAGCCGCACCGGATCCTTTACCGGAAACATCTGCGAGGATGACGGCTAATTTTCCACCGGGCAGCGGGATGTAATCAAACCAGTCGCCGCCTACTTCCCTGCATGGAATACACACGCCATTGATTTCAAATCCCGGTATATCAGGAACCCAATCGGGAAACAAACTATGCTGAACCGAGCGGGCTTCTCTTAATTCGGCTGAGAGTCTTTCCTTTTCCCTACGCTCATTATCAAACATACGGGCATTCTCTATTGCTGTAGCAACGTGACCTGCAAGCGCTTCAAGAAGCTGAATTCGTGATTGTGAAAAAGCATTGACATCCTGGTGCTGAAAATTAAATATCCCTATAAGTCTGCCATGAACTTTCAGCGGAATATCGAGTTCCGAATTCGTCGAATGCTCACTTACCTCATAATACGGATCTTTCTTTACATCAGGGGAATAATAGGTTTCTTCTATAAAAGCAGTGTGACCAACCATTCCGAATTCCCCGATCTTAAACCTCTCCCCCTTCATATGATAATTGACAGTCCATCCCCGGACGGCGGCAATTTCGAGTTCATCCGTCTCATCATCTTTAAGCAGCACGCCGGAACGTGAGTATCCGAAAGTCTCTGCCACATCTGTTACTACTTCTTCAAGAAGCAGATTGAGATCAAGTATTGAATTTATCCTCTGTGAGACACGCTGCAGAAGAAGCAGTTCTTCTATCTGTTGTTTTTCCTGGCTCATAGCTGATCTTTCAATTATATATACATAGAAAGCAAAAGCAAATTGTTCCCGGATCCGCTAAGGTATCTTCTCTAATCAGGAAGAATTGGTTCAGCAGCAACAGGTCTCATTTTATTCACCGAGACGAAAACTGTTATGAACAGTATCATACCGATAAGCGCCATTATGGCTTCTGCGGTCAGCATACCGAAAGCATTCCATTTTCCATGGGCCCATTCATCAATGAATATCATATAATATATTGGTGCATTTGAAAGAGAAGCATATACATTATATTTAGTAGCTGCAGCTCCTGTACCTATAGCTTCAAGAACGAAAGCACTGAACCCGGCATAGGTAAGACCCGTGCTGAATGCATAAAATGAAGTCCATATAATAAACATTAGTTGGGTGGCCGGACTAAATGCCATAGCCACTGCACAAAGAGCCTGCGCCATTCCGAATAAAATATAGGCTTTTTTCCGGTCCATAAGATCGCAAATCCACCCGCCTGCAAGGCATCCAATAGCAGATAGCACTCCGCCGAGTACTCCGATAACAAGCGCCACAGTATCGGCTGACGCATGCCAGTCATTTGATATAGACGACCACAAATTTGATGCAGCGCCCGAACCGATCGGAAGGAAACAAAGAAAGAGAGCAAGGAATCCCATTCTTGATTTCAGCAATGTCCATATATCCCTGGTAAGGTTGGATAAAGTCTTTAAATAATTATTTTCTTTTATATAAGAAGTTGGTTCTGAAAGAAAAATTAACCCGGCAGTACATAGAAGACAGGCTGCTCCTATAACAGCACCCGCCATCCAGGGTTCCGGCAGTCTGTCAGCCAGCCACAAACCGGCTCCGCCTCCGAGACCAAATCCTCCCAGGTTTCCCGCCTGGAGCCATCCGCCTGCACGTCCCTTTAGTTCCAGGGGTGTATCGTAGGCGGCCAGACTTTCGGTTGACATTGCAATAAAGGTATTAGCGAAAGCGGTAACAAGAACAATTAAAGTTAATAAAAAGAGATTTTCAGATTTTAATGGAACCATACCGGTAAGCAGAATGCCGGCGGCAGTAATTATATTCGCAATGATATACCACCTCTTAACCGTAAGGGTAGTGTCTATCAGAGGAGCCCACAGAAACTTCAACATACTCGGTATCAGCGTCAGAGAAACAATGGGGGCTACCTGTACTAATGGTATGCCCGCCTTCGTTAAAAGATACCCGATTGTCACCGTCACATATCCAGTCAGCACGCCGAAAGGAAGAAACAGGAACAAAAAAATACTGGGATGAATATGTCCCTTCTTCCGCGGCCGGAGCATTTCTTTTAAGTTCATCCGTCACTTCCTTTCTTTGATAAATTGCTGAAGCGGAATTATATTCTGCAGAAAATCCCCAGGACATTCAAGACATAAATCTTCAATGAACTGAGATTCTGATACTTAAGGATTTGGAGTTCAGCCTAAGATAATCAAAATAAATCTTTTTCAAACAGGTAATTATGAAGGTCCCTTTTCTTTTCAGTTATAAAAGTTTTAATATATCAGTATAACTATTAAAGGATTTAGCGGGAAATGAAGCAGCAAGGATCAGAAATACCGGATTCAACTATTCCCTATGGAGATAATAAAGAAGCCGGTCATTTCGTATTAATCAATGGCGTTAAAATATATTTCGAAGTGTACGGGAAGGGAGAGCCATTAATACTGATACACGGCAACGGCGGTAATATTGCCGGGATGAAATACCAGGCGGAATATTTTTCAAGGGATTATACTGTAATTATACCCGACTGCCGCGGGAGGGGGAAATCCGAATTGGGGAATGAGCCGCTTTCATATATGCAGATGACGGAAGATATAGCTTCGCTCATGGATCATCTTCAGCTTGGTCCTGCTTATATAGCGGGACGCAGCGACGGAGGCATAATAGGTTTACTGATGGGAATTTACTTTCCATCAAAAGTGAAAAAGATTGCTGCCTTCGGAGCCAACCTATGGCCCGGGAAAACAGCACTATACCCGGCAGAGGCTGAGGCGTCGATCAGGATGCGGAAGTATGCTGAAGAAATGATAGTAATGAATGATAAAACGCAGGATTGGAACCTTATAAAACAACGTTTCAGTCTAATGGAAACACAGCCGAACATTACTGCTGAAGACTTAAAGAAGATCGAGGCTTCGGTACTGGTTATGTCATGCGACAGGGATATAATCCTCGAAGAACACACATTATTTATATACCGGAATATCCCTAAATCCAATCTCTGCATCTTTCCCGGTGAAACTCACTGGGTGACGAATGCAAATCCTGAACTTTTTAATTCTACAGTGGATAAATTTTTCTCCGAACCATTTAAGGGGGAAGAGATAAGAAAATGATCACAAATTGATCATTGCTTTATCAGTTTCCATGCATTAATTTCTGTGACAGGATGATGCAAGCACTTTAAATTTCTTAAAATGTCGTGAGAATTAAAGTAATAAATACACTGGCAGCCGCACTGGTGCTTTATGTTTTTGCCGTATCAGCGCAGGAACCAGGCGGACCAGAGAATGCACTTCACAGACAGGGACTTACAGCTCTGAAGGAAGGAAAAATAAAAGAAGCGGAAGAATTATTTTCCCGATCGGCAGAAGAATATTCCTTTGCCCCTTCTTATTTCGAATTAGCTAAAATTGAATTCGACAAAAACACGGTATACAGCAGGGGGAAAGCAAGGACCTACATTCAGAAAGCCATATGGAAAGATCCCGCGAATATTGAATACAGGCTGCTGCAGGCAAAACTAATGGAAGTTTTCAGCAGCAGTATGGCATATGATGTTTATGAAGACATCCTTAATATCGACCCCGGGAACACAGAAGCACTCTTCAACCTTGGAAAAATCAGTGAGGATGATTTTTATGAATATCATAATTCTTTTATGGAATATAGTCCTGAAGCATCGATCAGCTTCAACGATTTTGCATATAAAGATTTTTCCAAAGCCGAACAATTTTTCAAGAAAGCCATTAAATCCGATCCCGGAAGGCTGGATTCTTACCTGCACCTAAGTAATTTATACTCTGAAGCAGGTCAGTACGGAGATGCAATTCCACTCCTCAACCGGGTAGTTGAAATCGATTCCTCAAACAAAAACGCATACTTATTCCTGGGATACCTATACTATAAAACTTTCAGGGACGGCGCGAGCCAATCGGCATATAAAAAAGCATTAGGATTAATGACGGAGGAAGAGAAAAAGGATTTTCAGGATAGCACAACAATGATGCTGTGGGGGGAAAAGAAAAATGAACCCGGAACGATTGATAAAAATGTAAATGATTACTGGGACCGGAAAGATCCTCTTTACCTGACTAAATATAACGAAAGGCTTCTGGAACACTATTCCCGTGTAGCATATTCAAACCTGATGTTCTCGGTGCCCAAACAGAATGTTAAAGGATGGAAGTCGGACCGGGGTGAAATAATGGTAAGATACGGAGAGCCGCTTAACCGTTTCAGGCTTAGACCATATATTAATGCAGGCGGAAAGACTCAAATGATGCTTAAGACAGATCTATGGGTTTATAAAAATAAAGCATTCGGCTTTACCGACGATTTTATGAACAAAAATTTCCGGTTCAGCACCCCAACTTTTAACGGAAGATATCTTTCCCAGTTTTCATTTGATACCTATTCATATGTTACATCCCTGAGACGGACCGAACCTGAAGACTATGAGCCGGAGTTTAAGGGACCGGTGTTTACCCTCCCCTACTCGGTGATACAGTTTAAAGACCTGGATAATAATAAAAACAGGAATACCCAGATCTATGTTAACTATGCAATGGATATTTCTCACATAGCTGAGTTGAAGGATAAATATCTGCTGCAGCATCAGTCGGGACTATTTATAACCGACAGCAATTACAACAGAACCGGTCAGAAGACAGAAGACTTCACTTATTTGGGGAGTGAGCAGGAGCTGAAGCTCAGCCGTTATGAAAAATACTGGGTAAACTCACTTGAGATAGAAACAAAACCGGATTCTGTATCCCTTGCATTTGAAGTTATAAGAAACCTGGACGGCGGTGTATCAACCAATCATTTCAGATACCTTGCAAGGGATTTCAGTGAGAGCGATCTTGATATAAGTGATATTGTCCTGGCATCCGATGTTAAGAAACATTCTCCGGACGGGTATGCCCTGACCAGGAAAAGCCTGGATATACTGCCGAACCCGATGCAGACGTTCACGCGAAGCACTGCTATATTTTTATATTATGAAGTCTACAACCTGGAGCAGGATGCTGACGGGAAAACGAATTTCGAACAGAAGATCACTCTTAAGAAAGTCAATGAAAACTCTTTTATAGAAAACCTGTTTACATCGCTGACTCATTTGTTCAGCACAAAAAATGAAGATGAGGTTACATTAACAACGAACTATCAGTCGCTTGAAAAAAACACGCAGGTTTACCTTCAGCTGGATATGAAAGGCCGCCAGCCTGGCGATTATATTGTGACAGTGAGTGTTGACGACAAACTTTCAGGCCGCGGGAAATCCTCACAGACCCTGCTGAAATGGAGATAAGTAAATTGTTAACCGGCAGAAATACAGATTACAGAAGGAATATTCTTATTTCAATTATCATCAGTGAGGCAGTGATGATATCCGCATTTGTATTTTCACCGTGGGAAACAGGACCTGTTAAAAATCTTATATTCCGGGAACCGGTCGTGGTGACCGAGACAGTCCCCGTAACTATTCAGAGTCGGCCCCGGCAAATAAGTAAGCCGGAAACTCCGCCTATTTTTATTGCGGATAACATAGACGCGTTTGAACCTCTGGATGACATCAGGCTGTATTCAGACCCGACAGGTCAGGTGGATATCCCTCTGACGGGTGAGGACCGGGATAACAAACAGCTGACGGCTTCTGCACCACGGCTTATATTCGAGGTAGTGCCGGCAGGCGGGGAGAATAAATTCAACGGGAGGCTAATGCTTTCACTTAAGATTAATGAGGAAGGAAGGGTTATAGATCACCGGGTATTATTTAATTCACTTGACTGCACGGATTGTCTTACTGAAATAATAAAAGCAGCATACAGCTCAAGATGGGAACCGGCGATAGTCAACGGAAAAAATGAAGAACAATGGGTTGAGAAAACCTACACATTTAATTAGTGCCTGTTAAGAAGGATTGCTGAAAAGTATTAACTGAAAGATTGGATTCACTATGGACAAATTTATGGAAGGGGCAATAAGCGAAGCAAAGAAGGGACTTGCTGAAGGCGGGATCCCGATTGGTTCGGTACTGGTAATTGATAATAAGATTGCCGGAAGGGGGCACAACAGGAGAGTACAGAAAGGGAGTGCTATTCTGCACGCAGAGATGGACTGTCTTGAGAACGCCGGGCGGTTAAAGCCTGCAGACTACAAACGTGCGGTGCTGTACACGACCCTTTCACCCTGCGATATGTGCAGCGGGGCAATACTGCTGTATGGAATTCCGAAAGTGATTATAGGAGAGAATCGTACATTTACAGGTCCCGAAGATTACTTAATTTCCCGCGGAGTAGAGTTGACAATAACCGATAGCGAGGAATGCTTCCAATTAATGAAATCATTTATTCGTGATAATCCGGGATTATGGAATGAGGATATAGGGAAGCCTTAAGAATATTCGTACGATTCAGCCTTACTCAAAGAGACCTAATTATTTTGATAACACAACAAGGTGACTTGTAAGCGGCTGATCATTGTATTCAGTAATTAATTTTAGACCGGCAAGAGATGCCAAACTTTTGATTCCGCCATTTGCCATATAGTTTTTATAATTATTATAATGATTTCGTCCGGCCGCAAACTCGACTGCTTCATTTAATATATTCCACAACCCTGTTCCGGCGGGATAGAGATAATCGCCGATAATTACCTTATCAGCTATCCGGGACATATCCTTTAAAAAATTAATTCTTTCAGGTTCATCAATTTCATGAATAACATAAGTTGACACCGCATAATCAAAATGCTCTTTTGAAAGCAGGTGATATAATGCGGTATGCTGAAAAGTAATTTTACCTGAAGGGTTTTGTACCAGGTTTCGATTTGCTCTATCGATATTTCTTTTTTGAAATATCGATTCCCAGAACCGATCTGCATTTTTCTGATATGAAAAAAGGAAAACGTCCCGTTCCGCAACCAACATCAATTACTTTGGAGTCCGGTTCGATGATAGTCATTATTTTTCCGAATAATCTATCCTGATTAGGAGCAATTATTTTATCATAGAACCATCCGTCGTACCAGTGTGTTTTATTTTCATTCATATTTTTGATAATCTCATAAAATGACCCATACAAACGTAAATGATTCGCTAATCTAAACATAGTTTGGTCGATTAATTTGAGCAGCACTGATTATTCGAATGATTTAGGGACAATTAAGAGGAATGGATGCGTGGGTGGATGGGTGCATGGATGCATGGATCATGGACGCATGACTGATTGGGTGATTGGGTGATTGGGTATGAGTGAATGGGTGAATGGGTGTATGAGTGAATGGCTGAATGGGGGAATGAGTGAATGGGGGAATGAGTGAATGGGTGAATGAGTGAATGGCTGAATGAGTGAATGGGTGAATGGGTATGAGTGAATGGCTGAATGGGTGATTGAGTGAATGAGTGTATGGGTGAATGGTTGAATGGGTGAATGGCTGAATGAGTGAATGAGTGATTGAGTGACCTGCCTACGTTCCACTTCGGCAGGCAGGTTGGCGATTGGGTGATTGAGTGATTGGGTGATTGAGTGATTGGGGGTATATAAATGTCTTTTCGGAACCGGATTGGTTTTGAGGAGATCGCTCACATACACCTTTAGATAATTTATTCTCTTATTGAAATTCGCGGGGGCGGGTCAAATGGGGGTGTAGGCGGGGAACCGCAATTTCCCCAGGGGATTTCGTCACGGACTCAACTTTTGAGGAGCGGGCGAACCACGATGTATAATTTCCCAAAAAATTAAAAAATTAGTCATCAATGTTAGTTTGAACATCAATCACTCCCGCAAGATGAGGAATTAGAATCAGCTTTATAGATGAGCGGCAGTGCAGCACTGATTATTCGAATGATTTAGGGACAATTAATTTGTATTTGAATTTAAGTGTGATTAAAATAAATTAAAATGAACAGTTAATTTCTAGCGATATTTTTATGAGAACAAATATAATTTTTTCGGCATTCTTTAGTCTGCTTTTATTAAATCCAGCCAATCTTAAGACCAATTCCGGTAAAGATGAAAATATTCCAAAGACTTATAATGCAGCAGCCGATTCCACAAAATCAGATTCTCCGGATTTTTTTGACAGCACTGATTATTCAATTGAGATCCAGGATTCCAGCGGCACAAGAGTTACTTTTGATAACTGGCGAGGGAGAAATTTGCTGGTAATTTATGCACATTCTGATTGCTCATACTGCGAAGAACTAGTAACAAAATATGAAGCCGGGATACGAAATACAGCTCTTCAGGTAATAGTTTTGTTTTCAGGTCGGGATACAACTGAAATAAAGGAGTTCCGGAAAGAAACTTCGCTGAAGTATCCATATTATATCGATTCTGCATTTCAATTCAGAAGGAAATACGGGACAGGAATTGTCCCTGTTACGTTGTTCATTAATTCAGATGGCACGGCAGAACGGATTGCAGGATTGAAGAAAAATAAAGTTGAAGAACTGATACAAAAAATAAATGAAGGGTGAGAAGTGGGAATGATTGGGTGAATGGATATTGAGTGAATGGGTGAATGAGTGTATGGGTGAATGACTGAATGAGTGGATGGCTGAATGGGTGAATGGGTGGTTGGGTGATTGAGTGATTGAGTGATTGAGTGATTGAGTGACCTGCCTACGTTCCACTTCGGCAGGCGATTGGTGATTGAGTGATTGGGTGATTGAGTGAATGAGTGATTGAGTGGTTGAATGACCTGCCTACGTTCCACTTCGGCAGGCAGGTTGGTGGATTGGGTGATTGGGAGTGATTGAGTGAATGAGTGAATGGCTGATTGGCTGATTGAGTGACCTGCCTACGTTCCACTTCGGCAGGCAGGTTGGCGGATTGGAGGATTGAGTGATTGAGGGGGGTATATAAATGTCTTTTCGGAACCGGATCGGTTTTGCGCTTACAATTCCCCGCTCTATTGAAATTTGCAGGGCGATTCAAAAATAATATCCGAACTTCCAACAGCCCATTGATATCAATTTTCTTTTTATTCCAATTCGTGGAGGAAGTTACAAGAACATATCCTTTTTTTTATTTTTTATTGTTTAAATCCTCCACCATGCATGCATGGTATGAGTGTTGGTGGATTGGGTGAATGAGTGAATGGCTGAATGGGTGATTGAGTGACCTGCCTACGTTCCACTTCGGCAGGCAGGTTGGTGGATTGGGTGATTGAGTGATTGAGTGATTGGGTGATTGAGTGATTGAGTGATTGACGGGGGTACATAAAAGTCTTTTCGGAACCGGGTCGGTTTTGAGTACATCGCTCTCATACGCCGTGATAACTTATCAATTTATGTATTTATCTTTGATAAACTTATATCTTTCCAGCTGAAGAGACAAGACAGTATTTTAATTAAGTCATTTGTTCAACTGGGTCCTGACTGCGGCCTATATTTTTCCCATTATTCAGAATACTTCAAACTTTTCGTTGAATATTTAAGCAATTTTCCTGCTTTATGTCGAGTGAATTTCCATTTTGTCGAGTGAATGTCGAGTGAAATAAATTCACTCGACACGATTTTCCTTCATTTATAAACCATATTCGCAATATTTATACTCTTATGTCGAGTGGTCGAGTACTTTCCCACTTTAAAGGGGGGGGGTATATGTCTGGATAGAAATGTCCTTTCAGAACCGGATCGGTTTTGAGTAGATCGCTCGCATACACCTTTATCTGATTTCTCACTTTATTGAAATTTGCAGGGTGGTTCAAATGGAGGTGAGATGTATTGTTAAATGAGAGAATAATCAATGAATAATGAAGTATATTTTACTAATTTTACTTATTATATAATTATTTAGTTTTGCTTTCAAAATCAATAATCTAATCTTTAAGAAAACTATTCAGATCTCTAAACCGATGAACACATTATTGGCAAGGTTATCAATAATCCTCGGATTAATTTTGTTTTTACAATCCGGCTGTTCACAGAAAATTCCAGAAGCAAAACCGGGATTGAATGAAATATTAAAATTCAATGGATCTGAGTATAATAATGCAATAGAGACCGGATTTAATGATGCTAACTTCTTAAAGGACTCTTCATTCGAATACCTTGATACATTAAAAAGTTTCTATGCGGAAAGAAATTTCCACCCTGTTTACCTAAAAAGTTTCGAGGAAAAGAATTTTGTCGATTCGATCCTTACCATCTTTGAAAACGCTGCCTGGCATGGTTTAGACCCGGAACAATATCATTTAAGTTCAATAACTTCAGATTTTTATAATGCAATTAATGATACAGTAAATATTCCCGATAGATTAACTTTGCTCGCGAATTCAGAAATATTTTTAGCCGATGCTATATTAAAATATGCATGGCATATGAGATACGGAGTAGTTAATCCCAAAGAGCTTTTCCCCGAAAGCTATTATCTTCCTGTTCCGGACTCATCGAAAAGAGATCTTTTTGAACCTCTGAGAAAAGACAATATTGTTCAATACCTGCATGATATTCAGCCAAAGAGCAAAAATTATAAAAGACTGCAGGCAGCGTTGGAACGTTTTAAGGGGTATAAGGATCTTAAATGGGAAGTTATTCCGGACTTAAATAAAAAAATAGAACCGGGAGATGAGTGTCCTGAAATTAACCTTATTACAGAGCGGTTAATTAATTTCGGTATTTTAGATCCTTCCAGCGTTAAGATGAAAGACTCATCCGTTTATGATTCATCTCTCCTGGAACCAGTAAAAAAATTTCAAAGGTTAAATGGATTAAATGAAGACGGGGTGCTGGGTAAAGGCACGATAGGAAAATTAAATATTACGCCTGATGAATACATCAAGAAAATTGAAATTAACCTGGAACGGTTAAGATGGTTTAATTATTCCGATACATCACGATATATTGTTGTGAACATTCCTGATTTCCGGCTGCACGCTGTTGAGAATAAAAAGGAGTTGTTCAGCATAAAAGTCTGTGCGGGGAGAAAAAGGCATGCAGATTTTGAGAAGCGGTTAGAAGTTTATAAAAAAACAAAACGGCTAAGGGACAGGCCTGATGACTGGGAAACTCCCTGTATGTATGGTGAGATCTCCCAGATAATTCTCAATCCAACCTGGAATGTACCGCCAAACATAATCAGGGAGGAAATTCTGGCAGGAATAAGGAAGGATTCGAGTTATCTTCCCGACAAAAATTTCAAAGTATACAGGGACGGGGCCGAGATATCTTATAAGGATGTCAATATGAAAGAATTAGCTTCCAGTGAAATTCCTTATAGAATTATTCAGGATCCCGGGGCAGGCAATGCTCTTGGCAGAATAAAATTTATGTTCAAAAACCCATTCGGGATTTATCTTCACGATACACCTTCGAGGTCGCCATTTTCGTTGTCGAACAGGGCAGTAAGTCACGGATGTATAAGAGTCGAGAAGCCGCTGGCGTTTGCGGAATATCTGTTAAAGGATAATTCGGAGTGGAACATTGATTACCTGAAAATCGAGATTGGTCAGAAGGCAGATGATCAATTAATGGTATCTGAGTATTACAAAAAAAGAGCCGAACTGAGAAAAAACAGAAGTTTTGGTAAAACTACCGAAGTCGTACTGGATAAAAAGATTCCCGTGTTCGTTGATTACAACACAGCCTGGGTTGACGATAAAGGTGAAGTAAATTTCAGAGATGACGTATACGATCAGGATAAAGTATTAGCGGAATATTTATTCCGGGATAAGACAGCGGAATAAACTTATCTAAAGGAAGCTAACGCTCACACCGGGTATAAGTCCCAGTTTCAGGTTAATTGTCCTCAGTCTGAAATCTCCTATCTTCACAGCATCTGAAAAGTCGCTGGCCTTAAAGAGGCTTTTAACAATAAGCAAAGCGAGAGTATTTTTTTCTGCTTTATCAAGAATTTTAACGCGTTCTGCTCCTGTTATTTCACCAAGGCATTTAAATGAGATATTTATATCAGGAGGGATAGATACGCTTGCATTTATACCATTTATCTCATAGCCGGCATCACGGAAAAGAGAAGTATATTCACTAAGAGTTGCAAGAAACTCCCGCACCTTAGTTTGTCCCGAGTCTTTAAACTGTGCAGCAATTTCCATTTTCTCATCATCGATGAGGATATCCTTATAATCAGTCAGCGACTCTTTAGCCGCAGAAAGAGATTCCTTCGCCTTATCCAAAATAGAAATTCCCAAGCTATTAACCCTCCTCCTTGATTCGGATTTACTTGTTACACTCCCGGCACAATTTAGAATTTTACACCCATGATAAATTATCTGAATTCCATGATTTAAGCAAAAGGAGAAACGATGGTATTCTTCCTGTACCGCAACCTTTCATGATATCACGGAGTCGTTGGCGCAAGAAAAGTAACATCCCGACTGGTCGTCGGGACAGGAAATAAACATGCTCTGAAAAAGAATTGCTAAAAAATTACTTCATGTCGCTTCGATAAATAAACCTGCCTACCGGCAAGGCAGGCTCGTTCTTCCGCTCAAGGTTTTAGCAAGGGCGGAAGAACTCAGACAGCATTTATCGATTATCCCGCCCAAGCTAAAATCAGGCGGGACACTCCCGACCTGATTTTAACGAGAGCCGGGACAGGTCAGCCACCGCGCAAATTGACAAATATGAAACAAATCAAAATGATGTCTTAAGTTTAATCTGGACAGCACTGCTTTTTGAATAGTTTTCCTGTACTTTTTAATCAGCATATCCTATTTTGAACAATATAAATAATTTTTTATTACCTGCTGTAATAGACTCTGCAGGTGATATAGGCTACCCTATCCATCAAACGGGAGCGAGTGGATATTAAACCGAGGTCAGTAATATTCACCATCAAAAAATAAGTTAACAGTAATTCAATGGGGAGATAAAAATGAAGAAATCCTTACTTCTTTCTTTAATGATCTTGTTTTCCTATACAATTCAAGTAAGATCCAATCCGCAGGTTAATGATATTGATTCTGTTATAACTTCCATTCTTTCAAATGTAAATTCCGATTCAATCAGATACGTTGTACAAAATCTCCAGGATTTTCAAACGAGGTTCCTGCTTACACCTAACCGTTTCGACGCGGCTGATTGGATTGAAAACCGATTCAATGAAATCGGCATACCGGATGTCGAAAGAGATTCATTTATGTGTCATACTACATATATGATGGATACTACGACCTTACAAATTAACATCATAGCAACAATTCCGGGGACTATAAGACCCGATGAGGTCTACATTATCGGAGGTCATTATGACTGCTTTGCTTACGGGGATCCGTTTCACACAGCTCCGGGTGCTGATGATAATGCAAGCGGGACTGCGGCAGCTTTAGAACTAGCCCGGGCCCTTATTGTATCGGGATACCAGCCGGAGGCCACGATAAAATTTATAGCATTCGCAGCAGAAGAATTGATGCTTTTCGGCGATGCCGGGTGCAGGCATTATGCCCAAAATGCAAGAGCCGATGGTATGGATATACATATGATGATCAATTGTGATATGATAAGCAATACTGATTCACCATTAGAACAGAGCCGCGTACATATAAATTATTACAGCGGATTTGAGTCGCTGCTTAATTTTGCTATCACCACCTCCCAGCAGTTCAGTATAATCTCTGCACTTGCAGGAGGCAGGAATCAGCAATCAGACAGTTATCCTTTTTACGCGCAGGGTTATCCTGCCTTATATTTTGAAGAGGATGATTTCAGTCCTTTTTACCATTCTACCGGAGATACCATAGGAAACTATAGTTTGGATTTCTGCCGCGAAGTTATTAAATCTGCCGGGGCAACACTTCTAAAATATATGATGACATCAACTCCTTTGAGTGTTAAAGAGGCAAAGATTGATCTGCCTGATCATATCAATTTGTATCAGAATTATCCCAATCCCTTCAATCCGACCACTACTATAAACTATTCTATCAGGAATGAGGGATTTGTGTCGCTGAGAGTTTACAACATACTTGGGCAGGAGGTTGCTGAATTATTAAATCAGAATCAGAAGGCCGGATATTACAGCATAAACTTTAATGCTTCTGATCTTCCATCAGGTATTTACATTTATACTATCCAAACATCCGGATTTTCTTCAAGCAAGAAAATGTTATTCCTTAAATAAGGGGCTGTCAAAAAGAAAGTTAAATCATTTTGAGGAAGCCAGCCTGCCTTTACCGTCAGGCAGGCTGGTTTTCGACCGATAGACTTTAATAGATTGAAAGATTTCTCCCTTCGGTCGAAATGACAATATTACTTTTTAGTCAACCCCTGGTCTAATCGATCAGCAGCATCAGGCTGTCATTACTTTAAAGGCGTGCATAGTTCTGAGTTGTTCTTATATAAATGCGTCCAGGCAGTCTGCTTCACCTTAAACATTTTCAACCCTTCAATTTAATTCCGGGATGAGTTATCAGGATAACCTTACGGCTTCAGTGGTTGTCCAGTAAGGTTTCTTTTTACTGACAGATTCGCTTACAAGAGCGATGAGCAATAAAGCCTGAGGCTCTTCCTTCAATAACCGTCCTATATATTTGCCGGGATTAATATCCAGCTCGTAGATTCCCCCGGAAATACCTTGGGAAACGGTTGTCCGGGTTAAAAGCATGGATTTATCTGCTTTTTCGAAGTAATAGAGTATAAATAAATCAGCCGGAAATTTAAGATTATTTTCAGCAGGACAATTCAAAGTTAAGTGAAGAGTCTGATTTTGAAATGAAGCAGAATCAACTTTAAGGAACAGTCCCTCAGGAGTTATTTTATTCCGGGTTGTTAACAAACGGCCATCAAAGAGTTTTATATTCTGTTTGATAATTCTCTGATTGGAATTTACTCCCTGGATCTTTGCAGAAGCCCAGGTCTCATTCAATTTTGTATCAGCGATAAGTACCTTAGCCAATTTAACAGCGCTCCCGAAACTGTTTCTTGTTTTCCTGGCAGCAGGGGTTTTAGCAGCTTTATAATGCGGAGGCCGTTCATACGCGACTGTCTTACCGTACACCTGCCGTAAAACTATATTGCCGATTTTCCCCGAAATTTCGCCAAGAACAGAATTATTTACTAACGCCATAAATCCTCCATAAAATGAACGCTTAAATATACATTTATTTAGATTAATTTTCAAGCGTATTCACTACGTAATCAAAGCGTATTGACAGCGTATTCAGAGCGTATTCACTCTGTATTTATGCCGTATTTTGCTCGATTTTGAAGCTTTTATTAAGCGAAGAAAATTGACTGTTTTTGAGGATCCAGATCATTGTATTCCTGGCAAAACGGGGGCCTAATTACGAAGACTAGCTTATGTATGGGCACCATTATACGCGGCAAGACACCCGGCTGGCAAGATATATTTGCATTTGATAATAAATTATTACAACTTCCACATTACACCACCCATTAAACCATTTTTAAATGTATAAAAGACCTAACTATAGAATTCTTTTTTTCTTTTGTTTTTTGCCTGTTATATTTTTTCTCCTCATTGCTGACATTCTTCCGCAAAGCAAAGATAAAACCACGAACTGGCCCGAGCCTGTCTTTGAGCACCTTACCATAGCAGACGGCTTACCGGAGAACAGCGTACGATGTATACTTCAGGACCATCTTGGCTATATGTGGTTTGGTACACAGAATGGATTGGTAAGATATGACGGCTATAATATGAAAGTATATAAACCTGAACGGGATGATTCTCAAAGTATAAGCAGTGGGCAGATAATTAAAATTTATGAGGACCACACCGGAACGCTCTGGGTAGGAACGCTCATCGGGCTGAATAAGTTTGACCGCAGTAACGAGACATTTAAAAGATATATTTATAATGCCGATGGTTCGACAAATGTGACTTCAAAGTCTGTTCG
The DNA here is from genome assembly GCA_963832715.1 of uncultured Ignavibacteria bacterium. GTDB lineage: Bacteria > Bacteroidota > Ignavibacteria > Ignavibacteriales > Ignavibacteriaceae > DATFVA01. The sequence goes on along the minus strand of CAWHVB010000008.1, from coordinate 124,129 downwards.
GACTATATATGAAGATAAAGAAGGAAGGCTGTTTATTGGTACAAATAATTCGCTGGAATTATTTGACTGTCTAACCGGAAGCTTCAAGCGGATTTACTACTCACAAATTATCGTGAGGGCACTTATTGAAGACACACAGACGGGAAATCTTTATGTGGGAATCAAGAACAAGATAATGATTTATGATCCTGAAAAAGAAACCCTAAAAATGAAGGCTGAATTCAAAATGGACTCAGAACTTGGCAATATAAATTCATTTTTTCAGGCTGCTGATGGAATTATCTGGATAGGACATTCAAAGGGATTAGCAAAGTTTAATTCACTGCTAAATACAATCAAGTATTATCAACCAAAACCCTCACTTCAGTATACGAAGGAAAATGATATTGGACCATTAGTAGAAGATGAGCGAGGATTTATATGGGGTGGTGGTTTCTGGTCTAACGAGTGTAATCAGGGATTGGTTTGTTTCAACCCGGAGAATGAGCAATTCAAAATGTATAAATCCGACACCAATAAGCAATATAGTCTTAGTGGTAACTATGTTAATTCCATCTGCAAAGATCAATCAGGAATTATTTGGGTGGGGACTTGGCTTGCAGGATTGAATAAGTGGGATCCTAAAAAACAAAAAATTAAACGCTATACTTATGATCCTGTGAATCCCAAAAGGGATAATTTTAACTCTGTTTACAGTATCTCGGAAAATCCGTCAGGAGTTATCTGGTTCACAGCTGACGAAGAGCTTTATAGTTTTAATCGCTTTGCTGATAAATTTAATCATTATAAGTTCGATCCTGAAAATAATGGTACTTATGCTTTATACATTGAAAACTCCAACACAATATGGTTTGGAGCTAATAACAGAGGTTTAGGAAAGTTTAACCGTTCTGATGGAAAATTTAAATTTTACTCAAACGATCCGTATGATTCCACAACAATCAGCAATAATGCGATAACGTATATCCTGCCGGACAGAAAAGATATTCTTTGGTTAGGAACCTTTGGCGGACTAAATAAATTTGATAAAAGTTCCGTAATATTTATTAGATATGTCCACGATCCAAAGAATAAAAAAAGTATAAGCAGTAATAAAGTTTTTCAGATATTTAAAGATAGAAAAGGTACATTTTGGATTGAGACAAATACAGGTGGTCTTAATAAGTTCAATTCCGTTGATGGTACTTTTAAATCATTTTTTTTAACAAAAGAGAGTTCGATTCCAACTGTACTCCTGATTTATGAAGATATAAAAGAGAAACTCTGTATTGGAACTTATGACAGCGGTCTTCATTTGTTTGACAGAAAAAGAGAAATTTCTGTATATAATATTACCGAAAAAGACGGCCTGGCCAATAATTTAGTAGAATCTATACTAGAAGATGATTCAGGCAATCTTTGGATTGGAACAGCCAACGGATTATCCAAGTTTAATATTCAATCTCACCATATTAAAAACTATTTCATTACTGTAAATTTTGATGGAAACAGATATCGGGCGAATAGTGCATTTAAAACCTCAACCGGCGAAATGCTTTTCGGTACTTATGACGGGTTTATAATGTTTAACCCTGACAGCATAAAAGATGATCCGGTACCTCCGCAGGTGGTAATCAGTAATGTTTCCCTTTTCAATGAACCGGATAAGAAATTAAAATTTGATGGGTTTATTCCTGATTTAGATGAACTTGACCTTTCATATAATGAAAATGACCTCCGTTTTGACTATGTGGGTCTGCATTACGGCGATCCATCAAAGAACCTGTACAAATACAAGCTTGAAGGTTTTGATAAAGACTGGATAGATACCCGAACACAGAGGAATGCTGTATACACAAACCTTGATGCGGGTGAATATACCTTCAGAGTAAAAACGTGCAACCTCGATGGTGTATGGAATGAGCAAGGTGCATCATTAAAAATTATTATTCCTCCACCCTTCTGGGCAACGTGGTGGGCTTATACAATTTATATTTTGTTTGGTCTTTTTGTTCTGTATAGTCTTAGGCGATACGAATTAAACAGAACACAATTAAAAAACCAGGTGAAGCTGGATGAAGTAAAATTAATGGAGAGAGAAGAAACAGACAGAATGAAATCCCGTTTCTTTGCAAATATCTCACACGAGTTCAGAACACCGCTCACATTAATATTAGGGTCCAAGTAGAAAATATAATAACAGAGGCGCCAACGTGAAAAACCTACCAAACAAGCAGGAGCAATAAAAAGAAATGCAAATAGGTTATTAGCTCTGATAAATCAGCTTCTCGATCTTTCTAAGATTGAAGCGGGTAAGCTTGAGCTTAATGCATCAAAGGATAATATAGTTTCTTTTATTAAAGGAATAACTATGTCATTTGAGTCGGCAGCAGAAAGGAAAGATATAGCGCTTAAGGTAATTTCTGAAAAAGAACAGATTGAACTGTACTTTGATAAAGAGAAGATGACAAAAATATTGACAAATCTGATTTCTAACGCATTTAAGTTCACACCGAATGGAGGACAAATAACAGTTTCTGTCAAAGTAACGCAACCTGGTTCAGTCATCTCTGAAGGAATCTTCTACTGTTAGTTCTTATCTGTATTTTAATAAGATTCTCCCATCGGTCGAAATTACAATTATAAGTTGTGAAAATAAGGGTAAAAGATACCGGTATCGGAATATCTGAAGAAGAATTACCAAAACTATTTGACAGGTTCTACCAGGTTGACAGTTCACAGACAAGAGAACACGAGGGAACAGGGATTGGTTTAGCACTAACAAAAGAGCTAGTTGAACTTTCATCACGGATCAATTTCAGCCGACAGCAAATTGGAGATCCAGACAAGGCGGGACAAGCTGGACGGAATTTACAATTGAACTGCCTTCTGGCCTGAAACATCTTAAAGATGAAGAAATAGTTAAAGCAGAAGAACCTGTGAAAAATCGGACTTGCAGCAGAATAAACAAGATTTTATCCCAGTAGCAGTAGAAGAGGTTAATGAAACACATGTAACTGATGAGGATAAAAACATAGTTCTTGTAGTGGAAGATAATACAGATGTAAGAGAATTTATAAAAGATTCCCTGGGTATTAAGTTTCAAATTGAAGAAGCACAAAACGGAGAACAGGGAGTTACGAAAAGCAGAGCAGATTATTCCCGATTTTATTATCAGTGACATAATGATGCCGAAGATGGACGGCAATGAACTCACCAGAAGACTTAAAAATGTCGAAAAAACCAGCCATATACCGATAATTCTGCTCACAGCAAAATCAGAGCAGCAGAGCAGGCTTGAGGGACTTGAAACCGGTGCTGATGACTATCTTACAAAACCATTCGATACAAAAGAACTTCAAATAAGAATAAACAATCTTATAAATATCAGAAGGAAATTACAGGAGAAATACAGCAGAACAGATTTTGTTCCAGTAAAAAAAAACTGAAGGAGAATAAAACTAAGCAACCTTGAAGAGCAGTTTTCTTGACAAAGGTGGATCAAGCAGGTAATTTTGGAGGTATCTATGGGAGGATAGGATGAAATTTTTAGTAAATGGGACATTACTTACCTTATTTTTAACACAAATATGTTTTGCACAACCTGTCCCGCCGCCGGCAAGCCAAGGCGGATGGTTCTGGCAGAATCCCAAACCGACCGGCAATTCGCTCTATAATGTATCTATTGTTGATCAAAATGTAGGCTGGGCTGTAGGAAGCGCAGGAACAATTCTTCATACTACCAATGGTTCTGACTGGATTTTACAATCGAGCGGAATTTCCAGAAGCTTGTATTCATCTTATTTCTTGAACAAAGACACCGGGTGGGTATCTGGTAGTCGGGGTTTGATCCTAAAAACTACAAATGGAGGGAGTAATTGGAATTTACTTGTAAGTGATATTTCTACTAATCTTAACTCTATATTTTTTGTGGATGCTAATGTTGGTTGGGTTGTCGGAGACACAGGTAAGGTTTATAAAACAACAAACGGGGGTCTTAGCTGGGAATCCAAGTCAAGTAATACCTCCGAACCTCTATATTCGGTTTTTTTTATAGATCAGTATAAGGGGTGGACTGCAGGCGGGGCAATACTTTCTACTACTGATGGAGGTGAAAATTGGCAGCCATATCTAGCCGGGTTTAAACTGGTCTATTTTTTCACTTTGTTTTGTTGATTCACTGACTGGCTGGGCCTCCGGCATTACTTCTATATTTAAAACTTACGGATGGCGGGTCATCCTGGTTTACACAGGCTATTTATAATGGAGGTTATTTATACTCCATTAATTTTATTGATGCTAATACCGGATGGTGTGTAGGCTATGAGGATATTACCCCTCAATTAATTCTCAAAACCACTAATGGGGGTGAAAGCTGGGCTCGTCAATCTCATGTAACTTCAAAGAATTTGAACTCTGTTTCTTTTATAAATGAAAATGCAGGATATGCTGTAGGTGAAAATGGTGTGATGCTTAAAACAACGAATGGCGGGGCTAATTGGGACGCTCAATCTCAGGGCGTCACCTGGAAATGGGAGTCTGTTTGCTTTATTGATTCAGGTATCGGCTGGGTGGCAGGAATTCCCGGTAAAATTTATAAAACTACAAATGGCGGGGTAGATTGGAATCCCCAGGTAAGTAATACCAGTGAGTATTATCTCTTATCCCTGATATTTATCAATAAGGATATGGGATGGGTTGCAGGGAATGAAGGAACAATATTGAAGACAATTGATGGCGGAATAAATTGGGTGCCTAAAAATTCCGGAACAACTGAAAATCTGAATTCAATTTTCTTTTGTAATAATTATTCAGGCTGGTCTGTAGGGGAAAATGGTGTAATTATAAAAACATCGGATGGAGGAGAAACCTGGTTCAATCAAAATTCCGGTGTCTATCACAAATTAGAGGATGTTTTTTTTCTTGATACAAGCACTGGATGGGCGTCAGGACAGGGAGGCATTATTTTAAAAACAACTAATGGCGGAGATAACTGGATTCAGCAGCTAGATCTAAGTAATCTATCATTGTACGATATCTTTTTCCTTAACTCAGATCTGGGCTGGGCGGCAGGTTATAATTTCGGCCCTTTAATCCTAACTACCACAAACGGCGGAAGTGACTGGATCCCGGGCACTACAAATATAAATGAATATGTTTCTCTTGAATCAGTGTATTTTACTACTCCTTATATAGGATGGGCCGCAGGAGATAACGGCAAATTATTAACTACATCAGATGGAGGTCTGAATTGGTACCAGGAACAGAGTGGAACACTAAATGAACTTAGTAGTATTACATTTGTTGGACAAGAAACAGGGTGGGCCGTTGGTAATGGAGGAACGATCTTAAAGACGACTAACGGCGGAATTACTTTTATAAGTGATGATAAACCAGTCAATTACCCCGAAGAAGCATATCTTTCACAGAATTATCCAAATCCCTTTAATCCTGATACAAAAATAAAATACAGCATTCCGAAAGTATCAAATGTCGAGATCAGAATTTATGATATACTGGGGAAAGAAATTGAAACTCTTGTAAGCGAGGAGAAGCCGGCGGGTACTTATGAATTAACCTGGAATGCCAAAGATTTACCCAGCGGAATATATTTCTATCAAATAAGGACCACGCCTACCGGCGGGCAGGCAGGAGATTTTATTCAGACGAAGAAAATGATACTTCTCAAATAAAATTTGGGGAGAGAAGATTTTGGTTTTATTTGCACTGTCAGTAATGAACCGAAGGTTTATAATGATTGTTTATATGAACTTACAAGTAGAACATTAGCATCCACCAGTATATTTCGGGTGGCAAGCGGAAGCGGCGTTAGGAATTTGTATGAATAAACGGCAAACTATGTCAGAAAACAAAGATTATTTCAGTGATCATGAAATATATCCATTCTCTTTCTTTCAGTATATTTCCTAGTATCCAATATTGAAAATCATTCAATTATCCTCCATTTAATCACTTAAAATAATACTCCTAGGATTTTTGGATCTTAATACATTTAACCGTGTTATTGTCACCTAATCTATCATGCATTAGTTAAATCCTCATTTCCTAAATAATTATGCAATGTTCGTTAAAGTAAATTTTTACTTGACAATAATTAATATTGTGTCCATATTTACATATCAGTAATTCCTTCTACCATTTCTTATTCTAAAATGGCACATAAATTGTTTTATTAGTACAAAAACAAATGGACAAATTTAATAGGGTAAAATTATGCCAAATGTAATAACCTCAAATATCAATAACAAAAGAGCTCTAATGAGAGGATTAGGTAGAGAAGATGATAGAGAGGAAAAGGTATCTAAAAATAATTTAATCTTAACAGCGTACTTTTATCCATTGGATGATATTTTCCCATCCGAGGATGTCTATTTGAAAAACGTTGAAAAGCTTGATGATGAGAGTAACGAAAAATCGATCTAGAAACAATAAAGGAAAAGGGGAATGAATTAATCCTCTTTAGGGGCTAATGCAAAATCGAAAAATTACCTTCTTCCGTCGGTTATATGACACATCCATTAAACATTGGATTTGGGCTTCAATTGTACCATTAATTCCGGGTTTATTTATACTTATTTCGGTTTTTGGTAGAAACCTTGGGTTAAAAGATATTGATAATAACCTCTATCCTGTAGTGTATTATGTATCTTTACCAATTTTCTTAATTAGTATTTTGTTCACGTTTCTTAAATCTTCAGCCGATAAGTGGAATGAAAATTCCAAATATAAAGGACAAAAAGTCCTAGGAAATTTAAATAGTAGTCTAAATGCGCTAAAGGAATACAAATACAGAAGATTCATTAACTATATTCAAGATCATCCAGATGATTCATCCCCTTTTCACGAAATCACAAAGCCTCGCACTCAAATCGAACTAATATTAGATAATTTCAGGACGGTTCTTTCTCAGAATTTTGGTATAGAGAGTGACAATATTGGTGTAAGTGTTCTTATAAAGAAAGATGGAAGTGATTGGGAATGGATGCCCTCCATTAATTTGAAAGAGGGTTTGCAACTTAACGATCTGATTAGTAACGATCATACAACCGCATATCAAATAATTCATGCAAATCAAGATTATATGTTTTTTCCGGATAAGAGGGAAGCAATTACAAAAAATAAGTATGTTCCTGATACTCGTGATAAATCTTGTGAAAATATAGGCTCGATTTTCTGTGGAAATATTTCTATTGATCATAATAAATTACAAGCGGTGTTCTCTATTTCGTCCTATGGAGAACAGTTCTGTACGAATAAGGATACTGAAGCTATCTATCTAATTACCAAAAAAATATTTCCAACTTATGAAAGAAGACTTAAAGTAGAACTCGCCTTATTATACATAAAAGAAGTGATGGCTACTTAATACTAGACTATATAACACCTGACAAATATTTAACTAATTGCTTATAACTTAAAATTGTTCATAATCTATTTGTGAGATTTCTTATACCAGGATTTCTTAAAAATACGTATGAAGCAATTAAAGAAGATATAGTATTCTACTTTCCTAGATGATGAAAATAATTTTTATAAGCAATTCTTGGGTTTATTTTGGATAATATAGATCCTGTTTTCCGGAGGGTTTATGGGTCTTCTCTTTTATCGACAGTAATATATTTGCCGGCAGAGTTTCTCCTTTCCCGATATCTTCCTGTTTTATAAAGGAGATATACTTCCTGATTGTTTTTCTGTCCCGGCCAGTTGCTCGGGAGATTTCACTTATGCTCGTCCGTCTTTGATTCTTCTGATTATATCAGTCAATCCATTTGACTATCACCTTTTTATAGGGCACTTTCACTCCTGTTTGTATTTTTGAGGAGTAAAAATGCAAATGATTTCAATAAGATTTACCTATTTATGGGTGAGGAATAATGTGAACCTGAAACTGAGGAATCATCTGATCCTAATAACTGGGGAATAATGTGGACCCAGAACTGGGGAATCAAATGAACCTGAAATTGGGGAATGATCTAACTTATTAGCTATTTACCTGGGGAATAATCTGGCTGGTGACACCTGACATTTCTTACTCAGCAAATCGAATGCTTCAAAAGCTCCACTTTTATTATTTTTTAGATGCGGACAACCCAAATGATATATACAGCCTTTTAGTCTGTCAAAATCTTTTTAAAAAGTGGAAATGATCGATGAGACACCAATTTGTTCTCACTTTCTAATGCAAAAGTAAGCTTATTGAATCTTGAACACTTTATTTGATTAACACAAATTATTTCTATAGATGGCATAATTAAGTTTGAAGCTTAACTATGAATGCTACGCGTGTTAGTGCTTACAGGAAAATATATCTGCACGCGGCAGGTTATATATGCTCCAGTTTCTTTAATTCTTGTGATATAAACTTCCATATTCGGGCACTGCTCAAAAAGAAGGTGATTTATTTTGTTCAAAAAATACGTATTTGGTATTAAAAGTGCCATCAGCAATAGCTCAGGACAGCTTAACGTAGACTAGGTTTTCTAAGCTAAATGTAATTAAAGTAGATGGTTTGAAAGCTGGCATTGAGCAATCGAATCAAAATAATCTCGCAATCTTTCGATCAAAATTTGGTCGCAAGAACAAATAGCAATATTCAAGCTATAAGAGCATTAAATTTTAATATCGAGCCTGAGGGAACTCGGGCTTTGGTGTTTTAAAGCGTTCCTTAAAATTCCTTAGGAAAATGCTTCACTTAGTTTGGAGTATTCTTTATTTTACCAATAATGATTGAAAATATACTGCTGATGAAGTCCAAACATTTAATATTAATAATATAGAACTCACAATGAGTAATAATTAATGGGTAGGATTTTAGGTATTGTTGAAAAATATAGTGGGGGTAAATGTTTCCCTTCAAATAAGTTGCATCTCGACGATATAATTCCCGATGAGTATCAAGATAAAGATGAAAAGTTTAATACTCAGAAAATTTTTGAAACTAGTAAAACGGCAGAAAAGAGAAGGCTTACACCATTTAAGTCTGATATTTCACTATTTAAATATTTTTTAGATGGTTCAAGACGTACATATAAAATCGTTGATTTTGCTTCAACTGATGGGAAGTATTTACCAATTGTAGCTGGACAAATTGGAACAGCAGTATGTATAAGAGAGAACAAAGTAGTTAAGAACCTTCATCTTTCTAAATTTAATATTATTGCTCTTCCTGATAGAACAGCGTGGCGAATTTGAAAAAATAAAAAATGAAATATGTACAATTGTTAAAAATAATATTCAAATTGATCGAGTAGTAGAATACAAACATCAAGCAAATACTCAAAGACCGCCTGAAAATCTTGCTATAGCAAAAATTCAAACAGAAATGTTAGATGAAGAAATAATATTGATCGACAAAATGGTAACTTCTAATCTTTTAAATACTGATGAAATATTGATGGTAGATGGATCATTACAGTATACAAACATAAAAGCAGAACAGGAATATATTTTCCATAATGTAATTGGTGTTTCAAAGTCTTTTAATCCTAATTTGCAAGGGATATTAAAAACTAAAGGAAAAGAAATAGGAAGTTATCTTACTTCATTAAACTATGGCGAAAGAACCCCTGTATACAAATATGAACCTCAAAGTGGAAGGAAATTTAAAACCGTAATCGGTGCATGGTATTTAAGAATTAGAGAGAAAAAATACACAAAAGGACCTTTAGAAGGCATTATTAAAATTGAAAAAATAGCTACCACTCAAAAAGAAAAAGAAGATGGATTTCAAACAGAATTGATTGATGAGATTTCTTCAGCAATTTTACAAGAAAGAAATGTAACTTGCCATGGAAAAGATGATCGTTGGGCAAATCATCTTTATCCTATTTATTTAACCGAGTTATTTATTAAAAGTAATTTTTTAAGTGACAAACAATTTTTAAGTATTTTTTAGAGGGGTAATATGAATGAGCCAATTGGTAAAGTATCCGCTTCAGAAAAATCTCCTACAACTGTAGATAATTTTAATTTTTGGTTAAAAGATGGAATATTAGTAAGGCCTTTTGATATAATTAAAGTAGAACATTATGAAAACTCTATAACTTATGGTGTAATTGAAGAAATAACGCATATAACCGATAGCGAAGGACATATAAGTAATTATGTTTCATCTGACTTTGGTGAAGTCAGGAGCAATTCCACAGACAAATAGATTAGGTCTAAATTTTGTTTCGTGTAAAGTTTTATCAAATCATTCTAAGCAAATAGTAATGAACAAATTTATATGCCAATTAAAGATGGCCAGAAAGTTTACTTCTGTGAGGAAAGTGAAATTATTGAAGCGTTGGGCTTGAAGAATATTAAGAATCCTATTCCAGCTGGATTTCATTGAAATGTCTAATAAAATTAGTGTTCCTATTAATTTTAACTCCGATTTTCTAATTGGGCCAGAAGGGGCACATTTGAATATTTCTGGTATTTCTGGTTTAGCCACGAAAACATCTTATGCAATGTTTTTGCTTCAGGCATTGCAGCAGACCATGACGGATGTTGCTTTTGTTGTCTTAAATGTGAAAGGATTTGATTTGTTAAGATTAGATGAAAATAATCCAACCTTAACGAATATCAGAAGAATGAATATAAAAGGTGCGGTATCGATTGTAAGCCTTTTGATAACGTAAAGTATTTTTATCCCTTTCAAAAAAATAGTGACCGATTGTTTAGCAGTACACACTTAAAAAAAGAAGTTTTAGAAGTTCAACACAATACAGATAGAGCCCATAATTTTATTTACACTTACGAAGAAAATGCTGACTCTTTAGACCTTTTATTCAGTAGTATTGATGATCCTGCTCAAACAATGGAATCTATTTTAAGCTATATAGGTGAAAATCCAAATTTTCAGGGTCTTACCTGGGATAGCTTTTTAGATGAGATAGGTGAGTTCACAAAGAAAGGACATGGTAAAGGATAAAGATATTTCTGTAATGTCATGGAGAAAATTTAAAAGGCTAATTAGAAAATCTGTAATGAATGACATTTTCCAACCGAATAAAGGCGCCTCAGAAAAGAGACAAGTGTTCCTACGGGATGCAATTCAAAATATTAATCAAGGTGAGGTGTTTGTAATAGATATTGCTAGATTAGAAGAACAACTTCAAACCTTTGTTTTTGGTGATATTGTCCGCTCAGTCTATGACTTGAAACTCGGTGAAACTGATCGACCCGAAAACGAAATTCCAAAACGTATAGTAATCTTTGTTGATGAATTAAATAAATATGCTTCTTCTTCTGCACCAAAGACATCGCCAATACTCAACAATATTTTAGAGATTACAGAGCGCGGAAGATCAATGGGTATAGTATTGTTTTCTGCAGAGCAATTTAAAAGTGCAATACACGATAGAGCAAAAGGGAACTGTTCAACCCACGCTTATGGTAGAACAAATGCAATTGAAATTTCCAAACCTGATTATCGATTTATTCCCAAAGTGTTTACAAATATGATGACACGCCTTGATAAGGGTGATTTGATAATCGAACACCCAATATTCAGGACATTATTAAAAATTAAGTTCCCATTTCCATCGTATAATCAGAGTAATTAATAGATGCAAAGAATAGTTGGCAAGAATGTACTCGAGTCTTTAACTACGGGTATGTATTCTGATAGCAGAATTATATTCCGAGAATATATTCAGAACTCTACGGATGCCATTGATAATGCAATAAAAAATAATTTGTTGGGGAAGGATGAAGGGACAATTGAAATTAAAATTAATGTTAGAAAGCGCGAAATCTCTATTCGTGATAATGGAGTTGGTATTCCTGCAGCAGAAGTTTATAATAAGTTGGGCGACATTGGTAAATCCGAAAAAGATTTTAAAGAACAACGCGGATTTAGAGGAATAGGGAGACTGGGAGGTTTGGGGTATTGTGACGAACTTACTTTTGTCACTTCTTACCCCGGTGAGAATAAAAAGACAATCACAGTTTGGGATTGTAAACAGTTAAGAAATCTTTTACTTCCAAATGTTGAAAAAGATCTGGATGTCATTGAACTAGTTAACCGAGTAACAGAAGTTTCAATTGAATCAGATGACAAAGACGAACATTACTTTGAAGTTATACTTACTGGTGTTCGAAAAGAAAATGATAATTTACTCGATAAAGATGAGATAAAAAATTATTTGAGTCAGGTAGCACCGGTTCCATATAATTGTCAAATGTTTGCCGATTTAAAAAGATTAATGAAAAACTTCTTTCTTTAGGTAAAACACCGGAAGAATATAAAATCATATTAAACAGTGAAACGATTTATAAACCATATCGAAGATTGGTATTGGCAGGGAACAAAAAGGAAAAAGATTTCATACAAGAAATAGAGTTTTTTGAAGATATAAAAAGAATGGCGATTTATTATTTCTTGGCTGGTATGGTCTAACAAAATTAACGGGACAAATAAAAGAAGATGACATTAATGGTATGAGATTGCGAAAACATAATATTCAAATTGGAGATAACCGCACCTTAGATTCTTTTTTCGGTAATAACCCCTCTTATCAAAGATTAAATCGTTGGTATGTTGGTGAAATATTTGTCTTCGATGATGAACTGATTCCTAATGCAAGAAGAGACAACTTCGAACAAAATACATCTTACAAGTATTTTCGTGAAAAAGTGGAAAAAACTACTCGAAATATTTTATGCAAACTCCCTTACCAATCTTCCCAAGAAAGATCAGATAATAAAATAATTAAAAATGCAGAGAAAGAGCTAAATACAATTAGTAGAGAAATTGATGAAGGTGTCACCGCCAACGGCAAAGTTAGATTGTTCGATAAATTGGAGAAACAAGAAAAAGATGTTAAAAGGGTTATAACCCGAATTGAAAAATCGGAAGATGATGGGACATACTACTAAAGCTAAGGAAAAGACTGTTAAAAGATTAAAAGAGACAGTATTAAAAGAAATTGAGAAGCTTAAAGAAAAGGTAGAAACAACACGGAATTATAAAGCTTAATAAAATACCAACCAGCTATTCAAAAGAAGTTCGAAATGCATTAAAAATTGTATTTGAAGTGATTGAAATACATCTACCAGAAGGGCAAGCACATGAACTTCAGGATAGAATTATTGAATCATTAAAATCAAACAAGGACTAAAAACTGTTAGGAGATAAAAGTGTTTATAATAAGATTACAACAATATTCGGTTTGGTTTTTCGTTAATTTCATTGTTTGCTGTGTAACACCACTATTCTTTGCGTATCTTTCAAACAGAGAGGGGAATCAAATCTTTTCAGGCTATCTTTCCTACTCGTTTACGCTTCTAATATCTTGCTTTTATTTATTTCAGGTAATATTATATATGAAGGATAAAAAAAGCATACCCAATTTTTCTTTGTGGGGTACTATTTTTTGGGTGATAGTACTATTCGCTTTGTTCAGTTTTTTCCCGGAAATTCCACAAACAGAAATAAAATCATTTATAAGTAATAATATTTGGCTAATTACAATAGTAATATTTATTATCACATTAGGAATTGCTTTATCATTAAGTAAGCAGTCGGTTGAAGATTTAGTTGCGAAAATTTATGCTGATCAGCAAAGAGCAGAAAATGAAAGAATAAAAAAATCTGTGTCTAAAATGAAAGATGAATTGGAAAAGGAACAATGATATGAAAAATGATATTATTGAAAAAAATTATTTTGAAGTTAAACTGCTAAACCTAAACCAAAAAGGAAAGAGTTTTTATGTTGGGAAAATGTTTTGTGATACATTTTTGGATATATACACGGTAGAACCTACTGAATATGACATGAATATTCAGGCATCACTAGCTTCAAAATTTAAGGATGACGAAGAATATTATAACTTCCTGATAAATGATGATAAAAAAAGTATTGATAATAAAGCTTTTCAAAGAAAAGAGGATAAAAGAAGGGTAAAAGAAATCGCGGAATTTCTTAGCGAGGAAGAGTTCGCGCTTTTTCCTAATACGATTATTGTTACCTGTGATTTAGCAAATGATTTTCTTAATGAAGACATTAATAATTTCCAAACTTTTTTATCCCGTGAGAATGAAGAAATATTCAATTACCCGTTTTTAGAAAATATTGATGGAAATACCTCACTCTATATACCTCATAGAAAGAATACATTACTAGTAATTGATGGACAGCATAGAGTTTGAGGGCTTCAGGAAGCAACACAAGAAGTTAAAGATAAATACGAGCTTATAATCTCCTTTATTATAGGGTACGACAGATCAACAATAGCCCAGCTTTTTTATACAATAAATTATACACAGAAAAGCGTAAATAAGTCGCAACTTTACCATCTTACTGGTGAATTTAGTAAAGACTTAGGTGAAATTGCTTTCATGCACGAAAGTTGTAAAAGTTATGAATGAAATTGATAGCTCACCATTTTATAAAAGAATAAAAATGCTTGGCGTTGTACCAAGTGATATTGAAGCAAGCTGAAAAAGAAAAACTGACAATTTCACAAGCATTTTTAATTGATTATCTGGTTCCAACTATAAATAAAAAATCAAAACATAGCATTTATCAACCCATATTTTTATATTATTATAATAAAGAAAACCTCCAAATAAATATTATTCGATTTATCATTAAATATTTTAACTCAATCAAACAATTATTACCAGAACAATGGATTAATCCTTCAGGTAGCATATTATTAAGAACTGTGAGTATTGGTGCATTCCTAAGGACATTACATTTTCTATTTGTGGTTTTGTTATTCGATGAATTTAATGGTGATCCAAATGCTATATCCAAAATCGAATCAACTTGTTTTGAGAAAAACCTTAAAGGAATAGAAGGAATAGATTTTGGAAGGTCTGGTAAATTTGGTGGTACCTCCAGTGCTGGTTCGTTAAACAAATTGAAAGAAGAAATAATAGAAAAAGCAGCTTTTTCTAAAAATGTAGGCTACTCTAATTTTTTAGGAAATTTTAAACATCATTACTTGCCAAGATTTTCACAATGGCTTTCGAACAATACTTAAATTTAAACTGATGAGAGAGATTCTTTTAATAGAACCAAATTATTTAAACAAATACCCCCCTTTGGGCCTAATGAAAATTAGTGCATACCATAAACTTTTAGGTGATAAGGTATTTTTTTATAAAGGTGATTTTGACCAATATTATTTTGAAGAACGATTTGCTGAGTGTATACAGAAATTAAATAAAGTAAATGGAGCTATAGATGTTAGTAAGCTTAAACCAATTCTGTCCAAATATTTAAAAGAAAAAAAATAATGAGGTCTTAAATCAAATATTAGAAATATTTCCTCCCAATTATAGTTGCACGGTAAAAAATATTCTTAATCACTTCTCAAGAAATTATATTCTAAAAAGAAAGTGGGATCGCGTTTACGTAACTACCCTATTTACCTTTTACTGGAAGCAGACCAAAGAAGCGATTGAATTTTCAAAGCAAGTGGTTAACTCAATTGATAATTTATTTGTTGGTGGTGTAGCCGCTTCTCTTATACCCGAAATTATTGCAAAGGAGACTGGTTTAGTAATTGGGAAGAACATTATCACAGGTTTATTAGACGAACCTGGCATCCTAGATAAAAATAAAATTAATATCGATGAACTGACACCTGATTATAGCATACTTGAAACGATTGAGCATAAATACCCTCTTGATACAGGTTATCTCACTTATATGACTCGTGGTTGTACTCGAACCTGTAGCTTTTGTGCAGTGCCAAAACTCGAACCTATCTATAAAGATAAAATTTCTATTTCCGAACAACTTAATCTCATTAAGAAAAAACATGGTGACCGTAAAGATTTAATTTTGATGGACAACAATGTTTTAGGTTCGCCACTCTTTCCTAAGATAATTGAGGAAATCATAGAGATGGGTTTTGGGTTGGGGGCTCGGTTCACACCTCCGAATAAATTCGAAATACTTTGGAGCTACTTAAGGAAGGAAAAAGATCCTCTCAACACTAATAAATATATTACTAGGATTTATGAATATTTGAATGATTATATCCTTCATAGAATTACTAGGATCAAGGACAAAGCCGATTTTACATCCTTACTTACCTATTATGGATTAAGAAATAAAGAAGAGATTAAAAAGAAAATGATCCTTGAATGTAAAGAGGAAATAAATTTCTTTGTCGAGAAATATCGTAATAAGAGCAAAAAGAATCGATATGTTGACTTTAATCAAGGAATTGATTGCAGATACGTAAATGAAGAAAATATGAAATTGCTTAGCCAGATTCCAATTAGACCGATGCGTATTGCTTTTGATCATGTTCTTTTAAAAGAGAAGTACATAAATGCGATTCGGTTGGCAGATAAGTATGGTGTGAAAGAACTTTCAAATTACATTTTATTCAACTATGTCGATAAACCAGAAGATCTATGGACTAGATTAAAAATTAATGTTGAACTACATAAAGAATTGAATTCCAACATTTTCTCATTCCCGATGAAATTTATTCCACTCTATGGGTATGCATCCTTAAACAGAAAATATATTGGAAAATATTGGAATAGAAAGTATTTAAGAGCTGTACAATGCGTACTTAATGTCACAAAAGGAATTGGAATGCCAGGTACTACCTTTTTCGAAAGAGCTTTCGGAAAAAATCTTGATGAATATTTTGAAATTCTAATAATGCCAGAACCATTTATACTCTGGAGAAACTTTTATGATAGCAAAGGATTAACGGACAAATGGCGCTATCAATTAAAAAATCTTACCCTACAACAATTTGAAGAGGCAAATAAGATCATTCTTTCGAATGACTTTTATAGTTTTAATGGCACCACAAGTAAGTCAGTTGTATCACTTATGAGATTCTACCAATTACCTAAATCTTCCCCTTTAATTAAAAAATTAAATTAAAGGTTGAAAAATAAAAAACCCTCACCAAAAAAATTAGGACTTTTTTTGGTAGTTGCTGGGCAGTCCGCTTTCATTCTATTCTGGCAGGAAAAACCTGTTGGCATTTCATTGCGGGAACGGAGAAACTGAAGTTCTTTAAAAATAATTTTAACTTTTCATAAAAATCTGTACCTAAAACAAGGAGAACTAATTGCATATAATTTCAGGTCATCATCAATTCTGGAGACACAAAATCTTATTTTCAACACTTATATATTGACTATAATTCTTATTTTTATTAATATTATAGTTAATAAAAAAGCGTGAAAAAAGAAGATATGGACGATATTATTACATATATAGCATTTTTTACAGGGGTAATTTCTCTAATAACTGCCCTGATACCCGCTTTAAAAAAATGTTAACCGTAGAATATTCTTATCGAAGAGAATTCAACACTTAAAATGTCAAGGGGTTTTGGCAGTATACAGCAGGATATAATTTCTTTTCTAAAAAACGCATCATTTCCCCTCTCTCAAAACGAAGTGATCTGGGCACTTGCAGAACAGAAAAAAATATTAAAAAAGAGTTCTGTTTCACAATATTATTTTGGAGGTGAATTAAATAATAGTTTCTATAAAAGCTGTTGTAGAGCTTTCGCAGGTTTAATAAAGAGTAATAAAGTTGAAATTAAAACTCAAAAAGATCTTTCCGTAAAATATTATTCGATTGATGAATTCATTAGGCATTATCCCTATAAAACAAGAAATAATTTGCTAAAAGAGCTTAGAATTGATATTCTTCCTTATGTTAAAACTTATATCTCCGAACATATTCATGAACTTAAATATAATAAACATCAGATAGAACAACATAGCATTGAGGTTTTTGCTCAAAATGACACGAAAGGTTTTAAAGAATGCACTGTTAAATGGGATATACTTAGAGCAAAGTTACTTAAAATAATCGGTATTGAATCAAATGCTGAAATATCAAAAGCAATATTGAGTTTGGTTGTAAAAGGAGAACAGTTATTTGGGAATTCTCAAATGTTTATAAATGGAGCAACTAGTGTATTAGCTAAAAAATTTCTTGACTCTGTTGAGGATACAAAAATACCTTATAATAATATTAAAGATGAAATCAATTATTTTCTAAGTAATTGTATATATAGTAATTTGTATTCTCATGGTGTTTTTAAAAATCAATTATATATTGTAGCTTCTTTTGAAAAGAATATTAATCCTACACTTAATAAGGATTTTAAAGGAGCACTTTTTCGAATATTCCCAGAAAAAATCATATCGCTTCCAGGAACTAAAATTGCTACTCCTCCTAAAAGGATTAAAAAAGGAGCTTTCGTATATTTCACTCTAAAAGAGGAAAATAAATTCGATCCTATATTAGATAAGTTAATTCTTAGAGATGTTTTTTCCCCAATAAGATATATTGTTAAACTAAATCCTTAACAGTAATAGATTGTCTGTCAAACCATATTTTAGAATTTAAATTAGTTATTATTAACATTTTTATTCACAATTTAAACTCTTTTAATTATTGAGATATTCAGATTGATTACTTCCGTCAATAATCAATTTAATATAAAGTGGTTTCATTTCTTAGAAGAAATGAGGTTACTTAATTTGATTACTGTTTGATCACTTTCCCTCAAATTCGAGTAATCAAATCTGGTTCCCCCTTTAAAATGGAAAAATACAAAATGTTTAATTTCAGGTCTTTCTTAGTGACGGGGCAGTCCGCCCTTGCGGATTTGAACCTATAATCCGCCGCCTCGGTAGATTATGAGTCCGTCGAGCTTATTATTTTCTTTATTGCTTCTCTGCCAACTCCTGTTTTATACCACATATCACTCTCCCCGCTTCCGATAGTGTGGCGTATTCTTCAAGGTGTATGATTTTCCAATCATTACCTCTTTTAGTCCAACCTGCTAATTTATGGTTATGCTAAAATAGGCGTTTATTATATCTGTAGGTGAACCAACATAAATTAAACTTTCTTTGCTTTGGATGATGTATACGGAGGGTGCCCCGTTTCAGTTTTAATTAAAATTAAAGCTTGTGTATAGTTTTTCTTTTTAATCCACCTCATGGCGGAAGCCACAAGAACGGAGAGCTCTCCCGACCGAACATATCCAAAATTTAGAGCGGGATAACCGATAAATGCTGTCCAAGTTCCTGACCTACCGAGAGGAGCCTGCATTTATTGCTTCAATTTTGCTCAAAGCAACACAGAATTTACAAAATTTGGAAACACGCAGGCTAATAGCTATATTTGTAATCCAAAATTTATATCGCGGGATGGAGTCCCGACCAAAGTCGGGAGTAGCTCGTCGGGCTTATAACCTGACAAAGAAACAAATATTATATCGCGGGGTGGAGTCCCGACCAAAAGTCGGGAGTAGCTCGTCGGGCTCATAACCTGACAAAGAAACAAATATTACATCGCGGGGTGGAGCAATTGGTAGCTCGTCGGGCTCATAACCCGAAGGTTGTAGGTTCAAGTCCTGCCCCCGCTACTAAAAAAAAAAAATCCGCACCTTTTTGGTGGGGATTTTTTTTGTTTAATAGTAACCGGAAAGAAGTTGTGTCCTGTTTACCCCGCCCAAATTTGTTTTTAATGTGTGAAGGCGGGGCCCCCGCTACTAAGAAAAGCCTGAATTAATTCAGGCTTTTTTAATATATAAAGGGAGCAGTTATGTATTTTGTTAATATAATCAATGGTGCGGGACGCAGGGGCAGCTATGGGAGAAAAGCCCGTACGTCTATTTTTCTCTTGGAATAATAATTTATTGTGGTTATTTTGGTTGTGTAATAATGGAACTTATAGTTAACCAACTATTTAAGAGAAGTTAAAAGAAAAATAAAAAAGCTGAACTAGCCTTAAGAGTACCCCTTTTTAATAAATAGTTTCCCTTTTTAATATATTTCTTCAATTTTATAATCCAATTTAACAACAGCTTTCCGTCTATTCAGTATGATCAATTTTATTTCTGTACGATAGAAGCAGACAAACCATAAGGAAAAGTGTATGAACATTTATGTAGGCAACCTTTCAAGTTCAGTTACGGAAGAAGATTTAAAGAATTTATTTTCCCTGTACGGTAATGTTACCAGTACTAAAGTTATAAAAGACATGTATACGGGAGTTTCAAAGGGATTCGGATTCATTGAGATGACGGGTGATCCTGAAACTGCCCTGAAAGAGCTTAATTCAAAAGACTTAAAGGGTAAAAACATCGTTGTTAACGAAGCACGCCCGAAGACCGGCGGAGGCGGAGGAAGAGACCGCGGCGGTTTCAGCGGTTCAGGCAACGGCCGTTCGGGAAAATGGTAAAATACCAGGTAATTTATGTCCTGACCATTATTCCATTTTAAGAGACACTATGATTAAAAATACCCATAATTTCCATATCCCTGTAATGGGACTCGCCTTCACTGTCGACGCTCCTTTAAAAGTTGCACACTATGGAATAGATTCAGTCATCTCAATTGTAGATGATGACCTCATTGAAAAAATGAGGGAGATACATTCCCGTCTTAATGACATCCCTTACGTTCCTGTTTCTATAAAAGAACCTGATTACAGGGCGGCAAGAATTACTCTTTACCTGAACCTTATAAATCAACTGGTAATGAGGAATTTTACTGCTCTGAAATCCGAAATACTTGGGAAGGGTCCCGAGCTTGAGAAATACTATTCTCTTCTGCCTGATAGTTCGGAATTAAAGCAGTACCTGCGGGAATTTAAGGCCGGGACGCTTGACGCGGGTGATGTAGAGGGTATACTCGACAGTCTCATGCACTGCGGCAGTATTGATGTTAATATTATGACAAAAGTGGATAAGGCTAATTTTGATGAATCAGGACAGCTTCCTGTTGAATTTAATGATGCGCACGCCTCGCTTCGCGGGTTTGCCGAAAGCAGTCTGAGTTCATCGGTAGTTCTCTCTGCGGGTATGAACCCGAGGCTCTACAGCTACTTCGAAAAATTTCCGGATTTCCTGCCGGACATAAACGGCGAACTTACAAAAAAGATTATCCTTAAAGTGAGCGACTACCGTTCAGCACTTATACAGGGAAAGTTCCTGGCAAAAAAAGGACTATGGGTTTCAGAGTTCAGGATTGAGTCGGGTCTCAACTGCGGAGGTCATGCTTTTGCTACCGATGGTTATTTAATGGGACCAATACTTGAGGAATTCAAAAACAACCGTGCATCTCTTATCGCTGAACTTTACACAGTGCTTTCTGAAGCGCTGACGCGAAAAAATATTCCTTTCGGCAAAGTACCTCCGGAGCTGAGGATCACCGCACAGGGCGGCGTAGGCACAGCTGAAGAAAATAATTTTCTTCTGGATTACTACCAGGTGGATTCTGTAGGCTGGGGAACTCCCTTCCTGCTTGTTCCTGAAGTTACAAATGTTGATCAGAAAACGCTGGCTCTTCTAAGCAGCGCCGAAGAGGGTGACCTTTACCTGAGCAATACTTCTCCCCTCGGAGTTCCGTTTAACTGTCTGAGAGGTAATACGAAAGATGTTGAGAAGGAAGAGAAAGCAGCGCAGGGGAAACCCGGGAGTGCCTGTCCCAAAAAGCTATTAATTTCAGATATGGAATTCAGCGATAAACCGATATGTACAGCTTCGATAAAATACCAGACGCAGAAAATAGCACAGTTAAATAGTTCTTCTTTAAGCGATGTATTAAAAAGCAAAGCGTACGATAAAATTATAGAGAAAACCTGTTTATGCCTGGGACTAGCGATGCCTGTACTTGAGATGAACAAGAAGGCGGAAAAAGTTGACGGGGTTGGAACTTCTGTATGTCCCGGTCCTAACCTTGCTTATTTCTCATCCATTGCGAAATTAAGCGAGATGGTAAACCATATCTACGGAAGGCTGAACCTGATAATAAGGAACGACCGTCCGAATATGTTTATGAAGGAGCTGAGACTGTACCTGACATACCTGGAGGAAAAAGCAGCCGCAGCCGAGTTTCCTCTTTCAAAAAACCAGGTTAAGTATTTCACAACTTTTATCAGCAACATTACAGACGGCATCGCGTATTATAAAACGCTGTTTTCAGAGGCTGCAGGAAAACTATTCGATATTAAAGTGAGACCGGAATACGATTTAAGCCGTCTTGAAGAAAAGCTTGAAAACCTGATTTCGGATATGATTGAGAAAAAGATAATTCCCGGTGTATATAGCTGAAAAGTCCGCGGATTTCACGCTTTTTTGATCTGAATTTTTTAAGGCCCGGCGTGATGAAATATACCTCTTATGCCCGGCATCCTTGGATTATTGAAAAATTGTAGATATTTTATTTCATTAAATAATGGAACATTAGTTTCCGATAATAGTAAATAAGAAAGAGTTAAAAGGAACAAAATAAAGCTTCACTGCTTCGATTTAAGAACCCCCTTTTTAATCTATTTCTGAATCTTTAATAAATCATAATTTCTTTTCCGCCTGCTGATCTCGGGTAATCCATTTTAGTATTCCGGAAGAACATACAACAGGATAAATATGAACATTTACATAGGAAATCTTTCTTCACAGGTTAATGAAGAAGATCTCACAAAATTGTTTTCCGTTTACGGAAACATCTCAAGGGTCAAGATACTGAAGGATCCTTACACCGGCATTTCCAAAGGCTTCGGCTTTGTGGAGATGACGGGAAAACCTGAAGAAGCTATTAAACAGCTCGATAAAAAAGACCTCAAGGGTAAAACCATTACGGTTAATGAGGCCCGGTCAAAAGATAATAAGAGTTCAGCCGGCAGAGGCCGGGGTTCTTTCAGCAGCTTTGGAAGTAGAACTGGTAGGTATTGAGAGGTTGAGTGGCCGGATATACATGGTCACTCTATAGTTCCGGCAGAGCCGGATTTCGTCCGGAGGAACCGGACTCAACATTCAATTGCCAATTTCATTTAAGCGATCCGCCTATCGGCGAGACAGGAACAGTGTTTTCCCGCTATGGAAGCGGGACAGGCCCCGACTAGCCGTCGGGACAAGCTGCTTTACACGTGCCTGCTTATCACTATTCGCATGAATCGTCTGACTCAACTAAAGGTTGTTATTGTGCTGGCTGAGGGAGAAGGATAATACACACCCGATATATTGGGCGTTAAATTGTCACTTTGTACTCCTTTTATTAAGCGAAACAGCGTTTTCCCGCTGCAGAAGCGGGACAGGCGCTTTACATGAGAGTCCCGCTGCAGAAGCGGGACAGGCGCTTTACATGTGTGCCCGCTTATCCAATTTGCAAGAATCGCTGGACTCAACATTTAGTTGGTATTTTGAAAGGGGGAAACGGTTGAAACCGTTATGGGGTTCTTTTCGTATGCTCTATGGACCAACGGCTAAAGCCCGTTGGTTATTGAGAATCCCAAGCTGTTGGTCTTTGAAAACGATCATACAGCTATACTTATATCTCTTCGATAATTTCCCTTTTGAGGGGGCAATCTCCTTTCAACTCTTATTTGATTGTCATTCAGTTGTCACTCGGTGGTTCTGGAAGAGCTGGATTTCGTCTGCAAGGAATCGGACTCAATATTCATTATGTAATCATTTTAATTAAGCGATCTGCGTATCGGCGAGGCAGGAACAGCGTTTTCCCGCTGTAGAAGCGGGACAGGCGCTTTACAGGTGTCTACTTATCACTATTCGCATGAATCGCCGACTCGGTTTATGGTTGTTATGGTGATGGCTGAGGGAGTAGGATAATACACACCCGATATATAGGGCGTTAAATTGTCACTTTGTACTCCTTTTATTAAGCGAAACAGCGTTTCGCTTGTTTTGGGTTTTCGTAAGGGACAGGCGCTTTACATGTGCCCGCTTATCCGATTTGCAAGAATCGCCGGACTCAACGCGCAGTTGGTATTTTGAAAGGGGGAAAGGGTTGAAACCGTTAGGGGTTCTTTTCGTATACTCTATGGACCAACGGCTAAAGCTCGTTGGTTAATGAGATTCCGCAAGGCTGTTAATTAATGAGAATTCTTTTGGGATCCGAGGGCAAGTTCGCGCCTAAGGTGGACAAGCTGCTCGGGACAGCGTTTTCCCGCTACAGAAGCGAAACAGCGTTTTCCCGCTGCGGAAGCGGGACAGGCGCTTTACAGGTGTGCCCGCTTAGCGCTATTCGGAGGAACCGGACTCAACATTCAATTGTCATTAGGCTGTTGGGTAATGAGGGGTGAGGGGCTTTCGTTTGGTTTTAAAGGCGGAAACCCTGTGCGGGGCACAGGGTTCTGCAAATTAATGACGGATCAATTTTGTGAGACGGGATGATATCCGGAAGAATAAATTCGGAGACGCCGGTTTATCTCAGGATGTAACCTGAACTCTGCTACCCGTCTATATTATTAAAGCTTGAAGCCACGCCATCCATTGCCTGG
Organism: uncultured Ignavibacteria bacterium; assembly: GCA_963832715.1. Taxonomy (GTDB): domain Bacteria; phylum Bacteroidota; class Ignavibacteria; order Ignavibacteriales; family Ignavibacteriaceae; genus DATFVA01. The sequence goes on along the minus strand of CAWHVB010000008.1, from coordinate 99,887 downwards.
GCTCTTACATGGATCTCGTTCAGTTTCTGAATTATCCTCAGAACTGCTTCACGCTTTTCTTCAACAAGGTCTGTTACAAAACTCCTGACTTCCGGCATATTACATTCATCCAGAATCCCCTCGTAAAAACGTACACTTGAGGTTTCCTTACGAAGTGCTTCATTCAGCATAGCGCATGTATTTCTGCAGGCGTGTCCGCATTTCAATTCATTTTCTACCATCTTTTACCTCATCCTGGAATATTATTTATTAAACACCAACGTGCTCAGCTTCCTGAGCGAATTTCTTTCCGAGCATCAGGGCCTGTTCATTCAGGGGAATTAAATGATGATGCCTTTCAGGCAGGACCTTCTTCAGTGCCTTGAGAATATTTTCCATCTTAACGATTGGGCGTCTTTCAAGGAAAGCACCTACAAGGATCATATTTGCCACCTGTCTTTTGTTCAGCTTTTTTGTTGCTTCTTCGATAGCAGGCAGACTCAATATTTCGATATCAGTTCTTGTCGGGGGATTTATAATACCCGACTGCTCATAAAGCAGGAATCCGCCGGGTTTGAGTGTTTCTTCAAATTTATCGAGAGAGGGCTGATTCAATACAACAGCCGAATCGAACCTGGATAGAATGGGTGAACTGATCCTTGTATCACTTACAATTACTGTACAGTTTGCGGTTCCGCCTCTCATTTCAGGACCATAAGAAGGCATCCAGCTTACTTCTTTATTTTCAATCATCGCAGAGTAAGCGATAATTTGTCCCATCGAAAGGATTCCCTGTCCTCCGAAACCTGCAAAAATTATTTCCTGGGCTTTCTGCATTTTAATAACCTTTAATATTCATCATATAAAATTCTTAATTATTTCTCAGCCTGCGGTACTTTAATATCACCAAGCGGGTACTGGGGAAACATATCATTCTCAAGGAACTTGATTGTTTCAACAGGAGTCATCTTCCAGCCGGAAGGACAATTGGATACAACCTCAATAAAGCTTGTTCCTTTATTCAACTCCTGGTACTGGAATCCTTTGGTGATTGCTTTCTTCAGTTTACGTACAGCATTAGGAGTATGCACTGCCTGCCGGGTAACATAATATGCACCGGGAAGAGCAGATATCATTTCGGTTATTCTTAAAGGATAACCGATCAGATCCTTATCCCTGCCGTATGGTGTGGTTGATGTCATCATTCCCAGGAGGGATGTAGGAGCCATCTGTCCGCCCGTCATTCCATAAATTGCATTGTTTATGAAGATCATCATAAGATTCTCACCGCGGTTAATCGTATGGATCGTTTCTGCGGTACCAATTGCAGCAAGGTCACCGTCTCCCTGGTATGAGAATACATATTTATCGGGAAGCATTCTTTTAATGCCGGTTGCAACTGCGCTAGCGCGGCCGTGAGCAGCTTCCTGCATATCGATATCGAGATAATGGTACGCAAAAACAGAGCATCCGACAGGAGCAACACCGATCGTCTTATCCTGAATTCCTAATTCTTCCACGACTTCCATAAGCAGTCTGTGCACAACACTGTGTCCGCATCCGGGGCAGTAGTGAAAAACCGTATCTGTTAAAGTGGATGGTTTCTGATAAACTATTTCCATTCCATCAATTGCTTCTAAAGTTTCCATGGTATCTCCTTCTACTCCTGACTGATTGATTGTTTTTCCAGTATCGTCTCAACTTCTGCGAATATATCTTCGGGAGAAGGTATCATTCCGCCCATTCTTCCTTTGAAGTAAACGGGTTTTCTGCCTTCAACAGCGAGACGAACATCTTCCACCATCTGACCTGCATTCATCTCAACGACGAGGAAGAAGTCAACCTGTGAGGCAAGCTCTCTTAACCTGTCGTATGGGAACGGATATAATGTAATAGGTCTCAGGAGTCCAAGCTTAATTCCTTTTTCTCTTGCAAGATCAACTGCTTTCTGGCAGATCCTTGAGGACAAACCGAAAGCAACGAGCATTATCTCAGCATCGTCGGTATCGAAGTTTTCAAACTTTACTTCTTTCTTAAGTTCTTCGTATTTCGCCTGGAGGTTGAGGTTGATCTGTTCCATCTTTTCAGGCTGGATAAAGAGCGAGGTAATAATATTTCTTTCACGTCCGGCTGCTTTTCCGACGGTTGTCCAGTCAGATTTGGTTTTAGGCAGTGAACCTGCAGGGGGAAGAACAACTTTCTCCATCATCTGTCCCAATGCACCGTCAGTAAGTATCATTGCAGGGTTACGGTATTTCTCTGCAAGCCTGAAGCCTTCAAAAACGAAGTCGGCCATTTCCTGGACAGAAGCAGGAGCAAGGACTATCAAGTGATAATCGCCATGGCCTCCGCCTTTAACTGCCTGAAAATAATCTCCCTGTGAGGGCTGGATCGTTCCGAGCCCCGGGCCTCCGCGTACTACATTTGCAACCAGGCATGGGAGCTGGGCTGATGCGATGTATGATAAACCTTCCTGCATCAGACTTATACCAGGGCTCGAGGAAGAAGTCATTACCCTTGCGCCGGTGCCGGCAGCACCGTATATCATGTTAATGGAAGCTACTTCACTTTCAGCCTGCAAAACTACTCCCCCTCTTTTAGGGCATTCCTGGGCAAAATATTCAAGCACCTCTGATTGAGGAGTTATGGGGTATCCGAAATACCCGTCCATACCTGCTCTGATAGCGGCTTCAGCAAGAGCTTCATTACCTTTCATTAAACGAACGTCGTCGTTATTTGTATTTTCTGTGTTATTCATTTCAAACCTTTTTTAGTCAATTAACCAATAACTTCAGCAGTCTTTGCAGATTTCTTTAATGCTGACTTGGGCTGGCGGTAAACAGTTATCGCCGCTTCGGGACATACGAGTGCACAATTGACGCATCCTGTGCAGTTATCCTGCATCAATTCTACATAACGATATCCGGCTTTGTTAATGTGGGATGATAATCCGAGGCTTTCCTGGGGGCAAGCGACGATGCATAATTCGCATCCTTTGCATACGACCCCGTCAATTACTACCGTTCCTTTGATCATTTTTTCTCCAATTTCTATATCAGACTTTGCCAGAATTAGACAACATATATGCCAGCAAGGCCCTTTTTTTAAAGTGTATTTTTAAGCCTTATACCCATTAATGAGGCTGCAATATTTTCAGAATTAAGAAGTGGTGCTGAATTGTATTTTTATTAATGGGAAGGTGGTATGCATGAAAATGTTGAAAAATTCACCATATTTAAAGGAATGACGGTATTATTAAGTTTTTTTTATTCCGCTTTGAGGAGGAAGAGTATCCTTCTAAGCGAAACAGCGTTTTCCCGCTATAGAAGCGGGACAGGTTCGCTAGAGTTTGGAAATGCTTTACATGTGCCTGCTTATCCGATTTGCAAGAATCGCCGGACTCAACACTCAGTAGGTATTATGAAATGAGGAAACGTTGAAACCGTTGTGGCTCTGTTCGTCTGTTATTTGGACCAACGGCTAAAGCCTGTTGGTTAATGAGAATTCGCAAGGCTTTGATTAATGAGAACTCTTTTGGGACCCGCGCAAGTCAGCCTCGGGTGGACAAGCTGCTTTATAGTTTAAGCGATCCGCCTATCGGCGAGACAGGAACAGTGTTTTCCCGCTGCAGAAGCGGGACAGGTTGCCTAATAGATTAAGCGAAACAGCGTTTCGCTTTACATGTGTGCCTGCTTATCCGATTTGCAAGAATCGGCGGACTAAATATTTAGTAGGTATTTTGAAAGGGGGAAACGGTTGAAACCGTTATGGGGTTTCGGCAGTCTTCATCCGGGACCAACGGCTGAAGCCTGTTGGTTAATGAGAATTCGCAAGGCTATTGATTAATGACAACTCTTTGGGGGACCCGTCAGGCAAGTCAGCCTAAAGTGGACAAGCTCTTTATAGTTTAAGCGATCCGCCTATCGGCGAGACAGGAACAGCGTTTTCCCGCTACAGAAGCGGGACAGGTTGCCTAATAGATTAAGCGAAACAGCGTTTCGCTTTACATGTGCCTGCTTATCACCATTCGCATGAATCGCAAGACTCAGCTAAAGGTTGTTATTGTGCTGGCTGAGGGAGAAGGATAATACACACCCTATATATTGGGCGTTAAATTGTCACTTTGTACTCCTTTTATTAAGCGATCCGCTTATCGGCGAGACAGGAACAGCGTTTTCCCGCTATAGAAGAGGGACAGGTTCGCCAGAGGCGAACAAGCTGCTTACATGTGCCTGCTTATCACTATTCGCATGAATCGCCGGACTCAATATTTAGTAGGGGCAGGCCACCGACTTAGCGTCGGGAGCCTGCCCGGCAGCGTGCACATTTTTACTATTCTTTTACTTTAATATCAATTACAGAGCTATTGCCGCCTACTTCGGGGTAATACATCAGGTATGCCTGAGCTGCAGGCACTTTATATTCACCCGGCATCTGGGCCTTGATGATGTAAGAGAATTCCATATCGTTGTTTACATTGGTTACAAAGAAAGCAACTTTCTCATCGCGGTATTCCCTGTCGGCATAGAACCATCTCCATGGTCTGTAACCGTAGTAATTATCATAGTATTTATAATCGTTTTCACCTTCTATCTCGAAGTTCTGTTCATCTTTTACCACTTCAAAACCGGAAGGGAGCATATCTTCAAGTATAAAATACTGGAGATCGTTATCGAAGGTATTAACGTAAGTTTTGACAAGGATATTCTCGCCCGATTTTATCTCGCCGTCAAACGGAACTTTAGTATAAATGATCCTGTCCTTCAGCTGTTCGGTTCTGAGTATGTAATATTCTCTTTTTACTCTAAAGCTTGTAGTTTTAGCAGCGGCTGTTTCGTTCTTTGTATAGTATTGATTTATGCCCGAGAAGTATAACTTGCCGCTTCCGTTCTTTACTATTCTGATCTTATTTTCACCCTTATGGAGGATGTTGTCTTTTAGTCCCGTGAGTTTAAATGTTTCTGTTTCCTTGAAGATATCGTCCCTGGTGAAATGCTTATTTGTGATCTGCTCACCATTAACATAGACTGTTACATTGTAATCGGGATTAAGTTCATTAGTTGTCTTAAGATAATCAGCCAGTGCAAATATTACGGTAGCAGTTTCCTGTGTGGATCTCCACGAGAATCCCTGCTTCTGCTGAAGCAGCCATCTTACTGTTTTTCCTATAAGTTCAGAATTAGGATTGGTTTTTAACAATGCCTTCAGTACAAATGCGGTTGTCTGCACTTTATCATCCTGCCAGCTGTAATGCCATTCCTTCCCTCCCCAGTATGCATATCTTTCTTCTGTATGAACCATTCTTGCAAGTTTATCTGCAGCTTTCCCGGCAAGTGCATCGTTATTTATATCCTTTAATGCTGAAGCCAGTAAAGCAATTGAATATGCATTCAGATCACCGTCGAGGAGATCTGCCATTTTCTTATTGATATAACTATAATCGCCTGAGCTGTACTTCATTGCCGATGCCATTGAGTAGAGCATGAAGGAAAGCGTTGTTTCGTCGATGTCATCCGATTTTTCAACCTGGTTTCTCAGGTTATTAAGGCCTCTTGAATAGACATTATTATCTACAGGGAATCCGGCCTTTTTGGATAAGGTCATTCCATAGATCACATACGCCGTCATATAAGGATGTGTTTTATCGTTAGTCCACCATCCCCAGCCGCCGTCATCATGCTGGAAACCGTAAAGCCTCTTTAGTCCCGCCTCTGCCATTTTAGGAAGTTCTTCAATGGTCGAATATTTAAGCGGGGCATCGATAGCCTTAAATGTGTTGGCGACAATTATCGTAGGAAGAAAACGGCTCATCGTCTGCTCGACGCATCCGTAAGGATAACCGACAAGGTCATCGAGAGCTTTAATTATCGTCCCGGCAAGAGAGGGACTAAGATTGAACTCAAGCTTAGCAGTTCTAAGATCAACATCATCCGGGATTCTGAAACTGAGTTCTTCTGTTTTATTAAAGTCGTCAAAATCAGAGATCAGCGGTTTTGTTTCCTTTATCCCCTGCGGAAGTATCGGCACTTTGAGCTCGAGAGCATCCGATTCCTCATTCGTAAGAGCCTCCACGGTTAGTTTTGCTTCACCTACAGGGTTATCAACTTTCACGTTCCAGTCGATCCTCAATTCACCATTCTTATCTATGACGATCTCATACACCCCGTCTTTATCTTTATTTATAAGGGGATCATATCCTTTGCTGTTTACTTCGGAACCAGTCACCTTAATATTTTCCGCACCGAAAGTGATCTTTGTTTTTTTCTTTTCATCAAGATAATTATGCACGATGGTAGAAACCGTCATCTCATCCCCCTCACGGAAGAAGCGCGGAGTTTCCATCCTTACCAGTAAATCCTTGCGGGATATAATCTTATCCGTCTGCTGTCCTACATCAGTATTCTTTGTTGCTCCCCTTACAGTGGTCCGCCATGTAGTCAGGTTATCAGGAATTTTAAAGCTTACCTTTGCATTGCCGTTATTGTCTGTAATTATGTCGGCTTTCCAGATAAGTGCATCGACAAAATTAGAGCGGACCTCTGCTTTTACATAACCCGCCTTCTTATCCTTCATTTCCGATTTCATCATTATCCCGTTTGCACGGGGGGCATTTAAAGCCATTTCATCTGCTTCAACCGATCCGCCGAAAAACTGACCGGCATCCTGACGCGCTATTAATACAGGGGCCTCTATTTCAAAATTATATTCAACGGATTTCCTGTTGATGTTAATGTTCTTAATCAGAGTAAGGTTGTGCCCGTTTCCGGAGATGTAAATTTCATAATCACCCTGAACTATATTTCCGATATTATAATGTCCGTTTGTATCCGTGCGTGCAGTGTAGTAATACTTTTCGCTTGTCAGGATCACATAAACGTCCTTAGCACTGCCTCCCCCGCTCTTTATATCTATCTTCCCATACAGGGAACCTTTTTTCAGATTAGATTCATCCCGGTGCTCATCCTTAAAGTAATTCTTGTCGATATAGGTTGCATCCCTGCTTTGACTGCTGAAATTGCTGTACTGAAGAGAATTATAGGTAGGGATATATGAATACTGAGGAGCATAAAAGAATGATTGAATATCCTGTGTTTCATCCTCTTTAATCGCATAAATACTTTCATCGATTATTCCGAAAGAGAGGTCGACATCTGGAACCGGGCGGCCCTTGTAGTCCTTCACCGAAACCAGGTAATCTGCATTTTCACCCGGCTTAAAAGTACCTTTTGAAGGTTTCAGGGATATATCGAGGAACTTATCTTTTGCGAGCACACCGACAAGCTTGCTGGCATTATAGAACTGCCTGTCCTTCAGGAAGCAGACTGAAATATTGAAGCTGGGAGAGAACCTGTCGTTCAGCTTCTCACGGATAGTCAGACTATTCCCTTCAACCTTATATTTCTTATACTTTATAAATATATCCGATTCATATGTAAGAAGAAGTTCAGTGTTTGTTGTGGGAGTAAAAATATACGCTATAAGACTATCACCTTTATCATATGCATCTTTGTCGGTTACGATTTCAAGTCCCGAACCCGTTCTGCCGTAATAATAGTTGTTTATATCCCCGACATAAAAAGAAGAGGAAGCTGTTATTTCCCTGTCCCTGCCATCGTGTGCCTTAACCGTATAGCTATAATATCCTTCACTGAGGTGTCCTGTGCTGTAAGGAACCGAAGCCTTGCCGTGATCATCGGTTCTGCCGTGAAGCACTTCCACTCTATCCTGGTTATAGTGAGAGCGGGGATTTGAATAATTTAAGATTATATCGAAGTCTGTCCGGATTGGGTTATCCGAAAAATCATTCGCATTAACACGCAGGTTTACTGTTTTACCTCTTTCAACAAAATAGCGGTCGGGTGAGGTAAAAATTGAAAAGGCGCCTCTTGTTACATAAACTTCAGACGATCCCGAAATTACTCTTCTCGACGCATCCTTAACCTCAGCAGTGATTACATAGACGTAATCATATTCCACATCATCGCTGACTTTATAACTGAACTTATATTCGCCTTTATCGTCGAGGCTGCCTGATTCCTGCGAAACCATCTGCAGGTTTCCATAATACATTGGTTTAGTATATGAGCGATAGAACCAGCTGTATTCCGACCAGTACCACCATGGTCTCCAGTATTGTTTTTTATAAATGCTCAGAGTTACCTCTCCGTTTGTAACAGGAGAGCCGAAGTAATAATCGGCTGAGACACTACCGTTTATTACATCTTTAGCCGCATAATTCTTCGAACCTGTATTCACTTCGACTTTATATTCAGGCTTCTTATATTCTTCAACAGAAAAAGATCCGTTATAGCTGGTCTGACCATCCGAAATAAGTATATTATAGTCGCCCAGATCAGATTCTTCATCGAGAATAAAATCTGAGTTAAGAGAACCGAATTCATTTGTCGTGAGATCGGATGAGAATACTTCTTTATTCTTCGGGGATTTTATAGAGACGGAGAACTTCTTAAAGGGAACATTATTTATTTCATTACCTCCCTTTTCTCTCATTAGTGCTTTAAAGAAGACCTGCTGTCCCGGCCGGTACACAGGCTGATTGGTATAAATATAGGCTGTATAATATTTTCCGTTACCATTTCTGAAATAAAAATAGGGATCGCTTAAAATCGTTTCTTCACCCGCCTGGGCAATAAGTATAGGGGAGGTTACGTTATTGTCTTTAAAGGAGGACATATCAAACAATACAAGTCCGTCCTTATCCGCCGTTTTACTGGTTACAAGTTCGCCATTATTATAAACAGAAATTCTGCTTTTAAGTATAAACTCACTGGTCTGAGCATCAGCAACGTATGCCAGTATTTCCTTACTGCTGTTCTTATAGACAAGCGCGAGATCGGAGACTACGATGCCGCAATAAGCGACCCTATCGCCCCTGAGTGCCTGAAGGATATAAATCCCGGGCTTATCTATTTTCCCAAGAGATACATTATTATTGCTTCCGTAATAATTTGAGGGTATATAGTCCTTCCATTCTTTTATAAGGGAAGTATACTTAAGGAGCACTTCCTTTTTACTACCGAAAATATCGAAAGCGTAGCGCATATTATTTTTATCGATAGATGAAAAGAACCGGACGGGATCCTCAATTTCAAGGAGCCGGAATCTGTATGTTCCTCCCGACCTCGAATAATTATAAAGGTTAACCGATACCCGGGTTCCGGGTGAGAAAGTTGAATAATTGGAAAGATAAAAGTTATCATCGCTGTTAAGGACCGGCTGGTCTGAACTCCCCAAAAAAATAGGAAGCAGAAAAGCTGCAAGCAATAACAACCGCTGCCCGGTAGAAGTTGACTGGTTCATACTGGCTCCTCGTCTGTTTCGGGGTTATACATAACCAATCTGAAAAAGTGCCGTGCTTAAAAATATTTTTTTTTATTACTGTAAAAAAATCGCTTTGTCTTTCAATTGTTCCGGCAGAGCCGGGATTTCGTCCGGCATGGCCGGACTCAACATCGAATGAAGTAATGACAACAAACGACTATATATATGACTAATAACAACGGGGTATTTGAGAGTGTCATGCGCCCTGTATTGCATCAGCGGCTAAAATTCGACCTGCTTCACTCTGAGTCTCATTTATCAACCTAAGACAAAGTCCAGCCGGGGGGTTGAGGCAGGTCTCATATGTGATATGACAGCTTTCAGTTGGCAAAAATCCTCCATAGGTTAAGCTATGAGAGAATGTCCGACTTAAATACTAAAATAGTCGATTATTTTAGACGTTCAGGAGACAGGCACTATTCATGAATTCATTATTGTAAGTGCCTTAGAGGTAGTCTAACTTTGTAAAAGCAAAAATCTATTAACAAAGAATGAGGTGATATTGAAGTTACTAACAAGAATATCGATAGTGGGCATCTTAGCGTTACTGGTTGGATTTACGATAGTTAAGACAGAAGTGAGTGGGACAGCAGCGCCAGTAATGAATACAAGTACGGTCACAGAAAATGAGAGTCTTGTTGAAACATCAGCAATATCTTACATAGATAAAGGTTACATGACAGCTTCATGGTACGGACCCCGTTTCCATGGAAAAATGACAGCTAACGGTGAAATTTATGATCAAATGGCTTTTACCGCCGCACACAAAGGACTAAAGTTCGGGACGTTATTAAAAATAACAAACCCGAGAAACGATCAGTCGGTTATCGTAAGGATAAACGACCGCGGTCCTTATATAGGAGGAAGACAGCTTGATCTTTCCAAAGCAGCAGCACTGCAGCTTGGCATGATGAAGCGCGGAGTTGTAAAGGTAAAAGTAGACGAATTAAGCCTTAAGGGCGTAAACTTCCCCGTTATCACCCTGAACTAATAGCCTCTATCTATTAAAAATTATTCATCGGGCCGTCTTAATCAAGACGGCCTTTCTATTTTTAAATACTTACTGCTTGCTGCCTTCTGCTTTACTGTCCACCGGTTTACTGTTTCACTGCCTGCTGCCTACTTCCCAACATTTATTTTATTTGCCTGTAATTATTAAATTGCGCTGCAGTAAATATTTATAAGTAAGACAAACAGGAAGAAATGGCAGAACAAAAAAAACTAAACCTCGGGTGCGGGAAAGACCTTAAAGAAGGCTATGTGAATCTTGATGTTGTTGATTATGGAGGCAATATGATTCATGATATTAACACCTTCCCCTATCCTTTTGAAGATAACACATTTGATGAAATATTTGCCAGTCACATACTCGAACACCTGGACAGTTTTCATAATACTGTTACCGAGCTATACAGGATAGCCAAACCTGATGCAAAGATAATTGTATATGCCCCTTTCTTCCTGAACACCAAATATTTCGGGGAACCGGATCATAAGATACCCTTTTCAATCAGAACCTTTGACAACTACGAATACATCGGAAACAGAAAGCTGAAGTTCTACGAAAAATGGAAGCTGAACCACAGAACCAACTACGAAGGTAAGGCCCAGTTTGAGATCCTGGAGAAAAAATTTATCACCTCCCATTTTGCCGTGCTGAAATGGATGGATGCCATTCTCAACATTGAGCCGGTGATGTATGAAAGATTTTTTGCCGGCATTTTTTCTCCCGAGGAGGTTTATTTTAAGCTGAGGGTAGTGAAGTAGGGGGAAGGGGGTGAGAGGGTGTGCGAATTGTAAAATTTTTGGATTTTTTATTGGGGTATTTTAAGCGCGGAGGCGCGGGGGGAGAAGGTAAGAAGACAGCATAAACCGGTATTATTCTTTTTTGCTCAGTTCAGAGAACTGAGCTACGCGAAGGTTTCAATGCAGCCGGGATACAGCGAAATCAGAGATCCTAATCTTCTAATCCTCTTGGCCTCTAACCTTCTTACCTTCCTGACTCCTGGTTAAAATTTCTCCATCCGCCTATCGGCGAGATAAATCTACCTTAGGTCGGATGTCGTAGTGCAATCCATACAACCGAGAGCCAGCCGGCGAGGAAACATAAACCGCCGAAGGGTGTTATTATTGCGAAAAGGGTGGTTCCGGTTAATGCATACAGGTAAAGAGAAAAGGAAAACAAGACTATCCCTGCAAGGAAAAACCATCCTGATATTTCAAACGACTTACCGGCCGCGAATGCAAGGGAGAGCAGTACAACACTATGTATGAGCTGGTACAGAACTCCTGTTTTATATATTTCAATCATTTCAGCAGGTAGAATATCCCTGAGTCCGTGAGCACCGAATGCGCCCAGCGCAACGCCGAGGAATCCCGAACTTCCTGCAATAATTATCCATTTTTTATCCATTTCAGTGACTCCAGTCTTGTGTGAACCATCTCAAATTACATTGTAAAATACTGTATGAATTTGGTAAATTTACCAGCTAATAATAAATAACTAACCAATTAAAATGAAAACATTGCAGAAAATGATACTGCCTGCTTTACTGCTGGCAGTCATTCTTTTGGTATATTTCATATATTTTACCCCTAAGGATGAGCCCGGGCTGTATTCAAACTTCGATACAAACAATAATGCCAATAAAGAGATTCGCGTTATCCTTGTAAAGGATAAAGAAATCCGGACAAACCCTGCTAATCAGACGGCAGCTTTTTATGCGGCGGATGCGGCAGGAGTACAGAACCTGATCGAGGCACCCTACCCTCTGCCTGAGGGATTTGAGGATTCAAATATGATTATATTGAGAGGTCATCTTCACAAGGATCATTTTCATGCTGTTGAAGTAAATCTGCCGTAGATTTTATGAGAGATAAATTCGAATTAACATCAACCTATAAACCTTCGGGAGATCAGCCTGAAGCTATTAAGCAGCTGACCCGGGGTATCCTTAATAACGATAAGTTCCAGACACTGCTCGGCGTTACAGGGAGCGGAAAGACTTTCACGATTTCCAATGTGATCGCAGAAATAAACAAACCCACACTGGTTATTTCGCATAATAAAACCCTCGCTGCCCAGCTTTACTCGGAATTTAAAGCCTTCTTTCCCACTAATGCAGTTGAATTTTTTATCAGCTATTACGATTACTATCAGCCCGAAGCCTACGTGGTATCAAGCGATCTCTATATAGAAAAAGATTTTTCTATAAATGAGGAGATTGACCGTTTAAGACTAAAAGCCGCAACCGCTCTTATTGAAGGAAGAAAGGATGTGATAGTTGTTGCTTCGGTAAGCTGCATATACGGCATCGGAGCTCCGCAGGATTATGCCGATCAGATTATCTTCCTGCGCCAGGGACTGAAGATCCCAAGAAAGAAACTTCTACGGGATCTTATCGATATACACTATGTAAGGAACGATACGGATTTCAGCCGCGGTACTTTCCGGGCACGCGGAGACGTTGTTGAGATCATCCCGGCTTACCAATATGAAGAAGCAGTAAGGATAGAATTCTGGGATGATGAGATTGAAAAGCTCAGTATTATTGATTCAGTGACAGGCGACGTCATAAGGGAGGTTGATTCGAATCCTATTTACCCCGCAAAATATTTCGTATCCAACCGCGACCAGGTTCAGAAAGCGATTTACAATATAGAACAGGAACTGGAGGACAGGCTTAAGTATTTCCGCTCCGAAGAAAAATATCTCGAAGCCCAGAGGATCGAGCAGAGAACAAAATTCGATATTGAAATGATGAAGGAAATAGGCTACTGCTCGGGGATTGAAAATTATTCAAGACACCTTGACGGAAGGGCGCCCGGTTCACGTCCCTATAACCTTATGGATTATTTTCCCAAAGATTTTCTATGTGTGATTGATGAATCCCATGTAACCGTTCCACAGATTAGGGGGATGTACAACGGCGACAGAGCGAGAAAGGAAACACTTGTTGAATACGGGTTCAGACTTCCCTCTGCACTGGATAACCGCCCTATGAAGTTTGAAGAATTTGAGGGGATGTTAAAACAGGTAATTTTTGTCAGTGCTACCCCAGCCGATTTCGAACTTGAGAAGAGCGATGGTGTTGTTGTGGAACAGATTATACGTCCGACCGGACTGCTTGATCCGAAAATTGAAGTGCGGCCTATTAAAGGTCAGATTGACGATCTGATTGGTGAGGTAAGGATACGCGTGGAGAAAAAGGAAAAAACTCTTGTAACTACCCTGACCAAAAAAATGGCTGAGGACCTTTCTGATTATCTTGATAAGATAGGGATCCTTGTAAGGTATATTCACAGCGATATAGATGCGCTTGAGCGTGTGGAAATACTGAGAGATTTAAGAATTGGTGAATTCGATGTTCTTGTGGGCGTTAACCTTCTAAGAGAAGGGCTTGATCTTCCAGAGGTTTCCCTGGTTGCAATCATTGATGCAGATAAAGAAGGATTCCTGAGGAGCGAAAGATCTCTTATGCAGACAGCCGGCCGTACAGCCCGTAATGTAAACGGAAGAGTAATAATGTACGCCGATAAAATTACTGAATCGATGCGGAAAACAATTGAAGAAACCGAACGTCGCCGCAAGCTGCAGCAGGAATATAATGAGAAAAACGGGATCGAGCCGAAAACCATTTATAAGAGTATGGAAGAAATAATGTCGTCTACTTCCATTGCCGATATCAGGAAAAAAGAAGTGCAGGAAGATTTCTCATTTTCGAAGGTCGCCGAACCGGTGCTGAAGTATATGAGTAAAGATCAGAAGCAGGATCTAATTGAAGAGTTGACGGGTCAGATGCACCAGGCGGCTAAAGATCTGGAGTTTGAAAGAGCCGCACACCTGAGAGATGAGATACAGCGGCTGAAGAAGATGGTGAAATAGTTCGGGTTGGAACCTGCCCTATAGGAATTTAAGGGAAATTCCTGAATCGTGAAATTTTGGATTCCTGTATATTCCTGTCTGTATTATCCCCTTTATAATAAACCTGTTCCAGAAATAAACCTGAGGGAGGGGCTGTGTATTTAGCAGGTTCTTTCGATCTGGTAATCAGAAATATTTTTATATCGGCTCCGGTCATTTTCCTGCGCCCGACTTCAACAAGAACGCCCACCATTCTTCTGACCATCTTCCATAAGAAATGAGAACCGGTAATTCTTATGAGGATTATATCACCCTCTTTGTTTAATTCAATATCATCAATTAGAACTTTAGTTGATTTCTCCTTCGGATCCTGATCGGAGAAAGAAGAAAAATCGTGCATCCCTTTGAACTGTTCTGCGGCCTGTTTCATAGCATCAAAATCGAGCTTATCCTTCACCCACCAGACAAAATTTTTCCCAAACGCTGTCCTTTTCGTTGAGACACGGTAAACATAGCTACGTTTTACAGCATCGTGGCGCGCATGAAATTTCGGATGTGTTTTTTCGACCTCCAGAATATTGATATCGTATGGAAGCGCATCATTAAATTTCATCCTGATTATCTCCGGGGCAAGCATTGTTTTTACATCCAGGTGTGCAGTCTGACATAGAGCGTGGACCCCGCTGTCTGTTCTTCCCGAACCCTGTATGTCGACACTTTCTTTTTTGAATATCTCTTCTGCTGCTTTATAGAGGGCTCCCTGGATGGTCCTGGTTGAAGTTTGTCCCGGCTGCTTCTGCCATCCTGAATACCGGGTACCATCATATTCGATGAATAATTTGAACCGGGGCATTATTTAAGTCCTGCTTCCTCTTCAGCATAATCATCCACAGACTCGAAAATCCTCACCTTCACCTTATCCACATTTGAAGGGAGACTGCTTTTTTTAATCTTATCGAGGATATATTTACATATATTTTCGACAGTGGACTGGAACTTAACAATCACCATTTTAGATTTAACCGATTGCAGAAATTTTACTATTTCCTCATCCTTCTCATAGACCATGAAAGCGTGGTCAAGTTCCTCGATAATAGGATTAACCGTTTTTTTCAGATCGAAATAGTCCATTATCATACCGCTGTCATTAATGCTGCCTTCAATTTCCACTATCATTCTGTAAGAGTGCCCATGAATGTTTTTGCACTTTCCGAAATGTTCCGGCAGGCGGTGTCCCATTTCCCAGTGAAATTCTTTTGCTATTTTCATTATACACCTTTAGTATCGGGCTGCCAGATGAACTTATGCATCTGCAGCTGGAAGCGGGCTTTAACTTTATCCTGAAGCATCCACTCAACGAGAGCAACGGGTTCCAGCCGTCCGAAGACAACCGAAAACAGGATACTGCACTTTTCATCCAGATTATATTTCGCGATTATTTCTTTCGTCCAGTTGTAATCCTCCCGGCTTCCGATCACAAATTTAACTTCATCTTCAGGTTTAAGATAATTTATATTTTCATAAAGATTCTTCTTGATCATTCCGCTTGAGGGGCATTTCAGATCCATAATGATTTTCACCCTGCTGTCTACATCTTTTACAGGGAGACTCCCTCCGGTTTCAAGCATAACCTCAAATCCCAGATCGCACAGCTCCGCCATAAGAAGACGGCATTCTTCATCCTGCACAAGCGGTTCACCGCCGGTGATTTCCACAAGCCGGCAGTCGAATTCCTTAATTTTTTTGATGACTTCAGGGATGGAATAATCCTTTCCTTCATAAAAAGCATACTCAGTATCGCAGTAAGTACAGCGGAGATTGCAATAAGTCAGCCTCACAAAAACACAGGGAAAACCGGCCTTACTGCTTTCGCCCTGAATGGAAAGGTATATTTCGTTTATTTTCAGCATATTTTCGCAATATTTAATATATAAGCGGGATTAATTTAGTAAAGAATACATTGACATAAAATGCTCAATTATCTATATTTGATGTCTATTTTTATTAAACCAAGGAATTGAAAAATAATGGCAAGTCACAAATCAGCTAAGAAAAGAATACGTACTACAGAGAAAAAGAGGAATGCTAATAAAAGCTACGAATCTAAGTTAAAGACACATTATAAGAAAGTACTGGATACAGAGAGTAAAGAAGAAGCTGAAAAACTCTACAAAGAAGCTGTTGCCGTTATTGACAAAGGGGCATCAAAAGGAATAATCCACCAAAACAATGCATCGCGTAAAAAAGCTGCATTAACCAGGCACCTTAATAAACTTAGTCCCGCAGCAGAGACTAAATAAAGCCATCAGCCTTTCCCGGCAGACAGCCGGCAGCTCTTGTTTCTTTATATAACTAACCGGTAAGGGTACTCTGATACCAATACTTGTTTTATATATAACCCATCACCACTTCTGCTTAGTGCTTACTAACCTCTGATTTCTGCTTACCGATTTCTTTACTTGTTGCTTATTCCTTGTTACTAAGATTCCCTAATTATCACTAAATTTGTAATATGAATAATATAATTACCTACTAACCAATCCGGGGAGAAACAACATGCATGTAAAAAGTATAGAATTATTAAATAAAGCAGTCGGTGATGAACTATCAGCGGTACATCAGTATATGTATTTTCATTTTCACTGTGATGACCAGGGATATGATTTACTGGCGAATTTATTTAAAAGAACAGCTATTGCTGAAATGCTTCATATAGAACGGCTTGCCGAAAGGATACTATTCCTGAAGGGCGAAGTTGAGATGGCTGCATCTTCCGAAGTTCAGAAACTAAAAGAAGTTGAAGCTATGCTGAAACTCGCAGCCAAAATGGAGGAGGACAGCGCACGAGAATACAATTTATGGGCAAATGAATGTTCAGCTAATGCCGACTCTGTTTCCAAGCAGCTTTTTGAAGGTCTTGTAGTTGAAGAAGAAACCCATTTCGACCAATACGATACCGAACTCGATAATATGAAAAAATTTGGTCCGAATTATCTTGCCCTTCAATCGATAGAGAGAAGCAAAGGACGTGAAACGGGTGCTGCTCCTGTAAAGTAAATCCGAGGATCTCTGCATTTTAAGCCGGTTAAAGCCGGCTTTCTTTTTATTACCGACGTCAAATCTTCCAATATTGACGACAATCTTGTCAATATTTCATTCCACCCGGGTAATTTCAGCTAAAAATACCCATAAAATTTATGGCAGAGGTTTTGCTTCGCATACAGCAACTAGTTGAGTGGAGGCATTTATGAACATTGAAGCTGTTTTAATTCTCGCGCAGGTATTTTTTCTGCTGTATCTCGGACTGAAATTCTACAAAAAAGTCCTTAATAACAGGATCAGAATAAAATAATTTCCTGCCCGGTGTCCCTTTGAACCGGGCGGGCACACTATTCTTTCGATATCTTTTTTAAGCAACCCCCAAATTAATAGAAAGGATAGTGTTATGATCCGAAAAATCACTATTCGGTTATTCCTCATATTCCTCGGTTTACTCTTTTTCTCTTCCTCTTCTTTCAGTACTACTTATATGGTAGACGTACAGAATTTCTCTTTTTCACCTGCAATGGTTAATGCAATGGTGGGCGATACAATTACCTGGCAATGGGTAAGCGGCTCACATACAACAACCTGCAACAATACCACCGGTTCTTCTCTTCCTGCAGGTGCAACACCCTGGGATCATCCCATTAATAGTTCCTCTACCACATATTCCTATGTAATAATGGTTCCCGGCGAATATGATTATGTTTGTGTTTTCCATGCACCCAATATGGTCGCTACCATAATGGCTGATGTTTTACCGGTTGAACTGACATCATTTACTGCTGCATTAAACGGCAACCTGGTTGATCTCAACTGGCAAACCGCCACAGAAAAGAACAACAGAGGGTTTGAAATTCAGAGAAAAACAAACGGCACCTGGGAGAAAATTTCTTTTGTAGAGGGACACGGAACAACGACAAAAGAAAATTCTTACTCTTTCCAGGACAATATCAAATCGCTGAAATCGAACCAGGCGTATTACCGTTTAAAACAAATAGACCTGAATGGAAGCTTTGAATACAGCAAGGAAGTAATGGTTTCATTAACAGCACCGGTAAATTTCAGTCTTGCTCAGAATTTCCCAAATCCTTTTAACCCTTCCACCCAAATTAATTATTCAATTCCGCAGAACACTCACGTCCTGCTGAAAGTTTACGATTCAAACGGAAGAGAGGTAGCTGCCCTGGTGAATGAGAATAAGCCTGCAGGGAATTACAGCATCGATTTCAATGCTTCCGAATTGGCAAGCGGAATTTATTACTATACGATTACAGCCGGTTCATTTACGAATACTAAAAAAATGATTTTAATCAAATAATCTGCGCTGCTCTCTTATAAAGCCGGGAAAATTTCCCGGCTTTTTTTCTTACAAGGGTTGGTCCGCTATAAATTCTAAATCAAATCGACTTCTGTACACCTCACCGTTCCAACATTCAATGAAGGTATTATGACGGTGTATCCGGTTATTATTTAATAAAGCAGTTCATTTGATAATATTACAAGGCCGGATTGTTAAAATCCGGCTTAATTTTTTTATATTCTGTCTATTACTGCCGGAATTTATTGTTTTTTATCAAATTATTGAAATGGACGGCTGAATTCAATATTCCAGGTGCAGACGGGACTTTTTCCTCAATCCATAGCAACAAATGATTAAAGTTTATTTACTGTCTATTTTTTCATTCTTTACCTGCAGCCTGACAATGCCGCAGACAAATGATATTTCCCCTCTCCGCGGGAAATTGTTTCTCTCGTTCAATGGAGCGGTAACTTTTCCGATGACCGATTATGTAACTCCGGTCCCGGCACCCATGGGAATAGGTGCAGTGGAATATTTCTTTAATATACGATCTAAAAATGCCCTGGGTATCCGGGTTTACGGAGGTACGGGCACCATTGAAGGTTCTGATAACAGCAAGAATCCAAACAGTTATTACGATAACATTTTCTTTTTCGGCGCCGGACTGACTTACTCGTTCGCAGTCAGCAGGAATATTATGCCCTACGGTTTTTTTGGAGTTTCAAATGTATGGTATAATCCTAAGGATAACCTGGATAATGCAATATTGACGGAGAAACCTCCGACTGAAAATCTTTCCGCCACAGCGTATCATTATGAATTCGGATTTAAATTTTTACTTAGTGAATATTCTACATTCAATATCGGCGGCGGTGAACTGATTACGATTACAGATAAACTTGATGGACTTGGTTCCGGTGCTCACCTCGATGTTGTGTTTTATGGGACTGTGGGGATCTCGATCGGCTTTTTCGGTGAACCTGATTCTGATGGTGACGGGGTTCCCGACGCGGAAGATGCCTGTCCCGGTACGCCTAAAGGAGTAGAGGTCGACATTTTAGGCTGTCCTATTGATTCCGATAAAGACGGTGTTCCGGATTACATCGACAAGTGCAGCGGAACTCCTCCTGAAGTAATAGTAGATGAAAACGGCTGTCCGCTTGATGAGGATAAAGATGGTGTTCCTGATTACCTGGATATTTGTCCCGGCACACCACCGGGAGAAAAAGTAAACCAGCGGGGATGTCCGGAAATTCAGGGACGTATCAGTACTCCCGATACCCTGCAGAAAAAAGAAGCGGAACCCGAACCGGAAATTAAGGAGCCTGAGTACAATTTTCAGAGAGAGTACCTGGTTAAGGATATGGTATTCACCGACGGAAAACTTTTTACCACCCAGGTGTCTTCATGGCAGTCGAAGCTAAAGGCAGAGAGTGAAGCCAGAACATACAGAAGAATGGGATACGATGCTTTTGTTGTTGAATACTTTATCGACAAAAAAAATCAGACCTGGTTCCAGGTAAGGGTTGGCTATTTCAAATCTTTTATAGAAGCACAGGACGTAAGAAATTTGCTGAAGCAGTAATAAGAATTAAGGCACAGTTTTATTAATACCTGAGGTGATTCCAGTTTCGGGATAGACACAGTGCCTGATTCTGCAATAACCAGAGAGACCTTAATGCTAAACTGTGGCCTCGATACATCCCGCCCCACTATTAAGATCGCAAGCGGCGGGACACTCGGCCACCGCTCACTTCTCAATTCTTTACTCAAAACAATAAACAGGCCTCGATACATCCCGCCTTATACTAAGATCGGAAGTGACGGGATACCCGGCCACCGCTCACTTCACAATTCTTTACTCAAAACAATAAACAGGCCTCGATACATCCCGCCCTACTATTAAGATCGCAAGCGGCGGGACACTCGGCCACCACACACTCTTCACAAATCTTTACGCAGGCAATAAACAGGCCTTGATACATCCCGCCTTATACTAAGATCGGAAGTGACGGGATACCCGGCCACCGCTCACTTCACAATTCTTTACTCAAAACAATAAACAGGCCTCGATACATCCCGCCCCACTATTAAGATCGCAAGCGGCGGGACACTCGGCCACCACACACTCTCACAAATCTTTACTCAAAACAATAAGCAGGCCTCGATACATCCCGCCCCACTATTAAGATCGCAAACGGCGGGACACCCGGTTACCACACACTCTTCACAATTTTTTACTCAAAACAATAAACAGGCCTCGATACATCCCGCCCCACTATTAAGATCGCAAGCGGCGGGACACCCGGCCACCGGCTTCAATACCCCGCGGGGGTCTGGCAGCTGCTAACAACATTCCGTCCAAATATTCATCCGCAAACGTTTTGGTCCGGGATTGTTAATTTAAAAGAAAGTTGGATAATAAGGACGAGGGACTAAAGGTGGAGAATGAAGAAATTACATTTGCCATCAAATCAATATTGATTCAGAGATTACCTGGCAGACATTCTCATCCTTTACTTTTGCAACAACTCACATCCCATATCAAATTAATTAATCTATGCTTCTCTCTGATTTTATTCCTATTATCACAAAGCCTACTCCTCCTGCAACCGATAATCCTCCGAAAATGGCCGGGATAGGGACTGTACCCGATTCTTCTTTTTGTGTTTTTACCTTTACCACTTTGTGACTT
The DNA here is from genome assembly GCA_963832715.1 of uncultured Ignavibacteria bacterium. Classification (GTDB taxonomy): domain Bacteria; phylum Bacteroidota; class Ignavibacteria; order Ignavibacteriales; family Ignavibacteriaceae; genus DATFVA01. Next base: position 78,662 of record CAWHVB010000008.1, on the reverse strand, counting down.
TTGATTGAATCATAAAACAACCCGTAAATCCCAAGTACTATCATTATAATTCCTAATGCAATCGCTATTTTCATATTCTTTTTGTTATTAATATCCTGAGGAAAAACCAAATTAGCTGTGCGTGAAGTTCAGAGATGACATCTGCCACAGAAGTACCTGAAGTTATGGGAAGTTCTTACGGGTAAGAAGTTATAATCCCCTGGTTTCCCCTTTGACCATATGCCAGGCTGTTAAAAGAATTATCTGGATATCCAGCCAGAAACTCCAGTTCTCAATGTACCAGAGATCATATTCAATCCTCATTTTCGTCCTGGCTTTATTCTCATCATAATCAGCAACATCTCCTCTCAGCCCGTGCACCTGGGCCCAGCCGGTTAAACCGGGCTTTACCCAGCTTCTAATTTTGATCTCATCTACCATTTTTTCATAGACTTCGTTGAAAGGAAGCGGATGCGGGCGAGGGCCAACCACTGACATTTCACCCTTAAGTACATTCAGGAACTGGGGTATCTCATCAAGGTTCGTTTTCCGCAGGAATTTACCTATGCTTGTTACACGAGGATCATTTTCAGTAAGAGGCTGATAAATCTCTTTCCCTTTGCTGACGTGCATTGTTCTGAACTTATAGCATTTAAATACTATATTATTTATTCCTACCCTATCCTGCTTAAAAACCGTAGGTCCTTTAGAAGAGAATTTATTGAGGATAAATATTAAAGGATAGAGCCAGGAAAGAATCAGCAGCATAGCCGAAAACGAAAATACCAGGTCGAATAATCTTTTAATGAATCTCCAATGGGCCTCTGCGAGCGGTTCGCTCCTTACCCTGATCACGGGGTAATCGCCAAGCATATTAACCTGGAATTTTTTTGAAACAAAGCGGAAATAATCGGGAATTATATTCACCCTGACTGCCTGCCTGTTGCAGATATTAATTATTTCATCGAGCTGATCGGAGGCATAAATAGGGAGGGCTATAACAACCTCATCAATTTCATATTTTGAGATAATCTTTTCCAGGGAGCTGATTTTCCCGAGAACTTTATCCGAATCAGTATCATCTGCAAAACCTGCGAGGTTATACCCGAATTCTTTGTGTTCGCTCATCATCTGATAAAATCCGCGTCCTATTTCTCCCGATCCGATAATAAGCAGGTTCCATATATTTTTCCGCTGGCTTCCGAAACCGGTTAATACATTTCTTACAATGATGATCCTTGCACTGATAAAAAGAAATAAAAGGATGGAATAAAAAATGATAAAGTTACGGGTAAAGAGATCTTCCTTGGTGAAGAATATAAAAAGCACCGACATCAGAACCTGGACAAGTATGCTTTTAATAATATTTACAAACTGGAAGGAATAAATCCTTGTCTGGAAATCATCGTAAAAATTTACAACGTTGGAAACAAAGTACCACAGAAAGTTAAGCACTGCCAGCAGTATGAACATATAGTTCCGCTCGATCAATATAGAAAGAGATTGTGAGGCAGCAGCGGAAATAATAAAAGCAGCATTAAGCAGTGTAAGATCAAGGAACAAACGAAGGTAATAAATGGATTTCCGGTTGGCAATCATAATTCAGTCTTTACTTCTCCGAAAAACTGTTTTGATTTTTCCTGTACAAAGGATTTGATATTAGATTCAAAAACTGCCCGGTCAAACTGCTTAGCATACAAGCTTAACTGTTTCGGGTCAAAATTATTCTGGACGCTCTCAAATCTTTTTAATGCCTGCATTAAAGATTCGACGGTCTGTTCATTAAAGTGAATCCCGGTTACCCCATCGGTTATGGTTTCTGCGGTTCCGCCTTTATTAAGTGCAATGACCGGTGTTCCGCAGGAAAGTGCCTCAACAGGAACAATACCGAAATCTTCTTCAGCTGCAAAAACAAAAGCCTTAGCCTTCTGCATTATAACCTTCATCTCATCGGGCTTTTTGTAGCCTGCAAATTCAATATTCCGTCCGGCAAAGCTTCTGATCTTTTCTTCGTCAGGTCCGCTGCCGATAACAATGAGTTTTTTATCAGGCATCTGCGAAAATGTTTCGACTATCAGGTCTATTTTCTTATAAGGAACAAACCTGGAGGCAGTTAAATAATAATTCTCCTTATTTTCTGAACATGTAAATCTTGAGGTATCCACGGGCGGATAGATGACCGCAGAATCTCTCCGGTATATCTTCCGGATCCTGCCTGCAATATAATTTGAGTTCGCAATAAAGTAATCGACGCGGTTGGCAGAGGAAACATCCCAGCTGCGTATATAATGAAGCATAAGTTTTGTAATCGTTCCCATCAGTCCTTTATTCAACCCTGATTCCCTGAGGTATTGAAAAGTAAGGTCCCAGGCATACCTTATCGGGGTATGGCAGTAACAGATGTGCAGTTGTCCCGGCGAAGTTATGACACCTTTTGCAACTGCATGCGAGCTGGAAATAATCAGGTCGTACTTTGTTACATCAAATTGCTCTATTGCATAAGGAAAAAGGGGGAGGTATTTGCGGTAGCTTTTTCTTGCAAACGGAAGGTTCTGGATAAACGAAGTTTGAGGGATTTTATCCTTAAGAATAATTTTCTGTTCTTCTTCTGAGAGAAAGTTAAAAAGTGTAAAAATATCGGCATCAGGCCAGAGATTTGTGAAGGATTCAATAACTCTTTCTGATCCTGCATACGAGAATAACCAGTCGTGTATAATCGCTGTTTTTTTTACCGGCAATTTTTTCTCTGTTAAGAATTAGTGATTCGATTAAATTTCAAAATCATTCACCTCTAAAATCAGGATAAATCCGGATAATATCATCTTCAACAGTAAATTGATAATTTTCTTTCATTGAGTTTGCCTTATCCTTTAACTGCCCGATTTCCGGGTAATCGTTCGTGCCGTTAAACATCCTCGCGTCATCTATAAGAAGTATATGGTTAAGAGATGATCCGAGTATAATCTCCAGTTCCCTGCTTACGGGGGTATCGAGGTCACCCTTTGCAGTTTCAAATCCTGAATAATGTCCGTCAAGCCAGAATATAGCCGGCTGATCAATCTCATTAATTAAATCAACAAGTATTTTTGAGCTGTCTCCCTTTATAAGTCTGATATTCTTTATGTTTTTTAATCTTTTACGAGCAATGTCATAAAGTTCCTCTGAAAGTTCAATCGATATTAATTTCTCAAAATAATTTCTCTGGGCATAAACCATCTCGCCCCTGTATGTTCCGGTTTCAACAAGTATTCTTACGGAATATTCTTTTTGAAACTTCCTGATGACTTCCTGTTTCAGTACGTGAGGTGGAGGAATATGCCTGCCTGATTTTTCCCATTCGGCTAAAGCTTTGTACCTGTTTTCATCCAGGTTCTGCTTTTTGATCTTCTGCCAGATTACATAATTATGTATTTTTTCTAATATCCCTGCCAAAATAAATTCCGTTAATTAGTTTTATAAATCATTTTCTTAAACAGAGCGGTGTATTCATCACAGAATTTTTCAATTGAGTATTTATCCTTTACTGTGTTAAAGGCATTATTCCTGATCTTATCAAATTCCTTTGTGCTGTAGTTATCCATACAATATACGATTTTCTCTCCAAGCCGATCAACGTTTTGCGATTCAACCAGGAAACCATCCTCTCCATCAGATATAACTTCTGCGGGACCGCCGGCGTTTACGGCAATCACTATCTTTTTATATGCCATTGCTTCCACGACTGAAAATGAGAATGATTCAGGTATGATCGAAAAGTTTATAAGGATGTCTATAGCTGAGTACAATTTTTCCTTCGAATCGATATAGCCTTCGAATACAATTTTGTCTTCCAGTTCATAATCTGCAGCAATTCCTTTTAACTCACTTTCGTATTCGCGGGAATCATCGGTGTCTGCCGTTGTACCGAAAATATGCAGCTCCGCATTCCGCGATTGCAGGACATCCCTTGCAGCCTTTATAACCAAATCTATACCTTTGATTCGTATGATGCTTCCTGTCATTCCGATTCTTATCGTGTCGCCCGGCTTATTAAACGAGAGCGGAGGACCGGGTATCCTGATGCCATTTGGTATTACTGATACTTTTTCATGGTAGGGTTTATCCAGTATAGCATAAATATTTTTTTTCACAGCATTTGAAACGCATACAATATTTTCTGTGAACCGGACAACCAGCTTAACTATTTTTTTCTCGATAGAATTTTCTTCAAAAATAAGGTGCTGAATGGTGATCTGCTTCTTTCCTGTAAGCAGAACAACAGGGAGCACATAAAGTGCGGAAAATAGTCCGTTGGCCAGGATAATGGCAGGTCTTTCCTTTTTGAAAACACTTAAGAACTTTAACGTGGAGAGTTTAATACCGAAGATTATTCTTAGATACGCTGATACACCCCATCCGGAATTGCGGTAGACTTTTTTCTGATGATTATTAATGATTGTTTTAATCCCATTTTCCCTGAATTTTTTTTCAGCCTTTCCCTCAGGAGAAATGATTACAAATTCATAGTCAGGGCAGATTATCGTGGAGCTTTAAGAGAAACTCCTCTCCCCCGCCCCAATTCTGCATTACAGAAATACACAGGACTTTATTGCGGAGAGCTTTCTCAGCGTTCATCAGAGTCTGTCCCCGTTATCAAGCCAGCCTGTCAACTTATACAGGAGGTATAGTTTGAGGTGAATGATATTACGGACCAAAAGAAGTAGCATCCCTTTCCTTCTAAAATTTTTATAATGGGGCAGCTCGATACCTCTTTTATCTGCAAGAAGCTGCAGCCTTTTTTCACGCGTTTGCCAGTCGGCCGATGACTGTGAAGCGTGTATCCTGTAATAAACATGAATCCTTGGAATAAAATGAAATTTGTATCTTTCGCTTAGTCTCAGCCATAAATCATAGTCTTCTACTGCCTTTAATCCGGGATCTTCATCGAAGCCGCCGGCATCATTGAAAGCTTCTTTCCTGATTATAACCGAAGAGAGAGGGATTGTATTTCCAATTGTTTTGAGTCCCTCTTCATTTTTTGCTGCACGAAACGGGAGCGGAAGAAGCTCATAATGTTCCGAAAAAAAATTGACTTCCCCGAATGTGAAGCACATCGAATAAACAAATGAAATTTCCGGATGTGTAAGAAGATAACCAACCTGTGAACTCAGTTTATGTTTTGTCCACAAATCATCAGCGTCAAGAAATGCTACCAGTTCTCCGGAAGCCTTACTTACACCAAAGTTACGCGGCACAGAAGGTCTGCCCGAATGTTCAATTCTATAAGGTTTGATGCGTTGGTTATTAATAGCGGAGATCTGCAGGATCTTATAAGTGTCATCGGATGATCCATCGTCGACCGCTATGATTTCAAAGTTCTCATAACCCTGGTTAAGTGCTGATTTTAGCGTACTCTCAATGTATTCACCCGAATTATAACACGGAATGATCACGGAAACCAATGGTAATCTCTCTGATCCTTTTTTCATTTACTTCCTGATCAATTCAAAAATTCCGCATCCGTAATGACAGTTGAAATTATTTTCAATATTTATTTCTGTCATTTCGGCGGATGGATAAAAATTATTGTTATCATCGATATAAGAGAAACTTTCTATCTTATAATCAGGCTGCAGAAGTTCCATAAGGTACCGCACTGAAAAAACGCGGTGAGCATCAAATTCAATTCTTTGAGGACCGATAACCGTTGAAAGGTATAGCCTTCCGCCGTGCTTAAGCATACCGGTAATATTTTTTAATCCCAGGATATGTCCGTTTACATTAACGGGGTCGCCATATCTCCCGAGTCCGAAATGCTCTATTGTATGAAGGCAGCTGACGGAATCACAGTAATCGTTAAAATTGAAATTATCCGACATTAGATCTGCACGGATAAAATGAACATTAGGAATTTTATCTCTGATATTTCTTATATCCATTACCTCAATTTCTCTGAACACCGCAGCGTGTGCTACAAATCCGTCTATTCTGGACCCGATATCGACATGCTTTTGGGGATTGTTTTCGTATAATTTCCGGGCTACATACAGATCCTGGTAAAAATAGTGTAAAGGGATAGAACCTGATTTATCAAACCTGTCGCTGAAGCACGGGTAGTATGCAGATATACTGAAAACTGATCCCGACGATATAAGCTGTTCCTTCAGCTCTTTTTTATTTCGAAAATAATAAGATATGCCTTTCAGGGCCGGAATAAATTGGTTTGGTGAGAACCCGAAAGTTCTTAAAAGATGACCTGCTTTTGAAATAAATCTGTTCAATTGCTTAAGACCTTGTTGATTAAGCTGTGAAGATAACCTGAGGCTTTATGGTCTTTCTGAGATCTTAAGTACCCGTTAGCGGCAATAGTATTTCTTAAGTCGTCATCCCGCAGAAAGAATTTAATTTCCTCCGGGAGGTTCTTCACATTTTCAAAGACCGCTATTTCTTTGTCTATTTCATAAATCAGGTTTAATCCGGGGACGAAATAGCTCAGCTGAAAGCCTCCGCATCCGTTAATCTCATAATGTCTTCCTTTAACCTGCTCTTTATTCTTTTTTAACAGAATTAATTCCTTCCAATCTCTTTAAAGAAAATAAAGAATGCGCTAAGAAAGACAGGTCATAATTTACAGCATTAGAGAGATTAAGATTGATCTTACTCTGGTTGAATACATTTACAACTTCCTCCTGCGAAATCCAGCCGCCGTATTTTCCCCAGTTCCGTCCGAATACATTCACATTTATCCCCTTTGACTTCAGGTAATCAAAAATCCATCTTCTGTAGGGGCTATAATTGCCGACAAAGGAAACGTCATACTTTTTCTCCGCCCCTGTTTTTTTATAAACATCAGGATTAAATCCGAAAGGAGCATATATAACATTCGGGATTTCATCCAGCAGGTATTTCCGGTAGGTATAATAATCCGGTGTGGAGAAGAAGTCAAAATATTTCCTCCAACGGCGTGCAAAATCAATTCTCCACGGATCGTCGATAAAATATGAGACCGTTCTGGTTATTTCGCGAAGGGAGGAGACAGTCTTTTCATCAAACTCATTCTCAAACAAGGAGAAGAGAGCGAAATCGGGTTTTTCTGAAGCTATAATTTCTTTTAATTTTTTATTCATCCCCTCCCTGCCTGAAGACTTATATTCTGAATAGAAATCAAAAAGGAAGACGTTTTCTTTTCCAAGCAGATCACAGACCGGCAGATATATATTATAATATTCGTAAGAATAGCCTCTCTCTTTAACCCCGTAATCATATTTGAGGACAGCTATAAATGCTTTAGTCATTGATCATTATCCTGTTCTTAAAATTCTTCTATTGACGATTGTAATATAAAGAACATATGATAATCCTATAAGTAAAATCGAATATGATATCCCTTTTAGTCCGAATACAGAGATAAAAAAGAAATTTATCCCGAGGGATCCCACGCCGATAATTATTTTGGGGGCAAGATATTTCTGAGGCTGACTCAATCCCATACCGAGCAGAGTCTGCGCCTGGCCGGTGTAGAACAAACCAGTTCCCAGGATTAAAACAGGGAGAATATACCAGTAGACTGAGTAGCTGGGTGAACTTATCAGGTTAATAATTTGTCTTCCCCAGAAAAATGTAAGCAGTGTTGCTGTAAAAGTAATAATGAGTATAATGAGCATATTAATTTTAATATACGTATATCCCGTTCCAATATTTTCCCGGTTATTCATGTCGGCGAACTGTTTGAAGATAATCGGAGTTGCGAACTCAGTAATAATATTATTTGGTATTACAATAAGTGCGTTAACAATAGCCATCATTATTGCATAAATACCAACATCGCTTACAGAAAGGACACCATTGATAATCCACTTTTCACCATTCATCTGAAACCAGCCTGCCGCTCCCCAGATAAGGAATGGCGAGATATAAACCATGACCGTACGGATGATATCTTTCTGATTTTCCGGTGAGAACTCTTTACCGGGGTTCGCCGGAACATTTTTTCTGAAAACAAAAATTTTAATGAGAGCCAGAATAAATGAAATAAAACCGAATGCAGCTATAATGTACAGAAGAACGAGATCACCCCTCCACAGGAATAATAGGAGAGCACCGATCATCAGCGATCTCTCCGAAGCCTGCAGGAGGGCATTTTCTTTCCGCTTTCTTATAAGATTCAGGATTGAGTTGAAAAATTCAGAGAGCTTTGAGGCCACAACAAACAACCCTGCAGCCAGGAAAAACAGAACAGTATAACCTTCAACAAATAAGGGGAACAGGAACGAAATCAGGAGAGTAAGCAGAATAAAAACTAAAAGTGTAAATTGTAAAAATCTGAACATTAACCGGACTATGTCGTCCCTGCGTTTTAATTCTTCATAATGGTAGTAATACCTGAGGAATCCCTGGAGGAAAGCACCGTAAAATAATCCCAGGACTGCGGCGATAGTCAAAATCAGCGCATATACTCCGTATTGTTCGGGACCAACTTTGGAAATCAGCTTAATAATCAGGAAGCCGAGTATTACATTTATACTCTGCCCGAAAATTACCCACCCCATTTCCGAAGCAGAATTATAGCTTATTTTACTTCTTATTATTTGAAAAATATTGCCGAATTCTTTCATTCAGAGGGGAAGTTTTTATAAGATGTTTTACTTTATTGTAAATATAGAGAATATTGAAATGATTGTATAGTTATGGGCCTTAAAGCTTCACAGCCCCATTCTGCGGCCGGTTTTTGTAGAATTATTAACAGGAATAATATATGTTAGTCCTGAAGCTTTTATCGATTATTCAATATGGATCCTCAATTTGAAGATATCTTCAATAATCATAGCGAAAAATGAAGATACGAACATCCGCAGGTGTATCGAGAGTCAGCTTGACTGTATCGATGAGATCATTGTACTTGTGGATAACACTTCGACCGACAAAACTTATGACATTGCCAGTTCGTTTTCACAGGCAAAAGTTCACAAAGTTATTTGGTCCGGCTATGCGGGGACTAAGAAAACGGGAGTATCTCTTGCTTCAAACGACTGGATATTCTGGATCGATGCCGATGAAGCAATGACTCCTGAACTTTGCGAAGAAATTAAAGAATTTAAACACTCGGTTCCCTCTTTCACTGCCTATTCCGTCCCCCGGAGAGCCTATTTCCTGGGGAAATGGATTAAACACAGCGGCTGGTACCCGGGAAGGGTCACACGGCTATTTAATAAAAATGAAGTGGAATTCAACGACAACACTGTGCATGAGCAGCTCAAGGTTGAGGGAATAACGGGCAGACTTTCACACGACCTCGAGCATTATACAGATCCTGCGATCCATCATTATTTTGAAAAATATAACCGATATACTTCGCTTGCTGCAGAAGAACTTCTGACAAAACATAAAAAATTTTCGATGACAGATATTCTTCTGCGTCCTGCAGGTATTTTCGTGAAAATGTATTTTCTGAAAGCCGGTTTCCTTGACGGGATATACGGGTTCATACTCGCCGTGTTTTCCGCATCGTATGTTTTTACGAAATATTGTAAGTTGTGGGAATTAGAAAGGAATAAAGAGTAACTATGGACCAGGTTAACAGCACTGAACTTTTATTTATGCAGCTTGTAATGCAGAACCAGCAGATTGCTATGATGTCGCTCGGAAAGATGAGTAACCCGGTTACTAATAAAACAGAAGTAAACCTTGAATACGCAAAAATGGCAATAGATACACTCGACATGCTGAAAGAAAAAACCAGGGGAAACTTATCACAATATGAAGAACAATTTTTAGATGAGACTCTAAAAGAGTTAAAGCTTATTTACGTCGCTGAAAATGATAAAAAATAAGAACACTTTTTAGAACTCTCACTGATAAGGGAAATAAAATGACAATCGGTATTATCGCAAATTCCACCAAAGAAAAAGTATATAATGTAGTTTCACTGCTGGTTAAAAAACTCAAATCAAATGCTCTCGATTTTTTGATTACAAATACCCTGATCCCGGAAAGCGATCTTCTGACCCCGAAGATTAATAAAAAATATTTTCTTGCCGATAAAAATATTTACAAGAAAAGTGATATCATTATTTCAATCGGGGGTGACGGTACTATGCTCGCAACCTCATACCAGGCTCAGTTTTACAATAAACCGGTACTCGGCGTAAATATGGGCAAACTCGGATTCCTTGCCGAGGCTAACCTTGATCAGCTCGATACTTTCATTGACGATCTTAAAAACAACAGAATCAAAGTTGATGAAAGAATGATAATCTGCGGTACATGCATCGGTCATAAAATAGAAACTTTATATGCCATAAATGATATGGTAATAGATAAAGGCGGATGGCCTAAAATGATAGAGCTTCAGGTAACGGTAGATGGAGAATATGTTACCACCTTTGGAGCTGACGGACTGATTGTTGCAACGCCGACGGGTTCAACAGGCTATTCAATATCTGTGGGCGGTCCGATTGTGAGCCCCCTGGCTGATGTTATAACAATTAGTCCTATTTCAGCTCACAGTCTGTCGGTAAGACCGCTGGTTCTTCCCAGCAGCCAGGAAATAGTAATAAAAGCCGCTTCACAGCACAAAGAAATACTCGTTAACTGCGACGGACAAAGGGTCTTCGCGCTCCCCCCTCCTTTCGAAATAAAAATAACTAAAAGCGAACGGGCTCTTAAGCTGGCACATACTTCCGTAACAAGCTACTTTGAGACCCTTCGGAACAAGTTAATGTGGGGAATTGATCTGAGAAATTCTAACATAAAAAAATAGGCTGATATTATGCGTCCTCTGTTTATTGTTTTGTTTATCCTCTCCTCCGTTTCATTTATCAAGGCACAGGATTCAATGAAGGTTGTCCAGGATGAGGAGACCGGAAAGCCTATGCTGATAGGTTCCTGCATGAGGCAGGCTTTTTCCGATTCAAGCTACAGCTGGTGGTTCGATTCTGAGTATAAAAGCTATAACCCGGATTCGGTTACCGTAAAAGAGATAGAGTACAATATGGATGGTGTGAAAACTACTATAGTGATGGGAACCTGGTGCAGCGACAGCAGGGAGCAGGTTCCGAGGTTCTTTAAGGTAATGGATGAAGCCGGTTACAGCAATGATAATATTTCTATTATCTGCGTTGACCGTAAAAGGAAAGATCTTACAGGGGCAGTAGACAGCCTCGATATAAAGCTCGTTCCAACCTTTATTTTCTACAGGGACGGAAATGAGCTCGGAAGAATTGTTGAATCTCCGCAGCAGACCATCGAAGAGGATATTTACGATATAATAAAAGAAAGCACAGAGTAAACCTCTGTGCTGTTCCCTAAACTTCTACTTCCTCCAGTACAGGAAGTTCAATCTTAGTAAAATCTATTTCCTTTATTTTGTTTCTCGTAGTCCGTCCGGTATTAGTTCTGACCATAGCAGGCAGTTTTCTGCTGACGGTATTCTTTTTCGGAGGATTATTCTTATCCTTATAATTCTTATAAACGTAAACCTTATTCTTAAAGTTTCTAAGGATTATCTTGTTTTCATCGTGGTGCAGGACATAAGATGGTAATAGCGGAATTTTCCCGCCGCCGCCGGGTGCATCGATAACGAAATGAGGGATTGCCAGTCCGCTGGTGTGACCTCTCAGGTTTTCAATAATCTCGATGCCGGTTTCGATAGAAGTCCTGAAATGATTTGCGCCTTTTGTTTCATCTGCCATATACATGTAATAAGGTCTTACCCTGATCTTCAGGAGCTTCTGCATAAGTTCCTTAACTACAGCAGGCTCATCATTCACACCTTTCATCAGAACCATCTGGTTGCCCACCGGTATACCCGCATCTGCAAGCATTCCGCAGGCTTTAGAGCTTTCAGGTGTAATCTCCCATGGATGGTTGAAATGAGTATTAAGGTATATAGGGTGATATTTCTTAAGCATATCACAGAGTTCAGGTGTAATTCTATGGGGAAGAACGCAGGGCATCTTTGATCCGAGTCTGATAATCTCAATGTGGGGAATTTCCCTCAGCCTTATAAGGATTTTTTCAAGCATGATATCCGTGAGCATCAGGGGATCGCCGCCCGAGAGGATAACATCCCGTATCTCGGTATGCTCCTCAAGATATTTGAAGGCGCTCTCAAGGCCTTTCATAGAGATTTTTTCATAGTCGCCGACTTTTCTCTTCCGTGTACAGAAACGGCAATAAAGTCCGCATTGGCTTGTTACAAGAAAGAGAGCCCTGTCGGGGTAGCGGTGAGTTATATTAGGAACCGGGCTCATTGCATCTTCCATCAAAGGATCTTCTTCTGCATCGAAGTCCTCCAGCTCGGCTTTATCCGGTACACACTGCCGCCAGATAGGATCTCCCGGATACCTTATCAGGCTCAGGTAGTACGGATTTATTCTAGCCTGGAAAAATTCGTCGAGATCTTCGGCTACTTTTTTGTCAATACCGAATTTTTCTACAAGCTGATCGACAGTATGAACACTGTCTCTTATCATATGCTGCCACAGTTCCATGACTAACCCTCGGTTTGTTTATGGTTGACTAAAAAACTTTCCGAAAACAATAAGGTTGTCTCCGGCAGAGTAAAAATCATTTATCTCAGCGACAATTGAATAATTATTTCTGAGATAAAAATTCCTGGTCCGCGTATAATTTTCCTTGGAAGACGTCTCAGCAAGAAGCCATCTTCCTTTACGCTGTCTAACAAACTCTTCTGCATGTTCGAGCAGTTTTTTTCCGATTCCTTTCTCTGTGGCATCAGGATCGGCAACTATCCAGTACATATCGAACACAGCATCTGTTAAAGGTCTTTTGCCGGTACAGTGATAACCAAAAATCTTGCCATCTTTTTCATAAACATATATATGATAGTCTTCCTGTTTCGGGTTATTTTCAGCAATATTCACCAGTTCCATAGCAACTTCAACTTCCTGCATGTTAAAGTTCGATATCCTTTTCAGAATCTCTTCCAGTTTTTTTGAATCACCCTGCTTTAAATTGCGTATCACTTTTCTTCCTTGATAATGCTAACTGTGAAATACGAAATAAAAGTTCGGGGTACTCAATACCCGCGGCAGCAGCTGCGCGTGCAAAACCCGAGTCCATCGAGATATCGGGATTAGGATTAACCTCGATAACATATGGTTTAGAATTTTTATCCAGCCTTAAATCGACGCGGGCATAATCCCTGCAGTTCATAGCATCGAATGCGGCTAATGCAATTTCCTCAACTCTTTTCAATAATCTCTTATTAAGCCTGGCAGGACATTTAGGATTAGTATACCTGAAATACGTGCTGTCCTTCATCCATTTCCCGTCGTATGTAACTATCCTGGGAAGTTTTCCGGGAAGTCCTTTGAAAATAATTTCAGAGACAGGCAGTACCGTCCTTCCGAGAATGGCAACATTCAGTTCCCTTCCTTCAATATATTCTTCAACCAGGACATCCTGCTTGTAGGTTTGCTGAAGAAATGAAAGATGTTTCTGCAAAGAGCGGAAGTTGTTCACTACTGAAAATTCCGAAATACCGATGCTCGCATCCTCATTAAGCAGTTTAAGGATGAGCGGATAGGTAAGTTTTATATCTTTTGCAGTAACTTTTTCCGATTTTTTAATCGTAAGAGAATCGGGTGTGCTGATCCCGAAAGATCTTAAAATATTTTTTGTACGTGATTTATTAAGACAATTTCCAAGACACGAAGGAACATTGCCGGTATAATCAAAACCAAGCAGTTCAAAAAGTCCTGCCATGCAATATTCGTAAGACGCTATTCCCTCAACAGATTCAACAAAGTTGAATACCGCATCAGGCCTGAAGGCAGTAATTTTTTTGATGGTCTTCTGAACATCGCGATCTATAGCGAGTACACGTACATTACTGTAATATTTTTTAAGGAATACACTGACTTTAGAAATTTCTTTTTTGAATCCTTTTTCGGAAAGATCATTCTGAGGGTTCTTATCCCCGGCAGGTTTTCCATTATAAACGGAAAAAATACTAACAGGGGCGTTATAGCAAATCAAAATTTTAGTATTTGAAATCATACTAAGTTATACCTTTTTGCAGCAGCAAAAAGGACTTTGTTTATCATATCATTATAATTAATATCCGCAGTACGCGCGGCTTTCGGATAACACGAATTTTCCTCGGGATTTGGCAAAATTCCCGGGAGAGGATTCACTTCAATAATATTTGGAATACCCCGATCATCCAGCCGTATATCGATCCTGCTCCAGTCTCTGCAGCGGAGTACATTGTAGGTCCTTAATACATTACTTTTAATTGCCTCCTCAAGTTCAGGCGATATTTTAGCAGGGCAATCAAAAACATCCAGGGGGTTTTCCTTTGTATCAAGGATCCATTTTGCTTCGTACGAATAGATCGGGATGAAATCTTCAGGGAAATCTTTGTAGTTTATCTCAACAACAGGAAGAACTTCTGCTTCTGCTCCGTTTCCCATAACTGCTGCTGTGAATTCTCTTCCCGGAAGGAACTCTTCAATTAAAGCCGGCTGCCTGTACTCAAAAGTTATCCTTTCAACTTCCCTTAACAGGTCTTTCTTATTTTCTACAAAGGAGGTTGAAAAAATTCCTTTACCGGAACCTTCTGAAACAGGCTTTACCATTAACGGAAACTTCATGTCCAGCCCGTTTATCATTGCGGGATTTTCTGCGATGACAAACCTGGCGTTGGGGATTTTGTGATATGATAATATTTCTTTTGTGCGCGCCTTATCAAGACACGTAGCAAGCGTCAGCGGATCTGACCCCGTGTAAGGTATGCCGAGCATATCGAGTATTGCAGGGATCTGTGCTTCGCGGCTGACGCCGTTGAAACCCTCGGCGATATTAAATACTATATCGGGTTTCGTTTCAGTGAATTTCATGTAAGCATTATTATCTGCTTCAATCATATTCACACTATGAAAACATTCAATCGCGCCTTTAACGGCGTTAATAGTATCCCAGGTATCCCACTCAGCAAAAGTATCGACAGACTTTTTCTGAAGTTCTTCTGGTTTGTTTGGATTTGGGGGTACTATTTCTTGGAAAGTTTCACTTTCTGGTTTGACGTTAAAGGTTAATGCAACGTTCAACTTCACATTAAAGAAAGAAGAAGATAAAATGTTTTCTCCTTACAAAATTTTTTTAGCAAATATAACTATTAATAACTCGAAGTCAACAAGTTTTGATTAACATCAAAAATATTTTTTTGATCCTAAAACTTTTTTAAAGAACATCTGAAACAATTTTTTTATTCGCTCGAACAAATTTCAAACAAAAAAAATTATTAATCAACTTTTTTATTCGGTGCTGTCACTATAAAAATTTTTCAGGCTATTTTTATATACTCAAGCTGTTTCGGGTAATCGGAAGAAAGAACATTTTTGATCAGCTTGTTTTGTTCTTTGTTAAGGTGAGGATCGTCGGTAATTATCCCGGACGCGGTTTCTTTGGTCGACAAAATAAGTTCTGTGTCTTCGATAAGATTAATATACCTGAATTCCGGAAACCCGCTCTGCCTTGTTCCGAATATATCACCCGGACCCCGGAGCTTCATATCAACTTCTGCAACTTTAAATCCATCCAGGTATTCAACCATCGTTTTGAGTCTTATTCCAGATTTGAATTTTTCCAGCTGTGTCTGAGATAGGTATTCGTGGTCTGCCGGCAGACGCTCGCTTGCAGCAGCATACCTGTCTTTTGTTACCAGTATGCAGTAGGCCTGCTTTAATCCGCGTCCCACTCTGCCCCTGAGCTGATGAAGCTGTGAGAGTCCGAATCTTTCAGCATCATTTACCAGGATAATGTTAGCATCAGGTATATCTATACCTACTTCTATTACGGTGGTAGCAATCAGTACATCATATTTCTTATGGAGAAATTCCAGCATAACCGATTCTTTTTCTCTCCACGGCATCCTGCCATGTATTAAACCGACATTTAATTCCTTAAGAAAACCCGATTTCAACTCATTATAATACGTTTGGGCGGCTTTGAGCTCCAGTTTTTCCGAGTCTTCAACAAGCGGGTATACTATAAATGACTGGTATCCTTCTTTTTTATTTTTGTCGATGATAAACCTGTATATATCAGGAAGTTTTTTTTCTCCCCTTAAAATTGTTTTTATGGGCTTACGGTTTTTCGGCATCTCATTTATCACCGATACATCAAGATCTCCGTACAATGTCATTGAAAGGGTTCTCGGTATCGGTGTAGCACTCATTACAATTACATCAGGAGTAATCCCTTTGCCCAGCAGTCTGCCTCTCTGAGCAACACCAAATCTGTGCTGTTCGTCAACTATCACAAGTCCCGGGTTATTAAATTCAACATCCTCTTCAAACAGCGCATGTGTACCGATGATTATATCAGCTTCTTTAAGCAAAGCTTCCCGCTGTTTCTTTGCTTTAACTGATTTACTCTGCTTTCCCAGCAGCAGGGTGACTTTAATGCTTCTCTCTTTATGAACTTCTGTAAGTTTGTTCATCATCTTTGAGATATTTTTTGCGTGCTGATCAGCGAGGATTTCAGTCGGAGCCATAAGTATAGCCTGGAAGTTATTGTCAACTGCGATCAGCATTGATATGAGAGCAACTATGGTCTTGCCGCTTCCAACATCTCCCTGGAGCAGCCTGTTCATCGGAAACTCCGATTCCATATCCGCTTTTATTTCGCTCAGAACATTTAACTGTGCTTTCGTTAGTTTAAATGGGAGAGTTGAAAGAAAATCTTTTACCAGGCTTGTCTTTATCTTAAATGAATGTCCCTTTTGTTTTATTTTATAATTTTGTTTTCTCAGGGCAATGACAACCTGGAGGTAAAACAATTCTTCGTATTTAAATCTTTTAAGGGCTGCATCCAGTTTTTCCTTCGACTGCGGGAAATGATAATTCTTAACCGAATCTACAATACCCGTCAGCCGGTTTTCACTGATTATGTACCCGGGCAATGTCTCTTCCAGGTAATCGGCATATTTCTCCACTGCAGAGGAAATAATTTTCCGCAGACTGAAATCACCTATGGCCGTTGCCTTCAGCTCCTTCGGTATCCTGTAAAAAGGAATAATTTTCCCAGTGTTTAGCATATTGGATTCATCAGCACTCAGCCTGTCGAAATCCGGATGGGTAAACTGAAGGTTGCCGTAATTTGAAATAACAGGTTTCCCGGAAACAGCAAAATAATCTCCCTCTTCAAATACATCATAGAAATATTTTGCACCCTGGAACCAGACGCATTCAAAATATCCCGTCGAATCTCTGAACTGAATCTTCATTATTTCTTTTTTATTAAACCTTCTCTTCTCCTTGTCCTCAACCCTGGCGATTATGGTCAGCTCCCCGCTGTATCCATTGATTATATATCCGTAAGCTTTCGCTGCCGTAAGAGTAGTTGTTCTGTCAAGGTGGCGGGAGGGAAAATAAAAAAGCAGGTCCTTTATGGATTTGATCCCGATTTTTCCGAATGCAGCAGCACGCTTTGGTCCAACGGATTTTACATATTGGACCGATTGTTCGCTGATATTTACTTTCTGAGAAATCATCTTGATAAAAATAAATAATTAAGATTAATCATTCACTCGGTTATAATTTTTATATTTGCAAAACTTAAACAATAGAATGCGATATGGATTGGAATGAACTGCTTTCAAATAAGCTCCTCGGCGATAACAATTCTTCTGAGATAAAATTAAACGATGGCCGGAGCCAGTTCCAGAGGGACTTCGACCGTATAGTATTCAGCTCTGCTTTCAGACGGCTTCAGGATAAAACGCAGGTATTCCCCCTGCCGGAAAATGATTTTGTGCATACCAGGCTGACACACAGTCTTGAGGTATCTTGTGTCGGAAGATCCCTCGGCAGCCTTGTCGGTGAAAAAATATTAAGACCCGACAAGGAGCTTTCGCAGAAATATTCTTCTGTCCATTTCGGTGAAATAGTAGCCGCGGCATGCCTTGCGCACGATATAGGAAATCCTCCTTTCGGACATTCGGGAGAGGATTCTATAGCAGAATATTTTAAGAATGGGAACGGCCGGGAGTTTGAAAGTGAAATAAATGATAATAAAAAGTGGACTGACTTCACAAAGTTTGAAGGGAATGCCCAGGGATTCAGAATAATTACAAAGCTGCAGAATCCGAATTCAGGTGGGGGACTTAAATTAACCTGCGCGGCACTCGCAGCCTTTACCAAGTATCCAAAAGAATCACTCCTGTCCCTGAAAAAGGAGGAAATAAATAAGGGAGGTAAAAACAAGTTTTATAGAAAGTTCGGCTTTTTCCAGACAGAGAAAGATTTGTTCGCCGAAGTAGCCGGAGAAACCGGACTTATCAAAAAAGGAGAACCCGGTGATTACTGCTGGAGCAGACACCCCTTATCTTTCCTGGTAGAGGCAGCTGATGATATCTGCTACAGGATAATGGACCTGGAGGACGGATTCCGGCTGGGACTCCTTCCTTTTAACTATACTGAAGAACTTTTAATTCCGCTTGTTACTTCAAAAATGAATTCCTATGAAGGCAGAAGTCCCAATGATAAGATCGGCTATCTGCGCGCAAAAGCTATAAATGACACCGTGGCCAGGCTTGCGGATGTATTTACCGCCAATGAACAGAAAATCCTCAGCGGGGAATTTGAGCTGGATCTGATTTCAGTGATTGACCCTGCTAAGTATTTAGAGGAGATTAAGGAGATATCGAAAAAAGAGTTATATGCCCACCGCAGCGTTGTTGAAAGGGAGGCCGCAGGTTATGAGGTGCTGGGCGGTCTGCTTGATGCATTTATAACTGCAGTTAATGAAACTTATAATGGGAAACCATCCTGGAAAAGTAAAAACCTGATGAAACTGCTGCCGGAACAATTTCTTGGCACCGGCCGGATGCCCGATGAAGATTTATACACCCGTCTGCTCAAAATTACAGATTTTGTTTCCGGAATGACCGATTCCTATGCTGTTTCACTGTTCAGGAAAATTAAAGGAATTTCTCTACCCGGAATGTAAATTATTTTCACCAGTGAGGCCTGTAAACAGCCTCCATCAGGCCTGCACATTTTCTTCCGTGATCCCGGCGGAAAAAGCCCGCCGGTAGTCCCTGCTTACACCAGGTTACCGCCCTCTTCCAGATCACATTTTTATTTCCATAATCTTATTAAAATCTTATAAAATTTATATTCAATTTTCAGGGAGTTATAAAAATAAAATACCTTTATATTCTACTGACTTTAATCATAATTGAACCTCTTCAGGCGCAGATTACGTCTTTAGGTTTCAGAACGGGAGTAAATACCTTTCATTTGAAAAACAGGTTCAGACAGTTTGAAATATTCTTTGATATGGATCTTCCTTATCATAAGAATCTTTCAGCAGGTGCTCTGCTTCAGACCAAATTTGAAGTGACAGGCGGTATCCTGGAGAATTTCTCCCAGAACGGACTTGTTTTTTCAGCAGGACCCGAACTTGAACTGAATATAATCAGGGGGATATCATTGATCGATGCCGGCATTAGTCCCACTTTTATAACAAGACATTCTTTCACAACAGATGAACTCGGCGGGCTGTTCAATTTCACTTCCTATGCCGGAATATACTTTTCACCCTTCAAATTTTTAGTGGCAGGCTACAGGTTTCAGCATATGTCGAATGCCGGTATATACCAGGAGAACCCGGGTGTTAACCTGCATATAATTGAAATAAGAGTGAAGAATTTATAAATGCCGGATGCTGAAATAACTATATATTTTCAATAGCATCTACCCCTTCCGGAGGAGGAAGATAAAATCTTACCGGTTCAATTGAGCCGTCATTCTTAGGTACTGCTTTAACTTTTTTCCTGATGATCACGCTATGTTCAATATGAACAAAGTCTTCAATTACTGAACCGAAGATATAACTTGTTCCCTTTATCAGAACATTCCTTCCGATCCTCACCGGAAATTCATCACTTCCGGTCATATTAACACTTGATTCAATCCTTGAATGTTCGCCAATAACAATGTTTCCTTTAATTATATCCCCCCACAGAATTTCAACATGATTCCCGATTTTAAGTGTTTGCTCGGGGAAACAGGAAAGATGAACATTCTGGAAAATACTCACGTTCTGTCCGAAATGAACATTCCCATTCACATAACATCCGTTATTAAAACTAAGATTATAATTCAGTTTAACATCCTTCCCGATGTAGACACCCTTCCCGATATTAATATCGAGCGGGGTGCCTATTTTATCCATCTCAAGGATATCGTTCACCACAGATTCATGAATGAAAAAATCTTCCGGATCGGATATTTCAATTATATCTTTTAATTTTTCATAAACCTGCGACCTTGCAATAGCATCCATCTCCTTAAGGACAGATTTATTATTAAACCCCATAACCACATAAGGTTTTTCAGGACTGCTGGCAGCCACAGAATACCCATGACTGTTAAATAGTGAAATCAGGTCAGTAATATATATTTCCTTCTGAACATTATTACTCGAGAGTTTTCCTATCAGCTCAGCAAGATTTTTATACTTAAATGCATAAACCCCGGAATTGAATTCATTTGTCTCCAGCAGCTCACTCCTCGAAAATGAATATTCCCTGTTATTATATTTTAAGATATAGGGTTTGTTCTCTTCAAGAGCAAGAATATCTTTGTATTCAATAATCTGGATTACCTTGCCTTCGTCTTTGCCTGAAGATTTTCCTTTGTTGTCTTTACTTTTAACTCTTACAATCCTTCCATAAGAATTATTCATCGGATCACCCGAATATATACCCGTCAATACCATCATATCTGCAGCCGAATCCAGGAAGTTCTTTCTGAAATCGCGCATTGTTTCTTCATCAATCAGACCCATATCCCCGGGAAGTACATAAACGATACCGTTAAATAAATTCTGATCGAGTTTCTCAAGTGCAACCTGTACCGCGTGTCCCGTTCCGTTCTGAGATTCCTGGTAAGCAAACACAGTATTTTCTCTTTTTCCGATTACACTCATTACATCGTAAGCTTTAATACCCACTACAATGATTATATTGATTTTATCTATCCCGTTTACACTCGCGTTATAAACACGCTCCACCGTAGGTATCTCCCAAATTTTGTGGAGCATCTTGGATGTCTGCGATTTAATCCGTTTTCCATGTCCTGCAGCAAGGATGACCGCAGCTTCTTTAAAATCATAATTTAATTCTGATGAAAGCTTTGTAATATTCTCACTGATATTCTTATTCACACTTTTTTCCATTATCTCCTCTTAATTTCTATACTGCAAATTTATGAAATCTTATTTTTATACCATTTATAAACCGCCACATTTAAACCGAAAGTAAACCAGAGAAGGGTTATAATTTCGTGATCGAAAAAATTCATCTCAGTAAGTCCGGCAATAACAACAGTACTTAAAGCAGCAATTGTTCCTAAGGCATAGGACGCAGCAAAAGGAACACCCTTCATTTCATTGTAAATTTTCAAATCTATCTTAAATAGTCTGAATAAAAGGTAACAAAATGCAAGCAATCCAAACAGACCAAGCGTAACGAGTATGTGAACAAAGTTATTATGCATATGCCCCTGGATTTCTTTTTCATATTTCGATTTGTATTGTTTGTAGAGAACGGCAAGGTCAATATCACCCACACCAAAAACCGGGTGATCAAGGAATATTTTCCATCCAGCTTTCCAGAGAGAGAACCTGACGTAATTAGACGGCAGGTAGGGATCCCATATACTCAACAGCCTGCTCCTCTTTACATATGATGCTATTACCGTATCTCCCTGAATCGATAAAGAAGAGGGAATGAAACCAGGGTTACCCGCCGATTTAAGCTGGTAAACTGAATCAGTCTTTATTTCGTAAATATTTCCGTTTTCGTCTGCTGCGGTAAGTTCATCCTGGGTAACTTTCCAGAGGAATATCCTTTTGGGACCCTTCAGGTTTTGACTAAAAGAAATAGAATCTTTATACGCCCGGTAAACTTTAATACCTTCATCGTTAGAGAGAAATAAATCATGGTTGAAATAAAAAAGGGAACTGACAATAAAGCCAGGTTTGAACGAATAAAGTATTTTATCCGGCTTTCCATCAAATACCCCGAAGACTTTTAGACCGCTGTCAGGGGAAAAAGCTATAATAAAACTGGTATCAGCGAAAACTCTTGTAAATATGTTGAATGATTTATTCCTGTATACCTGCTCAAGAGTTTCAGGATTTCTGAAAACTGTCAGCCCGCTGTCCCGGTCAAGTGTATAAAGATAATTGCCTCTATATGTGTGATCAATTGTAAAACCGGGGGGCAGGCATTCAGATACCTGCTTCATTTGTCCTTTTTTATCCTCACGATAACTGATAAAGCGGGTATCAATAAAATACCCCAGCAGGTAATTGTTCCATTTTTCAAGAGAGACAATAGGAGCAGGAGTTTCAATCTTCTTTAAATATTGAGAACCTTTGAATTGCAGAAGTCCGTTCTCATAATCCGAGACGTAATATTCACCATCGATTGATGTTATATCATAAGGTCTTCCATCTGTATTAAAGCTCTTCAGTTCGGTCAGCTTACTTTTACCCTGCTGAAATATTTTTATCTCGCTTACATTATGCTCATAAATAAAGAGAGCCCCGGCAAGGAGCAGTAATGGAATAAGATATTTCCACTCCCTCTTCAGATAAATAATAAGCAGGAAACCGAAACCTGTAGCAAGCCAGCCCGTTCTTTTATAAGTAGCTACCAAAGCTATAATGGCAATAAATAACGCTAAGGCAATTAACAGCTTGTATTTTAAATCTCCTTTTTCATTTATTAAAAACGCAAAAAGAAACACTGCCGTTATGCTCAATATCTCACTGGATGTTATAGGATATTGAAATAATGAAGGACCTGATTGAGTGATATTGTATAAATTCGAAATAAAGTACTGGTAGGAAAATATGATGTAAACGAGTGCTGTAAGAACTGCAGCAGCTAAATACGCGTTAAGATATAACTTCGCCCTTTTCAGATCGGGAACACTTGCGAGAGTCACATAGATAAGCGGCATCAGCAGAAATCTGCGGAGTGCAAAGAATATTGCCTGTGAATGGTTAAGCGAAAAAATAAACGACAGGACCTCGGCAGCAATGAACCAGAGTAAAGCCGGCTCTATCCCTGTTTTCTCAAATGGATTTTTCCCGGTTATAAAATACCTGGAAGGAGCAAAATGAGCGCACCGTAATAGCCCAGCTGGTTAAGGAAGATAGAATTGGTCAGGGTAGCAAGGAACAGGATCATAAAGATAAAGAACAAGACGGTCGATCATTTCAGGAAGTTTACTTTTTATCAGGCATGGTCAATCCCTGAACTGCATTTCGTAAAGTTTCCTGTATAACCCGTCCTGTATTTCAAGAAGTTCATTATGTCTCCCCTGCTGAACAATCTTCCCGTAATCTATTACTATTATCTTCGTCGCATGTCTTATTGTGCTTAACCTGTGCGCAATCACGAAAGTTGTGCGGTTCTTCATCATTCTTTCAATTGCTTCCTGTACCAGTAGTTCCGACTCGTTATCAAGCGCTGATGTTGCTTCATCAAATATCATTATTTCAGGATTTTTAACAAGAGCTCTTGCAATTGAAATTCTCTGCCTTTGACCGCCCGAGAGTTTAGTTCCTCTTTCCCCGATTATGGTATCGTATCCTTTCGGCAGCTCCTGTATAAAGTTATGTGCATTAGCTGTTTTTGCGGCTTCAATTATTTTCTCCATAGGATAATCCGCTCTGCCGTAAGCAATATTATTCCGGATAGTTTCATTAAAAAGATATGTTTCCTGGGTAACTATCCCCATTAAATTCCTAAGATCCTCAATTTTTACATCTTTTATATCTGTACCATCAATGCAAATTCTTCCCGAGTCAGGATCGTGGAATCTGGGCAGGAGGTCTACCAGTGTCGATTTCCCTCCTCCGCTTGGTCCAACTAATGCGACAACTTCTCCCCTGTTGGCAACAAATGAAATATCCTTTAACACCGGTTCGGCACTATCCTCATAACTGAAAAAGACATTTTTAAGTTCTATTTTATCCTGAAACTTAGAGATTTCAACAGCGCCCGGCATATTCCTGATCGAAGGTTTTGTATCAAGGATCTCAAATATCCTTTCACCTGCTGCGCTCGCTTCCTGAATCCTGTTGTTTACACTGGTGAGTTCTTTGATCGGCGGCATCATCTGGAATATCGCAAAAAGGAAACCGAGAAATTCACTCGCTTTAAGTGAATTCTGCTGCAGTACCATCACCCCGCCGTAATAAATAATAAAAACACCAACAAGCACACTCAGAAATTCCGTAACGGGAGAAGCTATATTCCTTATTCTCACAATTCTGAGCATCATCCTGAAATAACTATGGGTTTCCTTAGTGAATTTTCGATTTTCGTACTTCTCCATTCCGAAGGCCTTAACTATCTTTACAGCTGAAATGGTCTCCTGCAGAATACTTGTTATATCTGCAATCTTTGCCTGAACAACGGTGCTCTGTCTTCTAAGTTTTAACCCGATCCACCCGATAATCAGCATTGAGAATGGCAGAACGATAAAAGCCACGAGGGTCAGCTGCCAGCTTATACTAAGGGCAATTCCAAGGAAGACTATTATTGTCAGAGGTTCCTTAATAAGGTTTGAGAATGCTGCCGTAATGCTTGCCTGAACAATGTTCACGTCATTTGTAAACCTGGAAATTAAATTGCCCACCCTCTCTTTCTTAAAATAACTCATTGGAAGCTGGTGCAGGTGTGAATATGCCTCGTCGCGGAGGTCTTTCATTGCACCGTACTCGACGTGGGCCATGAAGTATGCCTGCGTATAGCCCGTAACATTTTTCAGGAAGAAGGTTATAAGAACCAGAAAACATATTCTCATGAGTGCATTGATCTTTGAGCCGGATAATACAAAATCGTTAAATGCTTCCGTTACCTCTTCCTTAATGTTCTGAACCCAATCGGGGAGTATGCCCGTTGTCTGGTTTATCTGGGCAGGCGTCTGGACTTGTTCAGCAGCATGAGATTCCTGGAAAAGTGTATCCAGCAAGGGAATTGTAAGATAGACGGAAAGTCCGTTAAAAACCGCAAATAAAAAAGTAAAAACTATTGAAGCAATCAGATGCTTCCAATAAGGCTTTACATAACTAACTATTCTGAAATATGTATTCATTTAGTAATGGTTTCTCTGATTTATCAGGTACCGAACTTTGGGATTTCAGGAATCTTTCTTAGTCCGCAGCCTCCGCTAACCTTAATTTGTTTGGTAATCTTATTCTCTTGAAAGTTATATATATAAATTGATGAATTTCTTCCGAATCCATCATCAAATATTAAAAAATCACTAATAGTAAAAAAATTCTTATCGCCGCCGCCGGTCCATCCCTTTACGAGCTTCTTCTCGTTAACTGAATAAGCATATAAAGAAGATGTCCGGGGACTGCCGGAAAAAATGCTTGTATTTGCGGGGGTAATGTCAAGGGTAGATACGAAAAGAAAATTTCTATCATCACTCCATGCAATTTCATTAACGGGTTTATTTATCTTTGCAACAAGAAATCTGTTTTTATTTTTCCTTTGAATAAGAACGATTGAGTCAGGACTTTCTTCTTTATATGAAATAACAAACGTTCCCGATGGTGAAAGCGAATCAGGTTTAACATCGGGCAGACGGGGATAACCATCAGTTGTTATGTCAAAAGTCTTCTTCTGCTCCTGCAGTATTCTTCCGTAGGTATTATAGATTATCGTCTTCTGATTTATATAGGTTGATACCTTTTTATCCCAGGAGTTAATTACTATCCTGAAAACCGTTTCTGACTCCCATCTTGAGAATACCTGGAGACCGCTGCCTATTTCCTCCACAAATACCGGACTGGATGCAGAATCAGGAAGTACGTACAGCCGGGCATTTTTTATAAAGGGAAAAATACCCTCTTTCCCTTCTTTAGATGCTGTCAGAAAAAAAGCTGAGGAATGGTCATCTGAATAAGAAAGTTCAACAACTTTTTCTTCACTGCTGTTCCAGAATTTTGAATATGTATTATGGGCTGCACTATATTTGTACAGTCCCGGCTGTCTATCTATCATTCCTACAAACACAAATGAATTAAATGTTCTTATTACCTGCGGTTCCTGGCTGCCTTTCTGCTCTCTTTCACATGAAATGAACAGAAACGGTAATAATAAGATTATTATAAGCGATTTCATCGCATCCCGGCTGTTTTAAGAAATACTCCGAGAATAAAATTAATCAAATCCATAAAATATCCCCATAACGGAGAATAAATGAAAAACAGCAGGATTACTGAACCGTATAAACCAAGACTAAGCAGCTTAGCAGTTATTTTGCCTGGAAAGATATCGAATAGAATATGAGATCCATCCAGGGGAGGTATAGGAAGCAGGTTGAATGCAAAAAGAAAAATATTAAAAAAAACTCCGTACCATAACAGGTTTATTACATAATGTGAAGCCCCGGTATGGCTGATAACTACAAAGAAGATGAAGAATACAATTGACAATAGAAAGTTGGATGCGGGTCCTGCAAAAGAAACAACGGCATCATCCCTGAGCTTGTGTTTAAATTTTCTCCGGTCAATAGGCACAGGTTTCGCCCAGCCTATAAGAGCAAAGCCCGATGCGAATGAGGCTAAAGGCATAACGAGTGTTCCGATAAGATCCGCATGTTTGAAAGGATTCAGTGTAAGCCTTCCCATGCTCTTAGCTGTATCGTCTCCAAACCGGACAGCAGAAGTGCATGCGCAAACTCGTGAACAGTAATAGAGAGTAAAAACATTGGCAGAAACGTTAAGAAGGAAATTATTTTATCACTAACTTCAATACCGGACAAACTAACCTCTTGGATGAAAATCTCTGTGAACCTGTTTAATATATTCTCTGTCGATATGTGTATAAATCTGCGTTGTTGAAATATCAACGTGACCAAGCATTTCCTGTACAGCACGGAGATCAGCACCGCCCTCAAGCAGATGAGTTGCAAAAGAATGACGGAATGTATGCGGATGTACTTCTTTATCTATCTTTGCTTCTTTTACATAACGGACGACTATCTTCCAAACCCCCATTCGCGAGAGTTTAGTTCCCCTTGAATTCAGAAAAAGATGATTTTCACTCCTGCCTTTTTTTTCAAGCAGCGGCCGGCTCGTTTTCAAATACTCAGTTACCCAGTTTACCGCGCTGCTTCCTATAGGCACAAGTCTCTCTTTTGAACCTTTTCCGAATACACGTATTATTTCCTCATTAAAGTATAGACCGGAGATTTTCAGGTTAATCAGTTCACTCACGCGTATGCCGCATGCATAAAATACTTCCAGCAACGCTTTATCTCTCAACCCGAGTTTACTGCTTACATCGGGCATTCCCAGGATGGCTTCTACTTCATTGATCGAAAGAACCTGGGGAAGTTTTTTTGATAATTTTGGGGAAGGAATTTTTTCAACAGGATTTACTGTTATATAACTATTCTGAAATAAATATGAAAAAAATCCTTTTAACGATGAATGATAACGGGAAGCCGAGCTGTCTGCCAGTCCTGCTTCTTTCAGAAATTTGAAAAAGTCCGCAAGATGTTTATACCTGATCTGCTGCGGGTCTTCAATGTTATAATTACCCAGGAACTGGAACAGGTTTGTTATATCGCTTCTGTAGGAATCAATGGTATTCTCTGACAAATTCTTTTCTAATTTTAATACGGCGAGATATTCATCAAGAAAAGTTTTCATTACTCTTCTTTTTTCTCCGGTTCACCCTTTTCCATCTCTTCCTGTTTAGGATAGCGTATACGGCGATGATGCTGCCCGAGAAGTATGCTGATAAAAGCCTCTTTTATCTTATCTATATCGCTGAATGTGATGGGAGAATTATCAAGCTGTCCGTCATTAATTCTTCCCTTAATAATTTTATCGATAACATTTTCCACTTTTACAGGGTCCGGATCTTCAATTGATCTTACTGCTGATTCACTTCCGTCAGCCAGCATGATAATTGCCGTCTCTTTGGTATTTGGTTTTGGTCCCGGGTAACGGTAATCATCAATATTTACTTTTTCCTCTCCATAAAGTTTTTTTGCTTTCTCGTAGAAGAAAGAAATTACCATAGTGCCATGATGCATGGGAATAAAATCAATAACCTCCTGGGGAACATTGTATTCACGTCCAAGTTCTATTCCCTCTTTAACATGTCTGCTGATTAGTTCGACGCTCTCTTCAGGAGTAAGGTTTTCATGTACATTCTGGTTGTTAAGCTGGTTTTCAACAAAGTTCTGAGGCGTGATTATTTTCCCGACATCATGATAATAGGCTCCGACCCTTGCGAGCAGTGGGTTAGCCCCAATTTTTTCCGCAGCTGTCTCAGCCAGGGTACCCATTGTCATTGAATGATTAAAGGTACCGGGTGCTTTCCTGGCTAATTCCTTTAATAACGGTCTGTCGAAATTCGAAAGCTCAAGGAGAGTCAGGTCTGTTGTTATTCTGAAAAACCTCTCAAAGAATATAAGAAGGCCATACGTGAGAACAGGACTGATAAGCGCATTCGTAGAGGCAAATGCAGTTTCTATCATCAGAGATTCAAATGGGGCAAACCTCTCCAGTCCAAACGCAAAAACAGCAACCAGGTAACCCAGCAGTATAAAAAGGAACGATCTGAATATCTGGGAGCGGTTTTTAATATCCCTGACTGTATAAACGGCAAGAGCACCTGCAAATATATTCATTACAGCAAAGGTATAGTCGTTGCCTCTTAGCGCGCCTGCTATAAGGGAGATGATTACAGTGGTATAGAAACCCACACGTGAATCAAAGATAATGGTAAGCAGCATCGTTGCCGCAGGAATAAATATAAGAAACTGCAGCGGGACATCTACCGCTATCTGGCTTATTAAAAAAGTCACAAAGCAGACGAATACCAGGATTATGGTTATCAGGAGAAGTTTCTGATTATCAAAAAAGATCTTCTTCCTGAACAGGAATAGATAGATGGTCAGCAATGCAAGTAGGAGTGCTATATGAAAGAACTTCCCGACGAACTGGAGCCAGAAACCGCTCTCTCCTATCTTTTCACCTTTTGCCGCTCTATAGGAATCTATTTTTAACTTAGCTTCCCTTGTCACCCGGTCATGTTTGGCAATTATCCTTTCATTCTCATTGACGATCCCGACATATTTAGAAACATTGCTCTTTGCCTGATCAATTTCTTCCTGCGTAGCCTTCTGGCTGTAGATAATATTTGGATTTATAAAATGAGCTGCATATTCCTCGAGCGCATTTTTCAGATCTTCAGGATACCTCATCTGCTCAATCCCGTTTCTTACAATATGCTCAGCGGTTTTAACATCTAAAAATTTGGCAGCAGATTCAATACGGTCTACATTCCCGGTACGAACGGCAATACTGTCCTTATCAATCGGAGGCTGATTGATTATTCCATTTTTATAAACCTCGCCAAGTATACTGTTTATGCTATTCAGAATATCCTTCAGGTTTCTTCTCTGGAGCATATTTCTTTCCTGCCTCCGGAGATTCTGAAATGTATTGTACGAGAGGGTGCTTAGAAAAGTCGGGTTGAGATTTTCTTTACCTGAAACGGAGAGAGTACTATCAATAATTCCGATCAGGAAAGCATCATATTTTTTTATTGTATCAAGAATTGCATCGATCGTTTCGGGATTTTTCTGATAAACGGGATAAACGCTGTTAGCGGCTTCTTTAAGTTCAGCCTGGTAGGTTTTCTGATCTTTAAATACGGGAAAACTGAACTGGGCAATAAGATCATCGTGAATCCAGATCGAGCCTACTGTAACTTCAGACTCAATAGACTCTCCTTTCGGAAACATAAATACTATAAGTATAACAGCACTGAGTCCTATCAGAAATTTCAGCCGCAGATTGCTTTTTTTATGTTCTTCCGTTTTCATTGTTAACTTGTTTTTGCCTGTAATATCATTTCAATAAATTCACCCACGCCGCCGTTGTTATTATCTTTAACAGTAATAAAATCCGCCTGCCTTTTTACCTGGGCTACAGCATTGGAAACGGCAACTTTGAAGCCTCCTACTTCGAAAAGGCTTAAATCATTATACCAATCGCCTATAACTGCAGACTCGCTTTCTTTGAATTTCATATATTTCAGCAGCCTTTTGAAACCCATTCCTTTCGAAGTTCCTTTATTCCTGATCTCCAGATAATAAATATTATCCCTGCTTTGAGATCGGAAATAAGATCTGTCAAGTCCAAACGTATAGGGGAACCCGAGTTTGTTGTAAACATATCTCAGGTTGTCCTTAAAATCTGAAGCAAATACGACCTCCAGCGTCCTGCTGCAATAATCATCGTACGATTTAACTTCCTCATACCTCGCACCGAATTTTTCCATAATTTGAGGAATTACAGAGTTTCTTTCGGTATAAAAGATAGCATCATCGTGACAAAGAGCTATATTAAGCAGAAAAGTATCTGCCAGTGTAATTGCTTTTCTAACATACTTTTCCTTTACGAAAGATTCAAACAAAACCGTACCATCCCTGTGATTCTTAATCAATGCTCCATCCATAGATATAAGAGGAATATCGATGCTGAGATCAGAAGCGAGATCAATAATGGCAGAATGAAGTCTGCCTGTAGCTACAGTGAAATGAACACCATGCTCCGGCAGCCGGGATATCAGTTTTTGAGATTCCGTATCAATAAGTCCTTTGTCTGACAATAGTGTACCATCGATATCTGAAACCACAACTTTAATATTTTTCAGAATTTCGTTTCTTTTCATTATTTCAATAAATACCGGAATATGACTGATTACAAAATGTAAAATAATGATTATTTAATTAATGTTTTCCAACCTGCTGCACTTAAGTTCTTGTAAATAATGATGATAGATACTAGACCAGCGGCCAGGAAAATCAGGGATTTAAGTATATCCCCGAAAAGAAGAGCCCCCGTTCCGAACAGAAACGAATAAACCAGAACAACCCCTGCAATCCAGTTAACGAACATTCCGGGAAATTCTGCATCACTTTTTACTCCCGGAAGTTTATCCGAAATCTTTTTCCAGAGCACACCACCCGGGTGAATCCTCGTATAGAATTTCAATAGGACATCCTCGCTGGTAGGTCTTGTTGCGAAAGTAACGCTTACCCAAACAACGGTTGTGCATAAAACAAGGATAAACAGCGTTATGGGAAATTCAACTCCATTTATTTTCAGGATGGGATAAACTACAAAAGGAGTAATCATTGCTGAGATCTCCGACCATGCATTGATTCTCCACCAGTACCACCTTAGTATGAGCACTAATCCCAGACCCGCGCCGCACTCCATAATGAATACCCAGGCACCGGAAATGGTACTTATGAATAATGTAACAACGGCCGATATTATCATAAGTAGTATTGTAACTGTCCTTGAACTTTTAACATAGTGGTTGTCGCTCTTGTTCTGATTCAGAAATCTCCTGTAAAAATCATTTATGAGATAGGACGTCCCCCAGTTAAGCTGCGTTGCGATCGTGCTCATATAAGCAGCAAAGAATGCAGCCACAAGCAGGCCTTTCAAACCGGCGGGAAGAAAGTCCTTCATCGCATAAATATAACCCAGACCTTTCTGATCGGCAGCCAGGTTTGGATAAAGGATCAGCGAACACATTCCAACTATAATCCAGGGCCAGGGACGTATACCATAATGAGCGATCTGAAAAAATAACGTAGCAAACAGAGAATGTTTCTCATCTTTAGCAGACATCATCCTTTGTGCAACGTAGCCGCCTCCGCCCGGTTCGGCGCCGGGATACCACGATGCCCACCAGATTATGCCGACATAAGCAAGGAATGAGGTCACTGAAAGTGAAAAAGCCATCCCCGCATCTTTGACGTTTGAAATTACAGGCAGGAAATTAAAAGTATGCTCGGGCAGTTTGCTCTGGAGTCCGGAAATTCCACCAACCTGACCCGAATTGACAACAATAACAGCAAGGATTATGCAGCCCGTCATTGCAATAAAAAATTGAAATGCATCCGTAATCACTACACCCCATAAGCCTGAGAGAGCCGAATAAAAAGCAACAAGAAGCATGCAGCCGAAAACATAAAAAATTACTTCAGATTCAGGAATGCCGAACATTCCGGTTAGTATCGAAGCCATTGCTTTATTTACCCACCCCATAATAATGACATTTATGAATAAGCCGAGATAAACGGCTCTGAATCCTCTAAGGAATTTTGCCGGTTTGCCGGAATACCTTATTTCTGCAAACTCAACTTCAGTCATTATTCCTGCCCGTCTCCATAACTTGGCAAAAAAGAATACTGTAAGGAGTCCCCCGAATGCAAAATTCCACCAGACCCAATTGCCGGCGATGCCATTTTTGGCTACCAGTTCTGTAACAGCAAGCGGGGTGTCAGCTGCAAATGTAGTGGCAACCATAGACAAACCTGCCAGGTACCAGGGAAGGTTCCTGCCCGACAGAAAGAATTCGTCAGTGCTTTTACCTGCTCTTCGGGTGTAATAAAGCGCAATACTTAAAGAAAAAATGAAATATGCAAGTATGATAAGGTAGTCGATTAAGCTCATATGAACACCTAGTTCCGTTTTGTAAATAAAGAAGAGAGGTATCCGGTCAATAATGTAACTGCAACACCAATAAAAGTAAACCAGGTCCAGGCCGTAAGTTTAAATGAAATAACAAAAACCATTACCAGTATGCCGAAGGAAAAACCAAGCAGAGCATTTACCTGTCTTGTTCTTTTTGTAAATAAGCCCAATAAAAATGTTCCAAGCAGACCTCCGTAGGTAAAGGATGCAATACTGAGTGCAAGTTCAACTACGGCTGTTGTTGTATTCATAAAGAAAATAGCTGATATGACAAGCACCGCAGCCCAGAAGATAGTAATAAGTCTTGAGACAGATAACTTGTCGACTTTGCTTCCCCAGATGGGCTGAAGCAGATCCATCATTGAGGAAGAGGAAAGAGAACTCATTGAACCTGCAAGTGTCGACATAGCTGCGGCGAACAGTCCTGCTATAATTATCCCCGAGACACCGGGCGGAAGCACATGTATGATAAAGTTCGGGAATATCTCATCGGACTTCATATTTATGTTTCCGTAGTAAGCATATAACATTACGCCCAATACCAGGAAAAGTGCGAACTGGAAGATTACAATAAGTCCGCTGCCGATTACCGCTTTCCTGCTATCCTTCAAATCTTTAGCTGCAAGGAGTCTTTGTACGATCAGCTGATCTGTACCGTGAGAGGCCATAGATAAAAAGGCCCCGCCGATTATACCGCCGATAAGAGTATATGGATCTGAGAAGAAATCTTTTACATTGCCTGAAAACCCAAAATTAAACACCTGGAACTTATTCCCGCCGGAGGCTGCATAAGCAACTGAATTCCATCCGTCAGGAAGAAGATTTAATATAAAAAAGCCTGCCAGGAATGCACCGAAGATATATATAAACATCTGGATGACATCTACCCAGATAATTCCCTTTACACCTCCTGTATAGGTGTAGATAAGCGAAACTGCAGCTATAATAATTATAGCCACCGGATAATCGATATTTAATAATAATTTTAAGGGGATGGCGGTGGCAAAAAGTCTTACCCCGTCTGCTGCCGTCCTGGTGAACAGGAAAACGACTGAAGCATAATTCCTTGTCTTACTCCCGAACCTCGTTTCAAGAAAAGTGTAAGCAGTTTTTAGCTCACCTTTATAGTATGCGGGTAAAAACCATCCGGCTACTATAATTCTCCCGATCAAATAACCGAAAGTTATCTGGAGAAAATTAAGATTTGTTAAATATGATAAGCCTGGAATAGAAATGAAGGTGAGACTGCTTGTTTCTGCAGCCACGATGGAAAAGCAAACCGCCCACCAGGGGACAGTCTTAGAGCCCAGAAAATAATCCTTAACGGACTTTTGTTTTCCGCCTGAGATTATTCCGAAAACCGCAATACCGATTAAGTAAACCGCAATGATAACATAATCGAGCGATCTTCCTGCCAATAAATTATTCCTTCTTTAGTTCTCCGAAGGCTTCATCAACACTCTCGCAAACAGGGAGAACACGGTCAAGTTGAGTGATTTTAATAAGAGAATAAACTTTTTCTGATGGAGCGGCAATACGCATCGCCCCCCCGTTGGAATTCAGAATTCTGTTGGCAACAAGTATTGCACTTAAACCTGAACTATCGCAGGTTTCCACTTCACTCATGTCAAGAATGAGTTTGTTAATCCCCTCAACCTTAAGCAGCATAGTAAATTCACCTTTAACTAGTCCTGAAATATTAGTATCGAGTCTTTTTTCATTCAATTTAAATATTGTTATCTCGTCGATCCTTTTGATCTCGAAATTCATATAATTCCTTAAAACATTTTTAAGCAATTTAACAAATTTTTGTATGAATTCTCAGCATCAGTACTTTTATTTATAACCTGGATATTATAGAACTTATCGGGATCCCCCTTCGCAAAGCCCATCTTATAGGGAGCCTTGATAAGGTTTACAATATAGCTGCAGAAGAGGTTTTCCTGCCGGTTCAGATCTATGACGGCCTGGAATCTCATCGGTTCAAGCTTATCGCTTATCCGCTTTGACGGGAGTTTCAGCTTGCTGATATCGTCAAGACTATAGCCTATGGCTTTCTGACGGAATTTGGTAGGCAGCAGGTTCACCTTATAATCGTGTGTGAATACCGTAACGCTTTTCCTGTTATCGTCGAGATAATCAAGAATAAAAAATGCCTGTCCGAAATCTGTATCATTCTCAGGCATAGCAACAAAAAAATTAAATGATTTCCTGAAAAAATCCCGAAAGTTAGTTTCGGTTATTTCGAAATCCTTTAATTTATTTTTTATTAATAAACCGGCTAATTTATCTTTAAGTTGTCCAATCATTTCTTTTCAGAGTCTTCAAGTTGTGTAATAAAGTCTTTTTCATTAAGTATTGCAACACCAAGCTTCTCAGCTTTTGTAAGTTTTGATCCGGCATTCTCTCCGCAAAGGAGATAATCAGTGTTTTTGCTTACTGACGAAGTAACCTTTCCTCCAAACTTAACAATTTTATCGCTCGCATCTTCACGGGAAAAATTATTTAATGTTCCGGTCAGTACAAAAGTCTTGCCGGTAAAGAAAGTTTCTTTTTCAATTTTCTTTTCAGCAGCGAAATTCAACCCGTGCTTTTTAAGCTTCTCAATTATCTTTTTGTTATGCGGGTCGCTGAAGAAATTAACCACGCTCTGGCTTATACTGGGACCAATATCGTGAATTGCTTCAATCTTCTCTTCACCTGCATTCATCAATTCGTCAATTGAGTTAAAATTATCAGCCAGTTTCTTTGCCGCTCCTGAGCCCACATATCTGATGCCTATGGCAAAAAGAACTTTTGCAAAAGGTTGTTTTTTACTATCCTCTATAGCCGCCAGTAAATTATCCACACTTTTTTCGCCGAGCCGCTCTATTGCTATAAGGTCATCTCTCCTTTCCCTGAGATCGTAAATATCATCATAATTACGGAGGAATCCATTTTCAACAAAAAGGTTAATCAGCGCTGAGCCGAGTCCTTCTATATCCATTGCGCCGCGGGCTGCAAAATGTTCAAGTCTTCCTCTTATTTGCGCAGGGCATTCAGTATTCTCACAGTAATAGGCAACTTCTCCTTCCGGTTTAAATAAAGGCGATTTGCATACAGGACATTTTTTCGGCGGTTGTACCGGTTTGCTGCCGGCCGGTCTCTCCTCTTTAACCACAGAAACGATTTTCGGGATAACATCTCCTCCCTTTTCGATGATCACCTTATCCCCTTCGCGGATATCTTTCCTTCTTATTTCATCGATGTTATGAAGGGTAGCTCTGCTGATCGTAGAACCGGCAAGGAATACAGGTTCCAGCTCTGCAACCGGTGTAACTGTGCCTATCCTGCCGACCTGCCACGTAATTTTGTGTAATTTTGTAAATTCCTGTTTGGCTTTGAACTTAAAGGCGACTGCCCATCGCGGAGATTTGGCAATATTTCCAAGTATTTTCTGATGACGCAGTGAATTTACTTTTATAACGGCGCCGTCGACTTCATACTCCAGCGTGTTCCGCTTTTCTTCAAGTTTGTTGCAGGCTTCAATTACTGCATCAATGTTTTTGCAGAGTTTGAATTCGGGGTTAACATTGAATCCGAGTTTCTTCAATATCTGGAGGTTCTCGTATTGTGATTCAT
The DNA here is from genome assembly GCA_963832715.1 of uncultured Ignavibacteria bacterium. GTDB lineage: Bacteria > Bacteroidota > Ignavibacteria > Ignavibacteriales > Ignavibacteriaceae > DATFVA01. Next base: position 42,500 of record CAWHVB010000008.1, on the reverse strand, counting down.
AGTTTTCATCAACACTGATTAACGTGTATGTAAAAATATTAAGCGGTCTTTTTGCTACTATACGGGGATCCTGCAGTTTAAGTGTTCCTGCTGATGAGTTGCGTGGATTAGCAAATAATTTTTCTCCCTGTATCTCCCTCTCTTTATTTAGCTTTATAAAATCCCGAAGCTTCATAAAGATTTCACCGCGGACTTCAATATCGGTGAAAGAGTACGGGTAAGAAGTTTTTTTATTCAGTTTCAATGGGACTGAGCGGATTGTCTTTATGTTCGTTGTTATTTCCTCGCCGACGATCCCGTCTCCTCTCGTTGCTGCGGTTGCAAGGTAGCCGTCAACATAATGAATACTTACAGAAGCCCCGTCTATTTTGGGCTCAACCACGTATTCAACAGTTTCGTCTTTCGGCAGCCCTTCCCTGACTCTCCTGTCAAAATCATACAGCTCTTCCTCATTATAAGTATTCGCAAGGCTCAGCATCGGTATGAGGTGAGTGACGGGTTTAAATTCTTTTGTGAGGTCTGTACCGACTCTCATGGTAGGTGAATCGGGCGTTATAAGATCGGGATTCTCCTCCTCCAGTTTTTCGAGTTCTTTCATAAGAGAATCGTATTCACGGTCGCTTATCGTAGGTTCAGTCAGGATGTAATATCGATAATCATTTTCTCTTATTATATCGCGCAGCTCTTCTATTCTTTTCTGTACTGCCTTTGACATTATTTTTTCTCTGCCTGCGGAGGATTTTGAAGATATTCAATACCGTTTGAATCAATCCTGATATGTGAAACTGCTCTTGATTTAGGATTAAAAACAAGCGGCTTACTATTAAGCTGTAATTTAATAGCAGAAGATTTTCCGAATGTGATCTTAAAATTATCAGCAGCTTTTAGTGATTTCTGAGAATTTGGAAACAATATAAATTCTTCTTCTTTTGTATTATCAAGAATAAGCTTAACCCAGGAGGTATCGGTGGTCTGGATGAGCAGATTAAGACTGTCAGTTGATACTGCGGTATTCTGGCTGGAATCAGCCTTAGTGCCGGGTGTTTCCTCGTACCTGTTTCTGGATTCAGTAACTACTTCATCGTAAGGTTTTTCAGGTACAACTATTTGGTCACTGCTGCTGAAGAATATCAAGTATATCAGTCCCAGGAGTATAACCGCGCCCCCTATTGCAGCCCCGATAATAATGCCGTTTTTATTACCGGGCATTGTTTCGCTTTTCCTTGGTGCAGTGGCATCGAATGCAGGAGGCTTTGAGTATACGGCATTCGACTGGTGAGCAGAGTGCTTCACTTCCCTGAATTTTTCTTCTTTATCCTCCGATTTCTCGGGAACTTTTTCCTCAGGTTTGTCCGGAACTTTCTCTACCGGTTTAACTTCCTCGCGTTTTTTTTCAGGCACTGCCGGTTGTTCCCGGGGTTCTTCTTCATATGGAAGTCCTTCCCTGGCACGCGCATATTTCTTTAAAATGATATCAGGATCCAGTCCCGCAGCCGAGGCATATTCTTTCAGAAATGCTTTCACGTACAGCTCGGGTAGGAAACTGAAATTACCTTCTTCCATTGCGTCGAGAAATTTCAGATCGATGCGCGTTCTGGCAGATAACTCCTTTAATGAAAGGTTATTTTTGATTCTTGCCTGCTGTAATTCTAAAGCTAATTTATCGAACATTTTCTTTTATGTTTTTATTAAACAATTTATATCCTGACCAGCTTAGCTGCAAAAGCTCCGTCAAGCTGGTGCGAATGAGGGAACGTCTGAATGCAGCCGTTAGGATCAACTATTTCTCCGGGAAAAGATCCGGCCGCATTTTCCAACTTAAATTCGGGATGCGCAGAAAGAAACTTATTTATAATATCGCAGTTTTCTTCAGGTTCAATTGAGCAGGTGCTGTAAACTACCACTCCGTCCGGCTTAACAAGAGAAGCGGCTTTTTCAAGAAGCTCATATTGAAGTTCTGTCATTCTCCTTATATCAAGGAGATCTTTCTTCCATTTAATATCGGGTTTCTTACACATCGTTCCTGTACCCGAGCAGGGAACATCTGCGAGAACACGGTCAAATCCTGCATCGGAATATTGAAGCGCATCTGTCTCTACAAGTTTTATAGAATGAATTCCAAGGCGGGTAATATTTCTTTCCATTATTTTTAAGCGGGCTTCAAAGCGGTCAATTGCAATTATTTCACCTTCATCGTGCATCAGACCTGCGATGTAGGCAGTCTTGCCGCCGGGAGCAGCACACATATCAAGGACCCTCATACCGGGTTTGGTATCAAGAAGCCGGCAGGCTAGTCCTGCGCTTTCATCCTGTATATTGAAATATCCTTCCGTATAATATTCCCAGGCTGTTATGTTTGTTAAATTCTGAAGCTTGAAAAATTCCGGAAGATACCGTCCCGGTTTAAATCTCAGGTTAACCTTATTGAGCAGCTGTCTGAACTCATCGGGGTTTGTTTTAAGTGCATTTATTTTCAGGGTCAGAAATGGTTTTTCATTGTTTGCTGCAAGCAGCTTCTCTGTTGCCTCCCTGCCGAATCTTGCCAGGTACCTTTTGACCATCCATGAAGGATGAGAGTAGTAAGCAGAAAAATAGCCCGGCAGATCCTCTTCGGGATCGGGATAACGGATTGAGTTTTTACTCCTTATTATATTCCGGAGAATAGCATTCGTGAGATCGGCAGGTTTTTGTCCCTGAAGTTTTTTCACGAACTCAACTGCTTCATTAACTACGGCAAAGTCGGGCACTCTGTCAAGGAACATTATCTGGTATAGTGCCACACGGAGACCGTTTTTCAGATTTGGAATAGCTTTAGAGAATTGACCTTTATAAAATCCATTCAGCACCCAGTCGAGTCTCCCCATCCACCTTACTACCCCATGAACTATTTCATAGAGAAGTGCCTTATCGGGGCCTGTTAGATCGCTGTTACGCATTTCATTATCGAGCAGTCTTTCGAGGTATGAATCCGTCCGTTCAACCCTGTTCAGTATCTTAACTGCAAGTCCTCTTACTCCTGAATACAGATCCCTTACTTTATGTTCTTCGAATTGTTCACTCATAATATTTATTTTTTCTCTCTTTCACTCTCAGTGATATTAAAAATAGTATTAAACAGATCTTCATCTGCTTTTGTCATATTGACCTTCCGCCTCGGCATCACTTTCTTTGCAGTTTCTACACTCTTATTGACGTCATAAGTTTCCATATGCTCTCTGCCGCCCCATGAGAATGAAGGTATAAACTTATCCGGGAAACCGTCTCCAAAAATATTGCAGGAGAAACCGGCAATTGTTCCGGTGTTGAACATGGTATTTATTGCGGTTTTTGAGTGATCTCCCATAATAAGACCGAGGAACTGGAGGTTAGTATCAACCTCTTTACCGTTCATCCTGACTTTTATGGTGCTGTAATTATTCTTAAGGTCGCTGCAGTTGGTATCGGCGCCGATATTTATCCAGCTGCCGAGATAAGCGTGTCCCAGAAATCCTGAATGCTGTTTATTTGTATACTGCATTATTATAGTCTCTTCAACTTCACCGCCGATCTTGCAGACTTTGCCTATTGATACATTCTCGTAAATGTTTGCGAGAGCTTTGACCCTTGTTTTTTCACCAATGGAAACAGGTCCTTCAATCACGCTGTTGGCGTTAATTTCAACATCTTTGCCTATATATATCGGTCCGTTTGATGCATCTATAACCACACCTGGTTTTATAACAGCACCGGATTCAATTATAACATCATCCTTGTTGATAAGATTAACGCTCCTGAATAACCTGGCCTCCTCGGAAATGCCGGGCGCATTTATGAGAGTAAAGTCCTGTTTTATTTGAGGTCCGTTTAATTTTATCAGGTCCCATATATAATCTACTGTATCGACATCGGAATTTTCTGCATGGATCCCCCCGAAGTCAGAAGGTTCGGGCAATTCTTTTATGGATGATTTGATCTTATTGATGGTTTCCGAGGTCACTTTGGCAGCAATCAGAACGTTATCTTTAACCAGCACTTTTTCTGCGGTATTTTTACCTACCTGTTCAAAGAAATTCTCATCGATTAAAACCCTGCCATTGATGAAAAGATAGTTATCATCCTCCAGCAGGTTTACTCCTATTCCCGGGTTGTTCTGTTTAACTGTTTCTTCAAGGTACTTTCTGCAGAAAAGAGTCTGCGAAGAGTTAGGGAAATACCTTAAGATCTTCTCCCTTAACGTCTTCATCCCGCAAACGAGATCGTAAACAGGATGCGAAAGTGTAAGAGGATAGAAATTATCGACCTTGTTATCTTCAAAAATACAAATGTGCATTGGTTACTTTTTCTTAAAGAATGTGCAATAATTTAATATTTTTTAGGGTAAGATTCCCGTTAGATAAAATTCAGGTCAAAATGTGCGTGCTTTTCCCCGCTTGTAGAGCCAAGTATTTGGGATAAATAGAAAAGTGCGAAATTCAGCTGATTTAACGGTTGATGTTTATTCGTCTGCAATCAGCTGGCCGCTGATTTTCAGCAGCTCAGTTTCTGCTGATTTTGCATCATACTGGGCTGAAACGAGCCGGCTTTTAGCATTTATAAGTTTACGCTGTGTTTCCCTGAATTCAAGCGGTGTGATGTTTCCCAGCTTAAGTTTTTCAAGTGCAATATCTACGCTTTCTTTGGCAACTTTCAGGTTCTCTTCTTCCAGTTCAACAAGCTTAAGACTGCTGAGGTATTTTTTATAAATATTCAGGAGATTTGCTTCAACATCCGTTTGAATTTTATTGAAATTAAGCTGACTGTTTTCTATCCCTATTTCAGCATTTTCAATTTTAACCCGTGTGTTTAACCCGTTGAACAAATTTAACGTGGCTGATACGCCATAACTTAGACTGTAATTTTTATTCGATTGTACGAAACCTGCCTCTGATTCAGATTTGGTATAGTTATAACCGCCGATAAGAGAAATCTGAGGGTACAGTTCTGCCCGGGCAAGTCTGAGATTTATTTCAGATAAGCTAAGATTCTTTTTTGCTATCTGAAGGGTTGAATTTTGTTCAAGAGTCTTCGCCTTTAAATCATCCAGGTTAAAATCCTTTTTAACAATAATAGTATCGCTCACATTAAATTCAGAACTAACATCTCTTCCCATCAGCTGGTTAAGCGTCACCTTTAACTGTTCAAAAGCAAGCTGCTCTTTAAGAAGGTTCGACCGGTCTTCATTAAGATCAACCTGGGCCTGCCGTAAATCAAACTTTGAACCACTGCCGACATCTTTCTTTGACTCAGCAATCCTGACCCTTTCTTCACTTATAACTATTGCCTGTTTCAACACATCCAGCACCTGCTGTTCAGCTATCAGGTTGTAGTATGTTTCGATAACATCGGCAAGGTTCGTTTCCACTTCAGCTTTAAAATTATCTTTACCTATCTTATTAAGTTCTTTAAGCATATCGATGCTGGCAAACATCCCGAAACCGTCAAAAATTGTCCAATCCAGGTTTACCCCCGCGGCAATATTCGTTGATTGAGCGCCTTTCTGATCTACCGTTCTTCCGTCGAAATATTCCTGTTTGGTATCGTTAGAACTTTTAATATACGAACCTGATGCATCAACCGAGGGCAGGAAACCTGCATTGCCGATATTTGAATTATTTTCTGCAATTTTAGATTCATTGCGGGCAATGTTGATCGAATAATTATTCGCCAGTGAAAATTTTATAGCATCTTCAAGGGAAAGAGTCTCCTGCGAAAATGACTGACAGTTTATAATCAGCACAAGGATGGGGACAAAGAATAGATTAAGAATTCTCATATTACTTTTTTTATCAATTTCATTTACTGACAAGAGCAGCCCCTTCGTCAACTTCAGCAGCCTCAGTAACATTTGAAACAGAAGCTGTGCTGCGTGAGAGGTATGAGTAGACTGCAGGCACTACGAGGAGTGTCAGGAACGTTGAGAAGATCAACCCTCCGATTACCGCTATCCCCATTGATACCCTGCTTTCAGACCCCGCACCGAGCGCAAGAGCAATAGGCAGAATACCGAGCACTGTAGATAAACTGGTCATCAGGATAGGCCTTAGTCTCGCTGCAGATGCATCCTTTATAGCCTCCAGTTTTGAGAGTCCTGCAGCTTTACGCTGGTTTGCAAATTCAACGATCAGGATCCCGTTCTTTGTTACAATACCGATCAGCATTATAATTCCTATCTCGCTGAAAATGTTTAACGTCTGGTTGAAGTACCAGAGAGAAATCAAAGCGCCGAATATAGCAAGCGGGACTGTGAAAAGAATTATAAAAGGATCTCTGAAACTTTCAAACTGAGCAGCCAGAACAAGATAGATAAATCCTATGGCAAGAAGGAAAGCAAACAACAGACTTGAAGAACTTTCAGAGTAATCTTTTGAGGCGCCGCTTAAAGATGTGGAAAAAGATTCGTCAAGCACCTTTGCTGAAATTTTATCCATCTCTTTAATACCGTCGCCGATGGTTTTGCCGGGAGCTAGTCCTGCCGATACAGTAGCCGACACATAGCGGTTAAACCTGTAGAGCTGCGGCGGTGCGCTCTGTTCGGTCAGCTGCACAACATTGTCAAGCTGTATAAGCTCTCCCTGAGTATTCTTTACATACAAAGATTTCAGATCGATCGGTGCATTACGCTTGTTACGAAGGAGCTGCCCGATTACCTGGTACTGCTTACCATCCTTTATAAAGTACCCGAACCTTTGTCCGCTGAAAGCCGACTGAATTGTCTGCGCAATATCAATCGTCGAAACTCCGAGGTCTCTTGCCCTCTGCCTGTCAATCACCAGTTTTATTTCGGGCTTGTTGAATTTCAAATTTGCATCAACGATCGTGAAAGTCGGATCCTTCTGAGCCGCATCCATAAACTTCGGAAGGTACTCGCGGAGCTTTTCAAAATTGGGAGCCTGGATCACGTATTCAACCGGAAGTCCGCCTCTGCGCTGCCCTATCGACTGCTGCTGTGTAACGAATACTCTTGCTTCGGTCATATCCGAAAGCGCCGGAGTAATTTCGTCGGCAATAAGCTGCTGCGAGCGTTCACGCTGATCAGGTTTAGTCAGAATAACGAAAGCAAATCCTGAATTTACCGAGCTTGATGCGCCGAAGCCCGGAGATGTAACCGAAATAATTGCTTCCCTTTCGGGAATGCTGTCTTTAAGCGTCTGGATAAGCTTATCCATGAAATGGTCCATATACTCAAATGACGCGCCTTCGGGGGCGGTTGCATAAATTCTCAACCCGCTTCTGTCTTCCAGGGGAGAAAGTTCGGAAGGTATCATAGTGAAGAAAAGATATATCAGCCCGAGAGAAACTCCCATAATAAGTATTGCTATCCATCTTTTCGCAAGGAATGAATCAAGAGAATTTCTGTATGTATTGTTGAGTTTTACAAAAATAGGTTCGGTCTTAGTATAGAACCAGTTATGCTTCTCTCTTCTCTTAAGGATCTTTGAACTCAGCATAGGAGTGAGCGTTAAAGCGACGAATGCCGAAATTATAACTGAGCCTGCAATAACAATTCCGAACTCACGGAACAGTCTTCCTGTTAATCCCTGAAGGAAAATAATCGGTAGGAATACCGAAGCCAGGGCAATGGTTGTTGATATAATAGCAAAAAATATTTCGGCTGAACCATGACGTGCGGCTTCATCAGGAGGAGATCCGGCTTCAATCTTTGTATAAATATTTTCAAGCACTACAATAGCATCATCCACCACTATTCCGATTGCAAGCACAATTCCAAGCAGGGTAAGGACATTTATAGAAAAGTCGGCTGCGTACATTATAAAGAAGGCTCCGATCAGGGAGATCGGAATTGCAATAACCGGAATTATAGTCGTACGCCAGTCCCTTAGAAAAACGAAAATGATAAGCACAACCAGGCCGAACGCAACAAAGATAGTCTGTTCTACTTCCGATATGGAATCGCGGATATAATCAGTTACGTCGAACCCTATACCGGTTTTAACATCGGAAGGAAGGTCATGTTTAATCTGGGCGAGCCGTTTATAAAATTCGTCGGCAATAGCAATGTTATTAGCACCTGGCTGGGCAATCAGAACAACGCCCACCATAGGAGTTCCATCTCTTTTAAGTATCGTACGTTCATTTTCCGAACCAAGAGTTGCATAGCCCACATCCTTCAGATGGACAATATTTCCTTTATCTTCCTTTATGATCAGATCATTAAATTCATTAGCATCATGAAGCCGGCCGATAGTCCTGATCGACAGCTCTGTTTTATTTCCTTCGATCAGTCCGGAAGGAAGCTCAACATTTTCTCTGTTAACTGCATTCTTAACATCAAGAGGGGTAAGATGATAAGCAGCGAGCTTTGCAGGATCGAGCCATAGTCTCATCGAATATTTTTTTTCACCCCACACGTTTACCGCACTCACACCCGGTATGGTCTGAAACCGTTCCTTAAAAACATTATTCGCAAGCTCGGTAAGCTGAAGCAGATTCCTTGTATCGCTCTGGATATTAAGAAAAACAATCGGTGAGGCATCGGCGTCTGCTTTCGAAACTATCGGGTTCTCAACATCCGGCGGCAAATTACTGACGGCACGGGAAACCTTATCGCGAACATCATTCGCTGCGGTTTCAAGATCAACATCAATATCAAATTCAACTGTAATTGTGCTCCTGCCGTCGCGGCTGACCGAGGTAAGCGAACGGATACCTGCGATGCCGTTTATCGATTCTTCAAGAGGTTCAGTAATCTGAGATTCGATTACATCGGCATTAGCCCCGGTATAGGTTGTGCTTACGGTAATTATCGGGGGATCAACCGAAGGGTACTCACGCACCCCGAGGTACGTATAGCCCAGAAGCCCAAGTACAACAATAGCAATTGACATTACTATTGCAAGAACAGGCCTTCTGATGCTTAGGGATGAAAGACTCATTATTCAAACTCTGATATAGTGACAGGTGCGCCCGGCCGCAGCTGCAGCATGCCGGAAGTAATTATCGTATCTCCTTCGCTGACACCCGAGGTCAGCTGAACATTTATATCGGTTCTGATTCCTGTTCCCACCTCAACAGGGACAGCTTTGCCGTTCCTGTCTACAAAAACCTTCTGTCCTTTAATATCCGGTATAAGCGCCTCCGATGGAATAAGAATAGCATTTTCGATTTTCTTCAGCACCAGCTCTATATTTGCGAATGATCCGGGAAGAATTTCCCTTCCGGTATTTGCGCAAAGTGCGCGCAGATTTAACGTCCTTGTAACCGGATCAATTTTAGGTTCGATTGCATAAACTTTTCCAACGTACTGTTTGGTGCTTCCTGTAATTGTAAAATTTATTTCATCACCGACATTAACCATGGCAGAATAACGTTCCGGAATAGAAAAGTCGATCTTTATCGGGTTGATATTCTGAAGACTTGCAATGATCATTGAGTTAGTAACAAAACTTCCTTCGCTCACACTCTTCAATCCTACGATACCGGAAAATGGAGCGTGGATTTCAGTTTTAGCGATCTGTGCTTTAATCAGTTCAACCTCTGCCTGGTTAACCTGCAGCTGGTTGGCTGTCATATCATAATCTTCCTGGCTTATAGCCTCCTTTTCAAGGAGCTGCTTCTGCCTGAATTCAGTATCCTTCTGAAGTTCGAGCCGCGATTTTGCACTCTGCAGCTGAGCCTGCAGATCAGCATCGTTTATTTTTACAAGAAGATCTCCCGCTTTTACAAAGCTGCCTTTTTTAAATAGTATTTTTGTGATCTTTCCCGGCACTTCACTCTTGAGATCAACAGATTCATTAGCCAGTACTGTTCCGGTCGTGAGTACTTTATTATCCAGCGCTTCAAATTTTGTTATGTGAGCTTTTACCGGAAGAGGACCCGCAGCACCTGGTCCCTGTTTGCCAGGTTTGATTTCTGAAGATTTTAATTTAGGGATAGCGAGAAGGACCAGGACAACTAAAACGATTCCCGTAATGCTGATGGTTTTTATGTTCTTTTTCATTTAATAACTTCTTTAAACTTGTGCAACTTAAATAAAACAGGCTTCTTCAAACAACGCAAAAAAATTGACTAATGCCGCAGACCATCCGAAATAAAAAAAGCCAGCTATAAACTGGCCTTTAACAAAAATTGATATCTGAAAGATCCTTACTTTGATTCTTTTTTCGCGTATTTTTTCTTGAATTTTTCTACTCTTCCGGCAGTATCCAGAAGTTTCTGTTTACCGGTAAAGAAAGGATGTGATGCGCTGGAAATTTCAAGTTTTACAAGCGGATATGTATTGCCGTCTTCCCATGTAATCGTTTCATTCGTCTGGATCGTAGAACGTGTTAAAATAGAATAATCTGCCGATGCATCCTGGAAAACAACAGGTCTATAATCCGGGTGAATTCCCTTTTTCATACCAATATCCTAAATATTTAATTTCTAAAAATTTTGAACAGTTAAGATAATTAATAATAGGGTAATTTTCAAAACAAAAAGGGGTGAAGGAAACTATTTCTGTCTTCGTCCGGCATATGTAATTATGCTCAGAAATTCGAAATCTTACCTCTTGTTTTGAGTTCAGGGTTAACAATTTTGAGAAGTTAATTGAAGAGAAGACGGTCTGTATGATATCATTTTGTGACACTGACATTTTGTCATATGTAATTTATTTCAACACGCGAAAACTGCATTTTTTCGCTGTTTTTGCACTGTCTCATATTGAGTCCTTCTCCGTCCCTTCTCCGTCCTTTCCCCGACTCTAAACCGGCCTAACAACAGCGACTGACATTTTGTCAAAGCTGTTGAATAATTAAACATAATTTGAACTAATTTTAGTGGGTCCGGTTACTGTTTCCCGTGTTCATTGAACATCATTTCAAGCCGTTCTTTTAAATGGTTCAGCTGGATTTTCTGTTCAGCAGAAAGATTAACCTGCCTGAAATTAAGTCCGGCTTTGCTGACGGGGTAATCAGTTATCCTGTTCGATGTGAATTTTGCGGTAATAAAACGGTCATTATCAGATGATGAAACATTTCCTTTTGCAGATGGACTAAAGTTCTCTTTTTTCGGCGACGGATCCTGAGCAGGTTTATCCTCTCTAAGACTTCCATTGTCTTTTTGCCCTCCGGATATCTCCCTGGAAGCAGTAAGCTCATCATTAGAAACAGATTGTTTTTCTGAAGCAACAAGAGAAGTTTTTGTTTTCAATGATGCATCATCCCTTTCACGCGGTGCCTGAAGCAAGGGATTGTCCTGTGTTATTCCATTATTATTCAGTACGAATATCAGGAGAACTGCAGTCAGAGCGAGTGCTGCCGAAGGGATAAGGCGGGAAGGGAGAAATAATTTCTGCCGTGAAGTTTTTTCCGATGGAAATCTGCCTGAGTTAATTCTGCGCATTAAGCCGGCTTCAAAGCCTGGAGGAGCTTTAACCTGCTGAAGCTGTTTAAGAGTATTAACTACATCCTGGTATTTCATATCATCATTCGGAATCACGGCATCACCTTTTACTCTCTATATATATCTTTCAATAATTTCTGGAGCTGAGATCTTCCCCGGTTAATTCGGGATTTTACGGTACCGACTGTAATCCCTGTTATTTCAGCAATTTCTTCATAGGAAAGCTGCTGAATATCTCTTAATATCACCATTTCCCTGTATGCAGGAGAAACCTTTTGAATCGCTTTCTGGATAATTTCATCTTTTATCCCGCTGTCGGTCATCTCATCGGGGCGATAACTCTCATCAGGGATATCGTAAGTTTCATCTTTTTCATCACCGAAAGCATTTATAGAAAAGAACTTCCTTCTCCTGCGTCTCTGGTACTCGGTTCTGGCAAGGTTTCCGGCAATTGTATATATCCATGTAGAAAACTTTGCAATAGAGCTGTAAGAATCCTTATACCTGTAAACCTTTATAAAAGCTTCCTGTACAACGTCCATACAGGCTTCATAATCACCCAGGAACCTGAACACATAATTCGTAAGAGGATTTTTATACCTCTCTACAAGAATTTCATAAGCCCGAACAGTGTTATTCTGTTGAAACTCAAGAATTAATTCTTCATCTGTAAGTTCGTCCAGATTCTTGTCCGTCAACGTCGCTTATACTTTCCCAGGTTTGAATTGTTTCCAGAATTATACAATAAATTAAGTAAAAAACTTTAAATACAGAAAGCTAATGAGATTTTGCACATCCGCCCTGAAAATATGTATACTATACTATGCAGTAGCTTTCTTCTTACCTGAATCTAAAATTTCTGTCAGCAGAATGGTGATGATATTCCTGTTATCCGCTGATGTGGTTTTCACCGAGATATCGGCATTAAGCAATGCCCGCGAGATATTTATAAGCTGCTTATCGCTATATAAATTTCGTGCAGCATAGAATTTCTTAAGATAAAAAGGATGAGTTCCCACTATCCTCGCCGCCTGCATATCAGGCATATTTGAAGTTTTCAGCTCATTGAGCCGTAATATACCGGTGAAGAACCGGGTGAGCATATGAATAATAAATACGGGTTCAGCCCCTTTTTCCAGCAGGTTGAATGCAATTTTAAATGATGACGATCTGTTTTTTGCGGCAAGAGCATCCTGCAGGTCGAAGATATTGTATTCTTTGAATTTAGCCGATAATGCCTCTATACTTTCAATATCGATTTCCTGTTTATCACCAAGAAAGATGAATACTTTTTCAAGCTGGGTTTCTATGAGGCTTCTGTTTTCACCGATCATATCAGCAAATATCGAAGCTACTTCCTGCGGCATATATTTGCCGTTCTCCCGGCTGTACTGAACTATCCAGTCAACAAGGTGATTCCCTTTAAGTTCAACAGCTTCATAAAGGTAATTATTCGCCAGAAGAGATTTGTAAGGTTCAGAAGCCAGTCCGGTTATGGCTCCATTATGAACCAGCACCAGGTGAGTAAAATCAGCCGGTGAATTTATATACCCGGTAAGGCTTTTCTTATTGCTGACTTTTTCGAATTCCTTAACAAGGATGAATTTCTTTTCTGAACCGAATGGAAATGATGAAGCAATAGACAGAATATCCGTAAGATTCTTATCATCCGCGTAAATAACTTCTTTGTCGAAATCAGAAGATAAAAAGGGTTCTATAGCTTTCTCAAGTTCTTTTATTGTTTTATCCAGGCTGAAGGTATCCTCACCGAATAAATAATAGACAGGCAGTATCCTGCCCGATTTTATATCTTTAGAGACATTCAGAATGGAAGGAGCTTTTATTTTACTTTTCGCCATTTGCCTTTTTGATTTTTTCGTATTTCATTGCCCGTAAAAGGAAGAATGCAAGTCCTCCCCAGACGAGACCGAGAACCATAATCAGAGTTATAACACCTGAAGCTTCCATCAGACTTCTCTTTTATTATTTAAAGTATATCTGACCATCAGCTTATTAATCGATATAAAAAGGATTAATATTACCACCCACTGAAAAATTGCAGTTCCTGCATTTTCTATATGAAACGGATTCCACCATTCGGGATCCCAGCCAACCGAAGAAATAAGCCACCACAAAATTAATACAATTACCTGAACCGGTATTAAAATTCCTATTACAAAGTTATACCATTTTCCTATCTTTACATCACTCCCGTACCCATTAATAATTTCAGTTCTGAATTTATCTGTACCGTATTTAATAATTGAGAATGAGATAAAGGCGCCGCTTAAGATTAATCCTACTCCCCAAACCCAGTCCTGGTTTGTTAAGAAATCAAGGTTCAGAGCCGAAGGGATGCCGAACAGGAAACCCGCAGCCGCAACTATTATTATTGCCCTTCTCCTTTTGAAACCAAAATCGATAAAAGTTCTCGTCGCTAATTCCACCATTGATATTAGTGAAGTCACTGCAGCAAAGAATAAAGCTATAAAGAATATTGACGCAAAAAAGACATTGATAAAATAACTTGACGACATTTTTGAAAACAGGAGGGGAAGAAAAATGAAGGTTAATCCTGTATTTGCAGGACCGGATTGCGAGACCTGCGTCATTGCATCAACAGAACTTAGCGAGAACACTGTAGAAAAAATTGTAATCCCTGCCAGTAAAGAAACTGAATTATTCCCGAAGCCGATCAAAGCAGCGTTCAGAGATATATCCTCTTTCTTTCTCATATATACGGCGTAGGTTAAAATTAGTCCCCAGCCTGCTCCTGTATCCCATGCATTCTGGGTTAGTGCATTCAGCCAGACCTTGTAATCAAGTATCACATCAAGTTTCGGGGTGAAGAAATACTTTATTCCTTCTATAGCGTTAGGAAGAGTAACTGCCCTTACAAAAAGGATCACCAGTATAATGAGTAATGCAGGCACCATAAATTTTGTAACTTTTTCTATCCCTTTGGTAATTCCCCGGTAGACAACCACAGCAACAAAAGCCATAGAAATGAAATGATAGATCAGAGGCTGGAACCCGGATGAAAAATTCTCCCAGTATTTCAGATTATCTGCTGCATCAAACAGGCTGCCTGATACGGCAGATAAAAAATATTTCAGACACCATCCTGTTACAACAGAGTAGTAAAACATTATAGCGGTAGACACAAATACTACAAAGGCACCCATCCAGCCGAACTTTACCTCCGGCGGTTTTAGCGACTGCACCTATCGGACCGAATCTTGCCGATTTACCGAGTGCAAATTCAGCTATTATCAGGGGAACAGACCAGATAAGAAGAAATATTGCCCAGGGGATAAGAAATGAACCGCCGCCGTTCTGAGCCACGATCCTTGAGAAGCGCCAGATGTTGCCTGTACCGACAGCAATACCGATAGTTGCAATTATAAGAGCCCAGCGGGAGGAAAAAAATTCTTCCTGTTTCATTAATGGTATCTAAAATGAAAAAGAGATGATAATCAGATCTGAATTTAGAAAATTACCATCCCTTTTTCAAAATATTATGGAATTTATCATCGCCGATAACTGCTGATACGTTTATTGCTGAGTACGCTTCTCAATTGTGATATCCTGAATTACAACATCCTTAAGCGGTTTATCCTGGGCATTACGCTGAACGGTTGAGATAGAATTAACTATATCCATCCCGCTGATGATCTTACCGAATATCGTATGATGACCATTAAGCCATGGCGTAGGCGCTACCGTAATGAAGAACTGGCTGCCGTTAGTATTAGGACCGGCATTAGCCATTGCGAGTATACCCGGAGTATCGAATACAAGACCTGTATTAACTTCATCCTCAAATGATTTACCCCATATACTCTGACCTCCCCGGCCTGATCCGGTAGGGTCGCCTCCCTGTATCATAAAGTTAGGGATAACACGGTGAAAAATTACACCTTTATAATAATCCTTCTCTGCAAGACCCGTAAAGTTCTCAACTGCCTTAGGTGCTTTATCGGGATAGAGCTCGGCTTCAAATTTTCCCATGCTCGTATTAAAAACGGCTACGGTCATAGTGTCATTTTTAGTTTCCACTTTTTGATTCTCATTATTTGTTGTTGATTGATTATTTTCTTCATTCATACTTTTTTGATTGCATCCGATAAATAATCCAAGTAATGCAAAAATTAATATTTTTTTCATAACATCTCCTAAGGTTGAATAATATTGTATCCAATAAGAATCAGAATAATTATACCTGCAATTATTCTGTAATATATAAATAGGTAAGTCGAGTGTTTTCTCAGGTATTTTAATAAAAAATCGATTGCAAGGTAGCCGCTGATTGCAGCTGCTAAAGTCGATATAATAAGGTTTATCCACATAGCGCCGCTCAGTATATCCAGCGATTGGTAAAGTTCCAGCAGTCCGCTCGCCAGTACAGCGGGAACACTCAAAAGAAATGAAAACCGTGCGGCATCTTCTCTCTTCAGTCCTCTGAATAATCCGCCGGTAATTGTTGTCCCTGACCTTGAAGCACCCGGTATCAGTGCGAATGCCTGGGCGATACCGATAAAAAGTGAATCAAACAGTGAAAGATCTTTTTCAGTTTTTACACGTTTACCGAATTTTTCAGCGATGGCCAGCAGGATTGCAAAGATTATAAGATTTATGGCAATCACGTACAGGTCCTTCGTGAAGGCGCCTTCTATTGCGTGTTTGAATAAGAGCCCGATAAAGACAACAGGTAGAGTGCCGACGATGATAAACCAGCCTGTTCTTGACTGGATTGACTGACCTGAAAATGCAACCCTCCGGCTTACATTTTCTTTCCAGAAGGAGATGAGTATCTGGATTAGATCATTCCAGAAATAGATAAGTATAGCGAGCATTGTACCAAGCTGGATTACGGCTATAAATGCCGTCCATTCCTGCGGTTTATCAGGGGATATAAGGTTGAGCAGTTTTCCGGCAACTGTTAAATGTCCCGTGCTGCTTATTGGAAGAAATTCTGTAAGCCCCTGAATTATACCGAGAATTATTGCATCAAGTATACTCACAAACAGCTCCTAAAATGTGAAAGTTACGCCAAGACTCACACCGGCCGAAAAAGTATTAAGGTTGACTTTTTCGTGTGTGGCATTATTCATAAGATATTTATCACCGCTTTTCGGCTCGCCGTTCAGATCATACCTCAGATCTCCTGAGATATAAGCATAAAAGTCATCGCTTAGACGAGTGTTACCTGCAGCCCGCAGAAGAAAACCGAACCCGGTAGATGTATAAGTAGTGGCTGAGGGAGTGGCAGGAAGAGATTCGTCTGCGCTTACCAGGCGGGGTCCGACGCCGCCGCCGAATTTAAAGTTATATCCTTCACCCCTTAAGACGTAATAGGAAGTAACAGTCGGCATAATGATATGATAGGAAAAATCATAGGTACCGTAAGTACTGAAAGTAACCGAATTGAGCAGGTAACCGACTTCAAGTCCGAGATCATACGTCGGTGAAACTGCATAATCATATTCACCAGAGAAAATAACAGATGAACTGAAACTTCCGAGTTCCTCATAACCCGCTATCTGGTTAACATAATCTTTCAGAGAAGGGGTGCTGCCGAAGCTTATTCCCATTCCAAGGCGCAGATCGTTCTGCGCGAAACAATCGGGTAATATCAAACCGATTAATAAAACTGTCATTATAAATTTCATAATTCTTCCATTTCTGTTTCAACAACATTTATCAGATTATCGTGGTACCTGTTAAGTGCGAAGAAAATAATCAAAGAAAATGTTATGAACAATAAATAAGAGATTATATGGGTCAAAAAAGCGTAAGCCAGGCTGATTACCTCACCATAACCGAACAGCAGTACCAATGCCGACTTAGCAAGCGCGTGGTATGAACCGGTTCCGCCGGGAGTGGGAATAACTACCCCGATTGCACTGATGCTCATTATTATCCATGCCATTGCAAAAGTGACATTC
Source organism: uncultured Ignavibacteria bacterium (assembly GCA_963832715.1). Lineage (GTDB taxonomy): Bacteria > Bacteroidota > Ignavibacteria > Ignavibacteriales > Ignavibacteriaceae > DATFVA01. The sequence continues at coordinate 25,191 of CAWHVB010000008.1, read as the reverse complement.
TGCATCCCTATCATAAGCATTCCGACATATGCATTTAAAGCGTAGAACAGCATTATCAAAACACTGAGGAGGAAAGTAAGGATATAATTCTTTGTCCCCTTCAGACTCGCAAATCCTTCCGCAAGCATTTTGAAAATATAGCCGGCCTTTTGAGCCAGGTGCCCGGAAAACCGCCCCATTAGGGCAACAATAACACCATAAAAATTTTCCTTAAACCTGACTACAAGCAGAATAAATATGATAAAAAAAGCTATAAGAGCTGAGGTTATATAGAGGGTGGTTTTGAGCCAGGGGAAGCTTAGATAAAGATTACCATTGTATATTAATGCCGCAACGATTACCGACAGACCAAGGAATATTACATCTATAACACGTTCGAGGATTACCGTACCGAACATTGATGATCTCGAGATCCGTTCCCATTTACCGAGCAATACGGCGCGTGTTATTTCGCCAAGCCTTGGAATAACACAATTAACTCCATAGCCTACCATAAGAGAACCAAAGAGATTCTTCATAGAAGCATCGGGTTTAACGGAGCTCATGATTACTTTCCACCTGACTGCGCGAAGATAATGGGAAGCTAAAAGCACGATGATAAATACAACTATCCAGAAAATGGATGCCCGGGAAACTTTTTCAAGGACTTCTCCGAAATCCACATTGTAAAAAGCAATGTAGAGGAAAACAGCAGTTAAGACAAGAGATATTGAAAAGTTAATTATATCTCTCTTAGCTATATGCTTTTCCTTTTTACCTGAGATCAATAACCTTTATTCCTTTAGGAGGTGAATATGTAAATTCTGAATCAGGAATATCCTGGTTTAGCTTGTAACCTGATAACGTTATTGTGGATTTCCCGGTACTGCTGTTTATTATCACCTTTTCAACCAGGTCATCATTATTTATATAAAGCTTTGCACTGCTGAAATTCAATTCTGCAGTTTTAGGAACCAGTGTCAGTGTTTTATAATTCCCTTCTTCTCCGGAACTTACATTGCTTTTGGACGGATATACCTGGATAAAGTTATTCAATGAAAGTTCGGATGGTTCCGATTCATCATAGTTATTAATGATTACTTTATTCTCTTTTTTATTATAATTCCAGAAAGTCTCACCGTCAGTGATAATCGTGTTATTCTTCAACTCAATTCTGAGTTTATTCTCCTTTTTCAGATAAATCTTCCCTGAAAAATCCTCTTTGTTCCCCGAAGATTTTGAAAAATCAGTACTAAGTGTATTTATGGAATTATATTTTGACTGGACTGCATTGAGCAGTTCATTGGAGTTGTTCTGACCATATACAAATACACATAAAAACATCGATATTATTATTAAAACAGATCTTTTCATATTTAATCCTTTTCAAAGACTTTAAATTGCGATTTCGAATTTAAGCATAAATGGAGTTATAAAAAATCGATTTGAACAGGGATGGGAGGGCAAAAATACGACTGTGAAAGCGGTTATAATGATCTAAGTATAGTTTCCAGCTGTTCTTCATTTTCAACCAGGACCGTACGTGCTTTACTGCCGTCATTAGGACCGACGATTCCTGCTTCCTCGAGCTGATCTACAATCCTTGCAGCACGTGAATAGCCAAGTTTCAACCGGCGTTGAAGCAAGGATACAGAACCCTGCTGATGTCTTACTATAACTCTCGCAGCATCTTCGAACATTGGATCCATATCGGTCAGGAACCCGCTGCTGTCTTTTTTCTTATCATAAATGGAAGGAAGGAAATAGGGTTTGGAATAACCCGGCTGCGAATAAATATAGTTCGTTACTTTTTCAACCTCATCAGTAGATATAAATGCGTTTTGAATACGAATAGGTTTCGGCTGACCTGTAGGAAGAAACAGCATATCGCCTTTTCCAAGAAGCTGTTCTGCACCATTCATATCGAGGATAGTACGGGAATCTATTTTCGTAGCCACCTGGTATGCTGTCCTGGCAGAGAAATTTGCCTTAATTACACCGGTGATAACATTTACAGAAGGTCTCTGTGTTGCCAGCACGAGATGAATCCCGACTGCACGAGCAAGCTGGGCAAGTCTTGCTATTGGTTCTTCTACTTCCTTACCTGCAGTGATCATAAGGTCGGCAAGCTCGTCTATTATTACTATTAAATAAGGAAGATAATGATGCTTTATTTCATCGGTATCGTGAGGACGTTTCTTAGGATCTGATACTTTCTTATTATAATCTACAATATTCCTGACGCCCGCTTTTGCCAGCCGGTCATATCTCTTTTCCATTTCAATTTCAACGCTCTTCAGAAGAAGAACAGCATTCTGGGGATTAGTGATGATCTCTTCTTCAAGATCCGGAGAAACCGCAAGGTAATGGCGCCTGAGTTTATTATAAAATGATAATTCGATTTTTTTAGGGTCTATCATTATAAGCTTTACCTCAGCCGGCTCTTTAGTATACAGCAGGCTGCATATAATCATATTGATACCGACGCTCTTGCCGGACCCTGTAGAACCCGCAATAAGGAGATGGGGCATTTTGGAAAGGTCTGTAATATAAACCTCTCCGCTGATGGTTTTTCCGAATGCCATCGGAAGCTCCATCTTTGAGTCGAGCACTTTACCAAGAACCGACCTGGCATTAACAAGAGTAGCCTCAGCATTTGGGATTTCTACGCCGATTGCACTCTTACCGGGAATCGGTGCTATGATACGAATTCCCCTTGCAGCCAGTGCAAGTGCTATATCATTCTCCAGGGATACGATTTTGCTGATCTTAACGCCCGGAGCGGGAACAATCTCGTAGAGAGTAACAACAGGTCCGGGAGTGACCGAGATATCCTGAATTTCAATATCAAATAACTTCAGTTTTTCTTTAAGAAGCTCTGCATTACGGGTAAGCTCTTCTTCCGCCACCTTGAAATCTTCGGCAGGAGAAGGATCCAGCAGATCAAGACCGGCTTTCTTAAAATTGATCTTTTCATCCCATGGGTCAGGAAGTTTCGCATCCAGGTCGTGTTCGGCATCTCTCTCCGGCATTTCCCCGGTCTTTTCAAGGTCAACCTTTTTAATCTCGCTCTTTTGAATGATATCTTCCTGGTTTGATCCCTGTTTTACTTTGCCGCCGTTTTCGGGAATTTCCTGCCCGGTATCTTTCCTGATTATTCTGATGCGTGTTTGTTCCTGTTCCTCTTCAGACATAAGCTCTTCCGCACCGATAAGCTCTTCTTTGGATTTTTTCTTTTTCTTCTTTTTATCTTCTCTGAGATCTTTGATTTTCTGAAGATTTTTTTCTTCCGCCTCGGGACGGTTTATTTTGATGCCGCCGGACTGTTTTGTCCTGTTGAGTATAAACGCCTTCAAAAAGGCAGTTACTTTTTCCAGGTCAATATTAAATGCAAGGATAATCAAAACCAGGAACGCAGCAAACAAAAATATCGTACTTCCTGCACCCCCGAGAAGTCTTCCAATACCCTTCCCGAGGTAATCTCCTATTGAACCTGATATTTCATAAGTATTCGGGAACAGATTGAACCTCGCTCTCAGCACGCCGAAAAAAGCAGAGAGTATTAATCCCGCTATGATCAGGAAGTTGAAAGAGCTGATCATCTGTTTGAATGAAATTCTTTTGAAATAAGAGAAGCCCCAGACAAAAATTATGACCGGAAAGATCGCAGAGAAAATACCCAGGGTATTATTTATAAAGAAATCAGCAAGATAGGCGCCGATAATACCGACAAGATTGTTGGTTCCCCTGAAGTCGGCTTCAGGGTTAAAGATCCTGAAGAAATCTGAAAACTTATAATTCAGTACAGCCTGGTCATACCTTGAGTACGACAAAAGACTTAAAAGTAAAAAAACTGAAAAGACAATAAGGAAAAGTCCGAGCAGCTTTTTTTTATTCTTAACTAAAACAGGTTCATCCTCGGCAGGCTTTACCTTCCCGTTGCCTTGTTTCTTCTTCATATCAGGTTAACTCTTATTCGTAACACCGTTATCGCCGGGCAGCGATTTTAATACATTGGTTGCAAGATAAGGAATAACATCCGAAGTATCTACACCGGCAGCATACTTGAGATCGTCTTCAAATCCATTCTGAAGCAGAAGCTTGCCATGTTCAGTCTCCTTAAGCATCTCAAAAGGATTTTCACCGAACGATTCATTAAGAGCTACAGAAACCCTTGATGTATCGGTTATTTCAACTCCTTCCTTACGCTTCATAACTTCCTGTATTAAACGTCCCGCACATACAGAATCTTCCAGGGAGAAAGTATTTGACTTACCTGCACATAATATTTCGAAATCCTTACCGATTTTAATGAGTTGTCCGGCGACAGCACCAAGATTGAGGAATGAGCAGACATAGAGATTCTCAGAAAATTTTGCTTTTACTATTGCTTTGGAGCCGTTAGTAGTATAAAGAATGATAGTCTTGCCTGAAACAATCTCAGGAGTATATTCAAGAGGTGAATTGCCGAGGGCAAACCCCTCTACTTTTTTAGTATTCCGTTCACCCCCCAGAAGTGTTTGTCCCCCGAACATTCCTCCGGATATCTTTACGCCGAATTCCACAGTAGCAACAGGAACAATTTCTCTTGCTCCATTCTGCAATGCAGTAACTATTGTTGTGGAAGCACGCAATACATCAATAACAATGACAGTTTTCCTGGTAAAGAAAAGCTCATCGGCTATTACCGGGGAAAACAGAACATTAACCCTCATAGATTCTCTAATCTTCCTTTTTTATAAAAGGTAATTTAACAACTTCGGCAGGTATTTCCTTCCCGCGTATCATAAAATTAATTTTACTTCCTTCACCCGTAAATTCGGCATCAACATAACCCAGGGCTATCGGCTTATCAAGTACCGGGCTGACAGTTCCGCTTGTTACGGTACCAACTTTTTTACCATCTACTGTAAAATCATACCCGTGTCTCGGGAAAGCTTTTTCATCGGTTGTAACAGGTACAAGCTTCCTTTTTAGTCCCTGTTCTTTAACCTTCAGAAGCGACTCTTTACCGATAAAACCATCTTTCTTGAGTTTAGTAATCCATCCAAGGCCCGCTTCAAGGGGATTGGTTGTCTGGTCTATATCGTTGCCGTAAAGGCAGAATCCCATTTCAAGTCTGAGCGAATCCCTGCAGCCAAGTCCGGTAGGCTGAATATCAAATTCTTTTCCGGCCTCCATCACTGCATTCCACAGACCTTCGGCAGTTTTCTCATCGCCGGTAAAATAGAGTTCATAACCAAGCTCACCGGTGTAACCCGTTCTCGATAATATCATATCGATCCCGTTGACTTTTGTTCTAACAAAATGATAATATTCCATATCCACCGGATCGGCAGTCAGCTTCTGTAGTATTTTTTTCGAATTGGGTCCCTGAATTGCAAGAAGAGAATACTCATCGCTTTTATTCTGAAGATCAGCACCCGGATTATTCTTCTTCATCCATTCAAAATCCTTTTCAATATTCGAGGCATTTATTACCAGCATAAATTCATTCTCGGCGAGGCGGTAGACCAGCAGATCGTCAACAATTCCGCCGTCTTCATAACACATTGCAGAATACTGTACCCGGCCCGGAGTAAGTTTGGAGGCATCATTTACAGTGATAAGCTGAACGAATTCGAGAGCTTTATCTCCTTTTACAAACACCTCTCCCATATGGGAAACGTCAAAAACTCCTACTGAATTTCTGACAGCTTTATGTTCTGCGATAATCGAAGAATACTGAACAGGCATATAGTAACCAGCAAACTCGACTATCTTTGCCCCTTCTTTAACATGCACATTATAGAATTTTGTTTTTTTCATAGCGGTATAAGATTAAGTTTTAATTTTCCCCGGATTTCTTCCAGTCATTTAAGAATTTATCCAGTCCCGTATTTGTAAGCGGGTGATTGAACAATTTATTTATTACATCAAAAGGCATTGTGCAGACATCCGCACCGATCAGGGCTGCTTCAACGAGGTGCAGCGGATGGCGGATGCTTGCAACAAGCACCTGGGTTTCATAATTATAATTTCTGTATATCTGTACAATCTGCGAAATCAGATCCATGCCGTTTGTACTGATATCATCGAGCCTGCCGACGAAAGGACTAATATAAGTTGCGCCGGCTTTAGCGGCGAGCAGAGCCTGCGATGGTGAAAAGCAGAGGGTAACATTTGTTTTTATCCCCTCACCTGACAATGTCTTTACGGACTTCAGTCCTTCTTTAATCAGCGGAACCTTCACGACTATATTCTTATGAATTTTTGAAAGTTCTCTTCCTTCTTTAACGATTCCGTTATAGTCGGTTGAAATAACTTCTGCACTTACAGGGCCGTCCACAATTTCAAGAATTTCATCCAGAAGTTTACGGAAATTTTTACCCGTTTTTGATACGAGCGAAGGGTTAGTTGTTACACCGTCGAGTATCCCGAGAGACCCGGCTTCTTTTATTTCTTCTATATCAGCAGTATCAATAAAAAATTTCATTCTGTTCTCCGGAAAGATAAATTTAGTTTATTTCTTCTGTTATTTCTTTCTGGGTCTTTCGCGAGAAAAACCTGAACTGACCTACCGGGATTGATTCATCTTCTTCCAGGGTGATTTTCACAAGATACTTAAACTGAAGCCTGGTCAGGCCTTTTATTTTCCCTTCCTTCAACTTTCCGGCGACACTTGGATGGCATTTAACAATAAGCGAACGTTCTTTTGAAACTCTCCTGAATTTTTTCATCCAGTCTTCAAGATCGTAGACGAGATGCGAACCCTTTGTCAGAAGTCCTGTACCCAGGCAGTAAGGACAGACTTCCTTCATTGCCTGCATAATATTCTGTCTTATTCTCTGACGTGTTATCTGAACCAGTCCGAAATCAGACATCGGGAGAACGGACACTTTTGCACGGTCTCTTCTGAATTCCTTTTTCAGTTCATCGTAAATTTTCTTACGGTTCCTGTCCTCTTCAAGATCAATAAAATCGATTACTATGATACCGCCTATATCGCGCAGCCTCAGCTGACGGGCGATTTCACGTGAAGCCTCGAGATCTGTTTTTAAACTATTAAGTTCCTGCTCCTTGCTCTTTGCATACCGTCCGCTATTGACATCTATTACCACCATTGCTTCGGTGTGTTCTATGATAAGATATCCCCCGCTCGGAAGAGAAACTCTTCTGCCCATAAGCACTTTAATCTGCTCTTCGATCTTAAAGGCGTCAAAGATCTGGAGATGAGATTTGTAGAGTTCCACCTTGTCGGCCAGTGAAGGCTGGACAAGCTGAACATACTCTTTTATCTGGCGGTACAATTTTTTGGAATCGATAAACACCTTGGAGATATCAGGAGTGAACAGGTCGCGGATAACGCTTGAGGTAGTACTCAAATCCTGGTATACCAGCGAAGGCGGTTCTTCGCTTTTAACAGTAGATTCAATTTCGGCCCAGGTTTTAAGCAGGTTGCTGAGATCTTCTTTCAGACTTTCTTCAGTCTGGTTCCTGGCAACTGTACGGATTATCAAGCCGTAATTCCTCGGGAGAATGCTGCGGGCAATGTGTCTTAATCTTCTTCTTTCCTTGAAGTCGGATATTCTTTTTGAAACACCGATTTTATTATCAAAAGGAAGGAGAACGCAGAATCTTCCGGGAAGGGAGACTGATGATGTTACACGGACACCTTTATTGTTAACTGGTTCTTTCGTTATCTGAACGATAATATCCTGACCCTTATGGAGGTGAGGAACATTCGATTCACGGTTCCTGTGATTCTGCTGATTGTTATTTCTCTGCTGCTGCGGTGATTCATCATCATCATCGTCATCAACATCAGAATCATCCTCACCGATCATATCCTGAAGCTGTTTGGTTGTTTCGCCGATATCTGAAAAATGGAGGAAGGCGTCGTGTTTCATGCCTATATCAACAAAGGCAGCTCTTATACCCGGCAGGACACGGGCAATCCGCCCCAGGTACATATCGCCGACCATGCGCCGGTTTTCGGGATAGTCAACAAAAAAGTCGACTAAATTTCCCTCTTCGGTTATGGCCACGCGCGTCTGGGTGGTAGAAGAATTTATTATAATCTCTTTTGTCATAAAGGACAAACTCTTTCAATGAAAGTAAATATTTCATTATATAAAAATTAGGGTACCCTTCGCTTAATATGTAAGCCGGTAATGTCTCTTCCGGTTGTATGCTATCCTCACTGCAGGTAACACAGTTCCTCAGAAGGGATAATAAAACCAAAAACCTGATGTGTTTCAAATACACGGTTTCCATCCCAAGCGATTGTTGTTATTTAAAAAATTGCCGGGCAATTTGCCCGGCAGAAAACTTTTATTGTGCTTCTGTTTTAGTCTCTTTGTTTTCTTCTTTAAGGAGTTCTTTCCTGCTTAAAGAATACTTGCCGTTTTCAACTTTCAGGAGTTTTACACTGACCTTATCGCCTTCTTTAAAGTAATCGGTAACTTTATTAACTCTCTTATTATCAATCTGAGAGATATGAAGCAGTCCTTCTTTACCCGGAAGGATTTCAACAAAGGCTCCAAAGTCCATTATTTTAGTTACAACACCGTCGTAAATTTCACCAACTTCAGGCGTTGCAGTCAACTTTTTAATATGCTCCTTGCAGCGGGCGGCGCTGTCGCGGTCAGGCGAAGCAATACTAACCGTTCCGTCATCTTCAATATTGATATCGACACCAAACAATCTCTGCATTCCCTGGATAGTTTTTCCGCCGGGTCCGATTATAAGACCGATCTGATCTGTTTCAACTTTTATCTGAATCAGCCTTGGAGCATAGGGAGAAAGATGTTCACGCGGCTGACTGATCGATTCATTCATAATGCCGAGGATATGCATTCTTCCTTCTTTTGCCTGGTTAAGAGCTTTTTCCATAATTTCAAAAGAAATTCCTTCGATCTTTATATCCATCTGGAAAGCAGTAATTCCTTTTTCCGTTCCGGCAACCTTAAAGTCCATATCACCTAAATGATCTTCATTACCAAGGATATCGGACAGGATAGAATGTTTATCTCCTTCTTTTACCAATCCCATGGCAATACCTGCTACAGGTTTTCCCATCGGTACTCCCGCATCAAATAAAGCCAGAGAACCTGCACATACTGTAGCCATAGATGAAGAACCGTTTGATTCAAGTATATCAGATATTATCCGGACGGTATACGGGAATACAGCTTCTTCAGGGAACATAATTTTCAGGGCACGTTCCGCGAGGTTGCCGTGTCCGATTTCTCTTCTTCCTACGCCGGTCATACGTCCCACTTCACCAACACTAAAGGGCGGGAAATTATAATGGAGCATAAATTTTTTGGAGTACTCGGCAACAAGACCATCAACGGTCTGTTCGTCATTTTTAGTACCCAGGGTTACTGAGGTTAAGCTCTGAGTTTCACCCCTGGTAAATAAAGCCGAACCATGCGTTCTGGGCAGCACACTGGTTTCCACTGTAATCGGTCTTATCTGGGTGGTATTTCTACCGTCAAGCCTGACTCCTTCATCGAGGATCCTCTTTCTCATCAGATCTTTCTCGATATCGTGCATAATATTCTTGATGATCTTTTCGGATTCAGGAAATGCTTCGCTCAACTGTTCAATCACCGAATTAGTCAGCTCCTTGTTTTTAGCGCTTCTTTCTTCCTTAGCTAAAACAGAATGAACAATTTCCTTAAACGAATCAAATGCTTTTTCTTTTACAGCAGCTTCAAGTCCTTCGGGTATTTCCTTAACAGGAACTTCCCGTTTTGCTTTTCCCACTTCGGCTCTGATCTCATTTTGAAGATCGACCAGTTTTTTGATCTCTCCCTGTGCAAACTTCAGTGCTTCCAGCAGATCAGCTTCACCGACTTCCTTTGATTCACCTTCAACCATCATTATCGAATCTGTGGTACCGGCTACAACGAGTTCCAGGTCGCTTTCTTTTAACTGCTGGTGAGTAGGGTTCGCAATGAATTCACCGTTGATCCTTCCAACCCTTACTTCGGCAATAGGACCGTTAAATGGTATATCGGAGATCAGGAGTGCCGCAGATGCCCCGGTAGCAGCAAGTACGTCCGAATCATTTTCACCATCATAAGATAGTACAAATGCAATTATCTGAGTTTCATTCGTATAATTATCCGGAAACAGAGGACGGATAGGGCGGTCAACAAGGCGTGCGCTTAATATTTCTTTTTCAGAAGGTCTGCCTTCTCTTTTAATATAACCGCCGGGGAATTTACCTGCAGCGGATGTCTTCTCCCTGTATTCAACCTGCAGGGGAAAAAAGTCCTGGTCTTCTTTGGGTTCTTCAGCAGCGACTGCAGTGACCAAAACCATTGTATCGGCGTATCTCACCATTACAGCACCATTAGCCTGTTTAGCAAACCGGCCTGTTTCTATTGAAAACTTACGTCCGCCGATCTCAACTTCTTTTAAAACTGTCATTTTTTACCTTCAATTCTTTCTTACATTCAATTTATTTTCTGATATTTAATTCCTGAATTACCGCCCTGTACCTGTTAATATCTTTTTTCATGAGATAATCAAGCAGTCTTCTTCTTTTACCGACCATCATCATCAATCCTCTTCTTGAATGATGATCTTTTTTATGAGCATTAAAATGCCCGGTCAGTTCATTTATCCGTCCGGTCAGAATTGCAATCTGTACTTCAGCTTTGCCTGAATCTTTTTCATTTCCGCCGAATTTTTTAATTACTTCGAGTTTTTCCTCTTTGGTCATTTATCTATCCTTATTATGTATTATACAATATAATCCCAGTCGCAACCGGAATTAATTAGTTAGTTTCAATTTTTATCAACGGGTTGAAATCCTCTGATCAGTTCTCTCCCGTTCTTTTTATCGATCTTCATCTGGGCTACAAGTTCCTCCGCAGATGAAAATTTTTCCTCTCCGCGAAGTCTTTCAAGCACGGAGACTTTTACCTTCTCCCCGTAGATCTCATTATCAAAATCATAAATATAAACTTCAGGCACTATCTTGCCTGAATTATAAAATGTAGGTCTCTTTCCTATGCTCAGCAAACCATAATGCCTGAGGCCGCCGTAATAAAAATCAACCAGGTATATGCCCAGAGCAGGAAGCAGTTTGTGTTCATTATCCGGTTTTATATTTGCCGTAGGGAAGCCGAGTTCTCTGCCGCGTTTATCACCCTCGATCACGATGCCGGAAAATTCATAATTACGGTTAAGATATGCATTTGCAATCTTTAGATTTCCATCGGACAGGGCATTTCGGATTTTAGTACTGCTGACAATCTCACCATCCATCCTGAACGCATCTACCGTTTCAACTCCAAATCCATACTGCTTTCCCATATCCCTCAGAGTTGATTCATCTCCTCCGCGGCCCTTGCCGAAATGGTGATCATAACCGATAATAATTTCTTTGATGCCGATTTTATCTATTATATAATTCTTAAAGAATTCTTCCGCTGTCTGCTGAGAAAATTCTTTAGTGAAATTAATTATAAGCAGGTTCATTATACCGAGTTTCTCAAGGACTGCTGCTTTTTCCGCGGGTGTACTTAATATTTTAAAGTCAGCAGCATTTGAAATCACATTCCTCGGGTGAGGATCAAAAGTGATAAGGAAATTTCTTCCGTCTGCACTCCTGGTTTTACCGATCAGCTTATCAATAATTTTCTGGTGACCGAGATGGATACCATCAAACGTACCCAGCGTTAAAAATGTATTTTTATCTTTTTTTATTTCAGAAATATCGTGAAATATATTCATACAATACTTAAAACAAACGATAGCTTATTAATATAAGTTATTTTAGAAGAAAATGAAATGTTTTTCCTGTAAGTCATATTAACATAATGAGTTATGGAATTCTGCGTTTTCACGCTCAGATCCCAGTGTTTTTACAAATTCTTCCGGAAGGAATGCATCCTCCACTTTATGATCACCAATGGCAGTTCTTCTCAGGGCGCTTAAAATTCCGCCGCAGCCCAGTTCTCTCCCCAGGGTATCTGCAACCGATCTTATATAAGTGCCTCTTGAACATTTAATTCTGAACTGAATTTCGGGTACTGCAATATTCAGAATATCAAAATTGTATATCTCAATCTCTCTCGGCTCCCTTTTTATTTCCTTACCCTGCCTGGCAAGTTTATATAAGGGCTGACCTCCCACCTTCAATGCTGAGTACATAGGGGGGATCTGCATTATCCTGCCGGTGAGCTTCTCTTTTTCCCTGAAAATCATTTCTTCTGTTATATCATTCACCGGTTTTTCATCTGCTGCTTCTGTTTCAGTATCCATTGAAGGAGAGGTTTTCCCAAGAGTAATAGTTCCTTCATAAACTTTGGGCAGATCCTGGAATGACGAGATTTCTTTTGTTTTTTTACCGGTACAGACGATTAGAAGCCCGGTAGCCATCGGGTCCAGTGTACCCGCATGTCCCACCTTTTTAACTTTAACCGCGCCGCGTACCTTCCTGATTACCTTAAAAGAGGTCCACCCTTTAGGTTTGTCAATTAGTATAACTTCGCCGGCCTGAAAATCAACACCGTTATCAATTATCTTCTTTGTTATCATCCTCGTGAATCTTTTTTATCAGGCCTTCTATTTTTTCGACATAATCGAGAGTATCATCAATAAAGAATTTTAGTTCCGGTATAAATTTTATTCTTATCCTGTGAGCAAGTTCTGTTCTGATAAATCCCGCTCTATCCCTAATTTTTTCCAGTACAGCCTCCCGCCTCTCCCTTTCAAAAACCGAAATATATATTTTAGCGATTTTTAAATCGGGACTCAGCTTCACATTGGTTATTGTCAGAAGTCCGAATGCCGGATCATGAAGTTTGTATAAAAATATCATGCTGACTTCTTCTTTGAGAAGATGTTCCAGTTTATCAATTCTGTGAGCCATTCAGTCACCCGGGTCCAATTCTAAAAATATTAAGCTAGTTTTTTCTTCGTCTCTATAATCTTATAAGCTTCTATAATATCTCCGACTTTCAAGTCGTTAAAGTTATTGAGATTAAGACCGCACTCATAGCCGGCATCAACTTCACGTACATCATCCTTAAATCTCTTTAAGGAACCTATTTCACCTTCGTGAATCACAATGCCGTCCCTGATAAGCCTTATTTTATTATTACGCATGATCTTACCATCCTGTACATAGCACCCTGCAACTGTTCCGGTTTTAGGTACTTTGAAGGTATCGCGGATTTCAAGAGTTGCAACCACCTCCTCAGATAATACAGGTGAAAGTAATCCTTCGAGTGCAGATTTAACTTCGTTAATGGCATCATAAATAACGCTGTATAATCTTATATCTACATTCTGTGTCTCAGCAAGTTTTCTTGCATTCAGATTAGGCCGTACATGGAACCCGATTATAATTGCATCGGATGCAGAAGCCAGCAGAACATCACTTTCGGAGATTCCGCCGACGCCTTTATGAATTACCTGTACAACAACTTCCTCGTTTGACAGTTTCATAAGTGAATCGGACAAAGCCTCTACAGAACCATCCACATCACCTTTCACAATAAGTGCAAGTTCTTTTACACCGCCGATACTAATTTGTTTTGCAATCTCATCAAGAGTAATGTGCCGTACCTGTTTCTGATCCTGCTCTCTTTTAAGCTGCTGCCTCTTAATACCGATTTCGCGTGCGACTCTTTCAGATTCAACAACAACAAATGTATCGCCTGCCTGGGGAGACCCCTCAAAACCAAGCACCTGCACAGGGGTTGAAGGTCCTGCTTCATCAACTTTATTTCCGCGTTCATCGAACATTGCACGGACTTTCCCCTGGTAGATACCGGCTACAAAAGGATCACCGACTTTAAGCGTACCTTTCTGCACGAGGATAGTCCCGGTTATTCCCCGGCCCTTATCCAGTTCTGATTCTACCACCGCTCCGCGTGCGGCACGGTCGGGATTTGCTTTTAATTCGAGCAATTCGGCTTCAAGCAGTATTTTCTCAAGCAGAGTATCGACATTAACACCCGTCTTTGCGGAGATTTCGACACACTGATTTTTTCCGCCCCAGTCCTCTACAAGAACATTTCTATCAGCCAGCTGCTGCTTTATCTTATCGATATTTGCGCCTGGTTTATCAATTTTGTTAATCGCTATCACAATCGGAACACCCGCTGCCTGTGCATGGTTAATAGCCTCTACAGTCTGGGGCATAACCGCATCATCAGCAGCTACCACCAGTATCACGATATCCGTCAGCTGAGCGCCTCTTGCTCTCATAGCAGTAAATGCTTCGTGACCGGGTGTATCAAGGAAAGTTATATTCTTCCCGTTTCCAACGTCAACCTTATAAGCACCAATATGCTGGGTAATTCCGCCCGATTCTCCGGCTACAACATTTGATCTTCTGATATAATCAAGAAGAGATGTTTTTCCATGATCAACGTGACCCATTATAGTAACAACCGGCGGTCTCGGTTTCAGAGTATCCGGTTCATCAGGAGTATCTTCAAGTGCTTCGGCAGTATATTCGGTCTGGAATTCCACTTCAAATCCGAATTCATCAGCCACGAGAGTAATTGTTTCCACATCAAGTCTCTGGTTAATGGAAACCATTAAACCGAGAGCTATACATTTTGCTATTACATCTCCAACCGGCACTCCCATCAGGTTAGCAAGCTCATTCACGGCAATAAATTCCGTTACTTTAATCTTCTTTTCTTCGCGGGATCTTTCTTCAAGCCGCCTTTCCTCTTCGGCTTCCCTTTCTTTCCTTTTCTTCTTCCGCGAACTTGCTCTTCCGGAAGCAACAGTATCATCCATGCTCAGAAGTGTTTTCCTTATTGCTTCTTTAACATCTTTCTCATCTATTTCAAATTTTTTAACGCGCTTTTTCTTTTTCGAAACAACAGTTTCTTCAGGAGCGGCATCCGTGGATTTCTTTTTTGCTCTTGGTTTTTTCTTCTTCTTGACCGTTTCCTGTTTAGGTTTTTCAGATGCTTCTTCGGCAGGCTTCTCAGTTTTAGGTGCCGGGGGTTTCTTTTCATCCAGGTCGATTTTACCTACAACCTTAAGTCCCTTTCTTTTACCGGCTTCGGTATCCTTAGGCGATACAAACTGATCTTCTTTCTTTTCCTTAGGGACCTCTGCCTGAACTTCCGGTTCCGGTTCCTGAGCTTTAATAGGTTCTTCCGGAACTTCAGCGACTTCAGGAACAGGCTGTTCTTCTGCTGCTTCCGGGGGCTGCTCCTCTTTAGGTGCTTCCTCAACAACCTCTTCGGGTTTTTCCGGTTCAGCAGCTTCAACTTCTTCAACTGCGGGCTCTTCCTTCTTAGCTTTCTTCTCTTCTTCTTCGGATCTTTCAACTCTTTTCTTATTGAATTCAGCTATCTTTTTATAATGCTTTTCAGCTTTTTCAATATCCTTTTTGAAATGATCCTGGATATCCTTAAGCATCTCATCTGAAACAAGCGTCATATGAGATTTTATCTCATGGCCTTTTTTCTTCAGGAATTCAATCAGCTGTTCAGCCGATAAATTGTATTCGGAAGCTAATTTATAAACTCTGATCTTTTTCGATTTGGCTTCTGCCATAATATCCTTATCTGTTTTTAAAGCTATTCTTCTTCTTCAAACTGCTCTTTTATTAGATTTAGTATCTCTGTGATTTTATCTTCATCTAATCCTTCGATTTCTTTCAATTTTTCCGGACCTGCCTGTAGAACTTCCAGGGCAGTATCATAGCGATGATTTATCAGGAGTTCATATATATCAGCACCAAGCTCTTCTTTCAGGTCTATTAATTCTATATCTTCCTCGTATTCTTCGAGAGGTTTTTCTTCACGAAGTATTTCAATCTCATAATCCGTGAGTTTCATTGCAAGCCTGATATTAACGCCATTCCGTCCGACAATAAGAGAAACCTGGTCGGCATCCGCCGTTACGACCGCTTTTTTCTCATCGTCATCAACTTCAATCTTTTTGAGCTTTGCAGGAGCAAGAGATCTCTGGATAAATACGATTGAATCGTCAGAGTAATTAATGACATCTATATTTTCATTATTCAATTCTCTGACTATTGCATGGATCCTTACTCCCTTCATGCCTACGCATGCTCCTACTGCATCAATCCTGTTATCCTGGGATTCGACTGCGACCTTAGCCCTTTCGCCGGGTTCCCGCGCTATTGCCTTAATATCTATAATTCCATCATAAATTTCAGGAATTTCAATTTCAAATAGTCTTCTGAGGAACATATTATCGGAACGTGAGACAATGATCACAGGACCGCTGTTGCCCTTACGTACTTCTTTAACAATAGCCCTGATAGTTGCCCCTTTTTTATAACGTTCATAGGGTATCTGCTCGTTGCGGGGAAGTACAAGCTCATTTTTATTATGATTTACAAGGATATCGCTTTTCCGGATCTGGTAAATGTCGCCTACTACTATTTCTCCCAGCAGCTCTTTATATTCATTATAAATGATATCTTTTTCAATTTCGCGTATCTTCTGGTTTAAACTTTGTTTCGCAAGTGTAATTAACCGTCTTCCGAGAGAGGGGATCTCAATTTTCTCTACATAATCATCGCCGACTTCAAGTTCTTCCTCGTTGCCTTTCCGGTTCACTTCTTCAATACTGACCTGTGTGTTGGGATCCTCAACTTCTTCAAC
The DNA here is from genome assembly GCA_963832715.1 of uncultured Ignavibacteria bacterium. Lineage (GTDB taxonomy): Bacteria > Bacteroidota > Ignavibacteria > Ignavibacteriales > Ignavibacteriaceae > DATFVA01. The sequence goes on along the minus strand of CAWHVB010000008.1, from coordinate 8,602 downwards.
GATTTCTCTTTCAAGAAATATTTCAATATCTCCCCGGTCCATATTCACAACCACGTCATATTTTGCTTCATCCCCATATTTTTTTCTGACCAGAAGGCCGAATATTTCTTCCAGTATCCCCGCTAAAACGTCTTTATCAATACCTTTATCCCTTACCATCTGGGCAAAGGATTCTACAATCTCTGAATTCATTTATATTTTATTCTCCTCTAAGAAAAACTAATTATTACTTTTGCTTTTATAATATTAGAAAAATCGACTGCTACCTCTTCCCGGCTGTTCGAGAGGAATACAAGGCTGCTACCTTCAATTCTTTTCAATGTTCCTGACATCTTCTTAACGCTGTCAGATTCCCTGTAGGAAACGTCAAACTTTCTATTAATATGCTTGGGAAATTGTTTCAAAAATTTTAACGGCCTGTTTACTCCGGGAGATGACACTTCCAGCCTGTACCCGGATTCAAGCATATTCTCTTCTTCCAGGTTTTTATCAATTTCGCGGCTTATTTCAGCACAATCTTCAGCCGATACGAGTGCTTCTGCATCGATATAAACTTCAATAACACGGTTGTTCTTTTCGCCTCTCATTACGAGGTCGATTAAAAAGAATCCTTTATTAGTAACAACCTGTTCTATCAGCTGGTGAATATTTTTATCAAAAAAGTTCATAGAAATAAAAATCGCCCTTAAAAGGGCGAGTCAATTAGACAAATTTACAATCAATTTAGCCAATAAGCAAGGAAATATAATTTATCATACCTGAATATTGCCATCCCGGTTATGAGGAGACATTTCTATCGATCCCAGTCTTTTCAGGTATGTGAGGTTCCGGCTTATGAGGTTCAGGGCGGTCAAAAAGCTTTGCAATTATAAATCCGAATATCACCCCGAGCAATCCAATCAGCGAAATTAAGACAATAATGGACATCTGGAACTGCCAGAAATACGCTTTAACAGTTACCACTTCAGTATTCTGAGAGACAAAAATGGTAAAGAGAATTATAAGAAGCATAATGATAATGATTTTAGCTTTCATTTACGGCCTTTCTCAGGAGGTTTTAATTTTTAATTCTTCATTTTTTATATGAAGATCCCTTTGGGGGAAAGGTATCTCGATATTATGTTCTTTAAATTTTCTAAAAGCAGCATAATAAATCTGACTTTTAAGCACGTCTGGTCTGTTGATATATTCCCGGGTCCATACTCTCAGGTCAAAAACCAGCGCACTATCGGCATATTCCTGGAAAAGCACATCCGGTTTAGGCTGCTTCAGGATTCCGTCATTCTCGTCAGCTACTTCAAGCAGAATTTTCCTGATCACTTCAGGATCTTCGTTATATGAAACTCCTACAGGAATATTAAAACGGATATTCCGGTCGGTGTGACTCCAGTTTATTACTTTAGATGAAATAAAATCAGAATTGGGAACTATGATTGAGATGTTATCATTGGTTACTATTGTTGTAGATCTCATAGAAATACTGATTACATCCCCGCTCACATTCCCTACTTCAATCCTATCACCTACTTTAATCGGTCTTTCAAAAAGAATTATAATACCGCTTACAAAGTTATTTGTAATGTTCTGAAGACCAAAGCCTATACCTACGCCGAGTGCGCCTGCAAGAACAGTAATGGCGCTCAGGTCGAGTCCTATAGTCTGGAGAACAATAATAAACCCGATTACCAGCACGATATACCGCAGTATTGTGCCTACTGCAATCCTCACCCCAAGATCGATCTTACTTTTAGCGAGAAGCTTATAAACAACCCATTTTCTTATTTTCGCCGTTAGGTAGAAAAGAAGGAAAATCAGCAGGAGAAAATAAACAACCGACCATAGAGTCAGTTCGGTAGTACCGATCGAAGTGATCGGTAAACTGAGAAATTCTTTTATATTATTTATAAATTCTTTCATAGCTCTATATCTAAAACGGAAACAAAACAGGTATCAATAAACTTGCGAGCAGCCAGATTATAATATCAAGGGGCACGCCTATTTTAACAAAATCTGTAAATTTATAATTCCCCGGTCCGAAAATCATAGTATTTGTCTGGTAACCTACCGGGGTGGCGAAACTCAAAGATGCTGCAAACGTAACAGCCATAAGAAAAGGCCTGGAATCTACTCCAAGTGAATCAGCAGTAATAATTGCAATCGGGACAATTAAAGCTGCTGTAGCATTATTCGATATAAAATTAGTGAAAACAAGGGTTAAAAGAAAGAAAGCGGAAACCAGTGCTGTAGGACCAAGACCGCCGAGAAGGCTGACCAGTGAAGATGCCATTATTCCCGCAGCCCCCGATTTTTCCATTGCAATACCAAGGGTTAATACACCTGCAAGCAGGAAGATCACCCGCCATTCAATAGCCCTGTATGCCTGCTCCAGGGTTAAAATACCCAGAACTATATAAAGAACACTACCTATTACAGCACCCGTTACGATTGGAAATATTCCAAGTCCCGCTGAAATTACAACCCCGGCCAGAATAACAACCGCAGGGATGATTTTTTCTTTCCTCTCTTTGAAAGTATTAACCTCTGAAACAATGACAAATGCATCATTCCTTCTAAGCTGGGGAAGCCAGTCTTTTTTGACCTCGATCAGGAGAACATCGCCGGGTATGATGATCGTATTTCCTATATTTTCGCGCATTAGTCTGCCTCTGTGCCGGATTCCAAGGACAGTTGCACCGTAGGTTTCCCTGAAATTGATATTTTTTATCGTTCTTCCCCTAAGTCTGCTGCCGGATGTTACTACCGCCTGGACGAGTCTTGAAGAATCGAGATTCAGATCCAGGTCCTTGAAGCTTACCTCAGATTTGAGTGCTATTCCTTCGCGGGTCTGCAGTTCCTTTAGTTTTTCAATATTGCACCTGACGCGAAGCACATCATTCGGCATTATAATAGTATGAGGAGATGGAAGAAATTTATTTTTATCTCCCCGGTGAATCTCAATTATATCCAGATCGAGATCCTTGATCAGTGGTGAATTCCTTATTTCCTTATGAACCGATTTGGATTCAGGCAGTACTATAAATTCTGTTATATAGTCTTCCAGGTGGAACTCCTGCGAGAGATCCCCCGTCTCTTTTCTGTCAGGCAGTAGTTTTTTAGCCGTAAGCATAAAGTAGATAATTCCGGTTGAAAGGATAATGAATCCGAACGGGGTCATCTCAAACATTCCAAAGGGTTTTAAACCATGCTGAAAAGCAATCGAACTTACCAGGATATTGGTTGAGGTGCCTATCAAAGTATTCACACCGCCGAATAATGCACCGAATGAAAGCGGAATAAGGAATTTCGAAGGACTAATACCTGTTCTATTCGCCATTTTGATAACTACAGGCATAAATATAGCCACTACTGCGGTAACGTTAATAAAAGCGGAAATTATCCCGACTATTATCAGCATAGATAATAATCCCTTCAGATAATTCTGCTTAGTCATTTTGGTAAGGAATTCACCCACAAAATTCAGTGCCCCGGTATTGAATAATCCCGCACTTAGTATAAACATCGCCGCTACCGTAACCGTGGCAGTATTGCTGAATCCTGAAATTCCTTCTTCTGGAATAATAATGCCCGTAAGAAGAAGAGACGCCATTATGATCATCGCGGTAAGATCAACCGGAATCTTATCCCGGGTGAATAAAGCGACAGCTCCAATCAGAATTATAAAAACGACTATTATATCTGCAGACATAAAAACTACTTTTGTGTTATAAAATAAATCCCCAATAATTAATGATTGTTGACCTGAATTATGGCCCTGGATACCGGGGGATAGAAAGGAAAATTAAATCTTTTATTAACTGGCAGAATCTGACGAAAAGAAAATAGTCAGAAATGATTGTTTTCACAATAGACAAAGACGCCCTCTGATTGGTATAAGTAAATCAATTAATTTTTGGTATTTTATATATGAAATCCGGATAAATTATTTTCCCCAACTTTTTTTTATTTGACAGGTCTAATGAGTAATCAGAGAATGAAATGACTAAGGAATTAGTAGAAGAAATATCAGAACTGACCTGCCATAACTGCGGTAAAACTATTTCTAAGGTATGGATCTGCAAGCTTGAGGTGCCTAAAGTAACCAGGTATGTATTTTTTTGTACAAGCTGCCAGAGATGCCTCGGGGTATCCAATAATAAAAATCCGCAGAGTTTAGTGCATCCAAAGGGTAATTTATCTTCAGGTACACTCCAGCTTTAACAAAATTTTATTTTATCCATTCTAACCATATTTCAGGAGTATAACCCACGGTAACCAGGCTGCCGTTCCTTACAATAGGAGTTTTAAGAATCAACGGATCGTTCAGCAGTTCCTCTTCTACATTAAAAACCATATAGCCGAGTCCCCGTTCTTTATATCTTTTACTTTCTCTGTCGATTAGTTCATCGGCACTGATTTTCCTTGTAATGTTTTCAAGTTCACCCCGTGATAAACCTTTTTCATTCAGGTCCCTGAAGTGAAAGGAAATCCTTCTTTCACTGAAGAATCGTTCTGCTTTTTGGGTTTCCCTGCTTTTTTTAGTACCTATTATCTGAATGTTCATAATGAAATTATTTAATCTTCATTTATCAGGTAAAGCCTGTTATCCTCTACTTTGTAAAGCATGGGAGCAACAGTAATTTTAGGATATCTCAGCCGCAGACGTTTAGCTTCACTGATCACAAAATCTATTTCATTCCCTATTTCAAACATCGGGGCAAAATGCATAAAATGCTCTTCGGCCCACTCCCTGTTCCAGCCGGCCTTTTCCACCAGTCCGTTTATAAAAATATCTTTCCTCGAAATAAGATTTACCATCCCGCAATTATTATGACCGATAAGCGCTATATACCTTACATCCCCTACAGCGATCGCATAGGAAACTTTGAACTCGCTGTATCTCAGGTTAGCGCCGCCGGCACGGATTATATAAGCAAAGTTATCCGGTATGTTCAGATGCTTCCTGTTATCCATACACATTCCTACAAGAAGCTGAGCCTTATTATAAGTATCCGCCGGGCGTTCCAGGTTGTGGTATTCGATCAGCAAGCCTATCGGCGTGTCCCTGTATTGAGGGAAAATATCTTCAGCGGAAGAAATGTTAATTAATCGTTTCAATTTTTGGTTCCTTTGATTCCTAAAAAATTATTTTTGAAGATAATAAATTTCCTCTTAAGTTTTTTCTGCGCCCACCACCCTTTCAATTCTTTTATCCGGTATCAGCCACATCAGGGCTACCAGCACATAGATGAACTCAGCAAGGACAGGAGATCCGAAAGACACCCCGATACCTGCGAGGTACAGAAGGGGTGATGATTTTCCCTTAATATCTCCGCCGACAGCTTTTGCAAGCAGAGATTCTTTACCCTGACTCCTGATAATAATATTCTGCAGGATGAAATAAGCAATTGCCGCAAAAAACAAAACACTTCCGTAGAGTGCTGATGTTGCAACTGACAGATGATTCTCTCCCATCCAGGCAGTTACAAATGGAAAGAGTGAGAGCCAGAATAATAAATGCAGGTTAGCCCATAATATCCCCCCGCTCACGTGTGTGACTGTATGAAGCATATGATGATGGTTATTCCAGTAAATCCCGAGATAAATAAAACTTAAAACGTAGCTCAAAAAAACCGGGAGAACCGGCTCCAATGAAGTAAAATCCGAACCCCGGGGGACTTTCATTTCAAGCACCATTATAGTAATAATGATTGCAAGAACGCCATCGCTGAATGCTTCCAGCCTGTTTTTGCTCATTTGATTTTCCTTTTACTTATTCAGTAATTTCATACTCAAAATCGTAGAAGTGCTGCTTATTTTCTATCCTGATATTCATTTTTCCCTCAATCCCTTTTAGTTCTCCGGTGCCTGAACCCGGTACAATCTCAAGCAGAAGAAAACTTTTACCCTTGTCCATACGGCCATAATGCTGCAGTACGAAACTTCCCTGCCGGCCTGATAAACTTCCGGTTACCTGTTCAACCGCAACGTAGCCAGCCGATCCCTGAACGGGTGATGATGCACTCAGCATCTCACCTTTACTCGTCGCTGAAAGTTCTCCGCTGAAGGTTTTATCTATCGACATTCTGCCGAGGTTTACGCCGTCTGCCCCGGCGGCATATGGTTCAAGGGGCTTAAGAGCAACTTCGAAACTACCCGATACCTTCACTTATACTCCTGTTTACTTTGTTGTATTAATTCATCTACTTCGACAGGATTGCCCGAAGGATCTTCGATAATTACCTGCTTTGCGCCGATACCCTTCACAAGCTGAGTGCGAAAATGGATGTTTGATTTCTGAAGTTCATCTATAGTCTTATCAATGTCCTCAACCTGCAGCTGCAGCCGGTTCCAGCCTCCCGGTTCGGGTAATCTGTTATCGAGTGAGGGCCGGGATCCGCCGCCGGGACCCGAAGGCGTGCTGAGCATTAATCTTAGTCCTTGCTTCGAAAGAATTGCAAAGTGTTCATTCGGATTCATTTCAACTTTAAAACCCAGGGGACCTGCATAGAACTTAATAGCTTCAGGTACATTATTAACGATGTACCGGAAACTGAAAGATGTAATTTCCATTTCATTAATCCTTATATCATTTACCAAAGCCTGAAAGGAATAATAGAAAAGGAGTGGAATAGATTCAAGTAATTAATATGATATGGTATTAAGCAGAATTAAACAGGTTACTGAGGAGACGGACTCTTTCCTGTTTTGACGAGGGTGATGATTTCTTCTTCGAGGTTCTTACCCCGAAGACTAAGACTATTTGCAAGTATTGAGCCTCCGGGACCAATCAGAAATAATTGCGGGATGTAAGTGACTCCGAAATATTTTGCGAGGTCATTATTAAAGCCGTTTTGAAGAATAGTATTATACCAGGGCATTGTACCTTTCTCATCCCGGAATTTCTCGAGGGTTGTCACAGTATCATCAAGCGATATACTAACGATGGTAAAATTTGAGCTCTTAAGTTTTTCGTAAATCCTGTTTAATTCGGGTAATTCGCTTACACAGGGAGCACACCAGGTTGCCCAGAAGCTGAGTAAATAATATCTGCCTTTTAATGATTCAGATGAAATTGAGTCTTCTGAGTTAATTAACCGGAACTTAAATTCGGGAACTGATTTCCCAACCTTTGTTCTGGTGTCAGGATTATATTCAATAAGTGCCCTGGTTATAGTTTCCGATTGTATATCAGAAAAATCATTTTTCAAAATATTATAATAAATCTCTCCTTCTTTGTCCCGGTGAAATAAATATAACAGGTCCAGAATATTCCTTAGAGCGTTTGCTCTAACAATTCTAACAGGGTTTTTTTCGTAAAGCGTCTTTGCATACTCAAGTGATTTTTCAACCATTAAATCCTTATAGACTTTAAGACCTTCTTCATCCAGTTCCGAATAAGTTAAGGACTTAGCAGCCAGATAATTTTTAAGGGCGGAATTCGTATAACAATTTTCCCAGAAGAGTATAGAATTATCGATATTTATTTCCCAGATAATATCATCAGGTTTAAGCAGCTGCAGGCAGACATTCTTCAATGTTGAATCACTTTCTTCAAACTTACACCCTTCAAGATATATGACAGGTATCTGGAGAGCAGCATATTGCCTTACAACCGGTTCATCATCGCTTAAGATCAATTTTTTCAGAAAGTTTAAATAACCTGTAAAATCATAATTAAAACCTTCGAAGTTTCCGTTCTCTCCATAATACTGACTGGCTGATAGATTAAAGACAGAATCGAATGATTGAATTTGCCTGATTTCATTTAAGGCATAAGCAGATGGATGCTTCACAATAAGAATATCTTCAGGGAGAATTTCATTGGAAGATGTTTGTGCGTTTATAATTGAAACACTGAAGATAACCAGGCAAAGCGTTAGATATTTGATTTTTTTCAAGTTAAACAGTCTTGATTTTCAACAGACTAATAAGCCTCTCTTTATTTTTCAGGAATAAATCTATTCCAAGCCCGATCCCGATGCCTATGAGTATTCCATATCTTGCCATAGTGTATAAGAAACCCAGGCTGGGAAATTTTCCTAAATTAGTTACAAACAGAATTGATCCGCTGGCTGCACTTAATATTCCGAAAATAAAAGCTAACGCAAAGCTTCTCAGGTAATACCTGACGCCTGTATATTTTTTGATGAAAAGAAAATAAAGTTTAACTGACAGGAATAATCCAGCGAGCCATACAACATCTCTGATCACAATATATATGTTTATTGATCGGCCCTGAAAAATCACGAGGTTAAGGAACAGGATAATTATCATTCCGAAGATCTGTTCCTTCCGGCTGTTGTATTCCAAAAGTCCGAAAAAAACGGAGCCGTAAAGTCCCGCAGAAACAAACATAAAATTTGAACTGTGAGGAGAAAAAATAGTGGTACCGAAGAAAATGATCCCTATTAAAATACTTGCCAGCCAGCCGGCCAGACTTAAGAATAATAATTGATATGTCCCTGTTTTCATAAACTACTCTTCTCATATTTTGGACGGGAGTAAAAAAAGCAGATCTCCCACTGAATTTCTATGTTTAAACTTAAATTCGGGATATTATAAAATCAACAAACCAGGTCTTCCAAAACCACATTAATCTTAA
>CAWHVB010000007.1:0-350579 GCA_963832715.1 uncultured Ignavibacteria bacterium | reverse complement strand
GGCCTACCTGAAGGCGGAAGAAAGAACTTTTACAATAAAACTCGACTATAATTCTCTGGATGCGGCACAAATTTTTTATTCACCATTTCTTGTGAACTCTAGGTTGAAAGTTGATATGCTCAGACTCAGCGGAGAATATCTCGGCGAATCAGGATTGATGTCATCCGGATATTTCAGCTATTATTTCGTCTCTGATAAAAATAGGGGGAATAATCTTCAGTTCAGACTCGGTAAAAAATTTGGAGAACTCGCTGCAGGGTATGAGTATTATTACCTAGGGTTTAAAGATAGTTCAAGGCTTTATTATACCCCTGAAAATTTCGAATCTCATTGCGTATGGGGTGAATGGTTTATCGTTGATAATAAGAATAATGAATTGAAAGCAGGCGGTAAGATCGGTATAATTCCTGAAAATAATTTCATACTTCGGGAGGCTTTTCTTTCTGCCAGGTTTTTACTTGCAGAGCACTTTACACTGCAGGGAAGGTTAAGCACGGGGAGTACGGTTAGACAAAATACTGGTTATAGTTCAGCTTCTTTTAACATTGCAGCTTACTGGATATTCTGATTTTTCGAGGGAAAATCAGGATAAATTGTTATAAATTCATCGTATTTTATCCGGAAAATACCGTTTTTGTATTTGTATAAAATTAATACAGAATATTACGTTTAAATGCACCCCGGACCTGGGAAAATGCGATTTTTGGTTCAATACGGAACTTCCGGATGGCACTAAAATTGAATTTTTTTACAGAATTGAGGGTTTTTAAAACTATTCTCTAATGCAGATGAAAAAGAAATTAGTAAGAACACCTATCATTGTTGATAATAATGGAATCACCAATGGCAGTGAAAATCTTAAGAGGAAATATTTCCGCAGAATATTGATCAGCGGACTTTTCTCTTTTATTCTTTTGTGCATTATCATTTTTACTCTGCCCAGGACCATTTTATCTGTTAGTTCATTACTTGAATATGCAACGATAGTTGCTCTAGTGATATTTCTTTTTGTTTTGCTCATTAGATACTTCGGAATTCTTACCCTGGCGTATCTTTACCTGAATGAGTACACGTTCAAACCATCAAAGAATTATTTCCCGTTCGTTTCAATCATTGTTCCAGTGTATAATGAGTCGCGTGTAATCATGGATTCTATTAAGTCGCTCTTAAAACTGGATTACTCCAATTATGAAATTATTATTGTAAATGACGGCTCAACCGATGATACCAGGGATGTGGCCGAATCTCTTGTAGGATATCGGCAGGGCAAGCTCAGCAAGATTAAAGTTTCTCTTATAAATCAGCCCAACGGCGGTAAATCACGTGCACTTAATGCAGGTATAAAACATTCACAGGCGGAAATTATTTTATGTATGGACGGCGACTCCCAGCTGTCCGTCGAAGCAGTAAAACTTGCGGTAAGACATTTTGAAAATCCTGAGATCGGGGCAGTGGCTGGTAATGTTAAAGTCCTGAACAGGAATAAATTCTTAACCGATCTTCAGGCCCTTGAGTATATTGAGGGTTTGAATATGGCAAGGAGCGCACAGAGTTTTATACGGCTTGTGAATATCATTCCCGGCCCCATCGGTCTCTTCAGAAGAAAAGCACTCGTCGATTCAGGATATTATTCAAATGATACTTTTGCTGAAGATGCCGATCTGACCCTTAAGATCCTCGCTAACGGGTGGAAAATTTATTATGAGCCTGCATCGGTTTCGTATACCGAGGCTCCGGCTACTCTTCAGCAGCTGTTGAAGCAGAGATACAGATGGACACGGGGAATTATTCAGTCGATCAGGAAACATAAACGTCTCATGGTTAATCCGTCGATAAATTTCGGTGACACATTTATTCTCTGGACGATGTTTTATGAGGCCCTGATCTGGCCCGCAATGAATATTGCAGCAAATGTGTTCTTCATCGTGGCGGCATTGATTTTTGGTTTTTCTTATCTGATATTTTTCTGGTGGGCGGGACTTGCATTACTGGACCTGGTAACCGCTATTTATTGTATAGCTGTTGAAAAGGAAGAGTTCCGACTTGTTGGTTATGCAATAATATACCGGATGTTTTTTATTCTGGTAATTGACATCTGTAAAGCAATGTCAACTATTGAAGAGTTTCTCGGCATTAAGATGAGCTGGGGAAAACTGGAGAGAGTGGGTGCGGCAAAAATATGAAGTTATTCATGTGTTTATATTGAGGGAAAATAAATGGAATTAATTCCTATACTATCAACTATCATTCTGGTTGCAACTATCTGTACTTTCATACTTGCAATTGGAGCCTACATCCTTTATAAGGTAAGAGAGAGGAAGGGTGAGCAGGTATCGTATACTGCCCCCTCATCTGTTCATGCAGAACTTGTGACTCCTGAAGAATCGGAATACAGACGTGAAGAATTTGTCCGGCAGGAGGTAGTAAATACCCCGGTTGAACCGCGATATGTAAAATCAACTCCAAGACCAGGTGTTTACCCCGGCAGCAGGGAATCTGAGAATATAAAACCGGGCTATTATTCTGCAGCTGAAAGTGAGAAATATGAAAGGCTGAAACCTGAAAGGACCACCGGTAAAAAATTTCTTAAGTATACCAGTGAGGGATATGTCCCTACTGAGGAAGATAAGAACAGAGCTGTTTTGAAATGGCGGTAAAGAATAAAAAAAAGGTAATGTATCGCAGGCGGGAATCATCCTTTCGGGGATTATAATCCTTCTTGGAGCAATTCTTATTTACCTTTATATTCTTCAGGGGGTTTTTGGAAGGTTCGATGCAAAAGAGTTAGTTCCTGATTCTGAAACTGTCGCAGGTATTTTTTCCGGTCATCAAACGACTGCCGCAATACTTTATTCACGTTATACCGAGAACATTCTCCCCGAAGGAAGTACCTGGCTGAACGACAATATAAGCACATGGAAGAAATTTCTTGATGATAACCGGCTTAGTTATAATATAATTTCGGATGCCGCTGTCGAATCAGGAAAATTAAAAAATTATAAAATGCTTGTTCTGCCCGGTTCAAAATCTTTAAGTGATATTGAAATTATTGAGATAAAAAAGTTCCTCCGGGAAGGGGGAAGTGTTTTTGCCACAAGCGGTATAGCTTCATATTCCAGCGATGGTAAATGGCGGGGATGGGATTTTCTGAATAATGTGTTCGGCATAGATTTCAGGGGTGAAATAAGCGACAGCAGCAAAACAAGTACGCATACCTTACGTGGAGGCTTACCTTTAACTGCTAATATACCTACCGGGTTTGCAATGCAGATAGCTACGTGGGACAAACCTATGGCTGTTGAAGTACTTGATCCGCGTACTACACAGGTCAGCTTCTGGTATAATTATAGAAATCAAAACGGTCTTGTAAGACAGCAGATCAAAAAAACTGCCGGTATTGTCTATGGCAATTATGGAGAAGGCAGATTTGTGTGGATGGGTTTCGAAATCAATTCTATCATAGGTGTTCAGGAAGATTATGTGTTTTTTGACCGCCTGTTCAGAAACTGCTGCAGCTGGCTGACATATGTGCCTATCGCGTATATACAAGACTGGCCTAACGGCTACTCCGCCGCAGCAATTATAGCCCCTACATTATCCAATGAAATTCGGAATATCACTAACACTTTTGAATATCTGAAAAATGAAAACGTTAAAGCTACATTTTTTGTAGACCCAGATCAGGCAGAGTATGACCCACGACTTATCAGTGCACTCACCAAATATGGGGAGGTCTCAACAATTGCAAATGTAGGGTATCTCTCTTCAATCAGCGATACAAATAATTTTTTGTATGACTATCCTTCCCAGTATAATATCCTCAATACAAGTGCGGAAAAACTCGAATCATTAACCGGGAAAAAGGTCAATGGCTGTCTTCCGTTTTACGGCTTATTCGATCAGAATACTATTAAAGCTGCTCTGGATGCAGGCTATACTTATATTCTTACAGATTCTTTAACCGATCGCTCGGTCCCTAAAACAGTGATAAGAGGAGATAAAAGGCTGATGGTGATGACAAAAACTGCAAGGGATGATTATGAAGTTGTAAGAGATTTCGGTTTGACAGATCCCGAATTTCAGTTTTATACATACCAGGAGGATATCGACCGGATTCTGTTCGAAGGTGGAATGTATATATTCAAACTTCATACGGAATATCAGTGCAGACCGGAGAATTCATCTGTGATAGGTGATGTTATAAGAGACTTAAAGAAAAAGAATTTCTGGATTACTACTGGTTCAGAAGTACAGAAGTGGTTTTCAAAAAAAGATTACCTCGAGATAAGGGTCAGCAGGAGAGGGAATACCAGGATAGTAGTAACTATCTCTAATCCCGGCAATCAGGAAATGGATGACCTTGTTGTTGATGTCTTATTGAATGATCAGGCTGAAAATATCTCAATCAGTACTGAAATTATCGGTACAAAAATACCGGTCATCCGACATGAAAAAATGAGCAGAAATCTTCAGCTCCTCATAAACAATCTGCAGGGGAAAGAATCGAGAATTTACTACATCGATTACGATAAGGTGAATGCTTAGCCATTTCTTAATTATTATAATGAAAAATCCCGCTATTATACTGTTTTTAATTCTGATTTCTTCCGGCTTGTTTGAAAGTTTTTCTCAGTCTGAAGCAGGCCTGAAAATAGCTTTGGTCTACCCTGAACTGACAAAAGAAATTTTATATAAAAATGATGACTCATTTAAACCTACTGATTCCTGGGAGTTATTTTTTATGAGCGGCGGTTTCCGTTACGAAATGGTGAATGATAATGAAATAGGTTCGATTGGCGATGATGTTAGTGTTATTGTAATTCCGCAAATGGAAGCTGTCGATGCTGAGATTATAGACGAAATTGAAAATGCCATGCAGGCTGGTAAAGGAATTCTGATTTCCGGTAATTTCTCACGGTTTGACGGGGAGGGCAACAAAATCAGTCAGGACGATAGTAAACGGCTGCTGGATTTTCAGATAAAGCAATTAAATGATAGTTCGGCTGCTGTAAACCACACACTTAAAGGCAGCACAGCTATTTCTATAGGCCTGAAACCTGGTCAGAAAATTCTTTTAAGTAATAAATCCTCACTGTTTTATGCTTCTGATCTTAGAGAAAGTTATCATTCTCTAGGAAAATATTTCGCAGGTGATGTCGAATATTCAGGAATTGTGGCTGATGAATCGTCAATCCGAAGGCTTTTATGGTTTGGTTTTACTTTTGATCAGTTAATAGGTCAAAACCGGAATAGGGTTTTGTTTAATTCGTTGAAATGGCTTTCCTCCTCGCCTGAGGTATTTATAAATTATTGGCCTTCTGACTTTTCATCTGCAGTCTTGTACTATAAAAAAATTGAAAAATTATCGGATGTTGATACGTCTGATTCACCCCCTGTTAAACAGGAAAAACTAAATTATTTTATTACTCCTCAGATCATTGAAAAACATGCCAATGAATTAAAATTCTCCGGGAAGGTTGGAAATGTAAACCTCATCTGGGACGATTTCTTTTTTTCAGGACTCACACATTCCGATGTCTTGAAGCGGCTAGATCAGGCAAAGGTCTTAATTAACAGGTTTAGTGACCAGGATACCTATGGTATACTGTCCTATGGAGAATTTTATGATTCAGCTTCCTTCAGCCTCTTGAATTCTGAAGGATATTCATTTTTATTTTCTTCAGGATATTCCGACTCTTTCTCTTTTGGGTATGACAGCACAAATAATGTTTACATGCTTACTCAGACGTATACTCCTGGAAAGAATCTTGAAACGATGGTGAATTTTGTATTACACTCAGGCGGAATAATTTATGTCGATACCGACAGCTTAAAAGCTGGAATTCCTGCTTCCTTAAACGGCAGCAGAATCTGGCATACAACTTTTTCTGAACTGCTGGATTGGATTATAAAAAGATCAAAATTAGAACTAAAAATTAAAAGTACAGGAACGAATGATTATGAAATTACTATTAATAATAATAGTCCGGCAATGGTTGAAAATACCGGGATCTGGATCACAGTCCCCGGTTTAATTAAAAACCTTACCCTTGATTATCCGGGGGAGGCCGGTGAATTGACTTTTGATTCCGAAAAAAAAATGTACTTTTTGAGAGTAAATTCTATCGGGGGATATCAGAAAATTTCCTATAGAATTTCAGCTCATACGTAAAGAAATCATTTTATAAACGGATAGCTGTATTTCCGGTGTATAAATATAATATAACACAAATTTCTAAAGTATAAGTCCGCAATGGCTAAAGAAAATTCTAATATCGACTTAATAAAGGTTCTTAATGAAAATATTAAGAATCCTTTTATAGCCGTTTCAACTGAAGGAAATTTAATTGCATACAACAAACAGGCTGTTAAACTATTTAAAATTAAAGACAAAGCCGGAAATATATTCGATTATTTAGAGGAGGATTCCTCCTTCGACCTGGGCAAACTCATTGAAGATGCTTTATCTGGAAAAAAGTCTATCGTCAAGAATATTATTCTCAGCCTGGTTAACGGCATAGATTTAAAATGCCAGACTACAATTAGCGCCTATAACCAGGAACTGATTTTCTGCACATTTAAACCGGAAGAACATAATCTCAGGATAAATGAGATAACAAGACTCAAAATCAGGAAAGACGAATTATCTGCTCTGATAGGAAATAGTAAAATTGAAAAGATAATAGAATCCATAAAAGACTCATTTCCTTTCACTGTGATCGGAAAAGAAAAAATCAGGAAGGATATAGACCAGATTCAGGAGTTATTCTGGGTTAAGAACAATAAGGGAAATTATGTCCTTGTAAACAGAAGCCTGGCGCAGAACCTTGGTCTGAGCAGCAATCAGATAGAGGGTAGATCGGAGGAGGAACTGCTTCCCGGTTATTTGCTGGAAGTCTATAGATCCCTCGAAAATTACATAAAAGATTCTCATAATGTAATTGTTCTTGAAGGTATTCCCATCCAGGGATTATCTGCTGTAAATAACTACCAGACAATAGAAATCCCACTGAATGATGTAGAAGGCAGCCTGGCAGCCATTATAGGCATCTCACAGAAAGTACAGGAGCCTGCCGGTAATGTACCTGAAGGATTGGAATTGAATTTGCTTGAAAATGTACCGGTTCCTATAGCGATAATTGATAAATCAGGTATTATTAAGCATTCCAGCAAAGATTTTTGTAAATTATTCTCGGATGAATTCACTGATCTGACGAATTTATCATATACGAATGTCTTCCCCCTGGAAGTCTCGGAAAAGATTAAAAAATTCCTTGATTCTTCCTCAAAAGGTGAAGAATTTGCGATAAAGTTATCTGGAAAAGGTGAATGGAAAGACAGGGATCTTAATGTTCGGCTTAGAAAAAATCCTGGGGAAAGTAATCAGCTTGGCGGGCTATCACTTTTCTTTGAAGATATTTCCCCCTATACAGATCTTGAAAATATTATTAATAAAAGAGGAAAAATGTACGAGGTTCTGATACAGAATAATCCTGAACCGATCTTTATTTATGATAAAGAGAACCTGCGGTTTGTAGAAGTCAACCAGGCAGCCTTAAATCTTTACGGCTACAGGCGGGACGAATTTCTGCAGATGGACCTTACGGATTTATACACCGCTGAGGATATTCAGACTTTACTTGATTCCTCGTCGGCCGGAATTAAAGAAGGTGTTTTTACAGGACCCTATCGTCATAAAAGAAAAAATGGTGAATCGGTCTTTGTTGAAATCAGCAAAACCAGTTTCCGGTTTAATAACAAAGACGCTCATTTCAACGTAGTTAAGGATGTTACCAGGAATCTTGAAACGTTGAAACAAAATCAGTTGTATAAAGCTGCCTTTGATAATGCCTCTAATTTAATCGCTATTACTGATTCGGCCGGTTTCATCAAATCTATCAATTCTGTTGTTTCTTTGGAACTCGGTTTTAAGGATACCGATCTGAACGATGCATCTTTTACATCTCTTGTTAAGGATGAAGACCGGGGATTAATAAATTCAAGAATATTTCAGTCCCATAACCCCGAACAGGTTATATTAAGCTCTTCCTTGAAAAAATCAGATGGCGGGTTGCTTCCAGCAGTAATCAGCGCTAACCCGGTGCTTAACTATAAAAAAGAAATTGAAAGTTACATAATTGTAATTAAACCGGAAGTTAAAACAGCCGAAAGCCGTCCGGTCAAGGAAATAATTGTCGAGAAGATTGTTGAAAAGGAACCGCCTTCACAGGACAAAATTGACCCTTCCTTCTTATCAGGAATCTTTCACGAAATTCTGACCCCGATCAATGCAATGCTTGGTTTCGTACAGGAACTGACTGAAAGCATAGAGAAATCAACTCCTGAACAGGAAGAAGCTAAGGATATTATAGACCAGAACAGAAGACGTTTATTGAGTACCATGAATTCGGTGATCGAGTATTCCCGGATGGAACAGGAGACAGGTGCGCTCGAGGTTAACGATATCTCTATAACTGAAGTAGTTGACGAAACTCAGGAGGAAATAAGCGATATCCTGAAGAATAAAGGTATCGAATTTGCATATGGTAAAATATCCTCTTCGCTGAATTTTAAGACGGATTCGCAGAAGTTTATTTCCTTAATTACACTCCTCTTTAAAATTGCTTCACAGTTTACAAGCACTAAAAAGATTTATTTTTCTGCATATCAGCTCAATGATAAAAAGTTTGTAATCTCTATTCAGGATAATTATTCATCGATGTCTCCTTCTTTCTCAGAAAGTTTTGATAATATTTTTAATAAACGCGATATTCAGAAGGATTATGGAGTTTCGAAATTATCTATTAAACTGGCGCGTCACCTGATCGATTTATTGCAGGGCAGGTTTACTGATAAAACTAAAATATCAGGATTTATTTTCCCCATTGAGCCCGCTATAGAGGAACAAAAAGTGACCGGGAAAATTGACTCTGCAGCAAAGGAATCCGTTGCCGCTAAGCTCGTACCTGAACCCGAACCTGAAGCCGTTGAAGAGATGCAGCCGGAAGAGGAATTTGAAGAGGCGATCTCCGAACCGGAATTTGAAGACGAGGAACCGGAAGAAGAGATTAAAACTAAAAGGCCTTTAAAAGGCCGTCAAATACCCTCTGCCAGGCCTTCACGGAAGCAGGAAGCAGCTGATAAAAATAGAATTGATCTGTCGCAGCTTTCCTGTTTATATATTGAGGACCAGGTGGATTCCCAGATTTTGTTCAAAGTTCAGTTAAAGGAATTGAATGAAATTAAATTTGCTGTAAGTTTTGAGGAAGCTCTGCCTCTCCTCGATAGTCATAATTTTGATTTTATAGTTCTTGATATAAATCTTCAGGGGGAATATAACGGACTGGATGCCCTGAAAATAATTCACCGTATGGCCGGCTATGAATCTATCCCTATTATTGCTGTTACTGCCTACGTCCTGCCAGGCGACCGGGAAAAATTTATTGCTGCAGGTTTTAATGATTTTATTTCTAAACCAATTTTCAGGGAAAAAATGATCGACTCCCTGGGGAAAATATTCAGTATCATGCAGTCATGAAATAAATTTTAATTCAAACAGTACTTAGCTGAATCTTAAACTCATCTCTGAACTTCTCTTCTCACATATCATCCGTTGTATATAACACATTATCTACCATAAGCTATTGACAATTTAACTTACCTTTTTTATGTTGCCATACAAATGTATGGTATATTTACATTTAGTAGATTGAAGAAATTATCATAAATGTAACTTTCTAATTGAAGGTATGTTATGCCCATAGAATTAACCGAAATCCAGAAGAAAATCCTTGAATTTCTTATTGAACAAAAAGTTAATAAAGGATACCCGCCTACACTTGCCGAAATAGCACAATTTTTCGGCTACAGGAACAGGGCTACCGTTCAGCAGCATTTGCAGGCAATTGAAAGGAAGGGATATATCAAAAGGAATCCGGGACTTTCACGCGGGATAGAACTTACTCTTGAGGATAAATTCTTTATACCGCGTCCGGTACTCGGAGAAGTTGCCGCGGGAAACCCATTAACCATTTATCCCGATGCAATCGATTCAATTGAGCTCCCTACTATCGCAAGGATGCCTAAGGATTCATTCCTTCTCCGTGTTAAAGGCGACAGTTTGAAGGATGCATATATCTTCAGCGGCGATATTGTTATTGTAAATCCAAATCTTCAGCCGAAGAATGGTCAGATAGTCGTTGCAGTTCTCGATGATGCAGCTGTAGTAAAAAGATTTTATAAAAAGCGGAATGAAATTGAATTAATTTCAGAGAACCCTGAATACAGCCCTATTGTAATCGATAAGAAATATCAGAATTTCAGGATTGTGGGGATCGTTATCGGGATATACCGGAGTATGGAAAAGAAAGCAGGTTAGACGAATTCACCTGACGGTACTTTCTATAAATAAATTTATTTGACAAATTAAAAATTTTCTTAATGTTATGCCGTTATATCATATAGGAACAGCTGGATGGTCCTATAAGGATTGGGTGCCTGTTTTTTACCCGAAATCACAAGCCGGCAGTTTTGACTGGCTGAGATTCTATGCGAATTATTTTAATTGTGTAGAGGTCAATTCAACTTATTATACATATATAAGCCCCAAAATTGTACAGGGATGGATTGAGAAAGTTTCTGATTCGGATGATTTCCTCTTTACGGTAAAACTTCACCAGGATTTCACACATAAAAAAGATTATGATGAACAGAAAATAAGATCTGTTGCTCATAATCTTGAAATGCTTCAAAGAGCTGAAAGACTGGGTGGATTATTGCTTCAATTCCCCTATTCATTTTCGTACAACCAGGCTTCTGTTGATTACATCCGCCGCTTGAAGGAAATATTTGAGAACTATAAATGTTTTGTGGAAGTGCGGCATTCATCATGGGAGAAGAAAAGTTTATATGAACTCTTTCAGCAGCTGAACCTTACTTTATGTACAATTGATCAGCCGCAGATTGGAAATGCAATTCAGTTTGAGCCTGTTATAACTAACGATACGGCATATATCCGTTTTCATGGAAGGAATACCGAAGCCTGGATGAAATCAATCAAAAATTATGGGAAGGATCAATCGTACGAAGAGCAAAGCTCCAGGTATCAGTATCTTTATACCCCCGGTGAATTAGTAGAAATTGAGCAGAAGGTAAAACAGATTGGGGAGAATGTGAAGGAAGTTTATATCATAATGAATAACCATCCGCAGGGAGAAGCCGCAGCAAATGCTTTTGAGCTTATTCACCTGCTCGAAGAAAAAGAAAAAGTTAAAATGCCGCAGACGATAGTAAAAGCCTATCCGAGGCTGGAGGCAATAGCAATGGATTATTTTGATCCGCGGTTGAAATTATAATTGATAATTGGTTTTTAATAATGAGAACCATCTTTCATCTGGATCTTGATGCGTTCTTCGTGTCTGTAGAAAGGATACTGGATCCGTCTTTAAATGGAAAACCTGTGATTGTCGGCGGTGATCCTCAAGGCAGGGGAGTGGTTGCCGCCTGCTCATATGAAGCACGAGCCTATGGATTACATTCAGCAATGCCTATAAGGCAGGCTTTTAAATTGTGCCCTCACGGGATTTATCTTCACGGACACTATGACGAATATGTTCATTTTTCTCACGCGGTCAAAAATATTTTGTCATCATATGCTCCGGTAATTGAACAGGCATCGGTAGATGAATTTTATATGGATTTCACCGGCTGCAGTAAGATCTATGGTTCTATGTTTTCGTTTGCTTCAAAACTGCAGCAGGAAATCAAGCAGAAACTTTCCCTGCCATGCTCAATAGGTATCGGAACCAATAAGACAGTAGCGAAGATCGGCTCTGATAGTATGAAACCAATGGGGATAACTTATATTATTTCAGGCATGGAAAAAGAATTCCTTTCGTGTATGCCAATTGAAACAATCCCTGGTGTTGGTAAGGTTACCTTGAGGGAACTGAACCATAAAGGGTTTTTCCTGATCAGAGATATAACAAAACTTTCAGCCGATTATTGGGGAACAGCCTATGGAAAATATGGAATTGCACTCTGGCATAAGGCTAATGGAGAAGGTACTGAATACCTCACGGTTGAACGTGAGCAAAAAAGCATCTCTAAGGAAACAACATTCGGGACTGATGTTACAAGTGATCAAAAGATTTATGAAGTACTCTTTGAGCTTACCGGTAAAGTCTGTCAGAACCTCAGAGATGAAAATTTTATGGCTTCAACAATAAGTATCAAATTGCGTTATTCTGACTTCAGTACACTTACGCGTGCCCGTACAGTAAAGCCTACCGATGATGATAAGATAATCTTTGAGAATGCAAGGGATTTATTAAGGAAGTCACATACCAGGCGCGTTGGGGTTAGGTTAATAGGTATCGGATTGAGCAAATTCTCCGGCTTCTTTGAACAGGAAGTGCTTTTTGAGGACGATGAAGTAAAAAGGAAAAAACTTTTCAGAGCAATAGATTCCCTCAGAAAGAAGTATAGTTATTCAATTATAAATTTCAGCAGATACTAAAAATAGGCTCAGCCCGGGGGCCATCTCATTTGTCTGCCTCCAAGTAAATGCAGATGCAGATGATAAACTTCCTGGCCTCCTTTAGGACCGCAATTAAATACCAGCCTGAACCCGTCCTCGGCAATATTCATTTCTTTTGCCAGTTTATTGGCAATATCTATCATTTCCCCTAAAAGCGCGGCATGTTCTTTGCCGTTTATGTCGGTTACTTTAGGGATTTCGATTTTAGGAACGATTAAAATATGCACAGGCGCCTGGGGGTTGATATCCCTGAAGGCCATTACCGAATCACTTTCGAAAACTATATCAGCCTTTATTTCTTTGCTGATAATTTTGGAAAATATTGTTTCTCCCATTATTAGTCTTCCTTCTCGATTTCATATTTCTTCATCTTATTATAAAGATGACTCCGCTGAATATCAAGTATTTCGGCTGTTTTACTGATATTCCAGTCGTTTGCTTTAAGCTGTTTTAATATAAAAGCTTTCTCTGCTTTCTCCTTGAACTCCTGGAAGGAATTGCTTGCCTCAATTATATCTCCCATTGAGGATTGTGAACCGCTGAAGAGGAACTCAATATCTTTGCTGGTAATATCTCTTTTATCGACAAGAATTATTACCCTTTCGATGGCATTCCTTAACTCCCTTATATTTCCGCTCCAGGGCAGGCTCTGCAGATATTTCATCGCATCTTCTTCAAATTTAACCGGTGGTTTTTTGTGCCTCGCGGTAATTTCATTCGAAAAGCTGTTAACAAGTATCGGTATATCTTCAATCCTATCTTTTAATGGCGGTATGTTTAAGGGAATTACATTCAACCTGTGAAATAAGTCTTCCCTGAAATTACCTTCAGCAATTTCTTCTTTTAAATTCTTGTTCGTTGCAGAAATTATTCTTACATCTACTTCGATTTTTTTATTCCCGCCGACTCTCTCGATTTTGCCATCCTCGATCGCACGTAATACTTTGGCCTGAGCCTGGGGACTCATATCACCTACTTCATCCAGGAAAAGTGTGCCTTTATTTGCTAGCTCGAATTTACCTATTCTCTGCTGTAATGCTCCCGTGAACGAACCCTTCTCATGACCGAATAATTCTGATTCGATTAACTCATTTGGTATAGCTGCGCAGTTTACTTCGACAAAAGTTCTGTCCTTCCTTAAACTCTGATTGTGAATTGCCCTGGCAACTAATTCCTTACCTGTGCCGTTTTCCCCTGTTATTAGTACCCGGGTGTCAAGCGGTGCAACTTTATCTATAGTTACCAGGATGTTCTGGATCGCTCTGCTGTTTCCGAGTATTTTAGCATCTCCGCCGAGCGATTTCCTGTACTCTTTATTCTCAGTGATGAGATTTGATTGTTCAACGGCATTCCTTACACTGATTACAAGCTTGTCACGGTCAATCGGCTTTTCAATAAAATCGAATGCCCCCAGCCTGGTTGCTTTTATGGCATTCTCAACACTTCCGTGAGCTGAAATCATTATTACAGAAACTGCAGGATTGGATTCTTTAACTTTTTTAAGTACTTCAAAACCATTCATTTCAGGCATCTGGATATCGAGAAGCAGAGCCGTAAAATTCTCTCCTACTGCCTTCTCAACACCTTCAGTAGACCTGGTAGAATACTGGACATTGTAGCCCTCGTACTCAAGGATCATTTTTATGCTTTCGCATATTTCGGTTTCATCATCAATAATTAAGATTGAATTCATAAATTATGGGGAGTTATACCTTATATAAAATAGTGTTCTAAGTAGAAATGCATTTGAAGGCTGAATTCTTTTGTCCGTTTTCAAATATGTGCCGAAAATGTAGCCGAACTTGTTTGCCATCAGATCACGGTTATCTATAACTGACTGAACCTTAAATTCTTCCTCAAATACCTCTACAAAATAACCAATTAGGTCGCCCAAATCAAAAATCGAAGAGTTGTAAGCCAGGAAAGCGCTGCCGAAGAAGTGTGCCAGCTTGTCTTTATCTCCGAAGCTGTTCTGCGGTGAATCAAAAAACAAATCCTTGGGGAGATTTTCATTCTTTAACAAAAAAACTGAATCGTTGGCAGAAGTTAGGGGATACTGGACTATTGTTTTAATCAGCGGTATCTGTATCGGTACTTTTTTATAAGGGACGACTGCTAAAGTCAGGGAAAGAAGTGCTTCTGAATAATCCCCGTTTCTGTAATATACAGCCCGGTTGAATATAGTGTCTGCAAGCTGCAGATCTCCTGTGCTTTTTTTAAGGTTTCTGAAATAATCTGAGGCTATGAATTCCGACAGGTAATTGACAGTTTTTGAAAGCTCGCTCTGCTGTGGGTATAAATTGAATGCAGTTATAAAAATAATCAGTAATAAAAAGGATAATTTCAATTTTGATACGATTATACACTTGGTTCTAAATTAAAAATGCCAGTTGCTGTAAAGCACCCGGCATTTTTGTCTCTTATTATAAATCAGGTTTGTATTACACCGGGATTAAACCTCGGAATCTCGGGATTATTATTTGCACACTCAAGCGCCATTGAAATATACTCTCTCGATAGCGCAGGATCTATTATTTCGTCGATCCATAATCTCGCAGCTGCATAAAGGGGAGTGCTTTTTTCTTCATATGATTGAATAATTTCATCAAGGAGTTTTTTCTTATCAGCATCGCTCAGGTGCTTATCGGTCTTCTCTGCCTGCTTGATTTTTATATCCAGCAGTACGCTGCTTGCCTGGTTCCCCCCCATCACTGATATTTTTGCATTCGGGTATGCAAAAATAAACCTCGGATCATAAGCTTTGCCGCACATTGCATAATTGCCTGCGCCGAAACTGTTCCCGACAATGATCGTAATTTTAGGCACTACCGAATTAGCAACGGCATTCACCATTTTGGCTCCGTCTTTGATAATTCCGCCGTGTTCTGCCCGGCTGCCCACCATAAATCCCGTAACATCCTGCAGGAATACCAGCGGTATCTTTTTCTGGTTGCAGTTTAATATAAATCTTGTTGCTTTATCCGCTGAGTCAGAGTAGATAACTCCCCCTACCTGCATTTCGCCGGATTCTGTCTTAACAACTTCACGCTGGTTGGCTACAATACCGACAGCCCAGCCGTCTATCCTTGCATACCCGGTTATAATAGATTTACCATAGCCGGCTTTGTATTCGTCAAGTGTAGAATCATCAATTATTCGGGCTATAATGTCATACATATTGTAAGGCTTAATCGGATCTTCGGGCAGCAGTCCGTATATTTCTTTAGGCGAAAACTTTGGCAGCTTGGGTTCTGTCCGGTTGTAGCCGGCTTTTAAGTCGGGACCATGTTTTTCAACTATACTCCTGATCTGCTTAATACATTCTTCATCGTTTTTCATTATGTAATCGGTCACGCCTGAAATATTAGATTGAACTTTTGCGCCGCCGAGACTTTCATTATCTATCACTTCACCTATCGCCGCTTTAACAAGATGAGCCCCGGCGAGAAATACTGACCCTTCACCTTCAACTATTAAAGCTTCGTCGCTCATTATAGGAAGATATGCACCCCCTGCTACGCAGGGTCCCATAATTGCTGCGATCTGTGGAATACCTATGGAAGACATAACCGCATTATTTCTGAAAATCCTCCCGAAATGTTCTTTGTCCGGAAAAATTTCATCCTGAAGCGGCAGAAATACGCCTGCACTGTCGACAAGATAGATTATCGGAAGATGGTTCTCCAGCGCAATTTCCTGGGCCCGAAGGTTTTTCTTGGCTGTTATGGGAAACCAGGCTCCTGCTTTTACCGTAGCATCGTTAGCAACAATTACATGATATTTATTATGGATTTTCCCGATTCCGTAAATAGTTCCTGATGAAGGCGCTCCGCCGTATTCCTCGTACATTCCATAAGCTGCAAAAGTGCTTAACTCGTAAAATTCCCTGGGAGTATCAACAAGGAGATTTATTCTTTCTCTTGCTGTTAGTTTTCCTTTTCCTTTATGACGCTCAATCGACTTTTTACCGCCGCCGAGGTGAACCACATCTCTCTCTGCTTGAAGCTTGCGAAGAAGATTTTTATAATAATCCTCTTTCTTAAGATATGATTCGTTTTCTTTTACTGCTTTTCCGATATTCTTCATTTAATCTTAATTTTCATTTGATAAGAGTTCACGTGATATAACAATTCTCTGAATTTCAGAAGTGCCTTCGCCAATGGTTAGCAATTTAACATCCCTGTAAAGTTTTTCAACGGGATAATCCTTGATGAAACCGTAACCGCCATGGATCTGTACTGCTTCGCTTGAGGCTTTTTCTGCAATTTCGCTTGCGAATAACTTGGCCATTGCGGCTTCCTTCTGATTCGGCAGACCTTTATCCTTCATAGCAGCAGCACGCAGAGTTAAAAGTCTTGCAGCATCAATATTTACAGCCATCTCTGCCAGTTTGAATTGAGTTGCCTGGAATTCACTCAGTGTTTTATTGAATTGTTTTCTTTCTTTGCTGTACTTTAAAGAGGCGTCAAGGGCTCCCTGTGCCAGTCCGACGCTCAAAGCTGCGATTGAAATCCTACCGCCTTCCAGTATCTTCATTGCCTGAATAAATCCTTCGCCTTCTTCTCCCAGTAAATTTTCTGCTGGCACTTTACAGTTCTCAAACGTCAGCTGGGTTGTATCGCTGGCGCGCATACCAAGTTTGTTTTCCTTTTTACCCACGATGAACCCTTCCATGCCTTTTTCAAGGATGAATGCAGAAATTCCTTTTTTACCTTTTTCTTTATTTGTCACGGCCATAATTACCGCTGTTTCACCAACTGTGCCGTGAGTAGTAAAGGTTTTGCTTCCGTTTAGCAGATAATAGCCATCCTTTTTCTCAGCAAAAGATTTCATTCCTGCAGCATCACTTCCCGAAGAAGATTCTGTTAATCCCCAGGCGGCTACTTTTCGCCCTGCTATTAAATCAGGAAGGTATTTTTTCTTCTGTTCTTCATTTCCGAACCGGAATATATGATTTGTTCCTAACCCGTTGTGGGCAGCAACCGAGAGGGAAATTGAGGGATCTACTCTACCGAGCTCTTCTACTATCATCGCAAACTCAACATATCCTAAACCAGCTCCGCCGTATTCTTCCGGAAAAATTACTCCCATAAATCCCAGATCTCCAAGCTGCCTGATGATGTCCATCGGAAATTCCTGGGACTCGTCGTATTTCATTACGACCGGACGAATATTTTTTTCCGCAAAATCACGGACGGTTTTTTTAATAATCTGCTGGTTCTCACTCAGCTCAGCCAGGAATGGATTTTCTAAAACTTCCATATAACTCTCCTTTTTTTATTAACCCTGATTCTTGTAATTTTCTATTATTTCCTCAGCAATGTGATAGGGCGAAATATTTCCAAGAACAACCTTATCTATAGACGAATTTAATGATTTTTCACCAGTTCCGCTCCATAATTCTTCTCTTATTTTTTCTTCTACAATATTTCTGATCCTTACCTTCGTTCTTTCTTCCCGTCTCTTTTGAAACTTTTTCTTTTCAAATAAATAATTTTTGTGCCTCTCTATCTCTTCTGCTATTTCAGTTATCCCTTTGTTTTCAACAGCAACAGTTTTGATGATGTTCGGCATCCAGGTATTCTCATCATGATCTTTCATCATCAGGATAGTCCTTAAAGCGGCAACAGCCTGCTCTGATCCCGGCCGGTCGGATTTGTTCACCACAAAAAAATCGGCTATTTCCATAAGCCCTGCCTTCATAGCCTGAACTGCATCTCCGGATTCCGGGACTAAAACAACCATGGTTGTGTCGGCAGCGTTGGCGATGTCTAGTTCCGATTGTCCAACCCCTACGGTTTCAAGAATTATATAATCAAACCCTGCGGTGTCCAAAACATCGGCGGCATCTATTGCTTTTCTGCTGAGTCCGCCGAGACTGCCTCGTGTAGCCATACTTCGTATGAACACCCCCTGATCCTGCCCTATATCATTCATTCTTACCCGGTCGCCCAGAAGAGCACCTCCGGTAAAAGGACTTGTAGGATCGACAGCTATAATGGCTACCCGCTTTCCGTTTTTTCTGAAATATTTTGTGATCTGGTTTGTGATCGTACTTTTACCGGCACCAGGAGGACCAGTTATCCCTATCCTGTACGCATTTCCGGTTTTGGGATATATTAATTTAAGCAGTTCAGAGGAACCGCTATCATTGGATTCTACAACAGATATAGCTCTCGCTACACTCCGTCTGTCGCTATCCAGTAATTTTTCCAGTAATAGATTGGCAGACATTGTTATTATAAATTTTCCTTAAAGTATTGGACCGTATTTTTTAATCCCTCTGCGATTGGTGTTGAAGGAGACCAGCCGAATGTATTTTTTAATTTTTCGGAAGTTATAACACTTCTCATCTGTTCACCTGGCATCGCCGGTCCGTGTTTTTCTACCTGGCCCTTACCTGCCAGTTTATTTATCATATTAAATAACTCGTTTACGTCAGTC
This sequence comes from uncultured Ignavibacteria bacterium, assembly GCA_963832715.1. Classification (GTDB taxonomy): domain Bacteria; phylum Bacteroidota; class Ignavibacteria; order Ignavibacteriales; family Ignavibacteriaceae; genus DATFVA01. The sequence continues at coordinate 331,597 of CAWHVB010000007.1, read as the reverse complement.
TCTCTTCCGGTTCCGACATTGTAAATATCAGAGACTTTATCATTTAAAGCCAGAAGGTTGGCTTTTACAACATCCTTTACAAAAGTGTAATCACGTGTCTGCTTACCGTCTCCATTAATAACCGGTTGTTCGCCGCCAAGGAGTTTTTTTGAGAAGATCGCAACTACACCGGCTTCGCCATGAGGGTTTTGCCGCGGCCCGTATATGTTTGCATACCGCAGTATTGAATAATTAAGACCGTACTGAGCTTTATAAAAGAATAAATATTTTTCTACCGACAATTTGGAAATGCCATACGGAGAAAGCGGAGCTGTGGGATGTTTTTCGTCTGCAGGAAAATATTCCTGCTCCCCGTAGATTGCTCCTCCTGTGGAAGCAAACATAAATTTATTAACATTATACTTTATTGCATTCTGTAAAAGATTTATGGTTCCAACTATGTTTATATCTGCATCAAATGCCGGGTCGGCAACGGAGCGCCTTACATCCATCTGTGCTGCATGGTGGTTAATTACGTCAAATTTTTCTTTCTCAAAAATTTTAGAAAGCGATTTATCCCGGATATCGGCCTTGATGAATGAAGCCTTTTGATTAATGTTCTTTTCAAAGCCTGAAGAAAGATTATCCAGTATATGAACTGAATGCCCTTCTTCAATTAAAGCATCGGCAATGTGTGAGGCAATAAAACCCGCCCCTCCGGTTACAAGAATTTTCATCATTAGTCCTTATATAATTTTAAATCATAAATATATTTCATTACTTCCTGCGGTACAAGAAAATCGATCGGCAGCCCTTGTCTTACACGTTCTCTTATCATTGTTCCGCTGATATCGATTACAGGGGTTTCAAGCAGAACCGCATCCTTGATAAACTTATTAGGTATATCCGGAACGTTTTCTGTCCTGCGTCTCAAAACAAGCAGGGTCACAAGCTCAACTATTTCTTCGGGTGATTTCCATTTGTCAAATGTGCTCATATTGTCGGCGCCTACAATCAGTTCAATTTCATCGTAATCCTGTTTCATCCTGTGGACGGTATCGATAGTATATGATACTTTTTTTCTATTAATTTCAAAATCGGATAAATCAAAATAAGGTATATTTTTAATAGCCATTTGCAGCATATTCGCTCTGTGCTCAGGTTCAGATACCTTCATGTCTGTTTAAATGGTGAAATCCGGTTCGGTATAAATATTATCTTGTCAAGGTTGCGGAGTTCTCTTACGCACTGTGCGGTTATGAGGTGGCCGAAATGAACCGGGTCGAAGGTTCCGCCGTATATTCCTGCTCTGCTCATTTCAGTAAATCCTTATACTCAATAAACAGGTGTGTGAATTTTTCATGAATATCCTGATTGCAGTAAGTAAGACTTTCTTTCCTGGAAAGTTCAGTATATAGTTTTTTGAAATCTTCCCTTGTCTCTATCAGCATAAAATTATTTAATGTATGAACAAAATTCTCGTGTTTACTAGCTTTGATAAGCATCTCATTATAATGATTCCTGTCTTCAGCAATATTTCCCATCAATTCTTCATTATATGTATTAAACCCCAGAAGATTGATCCTTTCATCGGTACCGCGTCCTATAAGTAAAGATTCATCCTCCATCTCGAGTAACGAAAAGATCTTCTTAATATCCTGCCCCGACACACCTGCAGAATGTGCAAATATAATTATGTTGCTATGAAATCTTTTGAAGTATTTATCGTTTAAGTTTTTGATCTCAGTATTGATTTCGGATGTATTAATACTTTGTTTAACGGAGAATTTATCTGTTATACACCCGGGTATATCCTTGTCATTTTCGTCTATACAATAAACTATAGTGGAATTATCGTTTAACTCCTGGAAGATCTCAGTATAATTTTCATATAATATTGAATAAAGCAGGGAGGAATCTTCCGGTGTGAAAGTTTCAAACGAGGGAGCCCGGCCTGCATTGAAGACCGGTGAAAGGGGGAGGAGACAGATACAAGAATTAGATTTAGTCATTTATATTAGCTGTGCCTGATAATAAATTCCGGATAAAGTTTCTGTAATGTTCGATATCCTGGTCATAATAATTTTTACTTACACCGGTAGAATTTCTTGCCTGCATTTTTCTGAAGGCAAGGGTTGTCGCAGCCCTAATATATAATTTACGGACGCTTTCATCAATCCAGCCGAGTTTATTTCTCTTATTGGAGTTCAGAATCAGCAAATGCTCTTCTGGAATTAGACCGGCTTCAGATTCGGTCAGCAGTTCCCGGAAAATAATTTTCTTTTCCCCCAGCAACGAAATTGAAAATACAGTAATAAAAATCGCAATGGTAATTATCATAAAGAAGAACCCCAGCATCGCGGTTGAATCGAAACTTACCGAAAGATTCCATAAAAAATGAATGAACATCGCAATACCAAGCCCGATCAGGGGGAAGGTCATCTTAATTACTCCGCGCTTAAATTTTGCATATCCTATAAATGCACCGAGAGTTCCGGTAGAAACACAATGCATTACACCCGAAAATAACGTTCTGATTATTACAATACTTAGCCAATCGTGAAATGAATGAGAATAGAAAACGAAATAAAAAAAGTTTTCGGTCATTCCGAAACCGAGACCGATCGCCCCGCCGTATACTATTCCATCGGTAATGTTATCAAATTTTTTATTAGCTACCATCAGGAAAAGAAAAAAGCCTTTAGTTGTTTCTTCAACAACCGGCGCTATAAATATCGTCTGTATTCTGAGCATCATTTCTTCGTTTTGAAGAATATACGAAATCATAGCAGCAATCAGTTCACTGCCTATAACAGCAAGCAGTATTGCCCCTACGGCACCGTAAATATAATTGATAATCACAAGACTGAAGGGTTCACGGTCGTACTTGTCTGTCCGCCAGATAATCAGAAGGTAGGTGAACATTGGTATAATAGCTGCAAATAAAGAAGCAATAAATAACACTGTTCCTCTTAGTTGTGTATCATTTTTCTTTTATCCATGACGATAAGCTCTTTTATTCCTGGTTTTTTCCCGTATGAAAGTATCCCGATCCTGAATATTTTTGATGCAACGAATATAGTAATATAAATAGAAGCAACCATAATTATAATTGTCGATAATATCTCGGCCGGCGGGACGTTAATGACATTAATTTTTAACAGCATTATTGCTGGAATGGTTAAAGGAATAAATGACAGTATCTCAACCAGTAAGGAGTTTGGATTAAAAATAGCAGATGCCGATATCGCAATTGGCAATACTAATACCAGGCTCAGGTAGCTTGTTATCTGTTGAGCTTCCTGTTCGGTGGTTACAATCGAACCAATCCCGACAAATAGGGCTGTGTAAAAAAGAAATCCCAGGATGAAATAAATGAGCATAATAAAAATATTATTGAATGCGGATGCAGGTATCATTGAGCTCCCTGCAAGGGCGATCCCGATACAGGCCCAGATGAACATCTGGAATAATCCCAGGGCGCTTAGCCCGAGTATTTTTCCGGCCAGCAGTTGTTCGGGAGTGCAGCTTGAAATTAAAATTTCTATCAGTTTATTTGACTTTTCTTCAACCAGGCTTCTGACAAGCATCTGGCCTGAATAGATAATCATCATCAGCAGGAGCATTATAAAAACTATCGCCGAAAGGAACTCCGTTAAAAAGTCTGATTGCTGAACCTGGCTTCCTTCTTTTACAGTAATCTGGTTTACAGTAACTCTGTTGAATGATGAATGAAGCAGGTTGGGATTAATTCCCAGCTTCTGCAGCTGTATTTTCAACCTTACTTCTTTAACTGCATTCTCTATTCTCTGTACATCTTTAAAATTCCCGGAGTTGCCGCTTCTGTATTCTATATAGAGAGAGTCATTCCCATACCTTCTTAAAAGAATAAATCCTGAAATTTTATTTTTGTATACCTCTTTGTCGGCAGATTGGATTGCATTGTTGTAATCTTCCATCGGCTGATTTAAATTAAAAACAACATAAGCGGGTTGACCGTTATCAAGTTTGTAGCTTTCAAGTGTCTGTGAAAGGGGATAGAAGTATCCCATTGACGAATCGATAATACCGATAGCTTTTGTCGACTCCTGCTCGGTTGTTGAGAGGAATGTCCCTCCGATAGAAACCATTATCACCAGCGCAGGTGTAATTATTAAAGATAAAATAAAAGCACGGGTTTTAACTTTCTCCAGAAATTCCCACTTCGATATTTCAAAAATTTTTTTCATTATCTCAGGCACTCTGTTTTATCATATCGATAAAAATTTTATTTAGTGTGGGTTCGATTATCTGGAAATGATTTACCTTTATTTTATCGGCTATGTCTCGTAAGAAAGTATATGGTTCAACTGAGTCCTCAAGCTGAACTTCAGCATAGTTATTATAATCGTCTATTCCCTTTACATATTTTAATCCCCTGATTATACTGCCGCTGCCTTCGAAGCCGATTTCAACCATATTTCCCCCGAAGTTCTTCTTCAGCTGCGAAAGGGAACCGCTGCATACTTCCTGACCTTTATTCATTAGCAGAATTTCCGAACACATTTTCTCGGCAAAATCCATATGATGTGTGGAAAGTACTATCAGTTTTCCCTCTGAGATGAAGGAAAGAATTGTTTCACGGATTATCTGCTGGTTGATAGGATCAAATCCGCTGAATGGTTCGTCAAGAATAAGCAGTTTGGGATTATGGATCACAGAAATGATAAATTGAACCTTTTGCTGGTTGCCTTTGGAGAGTTCTTCTATTTTCTTCGTTTTGTAATGTGTTATCTGCAATCTTTCCAGCCAGTAACCCAATTGTTTATGAGATTCTGATCGGTTCATATTCTTGAGAGCCGCAAAATACAGGATTACTTCGTCAACCCTGCTTTTTTTGTATAAACCCCTGTCTTCAGGAAGATATCCTATAACATTGAAAAAATCACGTGAAATCTTCCTGTCGTTAAAACTGATTTCTCCTGAGGTAGGCTTTATTATATTAAGCAGGGTTCTGATAGTGGTGGTCTTACCTGCTCCATTTGGTCCAAGGAGACCAAAAATTTTGCCTTCATTTACAGTAAAACTTAAATTCTTTACCGCAACAACATCATTATATTCTTTTGTCAGATTCCGGACTGCGAGCATATATTTAAATCTAAAATAAAACTCTAATTTAAAGTATATAGCTTTTATAAACTATAGCAGACTCCATCAAAATCTTTAGTTTTTAATTCATCATTCTTGCTCCCGTATTATCACCCGCGTATTTATTTAAAAGAATTTCGAACTCTGATTTACTCTGTATAGATCCATTCCACATACGTCTCACATACGTTTCACATACGTTCCAGATACGTCTCAATCCTTAACCTTGGGGCAGGATTAGATGAAAATTCCACTCGACTATCGCTCATACTGCCTCCCTTAGTCTATCGGTATAATTTCGCTTAGTTTAGTTAAATAATGATTTGGGTCATTCTTTATGATATTTTAGAGGGGATCAATGAAAAATAGCTTTTGTGCAGAACTTAATTTATTGACTATATATGGAAGTATGGCTATATTTCTAATCGTTTTTTTGTAAAGATTGTGAGAATTTACGATGAAAATCAAGATTTCGAATCTGAGTGAGGGAACTCATAATGTCAGATTCTCTGAACCCGTAAATGAAATTGGATTGGAATTACCATTTGAAGGAAATGTTGAAGTTGAGGTTGAGCTCAAAAAAACTCACAATCAAATAATCCTTTATTCTTCAATCTTTCTCAGTGTTGTTTTTGAGTGTGACCGGTGTACAGGTGCATTTAAAAAATTACTCCGCACCAATTATGAAATGGTTTACCTGCAGGGAATGGAACCTGTTGAAAGCCAATCTGATAATATAGTTTATATTCCATCCGCAGCAGATGTGATTGATATTTCGGATGATGTTCGTGATTTTTCAATATTAGCTGTTCCTATGAAGAAGTTATGCAGTGAAGAGTGCAAAGGACTTTGCAGCAGGTGCGGGAAGAACCTTAATGAAGGTGATTGTTCCTGCAGTAAAAATGAAACTGATATCAGGTGGCTTCCGCTGATGGAATTAAAAAATAAATTAAACACTAATTAAGAAACGGTAAAAGAATGCCAAATCCAAAACGTAAATGGTCGAAGAGCAGAAGGGATAAAAGGAGAACACACTACAAAGCAACAGCTCCTACACTTGGAACGTGTTCGAATTGCGGTGAAATGAAAATGACCCACCGTGCCTGTCCTTCCTGCGGGTATTATAATGAAAAATCTATGTTTATACCCAAAAGCTAATTTCTAAGAATAAAATCTTTTTAATGAACGATTCTGAAGCCAACAGAACTAAATGCAGAATAATTGTTGATGCTATGGGGGGCGATTTCGCCCCCCATAATGTTGTATTGGGTGCAGTGCAGGCTGTAAACGAAATTAAAAATATTGAACTGTTTCTTATAGGCCGATCCGAAGAAATTAAAAAGGTCCTCTCGAAAGAAAATACTTCCTTTGATGAAAATAACATCATTCATACAGACCAGGTCATAGAAATGGGTGATAGCCCCACTAATGCTTTAAAAATAAAACCCAAATCATCAATTGCAGTCGGGGCTGAGCTGGTCAGGGATAAAAAAGCAGACGCATTTATAAGTGCCGGTAATACCGGGGCGATGATGGCCGCATCCTCCTTGATTATGGGAAGGATTCCTGGTGTAGGCAGGGCTACTATCGGAGCGGAAATGCCGAATGTGAATGGTGTTTGTTACCTGTACGACGTTGGAGCGGGTAAGGATTCCAAACCTCAGCATCTGTTTGAATATGCGGTTATGGGTACTATATACGCGCGTGAAATAGGGGGAGTTGATAACCCTTCGGTAGGTATACTCAGTATGGGCGAAGAGGAAGGAAAAGGTAATGAGATCTCCGAAGCAGCCTTGAAATTGTTGAAGCAGTCAAAACTTAATTTCATAGGAAATGTTGAAGGCAGGGATGTTCTCACCGGAAAAGTTGATGTAGTTGTGTGTGATGGCTTTGTTGGAAATATTATCCTTAAGTTTGGGGAGGCTGTCCCGGCATTATTAAAACATTTATTATCAGAAACTGCCAGCAGGAGTTTCCTGGATAAAATTAAGATTGGCTTAACAAGAGGATCTCTCAGGAAAGCCCTTAAAGTTATGGATTACCAGGAACATGGAGGTGTTCCCTTGCTTGGAGTTAAAGGAATTAGTATAATAGGTCATGGATCCAGTACCCCTAAAGCTATACTTAATATGGTTTTAAAAGCTAAAACTATGTTTGATAAAAACCTCTTGGGTAAGATTGAGAAATCAATTAAACAATACTCTGCAAAAACCGGAAGTGAATAAATGAAACAAAACAAAATTAATGCTGTAATTACAGGCCTGGGAATGTATGTCCCTGATAAAGTGATGGATAATGCTTATTTCGAACGGATAGTGGAGACGTCTGATGAGTGGATAACTACGAGAACCGGTATTAAGGAAAGAAGACTCCTTGAAAATGGTGCTACAAGTGACCTGGCAACCGGGGCGGCTAAAGAGTTATTGGAAAAATATAATGTAATCCCCGAAGATCTGGATTGTATAATAGTAGCTACGGTAACTCCCGATATGTTCTTTCCGGCTACGGCGTGTATCGTTCAGAATAATATCGGTGCTAAGAATGCATGGGGTTTCGATTTATCAGCTGCTTGCTCGGGATTCCTTTTTGCTTTCCAGACCGGCTGTTCTCTTATAGAGAGCGGAAAATATAAAAAAGTGATGGTAATCGGTGCAGATAAAATGAGTTCCATTGTTGATTATACTGACAGAAATAATTGTATACTTTTCGGAGATGCAGGTGCAGCGGTTCTTCTTGAACCAACCGAAGATACCAATTATGGTTTGATTGACTCTATTCTGAAAGTCGATGGTTCAGGCCAGGAGGCCCTGCATATGAAAGGCGGCGGAAGTCTTAACCCTCCGTCCCATGACACCGTCGATAAAAAAATGCATTATCTCTACCAGGATGGCAAGGCAGTGTTTAAGGTGGCTGTAAAAGGCATGGCTGATATATCCTATGAGATTATGCAGAAAAATAATCTTAAATCTGATGACATCGCTTACCTTGTACCGCACCAGGCTAATCTTAGAATTATTGATGCTACAGCTCAACGAATGGGTATAGGTAAGGATAAAGTAATGATAAATATAAATAAATATGGAAATACTACCGCCGCTACAATCCCTTCCTGCCTCGTTGATTACTATAGAGCGGGTAAATTAAAAAAAGGCGATAAGCTTATTCTTTCTGCATTCGGCGCAGGCTATACATGGGGTGCGTCTTATATAGTTTGGGGAATGGACTAATAAATGTGTCATTATTTCTTAAGAATAATTAATGAGTAAAAAAGCTTTCTTGTTTCCTGGTCAGGGTTCGCAGTACGTCGGGATGGCTCAGGATTTATTTGAGAATTCCGTCGAAGCTAAGGAAATGATTAAAACTGCAGATGATGCTTTGGGTGTAAATCTTTCATATATCATGTTTAACGGCCCTGAAGAACAGCTAAAGCAGACAGAATTTACTCAGCCTGCAATTTTTCTTCATAGCGTTATTCTTGCAAGTCTCATCCGTACGCTTCATCCCGATGCCGCAGCCGGTCACTCGCTGGGAGAATATCCAGCCCTCGTTGCTGCTAATGCTATTCAGTTTTATGATGCAGTTAAATTGGTCAGGGTAAGAGGTAGAGCAATGCAGAAGGCAGGAGAGGAGAACCCGGGAACAATGGCCGCAGTCATTGGACTTGATTCAGGCGCTGTCGAACAGTGTTGTAAGGAAGCTTCATCAGATGGGATTGTACAGTGTGCAAACTTTAACTCTCCCGGTCAGGTTGTTATTTCAGGTTCTGTTGATGGTGTTAAGAAAGCAATGCAGGTATGCAAAGATAAAGGTGCCAGGCTTGTGAAAGAACTCGTGGTAAGCGGAGCATTCCACTCTCCTCTGATGGATTCAGCCAAAGCTGCATTAAAAACGGCTCTGGATGATACCAATATTTATGACGGCCGAATACCGGTTTATGCTAATGTTACGGCGGGACCGGTAACTGTGAAGGAGGAAATTAAGAAATTATTATTTGAACAGGTAACTTCTCCGGTTAGGTGGGAAGAAACTATTCATAACATGATAAATGACGGAATCGAAGAGTTTTATGAAATAGGACCTGGAAAGGTTCTCCAGGGACTGGTTAAAAGAATAAATCCTGAAGTTAAATGTTTCAATATTGATAAATATTCGGATGTGGAGAAATATATCTGATGAGCCAAAAATTTACCAGAGAAATTAACGGGATAAAGATTGATCCTTTGATCTTTACCTTCAGTTTCAGCTGCAGGTGCTCGGGTGAATGCTGTTATTACGGCGTTTATACCGACCTTAAAGAGCATGCCCTCATAATGTCATTAAAGGATAAACTTATCCCCCTGTTTGATGAAACCCAGGTGACAGATACTAAAAAGTGGTTTGAGGAACCGGAAGATGATGAGGACTTTGAATCAGGCGTGGCTGTCGGGACTGAAGTCATTAACGGGAAATGCACTTTTCTTGATAAAGATGGGCTCTGTACTTTGCAGAAGCTTGCTAACATGGAAGGTGAATATAAGTGGAAATACAAACCCCTTTATTGTATATTATTTCCTTTAACAATTTATGAAAATACATTGACGATTGACGATGAACACATAGACAGATTGAAGACATGCAATCATCTTCCCGCTGCGGAAACATCCATTTATGATTCGTGTAGAGAAGAGCTGAAACACCTCTTCGGTGAAGAAGGATTTATGGAATTAGAAAAATATAAAACAGAATATCTTCAGGGGATTAAAGCAGGAGAAATAGTAGATGAACGGAAAGACTAAAAGAGCAATAGTTACCGGCGGAACAAGAGGAATAGGCAGGGCTATCGTAAAGGAACTTGCCGCAAAAAGCTGCTGCGGTGTACTGTTCTCTGATGTGGCATTTATATATAATAGCTGTGATGAATGTGCGGAGGAACTCGAGAGAGAAATCGGCGCCCTCGATACTAAAATATATGGATTTAAGGCCGATGCTTCTTCACTGGAAGATGCCCAGAATACGGTTAATGAAGCCATAGAAAAACTTGGCGGAGTTGATATACTTGTGAATAATGCCGGTATAACAAGAGATAATCTCTTGTTGAGGATGACGGAAAAAGATTTTGATGACGTTATTTCTGCCAATCTTAAGAGTGTCTTTAATTATACTAAAGCTATACTGAAGCCGATGATACAGCAGAGATATGGAAGGATCGTTAATATTGCCTCGGTTGTAGGGTTGATAGGAAATCCTGGCCAGGCAAATTATGTGGCCTCTAAAGCAGGTGTTATCGGGTTTACCAAGGCAATGGCAAGGGAATTGGCATCACGTAATATCACTGTTAATGCGGTGGCTCCCGGCTTTATTGAGACCAGTATGACCCAAAAACTGGATGAAAAACAGCGGGAAGCTCTTCTAAAGAATGTTCCCCTCGGCAGAATGGGAACTCCGGAGGATATCGCTAAAGTTGTTGGTTTCCTTTGTAGTCCAGAAGCAGATTATATTACCGGTCAGGTAATAGCTGTTGACGGCGGAATGACAATGTGAAATAATTATCTTATTTTTAAAAACTTTATTAAATTACACTAACTGAAATAAATTATAGGAGTTACAAAGATGGATGTAGAAGCTAAAGTCAAAGAAATCATTATGGATAAATTAGGTGTTGAAGAATCACAGATAACACCTGAAGCTTCTTTTACAAATGATCTTGGGGCGGATTCTTTAGATATTGTTGAATTGGTGATGGGCTTTGAGAGTGCTTTTCAGGTTTCAATACCTGATGAGGACGCTGAGAAAATAAACACAGTGGGAGATGCAACCAGGTACCTGAAAGAGAAATTAGGTTAAGCTATTAAAAGTCGGGAAATTCATTTTCTCGACTTCACTCCCTCTTCCAGAAAATGAACTTTCAATCTTTTAAAGATTACCTCAATCTATTATTCTCCGGAGAGACTTTATGAATAAAAGACGAGTAGTTGTAACCGGGATGGGTGCAGTTACTCCAATTGGAATAGGCCTGGATAATTTCTGGGAAGGCCTCTTAAGCGGCCGAAACGGTGTGGAGCCTATTACCAAGTTTAATACCGATAAATTTGATACTAAGTTTGCTGCTGAAGTCAAAAACTTTGTAGTCGAAGATTACCTTGATAAGAAGGAAGCCAGGAGACTGGATCCTTTTAATCAGTATGCCCTGGTCACTGCTATCATGGCTATGAAAGATTCCGGTTTAAGTGACGATGGCGTAGATAAGGAAAAATTCGGTGTTATATATGGAAGCGGTATCGGTGGGATGATTACTCTGGAGAAACAGCACTGGCTTTACTTCGAGAATAAGGACCCTCATAAGATTAGTCCCTTCTTCGTTCCCATGATGATCTCGGATATGGCAGCGGGTCAGATCTCCATCAGGTTCGGCCTCAAAGGCCCGAATTATGCCACTACTTCTGCATGTGCAACCGCTTCTCATGCAATTGCGGATGCATTTATTTTAATCCAGAGAGGCAGCGCTGACTTGATGATGTGCGGAGGTTCGGAAGCCGCAATAACCGAAATGTCTATCGGCGGTTTTAATGCAATGCGCGCTTTGTCTACCTGGAATAACAGGTATGCAGAAGCATCCAGGCCATTCGATGTTGAGCGGAATGGTTTTGTTATGGGAGAAGGCGCCGGTACTTTGATCCTGGAGGAATATGAGCACGCCAAAAGCCGCGGAGCAAAGATTTATGCTGAAATATCAGGTATAGGACTAACAGGGGATGCTTACCATATTACAGCTCCATCACCAGCCGGGGAAGGAGCAGCACGCTCCATGAAAGCAGCTATGCAGGATGCGGAAATATCACCTGAACAAGTAGATTATATAAACGCTCACGGTACAAGCACTCAGTATAACGATGTGACTGAGACTAGAGCAATAAAGGGGGCGTTCGGCGAACATGCCTATGATCTTGTGATTAATTCGACTAAGTCTATGACGGGTCATCTGCTTGGTGCCGCCGGAGGCGTGGAAGCAATAGCTACCATCCTTTCTATGGTAAATAATAAAATTCCGCCTACTATAAATCTCGATAATCCGGATCCCGAATGCGACCTGAATTACAGTGCAAAGAAAGTGACTGATAAAAAAATTAAATTTGCAATTAGTAATACGTTTGGATTCGGCGGTCATAATGCGTCGATATTGTTTAAGAAAACCGGAGATTAGTTTTGGGTCAGTTTATATCCTGGCTTGTTGAGAAACTAAAGCAGAGCCAGGCAAGAGAACAAACCCGGTATTTTTCCAAATTACTTACACATCGTAAGTTCTCCGAATTGGAATCGGTAACAGGGGTCCCGATCAAAGATAAATCCTACTATATTCAGGCATTAATGCACCGGTCATTCCTCGAACAGAATCCTAATTTTGCTGTCTCTAATGAAAGACTTGAATTCCTCGGTGATTCTGTCCTCAACCTTACTGTTGCAGAATACCTCTTTGAAGTTTATCCTGATGAGGATGAAGGTTTCTTAACAAAGGTCAGGGCGAAGCTTGTTAATCGTGTTGCCCTTGCTGAAGGTGCTGAAAGGATTGGCCTTTCACGGTTTCTGCTGGTAAGCAAAAACCTCTCTTCTTCTTTCACTTATGGCTCCCGTACAGTCTTGGCAGATGCATTCGAAGCATTGATCGGAGCAATTTATCTTGATAATGGACTGGATGGAGCAAGGAATTTTATCAAGAAAAACCTGGTTGAACCAAGTGCTAAGGCAGGTGAACATCTGATTGATGAAAATTATAAAAGCCAGCTCCTGGAGTATGCTCAGGCAAATAAATTTGAGAATCCCTTCTATAAGGTTATCAGGGAGGAAGGGCCTCAGCATAACCGTGTATTTACTGTCCAGGTCGAAATAAATGGTCAGGCTTACGGCGAAGGGATAGGCCGGAATAAAAAGTCGGCTGAGCAGAGCGCAGCCCATGCGGGCCATGACAAAAATAAACCAAACAACGGAATTTCCTGAACCCCACCAGGCACTAACTGCTTATTATTCCTCATTTTTAACATTTTAAAGATATAAAACATTCCTTATTTTAGTAGGTCTAAATATTTTTGCAAATTCATTTTAATGAGTATAATACTATGAATAAACCAGATCATCCGGATAAATTTGTTAACAGGCATATTGGACCCAATGATAATGAAATAAAAGAAATGCTCGAAGTTGTTGGAGTCTCGTCTATTGATGAACTGATCGAACAAACGATTCCTTCACAGATAAGATTAAAAAAAAGGCCTGATATAGGCGAACCGGTTTCCGAATATAAATTTCTCGAGGATCTGAGAGAAATAGCAAAACAGAACCAGGTTTTTAAGCCCTATATAGGTATGGGATATAACCACACAATCACACCCGCCGTTATTCAGAGGAATATTCTTGAAAATCCCGGATGGTATACCCAGTATACACCTTACCAGGCTGAGATAGCTCAGGGACGCCTGGAAGCTCTGATGAATTTTCAGACAGCTGTTACTGATCTTACTGCTTTGCCTATCGCAAATGCATCTCTGCTTGATGAGGGAACTGCCGCTGCTGAGGCGATGAGTATGTTTCATTCAATTCGTAATAATAAAACTGCTGATACATTTTTCGTGTCGGAAGAGTGTTTTCCGCAAACCATAAGTGTCTTGAAAACCAGGGCTGAATCTCAGGACATAAAGCTCAAGATCGGAAACCATAAAGAACTTAAGCTTACTGATGATCTTTTTGGGCTTTTGGTTCAGTACCCTTCGGAGACGGGTGAAATCTACGATTATCAGGATCTGTTTGGTGAAGCCAGGCAGAAAAATATTCATTGTGTGGTTGCTGCTGATTTATTAAGTCTGGCCCTATTGAAAGCACCCGGGGAATTTGGAGCTGATGCTGTGGTGGGAAGTACTCAGAGATTCGGCGTCCCGATGGGATACGGAGGCCCGCACGCAGCATATTTCGCAACAAAGGATGACTATAAAAGAAATATTCCCGGCAGGATAATCGGTGCAACTATTGATGCTCAGGGTAATCTAGCTTTCAGAATGGCATTGCAGACGAGGGAACAGCATATTAGAAGAGAGAAGGCAACGAGTAATATTTGTACTGCACAGGTTTTACTGGCCGTAATGGCCGCAATGTATGCAGTATATCATGGCCCGGAAGGAATCAGATCAATCGCCGGAAGAATTCACCGCTTGACTGCTCTTCTGGATAAATCACTGCAGGAATTGGGATATAATCAGGTAAATAAGAATTACTTTGATACACTTAAGATCGTTTTCCCGTTGGCTGAAAAGAAAAAAATCTCTTCTATAAAGGAAGAAGCTGAGAAGTTAAAAATAAATTTCCGATATATATCTGATGATTCGATCGGTATTTCAATAGGTGAGCCGGCTGATCTCGATGATATAATTGAAATCATTGATGTATTTGCAAAGGCTGCGGGTAAAGAGATTGAAGTGTCATCTATAAAAGAAACTGATATTAATACTGAATTTTCAGATAAGTTTAGAAGAACCAGCGATTACCTGACCCATCCTGTTTTTAATACCTATCATTCTGAAACAGAAATGCTCAGGTATATGAAGAGCCTTGAAAATAAGGATCTCTCCTTAACACACTCAATGATCCCTCTCGGTTCCTGTACAATGAAGTTAAATGCAACTACCGAGATGCTGCCTATAACCTGGCCTGAGTTCTGTAAAATCCATCCTTTTGCCCCTGCACAGCAGACTCAGGGTTATAAACAGTTATTCAGGGAACTTGAACATCAGCTGGCGCAGGTTACAGGATTTGCTGCAGTTTCTCTTCAGCCAAATAGCGGCGCCCAGGGTGAATATACCGGTTTAATGGTTATTCGTCAGTATCATAAAAACAGGGGAGAAGGTAACCGCAATGTTGTGATTATTCCTTCCTCAGCACACGGTACAAATCCTGCTAGTGCTGTAATGGCGGGAATGAAAGTAGTGGTTGCAAATTGTGATGTAAATGGAAATGTTGATATCGAAGATCTCCGTAAAAAAGCTGAAGCTAATAAACAGAATCTTTCAGCTCTGATGGTAACTTATCCTTCTACTCATGGAGTATTCGAAGAGAAAATTCGTGAAATATGTGAGATCATCCACGAATGCGGGGGCCAGGTATATATGGACGGCGCAAACATGAATGCACAGGTCGGGTTAACTAGTCCGGCTAATATTGGCGCGGATGTATGCCACCTTAATCTGCATAAGACTTTTTGTATCCCGCATGGCGGCGGGGGACCGGGTATGGGTCCGATTGCCGTAGCTTCCCATTTAATACCTTTCCTTCCTCAGCACCCTGTTGTTAACCTCGGTCATGAGAAAGGTATCCACGCTGTGTCTTCTGCCCCCTGGGGAAGCGCCGATATTCTCGTGATCTCTTATGCTTATATCAAAATGATGGGTACTGAAGGATTAGCTAAAGCTTCAGAAGTTGCTATCTTAAATGCAAACTATATTAAAGCTAAGCTTGAACCATATTTTAAAGTTCTCTATGCCGGAACTAAGGGAAGAGTAGCTCACGAATTAATATTTGATATGAGAAATTTCAAAAATACTGCAAAGGTGGAAGTTGAAGATATTGCAAAGCGTATGATGGATTATGGATATCATGCTCCAACAGTATCATTCCCTGTTGCCGGAACTTTGATGGTTGAACCGACAGAAAGTGAATCTAAGGCAGAGCTCGATAAGTTCTGCGATGTAATGATTTCAATCCGCGAAGAAATCCGCGAGATTGAAGAGGGAAAATCGGATCAGAATGATAATGTATTGAAAAACTCTCCTCATACTCTAAATGTTTTACTTTCAGATGAATGGAATCATCAATATTCACGCGAAAAAGCAGGGTTCCCTGTTGAATGGACCAGGAAGGGTAAGTTCTGGCCGAGTGTGGGACGTGTTAATAGCGCCTATGGCGATCGTAACCTCGTATGCAGCTGCAACCCGATCTCAGATTATATGGAGGAAGCAGTTTCCTGATCTTATTTAATTTTATATTACGGTTCGCCGGAACAATGTTTCTGCGAACCGTTTTTTTTATTACCCGGTTAAATTTTCCTTAATGAAAAAATATTTTCTTATTATAATTTTGTTGAAAACGTGCTTAATCTACGCTCAGATTCAGGACACGGTCAAACTTTCGGATGATTACTCCGTAGTCGTAGATTCAATTAAAATTGTGGGGAATGAAACAACAAAAGATTTTATAATCCTGAGGGAAGTTACTTTTTCAGTCGGCGATACTCTTACCCCTGATCTTGCAAAGTATAACCGCGACAGAATTTATAGTCTCGGAATATTTAACTTTGTGGAAGTTTATCCTGAAACTGTTAATAAAAAAAATTATGCTGTCATTTCAGTTGAAGAGGGCTGGTATATTTACCCGGTGCCTTTTTTCGAGATAAGGGAAAATGATTGGAAAAAAGTTTCATATGGGGCCGTACTTGTTGTAAAAAATTTTCGGGGAAGAAATGAGACTATTTCACTGGGTGGAGCATTTGGTTATAATCCTTTTTTAAGATTAATGTATTACAACCCGTATCTTTTGCGGGAAGAGGATCTCTTCTTTGATGTCGCTTTGACTTACGGATCCACAGCCAATAAAAGTGAAACTGCGAAGGTCTTATACGGAAAGGATTTCGATCAGAAAAATATTACCGGTTCAATGCAGTTGGGGAAAAGATTCGGATTATATCAAAGACTGGCCCTTGATCTCGGCTATTCATATGTGGAAACACCCTTCTTTATAAAAGGAATATCTGCTTCCGATTCAAGGATTGATCGTGCTCCTTTTGTTTCACTTGCTTATTCATATGATACGAGAGATCTGGCTCAGTTTCCGACAAAAGGACTTTTCGGAAGCGCTTCTGTGGAATTGAAAGGTTTTGGCATCGGCGGTATTAACTACGATATCATTCGATTTGATCTTCGCGAATATTACCGCCTTATTGGCGACCTGAATGCCAAATGGAGATTCACTACCAGGGTGACCGGTGGAAGACTTGTGCCTTTCTATGATCTCTCCTTTATAGGCTTTGATGAACGAATCAGGGGACATTACACGGAAGAACTGGAAGGAAATAATTATTATATTGGATCGATGGAACTCTATTACCCGCTCTTAAAAGATATCCATGTAAGTCTGGATTTTATTCCACTTCTGCCCAGGTCGTTACTTTCCTACAGGATTGCTTTTTATGCCGAAGTCTTCGGCGATGCAGGCGCCGCAAAATTTAAGGGTGAATCATTATCAATAAATGATTTCAGAAGCGGTTATGGGGGCGGAATCACTTTCTTGATCCTTCCTTATAATGTGGTACGTTTTGAGATTGGACTGGATGAATATCGGAATACAGAATTTATCTTTAACGTCGCAGTATCATTTTAATTAGTATGATTAATCCTGATAAATTAACTAATATCGAATTGTATTATTCTCCTGTTTCATCAAAAGAAGGAGATAAAATCAATATTGAAGGGGATGAGTCAAAACATATTACAAAAGTGATGAGACATAACCCGGGTGATCAGCTTTTCGTCACTAATGGTGAAGGGATCATTTATAAAACTTCAATTATCAAAATAAATCCCGGCTCTGTCGAATTAAAAACCAGTGAGACATTTGAATTCGGGAACCCCAATGCTAACCTTTTTTTCTGCATACCCCGGCTTAAAAGCTCCGACCGTTTCGAGTCTGCCCTCGAGAAATGTACAGAGCTTGGGATAACAAATTTTGTGGTGTTTGATTCGGATAGAACTATCAGGAAGGGGAATAAACCGGAACGCTGGGAAAAGATCGTCACTGCTGCTATGAAACAATCTTTACGGAGCTATCTCCCGTCTATAAAAGTGGCTGGATCCCTTGCTGAAATTTCTTCGATGGATGGGGAGATGATCCTTTTTACACAGGAATCGGAGCAGTCATTTTCCAATAATAATATTATTAAACAAAGAAATTATTATTTTATATTCGGACCCGAAGGTGATTTTACGGATAATGAAAAGCAATTGTTTGATAAAAAGAATTATTATAACCTTGGAAACTATAGGCTGAGAAGTGAAACAGCAATAATTAAATGTGCATCAATTTTATCCGGAAGATGATTAAATATAGTTCAATACTATTTATATCAATGTTTACATTTTATTCGTGTGCATCAAGTACCCGTTTTCCGGGCAGACATACAGATGACAGCACCGGTGTGGGGAGAGAATCACGTTATGATAATAATGATGAAGTAAATAATTATAATGATGTTCTTGAATCGAGGGTTGGAGTTGCATCGTATTACTCTGACAAATATGAAGGAAGAAAAACTTCAAATGGGGAAATATTCAGTCAGGATAAACTTACTGCTGCACATCCCTCATATAGCTTCGGAACGATCGTAAGAGTTAAGAATCTCACAAACAGGAAGACAGTAACTGTAAGGATCAATGACCGGCTGGTGAATCCCAATGGCAGGATAATCGACCTTACGAAGAAAGCAGCAGAAGAACTGGATATGATTAAAAGCGGTATTGCTAAAGTCCAGGTTGATGTCTTGAAATGGGGTGACTCCAAATAAATTATCCTCTCCTTCCTTATTACCTATAAGAGCATTACTTTAAAAAAAACAACCCAGTGTTGGGGAAACACTGGGCGCGATCCGTTTACCATCAAAGGGCAGGGGAGGACCCTTTGAAAGGATCAAATCTCTTGTGAATTAAAATTGAATATACTAAAATAATATTTAGATAAATTTAAACAAACACCTGTATAAATAAATTTTCGTCGGGTGTATTACTATTATCAAAAACTGAGGTAAATACAAATATTATTTAATATGCAATAGTTAGAATAAAATATTAGTCATCTCATCTTCCCGGGTCTCAACTTGCTTTAGAAATTCCGAAAGTTTTTCGGTCTCATTCCCTGCATATGTTCCGTAAGCGTCAATGAGAATTCCTTTAACTCCGGAATTTGTCTCCATTGCATAGACTATAGACATATCATCGGGATTGGAATCACCTTCAAACCTGTATGTCTTAATAATTTTTATATTATCCGGCTTCAGGATCTTTCCGGAATTTTTAGCTGTGAAACCGGCTTTTGTCATTTCAAAATCTTCTTTGAATCCTTTTTGTCGGAGTATATCAACTACCTGTGAGAGAGTTGTCATAGTGTGTCCTGATTCCATAACTTTTTACCTGACTGTTTTTTAACTAAAGAATTTATAAAGTTTGGGTATATTAATATTGTACCTGATCACATTTATTTGTTTTTTGGGGAACATTGTTGTTCTGTAATAATAGTCATATAAAATATTCTGTATGAGACCATTATACGATATACGTATTGTCCGGATTGGATTTATATTCATTCTGATCCTAATTGTCGGTATAGGAATAGAATCTTACAGAAATTTAGATAATGTTTATACTGCTGCAGAAAGTAGGGGGAATACCTACAAAGTCCTCAATAACCTTGAAGAAATTATTTCCGTACTGAGCCGGGCGGAAGAAAGCCAGAGGTCATTTCTAATCACAGGTGAAGAACATTACCTGCAGCCTTTTCTAAACACTGAATCTGCAATCTCGTCAGATCTGATTGAGCTCAAATCCCTTGTTTCAGGGGATAGCGTTAAGATGCTGTCTGTTGATACTTTAGCCTCTCTTATTACTTCAAGACTTAGTGTGCTCACTAACACAATCGAACTGAAAAAACTGGGGGACGATAAGGGAACTATAAATCGTTATAAGATGAGAGTCGGCAGTGATATTATGAACCGGGTTTTTTCATTTGTATCCCAGATGAAGTCTGTGGAATATAAAGCCCTTGAAGGCTGGGATTTGACTATCATCAGTTCGGTCAGAGAAACATTTTTTACAATAATTATTGGTACAGTCTTTAGCCTTATAATATTCCTGGTAGTTTTTTATGCTCTGGTTCGGGAAATTCAGGAGAGGGGGAAGGCGAATGAAGCAATTTTAGTTGAGAAGGATTTTTCCGACAGGTTGATAAATAGTAGTATAGATGGAATTTTTGCATTTAATAATGATCTTCAGCTGACCCGGTGGAACCCTGGAATGGAAAGAATGTCCGGTCTCAAAAAAAACGATACAAAGGGAAAGACCCTCAAAGATGTGATGCCTTCTTTTTTCCAGGA
The DNA here is from genome assembly GCA_963832715.1 of uncultured Ignavibacteria bacterium. GTDB lineage: Bacteria > Bacteroidota > Ignavibacteria > Ignavibacteriales > Ignavibacteriaceae > DATFVA01. Next base: position 311,337 of record CAWHVB010000007.1, on the reverse strand, counting down.
CGGTGAAGAAAAATTCTTCAGAAGCGCACTGGAGGGGAACCGTGTTTCGGCAAGGGGGAAATTTATGAAGGATCTTCAAAACGGAACAGAATACTTCGTTGAAGCACAATATTCCCCCATTTTTGATCAGGAAGGTAAAGTAGTGGGGGGCCTTGCTGTTCTCCGTGACGGCACCCAGAGACGGGCCGCTCTTATCAAACTTGAGCAGACTAAAGAGAGACTCGAAGAGATGGTCAAAGAAAGAACTAAAGAGTTATCCGTTGCTAACGAAGAACTTAAGAAAGAAGTTGCCCAGAGAAAACATGCTCAGGAACAGATAAATGAATCCCTCAAAGAGAAGATTGTACTCCTGAGAGAGGTTCATCACCGTGTTAAGAATAATCTCCAGATAGTCTCCAGTCTATTAAATCTTCAGGCAGGTTATCTGAACGACAAAAAAATCCTGCAGGTATTCAAGGAAAGCCAGAGCCGCATCCGATCAATGGCATTGATACACGAAAAACTGTATCAGTCACGCGATCTGGACAAGATAAATTTTTCAGATTATATTGATTCACTGATCCGTGATTTATCAATGACCTACCGCTCGCAGCTCACTAATATCAGCATCAGGTGTGAAGCACCCCAGATCTTACTTGAAATAGATCAGGCGATCCTGTGCGGACTGATTATAAACGAACTTATATCCAATTCAATTAAGCATGCTTTCAAAGACAGGAATGACGGCGAAATCGTTGTCAGGCTCTTCAGTAAAGACGAGGATTATCAGATTGTCGTGGAAGATAACGGAATCGGGTTCCCTGCCGATATTGATATCGAAAATACAGATTCACTTGGTTTGCAGTTGGTTACTTCCCTTACAACACAAATGTCGGGTAAATTAGAAATTGAATCTGATAATGGTACAGCAGTAAAGATATCATTCAAAGGCATGGTTAAAGGTAGAAAATTCTGATTTAGAATTTTTATTAACTGTTTGCAATGCTTTACCATGATTCAATTATTATCGATCCTGCTATAACACAGACATAAAAATTTTATCTGCATATTTCAGGTGTGAAATGCACCTTTCACAGGTTATATAGCGCAGTAATTAGGGGTAGTTAAGTCGGATATTTTTATATAATTATTTGCCCTGTAGTTTTTCAGCTTCTTTTTGAACAGAACTCCACCAATCTTTTTTTATGATATCGTATTTAGCTTTTTGCCGCTTATCTAAAATAGATTCTATGGATTTGTTTGCTGAGTCTTGGGATGATTGAGCATCACTCCCGAGATAATTTATCAAAACATCTTTCACTTTTGCAGTTTGATCATTGGATAACAGAACCTTTTGCTGCAGCTTTACAGCCATATCTTCAGCTGCCTGACTTTTATCCTGACCGTATGAATTCAACGAAATAAAGAGGAAAACTGCAGTAAATGCGATTAAAATTCTATTTATTTTCATTATTACCACCTTAGATATTTACACAATTAAAACTAAACTCTATTCTCTGAATTGTCAATGACTTTATAATAGTCATTGTCGAATTATCAATTATTGTTTTACAACATATTCATTGCTAAATTCCTGCCAGAGTTAAATCCCCTTAATTATTTATTTTTCAACCCAAAGGAGTGCTTTATGAGCATTAAAAACTACATGTTGTACATACTTTTTGCTACAGTTGTGATTCCGTTTTCACTATTTGCACAACAGTCCGAAAGTAATTCAGCCTTCTTTTCTGATGTTCAGGCTGATTTTAAAGATTCCCAGGAGAAAATCATCTCTTTGGCTGAGGCGATACCTGCTGAGAAATACACCTGGAGACCCGAAGAAGGTGTCAGATCGGTTTCAGAAGTACTTATGCATATAGCAGGTTCTAACTACTACGTGCTTTCTTTTGCCGGAATAAAAACACCCGATAATGCTGACGAAAGTATGGGTAAGGACGTTACCCAGAAAGATAAAGTAGTTGAAGCACTTAAAACTTCTTTTGCCGACCTGTATAAAAACCTCAATCAGTTAAATGAAGGACAGCTGGACAACCATGTAAAAATGTTCGGTCAGGATTCAAGTATCAGAACTGTAATCTTTACCGAAATGGGACATTTGCACGAACACCTTGGACAGCTTATAGCCTACGCCCGAATGAATGGCGTCGTTCCGCCCTGGTCAAAGTAATTTCACCCCCAGACCTCTTCCTGTAACCCGGGAAGAGGTTCTTTTAACCTAATCCCTATCAAACCCTGACTTTTAAAATAATTTCCGGTAGTTCCTCTATATCCCATAAAGCTGATTAAGGGCTGTCCAAAAGATCTCCCCGCTCTTGTTAAATCCGTATTGTAGCTGGCCAAATGAATAAGGAGTACAATCTTCCGGTATCTGAGTTTCAGATATACCTGCATTATGACCTGGTTACTTCGAGGGAATGTGCACACTTATCAATTATCGTCTGAAAAACTGCAAATATACTATTCCTCCAATCTGAATACGTCCTGAATACGTCCTGAATACGTCTTGAATGCGTCCTGAATACGTCATAAATAGTTGTCTCAGTCTTTTTTAACACGGTTCAATCTCAGATTGTGATGATATCATTCCTCAAATGAAATTATCATATCCATTTATTTTTGAGGGGTTTTTTATTTTACGAGTTATAGATTTTTGCCCTTAATATCTTTCAGAATTAGTATTTTTACATTTATTTTTGCTCCTTTCAATTTAATCCGGAACATAATTGACGGTTTTAGAAAAACAGGCGGAAACTGAGATAAATCAATCTCTGACAATACTGAAAAACAATGGTTATGAAACTTCTCAGCCCCGGAAAGGCAATTATTGTTTTGAGGCTGTAATCAGCAGTAAAACGGACCAACTAAAATTACTTGTCTATTTTGGAAAAAAAGGAATAAAAAAAGTTTTACAGGGCAACCGGGATTCTACTGCATTTTCAAAAGTTAATTCATTGATTTTTGATGAACTTCCATTCGAAAAACCTGAGTTTGAAGAACCCGGTGAGTATATAGGCACAGATGAATCAGGTAAGGGTGATTTTTTTGGACCTCTCGTAATAGCAGGCGTTTTTGTTGACGCTCAGAAGAAAAAAAAGCTGGATGAAATTGGAGTAAGAGACAGTAAACTGATTTCACATGGTTCAATAAAGAAACTTGCAGAAGGAATTAAACATATTTCTGGTCAGGAATGTATAAATATCGTAACAATAAATCCCCCGCGTTATAATGAACTGTATAAAAAGTTCGGGAACTTGAATAAGCTGCTTGCCTGGGGACATGCAAAAGTTCTGGAGAATATCCTTGGCCGGAAGGAAGCCGCTGCCGCGATAAGCGACAAATTTGGGAATGAAAGACTTATCTTAGAATCTCTTCAGGAAAAAGGTAAACAGCTGCAATTACATCAGTTCCCAAAGGCAGAAAAATATACCGCCGTTGCCGCAGCCTCCATCCTTGCAAGAGACAGGTTTAATGACTGGTTTGATAAACAGAAAAAAGAACTAATGATAGACTTACCCAAAGGTTCATCTGAAAAGGTAAAAGAAACTGCCAGGCAGATCAAGCTGCAGTTCAGCGAAGATTTATTACATCAGCTCACAAAAACTCACTTCAAAATAACCGGGACGCTCTAAGACTAAATGAATAAAAAATTCACATCTACGGTTGCCGGCGCATCTATACTATTAACTGGTGTCGGGCTGATGAGCCGGGGGCTGGGCCTTATTCGGGAAGTAGTATTTGCCGGATCATTCGGACTTGGTGAGCAGTTTGACATCTACCTCGTTGGCGCTGCCATCCCAATGACAATAGATGTAATAATTCTTTTTTTAATTCAAAATTATCTTATTCCCGCCTATAATCATCTTATTGAGGAATCGCCCGATCAAAAAGAAACTTTTATCAGATCAAATTTTTGGATTTTTGGCTTTGGCGGTATTGCCCTGGCTGCAATTCTTTATTTTTGTTCCGGTTTCATTATTACCGCATACTTACCTGGTGCTTCAACTGCTAAACTTGAAGAAGCTCGGCTTATATTTAATATTTTTTTGTTAATTATTCCATTTGGTTCAGCCTCGTCTGTCTTAATTTCATTTCTTCAAAGCGACTATAATTTTTTATTACCAGCCATTGGTCGTCTTTCTATTAATTTGGTAATCATATTAACAGTATTTTTTCTAAGCCCTTTTTTGGGGATACTAATAATACCTATAGGGTATCTTGCAGGAGTGATTACGCAGTTTATAATTTTACTATATAAATTTGACGTTAAATTATTCTCACCCTTCAATAAAATGATTGTGAGAAGGCATTTAATGAACTCCCTTAATCATAATTTATTGCTTATTATAATTATTGAATCTATAAGTCAGCTCTACACGATATCTGACAGATATTTCAGCAGTTCGGTACAGGTTGGCGGAATTGCAGCTTTGAATTATGCACAAACATTATTCGCCTTGCCGATCCTGACAATTTCACTGGCATTATCTACAGCGATATTCCCCAAATTTTCAAGAAATTATTCTTCAGGCTCTATGGGGGAATTAGAACAACAGTTTATTTCTGCGGTACGCGTAAACATCATTATCTTTACTCCTATTATGTTTGCCTTTTTTTTTAACGGCAATGAAATAATAAAAATAATATTTCAGCGTGGGAAATTTGTTTCATCAGATAGTTTAATGACAGCGCAGGTATTAAAATATCTGTCATTAAGTCTCATTTTTTATTCTATTTACAGTGTCCTGAATAAGATAATGTACAGTGCAAGATGGATTAAAGCTCTTCTTGTAATTACCGTTATTGGAATTTTAATAAAGATAGTACTAAATTTTATACTTGTGGATACTTTAAAACAAGATGGATTGGCATTAAGCTCATCGGTTAGCTATTCTTTCTTTTTTTTAGCAAGTTTCTATTTAATAAGTATAAGGTTATCTTTTAGTTTTCATAAACAATTTGTAGCAGAGATTTTTATCCATTTTCTCTGTGCGCTGATTTCATATATTATTGTATATTTTTTATGGGGATTTGCAGAACAAAATTCTACAATGCTTTCTTTGATTGCATTAGCTGTATTTTGCCTGATATATTTGCTAAATCTCTGGATAATAAAAACCAAATCAATGAAAATAGTTTTTGATTTAGCCTCAACGCTAAAAAATCATTCTTCAATCTGAGATAATCCTGTTATAATTTAACCAAATATGTTCAATTAAACCTATGGTACAAAATGGCTGGCATTAGTCTTATCCTTGCCGACGGAGGGATACAAGGGAAAAGATTTGAATTAGAAAAATCTCTCGATGCTTTAAATTATCTGCAGGATTTTAAGTCCAATATCTGTTTGGCGAATGAAAGTGTTTTTATAGGTTGGAATAAATATGAAGAATACCCAATACATATAATATCAAATGAAAAATATTTGATATTACTTGAAGGAAAGATTTATAATAAAACTCTTGAGGTATTTGAGAAAGAAACCGATAATTTAATTGAAGCATTTGAAAGTGAGAATTATCTATACCCCGCCGATTGGATAAAAGCAGCCGATGGTGATTTTATCATTTATATCTATAATAAATTGGACAGGGAATTGTTTATTCTGAATGATATTTTTGGAAGGCTTCCTCTTTACTATAGCATCTCCGATTCTGGTATCTGCATATCGAGACACTTAAAATTTATTACTGATTTTCTGAAGAGCTTTGAATATGACGTCACTGCTTTTGCAGAGTTCCTTCTTATGGGGTTTGTTTTAGGCGAGAGAACTTTGATCAATTCTATTAAACAGGTTCAGCCGGCGACACTGGTTTCGGTTAAAGGAGGAACACTCAAAAAAATAAAATTACATAATTTTAATTTTGATATAAAATCAAATCAGAATAAAAATTTTTCGGAAAATATCCGCAGCATTTCAGAACTATTTAGTGAATCTGCGAGAAATAGACTTAAAGGGTCCGAAAAAAATATATTATCATTGAGTGGGGGACTCGATTCACGCGCTGTTGCGGCTTGTCTTTACCATAACAAGATAGAGTTTACTTCGGTTGGTATGAATTATAGTACCGGGTTTGAAAACGTAGATTTGTCTATTGCTAAAAAACTATCGGATATGTTTAATGTTAAGTGGGAAGCTCTCGATGTTATGAAGCCTAAGGGTAGGGATCTGAGGGAATTATTATCCATCAAAGAAGGCATGAATTCTCTCTCTACCGCCACAATGCTTGGATTTTATAATAGTATAAAGGAGAAGTTTGGCAGCAATATCAATTACATTACCGGAGATAATGGTGACAAATTGATTTTTACACTAAATCAGCCGCTAAAGAAACTGGAAAGTGTGGATGAATTTAATATCATATTCTATTCAGGACCGCGCGATGCTTCCTTTACTTGAATTAAAGAATCTTCTCGAATTCGATGAACAGAGATTATATGAAGATTTTTATGAAATGTTTAAATCCTACCCTGAAAATATCCTTGCTCAAAAATTTATTCACTTCAGGGTCTTCGAAAAACCTTTCAAATATGCTTTCCAGGGAGAAGACAGACATAGGAATTACTTCTGGAATGTTTCACCATTCTGGTCTTTTCCGTTTTTTAATTATATAATGAATTGTCCTGACGAGATTAAAAAGAAGCACAAGGCATTTAAACACTGGATACAGAGTTATTCAAAAGGAGCAGCGGAACTAGAGTATCCGAATTTCAGATCACCCATAACTTCCGTGCAAGGTAAGTTGTTTATGGCATTTGTATACCATGTCTATCCCAAAATCCCTCTTCATGTAAAACACTTGTTAAAATTTTCATTTTTCCCTGGCAATCCGTTAAGTAATATAGATTCTTCTATGGTTCAATGCCTGTCAAAACAGAGAAATAAAAAAAGTGTTTCTGAATATCTGCATCTGCCTGCGGACAAAGATTTAGCAAATCTCAGACAATCAGTATTATACACTATTTTAACACTTTCATCTGCCATTGAACTTTATAATGGAGAACCTTTAACTCTTAATGAATTTTTAAATAATGACTTTTAACTAACTTTCAATAAATCATATTAGCTGTACGTGTAATGTCTTCCGTTTTTCTGGTATTAATATTTAGCATAGTTTTTGTTTTTCTATTACAACGATACAAAGAATCGTTTATTATCAGCTTTGTGATTATAACCTTCCTGGCGATGCCTCCCGAAGTTTTCCCTAATCTGCGGCCTATCATTCATATTGTAAATCCTTTACTTCTCGGGTATCTTTTTTTTAGGGAATATGGATTGGAATTAAAAAAATATCCACCCATACCGGGACCTGTCTTGTGGGTATTGATTTTGTTATTTACATCCATTTCACTTTCAATGGTGTTCTCCAGATATCCCGCAGCAGGTATCCAGATTATTTTGCGATCAGCTGCTTTTTTTATAACTGTATATCTTTTTTATGGTATTATAAATACGCAGCGTGAGATAAAGGTTGTGATAAATGCTGTTATCATTGCTGGTATTCTGTTGGCAGGCAGTGTGATAGTTGATTTTTTAATGCATGGAAATGATATCTCATATCTCGTTCAACGCATCAGAGAAACTACGTACGGGCTAAACAGCAACAAAAATATAACCGGCGAATATACAATTATTATTATGCCGTTTATAATAATAGCTTTCTTTAATAACCCTTCCCGAAGGAAGAAGATTTTGTTATGGGCAGCTGGTATGATCATTTTCGTAAGTGTCATACTCCTCGCCTCAAGAGCAGCCCTTGCAGGCATTTTTTTAGGTGCGGTTATAATACTGTTTTTTATGAACAAAAAAGCATTTATTGTATTGTCATCGATAATCACAGTAGTTGTCATGGTATATTTACTGCTTCCTGATAACCTTTCCTTTGATTATGCGTTGAGATTAAATGAAGGTCTTAGCGGACATGATAAGTTCTGGGAGCTTGGTATAGCTATGTTCGAGAAGAATCCGTTTTTTGGAATTGGTGCAGGTGCATATCCTATTGAAGAATTTAATTATATCCCTGTAATGTTGAACTCTTTTATCGGGGAAAGCATGATAGAGATAAATAGTGCTTCTGTTGATTACGGTGCTAATAATTCCCATAATTTTTTTCTGGTGATGGCCTCAGATATGGGAATACCTGGATTACTTACTGCGATTGGATTCTTTTTCGTAATATTCAGATTAACTTTCCGGACATTTAAAAAATATAGATTCAATAAACAGGTTCGTTTTATAATAATTCCTCTGATCTCGGTAGAAATATGTTTGACATTACGTTCATTGATAGAGAGCAACGGTATTTTCGCATTTGGTGATCTTAAAAGCGATCTCCCATTCTGGCTCTTTTTTATTATTGTTATTTCATACTATACTGATAGGTATAAAATTTTGCCCCAACAAGTTAAACTAAAAGAATAATTTAATATTTAAGGAGTAATTTATTCAATCATATCCAGATTGGAAGCCAAAAATTTAATTACCCTGGTATTATTTTCGATGTCCGTTGGAATATTAACAATTTTCGAAGCTGCATAAACTGCCTCAGGAAAACAGGCTTCGTTAAAACCCCATGAATGAAAATCTTTTTCGATCGGATGTAAGGGGGATAGGAACCAGTCTCCAAACATGATGCCCGAACTTTTTGCCTTTTTCAAAAATAAATTCCTGTCTTTTACCAGAAGCGGATATTTAAGAAAGATATGATTCTCAAAAAAATGTTCTTTTACATATATTTTATTATTTGCCTTTAAGAATTCTGTGTAATCACCAGCATTTTTTTTACGATAGGCGTTAAGTTTATTTATTTCCCTCACGTTTTTTAATCCCGCTTTAACCTGGACAGAAGATATGTCCTTAAAGTAGTCTTCAGGTAATTCCGGAGTACGGAATTCACTTCCTTGATTGGAGCCAGGAACAAGATTGTATTTGCTCAAAAACCGGAATGATTTAACAAGAAACGGCTGAGTAAAATTATTAATAAAATATTTTCTGAATATAATGAGCGATGATAATAAATATTTTTCCTTAAAGCTGGGTTTTATCTTATGCTTCTCAAGACTTCTTACTTTTTTAAGAAGACTGGGATTATTTACAACGAGAAACCCTCCAATACCCGTTGAAAAAGGTTTGTTCCATTGGGTGGAATAAAAAGCTGCGTCACAGTACGAACCATTTGGTTTGCCATTGTAAAATCCGCCAAACCCATGCGTGCAGTCTTCGATTGTATATATTCCCTTTTTTGCAGCCAGCTGGATAATCTCTTCAATATTTGATGATAATCCGAATGTATTCTGACAAAGGATTATTTTTGTTTTTGAAGTAATAGCTTCAGATAGTTTTTCTATATTAAGGTTATAATCCTCGGGCGAAATATCGACGTAGACAGGTTTGGCTCCCGCGTATATTATGGCGTTTGGAACTACAACACAGGTAAATGCCGGAAGAATAATTTCATCACCAGCGCCTATTCCCATTGCTTTTAAGGCAGCGTAAAGAGCAACCCTTCCTTTCCAGTATAGGAATATGGAATCAGGACTGCATCTGAGTACGGAGGCTATCTCTTCTTTGTATTTATCTTTGTTATTCATTTTTCAACAAAGCATCTATCCTGAGCAATCCTGACAGGGAACCCAGTCCGTACGAAAAATGTAGTATTGCAAAAGCCAATACGATATTATAAGTAGAACTTTTGCCGTCATTTATTTTGAGACTTATAAAAAATATGGTAATCAAATATATTGCAAAAATGATACAGGATAACAACCCGGCATAAGGGAACCAAATCATTGCTATGAGTGGAAGAAGCATAGACAAAACAAACATTAACGGAACCAGATGGCGGAGACTTAATGCACTGACCTTTTTAGTGAAATAGATTGTTAGAATATTAAATAGGCCGGTCTGGTAATTATTTCTGGCGATGCCGTGATAGGTTTCCCGGGCAAAATATTTACTATAAACATGCGGGAGTAGAAAGACTTTGCCTCCATTTCTTTTTATTCTTTTATTTAATTCAATATCCTGGTTCCTGGTCAGTCTTACATCAAACAAACCAACTTTATCGAAAATTTCTCTTCTGAAACATCCGAATGGTACAGTATCTACCTCTTTGATCTCATCTGTTCCAATTCTGAAATATGAGTTGCCTACTCCGAATTTATTTGTCAGAACTTTTTGGATAGAAAGAGTTTTCGCATTTTTATGACGAACTTCTGTAATACAGATAGTCCCTATGCAGTCTGCGCCTAATTTCCTGCTCCATGTAATCAGTTCAGAAAAATAATTTGAAGGAATTTCACTGTGAGCATCCAGCCTGATTATGTAATCCCCTTTGGCTTCTTTGATACCTTTATTGAGCGCATATGGTACAGTTAATTCCTTATTGCTTAATAAGCGAATAAAAGGAAACCTGTTGGTATAGCTTTTAATAATATCCCTGGTTTTGTCAGTGCTTTCACCGTCAATTATAATGACTTCCATATATTCCCGGGGATAATCATTATTTACCACCGAGTTCAGGCATAACTCAATATATTTCTCCTCATTTCGACATGGTATTATGACAGAGATCTGATCCATATTCAAAAATCCAGGCTGTGTTTCATTTTATTTTAGTTAAACATCCCTCGTAAATTTTAATCATTTTATCCACTGAATCTTTCCAATCATACTCTTTTAAAACCTTGTTCCGTCCCTTTTCACCAAAACTTATTCTTAGCTGCTTATTAACAACTAATTTTTCAATAGCCTCAGCTAGCATCTCAGGGTTCTGTTTCTCAACTATATAACCTGTTTCCCCATGGTCTACAACTTCGGGAAGCCCGCCGACGTTAGCAACTACTACCGGTTTACCGCATGCACTGGCCTCCAGCACCGCAACCCCAAAACTTTCCCTGGTTGATGCCGCCACATAAATATCCAGCATATTATGGTAGTCAGATACTTTGTCAGGACTGATATAGCCTGTGAATAAAGTATCGTTTTCTATTCCAAGGCTGCGGCTCAAATCCATTAGATATTCTTTCTGCTCTCCCTCGCCGACTATTAGCAGTTTCAACGGCAAAGAATGGTACTTATTTTTCAGTAAATGGAAAGCTCTTATGAGGTATTCGATACCATAGTATGCCTTCAGAGTTTTAATTGTACCAATCACAAGGTCATTTTCATCAAATATTTTCTTTACTTTTTTGGGGTAAAATTTATCAACATCAATTCCGAATGGAGTTAACTCGATAGATTTATCAGTGAATTTTCGGGTTTCCTCTCTCATTGCTTTACTTGTAGAAAGAAGTTTATCCGGTTTGGAAAGAGTAAATTTGAGTAATGCTTTCTTAAAAGATGAAGAAGGGAAAGTGGATATATCCGACCCCCATACTGAAATAATGAAAGGATGAAAACTAGTTAATGCGCCCAATAACCCGAAACTCGACGCATAATGTGAATGTAAAATATCAGGTTTGAATTTTCGAATGGTCTCTTTGATTTTCTTTAGCGCAAAGAGGTAAATTATTTTTGAATATGCCCCGTCAGATCTGTCGCGAAGCTCATCTGAAACATTAAATGTCTGGATCTTAACATCGGGATTATAAATACTTTTATCATAGCTGCCCATACCAAATAAATAAATATTCACACCTTTTTCACTTAGTGAATTGACCCATCTAACTGTATGAGCCGCGGCCGGATCTGCAAGCATCAAAATTTTCATTTAAACGTTTTGTACAGTGGTTTTTTTAGATATTCCCAGTTCCTTAATAAAATCCGAAAGAGAGTCGATCACTTCATCAGTTTCCAGCAGTCTCATACATTCAAAAGAGGGACACCCTTGTCTGCCGCCATTCGTGAAACAATATTGTTCATTTGGTTTGGGTGAACATTTAATCTTTCTCTGAATATATCTATGATTTTTTCCGAATGGTAATGAGAATACCGGATTCGTCGGACCATAAAGAGTGAAGGTAGGTTTCCCGAGCATGTTGGCGATATAAAGTGGTCCTGAATCATTTGATATAAATAAAGAACAATTATCAATAACTTTCATCAATTCGTTAATATTGTGAGTCTCTATAACTTCAACTTCTTTTAAAATGATCTCCTGTTTTATCTCAGGAGTTATTTTTCCTGGTTCTGCAACAATAATTGTTCTGTACCGGTTATTAAGTTTTTCTGCAAGTTCGATGAACCGGATGATATTCCATTCTTTCGCTGTCCAGCCTGCAAAAGGATGAATCAGTAAATAGCCATTTTTATTTACAGTGGTATTAAATTGCCTGATGCTGTCATCTATACCCGGAATTATCAGTCTGACCGTGTCGAGGTAGATATCCATTACGTGCGGGTCGGTCCTCAGCTTTGTGAATCTTGTATATATATCCTTGTAATAAACTTCATTTGAGCCGATTATTTCATTTGCTGTAGATGAGAATAAAACGGATGCTGAGAGTGTGGATCCTGTGATGTCGATAATTCGGCCTGGATTTAGTTCGCTTAACTTTTTTCGGACAGCACTTCCTGAAATCCTGAAATTAAGATGAAAATCAGATTTGCCGAAGGTAATAATAGACACATTGCTCAGCATCTTTTCAAAGATCGGTTTGGTCTCTTCGAAACAGAAAATGTAAATGTCACTACTGAAATGCTTAAGAACCTCTTTTACTGCCGGAATTGTAAAAACGGAATCCCCAAGTCTATGGAAATTAATTATGACTGTTCGCCGGGAACCGGATCTAAAAAGCTTTTTGCCCCTGAATATCTTTAATGCAAACAAAAGCAATACTCTATACGCACCGGCCAGAAATTTATTTTCAGCCAGAATCAATGATATTTTCATCCGGGCATTGCTTTCCTGACTATATAAACATAAATTAAGACATCCAGCTGTGGAATAGAAAAATGTCCCGAAACGAATAAAATGCGCACTAAGACCTTAAAAATTTATTAGGATTACAAATAATTCATTATATACTTACGGGTTAAAATTAAAATTAAATATTATATTATAAAATACCTTTCTGACGATATGGTTAATATGCTATAGTGCTTTGATTGCAAAATGATTTTAATTATTTTCTCAGTGGTTTAATTTTTTAGTAGAATTTTGAATTAAAAAGCTCTAAATTAGGCAAGCTTTTTTATTATTCCTTAATTTATTTTAGCTTTACAGGGAAACTTTTTAATAAACATCAATTAATAACAATTTTGAAAAAGCACACCATTTAACCCTATGCAAAACGACTTCCTTTTATTTCATAAACCTTTCATTTCTGAAGAAGAAGTTGATGAAATTGTTGATACCGTCCGTTCCGGCTGGCTAAGTATGGGTCCTAAAACTATTAAGTTTGAGGAATTATTCGGCAACTATATCGGTTGCAAGAAGGGGGTGGCTGTGAGCTCCTGGACGGCGGCAGGGCACCTTACTCTTGAAGCATATGGGCTTAAACCTGGTGATGAGGTTATAGTTCCTACCATGACTTTTCCCGCTACTGCGGAAATAGTTTGCTATTTCGGTGCAAGGCCTGTAATCGTGGATGTAGATCCTGAAACACTTAATATTTCCCTGGAAGCAATTGAAAAGGCTATAACGCCGAAGACTAAGGTCATTATTCCTGTCCATTATGGAGGTCAGCCCTGCGATATGGATGAAATATTAGACCTGGCTAAAAAGTATAATCTGAAAGTAATGGAGGATGCTGCTCATTCATTACCTGCTACCTATAAAGGTAAAAAAATAGGTAATATTTCTGAAGTAACCTGTTTCAGCTTTTATGCTACCAAAACCCTCTCCACAGGTGAAGGTGGAATGATTTGTACAAATAATGAAGATATTGCTGAACGCGTAAAAGTGATGAGACTCCATGGAATTAACCGGGATGCATGGAAACGCTATACCGAATCAGGATCCTGGTATTATGAAGTGGTAGCCCCTGGGTACAAGTATAATTTTACCGATCTGCAGGCGTCTCTTGGATTGCCCCAGCTTAAAAAAGTTGACCAGATGTGGGAAAGCCGGAAGAGCATTGCTAAAAAGTATACAGAACATTTTAAGGATAATGAATTAATTAAGCTGCATGGATTAAAACCCGATCGTGAATCATCCTGGCACTTATATCCTGTCAGACTTGAGTTAGAGAAGCTTACTATAAACAGGGCACGATTTATTGATGAATTAAGAAAGAATAAAGTTGGTGCAGGAGTCCATTTTATGCCTGTCCATCAGCACCTTTATTACAACGAAACTTTCAATTTAAAAGATGAAGACTTCCCCGTAGCCTCCGGTGTATTTCCAAGATTGGTCTCACTTCCAATTTATCCAGGCATGACTGAACATAACGTTGACTACGTTATCGATGTTGTTAATTCTTTGCTTCAAAAGTACAAAAAATAGTTTTTCTGAAATATGGGAAGACAGGGAAGCTGGGTCAAACGCTTTACAGATATTTTATTAAGTAGCCTGATTTTAATTATATCATCACCTCTGCTGCTGCTCTCCATTATCGCCATAAAATTAGAATCTGAGGGCCCGGCCTTTTTCCTTCACGAAAGAACCGGCTATAAAGGGAAGAAATTCAAATTGGTTAAATTCCGGGGAATGGTTAATAATGCGCTTGCTGTAGGTCCGGAACTTACACAGGTAAATGATCCTCGCATTACCAGGGTCGGCAGGTTTTTAAGGAGAACGAGCATAGATGAAATACCCAATTTTATAAATGTCCTTTTAGGTGAAATGACTGTTGTCGGGCCTCGTCCCGATATACCTTCAATAACGGATAAATATTCTGCTGAACAGCAGAAAATATTTGACTACAAACCTGGTGTAACAGGGATCTCCCAGATTAATGGCCGGCAGATGCTGACTCCTGATGAACGCATTCATATGGAACTTAATTATTATAAGAATGCAAACTTTGTTTCAGATTTAATTGTATTTTTTAAGACGTTCCTGATTGTTTTTAATAATGAAGGAAACATCTGAAAATTGCAAAAATTCAAGTTATGCCTGATTTTTTTATTCTTTTTTATTGTTCCTGTTTTTTCCCAGGTTGAGAATATACCGGCAGATCACCAGGTCTATCCCTTTCTTAAAAATATGTTTCTCAAAGGTACACTTTCTAATTACGATGACATAATATTACCTATGTCAAAATCCCGTGTAGTTGGGTATCTGAAAGAAATAGAGAACAGATCTTTTTTGTTAAGCAGTGCTGAAAAAGAATTTCTCTGCAGAATGGAAGTTAAAATGGGAGTTCTTGGAGACAGTGCTGTCTCATACCTGGATAATTTTCCCTCGGAATTCCTCAGCAATTATAGAAGATACAATCAAAAACACCTCTATGCCTACCGGGATTCAACTGCAATTTTGAATGTCGATTTTCTTGGAGATTTAACTTATTTGTATGCAGACAAATATAAAGACTATAGTCTGCTCATGAATATCGGCGGCCAGGTTTACGGATCCTATTCCGGCTGGCTGGGTTTTTTGCTGGAAGGTTCCAACGGTACCCAATACCATAACAGGCAGGTCGCTGAACTTGACCCAAGGGTAAAAACCAGTTTTACATTTAACAATACCGGCATTAATTTTTTTGATTACACTCAGGGATACATAAGACTCAAAAAAAATGCAGTTAATTTCGAACTTGGCAGGGAAAGAATATTATGGGGGAGTGGTCAAATAAATCGAATGATACTCTCAGATAATCCGCCTCTGTTCGATTTTCTTAAATTCAATATTGCCTATAAGTCAATCAGATATGATTTTATGCATGGATGGCTTGTACAGCCCTTTGAGACAGTCTATATAGATTCAATGACAGGAAATATCCGGCAGAAAGGAGCTAAATACCTGGCTGTCAGTCGGCTTGGATTTACCCCGCTTCCCGAGTTAAAACTTGGGATTTCTCAAATGATAATATATGCTGACCGGCCTTTCGAAGCAGCTTATCTCAATCCCTTCCTGTTCTGGGAATCAGCCCAGAGAACCCTCGGTGATTTGGATAATTCCTTCTTATCATTAGACCTCAGATACAAAATAACTGATGGTACAGAGATAGCTGCGTCGATGATTTTTGATGATATTCTGTACAGCGCCTTTTTCAAAGGAGAGTTTGACAGGGTTGATAACCGTTCTGCATGGCAGGCGGGAATAATGCTTACAAATCCATTGTTGCCTGATAATGCCGGTTTAAAAATTGAATATATCCAGATAAGGCCTTATACATTTTCACATCCGGGTTTGGGTGAATCACTGACTTACACGAATAACTCATATTTACTCGGAACAAACCTGCAGCCTAATTCCACTGCTGTAAGCGCCGAAGTCAGTTATTTATTACCCGGAGACTGGGAGATAGGGATAAATTATTCCCATATAATTCACGGAAATAATTATTATGCTAGCAATGGCAAGCTGATTAAAAATGTCGGCGGAAATATTTTTGAAAACTTTACTTTGTATGATTCTGAAATCGCTCCATTATTGGATGGAAAAATTGAAACTACAGATAATCTTTCATTGAAATTACAAAACGAAATCTTATATGGAATATACTTTAATCTGATAATCAACTCTTCTTTTACCAAATCAGATTCAGCCAGTGAATCTGGATACTCAATTTATAGCCAATTAAGACTTTTCTTCAGGTAGGCGTCAGGGGCAATTATTTTATTAAAGGTAATTTTTTCGCCTTGCGTCAATTTTTGCAAAATTCTAAGTTAAAACTGAACATTTTAAATATAGGGTCTTTCATGAGGAAAATTTTTTCGTTCTTTTTCACTATACTCATTTTCTCCCATATTACCCCTGCCCAATCATACAAAATCCTCGAATCAACTAATCAGGGTTTAAAAATCGAATTTAATTTTAAGGGTGTCTATCACCTGAAGGATACGACTATTGATTCACGAGTCTATCAGATGATTGAAGGCGGGGAGTTATCAGCACGAAAACACGGTGAACCGTGGCTGCCGGAATACAGAATTACTATCGCTGTTCCATTCAACTCAAACCCGGCATTGCAGATAATCCAGACTGATAAGAGCTCTATGCAGAACAAATTGATCCTGCCTTTTCCGGAGGAAGATCCTCAGTTTACTAAAATAAACACTGACAATTTTGATAAGGCTATCTATTCAGCTAATAAATTTTTCCCTATGCAGCCTGCGGAACTTGGTTCCGGATATGTAATGAGGTATTCAAGAGTTATGCCAGTACAGGTTTCCCCATACCAGTATAACCCTGTAACTCACGAATTGGTTGCCAACAATAGAATAGTCTTAAAGGTAGCATTCAATGGAAAGGCTTCTACTAACATTAGTATAAATGATAATTTAACAAAAAATTATTTGAAGTCAGCTGTGGTAAATTATACTCAGGCATTGCAGTGGACTGGTAAAAGTCCTCAGGATGTCGTATATGGCGGCGGCGGATACGGTAATTACTGGTACAATCCAAATAAAAATTATTTCAAAATTTATCTGAAAGATAAAGGCGTCTACCGCCTAACATTTGATCAACTGGTTAATTCCGGAGTTCCTATTCAGGGAGGAGTATCAAGCGATGCTCTTGAACTGGTGAACGAAGGGAATTCTGTCCCGATTGATGTCAATGATGGGGGGGATGGTATATTTAACAGCGGCGACTACCTGCAATTTGTGGGAGGACCTCCGACACCAACCCAATACTGCACAGCTAATATTTATACAAACTCGAATGTCTACTGGTTTTCATACCAGAGCGATACTCTTTCTGCAAGATATACAACTAAAAATTGTTATCCGCAAACCTGGAACAGAACTTTTAATACAGATTTTAAAACAATTCATTATGAGAAAGATTCTCTTTATGAAACCCTGGGATACGCCCCTAATGATCAGCGTGATTTCTGGTTCTGGGGTAAGGCTACAGCACAGGGCGGACAAAGCACGGGAGGTTTTGAAGTACTTTTCTCTGGTTTACCAAAGGCAAATGCCGATTCAGTCCATGTAAAACTTAGAATAGCAATGCAGGGTATGACTTTAAGCGGGTTATGTCAGAATAATCATGACGCTGAGATTCAATTAACCAATCAGCTGATCGGTCATGCATTATGGGGAGATCAGAAAAATATCATATTTGAAAAAAACCTCTATGTTTCCGATGACAGTATTCATATCTACCCCGAGGGGAATGCATTAGATATTTTTGTGAGAGGGAATACTTGTGAAACCTCTGACGAAATCCGGGTCAACTGGTTTGAATTCCAGTACTGGAGAGACAGCGAAACATTCGGCAATCACTATGAACTTATAAATCCTCCCGGTATTTCAGGAGTAAACAGATACTGGCTCACATTCTGGTACGAAGATAATATGAAAATCTATGTTCCCAGCCGGAACCAGATACTGGTTAACCCTGAAATCAGGAATGACCAAATTCACTCAGCATTATTTGTGGACACTGTAAATCAAAAAACAGAATATTATTGTGTGGCTGATAGCTATTTCCTCTCCCCGGATTCGGTCAGGCAGGATGTATCCTCAGATTTAAGGAACCCTGCAAATGGAGCTGATTACATTATAATTACACATCCCGATTTTATGGATGCGGCACAAAGATTAAAAACTTTACGTGAACAGCAATACCCCGATTCTGAGATCACAAACCCCAGAATAAAAATAGTTGACATCAATCAGATCTATGACGAATTCTCGTACGGTATGTTGGATCCTCAGTCTTTACGGGATTTTGTAAAGTACGCCTTTGAAAACTGGCAGACCCCTGCGCCTGTTTATGTGGTTTTGTTTGGTGATATGAGCCATGATTATAGACACCTTCTAACTACGAGCAGACCCAATTTCATTCCTTCGCTGCCTTATTTTGTGGGCACTTATGGTAAAGCTCCAAGTGACAATTTAATAGTAGATGTTGCCGGCAATGACCTTGCTCCCGATTTAGCAATTGGCAGGATGTCATGTGAAACTCCGGAGGAGGCAGACATCTTAATGGATAAACTCGAAAATTATCCCGCGGATCCTGGCAAAGCATGGAAACAGGATGTACTGCTGGCATCTTCAGGCCTGACTGCGGATGATGAACAACATTTCCATTTCAATGCAAGAAGTGATACCCTGGCGAACCATTATTTAATTCCTAACGGTATTCACCCTTCCCGCGTTTTTAATTTCCCGGACAACCATGAGGATTCACTCTACATTGGAGGAGGCCCTAAGATAAGGAGTGAAATAGATGATGGAGTAGTATTGGGAAATTATTATGGGCATGGAGGAGGATACCAGTGGGACTTAATATTTACAAATGATGATATCGAATTATTGCAGAATGACGGTAGACTTCCTGTAATATTTAGTGTAACATGTTATACTGCGCATTTTGACGATCAGAATGTGTTTGGTGAAATTTTTAATAAAGCTCCTGGAAAAGGATGTATTGGATTTTTCGGAAACACTGTTTTAACATATTGGCCTATCGGGGCGATAATTGATGAGAAGATATTTAAACAAATCTTCACATATAGAAATTACGCCATCGGCAAAGCCCTGATGGATGCAAAGAATGATGTCGGAGGAGGCGGTTACTATGGTGAAAGTATAACGCTTCTTACTTATTTAGGTGATCCTGGAATGACGCTGGCCTTACCTGATAAACCTGACTTTGCAATAAGTCCTGCTGATATAAGTATCTCTGAAGAAAATCCGCTAGTCAACGATACTGTGCAGGTCAAAGCTCTGATTCATAACCTTGGAGTCACATTTCCCGGGGATACAATTAATGTGGAAGTTTTAGCCGAATCTGCAGATACATCCTATTCAATTTCCACAGTACGTCTTCCAAATTTTGGGGAACTCGATTCAGTAATCGTCGATTGGAGCCCGCTTAAGGCATCCCTTTATAAAATCAAAGTTAAGGTAAATGAAACTGATCCTATCCCGGAGAACGATCATTCCGATAATATAGCTTTTAACTCGTTTGTTGTTTATAGTATTAGTGAAGCGAATATATTAAAGCCGCAGGATGGGTTCAGCTCTTCTGAGAATATAATCAAATTTAAAGCAGTAGATATTGGCGATTACATCGGATTAAATCTTACGTATACGATAGAAATAGATACCGGACTGAGCTTTAATTCACCTGTTTTAAGTTCCGGAGACCTGTCTCCCAGCGACGGTATCTTAAGCTGGACAGCCCCGCAGCTGCCTGAAGGTGTTTATTTTTGGCGGATAAAGATTTTTGATGGAACAAAATACGGACCCTGGTCTAAAATCAGAACATTCTCAGTGGCTTCTCAGGACGTAAATGGATTTTATGCACATGATGAGGAATTGAAAATGTTCAAGAGTTATAATATTAATTATGATGACAGTTCTCTGCAGTTGAATACTTCCGTGCTTCCTCCGCGGCCTTCTCAGACAACATTAATCGAAGATATTCCCTTTAGTAACCCGTTGACTGATTCAGTCGGTATGACTACAATTACTACTGATGGAACCTACATATATTTTGGAAATATCTGGTACTATTCAAGGTCCAATCCTCAGGGAAAATCGAAGATTTATAAAGTAGGTACAGGATATAATGGAACTGTGAAAGGACAGTACTACGGAGAAGTTCCGAATTTTTATGCTAGGATAGCTTACAGTATCGCTTATTATAGTGATGGTTATATCTATGTGGCGGAAGAAGATCCTTATCATCTCGTCAGGTTAGATCCTGCTACAGGCGATACTACGAGTGTTCATATTCCTAAGGGATTACTGGAATGGCAGCACGGACGTCCGGTTACTGGTTCATACTACCTCTCTGCAGACAGCCAGTATGTATATAATCTGAGTATGTTTGATAGCCTGGGTAATTTCAGGTATGTATTAAGGACGTTTGACCCCGCCAATAACTGGAATCTGGCCAGACCTGATATAGAGCTTTTGAGCTCGAGTTATTATGGATTTACTTCTTTCTTCGTCGCTCACGGTTATATCTATCCTACTGAAGACGAATTCCATAATTATATGAGAAGAATAAGGCTCTCCGATGGATTCTTTGAGGATGAATGGGATGTTAATAGACCATGGAAGAGCTATTATGCCTGGTGCTATGACTGGTCTCATGATGTTGTGATAGGATCTGTTTTCGATCAGTACCATTATGGCGTCAGTCCTAAGTTTTCCCGTTTCAAGGGAAGTTATATAGATGCTAACGGAACATTCACAACTCAGGATATTGGACCTGCTTCAAAGTGGAATATGCTGAATTATGACCTTCAGCAGAATTCTTCAGGCAGTTTTAACAATTTGTTGCTGGGTTTAAATAGTACCACCAAAAATTATGATACACTTGGTGTTGATGTTCCGGATAATTTTCCCCTTGGAAACATATCGCCTTCAAATTATAAATATTTGAAAATGTTTTTCAGTATGAAGGATACAACTTTTAACACTTCTAATCCCCTGGAATTTAAAGATCTGAAAGTGGATTTCGATGGACTACCCGAACTTATGGTGACAAAAAAAGATATAACTGTTACCCCGGATTCAATTCTACAGGGATTAAGTACAACTATGCATTTTCAGGTTAAAAATATTGGTTTTGTTCCTGCCGACAGTGTAAATCTTGACTTTTATTTCAATGGTTCTGATAGCGTCTTTTTTAATCCAGTAGTCAACGTCAAACCGGATAGCACCGTTGCAGTCCAATATACCTTTTCGAGTACGCCTTTTATTTTCGATAATAATATTAAGGCAATGGTGTCTTATCCGAAATCAGAGTACTTCACTTTTAATAATATCACGGATCATAACTTTTATATCGTTCGCGATTCAATTAACCCTGTATTTAATATTACCTTTGATGGTAAGGAAATAATTAACGGCGATCTTGTATCATCCAAACCTGAAGTTGTCATTACACTGAATGATAATAGCCCTCTGCCATTAGATACAAGTTATTTTACTATAATTCACACCGAGAATGATACTGCCAAAATAATCCGTTTTAATCAGTCGGATTTAACCTACACTCAAACTCAGTCTCCTAACTCAATAAAGATTAATTGGCATCCATCTCTCGCTGAAGGTGAGCACACCCTGGAAGTTCTTGCTAAGGATGCTTCCGGCAATTTCTTTGATTCAACTTCATACCGTGTTAACTTTGAGGTTGTTACTGAATATGATCTGAGAGATGTATACAACTACCCTAATCCTTTTAAAGAAGGAACTTATTTCACATTTAAAGTCACAGGTGATAAATTACCTGATGAACTATATGTGAAAATATATACAGTTGCGGGAAGGTTAATAAGAACCATAAATATTCCGTCTTCAGCACTTGGTCAGGATATCGGTTTCAAAAAGATCTACTGGGATGGTAGGGATCAGGATGGGGATGAAATAGCAAATGGCGTGTATTTTTATAAAATGATCTACAAGGTTAAAGATGTTGTTAAGGCAGTAACACAAAAATTAGCCAAAATTAAATAACTTTGTTTTCATTATCTGAAATTATTAACAAAATGGTTAAAATATGTGCGGAATTGTAGGATATATCGGGGAAAAAAATTGTGTTCCGATCCTGATAAACGGGTTAAAAAGACTTGAATACAGAGGATACGATTCAGCCGGAATAGGCATTCTGAATAATGGAATTTCAAGTGTAGTAAAAAATAAAGGGAAAGTATCCCTCCTGGAAAAAAGAATTGAAAAGCTCAATTTGAATGCACACATCGGTATCGGGCATACAAGATGGGCTACTCATGGTATACCCAATGAAATTAATGCACATCCGCATACAAATGAATCTAATGATCTTTTTATAATTCATAACGGTATAATTGAGAATTTCAGGACTCTGAAAACAGGTCTGGAAAAGATGGGATATAACTTTATTTCTGATACCGACAGTGAGGTATTTGCACATCTTATCGATAGTATTCTAAAAAAAGGATATTCACTTTTTAAATCTGTCCAGCTAGCATTAGGTGAAATTGAAGGAACTTATGGACTTGCAGTTATTTATAAAGAGGAGCCCGATAAAATAGTCGCCGCCAGGAAAGGCTCTCCGCTTTTGGTAGGTATCGGAGATAATGAAAACTTTATTGCCTCCGATGTTTCTGCAATTCTTGCATATACCAAACAGGTAGTCTACCTTGAGGATGGTGAGATTGTTGAACTGTATAAAGACAAGTTTTTTGCCCGGACAATAAGCGATATTGAAATAGAGAAGGAAATTCATGAAATTAGTATGAGCCTCGACGAGATCGATAAGGGCGGTTACCAGCATTTTATGCTTAAAGAGATAATGGAACAGCCGGAATCGGTGCGTAATTCTATGAGAGGAAGAATTATTCTGGATAAAGGAACAGCTAAACTGGGCGGCCTTGAACCGGTACTTGATAAACTATCAAAAGCAAAAAGAATTATCATATCGGCGTGCGGCACTTCGTGGCATGCGGGGTTAGTAGGAGAGTATATGCTGGAGGAATTCGCAAGAATTCCTACTGAAGTTGAATATGCATCTGAATTCCGCTATAGAAACCCGGTATTGAATCCGGATGATGCTATATTTTTTATTTCACAGAGTGGGGAGACTGCCGATACCCTGGCTGCAATGAAAGAAGCTAAAATAAGAGGTGCTCTCGTTCTGGGAATATGTAATGTAGTGGGCAGTTCGATTGCAAGAGAAAGTGAGGCGGGCGTCTACACGCACGCAGGACCTGAAATTGGAGTAGCTTCAACTAAAGCGTTTACCTCACAGCTTGTGGCACTGGCATTGATTACTCTGCTTTTAGCGAGAAAGAGGAATATGAGTCTCGCCGACGGCAAATGCATTGCAGAAGAACTGTTAAGGATCCCTGATAAAATTTCGAAAATTCTTGAATTGAATGACAAAATTGAAAAGATAGCAGAAGATTTTAAAGATTCCCGAAATTTCCTTTATTTAGGAAGAGGTTTCAACTTTCCCGTCGCTCTTGAGGGTGCTCTGAAACTTAAAGAAATTTCCTATATACACGCCGAAGGATATCCTGCTGCAGAAATGAAACATGGTCCTATAGCATTAATTGATGACAATATGCCTGCAGTTTTTATTGCACCTAAAGATACCAATTACGACAAAATATTGAGCAATATTGAAGAAGTTAAAGCCCGCAGTGGGAGGATTATCGCAATTGCCAGTGATAATGACCGAAATATTGATCACCTGGTGGATCATACAATAAAAATTCCGGATACAATCAGGATGCTTACTCCACTCCTTACGGTAATACCTTTGCAATTACTTGCTTATCATATCGCAGTTAAGAAAGGTCTCAATGTAGATCAGCCGAGGAACCTTGCAAAGAGTGTGACCGTCGAGTAACACACCGGGTATTATATTGGTAAAACAATTAAGTAATAAAGAAATATATTCAAACCAGGAATTCAAAGGCTGGGCTGAAAAGGGTAATGGGGAATTAATTCCCGCCGAAAAGTATCTGATTTCGAAATATCTTAAAAATCCTGGCGGGAGAGTAATCGAAGCTGGGACGGGGGGAGGGAGAATAGCCTTTAATATAGAAAGAATGGGCTTCCTCGAAATAACAGCATTCGATTATGTCCCTGCTATGATTGAAATGGCAGAACTTAATAAACAGAGAAGGAAATCTAATGTAAAATTACTCGTTCTTGATGCTGCAAATCTTAATTCTATTGATAGTAATAGTTTTGATTATCTTATTTATCTGCAGCAGGTAGTTTGTTTTATCCCTGGTGAAAACAGAGAACAGTCAATCAAAGAAAGTTATCGTATTGCAAAAGATGGTGCAATTTCGATCTTTTCCTTTTTATTATGGGAAGGCCGTATCCTTAATATTGCAATCAGTTATTTTTTAAATACTTTGCGGTTTTTCAGGGGTGAACCGATAAGCATCCAAACTCTGCCCTGGCTCAAGTTTAATAATAAATTCAACCGATCCTTTCTGAATAAAGGTCAGGCTACCAATTATTGGTTCAGGAGGGATGAAATAATTTCTATACTTAAGAGGACAGGATACACAATTTTGGAAAACAAAACTGCAGCAGAAATATTAAATTCGGGTCATAGGAATTCCAAAATGCTGTATGTGGTATGCCGGAAATAGATCATAAGGAAACAGTCATATTGCAGGAATTACCTGACAATAAAAAATGGGCAGAAAGATATAAGAACGTATTCTGGAGTGATGACGTTCCATGGCCGATGGAAAATAGGTTATTAAGACCCCTGGCATTACCGCATACAATTCAGAACATTCATCATAATTATGTGAAAGATTTGATTTCGAAAAGTGGTGCATTAATTGCCTACTGGTCGGATAAATGGGATATGGATGAATCGTACTGGTGGTGGACCAGCTGCGATGATAAAGAATATAGCATTGAAAAAATCAGTGATAAAAGGGGAAGAAGAGATGTACGCAAAGGACTGCGAGAGTGCATCGTCCGAAGGATGAATCAGGAAGATTTTGTGGATTTATCGTACCGCATATATTCTGATTCATATTACGCTTATAAATATCACGATCTGAGAAATTTTTCGAAGGATCAGTATCGGGAGTATATCTTTAATAAGGGTGAATATGGAGGATATGAACTATGGGGAGCATTTGTTGATGATAAAATGGCTGCATATGCCTCAGTTGTAGTAATGGATGGGGCTGTTTTATTGGAAAGTGCCAAATCAGACCCCAGTCTGCAGAAACATTGTCCAAACAACGCCTTATTTTATCGGATGACAGAGCATTATCTGCGCGAAAGAGGTAAACTCTATATCACTAACGGACCAAGGACGCTCCTTCATCCAACGAATATTAACGATTTGCTTATTCGTATGGGTTATAGGAAGATTTATTGCCGCTTAAATATCGAACTTTCCCTGACTGCAAAACTGATTTTATTAACAGGAGTTAGGAAATGGTTTAAATTTCTGGAAGTTATCAGAGATAAATTTCCGGGCCCTTTAGCCAAACTTCAGAGTTTTTTGGCGCTGGTTGAAATAAGCCGGACATTTAAAAATTAGATATATGACCGTTTGAATTCATATCTAAAATTCATATTTTTGAACTTCAATTTTTTGAAGGGCAGATAGCTCAGTCGGTAGAGCAAAGGACTGAAAATCCTTGTGTCGGCGGTTCGATTCCGTCTCTGCCCACAATAAAGGCGATACCGGGTCGCCTTTTTATTTTTGGGGTAAATGTCTGCGGCGTCATAACTTTAAATAATGCATTTAGTATATTTGGCATCAATGATGAAAACCTCCCGTCATAAAAATACTTCGGCTAAAATAATCTTCAGTGCATACCAAATCAGAGGAATGTATGAATCAAAAATTTAATTTAATCCTTATCTTTTTAATAACTTTTTGTTTTATGTCAATTAACTACGCACAACAGAGCAATACAGTGAAAGATACAACTGAAACAGCTGTTTCTTCTCAAAATCCTTTTTTTGAACCAAGTACACTGCCTTTTCAGGCCCCGCCTTTTGATAAAATACTGGATAAAGACTTCAAACCCGCCCTTGAAAAAGGGATGGAGATTCAGCTCGCTGAAGTTGAGAAAATCGCAAATAATCCCGATCCGCCTACATTCCAGAATACATTTGTAGCTTTAGAACAAAGCGGCCAGCTTCTGAGAAGGGTGTCACTGGTCTTTAATGCTATTACCAGCGCTAATACGGATACAGTTCTGCAGAAAGTGCAGGAGGAAATGGCTCCTAAACTAGCCGCACATTCTGATGCGATATTCCTTAATTCGAAACTGTTTGAAAGGGTAGATTTCGTTTATGCACATAAAGATGAGCTCAAGCTTGATAATGAATCTCAGAAACTAATTACATACTATTACGATAAGTTCGTACATGCAGGTGCAAAACTCTCTGCCGATGATAAAGATAAACTCAAAAAAATGAATGAGGAAGAAGCAACCCTGATTGCTAAATTCATTAATAAACTTCTTGCTGCTACTAAAACCGGTGCATTAGTTGTAAGTGATAAATCGGAACTAGCCGGACTTACGCAAGCCGAACTTGAGGCGGCTTCACAGGCAGCCTCTGAACGGGGTCTCTCAGATAAATGGATGATACCGCTGCAGAATACGACACAGCAGCCTGCTCTTCAATCCCTTGAAAACAGGACGACGAGACAGAAACTTTTTGAGAATTCCTGGAATAGGGCTGAGAAGAATGATGAAAACGACACGAGGGCGGTAATTGAGCGAATTGCAAAGATTCGGGCTGATAAAGCTAAGTTATTGGGATTCTCAACTTATGCAGACTGGGTGCTTGAAAATCAGATGGCCAAAACCGCGGGAACCGTCGAAGAATTCCTGGCAAAATTAGTTCCCCCGACAGTTGCAAATGAACAAAAGGAAGCAGCAGATATTCAGAGTTTTATTGATCAGAATAATAAGAGCATTAAGCTTGAGCCATGGGACTGGAATTACTATGCTGAGAAGCTGCGTAAAGCCAGATTTAACCTGGAAGAGGATCAGGTTAAACCTTATTTTGTCCTCGACAATGTGATTGAGAAAGGCGTTTTCTATGCAGCACACGAACTGTATGGAATTAGTTTTAAGGAAGTTCATAATATTCCTGTATATCAAAAAGACGTCCGCGTATTTGAAGTCCTGGATAAAGATGGCTCACAGCTTGCTCTTTTTTACGGAGACTATTTCAAACGCGATAATAAATCAGGCGGAGCCTGGATGGATAATTTCGTGCTGCAGTCAAAGCTTTTGGGAACCAAACCTGTAGTATTTAATGTAACCAATTTTATTAAACCTGCACCCGGCAAACCTGCACTTTTAAGTTATGATGATGTTACTACCTTGTTCCATGAATTCGGACATGCTCTCCACGGGATATTTGCCGATCAGGAGTTTCCGAGTCTTTCAGGCACATATGTGCCCCGTGATTTTGTGGAGTTTCCCTCACAATTTAATGAACATTGGGCCTTATACCCCTCAATACTGCAGAATTATGCCATAAATTATAAAACAGGCAAGCCTATACCAAAAGAGCTTGTGGATAAAATTATAAAGGCAAACCTCTTTAACCAGGGCTATGACTTTACGGAAATTGTAGCAGCTGCTGATCTTGATATGGCATGGCACACTTTATCAGCCGATCAGCCTGAGCAGAAATCGGATGAGTTTGAAACGGCCAGTCTTAAAAAAGACAGTTTGTATATTCCCGAAGTTCCGCCGCGCTATCGATCAAGCTATTTTATGCATATTTGGGGGAATGGATACGCTGCCGGTTATTATGCGTATCTCTGGTCTGAGATGCTGGATGACGATGCCTATGACTGGTTTCTGAACCACGGAGGACTTACCAGGGAGAACGGTGATCGTTTCCGGAAGATGATCCTGTCACGGGGTGCTACTGCCGATTATAATGAAATTTTCCGTGAATTCACGGGTCATAATCCGCGCATAGAACCAATGCTGAAAGATCGCGGATTAGAGTAAATGATGCAGAGTGAAAACCGTGTCTCGCTTTAATACCATATCGTGGAAATATTTATGATGTAAAAACAGACTTCCCGCTTCACGTGGGAGTACTGTATTTCCGGTTAGTTAGAAATTAAATAAAAAAAGTGTTGCATTTATCAACAAAAATTTGAATGTTTGCCTCAACTATAAAGAAATTCGGGGCTCAGATGGAAGATAAGTGTGTTAATGAGAAGTACGATAAATGCGTGGTTTGTGACAGCTATGATGATTGCGTTCACAAATATTATGTAGAAGAGGGACGACATCATTATGTCATCCCGCTTGTATTTTTTTTAGTTCTTTTTTCGATTTACTTTTTGTTCGTCTGATTCATCAGGATTTTGGCATATACTGTTTTAATTGTTGAATATAATTTTCAACACCTCCCTGAATATAACCCGTTTTCAGTAATCCATGCCCATTTTTATCTAATAAAATAATAGTCGGGAAGCCTTCTACTCCATATAAATCTGCAAGCTGCTGGTTGTAGTATTTAACCGAATTAGATTGTTCTATATTTCTCGGGAAATCGATTTTCACCAGTACAAGGTTTTTATTAGCAAAATCTTCAAACTCGCTTTTTGAGAAAACTTCATCACTTAATCGTTTACACCACTGACACCAGTCGGATCCGGTAAAATCAACAAGTACAACTTTATTCTCCTTTTTAGCAGCTGCTAGAGCTTCATTCAGATCTGTTTTCCAATTCAGCGAATCACTGGATCCATTATTACTACAGCCGGCAAGTATAAACATCACGATTACAGGCACAACAAATAATTTATTCACTTTATTCTCCATTCAGGATTATTAATTATTTTCATATAATTTGATGGCTGTAATTTAAAATAGATTCAGGAAAAATTTATACATAAATATGAAAAAAAAAGAATGTCCGTCCTGTGCTATGGAAGTACCTGGAGATGCTAAAATATGCCCTATTTGCGGGTATGAATTCCCGAAAGAGAATAAATTCTTAAGTTTGATAGTGATTCTGATGCTGATTCTTATTTTGCTTTATTTCATTTTATGAATGAAATACAATGATTATTTATTGTATTATCATCCGGTCATAATTATATTTGCTAACAAACTTCAAGGCTTATGAACTCCAGAGTAATACTTCAGACTGATTTCCCGAATTTAAAGCTGGTAAAAAGAGGAAAAGTACGGGATATTTATGATGTTGGTGAATATTTTCTTATTGTTTCAACCGACAGACTTTCAGCTTTTGATGTGATTATGCAGCAGGGAATTCCCTTTAAAGGAAAAGTGCTTACCCGGATTTCGCAGTTCTGGTTCGACTTCTCGCAGGGGATCATTAAAAACCATCTTATCTCTGCTAATGTAAATGACTTTCCTTCTGTATGCCATGAATACAGTATTGAGCTTGAGGGCAGATCGATGCTTGTTAAAAAAGCCGAGGTCATCCCTATAGAATGCATCATCAGGGGATATATTTCAGGCTCCGGATGGAATGATTATAAAGCGACGGGAAAAATATCCGGCATTAAACTGCCTGAAGGATTGCAGGAATCTCAGGAGCTCCCGGAACCGATTTTCACTCCTTCTACAAAAGCTGAAATTGGAACACACGATGAAAATATTTCTGCTGATCAGGCAAAAAAAATAGCTGGTGAAGAAAATATAAATAAAATTAAAAATGCAGCGATGGAGATATATAAAACATCTTCAGCATATGCACTTGAGAAGGGTATTATTATAGCAGATACTAAAATGGAGTTTGGTCTCATTGACGGAGATTTAATTCTTGTTGATGAACTGCTTACGCCGGATTCATCAAGGTTCTGGCCTGTGGATAAGTATCAAAAAGGAAGAGCGCAGGAAAGTTACGACAAACAGTTTGTACGCGATTATCTATTATCGATCAACTTCGATAAAAAACCTCCGGCGCCGATTCTGCCTGAAGATATAATTAATAAGACAAGCGAAAAGTATCTTGATGTTTTATTTAAATTAACCGGGAAAACTTTAGCCTGATGATGCAGCCTGTAAAAATAAAATTAAAGGAAAGTGCAGGTTTATATATTAAATGGGAAGATAATACTGAAACCAGTATTCCCATTGAGATGTTAAGAAGATTATGTCCCTGTGCATCCTGTGTAATAGAAAGGGAAAGAGAGAGTAAAAGTTATATCCCGATCTTTAACCATGACCAGCTTACTGTAACTTCAATCAAACCTGTTGGAAGCTATGCCCTGGCAATTACATGGAGAGACGGACACAGTACGGGCATTTATGAATACTCATACCTGAAAATACTTTCGCTTGAAAAATCTGCTGGTTAAATGGTACTCCCAAATCAATTAACAATACTCAGGATAATACTAACACCGTTTTTCCTCTTTTTTTTTCTTTCCGATAACCCGACATTCAAGGTGATCTCACTCGGAATTTTTATTATTGCTGCTCTCACTGATTGGTACGACGGCTGGCTGGCAAGAAAATTCAATTATATAACCAACTGGGGGAAGTTCTGGGATCCGCTTGCCGATAAGATACTTACTTCGACAGCTTTTATAGGTTTCGTCATACTTCACGTCATACCGTTGTGGATGGTTTTAATTATCATACTGAGGGACCTTGTAATTACTACATTAAGAGCTTATGCTGATTATAGAGATTTTTCATTTCCAACTAGTTATTACGCAAAATGGAAAACTTTTATCCAGATGGTTTTTCTTTATTATTTGCTGATAGCGTACGTCGGACTGAATTTAACAACCATTTATACGGCAGGGAAAAAAGTTTTTACAATTTTAATGAATGAAAATTTTATTTATATAAGCATGCTTGTTATAACAGCAGTAACTTTTCATTCCGGTGTGACATACCTGTATAAAAACAGAAGACTTATAGAGGAATTATTCAGACGTGAAACTTAATTTTATCGATAAATTACTTGGATCGGGATTCTATACCGGTTATATCCCTTTTGCAAGCGGAACTTTCGGAAGCATTGCCGGTCTGCTCATATATTACATTCCGGGGTTTGAGAAACCCTTTATTATTATTCCGTCAATTATTCTCTTCAGCATATACGGTGTTTACGCAGGAAATCAGTTTGAAAAGGTGTATGGAAAAGACCCCTCCGAATGTACTATCGATGAGGTGGTGGGTATGTGGATTTCCCTGCTGTTCCTACCGAAAATAATCTGGGTTTCACTGGTTGTTTTCCTGATCTGGCGGTTATTTGATATCATAAAACCTTATCCTGCAAGAGGATTAGAAAGATTAAAGGGCGGCCTTGGAATTATGATAGATGATATTATCAGCAGTTTTTATGTTTTATTATTAGTTCATCTTTTTATATTAATTTATAGTTCAGTTTAATAACAATATCGAAAGAAACCGGATGAATGCTCATATCATTACTGTGGGTGATGAGATTTTAATAGGGCAGGTTTTGAATACTAATGCCGCTTTTATCGGCAAAGAGCTGATCGAAAATAATATTAACGTAGTGAGAACTTCTGTAATCGGCGATAACGAGGCTGAAATTGTACAGGAGTTTAAGAGGGCTTATGAAGAAAATGATATTGTTTTGGTTACCGGTGGTTTGGGGCCGACGCACGATGATGTAACCCGCAAATGTATAGTAAACTTTTTTAATACTGAACTCGTGCAGAATGCAGACGTACTTGAAGATATCAAAAGCTTATTTAAGAAACGCAGGTGGAAAATAAACAAAATCAATGAGGGACAGGCTCTCGTTCCGAAGATTGCAAATGTAATCAGGAATACACTGGGGACAGCCCCAGGCGTATGGATTGAAAAAGATAATAAAATATTTGTAGCTATGCCGGGCGTGCCCTACGAAATGGAGGAGATGATCAATTCATATGTCATTCCTGCCCTTAAGGAAAGAATGGGTGAACCGGAGCTCATCACTATAAGGAAAAACCTGCTTTCAACTGGTATCGGGGAATCGGCTTTATTCGAACGGCTGGGAGACCTGAACGAACTCCTCGGCGATTCGAAGCTTGCATTTCTGCCCAGCCAGTTTGGTGTAAGGCTAAGAATAACCTCTGAGGGAAAATCCGAAGAAGAGGCGCAGAATAAAATAAGTGAAATCGAGCAAAAGATACGCACCAAAGCGGGAAGGTATATCTATGGTACAGAGAATGAGATGCTTGAAGAAGTTATTGGAAAAATTCTAAAGGAACGCGGGCTGACTCTGGCGGTGGCGGAATCCTGCACCGGGGGGCTTGTCTCTAATATGCTGACCAACATCGGCGGCAGCAGTGTGTACTTTGAAAGGGGAGTGGTCTCATACAGCAATGCAGCCAAGGTTGAGATCCTGAAGGTAAATGAAGATATGATAGCTGAAAATGGCGCCGTCAGCATTGAAGTAGCAAGGCAGATGGCCGAGGGAATTAAATCAATCAGCGGAACTGACCTTGGTCTTTCAACAACGGGCATTATGGGGCCTACCGGAGCTACCACGGATAAACCGGTGGGACTTGTTTATATAGGTATTTGTGATGATAAAGTCTGCACTGCCAAAGAATTTCTCTTCGGAGACGATAGAATTTTAAATAAGCAGCGTGCAGCGCAGGCCGCACTTGATATGCTGCGCAGGCATCTTCTCGGAATTTCGGATGACTAGACTGTTTGTTGCTCTCGGAATCCCTGAAGATATCAGGGAAAGGATTTCAGAGTTCAGACAGCAGGCAGCGGACCATCTAATTGATTTTAAATGGGAAGCAGACGAAAAAATTCACCTTACACTGAAATTTATAGGAGAAGTGGAGGAAGAACTGGTAGGGAAGATTTCTGATTCACTGCGATTCCTCGATGAATATGAGAGAATCAGATGTAAATTGACCAGGTTCGGATTTTTTTTCAAACAAGGAACACCACAGATTTTATGGATAGGGTTGTGGGTGGATACTATTTTATTTAATATTGTTGAACAGCTTAATAATGAACTTGTAAAATTTGACATACCTGTTGAGAAGAGGAAATTCAAACCGCATATAACACTATTGAGGATAAGAAAGAGGTTCCCGGAAGAGTGGGTAACAAAATTTAATAGTTTTATAATACCGGAGATAAATTTTGTTTCAGATAGTATTTTGCTTGTTAAAAGTGAATTATTACCGGATTCATCAAAATATACAGTAATAAAAAAGTTTAAATTAAAATAATGGAGGAAAAATGAGCACAGACAGGGAACAAAAGTTAAAAATTATTGAGGATGCCATTACAAGTATTGAACGTACGTATGGAAAAGGTTCTATAATGAAGCTGGGGGACGGCGTCATCAACCCGGTTGAATCAATTCCTACCGGTGCTTTATCACTTGATTATGCTCTCGGAATCGGCGGCATTCCGCGCGGAAGAGTAACCGAAATTTATGGCCCTGAATCAAGTGGAAAGACAACTCTGTGTCTTCATATAATTGCAGAGGCTCAGAAGACCGGGGGACTTGCTGCATTTATAGATGCAGAACATGCACTCGATGTAAACTATGCAAAGCGTCTTGGTGTGGATACCGCCAATCTTCTGATATCACAGCCTGATTTCGGGGAACAGGCTCTTGAAATAACCGATACACTTGTCAGAAGTAATGCTCTTGATATTATTGTTATAGATTCGGTTGCTGCACTTGTTCCGCGCTCGGAAATTGAAGGAGAGATGGGGGACGCAACTATGGCTGTGCAGGCCAGGTTAATGTCTCAGGCATTAAGAAAATTAACCGGGGCGATTTCCAAATCAAAAACTGCTGTTGTTTTTATTAACCAGTTGAGGAGCAAGATCGGTATTATGTTCGGCAACCCGGAAACAACTACTGGCGGAAATGCATTGAAATTTTATGCTTCTCTGAGACTTGATATAAGAAGGATCGCAGCAATAAAAGACGGTACCGAAGTTATTGGAAACAGGACAAAGGTAAAGATCGTAAAAAGTAAAGTTGCTCCACCTTTTAAAGAAGTCGAATTCGATATTCTTTATAATGAAGGAATAAGCAGGTCGGGGGATCTGCTTGATATGGCAACTAATCTCGGGCTCGTTAAAAAAAGCGGTGCCTGGTTTACTTTTGAAGAGGACAGGTTCCAGGGAAGAGAGCAGTTCAGGCAGAAACTGATCGAGAATGCTGAAATGTACCAGAAGCTTGAAAGCCAGGTAAAGGAAAAACTAAATATAAAACTTAATAAGACTGAAGAGGGGACAGGCAACGGAAAAGATAAATCTTCGGAAAAAGAGAAAAAATCCTCAAAATAATTGATGAAGATTGAAAGGGTAGTCAAGAAGGATGATGAGAATGTAATAGTCTATTTTGATAACCAGGAAAAGCTCTTCCTTTCATACGAAATATTTCTGCAGAACCGTCTTAAAAAAGATATGGAAATATCTGAAGACGGTTTTGCTTTATTAATCAGGGAGAACCGAAAATATTTTATTAAAAAGAAGGCATATAATTTTCTTGGAAGAAGGATGCATTCCTACAATGAGCTGAAACTTAAACTGCTAAGAAAAAAATATGAAAAAGAGCTTATCGAGGAAGTTCTTGATACTTTAAGGGAAAAAGGTATGCTCGATGATTATACCTTCGGAAAACAATATGTCGAAGAGAAGATCAGGCTTAAAGCGTGGGGAAAAAATAAGCTCAAGGCGGAGTTATTTAAGAAGGGAGTGGCATCTGAAATCATTGATAAAATTATAGAAGAGGAAGACCTGGCACCAGCTGAGAATGCGGCAGTTTTAGCAGAAAAGAAAATGAATATATTATCTAAACGAGGTTATGATAAGAAGGAGATCTCAGCCAGGCTGTATACATACCTCTTCTCAAAGGGGTATGACTATGATACAATAAAAGAAGTTATGGCCAGGCTTACACACGAAGATGATTTTACCTGACTTTGGTCTGAAGCATGGCGATCATCCCGGGAATTTCAGGAATTGATACTTTTGCCGAAGCTTCCTCGGCAGTGAACCACTTCCGTTTCCTCATCTCTTTTTCAGGGTAATCTTCCAGAATTTTAATTATTTCCATCGAGAATATCTTCATATGAGTAACTCCCATTCCCTTTTTAAGTTCAACCGTCCCAAGTTCAAAGGTTTCGTTTGATCCGATGATGCCGGCTTCTTCAAACGCTTCTTTTTTTGCTGATTCAAATGGTGTAAGGTTAAATTCGACATATCCCTTGGGTATTATCCATTTCTTTTTCCTGATTGATGTGATCAGCAGGATTTCCAGTTTACCTTCATTTTTTCGATAAGGAATTACTCCGGATTGCTTAAAATTGAATTCCAGTCTCAAGTCTATGATTTCCTCCTTGTGGAATTAAGTCTTTAAACCGGCAGCACCTGGTTCTTGGCGATCACCACTATTCCGCTTTCAGTCACGGTAAATTTCTTCTTATCCCCTTCAAGATCAAACCCGATCTCATATCCTTCCGGTACGTTAACGTTTTTGTCGATGATTGCTCTTCGTATCCTGGCATGCCTCCCAATGTTGCAGTTATTCATAATTATCGAATCGGTTATGTATGTATAGCTGTTCACCCTTACGTTGGGACCCAGAAGAGATCTTTCAACAAGTCCTCCGGATACGATCGAACCATCGCAGATAAGAGAGTTAAGTGTTCTTCCCACACGTTCGCCTTCGTGAGACACTGTCTTCGCCGGAGGGAACTGGTACTGGTACGTTCTCATCGGCCAGGACTGATCGTACATATTAAATTCAGGAGTAATGCTGATAAGGTCCATGCTTGCTTCAAAATAACTATCTATTGTGCCTATATCTTTCCAGTATGTTTTTTCTTTTTTGTTTTCATCGTGAAATCCGTAAGCAATAACATCGAGATCCGATTTAACCATGTACGGGATGACATCATGACCAAAATCATTATTTTTGATTTTCTTATTTTCCATTTCGATCAGTACTTCACGAAGAATATCTGCATTAAAAACATAGATACCCATATTAATAAAAGAATGGCCGGGCTTATCGGGAATCTCAGGAGGTTTCGGCGGTTTTTCTATAAATGACTGAACGTGATAATTTTCATCAACTCCAACAATGCCGAACCTGTGAGCCTCATCCTTCGGGACATCAATACAGGCAATCGACATAGCAGCTTTGGTATCCACATGATACTGAAGCATTTTAAGGTAGTCCATTTTATAAATATGATCGCCGCTGAGTACAAGCACCCATTTAGCTCTTTTGTCGGCAGAGAAAAGATTCATATTTTGATATATTGCATTTGCGGTTCCGAGGTACCAGTCATTGTTCAGCTTTCGCTGTGGAGGTACGTTATATATGAATTCGCCGAGTTCAGGATTAAAAATACTCCACGCCTCATATAAATGCTGATTAAGTGAATCGGATTTATACTGCGTGAGAACATAGATCCTTCTCAGGCCTGAATTCAGACAGTTGGATAGTGCAAAGTCGATTATTCTGTATTTTCCGCCGAACGGCACCGAAGGTTTACTCCTGGGCTGGGTTAGTGGAAAAAGTCTTTCCCCTTGCCCTCCGGCGAGCAGCATTGTAACTGTATCGCGAAGGATAGAAGATCCGGGAAATGTCATATGATAAAATCCCTCATATTTTGCATTGTGTTGGCATTTAATATATCCATTTATGATTTGATTGGCAATTGATCAAATTATTAAATTTATTTATCTCTGAAGAATTTACTATATATGTTAAACAAGTCACTTTCATTAGCTTCTCTAAATACCGTTAAGATAACATCATTGGGAAGAATGAGCAGAAGAACGAAAATAGTTTCAGCGCTCCTTTTCCTGCTCTTCTTTGCCGCAGGCTGGTACCTGGGAATTACTCCTTTCCAGCAGGGTATCAGGTCTTCGTTAGAGAACGGAGCAAAAATTCAACAAAGGCTTTCGACTCTACCGCCTGTTTCCGTCGATGCCGGATATATAGCCGATGAACAGTACCAGCTTGACATCCTGCATTATAATATTAAACTGGATCTTCATCCTGAAGACCAGGTATTAAACGGAGATGTTATACTAACAGGAAGGATGAAGGAAAAGAACCTTGAGAAAATAATCCTGAACTTTCATGATAATATGAAAATTACGGGATTATCTATCGATGGCAAGACTGCTGATTATGAAATTGATGGTTCACGTCTCTCTATCAAGCCGGCAGTACCTTTGCCGGATACATTCAGGATTGAAATAATTTATGAAGGCAAACCCGAAAGGGAAGGCTTCGGTTCCTTCACATTCGGGAAAAAATACGGGCACTGGGTCGTATATAATCTGAGTGAACCTGATTATGCTTCGACCTGGATTCCCTGCAACGATATGCCTTCTGATAAAGCGCTGCTTGATATGTACCTTACAAACGATACTGCTTACGTCTCTGCCTCGAATGGTATCCTTGTAGATAAGACTACGATCGGATCAAGACGTACGTACCACTGGAAAACTCTCTACCCTATATCAACTTATTTAATTTGTCTGTATTCTTCTGTTTACAGGAATTTCACAGATACCTATGTATCACAGGATAAAAAAGATACGATGCCGATTGAGTACTATGCTTTTCCGGAGGACGAAGATAATGCTAAAATAGACTATGGCGGACATCCCGGTATGATTGATTTCTTTTCAAAGACTTTCGGTGAATATCCATTCATCAAAGAGAAGTACGGGGTAGCCGAATTCCTCTGGCAGATCGGGGCGATGGAACACCAAACATTAACAGGGATAGGTTCTAACTTTGTAAGCGGCAAACGATTCTTTACAGATATATACGTACACGAGCTTGCACACCAATGGTTCGGGGATGCAGTAGGGCCTGAATCCTGGAAGGATATCTGGCTGAATGAAGGATTTGCAACATACTGCGAGGCACTCTATGTGGAACATCTTGCCGGCCCCAAAGCACTTCGCTCATCGATGATGAGTAAATTTGATGAAAGCTTTTCAGGAACAGTTTATAACCCGGAAAACGATTTGTTCAGCTCACTGGTCTATGATAAAGGAGCATGGGTATTAAATATGCTAAGATGGGAGCTGGGAGATGAAGTTTTTTTCAGGAGTCTGAGGAATTATTTTGAAAAGTATAAATACAGGAATGCTTCAACTAATGATTTCAAAGAAGTATGCGAAGAAACTTCAGGGAGAAATCTCGATCAATTTTTCAAACAATGGATATTTGAAGGAGATAACGTACCGCAGGTGGAATACAGCTGGAAGCAGGAAGAAACATCCGACAGCACATACGATATAACTCTTAAACTGAGTCAGACGGAAAAAGGCTACTCAGATTATGACTTACCGGTTGAATTTTTGTTTAAGTCGGAATCAACCGAATCGAAAACGGAAAAAATAAGGCTGAATAAAAGCGATCAGGAATTTCACTTTAAGCTCAGTTTCGAACCAATCGAGGTAATTCCTGATCCCGATAACCATCTTCTGGTTTATTTCAAATTATCCGGCAGTGATTAAATTTGGTTTTTATTTTCATTATGTCAATCATTAAATTTATAAACAACCATTTTTGTTATTTGTGAAAGATTCATACCTCTTCATATCTGATATTCACCTCGGGTTGCGGTCCAGGGAGATTGAAAGCAAGAAAGAACGGCTCCTTGTCAAATTCCTGGAATTTGCCAAAAATGAAGCAAAAGAGCTTTTTATAGTCGGAGATCTTTTTGACTACTGGTTTGAGTACAAGAGGGTATATCAGAAAGGATACTTCAGGACACTGACTGCATTGCAGGACATTACGGAAGCTGGGGTCAAAATTCATTATTTTATCGGAAATCACGATTTTATGCATGGAGACTTCTTTGAGAGTGAAATCGGTGCAGTAATGTACGAAGATCCGATAGAGAGAGAATTAAACGGTAAAAGATTTTTTATTGGTCACGGCGACGGGTTGGTGAAGAATGACACAGGTTACAACATACTGAAGAAAATAATGCGGAACAAAACAATGCAGACATTGTATTCATGGGTTCACCCGGATATAGGTATTGCTATTGCCAGCGGAACCAGCAAATCGAGCCGTGAATACACTTCAAAAAAGGATTATGGAGAAGTCGACGGTTTATATGATGCAGCCCGGAACAAAATAGATGAAGGATTCGATTATGTCATATTCGGGCACCTGCACCACAGACAGTTTGAAAAGTACAAGAACGGAATTTATATAAATTTAGGTTCCTGGCTTGATGCACCGTGTTACGGAATATTCCGCGACAATAATTTTGAAATAGTAGAGTGGAAATAAAATGGCAAAAAAGAAATTATCGGATATAGATATGAAAAAGTACTTCAATGATCCGAAGTACCGGAACAAAAAGAAGAAAAAAAGTCCCAATGCCTCAAGGAACAAGCTTATTGCAGCCGGGATCATCATTGCCTTTGTTCTCGCTTTTGCGGTATTTATTTTCAGCGGACTTCCATCGCTCGAGGAGCTGGAGAATCCGAAACCGGTACTTGCCAGCAAAGTATATTCAGTGGACGGGGAAGTGCTTGGCCAGTTTTTTATAGAAAACAGGGTTGAAACAGATATTGACAGCATCCCAAAGCCATTGATTCATGCACTAATTGCCACAGAAGACAGAAGGTTTTATGATCATTGGGGTGTAGATATTTCACGGTTTGCCAAGGCAATGGTAAAGAACGTATTTACATTTTCTCGTGAGGGGGCAAGTACGATAACACAGCAGCTTGCCAAGAACCTGTACAAACTTAAGAGCCGGAACGAAAATATTTTTGAGACTGGCGTGAGAAAGATCAGGGAATGGATAACCGCAATCCAGATCGAAAAAACCTATACGAAAAATGAAATACTTGAACTATATCTGAATGTATCATATTTCGGTAAGGGAGCATACGGCATTGAATCGGCAGCCCAAGAATATTTCGGTAAGGATGCTTCAGAACTAACCATTCCCGAATCCGCTTTATTTGTTGCATTACTTAAATCTTCAGCGAACTATGATCCCGTTAATCACTATGATAATGCCATTGCAAGAAGGAACCTGGTTATGGCAAACATGGTTGATGTAGGGTATCTCAGTAAAGAAAAATACCAGGAACTGAAACAGCAGCCTATTGTACTCACCACAGAGCGTGTCGGCGGTATAAAATCGATTGCCCCTCACTTTATGGAATACATACGGCAGCAAATGATGTCGATGGCGAATAAATATGGGTATGACCTTTACAGGGATGGGCTGAACATCTATACCACAATTGATATGGGTATGCAGAAGATAGCCAACAAAGCCTGTGAAGAGCACCTGGCTGAATATCAGAAGCTGTTCGATAAAAACTGGAGCTGGAGTAAAAATAAAAGTTTGCTGGCAAGTCTGCTTGACCGCGCTATAAAAGACTCGCCGGGGTATAAAAAAGCCGCATCAAAAGAGCAGAGGGCTTCGATATACAATAAAATGAAAAACCGTGAATCTTTTGTGGATTCAGTTAAAGCAGAAGCTACGAAGATCCAGGTAGGATTTGTAGTGATTGATCCTTCAAACGGGCAGATCAGGGCTATGGTAGGAGGAGAAAACCAGAATTTCGGAAGGGGACTTAATCACGTTACAGGTATAAAGAGACAGCCGGGATCGGCTTTCAAACCATTTGTGTACACTACTGCAATTGATAATGGCTACTTTCCGGCGTATACTCTGCTTAACCAGAAGTTTGATTACAAGGGATGGTCGCCCAACAACGCAGGAGACGAATACGGGGGGTATATGACTCTCAGAGAAGCTCTTGCTCACTCAGTGAACGTTATTGCAGGGAGAATGACGATCAGCGACATCGCACCTCCTGCGCAGGTAGTAAAGTTCGCGCACAAAATGGGAATAGAATCGGATATAAATCCTTATCCTTCAATTGCCCTCGGTACATCAGAAGTATCGCCCCTCGAATTAACATCAGCGTACGGGACCCTTGCAAATAAAGGTGTGCATGTCGAACCGATCTCAATATTAAAAATTGAAGATCACAATGGGATTCAAATTGCGGAATTTACTCCTGAATACACAGAAGCTATTTCACCTCAGACAGCATCCATTGTTACAGATATGATGCAGGATGTAGTTAATTACGGAACAGGTGCTGGTCTCAGAAGATACTTCCAGTATCCTGCAGCCGGAAAAACCGGTACCACACAGGATTTTGCAGATGCATGGTTTGTAGGGTTTACCCCACAGCTGGCAGCCGGCGCCTGGGTAGGATTTGACGACCACAGAGTTAAATTTACTAACTGGTACGGACAGGGAGCCAAAGCTGCCCTGCCGATCTGGGGGAAATTTATGGAAGGTGTTTACAAGAAAATGAACCTTCCGCTTAAATATTTTGAGCTTGCTCCCGGAATAGTATCAATGGAATTCTGCAAAACTACTATGGATCTTGGTGATACAAGACTGGCAACATCGGGTTGTCCTGAAGTCTACACTGATATAATTAACCAGAAGAATCTCCCGCCTAACTGTGAAATACATTCCGGCGGAGGGAGAATCAAGAAAGAGGAAGATAAAAGAGGGGATACAGGCTGGTAAAGGGAGAATAAGTTCTTTGCGAGCTTTATTAGGAAAAATATTCAGTATATAGTAAATTTGTGTCTATTAATTTTTAATTGTTAGATAGAATTAGCCCGAATGGCGGAATTGGTAGACCTGCCTGCCGTAGGTTAAGAAATAGCAGCAGTCAGGCAGGCGCGCCAGGTTCAGGGTCTCAAGGGCAACTACAAAGGTTGCTAGTTCTTGAATAAAACGAATTGTTCATTGTTAATTATTAATTGTTAGATAGAATTTGCCCGAATGGCGGAATTGGTAGACCTGCCTGCCGTAGGTTAAGAAATAGCGGCAGTCAGGCAGGCGCGCTAGGTTCAGGGTCTCAACGGCAACTACAAAGGTTGCTAGTTCTTGAATAAAACGAATTGTTCATTGTTAATTATTAATTGTTAGATAGAATTTGCCCGAATGGCGGAATTGGTAGACCTGCCTGCCGTAGGTTAAGAAATAGCAGCAGTCAGGCAGGCGCGCTAGGTTCAGGGTCTCAAGGGCAACTACAAAGGTTGCTAGTTCTTGAATAAAACGAATTGTTCATTGTTAATTATTAATTGTTAGATAGAATTAGCCCGAATGGCGGAATTGGTAGACCTGCCTGCCGTAGGTTAAGAAATAGCAGCAGTCAGGCAGGCGCGCTAGGTTCAGGGTCTCAAGGGCAACTACAAAGGTTGCTAGTTCTTGAATAAAACGAATTGTTCATTGTTAATTATTAATTGTTAGATAGAATTAGCCCGAATGGCGGAATTGGTAGACCTGCCTGCCGTAGGTTAAGAAATAGCAGCAGTCAGGCAGGCGCGCTAGGTTCAGGGTCTCAAGGGCAACTACAAAGGTTGCCGGTTCTTGAATAAAATGAATTGTTCATTGTTAATTTTTAATTGTTAGATAGAATTAGCCCGAATGGCGGAATTGGTAGACCTGCCTGCCGTAGGTTAAGAAATAGCAGCAGTCAGGCAGGCGCGCTAGGTTCAGGGTCTCAAGGGCAACTACAAAGGTTGCTAGTTCTTGAATAAAACGAATTGTTCATTGTTAATTATTAATTGTTAGATAGAATTTGCCCGAATGGCGGAATTGGTAGACGCGCTAGGTTCAGGGTCTAGTGGGAGTACTCCCGTACAGGTTCGAGTCCTGCTTCGGGCACAATTAAGGCTGCTAAAGAACTAGCAGCCTTTTTTATTATAGAAAAAGGGAAAAGCATATTGTACACTGTATATGCAATTAAAAGCTGCCTCAGCAACTACATTTATGTTGGACAAACGAGCAACCTTGAAGAAAGATTAAGAAGGCATAATAAGGGTTACGAAAAAACCACACGGTCATACAGACCATATATTTTAATTTACAAAGAAGAATGCAGCAGCAGACCTGAAGCCAGAAAAAGAGAAAAATACTGGAAAGCTGGTTCGGGAAAAGTGAAATTAAGGAAGATGGCGGAATTGGCAGACCTGCCTGACTGCCGAGAGTGAGATCAAGAGCAGTCAGGCAGGCAGGCGCGCTAGGTTCAGGGTCTAGTGGGAGGACAAGCGTACAGGTTCGAGTCCTGCTTCGGGCACAATTAAGGCTGCTAAAGAACTAGCAGCCTTTTTTATTACAGAAAAAGGGAGAAAGGATATTGTACACTGTGGGGGGGTGCGGATTTCAGATCATAAATTTAATAACCGTCCAGCCACTGATCAAAGCTTTTATTTGTTTCACCTTGAGAGTAAGTCCAGTCCGGTTTTAGATTAAGACCACTCTCACTTTTCCAGATGAAGTCCATAGCGTCATTCCGGTCAGTTGTGCTTGTTATCTTTATAAGGAACATTTCTTTTTTTTCAAGGTTAGTTTTTATTATTTCAGTGTTGATATTTTGTGCAAGCAACGCTCTATGTAAAATCTCCGCTTGTCTTATATCATAAGTTGCCCATACAATTCCGTTCTTTCCCGTGAGAAAATCGTCTTCGTTGTAAGAAACAGCAACTTCAACCTTACATCCATCAGGGAGTTCATCAGGCTGAGTAAGGATAAGTCCGCGGCATTCTATAAAATCGTTCGTTTCAAAGACAACTCTTCCGTCGCTGAGGCAGGTTCCGTTCACCTTTATCCTTATCATATTTACCCGGTTAAAATATTTTACTGATACTGGATTCGATCTGACAGAGAATGCATAGTCGGCATACTCTATTAAAGAACGACTTAATTATTTAATATTTCCCCTCCGTTAAGGTCAGCACCGTTTAATGTATTAAATTATAGATATTGAGTGATATTTTCTTGTACAATTTGAGCAAGGTTTCGGATTCCCTGCGCAGATTTCTGAGATGTAATATTTCGGATCATCCCTTTTATCTAATAAAGGCAGGAAATTATAAGTGAAACTGCAGCCAGGTCACCCCCGGCTTTTCTTTCTATAAGCATTCGGCGAAACCCCAAACTGTCCTTTGAAAACTCTTCCGAAATATCCCTGGTCAGAAAAACCTACTTTAAAGCAAATCCCGGCAACAGTGTCAGCGTTTTGTTTTAGAAGATCAGCCGCCCGTTGAAGACGAAGCGAACGGATGAACCGTCCTGCCGGCTGAGCCACAAGAGCGTTAAGTTTTCTATTCAACTGGGAAGTACTCATATAAACTGCATCAGCAAGATTCCCAATACTGAACTTCGGATCCTCAAAATTCTCTTCAACAACTTTCATTATCTTTTCCAAAAATTCCCGATCCATAGAAACCGCAGTAACCTCCGAAGGCTTTATTACCGTTGCTTTACTAAAACGCTTCCTGAGCTGTTTACGCTGGTAAATTAAATTTCTCACCCTTACCCTCAGCTCTTTTGCACTGA
Organism: uncultured Ignavibacteria bacterium; assembly: GCA_963832715.1. Taxonomy (GTDB): domain Bacteria; phylum Bacteroidota; class Ignavibacteria; order Ignavibacteriales; family Ignavibacteriaceae; genus DATFVA01. Next base: position 266,491 of record CAWHVB010000007.1, on the reverse strand, counting down.
ATGGTTTTGTAATATAAGCATCAATACCGGTTTCCAGTCCCTCTATTTTATCATCGAGTCCCGCTTTTGCAGTAAGCATTACAATCGGAATATGACTTGTCTTCACGTCATTTCTTATCTGCCTGCTGAACTGAAAACCATCCATTCCCGGCATCATCACGTCAGTAATTATCAGATCAGGAATTGCATCTTTTGCACCCGATATACCATCTTCACCGTTAGAAGCCTCAATTATTTTATAATCATTCTGAAGCAGGCTGTTCACGTAACTCCTAACGTCAGGGTTATCTTCAACGATTAAAATTATCTCACTTTTACCAGCAGAGGCAGGGGATACAGCAGGTTTCAATTTTGTTTCTACCTCTCCAACCACATTATGATCATTCACCTGCAGTGAAAACCCAGGCTTTGCGGTTATTAATTCTTCTGTTTCAGTCTTACGATCTCCTGCAGGAAGCCGGATTATAAACTCGCTGCCTTCATCTTCTTTACTGTCAACTGAAATACTCCCTTTATGAAGTTCAATTAATTCCTTTGTAAGGGCCAGCCCGATCCCCGTACCTTCATGCTTTCTTGATGCAGAACCGTCCACCTGGTAGAACCTATCAAAGATGTGCTTGAGCCGATGGGAAGGTATTCCTATACCCGTATCTTTTATCCTTATTTCTGCTGTAGAATCAGTGATGTTAACACTTACTTTTATCTCACCATTAGAGGGAACAAATTTGAAAGCATTTGAGATAACATTATAAAATATCTTTTCCATTTTATCCGGATCAAAGACAACCGGAATGTTTTCGCTTTCCGATTCAAACTTCAAAGCAATTTTTTGTGATTCAGAAAGTGACTCGAATGAGTAGAATAAACTTTTCAGAAAGGGAACTATGTTATGCTGAGCAGCATTCAATTCCATACTGCCTGCCTCAAGCTTTGAGAGATCAAGCAGCTGGTTAATCAGAACAAGGAGCCTCCTGGCATTCCTATATGCTACCTGAAGTTTTCCTTTCTCCCTAACATCAATTTTTTCAGACATAACACTATCTATTTCACCGAGTATAAGCGTCAGCGGCGTTCTGAATTCGTGAGAGATATTTGCAAAGAAGCGGGACTTCAGCTGATCCAGTTCTTTAAGTTTTGCCTGGGCAGTTTTTAATTCATTATAAGTAGTTTCTATTTCACTTTTTGCTATCTCGATATTCTTAAAATCCTCATAGCGTGTATAAGCAACTGAAAATGCTTCTGCAGCAGAGCGCACCAGGTTCAGCATCTCATCCGTAAGTTCAGAATTATCCCCGACATACAGCATACCCTGTGCGAACGGAACAAAATGGAGGAATAAAGCTTCCGGCGGTTCGGAAGAGCCCTGATAAGCTGCCGCATCATGTATCTGTCCTATTTCTATCATAGATTTTGTCCAGTTTACGAAATCCTGCTTATTCCAGCGTTTTCTGTAAACTTTCTTTTTCTTCCAGTGATCCAAAGTTTTGCGGGTCAGATCATTAGCGTCGAAAGGCAGGTTCAAGACACCTAACGCCTTGCCGGCGGGTGTGGTCAGATATACTTGTATATTTTCATCTTTCAAGTTTACGATGAAGACTCCGCAACGAGTAAACGGTACCTCCAGCGAGATCAGCTCTCTCCAGATAATCGGGGTAATCCTATTGAGATCCTCCTTCGTCCTCATACTCGCAATCTCACCGCGTATTCTATCAAGCGATGCCAGCTTCAACGCCTCCTTAGCGTGCTCCTCAGCTTTCTTGATATCGAGGAACCTTATATAGCTTTGCTCGAATACTCCCGCGAACCGCTTCAGTATCTCATTATCTTTAGCGGAGAATTTATTGCCATTATGGTTCACTACAAAAATAGTTGTATAGTGGGATACAGCTGCGGCACGGGTGTAACCGCCCTTCCGGGACAAAACCTGCCTTCTCCATTCCGGAGAAGAATTGCTATACGGAGCATATTTAAACAAATGCTCAAAGAACTCAATTTTTTCCGCCCGGGAATATTCTTCAGTCAGAAACACATCTCTTTTTCTAACAGCTGCCGTCAATCCGGTATAAATAGGTCGGTCAAGAAATGGAATAGCAGCTTTTTTAACGTACTTTTCAGCGACACCTGTTGAGCCCCAGAAATTGAACTCCTTATCGACATCCTGATCATTGATGGCTATGAAGGCTCCTGTTATGTTCATTTCCATATCATGGAGCTGCTGTGCCACCAAATTAACAACTTCCTGAAGTTCTGATGTGAAGCGCATAGACATTGCTCTGCCGCCCACTCTTTCCAGGGCTGCCTCAAGCTTCAGCTCCCGGTTCTGATCCTTAACAGCTTTTATCAGGCACCTTTCCCGATCAACATCAGGAATATCAGCCTGCCGGATAATCCTTAAGATATCTTCTAATTTACTCTTCATGGAATTATGGTTTGACTCCTCCACAACAATCTCCTTAATAACAGGTTTCAAATATAATTTATAAGAATTATTAGTTTAAGTAAATAGCGGGGGTAAAATTCATTTTTCAAGTAAATACAATCAGGTTCTTCTGAACCCGTTCTATTCCAATGCATATTATAAATGCTGATCCTTGTTCCTCTCGATTATTTCATCTAACTTTCTGAGGCTTTAGTACTTATGACTGCAGGGGTCATTATCAAAGTCCGGCTGCTGTAAGGAACCATAAATCAGGCAAATATTAATTATAAAGGATAAAATTCAGATGGGAAAAAACAGATCAGTCAGTAAGAGTGAAACGATTTTGATATATGGTGCCGGTTTAGGTGCTGCCTTCGGAGCAGCCGCAGGAGCTATATTTGATGGTTTGGATATACCTTATGGAATTTCTATTGGGGTTGCCGGGGGAGCAGCCATCGCTATCGTTTTCAGAAGTAGAATAGTTGAATTGTTTGATAATCCTAATAAGACAGATTCAATTAAAGAAAAAGAATAATACTTCCGGCCCCTTGAAAAAAGACAATAACGGCAAATCAACCCTACCGCAAGGAATAACAGATATTACAACCCGATACTTCCTCCGAAAGGAGAAAGGATCAGGCATAATTGATCACGGATAGTGTAGTAAAAAGTGAGGAAGAAATCATATATATTTATACTAAACTTTTAAAAGGACAATATTATGGTTTCAAGTATCCAAAAAGAAAAAGCCGAACTGTTCTTAAAATATCATCAGGATAAAGAAATTCTGGTTCTGTTAAACTCGTGGGACATTGGAAGTTCGAAATTAATAGAAGCGAGCGGCTATAAAGCGATTGCAACCACAAGTATGGGGGTAGCCGCCTCTTTAGGATATCCTGACAGCCAGGTAATACAATTGTCAGAAATGATTGGGATCATTAAGGGAATCGTAAAAGCAGTACAGGTTCCGGTAACTGTGGATATAGAAGCGGGATATGGTAATAATGTAAATGAAGTAATTGATTCTGTTAAAAAGATTATAGCAACGGGAATCGTAGGAATAAATATTGAAGACAGTATTGATTTAAGTCCGGAATTGATCGACGAGACCGAATTCTGCGAAAGAATTTCAGCCATTCGTGAATTATCGGATTCTCTGGGGTTTCATTTAGTAATTAATGCAAGAACGGACTCATTTTATACTTCATCTGGTTCCACGCAGGAAAAATTATCCGAATCGATAAAGCGAGGGAACAAATACCGGGAAGCCGGTGCAGATTGTATATTTGTTCAGCCTGTATGGGAGAAAGAAACAATTAAGACGCTCGTTAAGGAGATCAATGCTCCCATTAATATTCTTTCCAATCCAACCATCGGGGGAGGATCACCTTTATCCGTTAGTGAACTGCAGGATTTAGGTGTTGCCCGTTTAAGTCTTGGTTCAGGATTGATGAAAGCAAGTTTAGCGTTAATTAAGAAAGTTGCAGACGAACTCTCTGAAAAAGGAACTTATAACATACTTTTGGGCACCCTGACACCATTTCCGGAAGCTGCAATGGCTTATAAAATGACAATAGGGCAGAGTAAAGGAAAATAGCTGTTAATACATATAGTTTTCAATCAAGGCATTCAACGCTTCTGAATTCTGCTGACAGATGCGGTACTCGTCCAGTATGCTTTCTTTTTTCTTTCTGTTTCACTTATCAGAGCAATGAATAGCAAGGCATCTGGGGTATCGTTCAATAATTTCACAATACTTTTACCAGGTTTGATATCAAGCTCATAAATTCCACCGGTTATACTATCCGGAATAGTTGTTTGAGTCAGAACTATGGGGCTGGATGCTTTACTGAAATAATACAGCATCGTTAACTTAGCGGGGAATACGAGGTTATTCTCATCGGGGCAATTCAGGGATAAATGAAGCACTTCATTTTGAAGAGAAGCCGATTCGACTTTAAGGAACAAACCATCAGGGGTTATTTTAGTTCGATCGGTAAGGGAACCAGCATTTATCAACTTACTATTTTGACTTAAAATTCTATGATAGGAATCGGTGCCCTGTATCTTTGCCGCTGACCATACTTCCTTCAAAGCCGGATCAGATATTAACTTCGCTGAGAGTTTAACACCCATTCTGAAATTGCCTCTTGTCTGTTTTGCGGCCGGGGTTTTTGCTGCTTTATAGTGTAAGGGGCGGTCTGAAACAAAGTTCTTTCCATTCATTATACGGAAAACTTTATTTCCCATTTTCCCTGTAACCTCTCCGACAACTGTATTAACTAATAATGCCATAAATACTCCATAAAATGATTCGTACAAATATAATATATTTGATTCGGTTTGTCAACGTATTCAAGACGTATTCAAGACGCATTCAACTATTCAGGACGTATTCAGGACGTATTCAAGTTAGGATAGTGGAGTATTGGAATGGGGGAGGAGTGAAGGGTTGGGGCGACCTGCCTGACGGCAAGGCAGGCCTGCCTGAGACGGACAAGTAACGGACTGGGGGGAGATATCCCGGATTTTTCGTTAATGTTTTTAAGGAACGTAAGAAGGTGGGAAGGTGAGAAGTCCGGGGCAAGGAGATAAGATACCTCCGTGCCCGAACTGCGGAAACAAGACGTTTGATACAAGAATAAACGAACCCGGCAACGAATCTACGTGATTTGTTTTGAACAAAACGGCTGTGATACTGATGCAGAAAATAGCTGCAAATTAAAAGCGGCTGCTGCAGACAGGGAAAGCAGTGAGATAATAGTATTCAGGAAATAAGTTATCAAGGTAAAGCTGCGGATAAAAAATTATCTGCAGCTTTTTTATTTGCAGATATTTAATGAATAATCAGCATTGAATTCTGAATGAAAAAGTTGATCCTTCACCAATCTTACTTTCAACCTGGATTTCGCTCCCATGTTTTTCAATCATTTCTTTGCACAAAAGCAATCCGAGACCCGTTCCCAACTCATCAGCAGTCCCTTTTCTTCTGAAGGTGCTGTCGGTCCTAAATAAATTCGGGAGGTCATTTTTATCTATTCCAACGCCATTATCCGCTATTGAAAACTGAATATAAGAACCGGATTGAGTTACTATAAGATCAACAGTACCACCGGGGTGAGTAAACTTTATTGCATTAAAGGAAAGATTTCTCAGGATTGTACTTAACATGTTTTTATCAGCATTAATCATAATTGAATCATCTATTCTGTAATTAAACCTGATCCCTTTATTTTCAGCTGTCTGGCGAATAATCAAAAGTGTCTGATACATTTCATCGAGGAGGTTGAATTCTTCAAGCTTCAGGTTCAACTGTCCTGTTTGAATCGCTGCCCATTCCAATAAGTTATCAAGGAGTTTAATTGAATACTGGCTGAGTGTTTCCAAACGTTGAATTATCAATAATCTTTCTTCCTCAGGTAATTCGTTATACTGGGTTGATAAAATTTTAGAATATCCCAGTAATCCCTGAAAAGGGCTTCTCAAGTCGTGAGCAATAATTGAAAAAAATTTATCTTTCGCTGCATTAAGTTCGGCCAATTCCTGATTCTTTTTAATGATTTCTGCTTCTGTTTTCTTCCGTTCAGTTATGTCACGTTCGACGAAGAGAATACCTGTAGGATTCCCGGCAGCATCACGCAGAACTGTGGAGTTAACATCGATATAAAATCTGCTGCTGTCTTTTTTCACCGCAATATATTCCGTCAGTTTGTCACCTTCTCTGCCGGAGAGCAATTTTTGAATGTTATCGATCAGCGTTTTATGACTGGAAGGATCAATAAAGTCAAATGCAGACCTTCCTACAAATTCTTCCTGATCCTGAATAGAATATCCGTACATCTCGGGAAGTTTATCTGACATTATGAGCTGGATCTTTCCATCCAGGGATATCATTCCGATTCCATCGGGAGTGGCAGAAATAATGGCTTCTAGTCTTTGATTACTTTGTCTCAACTGTTCTTCGGCACTCTTACGTTCAGCTATCTCTCTCTGATAGGTGCTTGTTAGAGATTCATTTTCCTTTTGAAGCCTGTTTAATTCATCTATCAGCTCCTTTTGAGTCATATTTTGATAATTCATCATCAATTCACTTATTTTTTAACACTTTTGGGTTTTTTGCCGGTACCCGGCACTTGTAAATTAAGAAACCCTGCCTTATTATCGAAAGAATCAGCAACTAATTTATTGTTTACGGGTAATTTAACCCTCAAGGCGGTTCTAAAAACTTCAAATCAGTATGATCCGGATGCTATAATTATAAAACGCCGGACTGAAAGGAAGACCCCATATTATTACCACACGGAAGGCCTATGGAATATTTGAGTTTCATCTTTTTTGAATTATATTTGTGTATTATTTTATAAGTTTCAGTTCTATGAAGACGGCAGAAGCTATTTTCATAGCTAAAAAAATTTGAACTCGTTCACAGAGGTTTACCCCTGCCTCGTGATGGTTAAAAGAGTTCGGCCCGATAACACCCCCGTTATCGGGTTTTTTATTTCCGGGAAACTATCACTCATACAAGCTGATTGTATCCATCATGCACCTGATAAGACTATCGGTATTCCACGGTTTAGATATATAATTATCGAACCCTGTATCGATGAATGATTCCCTGTCGCCAAAATTACCATACGCAGTAATTGCCACGACTGCGGTATTCATCCCTTTTTCCGATTTTCTAATCTCTTTCATGACTTCAATTCCGTTTTTACCGATCCCGAGATTTATATCCATCAGGATGAGAGCATAATTATTCAGGTCAAATAATTCAAGCGCTTCCCTCCCGTCAACGGCAAAATCGATGTTGTAAAACTTATCGAGCTGGCGTTTCATTATATCCCTTGTAAGGGCATCGTCTTCAACTATCAAAATTCTTTTAAGCGAAGTATTTACGTCGTTCATAGCATGCATTTCCGAAAGTTTGTTAGAGATTCATTTTAAGGATGACACTTAGGTACAATTTAATAAAAATATTGCAATGTCCCCCCTTATAGAAGGTAAGGGATTAGGAGATAATGATTTCTTCGGACATCCGGCAACTGGACTTCATTTCTCACATTTTAAATTTAATTATATCGCTGGGAAAAGTATTCTGCGAAACGAACTTCCTTTGAATGATATTAAAACCTGATGATTCAATATAGTTCGATAGATCAATGGGTCTGCAGCCGGTTAACAGTGACGGGAAATTTTTCGCCAGGAGAAACCATATCCTATTATACCATCTACTGCCCATAGTCATCGTCAGGATAAGTCCTTCGGCATTTTTCTTCATTACTCTTCTGAATTCAGCAAGTACAATACTCAAAGTCCTTTTCAGGAAGAAGGTCGAGCACGTAACTACTGAGCACATAATCAAAACTTTCGTCTTTAAAAGGAAGTTTGTATGCGTTTCCTGCATTTAGTGAATAATTTCCAGATAGAGAGCTTAATTTTTCCTTCGCTTTAACAAGCATAGCAGGAGAAAGATCTATGCCTGTATTAAATCCCTGAGCATTTATACTAAGAACCTTACCGAATAATTGGGCGGTACCCAACCCCACATCAAGTAGTTTAGAATTATTCGTGATGCCGGAAATGTGCATGGCCTGGTCGATTGCTTTTTGTTCGGTTAATTTTCCCCAAAAGTCATAAAACCTGACAACCCTGGAGAAATCATTCTGCGTCTTTTTTATAGAAAAATTCCGTGGGAGCATAATTAATAAATATAATAAGTAATAAATGTTAAACAATTACTATCGGCTGATCCATAGAAAAGCTTTCCAGGCAGCTTTTATAAATCTCCAACAAACATCCTATTTGATAAAGGCGGTAATTATAATAATCAAGAAGAAATTATTTTATTTCTTTTCTAATACTTAAACTATTTTGATGCGTTATATTCTATTTTGGACAGGTCTGGGTTTTTTGCTAATTTCGTTTAAGCAGTCTTTTGAAATGTCGGCTTGAAGTAAAATAGGCCGGCTTAAAGGAAGAGTATAGTGAATGGAAAGAATAATTAATAAAGCAAAAAATTACAAAGAAGCTGAGGATTGGGAAATACTTCAGGAAGTTAATATGACTCCAGAAGAAAGACAAAGAATTGCTAAGGAGCTCAAAAGAAGATTTTATGGTGATAAAACCAGGGATGTGAGAGAGAGCCATAAGAAATGAACAAAACAAATTTCTCAGGGGATATCCTGGATTTTTTGAACCAACTTTTCATTCATAAAGTAAAATATTTGATAGTGGGCGGCGAAGCAGTCATCTATTATGGTCATGCAAGATTAACAGGAGATATTGATATCTTTTATGATCTTACCAGAGAAAACATAGAGTGCCTTTATGCAGCGTTAAATGAATTCTGGAACGGGGATATTCCTGGTATAGAATCGAAAGCAGAATTAATCAAGGCGGGGATGATTTTACAATTCGGTGCCCCGCCTAATCGTATTGATATGTTAAACACAATTGAGAAAGTTAAATTTAATGAAGCCTGGGAGCGCAAAGTCTCCAATACAATCTTCTATAAAAATAAGGGAATAAGTATATATTATATCAGTCTTGATGATCTGATTAAAAATAAAGAAGCCATTGGGCGATATAAAGATCAAGATGATCTTAAATTTCTGATTGCTGCAAAAAAGAAGATTACTTAAGTAATGACAACTGAATAACAAATCCACCAATCCTCAAAATTCATCTGTTTAGTCCGTTAATCCTCTAATCCAAATAATAGAGTGCTACATAATTATAGCCGGCACTATTCGTGAAATTTCCACCGGCATAAATTTCGCCATTATAGTTTGTACAGATTGAAAGTATGTTCATATCCGCGTTTAAGTTTCCAATTTCGGTCCAGGATCCATTTTCCCAGACTGCAACTGCATTCCCATAATTTTTTATTGAAAAACTTCCAGCTGCATAAATCCCTCCGTAAGCATCTTTACAAAGAGAAGCTACACTTCCATCGAGACTTCCGTATTCATTCCAGCTGTTCCCGTTCCAGCCAGCGACATAATATTTCCCTAATGTATTTTGAAAATTTCCCCCGACAAACAATTCCCCGGCAGAATTAGTAAGCATTGTCTTAATCGTTCCATTCGAAGCGTTAAGATTTCCGATCTTCTGCCATGTACCATTCCATTCTGCCACGTACGGCAGTCCCGAGCCGCCCTGATCAGCAGCGCCTGCGTATATAATTCCTCCGACATCTGCGCATAATGAGGAAACAGGATCACCGGTGTTAAAGCTGCCCAGGTTACTCCATGCAAATCCATTCCATTTATAGACCAGATTGAGACCGCTGTTATTTTCGATTACCCCAGCTGCGTACACATTTCCATCAGCATCGGTGCAAATAGTAAGATTATGAGAATAATCGGTATGGATACCAAGGTCGCTCCAGATGCTTCCGTTCCATTCAGCAATATATTTTAGGCTGGCTGTACTTGTAAATTCTCCGACTGCATATAAGCTGCCATTTTTATCCGCGCACAAAAATTTTATTACACCATTTGCATTTAAATTACCAAGATCACTCCAGTTATTCCCATCCCATTTAGCTACATAATAAGAAGCGCTGTCATTTCTAAAAGCCCCTGCAGCATAAATATTTCCCGAAACATCAGAACAAAGAGTTTCTATGCTTCCATTTGCATTAAAATTACCGGTTTGACTCCAGCCTGATGTGCCTGGGGAAGGGGCGCCGGGTACAGAAGCTGTTCCTTTTTCACAGCCGATTGAGAAAATCGAAACCGAGAATAATACAGTGATATAAAATGGGATCTTTAAGATTTTAGTGCAAAGATGTGTTATAAGCATTTCTCACCCTTAAATTTACCGGAGTTAAACCCGTTGTTTCCATTACCTATAAGGCTTTCCCTGAAAAAGGAAATCATAATTTATAGAGAAAAATATAAAGAATGAAAAGAAGATAAAAGAGAGATTTTTTCTCCAGTAATCCAGGCAGAGCAGGTAAAGTGCATTAAAGAGGAGCATTCAAGGTTTCGTTGTTATTCGATTTAGCCGCTCATCATCAGCCGCACCATATTCTGCCATAAGTTGTTCGAGATAAAATCGGTTTGAATAAGTACAGGCCCATTCACTATATTAGTATAAAAATGTTTGTGCTTTTCCGGAATTTGAAGAAAGGATAATATGAAAATTATAATAATATTAATACTGGCATGTCATATTTTAATTGCCCAGCAGGTTGAAGATTCAACCTACAATCCGGAAATAGGGAAACCTGAATATAAGGCCGGCAAAGGTCCCGTAATATTCATAGATGAGGCACATAATAATTTTCACACTATGTCCGGCAGGTATAAACCCTTTGCAGATATTCTCACAAAGGATGGTTACAATGTCAAACCCTATCGAAGTTCATTTACCGAAGCAGGACTTGACAGCGGGCGTATTCTTGTTATTTCAAATGCACTAAATCAGAGAAACACCGAGGATTGGGCGCTTCCTACCCCTTCAGCCTTTACAGTAAACGAAATTGACGAGGTTGAGAACTGGGTAAACAGAGGCGGGAGTCTTTTCCTTATCGCGGATCATATGCCTTTTCCCGGTGCTGCAGGAAAACTTGCAGAACGTTTTGGTTTTAATCTTAAGAATGGATTCGCTCTTGACACATCCAAAGAACCCTCCCCGGATATGTTCTCGCGAAAGGACGGGACACTAATTGAAAGCTTCATTACAGACGGTATAAATAATTCAGAGCATGTTGACTCTATATACTCTTTTACGGGTGAAGGATTTCAAATACCGGCGGATGCTGTCTCTGTTCTTAAACTAAATAATAATTTTATCATCCTGATGCCTGATACAGCATGGGTGTTCAATAAAAATACACCACGAATTTCTGCTTCCGGCCTGATGCAAGGTGCGGTGAAAAAATCCGGGAACGGTAAAATTGTTGTGTGGGGAGAAGCAGCAATGTTCAGTGCACAAATTGGCGGGAACAATAAGTTCGGACTGAATGCTCCATATGCAAAGGATAACCTTCAATTATTACTCAATATTATACATTGGCTGGATGCAAAAGGGGAAGCAGGGGATTAAATAGTCCATTTATAGCGGAAAACGCAGAGTATGTTTTTATTTTTACCTCCATAATTCTATAAATGGTGTTTTCATTTGATGAAAATAGTCATATCTTATTTCATCACCATTAATTAAGGATAGAATGAACTTTAAGTTGAAAAACAATGCAGACATTAAAAGTCTTGCATACATATTTATTACCACGAGTATGTTTATTGCCCAATGGGTATGGATCGGGATGAACCCGTTTATATATACGTGGTATTTATTTATGTCAGTCGCCGTAGCAGTAATGACGCATAATCATAACCACCTTCCGATGTGGAATTCAAAAAGATTGAATTTGTTTACTGATTGGTGGCTAACTGTATTTTACGGTTTCCCGATTTTTGCCTGGATACCTACACATAACAAAAATCATCACCGGTTTAATAACCGTGAGGGCGATGACTCTATCACCTACAGGATAAGCGAAAGAAATAATTTCCTGACACTCATTTCCTACCCCACCATCAGTGGTTACTACCAGCAAAGAGCTATTAAAGAGTATCTGAAGGAATTAAAAACAAAAAACAGGGAGAAATTCCGCATATGTATTTCGCAGTATGCAGTGCTTATTTTATGGGCAGCCGCTGCGTTAGTGCTCGACTGGGAGAAAGCATTACTTTTCGTAATAATTCCCCAGCAGGTTTCACTGTTCAGCGTGCTTATTTTTAATTATGTGCAGCACGTACATGCTAATGAAGAATCCGAATGGAATCATTCCAGGAATTTCACCGGTTTTTTGAATTTCCTGTTGTTCAATAACGGATACCATACAATTCACCATCATAAAGCGGGTCTCCACTGGAGTAAGGTTCCTGAAGCGCATAAAGAAATTGAACATAATATCGATCCTGATCTTATGGAGAAAAGTTTCTGGTGGTACATTTTAAGAAGCTATGTTCTTTCTTTATTCATTCCCAAATTCAGAACTATCTCGATGAGACTCGAACGGAAAAAAAGAGAAGAAATTGAGCGTCTGAAAGAAGCTGCTGCAGCCGCTGTAGAAAATAACACACCGGTACAGGCATTTTAGAGACGGTGAGGTGACTTAAAGACTGAGGGATGAGGGTGCCTAAAGGACTGAGAGAAGGGGAGACTGAGGGGAGTGTTATTTGTAATCCGTAGTAATTCAATTGTTAACTTATAATCATTCTTTTGCCATCAGGCGGTTATTGACCTGCAAGGGAATTAGGTTGTCGAATCCGCAAATTTTATTCTTTAAGTCCAAAATCTGTTAAGCTTTCCGGAATCCATAATAATTTGTGGTAATACCATCCGGGTTTATCCGAAAACTGATTCTTACTATTTTAAAGCAAGCATAAATATAAAATTAATTTTCGGGGAGAATATGCAGTTAAGGCATGCTCAGATCATTGTTTACCTTACAATTTTATTATCACTTCTGCTAACTATAGTATCTTTTTCGGGCGGGTTTATCGAATCAACCTATCAGAAGGAAGTTCTATCCCTGGGCGTGCAGGGAATTGGACAGGATATTTTTGATTTGTTTATTGTTGTTCCCCTTCTGCTGCTCTCCATGTTCTTCACGATTAAAGGGAAGAGAACTGCAATAATCATTTTTGCGGGAACAGTATTTTATATAATGTATTCGTTTTTTATATACAGTTTCGGCATACATTTCAACACGTTATTTATATTCTACTGTTTTACGCTTGGTTCTTCATTTTACCTGTTTATAATGCTGATAATCGAAATCATTCATTCAGAGATCGGAAGCCGGTTTGAGGATAATACTCCTTCAGTGTTGACAGCATCCTTCCTGCTGCTTATTGCTGTCCTGTTTTATTTTCTTTGGTTCAGCGAAATAATACCCGCTGTAATAAGTAATTCAGCTCCAAAGAGTGTAAGCAGTTATAACCTGCTGGTTAATCCGGTACATGTATTAGATCTCTCATTTGTACTTCCGGGTTTAATAATAACTTCAATTCTGCTGATCAAAAAAAGAAAAGCAGGTTTTATTTTCGCCCCTGTACTTTTGATATTCACCATCCTGCTTTCACTTGCGCTGATTGCAATGGCAGTGATGCTCAATATCAAGAATGTCACTGAAGATTTTTCTCTTGCAGTTATCTTCAGTGTAATTGCAGTTATTAGTGTTGTAATTTTATTTATCTTTCTTAGAAGAATGAAATCATCTGCTGCCTGATACAATGATAAAAGCTTTCAAAATCTATCCTGCAATTCTCCTGTTTTCGCTGATCTATATTAATTGTGAAAGAGACCTGCCTTCGTCTTATAATTACGGCAGAACAGAATCGATAAGCCTTGTAAGTCCTGCCGGCGGAGAAAGATTTAATTATGACCAACCGGTTGAAGTTAAATGGACATCTGAAAACCTTGAGGACAGCCTACGCATTGAATTATTTAACGACAGTAAGCCCGTTTATTCAATAAATCACATTCCGAATTCAGGAGAATACATACTAGACATCCCTCTTGAAATCGTCCCCTCTAAAAAATACCAATTAAAAATAGAATCGATGGTGAATCCTGAAATATCTGATATGAATCCGGCCTACTTTGAGATAGCTCCGCAGATTGACGGGCACTGGCATTACTCAAACCTATCTGAAATTTCAGGACTGGAAGTTACCCTCGACCTTTCATCTTTTACAAATGATGCCTTCCTGGGGAACGGTACTTTCCATTTCAAATATATATCACACGGTATGCCTGTTGATTATTTGCGGGAAGACACAGTAGGAGGTGTAATAACCTATCCTGATATCAGTTTTGTTATGAAAGAACCAGGGAATAAGAGATTCAATTTCTCAGGAAAAATGATATCCAATGGTATGATCAACGGCAGAATTTCCGGATTTATAGATACTACATACGGAAATCTGAATGATACGCTGACGCTGGTCAGGGAGGGGGGAATGACTGATGGAGTCGTTCGTAGTCATTAGATGGTCATTCAATTGTCATTTTAAAGCCTTCTCTGCATTTCCATAATCCATATTACTCTCCAGCTTTTACCATCATCATTTGATACTGAAAGATCCCAGTGAACGGAATTTTCTTTAATATCTGAAAAGACTATCCTCGAGATCTGTCTGCCTTTTTTAGTTTCTCTTTCAGCGAAGAATTCTCCTTTGCCGTCGGCGAAATTTCCTGTGTAAGGCAAGCCCAGTTCAGGGGTTTGAGTATCCATCCAGTAAATATTCCATTTCCCCGAAGAGGTATCATAATATCTCAGGCTGAATCCTTTTATTTCTTCAGGCTGCTTCATTCCCAGCCAGAAAAACTGCACCTGCCCTGTCCAATGTTCCTCGAGCGCACAGCCGTTAAGAAGAGGCGAGACCTTAGTTGATGCTTTTAATTCGATCCAGGATCCGTCCTGATTAAGTATTTTTTGATTAATATCCCAGCTGCCTACCCAGAAATCAAACTGACGGGCTTCTGTAGAAGTACAACCCAAAGAATCGGTTTGCTCTGCCGGAATTATAACAGTCCATAGCACGACAAAAAGAAGCATATATATCTTCATGCAATCCCCGCATTGATTTTTATGAGAGATTAAAGGGGAGATGCAATCACAAGTTAATATTTATTATTGAAGAATCAAGAGGTATAGCGGTTATTGTAATTAGTAATCATATCTGTTCAAAATAAATGAACCAACATAGTAATATCAGGGCTCTCAAAAGCACATTGATTTAATTTTCTTTTTATTCCACTTCGCGGGAAGAAGCCACAAGCACAAATCCTTCTTTTTTACTTTTTTTAGCCTTACTGCCAGTGACCACTCTATCATTATGTAGGAATAAGTTGTAATCCTAAATAACCAGCTTGCTTCTTTATTCTTTTAATCTGCTGTTCTTTGTATTTTTTTTGATATTGAATTAATCCTTGTTCAACATAGTCATAGCCTTTAGTCATAATATTATAGTAGATAACAGCAATCTTTCTGGCAGTGGCTTTATTTGCAACCAAACCTCCTTTTTTTGCTTTTATTCTTCTATAAAAACCAGCCAAAGCAGAGTATTTACTGTTAGCAATTGATTGTGCAGACTCACGAAAAATTTGACTTACTTTGGTATTGCCTTTCTTTCTGCGTTTTTTATTGCTTTTACCCGATTGGTGCTTTGAAGGTGAAAGGCATGCCCAGGATACAAAGTGTTTTTCAGTTTTCCAATTAGCTTTAAGATCAATCCCGGTCTCTGCAATAACTTCCATAAGTGTTTTATCGTTTAGTCCGGTAATTTGAGATGGATCTTTCCCTCCGGTTAATTGCATTAGTCTTTCGTGAAGCATAGCTTATTTGAGGTGGATTATTACGTATACGTTTGGGAGTATTTATATTTTCCGGAACAGGTTTATCCTTTGTCATTGTTTTAAGTAGAATTTCAGTTTGTTTATCACATTCTGAAATTTGTTGTTGGTAGAATTCATAAGAATTAACAGCTTGTTTAAGAGAAAAAATGTAATCCTCTCTGAAATTACCTTTTAGAGAAGATATAACCGAAGCCCTTTTAGTTTTAAGAATACTTTTGTCACAAAGTTCTACAAGTACCTCTGGGTTTCTTTCTCCTTGAATAATTGCTTTCAGAATTCTCATTCCGCTTGCCCCGCTAATATTACTTATAACATTATGCAGCTTAATGTTCATTGAGTCTAATGCTTTCTGCATATGTTGTATGTGTTGTGAAGCTAAGGATATATGATCATTTCGCAAACGAATATATGTCCGAAGCTGACGAATTGAATCCTCTGGAACAAAGCAAGCTCTCAGCAGACCAAAACTATGAAGCTGCTGAATCCATTGACAATCGGAAACGTCACTTTTACGTCCGGGAACATTTTTTACTTCTCGCGGATTTACTAAACATGCATTTATCCCTGATTCTTCAATCATATCGTAAAGTGCATACCAGTATATTCCTGTTGCTTCCATAGCAACATGTGTAATACCGCTTTCTTTAAGATATTTGATGACATTAAGGTAGTCATCAGTAAAAGTAGAAAACTGTCTGACTTCCTTGTCTTCAATGCCTATAAAGATCTTTTCAGTGCCTATATCTATGCCGGCAGAATTCGGATACATTTTTTCTAACTTAGACATAATTACCTCAACTTAATATTAGTGAATCAATACTAAACAGAACTAACAAGCCTGAAGATTAAGTAGTCTATGTATACTGCCAGACGGGAATTCCGAAAAAGAATATTATCACCATGTTATGATTGACAATCTTCAGAACAAGTCTTTTCTACGAGTTTTTATAACATCAAAGTAAGAACTGTCAAATTGCATGTTACTTCTGCTTTAACTCAAGGTCACTATTTTAATGAATAAACGCAATGCGTTTTTAAAAGTCTTTTCTTGGCGCAAGAAAAGTAACAGAAATAACATGCTCTGCAAAAGAATTGCTAAAAAATTACTCCATTTCGTAAGGG
This sequence comes from uncultured Ignavibacteria bacterium, assembly GCA_963832715.1. Classification (GTDB taxonomy): domain Bacteria; phylum Bacteroidota; class Ignavibacteria; order Ignavibacteriales; family Ignavibacteriaceae; genus DATFVA01. Next base: position 249,570 of record CAWHVB010000007.1, on the reverse strand, counting down.
AGAAATCGCTTCGATAAATGAACCTGTCTGCCGCTACTTCCCGATAGCAAGATCGGAAGACTCGGACAGCATTTATCGATTATCCCGCCCTAAATTTTGGATATATGAGGCGGGATAAACGCTCCATTCCGTAATTTTTTCCCCCGCCTACTAATTTAATATAAAATCGGGCGGGGGGACCGCAATTTCCCTAGAGGATTTCGTCACGGACTCAACTTTTGAGGAGCGGGCGAACCCCCGACTTACCGTCGGGGCAGGCACGCATCATAGTTTCCCTTATACTAAAAAATCAGAAAATTACTCAAAAATGTTATTTCGAGCATCAACTTCCTCCCGAAAATGATCAATTCCAAGGCGCTTTTATAGATCACCAATAAACATCCGTATTGATAAAGGGGGGATTCAAAATAAGCAAGGAGTAATTGTTTTTTTTCTAAAGCTTAAACTATTTTGATGCATTAAGTTTATTTTGGACAGGACTGTTAGTAATAAAGAACTAGAGGATACGCAGACATAAATGTCCCATGTCCAACCTTATCCGGGTGCTAAATTGCCATATCTATAATTCATTGCTATAGTTTCCATATATTTGATAAACAAAATTTATATATTCAACATTATGACGCTTTCACAATTAAATTATGTGGTTTCAGTAGCTGCTCAGGAGAGTTTCAGTAAAGCAGCAGAAAAATGTTTCGTAACGCAGCCAACATTAAGCATGCAGATAAATAAACTGGAGGACGAACTAGGAATAAAGATCTTCAATCGATTAAGTTCTCCGATAGCGCCGACGGATATAGGGCAGGAAATAATAGAACAGGCAAGGATAATCCTTGAAGAATCCCGGCGGATAACCGACATCGTAAATTCTTTTGGAAAAGAAATATATGGAAAGCTGAGACTGGGGATCATTCCCACCATCAGTCCTTATCTTCTTCCATTATTTCTTGAAAGCTACATTAAAAAATACCCGGGGGTTGAGCTGGTTATTTATGAGCTACAAACGAAAGAAATAATGCGACAGCTTGAGCAGAATATTATTGATGCAGGTATAATTGCAACTCCTGAAGCGAACAGCCGGTTAATCGAAGAGAAATTATATTACGAGCCATTCCTTGCCTACATAAGCAAAGGACACAGGTTAGCAGGGAGGAAGAGAATCAAAAGGGATGATCTATCGCTTGACGATTTGTGGCTTTTGAGAGACGGGCATTGCTTCCGGGACCAGATCCTGAGCATTTGCGGGGCAGGGCGGAATGAGAAAAACAAAAAACGTGCTCATCTTAACTTTGAAGGGGAGAACCTTGAGACCCTGAAAGGTCTTGTCGATCAGAATATGGGTATGACGCTTTTGCCTTACCTTGCGGCTGAAAAGCTAAAAAGAGGCCCTTCAAAAGGTCTGTTAAAAGAATTCACAATCCCATCGCCCTCACGCCAGGTGAGTCTGATATACAATAAGGCGCGGCTGAAGCAACGTCTGATTGTTCTACTTATGGAAGAGATCAGGAACTCTGTTCCGGAGGAACTAAAGAAAGATAAATATTCGGTAATTGATGGAGGATAAACAGGAAAATATTGTGATCCGGGCTACCGGAATTCATTTTTATGAATCATCTTTTTTATTATTATATCATATACTAAACACATCATTAAGGCAAACATTTAATGAATAGAGTGAAACTGGATTTCCGTTATTCAAACGACCCTGAACCTCACAAGGAGAGAACCAAAGCTATTTTAAAGGCGCACCCGGAAGTGAGAGATTTCATCGGAAGGTATCCCGTAAGTTTTGCTTTAATATTATTTGCAGTAGGACTGCAGATTGCTATTGCTTTTTTCCTGAAAGAATATCCCTGGTGGCTCGCCCTGGCAGCGGCGTTTTTTATAGGTGCCTTTGCAAACCATGCCTGCTTTGTGCTAATTCATGAAGCAGCACATAACCTGATCTTCAAGAACAGAAATTTAAATTACATTGCAGGGATTATTGCCGATATTCCAAATGTACTACCCAGTTCAGTTTCATTCAGGAGCTACCATTTGAAACATCATTCTCACCAGGGTGATTATTATATGGATGCAGACCTTGCCAGTAAATGGGAAGCACGGCTGATAGGGAATACAACCCTGGGAAAATCATTCTGGGAACTTATGTTCCCGTTCTTTCAAGCCTTTCGGACGCCCCGGCTTAAGGCAATAAAGTTTATGAACTTCTGGACTATAGTTAACTGGGTGGTTGTATTCGGTTTTGATGCGGTGGTAATAATTTTTCTCGGTCCTTCTGCATTTCTCTATTTTGTATTTTCATTTTTCTTTTCGATAGGGCTGCACCCACTGGGTGCGCGCTGGATACAGGAACATTTTCTGGTAGCACCTCCGCAGGAAACTTACAGTTACTACGGACCATTGAACATTCTGGCCCTTAATGTCGGTTACCACAATGAACATCACGACTTTCCATCAGTGCCCTGGAATAAGCTGCCCGAATTAAAGGCAACTGCACCGGAATTTTATGAAAACCTTGTATATCATAAATCGTGGGTGAAGCTGTGGCTGACATTTCTTACAGATCCAGGATTATCACTATACAGCAGGATGTTGAGGAGTAAAGAATAAAAGGAAAGAAATATAAGATCATAGAATACCTGAGCGTTCACATTTTTCGGCGAACCGCTAATTGGCGCGCGCTTTAGAGTATTAGATCAGGTACGTGGAATGGATTACACAGATAGAATAGCCAAACCGCCAGTCATTCTCTAACTACCCTGTCCGTTTCATTTCCTCAGCATTTATTTCAAACGGCACTTCCCTTAACTCAATATCGGGATACTTGCTGATAAAATAATTCATCGAGTAATCGCTGGTAAAGAGAATTACGCGGCTCTCATCTTTATCGATTGCTATTGATGCACCTGCGGGGAGTACGAGCTGGTTCAATTTTTCATCGCTGATTTCATTAGAAAACCATCTCATCACTTTCCAGTTGGTATGCTCAAGTCTCGATTTTGCTCCATACTCACTTTCGAGCCTATACTGCACTACCTCGAACTGAAGCGGACCTACAGCCCCAAGCAGCGGAATTTTCTGAGCTGCATTTTTTATATAAAATGCCTGTATAACACCTTCCTGCAGAAGCTGGTCAAGGCCATCACGGAATTTCTTATAATCGGACGGGTTAGGGTTATGCATAAATACGAAATGTTCAGGAGCGAAATGCGGGATCTCTTTATATAAAATTGACTGATCAGCCGTTATAGTATCTCCGATACCAAAATTGGAATTGCCTACGAAACCCACTATATCGCCGGCATAAGCCTCATTAACAGTTTCGCGCTCCTGTCCGAATAGTTTCTGCGAATTTGACAGCCTGATTTTTTTTCCTGTATTTGAATGGAATGCCTGCATATCACGTTCAAACTTTCCGGAACAGACACGCATAAATGCAATCCTGTCGCGGTGTTTGGGATCCATATTAGCCTGTATCTTAAATATAAATCCTGAAAAGGTATCATCCTCGGGTTTAATCACTGAGTCCATACTTTTCCTCGGGGCCGGGGGAACGGCATAATCAAGAAAGCCATCCAGCAGAAGCTGCACGCCAAAGTTATTCATCGCGCTTCCGAAAAAGACAGGAGTGAGCTTCCCGTCAAGCACAGCGTCACGATCGAAATCTTCTCCGGCGGTATCAAGCATTTCAAGTTCTTCAACGAATTTAGCATAGTTCTCATCGCTGAGTTTCTCTTTGAATAAGGGATTCTGAACATCGAAGACTTCCAGGGGAGCTTTATACGATCCGCCTGTTGTTCTTTCAAAGAGGTGGACCTGCCTGGAGATTCTGTCGTAAACGCCGCGGAAATCAATCCCTGTTCCCAGCGGGTAATTCATCGGGTAAGCCCCTATACCGAGAATACTTTCAAGCTCATCAATTAACTCGAGAGGGTCACGGGTCGGGCGGTCAAGCTTATTCATAAAAGTAAAGATCGGAATTTCTCTTCTGCGGCATACCTCAAACAATTTCCTTGTCTGTGCCTCAATACCCTTTGCTGCATCAATAACCATCACCACTGCATCAACAGCGGTAAGCACTCTGTATGTATCTTCAGAGAAGTCCTCGTGTCCCGGTGTATCCAGCAGATTGATTTTGTATCCCATGTAATCAAACTGAAGAACAGTAGAACTTATAGAAATACCTCGTTTTTTCTCAAGCTCCATCCAATCGGAAGTCGAGCTTCGCTGGTTCTTACGGGCTGTAACCGAACCAGCGAGGTGTACTGCTCCGCCGTATAGCAGGAATTTCTCGGTCAGGGTTGTTTTTCCAGCATCAGGGTGTGAGATTATAGCAAATGTACGTCTTTTATTTATTTCTTTAGGATTAATCATCAGTTTTCCGAAAGTTATGGGTTAAGTGTATTGAAGAATATAAGCCGGAGTGCTTCTAATAAAAGAAGTGGATTTCGCTGCAGAGAGATTTTCTGCAGAGCTCAGAATTTAATATTTTATTACAGTGTTTTATCAAAATATCGTGTTTTCTATCTATATAGATGATACAAAATTAAGTAAAAATAGTTTCATGAAGAAATGGAAAAAGCAGCAGGCGGCTGCAGGAAATGAATGATTCAGGCTATGATAAGGCCCTGAAATTTGCCCGGGAGCATTACGAGAATTTTCCCGTAGTATCTTTCCTGATCCGCCGAGATCTGCAGAAGCATGTTGCTATTATTTACTGGTTTGCAAGAACGGCAGATGATATTGCTGATGAAGGCAGCCTGAATGAAAGTGAAAGACTTAGCAAATTAAATAATTTTGAATTCAGGTTCAGGGAACTGCTGGAAGGTAAATATAATACAGGATTTGAAGAGGCTCTTCACAGGACAATAAATGAAAAAAATCTTAACCCTGAACACTTCATTAATCTACTTAAAGCCTTCAAACAGGATGTAACAAAAAAGGAGTATGAAAATTTTGGACAGCTCCTTCATTACTGCACCAACTCCGCCGATCCGGTAGGCAGGCTTATACTTGAGCTTCATTCAATAAGAGATGAGGACGCATTCCGGAATTCGGATAAAATATGCACTGCGCTTCAGCTCACAAACTTTCTGCAGGATGTGAATATTGACTTTGAAAAAGGCCGTATTTACCTGCCGAAGGACGAAATGGCTGAGTCGGGAATTAGCAGAATTATGTTTGAGGAAAAAGAAATAAACCTTAAGTTTAAACAGTTAATTGAGTTCAATATTAACAGAACCCAATTGTTATTTGATGAAGGCAGGAAATTACTTAAATTCCTGCAGGGACGTTTGAAATACGAGATTAAATGGACGATCCTTGGAGGTGAAGCCATTTTAGAGAAAATAAGAAAAAATGATTTTAACGTGTTTGATCGTCCTGAATTAACTAAAAAAGACTTTATAAACCTGTTAATACGATCATTTATTTAAATGCAGGAAGCAAAGGAAATAGCGAAAAAGAGTAAAAGCAGTTTTTACTATGCTTTTAATCTGCTGCCGGCAGCAAAGCGTGATGCTATGAATACCGTCTACGCTTTCTGCAGGGAAACCGACGATATAATCGATGAAGGCAGTGAACCGGACGAACTGAAATTTGCCAGACTGCGCAAATGGAGGATCGAGCTTGAAAAATCAATCAACGGAACCAGCGATTATGCACTGCTGAACAAGCTCGGTAAAACAATATCCGGTTTCAACATTCCGCTTGAGCCTTTCTTCGAACTGATCAAAGGAATGGAGATGGATCTTCAGAATAAAAGATATAATTCTTTTGAAGACCTGATGATATACTGCTACCGGGTCGCCTCAACTGTAGGTCTGATCTGCATTGAAATATTCGGTTATAAGGATAAAGAACACGCAAAAGATTTCGCAGTTAACCTGGGAATAGCCCTTCAGCTAACAAATATCCTCAGAGATATAAAAAAGGATTCTGAGAGAGGAAGAATTTATCTGCCTCAGAAAGACCTTATGATGTTCAATTATTCTGATAAGGATATACTCAACAGAAATTACAACGACAACTTCAAGGATCTGATGAGCTACGAAGTAAAGAGGGCGAAAATGTATTTTGATACCGCTACGATGAGTCTGAACCTTGATGACAAAGCTGCCATGTTTGCTGCAAGGGCGATGCAGCACATTTATCATAAGATGCTGCAGAAAATAGTCGAAGCCGATTATGATGTTTATAATGAGGATATCAGGGTATCTAAATTTGAAAAAGTAGGGATTTCGCTCGGAGTCTGGGCTAAGTATAACCTGGTTTATTAATGTCTGATTACATAGTTATCGGCGGCGGTTTTGCCGGTCTCTCCGCGGCTGCTCATCTCTCAGCCTCAGGTAAAAGGGTTGAACTTCTGGAAGCTTCGCAAAAACTAGGGGGAAGAGCATATTCCCTCAGAGATAAATCCACTGAAGAAATCATCGATAACGGGCAGCATATTATGATGGGCTGTTATACCGACACTATTAATTTCTTCCGCATGATCGGCGCCCAGGATAACCTGATTTTCCAGGAGAAATTAAAAGTAAACTTTCTTGAACCCCATTTTCAGAACAGAATTCTTGAAGCAGGCCGGGGTATTTACCCATTCAGCCTTGCTGCGGGTTTATTAAAGTATAAAGCATTATCACTAAAAAACAGAATCCGGCTGCTGAAGTTTTTCCTGATGCTTCCGCTGTCCTCAACCAGGGATCTGTGCAGGATGAATATTTATGACTGGCTGATGCAGGAAAATCAAAATGAAAAAATATTAAAGGCTTTTTGGGAAATTCTTACAGCCGGAGCACTTAATACCAACCTGCACAAAGCGTCCGCAAAAGTGTTTAAAGACGTACTTATTGAAATATCTTTTAAAGGGAACAGGGCTTCGACAATCATTCTGCCTAGAGAGGGGTTAACCGAATCCTATTGTAATGATGCGTCAGAGTTTATTACAAACAGAGGAGGGAAGGTAATTCAAGGCGAACAGGTGAACAGGCTGATCGCTGAAGGAAACAAAGTTAAAGCTATAGCAACTAACAAAAGAACCATAACAGATTTCAAATACATAATTTCGTCGATACCTTTCTATAGTCTCAAAAGGATTTTGACAGAAGATAATTTAATTCCCGACCCCGGCTTTGAATATTCATCAATACTGACCGTTCATATCTGGCTTAAAAATAATAAGCTTGATAAGCCTTTTTACGGACTTATTGATTCGGAAATCCACTGGATATTTAACCATCGATCTCACCTGACTCTTGTACGAAGCGATGCCGATGAGCTGATGGAAAAGAGTAAGGAAGCGATATTTGAACTTGCGGCAAAGGAACTTTTTAAATATTGTTTTATTGAGAAGGAAGACATTACAAACTACAGTATTTTAAAAGAAAAACGGGCAACCTTTATTCCTTCAAATCAAATTTCATTTAAAAGACCTGGTCCTTCAACCGGACTAAAAAACCTGGCAATTGCAGGAGACTGGACAAACACGGGACTTCCTTCAACGATTGAAAGTGCAGTAAAGAGCGGGAGACTTGCAGCCGAACTTTTTAGCTGATTATGCCTTTTTTTAATAAGCATCTTTATCATAATATACATCCGCTGATATAATTTATGTATGAAAGTGAATGGATTTTAGTAATTTTGCTACAATCATTTAGTTAAGGGATTTTGTGATAACCAAACCAACCTTATTCACCGGAGGAAAAATGAATCTCAGTAAAGTATTCATTATTCTCCTTGTATCCGTCTTTGCATTTACCGGATTTAAGGGGAATGATAAAACATTTAAAATAGATTATGAGAAATACAAGCTGGACAATGGTCTTGACGTGATCCTTCACAAGGATAAATCTGACCCGATCGTATCGGTTGCAATTCAATACCATGTAGGTTCAAACAGAGAAGTTAAAGGCAGGACAGGTTTTGCTCACCTGTTTGAGCATATGATGTTCCAGGAATCTCAGCATGTAGGGCAGGATCAGTTCTTTAAGATAATACAGGGGAATGGCGGCACGCTTAATGGAGGTACCTGGTTTGACGGCACCGTATACTTTGAAGTTATGCCGAAGAATTACCTGGAAACAGTACTATGGCTTGAGTCGGACAGGATGGGATGGCTGCTTCCAACCGTAACACAGGAGGCATTTGAGAACCAGCAGGAAGTCGTACAGAATGAAAAAAGGCAGAGAGTTGACAACCAGCCGTATGGAAATACAGGTTACATAATCAACAAGCTTCTTTATCCTGAAGATCATCCTTACAACTGGCAGGTGATAGGCTCAATGGAAGATCTGCAGAACGCAACAGTGCAGGATGTCAGGGATTTTTACTCAAAGTGGTATGGTCCAAATAATGCCACACTTGTTATAGCAGGAGATTTTGATACAGACAAAACAAAAGAACTGGTGGAAAAATATTTCGGTGAAATACACCCTTCGCCTCCCGAGGCAGATCCTAAACCAATACCGGTAACCTTGAATGAAACAAAGCGGGCTTACTATGAAGATAACTTTGCAAAGTCGCCTGAATTAAGAATGGTATTCCCGACAGTTGAACAATATTCAAAAGATTCTTACGCCCTCGATATTCTGAGCAGTATACTTGCTGATGGAAAGAAAGCGCCCCTGTATAAGTTAATAGTTGAAGATAAAAAACTTGCCCCGTCAGCAGATGCCTTCCAGTCGAGCCAGGAAATCGCAGGCACGTTTAATATCAGGGTAAGAGCATTTCCCGACAAGAACCTTTCCGATGTTGAGGATGCCATATTTGAAGCTTTTAAGAAATTTGAAAAAGACGGATTCACCGATGAAGATCTCTCAAGAATAAAAGCAAGGACAGAGACAAGCTTCTACAACTCCATTTCAAGCATTCTCGGAAAATCATTTCAGCTTGCAAGCTATAATGAATATGCCGGGTCGCCAGATTTTATAAATGACGATCTGCAGAACAGTCTAAATGTAACGAAAGATGACGTATGGAACGTTTACAATAAATATGTTAAAGATAAAAAATATGTACTCACGAGTTTTGTACCCAAAGGTAAATCTGAGCTGGCGGCGAAGAATTCAGAATTGTTTGTTATACCAGAGGAAAAAATAGTTCCAAAAGAAGATAAAGAAAAAACAATTGCGTCTGATGTTAAGCCTGTTGATGAGATCCCGAGCAGTTTCGACAGAAACGTTCAGCCTGTACCTGGTCCTGATCCCGAAGTAAAAATTCCTTTAGTGTGGGAAGATGATGCAGGCAAAGGGCTTAAAATATACGGAATAGAGCAAAAAGAACTGCCTCTGGTTCAGTTCTCAATTACGCTGAAAGGCGGAATGCTGCTTGATAATCCCGAAAAGACAGGTACAGCTAACCTACTTTCCAACCTTTTGATGGAAGGAACGAAGAATAAGACTCCCCTTGAATTAGAAGAAGCAATCGAAAACCTTGGCGCAGATATAAATATACGGGCATCCAAAGAAGATATAGTAATGCAGGTTAATACGCTTGCTTCTAAATTCGATGAAGTATATAAACTTGCTGAAGAAATAATGCTCGAACCAAGGTGGGATGAGAAAGAATTCGACAGGATCAAAAATGAGACAATCGAAAACATAAACCGGAACAATTCAAATCCGGCAAGGATATCCGGGAATGTCTTTGAGAAACTGATTTATGGTAAAGACAGTCCGCTTGGCAACTCTACCTTAGGGACAGCAGAATCGGTATCGGCTCTGACCATAGATGATCTGAAAGAATATTATAAGAATAACTTCGCACCGTCAGCTGCTTATATATCAATAGTGGGGGATATTTCAAAGGATAAAGCAGTTTCTGCCTTTTCCTCACTTGTAAGTAAGTGGCAGGATAAAAAAGTAACCATGCCTGAAATCAGTATGCCTGAAGAACCTTCAAAGCCTGTGGTTTATTTTGTAGACGTTCCCGGGGCTAAACAGTCAGAGATCAGGATAGGCAGCCTCTCCGGTCGATACACAGATCCGGATTACTATGCAGCGACTGTCATGAATTACAAACTTGGCGGCAGTTTTAATGGTGTAGTAAACCTGATACTTCGTGAAGAAAAAGGTTATACTTACGGCGCAAGAACAGAGATAAGCGGGACGAGCTATCCCGGTACATTTGAAGCCTCTTCGGCTGTACAGTCAAACGCTACATTTGAGTCGGTGAAGATTTTCCGGGATGAAATTGCAAAGTACCGGGAAGGAATCAGTGACGACGATCTGAAATTCACCAAAGAGGCGCTTGTTAAATCAAATGCACGAAGATTTGAAACACTGAGAGCTCTTTTGGGAATGCTTAATGACATAGCTGAGTACAAGCTGCCGTTTGATTATATCAAAAATCAGGAGGATGTTATTAAGAATATGACCACCGAAAAACATAAAGCGCTTGCTCAAAAGTATCTTCAGCCGGATAGAATGATTTATGTGATTGTAGGTGATGCAGCGACACAGCTGGAACAGTTAAAGGATCTTGGACTGGGCGATCCGGTACTGATCGACGCATACGGGAACAAATTGAGTTTGTAAAAATATCCTGAATACTTATAGCTGTATTATAAAATAATTAAGATGACATTTTTCGGATATGAAAGGTGTCATCTTTTTTTTATTTTTAGCCCGGAATTTTGATAAACTACAAAGAATTAAAATGACAGATAAATCAAAACTGAAAAAAGAATATAAACAAACCCTTCCGCCGATGGGCATTTATATCGTCAAAAATCATGTAAATAATAAGATCCTTATTGGAAGCAGCACAAACCTGCCAGGCAGAATTAATAGGTTTAAATTCGGATTAAAATACGGCGGTACGGAAACAAACAAGGAACTTGCAGCTGATTTTCAGAAGTATGGAGAGGAAAACTTCAGTTTTGAAATACTTGATGAGCTGAAGCCGAAAGACGATCCCGCGTTCAATTATGCCGAAGAGCTGAAACTGCTTGAAGAAATGTGGATTGAGAAGCTACAGCCATTTGGGGAAAAAGGGTATAATGAAGATAAAAGTAAGAAGTAACAAGTAACAATGAATAAGTAATAAGGGCTCAGTTTTTGACCTTCACTGTTTCGGGGAGGTATTTATAAACCACCCAGGCGCCGGCAGCAGTAATTACTCCAACAGTCAGAAAAGGGAGTTCAAAGGATACGCCGGCAAGAAGACCCGATATCAATGGACCAAATGCAATACCGAAACCGAATCCCATAGTTACGATGCTCATTTGTCTTCCCTCACCACCGCTTTTTGAAAGATCTGCCGCAACTGCAAAGGCAGGTGCCGCAATTCCTGCTGCTGCGATTCCCTGTGCAAGACGGACAATTACCAATTCCGGATAAGTTGATACCACTCCAAGGAGGCTGGTTGAAATCGCCATCATAATTAATCCTGATATGATCAGCGGTCTGCGTCCGATTTTGTCGGAATAATGTCCTAATGGAATCTGAAACATAAGCCGGCCGATCATAACCATACTAAATGCAATTCCAAAACCAACAGCAGAAATATCCAGAAGTGAATTAAATTGATTTTCAAGTGTTGTAACCATTGAAAAAGCCGAGGCCATAAGGAATGTGGCAAATGACGTTGCAAGTATACCCGGACTAAGCAGGTTCGAATCAATTATTTTAAAGCTTCTTTTTTTAGACTCAGAAACTTCACCCCTGACTTCTTCTACCCAGAAATGAACAAGTAAGATTGCCAGAAGAACAAAACCGGCACCGGCATAAAAAGCTGCATTAAAGCCGAAATTTTTCTCAAGAAGGCCGCCTGTTACCGGTCCGACGCTAAACCCCACAATCCTGAAAGTACTATAAACTCCCATCGAACCGCCGCGTGTTTCTTTTTTTGTTATAGAAGTCATAAGAGCCAGGGAAGGGGGGATTGTCAGAGCAACCGCCACTCCCTGGATAATTCTAAGGATAAGCAGATGGTAAAAATGAGAAGCGAAAATGAAAAGTAAAATGCAGATCCCGATTACTGCAAGTCCTGTCTGAATTAAAATTTTCCTTCTTCCCAGGCGATCAGTTAAAGCTCCCATTATCGGCTGAAAGACAGAGGTGACGAGTCCAAAAACAGAGATAAGAATGCCAACCAGTACAGGAGTAGGGAAATGTATAAATTCTTCAGGAATCTTGTCGACATAAAGCGGAATTAAGATAAAAAGAATACTGTTTCCTATAGCATCCGCCATTCTTGCAGCAGAAAGTGCAACAACTGCTCGATTAACTCCAAGGGAACTGAATAATTTTTTTGAAATTTTCAATATTTTTCGTCAACTACTTTCATTTCATCCCTGATTCCGGCAAAAAAAATTAAAATATAAGGATATAAATATTTATTGTGTGATATATTTGAATTAATCAAAAAATTATTAATTTACGATTACAAAACCGCAGAATTAAAGAATTTCTATATAAAATTGATTTGCATAAAAGTGTAGATTGATTATCTTTTAATGGAACTCTAATTAAAATATTCAATTATGAGGAGATTCAAAGGAGGAACAGATTAAGGAGAAAATTTCGATTACCCGCATTATAACGCTTCAGTCAAATTTATTTCTCTTATTCTAGTATTAAAAATTCAATAACATTTTATAAATAAAGACAGGATTTATTTAGACTATGCCCTTATTAAAGTGTTCAGAAGATATGATGCCGTCCTGGAGTGATTTGGATTTTATTGATGTTATCTATCTGAAAGAAGGCGAGCTGAGAAGCTTCATTTCTACTTCCGAGAGGGAAATGTATTTTATCGGGGACGGTATCTGTAAAATGATAATAAACCGGAAAATATCTTACGCCCAGAGGGGACATATATTTAAGATCGAATCGCTTAACTCCACTATAAAAGTAAAAGCAGAGACGGACTGTGTTGTCATAGTTATAGGAGGTCACTGGGTTGGACTAACCGGTACCCATGGCATATTCACTCTTGATAACAGCGATAATCCCCAAAATGAGGGTGACCCAACCGACTACCCAAGGAAAACAAGCTTTGATAACCACTATCATGACTGTGATGAGTACTGGATAATATTCCAGGGTTCCGGCCTGGCAGTCTCAGAAGGAAAGGAATATGAGCTTAAACCGGGATACTGTCTTGCCACAAAAATGGGCGACCATCATGACATACCTGAGGTTTATGAGGAAATACAAGCTGTATGGTTCGAATCCTCTTTAAAAGGTATGATGAGAGAAGGTCATCTATGGAAACACAAGCATGGTGAGCCCAAGGCTGAAGTGTAACCCGGAATACATCCAGCCGGGTGCATATTATTATTTATTTTGATCTGGAAAAATTTGTAGATATATTAGGCGTGAGTTTAATCTACGCTTTCGAGGATCTTAATTTGTTCCCTATCTAATGATTGTTTCAATAATTTTTGAATTAATAGCTGTTCCGGCTAGCTGGTATCGGCAGATTCCTTTCAATATTAGACAATCTTAGTATTAAGAACTTAAAGCAACATTGTCTACTGCATCGGTAAATTCCCTTTTAGGTAGATAATAACAAATAACTAAATAATATAAAGGAATACTTAAATGAATATCTTTGTTGGAAATTTATCAAAGGAAGTTACCGATGATGATTTGCAGTCTCTTTTCTCCGAATTCGGAACAGTTAAAAGTGTTAAAGTAATTAAGGACATGTTTTCGGGTGAATCAAAAGGTTTTGGATTCATTGAGATGCCGGGTCAAGCAGAAGCACAGAAAGCGATAAGCGAACTGAATACAAAAGACTTAAAAGGTAAAAAAATTACAGTAAATGAAGCTCAGTCACCGTGAAGATAACCGCAGAGGCGGCGGCGGAGGACGCGGCGGTCACAGAGGCGGAAGCGGCGGCGGCGGTAACCGCGGCGGAAGCGGCGGCGGCGGCGGCAGAAGAAGCTGGTAATCATTTTTTGATTTTATTAGATGAAACCCGGGAACACTCCCGGGTTTTTTTTATTCATTCCTTCTTTAATCAGGATAATCCCATCTTTTTTCAAAGAATTTTATAATATGTATGGTGATACGCCGAGTGATGCAATGTGAGTCAAAATGCATTCCATCGGGAATTGGAGATCTGGTAAGTGGTCAGATTAAGAGTCCGGCTCTGCCTGAATTCTGAGGTTTTCATTCCCAGTCGATCGTCAATTCAACAGTTTTATATTTTGATTTCAGATCAGCCAGGATTTTTTCCACTTCTTCTTCTCCGGCCTGAAACCGTATCAGCACTTCACGGAATCCTTCCTTAACACCCTCGTGTGTTGTAAAAATACTATTATACTTGAATTCGTGCTTCCTCATCATATCCATTACGTCTTTTATTGAACCGGGTTGATCCGGGAATGACAATAGAAATCCTGTTGGCCGCAATTCGGGCGCCTGTTATATTTATTAAGGCCTTAAATACATCCTGCTCCGTGAGAATTCCGACTAAATTTTTGTCTTTATCTAACAACAGGGAGTCCACCGATCTTATTATCAAACATCAGAATAGCCGCACGTTCAAGTGTTGTCTCTGGTGTAACAGTAATCAGGTTTTTCTTCATTATTGTTTTTACTTTTATTTTAGACATAAGGTAATGAAGCTCCCAGATATCAAGAGAAGTTACTTTTGAAGGAGAGGCTTCTTTCAAATCCCTGTCTGTTATAATTCCAACAATTTTCCTTTTTTCATCACCGGGAGTCTTCTGATTTTATTCTGCTTGAGAAGATTAATTGCATCGGAAAGAGAAGCACTCTCTTCAATTACGATAGGATTTTTTGACATCCATTTACGGACTATGCATTTTTCTCCTTCAAATTAAATTCCTAAATAAGCCGATTTTACATGATTATTGTTAAGCAGCTCTTTCCCGGTCCCGCTGATTGATATTTTTCCATTCTCAAGAACATATGCACGGGTACAAAATTTCAAAGTCATCTGAACATTCTGCTCCACTAAAAGAATTGTCATTCCGTTTTTATTGATGTCTCGATAATTTCAAAAATACTCTGAACCAGTACAGGAGCCAGTCCCAGGCTTGGTTCATCCAGCATTAAAAGTTTTGGAAGTGACATTAAACCCCGTGCAATTGCTGCCATCTGCTGTTCACCGCCGCTAAGTGTTCCTGTAAGCTGTTTTCTTCGTTCCTTCAACCTGGGGAAATAAAGTATAACATTTCTCAAGTGTATTCATTCTCTCTTTTTTTGCTTTCCATGGAGAGAACCCATAAAAAGATTTTCTTCAACTGTCATTTCATTAAACAAGTCTTCTTCCTTCAGGACAATGAACCACACCTTCTTTTATTATCTCTTCAGGTGAAACTTTTGTAAGTGATTTCCCTTCAAATTCAATTGTTCCCGAGTTGGGTTGTTTAATCCGGATATTGTTTTTAATGTTGAAGATTTTCCCGCACCATTTGCCCCAACGAGTACAACAATCTCTCCTTCATTTACTTCAAAGGAAACATCCCACAGAACCTGCATATCACCGTAACCCATATTCAGATTTTTTACACTAAGCATTATTATTTTCTCCTGCATAATCAGAACCAAGATAAGCTTCTATTACTGTAGGATCTTTTGCAACTTCCTGCGGTGTTCCTTCAGCAATTGTTGCACCGTAAGCAATGGCATGAATCCTGTCACTAATACTCATTATAACTTTCATAATATGTTCAACTATAATTACCGTAATTCCAAGCTCGCTTCTTATTTTTTTTATAATATCTATTGCCTCATCCAATTCCGAGGGATTAATACCGGCAGCAGTTTCATCCAAGCAATAGAAGAAATGGTCTTGTAGCAAGTGCCTTTGCAATTTCCAGTCTCTTTCTTCCGGCAATAGGTAATCCACCGGCTTTCACAGCACTTTGATCTGCGAGCTTGCAGAATTCAAGAACTTCTCTTGCAGCTTTTCTCGCACCTGCAAATGTTGATTCTCTTGCAAACGCTGCAGCCATAACATTTTCTTCAACAGTTAATCGCTTTAATGGTTTTACTACCTGGAATGTTCTTCCGACCCCGAGTCTTGCAATTTCAAAAGTTTTCTTTTTAGTAATATCCTGTCCCTTGAAATAAATTTTTCCGGAAGTAACAGAGTAGTACTGACTTATCATGTTAAAGATTGTGGTTTTCCCGCTTCCGTTCGGTCCTATCAATCCAAATATTTCACCTTCATTAACTTCAAAGGAAACATTATTGACTGCAGTTAATCCGCCGAATATTTTAGTAAGATTGGAGATTGTCAATGCACTCATTGTTTTTCCTCCGCATGACAGTTTGAATTTACGGGAAATTAGTTTCCAGTCGCCTACGATTCCACCTGCCATATAAAGAATCACAAAAATTACGAGCAATCCGAAAACAAGAGAATGAAATCTTGATAACCATTCAGGTGCCAGTCCGAAAATTGAAGAACGGAAAAGTTCCTGCATAAATACCATTACTACTGCACCGACAGCTGGTCCCCAGATGGTTCCGACTCCACCGATTATTCCAACCAGAATTGTAATTATTGAAATATTGTGAAGAGCAAAATACGACTTCCGGGTCTATAAATCCCATATAAATCATGTAAAATGCTCCCGCCATTCCTGCCCAGAAAGTTGAAATCACTGTTGCAATATTTTTATATTTTTTTGTATTTATACCGAGAGCTTCTGCAGCATCCTGATCTTCCCTTATAGAAAGAAAATAAAATCCAGCTTTTGTTTTCATAAGTACTTCACTGAGAAAACTGCACCGAGAGCAAGTACTAATGCTATATAATAATAGGGATATTTACTTACCCATGTTGTCATATATAAAATACCGGTATGACCGTTAGTCAGCCATTCTTCTTCGCCGAAGATATTCTGAGAATTTCGGCTGTAGCGAGAGTACCGAGAGCAAAGTAGGGTCCCGCGTAGTCTGAAGACAACAATTCCTAAAAGATATCCGAGCATCAACCGCGGCAATGCCGCCTGTAAGCAATCCCCACCAGGGCGAAATACCGAAATGCTGAAAAGGAATTGCTGCTGCATAAGCACCGATTCCAAAATATGCGGCATGACCGAACGAAACAAACCCGTATATCCTGCCAACAGATTCCAGGAACTTCCGAGGATTACCCACATCATAATAAATATCAGTAATCCCTGGAAATATGGTGAGAAATCGAAAATGACTGGCAGAGTTAAGTGAGACAGCCATAATAATCCATTCCGTCCTTAGAAACTTTAAATGCTCTGCCGGAGCCGTCTCTTTCATCATCAATTCCTAAATTTTAGTTAGCTGTTTAATTCCGCCGGGCAGAAATACCAGCACGAGCAGAAATATTACAACCCTACTGCATCACGATAACCCATGCTTAAATAAGTTGCACCGAAAGTTTCGGCAATCCCGAGTACCAATCCTCCGGCAATAGCCCCTATTGGTGAACCAAGCCCGCCAAGTATTGTTATCACAAAAGCTTTGACTGTAAAAATAGGACCAACATCAGGGAACAAATAATAAACAGGAAGCAGGAGAGTACCTGCAGCGGCGACCAATCCGCTGCCCAACCCGTAAGTTAAGATTGTTATTTTTTTCGCACTGATTCCCATTAGTGTTGCAGCATCCTTATCCTGTGCCGTTGCGCGGATTGACCTTCCCAGATCCGTCTTAGTCAACAATATGAAAAGGCCAATAGTTAAAACTATTGCAATCAGGAAAGCGATTACGAGCGGTACACTCAATGATATATTACCAAGGTGCCATGCTTCATCGGTGTAAGCTGTTCTTACCGAATGGTAATCGCTGGAGAAAATTGAACGGGCCAGTTCAACCAGAACCATTCCAATCCCTACTGTCATAAGGACCTGGTTTTCAGGCAGGATCGATTCCTTCTTTATCAGCGGATAAAGGAGGTACCTGCTGATTCCTTTTCCTAAAAAATAAACAGCGGGAATAGTAATAAAAATAGAGAGATATGGATCCAGTCCTGCAAACTGCCACATAACCCAGGTAAGATACATTGCAACCATCATTATCTGGCCATGAGCAAGGTTGATAATATTCAGAACACCCATGATCAAAGTCATACCTATACCAATGATAGCATAGAGACCGCCGATCAGGAGACCATAAATAAGGGACTGCAGTACTAGCTCCATACCTCTTCCTTATATAAATCTTTGAATGAACATAAATTACTTATTCCAGAGAGCATCCCAGTTAATCGGATACTCAAAAGAAGCATTTGCCAGGTCTTTAGGCCATACGAGCTTAAGACTTCCGTCAATCCACTGGACGACGTAAGTATCCATTTTGTTTTGATGGATCTTGTAATCGTATGAAGTGAATTTGACCGGGCCGAACACCGTCTGCATATCAACTTTATCGAGATGCTTTTTTCAAGCCTTCAGACGAATAGTCATCCGTATTTTTAAGAATTTCAGCAACCACCTGACCGGCAGCATAAGCCTCCGCTCCGTGGTAATCAGGACCATCTCCGCCGTATTTCTTGATATAGTTATCATAATATTCAGAACCGCCGGGAATAGGAAGAGTCTGGTGCCACAGAGTAGCTGAAAGAACGCCATTAGCAGCGTTGGCTGCATTATCCTTAAATGCAGGCATTGTAAATCCCGCCCCTGCGCCGATATATAGTTTTGGGGTAAAATTTATTTCACGCGCCTGCTTCATCAGCAAAGCGGCATCCATTACATAAGAGATCATATAAACCATATCGGGATTAGCTTTCTTCACATTCTGGAGCAATGGTTTGAAAGTCTACAGTTCCGCCTGAATATGATTTAACATCTATAACGTTGATGCCGAGTTTTTCGCATGTCCTTTTAAATGAAGCATGCTCCTTCGGTTCCGAAGGAAGTATTTTCGTGAATGATATAAACGTTGTGAAGGATGAACAACCTGTGTAAGCATACTCTCAAGACCGGAAGCATACTCAGAAACCGGCGGATTAACGCTGTAAATATAGAATTTATCTCCGTCATTGGTAGTAAGGTTAAAAGATTCCGGTTCAGTAATCTTATCGACTGATCCTGTACAGACAAGGAAAGGGATCCTGTTCTGCTGAGCTACCGCACAGGCAGCAAATGTAACGGATGAACTATAACCCCCTGTGATCATGGGGAACTTTGTCGACATTGATTAATTTTTCAGCCCCGGCTCTTCCTACATCCGGTTTTCCTGTATCGTCCTCATATACGAATTCAAGATTTCTTCCTTTTATTCCGCCTGCGGCATTTACTTTTTCCTTAACCATTTCATAAGAGTTTTTCTCCATCTCTCCGAAGTTTGCCTGGGCTCCTGTAAGGGGAAGAAGCACACCAATTTTAATAGGACCGGATTCCGTTTTCCCGCAACTGCTGAGTCCAACAGCCAGAACGGTAATAAGGACGCCGGTTAATAGTTTTAATAATTTCATTATACCACCTAAAGTTAATTCAGATTATTTAAATGCCATCGAGAAAAGTAATTCTATTTTGTATCTCGTAAAGTTTTTCTTAAAGAAGTCATTATCAATTTTTTCAGTAATTCTTCTTACTCTCGGTGTCATTGTAAGAGAACCATGTTCTGAGGACATGTATCGGGATATTATAAAGCAGCCAGAGGTAAGTGTAATTATGATCTACATCGATCATACCTGTTTCACCGGTAGGAACATCTTTGTCTGTTCTTTTTGCTATATCAAACCAGCCTTCAATTGAGCCAAAGCCAGGCTTGAACTCAGCTTTTATTCTGAAAAGCTGTGCATCATACATAGGAGTTCCGGATACTTTCTGGTTTGAGAGCGCAGCATCGAAAGCTACCTTGAAACCAGAGAAATCAGGGGATGAGAGGTTAATGCCGTAGGAGACAGGAGCAGGAACGGAATCGGATGCAACACTTATAATCCCGATCGGCTGAATACCGAAATCTGCAACTTTAAAGTCATAATCAAGTCCAACTGTATAAGAATCATGCTTTAACATCTGGTCGGTTCCATTTATATCTTCTGCATAACTGCCGTTATAATCATTACTTACAAAGAGATTGATTTTTCCAGGGCCTGCTGCAACATAACCCGAGAGTCCGGTCAGTGTACCAAGGCGGTAAAGAGTGAAGGGAATATCAACCAGTACATAAGGCATATAATGAACGTCAAGTATCGGATTTGCAAGGCCGCTTATGGGATAAATACCTGCTTCAACACCCCAGTTATCCCTGTTAACACCAAGGAAAATCTGAGTAAAGTTAACGGTCGGGCGGGCCAGAAGATCGTTTGAGCCCGGGATTATGGGTGCATTTGTGTAATTATCAAGACCGCTTTGTGCAGTATAAATGTACCCGGCATAATTATAATGCTCGAGTCTCATCTTACCAAAAAAACCATCGCCGATATTGGCGTTAACATTGAGGCCAGCCCTTAACATGTAATAAAGGTCATCAGTGTAGCCCCCGTAGTCGCCGTTGTCTTTTATATCATCCCTTGCACGAACCTGTAAATCACCCGAAAGACTGATCTGTGCAAAAGAACTACCTGTCAACCCAAATACGAAACAAACAGATAGCAGAACAAATAATTTTTTCATGTTTCCTCCTGAAATATGTTTAACTTCGAAATAATCTTCGAATGCCGGCACAGTTTCAAACGAAATGCCATCGAAAAGGAGGTTAAAGGGACTTATTTTAGGTTATAAAGCAGATTTATCCTGCGTGGTTCTGATCTCAGCTGGTGAATGTTCGCCATATCCCGGCTAAATTTCACCATTCGCAATATTGTACTTTTCCAATTTATAACGCAGGGTTTCACGGGGGATCTTTAAGAGACGTGCAGTCTGAGAGGTATTATTTCCACTAAGCTCATATGCTTTCCGGATGAGATCGATTTCAGTTTCCCTTATAATTTCCTCAAAGGATGATCCGGTAAGATTGTCAAATTTATTTTCTTTCACAGCCGGCCTGTTCAGACTTGTAAGTTCAACAGGCAGGTGAAATCCTTCGACTTCGGGCTGTTTCTGCAGAATACAGATCCTTTCGATTATGTTCTTAAGTTCTCTTATATTCCCCGGCCAATCGTACTTCATAAGGAGCTGTTCTGCTTCATCCGAAAAACCAGTGATTTTTTTATTGAACTTCTTTGAAAAGACATTAAGGAAATGATTTGCGAGGAGAGTTATATCCTCACCCCTGGCTTTTAAGGGAGGCATTTCAATCCGGAGGACATTCAACCGGTAATACAGATCCTCCCTGAAATTTTTATTTGCTATTGCATCTTTAAGGTTCTTATTTGTTGCTGCGATAATTTTAATATCGGAGGTAATTTCTTTTGTTGAGCCCAGCCGCATAAACTTTTTATTTTCGATCACCCTGAGAAGCTTTGCCTGGAGCAGGGAACTCATCTCACCGATCTCATCAAGGAACAAAGTACCGCCGTCAGCTTTTTCGAGTAGTCCGGCTTTATTAGATTTCGCATCGGTAAATGCACCCTTTTCGTATCCGAACAACTCACTTTCCAGAAGGTTTTCCGGTATCGAGGCGCAATTAATTTCCACAAATTCCTTATCTCTGCGAGTGCTCAGGTTGTGAAGTGCCGAGGCAACCAGTTCTTTACCTGTGCCGCTTTGACCGGTTATTAAAACAGTTGCCGAGTCGTGTTTTGCAAATTCAATAATCTGGTTCTTTATATTATTTATTTCGGCTGAATTACCAATTATACTATCTATACTTTTACCGATGGACTTTTGTCCCATCAGTTCGGATACCGTTTTTTTCAGCGATTGTGTTTCGATTGCCAGTTTTGTTATCAGTTTTATCGCGTCAGCTTTGAAAGGCTTTTTAATATAATCATAAGCTCCAAGCTTTATTGCTTCCACGGCAGATTCAACCGATGCAAACCCGGTCATAATAATTGTCAGAATTTCAGGCTGAATATTTTTGATCTGCCTCAGAATATCTATACCGCTCATGTCCGGCAGGTTCAGATCGAGCAGGACAAGATCAATTTCTTCCTCTTTAATTGTTCTGAGAGCAGAAGCACCGGATTCATTAAGTATCACATTATAGTTTTCTTCCGAGAGTATTTGTTCAAGGCTAAGCCGGATAAACTCTTCATCATCTACTATCAGGATTGTTTTCGAACTCATTAATCAGTCTCCTTAACTAATAACTCAGTTTGCGTTACATTTGAAACCGGAAGCAGAATAGAAAAAACGGCTCCGCCAATCTCAGAATTTGATACTTTAATCTTTCCCTTATGCTCAACAATTATATTCTGAGTAATCGAAAGTCCCAATCCCGTTCCACCTTTCTTGTTTGTAAAAAAAGGATCAAAGATTTTATCTATAATTGCTTCCGGTATTCCGGGACCTGTATCGGAAATTCTGATTTCTACCCTGCCTAATAAATCACTTTCAGATTTAGACAAGTTAAAGAATTTATTCGGCTTACTCTTTATAAATCCCGTCTTTATTTTTAATTCTCCTCCCTGCGGCATCGCATGTATGGCATTCAGCAGAATGTTTAATAAGGCCTGCCTGATTTTTTCCTGATCAATAAATACCTCAGGAATATCGGCATCTAACTCAGTTCTTACAACTATTTTCGAATTTCTGCAGAGCTTATCAATAAACTGCAGAGTTGCCTCTATTAAAAAGTTTATATTTTTAAGAGCAGATTTTTGTTTTGCCGGCGACGAATAGTCAAGAAGTTCATTAACAAAGGATTCCAGCCGTTCTACTTCTGTGAGTCCCATTTCAATATACTTAGAAATGCCTGGCTGGTTATTTATTTTATCATGCAGGTCATCGAGAAACAGACTGAGCCCTGTCAGCGGGTTTCTTATTTCGTGTGCAATTCCGGCCGCAAATTTTCCAAGTGAAGCGAGCCTGTCGATTTTCTGGATCTGATCATCAAGCATTTTCTTTTCAGTTGTATCCTGGATAATGACAACCGTTCCGGAATTTTTACCATCGGGATCATTCATCCGCGAAGCTGTTATGTTAATATAGACAGGTTTCTCATTGAACATCAGCTTCCGGTTATAACCGCGGTATACACCCTTCTGTGCAAGAGAAGAACTAATTTCATCCATCATTGAATGATTATAATAAAACAAATCCCACACATTAACACCAATGATTGATTCGTCTTCTTTATTCAGGATTCTGCGGGCAGCAGGATTCAGACTGCTGATGTTTCCGTCGCGGTCAACTGTAATAACACCGTCGGGCATAAACTTCAGAATATCTTCATTAAAATTCTTCTGAATAATTATCTCGTGCATCAATCTTGTACTTTCAATAACGCGCGATGCCTGGTTTGCGAGGATCTGGAGCGAATTAACATCCAGGTCGGATATTTTGGTTTTTGTTTTAAGTTTATCAGCCCCGAGGATCCCGATAATCTTTTCTCTTACACGAAGAGGTACGAAAACAAAAGACTTACTGCCGGAAATCTTTCTTATCTTCCTGTCGAGATCCGTAGCCTCCGGATAATTATTAATATTATCCACAAAAATAATACTGCCTGTTTTGGCTACCCTAGTTTCTATACAGTTGTAATGCTGAAGATGATACTTTGAGCTTCTTGCTCTTTTCTCTTCTTCAGGAGTAAAGCCGTATACTTCTTTACATACCAGGTGATCCTCTTTATCATCAAGAAGGTATAGTATAGCCCTGTCGAACCCGAATCTTTCAACACTATTGTGGAGTATATACTTAAGAATGCGGCTTAAGTCGAATGTTGATCCCAGTATATTACTGATCCTGAGTATGCTTTTAAATATCTTTAACTGGTACTCAAGATCATGTACATTATTTTCAATTTCATTCTTTGAAACCTTCAGTTCATTAAACGAATTAACCAGTTCCCTGTTTTTTGCCTTCAGTTCTTCCGCCATGTAGTTGAATGAATTAGCGAGAAATCCTATCTCATCCTTACGATTTACCTCGACCGGAAAAGCCAGATTACCCTCAGCAAGTTTTTTCGCTCCCTCTGTTATAACCAGCAGAGGTTTCGTAAAATGTCTTGATACAAACCAGGAAAGCAAGGCAGATAGAAAGAAAGTTATCAGAATGATCCAGAGAATATTATCTCTGAAGAATAAAACGGTTTTATTCATTTCAGCGGCTATTTCATTGGCTGCTGTATGAAACCGCTTAACATTTGAGCCAATCGTTATACCACCGAAAACACCGTACTTGGAATAAACCCCTCTATCGTAATATATGGGAGCATATGACATAATTTTTTTTATGCCGCCCGCATTAGTTGTTGTTACCGACCCTGAAAGATGCTTCCTGATTTCGGAAGCTACAAAAGGATAAGCCTTATGTATGAATCCAACCGAATCAAGATTAAAAGGAATTCTTCCTTCATTTATATCTTTTGTGCTGGAACGCGCTGTATAGGCAGGAACCCATTTCCCGTTTTTATCGACCCCCGGTATATCCCATAATTTCGGATGGGCAATAATCCAGCCCCTGTCGTCAAACATAAAGGCGTAATCCCCTGAAGAATAAACGGGAAAAACGGTAAAGGTTTTTTTATTCGGCAGAATATGCTGTGTGAATTCCATCAGGTGCTGCTGATTAAGTGCAATTTCCAAAACTCCCTTAAACTCATTGCCCCCGTAAACGGGTGCGGCGAACCGGATTACGCCATCGTATCTTTTTCCTTCGACCGCTTCTTCCGGAGTCTTTGCATTTCCTAACTGATCATTTTTATTAACAAAAAAACCTGCGAGATGAGATACGTATATATCATTCTCCTTCAAATTCTTTGCAGCATTAAAATAATTTTCTATAAAATACGTAGTGTTCAATGGATTTTTGACATTCCTGAGCTGGCTGCTGCTAACAATCCTTCCGTCTTTTATTTTTATTTTTTCCTGTCCTGTTTCATCTATAAAAGAGATCTCTTTGTAAAGCGGGATCAGGAGGTGCTCGTCTGAAGGGTGGCTATTGGTGCCTATTCTGACCCAGATTTCAGACTGATGCTGCCTGCTGAATTGAAGGAAATCGGCCGGTGTAAAAGAGGATTGTTTTAACAGCTGAAGATCATTTTCACACTGTCTTAAAAACTTTTGAACTGCTTCGGCAGTAAGTACCGCCTGTACCTCCATAGTTTCCTGTGTCTTCAGATCAATATCTTCTGTAGCGTGCTTTATTATATCGTCTCTGACGGAACTAATGTTTAGAATAGTATAGAATCCAAATGCTAGTACGGGGGCTATTGAGATGATTAAAAAGGAGAAGAGAAACTTCTTAAATATACCGAAGCTGGACTTATTCAGATAATTCCAGAAATTTTTCTGAAATAATGAATTGCCGCTTCTAATTTTAGAGGAGTCTTCTTTCATAGCACCTGTTTTGTCTGAAGGGTATCGGCTGTATCGAACCGGGATAATATAGCGTTTAAAAAATCAACAAAAATGCCAGAACCGCGTAAACATCTTTTCGGCCAATATTTAACTGACCGGAGGTAAGATGTTATTATTAATGAGAATGTCATGACATTTTGATTCTCAAAATCAACTGAATTAGTAAAATATATGCTTTATATCAAAAAATTGAAAATAACATTTTTTGGGATACTATATTTTGATAAGTTTCGAACAAAAACATCTAAAGTTCTATAATAGTGGCAGATTCAAAAGAAAATAGAAAAGAACAGATTTTAAAGGTTGCCAGTACTGTCTTCGCAAAGTATGGTTTCAATAAGACAACGCTGGATGACATTGGTGAGCAAGTCGGGATGAAGAAAAACTCTCTTTACCATTACTTTGCAAACAAGGAGGATATTTTCCTTGAGATCATTGAGATGGATGCGAAAGAGTATTTCAATAGCCTGGAGAATGAATTATCTGCTGAGATTAACTCTGCCGAAAAATTAAAAAGATATGTAATGGTTACAACCGGCTTCTGGAAAGAGAAAGCCAATTTTTACAACCTGGTAACGTCAGTGAAAATAGAAATGGTTAACCGCATTAGTGATTTTTATGAGGTTTCGATTTCGAGACAGAAGATGCTGATAAACAATATTCTGGCAGAGGGAATACATAACGGCGAATTTGAAGATCATAACACTATGCAGCTGGCTGAAGACCTGATTGATATGTTTGTATCGATTGAGCACTGGGGGTATCACCGGCAGAAAAAATCTTATTTTGATGAAGACTATTTTAACGAGAACAAAAGAAAAAAAATGAATTTGTTAAACCTGATAATTCAGGGGTTAAAGAAAACAAAATAATGAATCGATTACAGGAATAAGAATGAAAAATATTTTAATGAAAATATATTTTGTATGTCTGGTTATAATTATTCTCGGGTCAGGACTCAAGGCACAGACAGACAGTGTCGACATTACACTCACCATTGACAAAGCAGTATCGATTGCGCTCCAAAATAATTATGATATCAGGATAGCACAGCTTAGCGTAGATAAGGCCCAGGAGCAGATCACAGAGGCTTATGCAGGAGCATGGCCGAAGTTAAGCCTCAACGGTCAGTATACACGGAACCTGAAATCACCTGTTCTTTTTATTCCGCCTAATACTCCGTTTAACCCGACACCAAACACACTTACATTTTCAATCGGAGCGAAAAACAGTTATAACCTCGGGCTGTCGCTTTCACAAACTATATTTGACCCCAGGCTGGGGACAGCAATAAGTATTGCAAAAAAATATTCGAAGTATTCGGATCTTAATAACGAATCTGCCAGGGATGATGTGATCGCCCAGGTAAAAGAAAGTTTTTATAATGTGCTGCTGTCTAAAAAACTGGTGGATGTAAACGAGGAGAGCTACAAAGTTGCACAGGCAAACTATGAGAATACCGGTGCTCTATATAAACAGGGCGTTGCTTCCGAATATGATTACCTGCGGGCTGAAGTTCAGCTCGCTAACGTAAAACCTCAATTGATTCAGGCCAGGAATAATCTGCAGCTTGCAAAGAATGCTCTCAAGAATCTACTCGCTATGGATTTGAATACCAGGATTGATGTTGAGGGGGAGTTTAAGGTTGAGAAAGTATCTCCGGATTTAATGGAAAGATCAAATGAGCTGCTGAAAGAGAAGAACCCTGCACTGCAGCAGATGTCGCTTCAGAAGCTTATACTGGAAGAAAATGTCAACATAGAAAAAGCAGCATACCTGCCTACCTTGTCGGCTTTCGGCAGTTATGACTGGCAGACACAGGATAATACATTTAAATTCAGCGATTATAACTGGGCAAATACAATTACGGTTGGACTCCAGTTAACATATACGTTATTTGATGGATTTAAAAGGAGCGCCAGGATACAACAGGCAAAAATAGATGTAGAGAACCTGGAAGTAACCAGGAATAAAACCGAAGCAGGTTTGAAAATAGGCCTGATGCAGTCGAGGTTAAAAATGGGGGAAGCATTAGACAGAATACAGGCACAGGAAAAGAGCGTACAGCAGGCGCAGCGGGCACTCGAAATAGCCCAGACCAGGTATAAAGAGGGAGTAGGCACCCAGCTGGAAATACTTGATACTCAGAATTCGTTAACACAGACCAGGATTAACTATGAGAAAGCTGTGTACGATTTTCTTATTGCAAAAACAGAATGGGAAAAAGTTTTAGGAATAATCACAAAATGAAATGAAAAACCGAAGGAGAAAATTCCGGATGATTAAAATAATTATTGAATATACAGCTATTGCAGCGATAGCGATGCTTATTGCCGGAGGCTGCGGCGGAAAACCGGAACAGAAAAGTGCAGTTGAAGAAGCAGTGCCTGTTGAGGTTACAAAAGTTGAGAAGCAGACTATATCGGAAAACAAAACTTATTCGGGCACGCTTGAAGGAGTAGAACAGGCATCGATTGTATCGAAGATTGCCGAGAGGATCATTGATATCAAAGCACAGGTAAACAGTTATGTAAAGAAAGGGCAGGTATTGATTCAGCTTGACCGTTCCGGTGCAACTTCCAACTTTCTGCAGGCACAGGCCAATTATGAAAATGCAAAGAAAAATTATGAGAGGATGAAAGCATTGTATGATGATGGTGCTATTTCGCAGCAGCAGCTTGACCAGGCACAGACAGCTTATGAAGTTGCCAAAGCTAATTTTGATGCATCAGAAGGTACTGTGGATCTCGAATCTCCCATAAATGGTATGGTAACCGACCTGAGTGTAAATACCGGCGATTGGGTTACTCCCGGAATGCAGCTGGCAACTGTAGCTGACATACAGCAGATGATTCTCAAATTCTACGTAACCGAAGGTGAAGTTGCTAAATTAGACCTGAATGATACTGTAAAGATCTACTCTGAGTTCAATAAGGAAAGAGCGGTTACCGGTAAGATATCGGAAATTTCGAGGTCAGCTTCATCCGAAGCCAGGTCATTCCAGGTTAAAGCAAAGTTTAAGAATACAAAAGATAACTGGTATAAACCCGGAATGTTCGTGAACGTTGAGATCACACTTGCGTCTCAGCAGAATGTACTTGTTGTTCCTACCCAGGCTGTGATTTTTGAGAATAGTAAAAATACTGTTTATAAGATAGTTGATAAAAAAGCAATCCCGGTTGATGTTAAGATCGGTTTGACGAACGAGAATATTACCGAGATAACAGGCGGACTTAAAGAAGGCGATACAGTGGTAACAGCCGGTATGAACAATCTGTCGGACAGTACGACAGTTTCAATCATAAAATAAAATTGATCTTGAAGGACAGCGTTAAATGAAATTAGCAGACGTATCGATAAAGAGACCCGTATTCACGACGATGATCATTCTTGCAATCCTGGTGCTTGGATTATTCTCGTTCATTAAGCTTAATGTTGATCAGTTCCCCAATGTTGATATCCCTGTTGTTACCGTAACAACAGTACTGCCCGGGGCAGGACCTGAGCAGGTGGAGTCGGATGTTACCAAGATAATTGAAGATGCCGTAAATCCTATTGCCGGCGTCGATCATATATCGTCGACATCCCAGGAAGGTGTTTCTATCGTCACCATTCAGTTCAAGCTTGAAGTAGAAGGTGAAATAGCATCTCAGGAAGTACGTGAGAAAGTTTCAGCCGTTAGATCCCAGCTTCCTGATAATGTTGACGAACCAGTAATACAAAGGTTTGATCCGTCAAGTCAGCCGATCCTCACGTTAACTGTAGCCGGTGAAAGAACGGAAAAAGAACTCACCACTTTCACAAAAGATGTAATTAAGAAGCGCCTCGAGAATATCTCAGGAGTTGGTTCTGTTACTCTTGTCGGAGGAGCAGAAAGAGAAATCCTTGTTGCCGTTGATGCGGAAAGGCTCCATGCATATAACCTTTCGATAAATGATGTGGTTCAGAGTGTAGCCAGTGCGAATGTTGAGATTCCAGGCGGAACGATCAAGCAGGGAAACAACCAGTACATATTACGGACGATGGGTAAACTCGACAAAGTAAATGAGTTCAGAAATATAATAGTTTCGTCTCCTAATGGTCAGAATATTTATCTCAACAACGTAGCAACGGTCACTGATACGACAGAAGAAAAAACCAGTATTACCAGGCTGAACGGGAACCAGGCGGTGGGACTTGAACTCCGTAAACAATCCGGCAGTAATACCGTTCAGGTGGCTGAAAGCGTTAAGAAAGAATTAGAAAGACTGAGAACAGAGATCCCGAAAGACTATCATATTACGGTTGCCCGCGATAACAGCGAGTTTATCAAGAATTCAATCAATGATGTACTCTTTGATCTTGTTTATGGTGCTTTGCTGGCTGTAATTGTCATATACTTCTTCCTGGCCAATCTGCGTGCAACTATTATTAGTGCGTTTGCATTGCCTACATCTATAATCGGCTCTTTTATATTGATGGCGGCCCTGGGCTTCACATTAAATGTAATGTCGCTTCTCGCATTATCCCTTGCGGTGGGGTTATTGATTGATGATGCCATCGTGGTCATTGAGAACATTTACAGGCATATGTCTGAGGGGGAATCGCCTGTTGAAGCTGCAAAGGCAGCTACCGATGAAATTGGACTTGCAGTAATGGCAGTAACACTGACCCTGGTGGCGGTTTTCGTTCCTGTAGCTTTTATGCCCGGCATAGTAGGGCGGTTCTTTTATGAGTTTGGAATGACCGTTACGATTGCTGTACTTATTTCTCTTTTCGTGGCTTTCAGTCTTACTGCCATGCTTTCAGCCCGCTGGCTTAAAAGGGAAGATGAAAGTCTTTCAAAGAACGGGAACATAATTGAGAAGATTTTATATTACTTTAACCATTTCTTCGAATGGCTGAGCGGGAAATACAGATCGGCACTGAATTGGTCGCTTGGACACAGGTGGATCGTAGTGATCGGATCTATACTTGTATTTGTCCTTAGTATGATGCTGATGGGACTGCTTGGCTCAGAATTCTTCCCCAGGCAGGATCAGGGTGAATTTACCATCACGATAGATGCTGCTCCGGGAAGCTCTCTTGAAAAGACAAACAGCATTGCTAAGCAGATAGAATCTATTGTTCAGAAGAAACCAGGTGTAGTTAACGTACTGACCACAATCGGTGCAGGAAACGATCCCGTTAACATCGGAAATATCCTGGTTAAACTTGTGAGCAAGAATGACCGTGATTATAGCGTATTTGATTTTATGGATGAGCTAAGAAAGAAGATTACAATTGCTTCGGCAAATATCAGTTTCGGTATTCAGAATGGTCCCGGCAGCGGGCAGAAGCCCGTCATTTTCAGTGTAAGAGGAGAAGACCTTACGCTGCTTAAGAATTATGCCGACAAGGTTGAGCACATTGTAAAGACTACACCCGGTGCAGTCGATGTTGAAAGTTCACTCGAAACTTCAAAACCTGAAGTCCGTGTAACTATAGAAAGACAAAAAGCAGCGGCGCTGGGAGTAGACCCTACTGTAATAGCAACTGCGCTCAGAGCTATGGTTGACGGCGTCGATGCAACAAAATTCCAGGAGGGAGGCGAGCAGTACAACGTTAGGGTTAAGGTTAAGGAATCAAACCGAAACACGATCAGCGGAGTAGCCAACCTTACGATGAAGAGCAAAAACAAAACCAGGACGGGAGGCAGTATCCTGATTCCTCTTGATGCTGTAGCTTTTATCAACAAAGGTACCGGTCCCTCAAAGATTAATCGTTATGACAGGCAGCGGGAGATAAGAATAGAAGCGAACCTCTCAGACAGACTGCTCGGAGAAGTTCTAAGTGATGCTCAAAAGAGGATAGGCAAGATCGATCTCGCTCCGGGGTATGATATACAGGTGGCAGGAAGCGGACAGCAGCAGGCAGAATCTTTCGGAAATATTCTGCTCTCACTGGCGCTGGCGATTATCTTCGTGTACCTGGTGCTCGCATCGCAATTTGAAAGTATAGTATACCCGTTCTCGATCATGCTTTCCCTCCCTATGGCAATCATAGGGGCGGTAATAGCATTGCTTGTATTCGGAAGTTCAATGTCTGTTATGTCAATGATCGGTATAATAATGCTGATGGGGCTTGTAACCAAAAATGGTATCCTGCTTGTGGATTATATTTAATGTGCTGCGCGGGAGGGGTATGGAAAGGTGGGATGCAACCCTGCAGGCCGGTCAGACAAGGTTAAGGCCGATCCTGATGACAACCTTTGCGATGATTTTTGGGATGCTTCCGGTTGCATTCTCTTTTGGTGAAGGTTCTGAATTCCGGTCGCCGATGGGACAGGCTGTGATCGGCGGACTTGTCACATCAACCTTGCTTACTCTTTTTATTGTACCCGTTGTTTATACTATCTTCGACGATTTTTCTATTGTTAAGATTTTCAATAAGATTTTCAGAAGATCTTCTTCAAAAAGGAAAAGGGAGATTAATGAATTACCTGCATCGGAGGGAAACAAATGAAAATAGCATTCTTAGCTTACCATGATGTGCTGGATGATAGAATAATTACGCTTCTGGAAGAACTGGGAATCGACTCATATATAAAATGGGAGAGCGTACTCGGGAAGAGCCATGGTGCTTTGCCGCATCTTGGTACCAGAACATTTCCCGGTCACGATTCGGTGAGGCTCATTCCGTTCCCCGAGGAGGAAAGTCTCGACGGGCTAATTTCAAAGGTACAGGAATTTAACAAACAGGTCACTAAAAAGGATGACGAAATACGATTGTACCTTATGCCCCTGGAAAGAATCGTATAAGCCTTTAAAATGTCCCGACCCTAATCTGATGCTGCTATTATAATTGTGCATAGTTTCAGATCAGAATCATTCAGCCAAATCATTTACTTTGGAAAGAGTTAATTTTTTTTAGAATATAATGATCTCTTTTAGTATTTTCCTGTTATCAAGATTACGGAAAGGATCGGCTGATGAAGGGATTATTATATTTCCTCTTTTTTGCCGCTTTAGGTGCGGGGATATATTTTTATACCCATAAAGCGGAGAACTTCAAAGTTAAAGATCAGGTTTCAGTCTCCCAGGCCTCTGGTATGGATATAAGCGGCCCTATAACCGCGCCCCCTAAATATGCTGTTATAAGCGGAACTATCACAAACATTAGCGATAAGAATTTTAACGATGTTGAGGTTGTGTATCAGACAGGATTGGACACAATCAGAGCGATTATCGGACTCCTTGAGAAGGGTCAGTCGGCACAATTCGAAACCAGCAGCATAATGGTAAGATCGGGTCATCCGGATTACGAACTAATAGACATTCCGTGCAAGGAAGTGGGTAACTCAGAATAAAATATTAAATCTGCAGGAGTTCAAAATGGATCCTTCAGACTACAGTAACTCCTTCAACCTGTTCGTCTTTAAACGGGAAGTCGAAGAAGTAATGAAACTCGTCCTCCTTTTTAATCCTGTCCCTGCTCAAATAATACTTGTCAATCCCATCCTTATTTTTGAAATAAAAATAAAGTCCGTCCTCATACAATCTTTTTGGTAATCTTATCTTCTTATGGCTGGCAAGGTAAGCCATATCGATCATTACTTGTCTAATTATATTATTTGACTCTTTGCGAAGGTAGACAGGTTTCATATTTGTGAACTTCCGGATATTACATATAACTTGAAAAATTATCAGTTTCCTAATTTAATAAACTTCCGGTAAACATTGGTTATATCGACATATCTGGAATTGCGGAGAATGCTGAATATATTTATGTTAAGATAATCATTATAAAATATATTATTAACGGGGGTTAATATGAAGCGGATTTTCCTGATCTTTTTACCATTTCTGGCAATTTTATTTAACGCTTGTACTTCAGACATCCCGGTTTCTCCGGAGACCAGTAAACAATACGGAAGTATTTCTCTTAACGTTGATCGGGCAAATAAGCCTGCGAACGTAAGTAGCGTAACTGCTTATTTAACCAGAGCGGGATTCGATACACTAAGTGGAACATTAAATCTGCTTTCCGACACCACAGCGGACATTTCCTTTAATGATATATCCGCAGGAAATTGGCACCTCCAGGTTGATGCAGAGGATGAGAACGAGATAGTTGTTTATACAGGAGAGAAAGATATTAACATTCTGGCTGGCATAACTACAGAAGTATCCCTGACGCTGCTTCCAACCGGTGCAGGTTTTGGAAATATCCATATAGTAGTCATCATGGAGAGAACCTGCCAACTATGATTGGATTGATTATGAAAATAATCCGGTTTTCACGAACTCCGGTTCTCCATATGGAATAAACGGAGTTGGTAATCCCCATCTTATAATCGAGGACGGCATTTATAAAATGTGGTACAAAAACCTTGAAAACAATGGAGTGGGATCTATCGGTTATGCTGAATCCGGTGATGGAATGTCATGGGTGAGAATGGGAGGGGGCCAGGTAATCGCACCCGGGCCTGCTGGTTCCTGGGATGGCGGTATGGTTACTCCAGGTCCTGTTATAAAAGAGGATGGTATTTATAAAATGTACTACAGCGGTGCTGTTGAAGCACATCAGAACGGACAAATCGGACTTGCAACATCAACTGATGGAATTAACTGGACTAAATATCCCCAGCCAGTAATTTACTCAGGAAGCGGCTGGGATTATAGTATAAATTCAAATAGTTTAATAAAGAGAGATGGTATATACTACTTATACTACCATGGCTGGGAACCTTCGGGAAGTTATGGGTATTTCAGAGAGGGATTAGCCACT
The DNA here is from genome assembly GCA_963832715.1 of uncultured Ignavibacteria bacterium. Lineage (GTDB taxonomy): Bacteria > Bacteroidota > Ignavibacteria > Ignavibacteriales > Ignavibacteriaceae > DATFVA01. The sequence continues at coordinate 215,502 of CAWHVB010000007.1, read as the reverse complement.
TCTACGGATGGCATAAACTGGACCCCCTATGAAGGAAATCCTATTCTTGTTCCAAGCGAACCATGGGAAGGCAGCGGGACTTATTATGGATCAGTAGTATATAATAATGCTGTTTATATAATGGTCTATATGAATTTTCTAACCGAACATATGGGGTTTGGTAAAGCCATTTCCACAGATGGAATCCACTGGACGAAGGATACCAATAACCCATACTTTACTGGTTTGCATACATCCAACAGCTGGACCGACAGGCCTCTGACGCCTTATGTGATAAAGGTTTCTGATGGTTACAGAGTTTATTATAACAGTACATCTGAAGCTTCTGACCCTCAGGCTATTGGATTCCTGACCGTAGATAATTTTTAATAAAACTGCCGTTCCCGGATTATAAATATAACATCCGGGGCGGCAGTTAATTTTTGGGATGGAGATATGGGAAGTCGTTTGCTCTTCATGGCTGCTCCGAAATTAATGAGTAAATCTCTTGAATAAGATACTACGGGTGATTAATTTCATTACAGTTCTTATAAAAAATCTGCGAGCGTAACTCAGTTGGTAGAGTGTCAGCTTCCCAAGCTGGATGTCGCGGGTTCGAGCCCCGTCGCTCGCTCAGAAAACATTTGAATCGTTTGGAAAATTATAAAATTTATCTAATATTTGTGCTCATTTTTCAAACGTACGTTTTAATATATAATTAGCATCGGGGGCTTAGCTCAGTTGGTTTAGAGCATCTGCCTTACAAGCAGAGGGTCGTAGGTTCGAATCCTTCAGCCCCCACGAAAAAACAGGCCGTTCCATCTTGAAAGCGGCTTTTTATTTTATGGGTGAAATATTTTGTATATATTATTAAAAATCCCAGACTGGACAATCCATTATATTGGACAGACAAATAATCTAGATAGACCGAATCGTACCAGTCATAACGAAAACCGAAATAAGTATACAAAGGATAAAGGTCCCTGGGAACTTAGTCATTTCTGTATAAAGTTGATAGCAAGATCAGAAGCAGTTCGCCTGGAATCATATCTTAAGAAAATTAAATAATTCTCATAAAGCGATTGAATATATGATGCGGTTAAAAAAATCGGCAGAATAAAATTTTCTATGGAGGATTAGCTCAGTTGGTTTAGAGCATCCCGACAAAGTCGGGAGGGTCGTTGGTTCTCCCGATAGAATCCGGATTCAGCCCCCACGAAAAACAACCAGCCATCGAAAGGCGGCTTTTTACTTATGGGGAAATATTTCGTATATATCATTAAAAATTCAAATGGACTCCATTATATAGGACAGACCAGTGAACTGGATGACCGAATGTACCGTCATAACCACAATCGAAATAAGTATACTAAAGAATAAAGGTCCCTGGGAACTTGTCGTTACAGTTGAGGTTGATAGCAGATCAGAGGCGATTCGACTGGAATCATATCCTAAGAACTTAAAGAATTCTCATAAAGCGATTGAATATATGATGTGGTTAAAAAAAATCGGCAGAATAAATTTTCTGTGGAAGCTTAGCTCAGTTGGTTTAGAGCATCCCGACAGGGTCGGGAGGGTCATAGGTTCTCCCGATAGAATCGGGATTCAGCCCCCACTACTATAAAACCTTGTAAACTCAACGCTTACAGGGTTTTTTTCATTTTAAAGGAATTCTTCATTGTAACAAAAATTGTAGCAAAAGTGCTTCAGGCTGACTTATAAATCAGCCCAAATTTAACATTTCTTAAATATTTATTGAATCGGAAATCCCTAAAAATACTTACCCCAGCTTATTCAACTCACTACGCAAAAATTCAGGAGACAAGGTAGTATAATATTCCATCGTTGTCGTAATCTTAGAGTGACCAGCGAGCATGGAGGCAGCACTTATTGGTATTCCTGCTTCCTGGCAGCGAGATATGAAGTCTTTTCGAAATGTTCTTAAATTATATCCTTTAGTCTCCAAATTAAGTTGCTTCAAATATCTGCGAAAAGCTTTACTCATATTTCCAACGTCTGCATACTCGAACAGTCGCCCAACCTGAACTTCCTTTATCCTCTCACTTAAAACTGCTCTTACCTTGGGGTGAATCGGGCGATAATACCATCTATCTACTTTTGAAGAGCGATATTTAATCTGCATTTTTTTCAGGTCAACCTGATCTAGAGTTATTCCGATGATGTCACTTGGTCGCAATCCATTGAACATGAGCATCTTCACCATTAGCTTGAAATTACTGTTTTTCTCCAGCTTGGTTAAGCCATCCAGAATCTTTTTTGTATCCTTATCATCGAAAATAATCGGTTCCCCCTTCGGCATTCTTGTTTTTACATCTCCGTTAATTATGAATTTTTTTTTTTTTTTTTTTTTTTTTTTTTTTTTTTTTTTTTTTTTTTTTTTTTTTTTTTAAAAAAAAAAAAAAAAAAAAAAAAATTTACCCGCGACATTTTCCAGCTTGGGAAGCTAATTTTTTTTTTTTTTTTTTTTTTTTTTTTTTTTTTTTTTTTTTTTTTTTTTTTTTTTTTTTTTTTTTTTTTTTTTTTTTTTTTTTTTTTTTTTAAAAAAAAAAAAAAAAAAAAAAAAAAAAAAAAAAAAAAAAAAAAAAAAAAAAAAAAAAAAAAAAATATTGACACTCTACCAACTAGAGTTACGCTCCATATTATATTGACATAGTAACTCCTAATCAGTTGTTAGTATATCTTTCTTATTCCAAATTATAGTTGAAAAATATTTTAGACTTAGAATAGATTATTGATTATTTTAATATTACGATAAAACGTTACTGGTGGTTAAAAATCTGATCGGGGTTCTTCCCAAATCCTGAGTTGGTAAGCAAGTACAATTTTATAAATCTGGAAATTATAAATGCAATGATCGAGGTCTTCAGATGAATATTTTTGATTTCAGAAATCATCTTATAACAGATTACGAATCCTATATTAAAAGTTTCATTGCAATTAAAAATCCCGATATTCAATCATTCGTTGAACAAGAATTAAAAAAAGGGCTACTATGGCCCGAAACACTGGTTCAATTAAATCCTTCATTCGAAAAAGGAAAGTCGATCGATAATTTAGTTAGTGAAAAAATACTTCATTCAGAATGTTCAAAAATTTTCAGAATTAAAAACTCGCAAGATGATACTGGAAAAGAATTATTATTACATAAGCATCAAGAAGAAGCTATCAGAATTGCAAATACAAAGGAAAGTTATGTCTTAACAACTGGGACAGGTTTGGGGAAGAGTATTACTTATCTTATTCCCATTGTAAACGATATAATGAAAAATGGAAGTGGCAAGGGAATCAAAGCGATAATAGTTTATCTAATCAATGCCCTTGCCAATAGTCAGGAGGGAGAATTAAAAAAGTTTATTGAGTTTGGTTATCCTGAAAATTTAAGTCCAATAAACATTTGGGAAATATACTGTCGGTGTGAAGCAGCAATAAGAAAATGCCCGCTTCCCATTGCAGGATCACATATTTTATGATTATCTGATGAATTCTGATGACATTGTTGCGTTAAGGAAAAAATGGAAATTATCTAAACAGGAATTTAAGCGTGAGGTCAACGATATAGCGAATATTACTTACATTTCACTTGGGGACTAATCGAAAAAATAAAGAAAGACCCACCTTATAAATATTTAGAAAAATTTGCGACTAAGGAAAATTTACGAAGAAACATTGTATGCCTACCGACAAAAATTTGTGGAAACCAGAAAATTACTTTGAATTTTTAGAAGACTATAAGAAAGCTTAATCAGCTAAAGCCACAAATAATTATTTCAAGATTTTGAAATGAAACAAGGGTTGATAAATAAATCTGGAGTTAAATCTGATTCTTAATGGAAAAGAGATTAAGCAGAAAAGGAAACTTCTATGGCAAAATTTGATTATAAACCTGAAGAACTAAAACAAATACTTGATATTGGTAATGGCGTCATAAACCAATTGACACATTTTTCGCAAAATTTTGTCAGTCGAAGCGACGAAATGAATGGGGCAATTCCACAAGGAATGACTGATATTGAAGCAGAACGATTTGCTGAACAACGAAGAGTCGCAGAAAACTTATATTTAGAAGTGCAAAATCTTGCACAAGAACCATTCATTAGCTGGATAAAGATAGACCAATCGGGTAAAATTAAAATAATCTTGATATCAAGGGGCTTTACACCTACTGATTATCATCCATTGGATTATCCAGATGTTATGTACGCTAATAAACTCTCTCCCTACGCTGCCAAAGTCTTAACATCTAAAGTCGGTTCAGAATTTACCTACAAAGGAACTAAACAGAAAATATTGTATCGTGATCGCTATTTTTTTCCTAAACTAAAACCATTTATTGATGGGATCCATAACACTATTGATTTAACATCTGGGACTTACTCAATTGACTCCTTATCTAAGTTGATCAATATAAAAATAGATGATGTCACAGATGAAATATCAGATAAAGTTAAAGAGATTTCTAGCGGAAAATTGAATTTCGGGCAGGATTACGAAGAAGAATAATCGATATCATTCGAACTTCGCGATCATCCAATCTTAGATGAATACCAGACAGCTGTATTCAGAACACTCTTGACTGCAAATTTGATTATAACTGCTTCCGCAGGAATGGTTAAAAGAACTGTTTTAATAAATAAAATTTCTATTAGCTACTAAACCAGAAAATTTAGCCCAGGAAGAAAGAGGATCCCTAACACAACAAGGATTAAATATACTAAAGGAGAACAAGGAAAATTGGGTTTTATTTACTCCCACAGAATTACTAAAAAATTATTTACAGCAAGCATTTAACAAAGAGGGAGTTCCAGCATATGATAAAACAATTAAAATCTGGCACGATGAAAGAATCGGTATATAGGTAAGAACGTATTAGGATTTTTGAAAGTTGGTGACAATAAAGGCATCTTTGTTCGATCATTGAAACCTTTTTTTATTCATCAATCAAGCAAAGAGGTTAATGATTATTGGGTTGAGTTTCGCAAATATTATTTGAGATATATTGAAAAAACATTCCTTGAAGCAGTGGAAAATTTGAATGAGTATAAAAAAATAAATAATATTCCTTCAACATTTCGAAATATAAACTCTTTTTATGAAGGTAAAAGTGCTCAAGAGTTATCAGAAAAGATTTTGGCACTTATTGAAAGGTTAGCGCAAGTCAGAGAAGATGTTCTCCAACTTAGGAAAACAATAGACATAAAGTTTGATCTAATAGTGAATAAAATTATAAAAGAGAAAACGGGTATTCTAGGATGAGGTAGTAGAAATAATAAGAGTAAGTAAGTCGACTGATATTAAGGAAGATGAGTTGCCAGAAGAGGAATTGGTTGAATCTGATGAAGTAGAATCACAAGAAATTCTTGAATTAACGAATGATGAAAAAGTCCAAGCAAATCAACGATTAAAAACCGCCATATTATCATTTGCAGAAAGAAAAATCAAAAAACAAAATATTTCTTCGAAAGGATTAACCAGTTCGATTATTGATTTAGTAAAGAATAATTCAAGATGACTATTGACGAAGAACTTACCTCAATAGGGCAAGAAAGAATAATATTTAGAACCGCAAATAGACTAACGGCAGGATATATAACAAATTTAATTCAGCAAATACCACGTTACTATTTGCGTTTCAGAAATGAAATTTTATCAAACGAAGATCAGATTAGGTTTCAGGTTTCAGAAATAAAGAATATTAAAGAAAAACGTCTAATCAGTGATCAGGAAATTGATATTATTATAAATGAGATGCTAAAAAATGCAAATAAGTATTTCAAAAAGAATTTGGCGGATCTTACCAGAGATTCAAGAAATTCGATTTTAGAAAATGTTAAGAGTGTATATAAAAATATTGTCACTGTCGATGAAGCAACAGATTTTTCTTCTCCTAGTTTGAGTTGTATGTATTATTTGAGTAATCCGCTAATTAAATCGTATACACTGACTGAGTCCATTAATGCAGAGGGTTACGAATGTCGTTATAGAGAAATGGGATGAGTGTTATTCATTTTTAGATACATATGAAAAAAAGCCACTGAACAAGGTTTATAGACAAAGTCACAAATTATTGAATATTTGCTTCAAAATTATATGAACATTTTATTGGTGAAGTTGAATTTGGATCTGCATTTGAAAAAGATGAAAATCATCCTAAACCTTTAATATTCAAGAGTCCAGATCAAAATGAATTTAAGGAATGGATAACAGCCAGGATTTTGGAAATTTATTCCATTACTAAAGGAAAAGCTACTATTGCCTTATTTGTAGGTCGAGGATTCAGAAATTGATTCAATTTATGATTCGATTATTGAACCATTGAGTGATAATAATCTTGAGGTAGAAAAGTGTAAAGAAGGTAAAATACTTAGTGTTGGATCTAAGATTAGAATATTTAGCGTTGAATATATTAAAGGATTAGAGTTTGAGTCTGTGTTTTTCATAAATATTGATGAAATTTATAAACGAAAACCAACACGTGAGTTTGATAAATATTTATACGTCGGTCTTACAAGGGCAGGATCATTTTTAGCAATAACATATAAGGAGCAATTTCCTGATTCATTAAATTTTCTTAAGGATTCATTCAAGAAAGGTGACTGGTCCTGGTTAACCAAATAAAAATATATGAAGAAAATTTTTGAAAATAGGTGGACTCTCGGAAATGCAAATTTTGGAGCGCACCACGGTGCTGATCCTTTCAAAGATTTTAGTGGAATGTTCACTATTTATTCTGCACTCGATAAATCAATTGGTACTGAAGTAATTCTTTACATAAGGGATGAAACTGATTTTATCTATGATGTTGCAAAACAAAAACCCTTTCAACTTTTTATGAAAACCGGAATTGTAAGAACTCATTTTGGTCCTGTAATGTTTCTATTGTTCCATGTTCCTAATGCAAGGAATCCTCATCAACCCTTTGCAATTTATGATACACATATAAATCCTTTGGATCCTCAAATGCTTTCGAAGTTTTATGATTTATTAAGACAATCTCATTGGCATCTTTTCTTAATCAATAAAGACAACGAACAAGTTGAGTTTTTTGAATTTGAGAATACATTTTTACTTAATGAAGCTCTCTCAAACTGCCGAAGAAGCTTGCGAGGGTATGAAGTCAATTGATTTCAGAAAAGCTCAAGAAGAGTTTATGAGTAAATATCCGTTAGAAAATCTTTATAATTTGAAAACTAATTTTTAATGTGGGGAGTGAATTGAAGGAGTAGATATATGGCATTATTAAAACCTCATGAAATTAATTCCTCAATAGAAACGAGATAATTATCTTTAATGATAAAGGCGGGTTTGGCGAAGTTTACAAAGCTTGGGATAAACATATAGAAAGGGATGTTGCTTTGAAACTGGTAAAAGATGATAAGATGAGAAGAGAATTGACCGGATTTCAAGATTCTTTTGGATATTACACATAAAAATGTTGTTCGAGTATTAAATGTTGAAAAGTATCTTGAGACATATTACTTGATCGAATACGAATTTGTTGAAGGAAAAACTCTTGCTCAAATAATGAATGAAAGAAGTTTAGATTTTTAGAGGAAATAATTCAAATTATGAGTTACATACTTGAAGGACTAGTAGAGATTGAGAAAGTTGCTTTACATAGAGACATTAAACCTAAAAGGATTGAACTTGAGGATGGTTCTCCCCAATCATTAAAAATTCTTGACTTAGGAATAGCCCGGGTAAAATCAATTCCCAAGAGGTAGAACTTTTAGTATGTATGGCACTCCTCTGGTTACACACCCCCAGAAGTTTGGGCAGGAAAAGGTGACGAGACAATAGATGTATTTATGACTGGAGTAACTTTTTACCAAATGATAACAGGACATTTACCCTATGGTTCAGAAAAGGATCTAAGAAGGCTGAATGAAGAACTCGCATTTAATAAATTGAGGAAATGCAGGTTAAATCCTAATAGAATTGTCTACTCATTCATTGAAAAAGCAATAAAACTTGATTCGTCTCATCGATTTTTATCAATAGAAGATATGAATATTAAATTTATAATAATGAAGAGACGTTCCTCAAAGCAGAAAGATACTTATAATAATACAGATGAAAAATTATTAAAATTTTATAATGAATTTGATAAAAGCTTGTTTGAACATGGGATTGATATCGAAAGCTGTTCAAACTTAGAATATGGCTTACAATTTGAAATAAGTAGGGATTTCGTTGAAGCTCAAATAAATATTTATAATGGTGAAAAAGGGGTACAAGGTACATCCATCAAAGATTACATCGGCATCCAAACAAAAACTTTGTGAAGAGGCGGTCCAAATGATCATGTGAAATCGTCAACTCTCCTTTTATCCCGAAATAATATATCAAGGATCTGATGTATAGGAGAAAGAAAATCGATTTTCCAGATTAACTCAAATTGATGATTTGTTGAATAGCAAATTGCAAAATTTGAATCAGGAAGAAATATTTGTTGAAAAGTTAAAAGAATTGGATTATGGCACGATGTACTCTCTAACATATAAAGGTAATAAGCTTACTCTTCATGTTTCACTGATCCTGAAAAGAAGGGATTCAGTATTGTATTAGGTGGGAAGTATGATCCTGAAGTGCAAGAGAAGATTATAAAGTTATTATTCGAGGGGAAAACTACAACTGGGAATGATATTTTGGAGGTACCATTTCAAAGCTGGATAGGTTCTGATGAATCAGGTAAAGGTGATTACTTTGGTCCACTTGTCGCAGCAGGTTTCTGGTGCGATAGGGAAATTGAAAAAGAACTAGTACAATTTGGAATTAGAGATAGTAAATTGTTGAGTGATAATACAATCATAGACATCAGTAATAAACTATATAAAAATTACAAAGATAGAATTGTTGTTTGTGAACTTCCTCCACAAAGGTACAATGAGATCTATGAAAAGTTTAAGGAGAAAGGTAAAGGACTTAATTCAGTCTTAGCCTGGTGTCATGCCAGGGTTATTGAAGACTTAGCAATAAATGAAGGGATTGAAGCGCATGACTGATCAATTTGGTGATGAGAAGTTTATTTAACTTCAGATCGAACAGAACCCAAAGATGATGAATCCTAAGAAACAGGCATTGTTACAAAAAACTAAAGCTGAAAAAAATATTGCAGTTGCCGCAGCCTCAATTCTTGCAAGAGATCTGTTTCATTAGAAGAATCAAAGAGTATTCTCAAAGATTTAGGATCGAAATTCCTAAAGGTGCCAGTGCTGATGCAATCAGAGTAGCTAAAATAATTTTGGACCAGTACGGACTGAGGAATTAGAGAAATATGTTAAATGGCATTTTAAGACAACAAATGAAGTTTTATCATAATGTGGAATAAAAAACAAACAGAAGCGCTGGAGGCTAACTATTCAGAGTTAAAATCTCAGACTGAATCAAAATCCGAATGATTTTGATATTAAAGCACAACTTGCAAAATGTTGTTTAGATTTGCAAAGATTTAAGGAAGCAGAAAATCTTTATAAAGAGATCATTCAAAATGAACCAGAGGAATCAAAACACTATTATTACTTAGGAAAAGTATATTCATCACAAAAGCTTTGGAATGAAGCATTAGTTCAGCATGATTTAGCAATTAAGTACTGGGGAGGACATAATTGGGCCTATCTTTGAAAAAGCAAAATGTTTTTTTGGACTTAGTAAATCGAAAGAAGCAATTGAATTATTAGACGGCCTACTACCCAATTTATCAACTAGCAAGTATGACTCTGTTTTGTTATTAAACATCCACAGGATATTGTTGAAAGAGTATGCTGCTATTATAACGAGAATGATAAAGCTTTATCTCGTGCACAAAAACTCATTGAGCTATATCCTCGTGATGGATTAAATTAGTATTACTTGGGTAAGTTGAAAATGGATTCAAAACTATTTTCAGAAGCTATTGAATATTTTACAAAAGCAGACAAGTTATTGAAAAAACCGTATGTCAATGACAAAATTGCAATTTGTTATGCTTTCCTAAATCAAAAAGACGAAGCAATAAAAATCTCTGTGAATCTTGCATATTTCTAGAATATGGATGATTACATCCACCAACATTATGGCAGGTTGTTATTAGATATAGGTGATTATGAGAATGCTAAAAAGCAATTAAAAATGTCTATTCTAAAAAAAGGTACTTCAAAAATAAATTCTCATTTCTATTTAGGTAAAACGTACATTAAACTTAAAAAATATAAAAATGCTTTCATATTTTTTGAACGATCAAATGAAAAATGAGAAAAATAGAATATGGATCGGATTTTATAAATGCTGTGAATGAAATATCGAATATTAAAAAAAAATATAAATTTGATGAGAATGGAATACCTAGAAGATTATGCTGAATTCAAGTATGGTATAATAAAAAGGTTTATCTCAGAAAGAGGGTTTGGATTTATCGAGTACGAAGACAAAAAGGAAATATTTTGTCACATCAAAAATATTAGATATAAAATTGCCGAAAGATGGAGATAAAGTGAAGTTTGAAATTATTGATGGTAAAAAAGGAATTGAAGCTGCGAATGTTTATTTAAGTAAGTAATAATATAATTATTTACTAAAAATTCTGAAGATATAATATGAACCAGAAACAGTTAAACATAGTCACTCAACTTCAATCAAGGTTAAGTTCTGTTTCTGAGAATTCGATTGTAGATCTTTCAACACCTTTCGATACTGCTATGAATGAAATTGTTGAAACAAGTGCTAATCCAAAAAAAGAGGGTGAAGAAAATTTCCGTAAACTTGATTGACATGAAAGCTGGGTTTAAGAAAGAGTTGAAAGAAGTTTTTGAGAAATTTGATAAAAAGTTAAATTCGTTGTAGCAAAAATTGTAGCAAAACTCAGGTCAATCTGACTAAAACTAGCTGAATTGGTTCAAAATAAGTTTTGTTTATGATCAAAAAGGTATCTTTCAACTAATTATTTCTGCCTTACAAGCAGAGGGTCGTAGGTTCAAATCCTTTAGCTCCCACGAAAAAAAACAGCCGCCATCAAAGGGCGGCTTTTTACTTATGAGGAAATACTTCGTATATATCATCAATAATTCAAATAAAATGAGAGATATTTACAAAAATTAATAGCTTAAAACTTTTATTATTACTGACAAGTAAAGGAAAATTTGTAATGGCGGGGGAAATATTATTAAGAAATCCTCTGATAGCATTTAAAAGGTCATCCTTTTACTTCAGGATTTACTTCGTTTTGGGCATAATTAACAACTAATTCAAAATCTGACGGTGTGCCATATGAGTTTAATAAAGCTCTTGCGATATTAAACCTCACGTAAAAATTATCGTCGAGATTCAGTCTTGAACCTAAGATATCGTGTAACGCTTCATCTTTATGATTTGAAATTAATGTGTCAAGCGCTATACAACGATTTGTTGGTTCTTCGTCTGATTCTAACATTTGTACCAATAAGGGATAAGTAGATTCAGAATCATTTATATATAAACTTTTTATAGCTTGAAGTCGTAATAAAGGGAGAGGTGCATCTGAGACAGCTCTTATGAGTTCTGCTTTTGCGTTGTTAAAATATTCCGTAGAATCCCTAAATAATTTTAATAAACATACCAGCGAGGTCTGATCTATCCGAGGATAATCAAATTGCAGCAAATTAAAAACTAAATTTGCTTTGGAGTAATCACCTAAATCCATTAATATTTTAGATGCAATAACTTGATACTCAAGGGGATTTATAGTAAAAGTATTGTTACCGAGCGGATTAGACTCCAAAGTGTCTATAAATGCCAATGCATATTTCTGAGTAGAATCAGAATTAAATTTATAAAGTAAATGAAGTAAGGCGGTCTGCTCGTAACGATTAAGGTTTGAATTCCAGAATACCTGTTCTATTTTTTCTTTTGCTTCACTGACATTATATTCATCTATTGAAGTAATAACCCCTGAAACATCTGTACTATCCAGATAATCAATTAGATGCTGCTTTACATCCCAAGGGAGTTCCTGGGAATAAATTGATGGTTCATAAATAAAACAATAAATAATTATTAAGATTGGAATTATATAAGTATGCAATTTTAAGGAATTCAAAAAACCCACAGACTATATACCTGTAAAGCTTAATTACCTACAACATTTTAATAAAATGATGGCTTACAACGTTGTATTCGGGATGCCACTAATATGATTTATAAAGCAAGTTATTTCCTTTTTATCGCGAATCCCGATGCTTTAATTCCCCGGACAGTTATTTCACCATTAGTTTTAGGAGCAGGCTTCTTCAACTTGTAACCTTACAACTGCGTTTGCTCCCATTTTTTTTGTATAGTTATATAAACTATCCAAAACTTCGCTTGCCGTAATTTGTCCAACATACCAGTTTGAAAAAGAATTACCACGATCCCAAGTATCCGAACTATTATATACTTTATTCTCGTCCTCAGTTACTTCAGGGTACAAGGAAATTTCAATTATTCCAACCGCTTCGTATTCACCGTTATAAGATTCAGGAGTGAATAAAAAGCCTTTAGCTGAATATTTAGTAAAATCATAACCATTTACAATAGCTGTTTTTGAAACATTGTAACCTGTTTTGCAACCTGTAACTAATAAGATTATTATGATGAAAAGAAAAGATATGTACCTCATTTAATAGCCTACCAAATGATTTATAATAAGCTTTTATTTGTGAGATTTGAACTGCCCAAAATATTCCCGTTGAAAATCAAGCAAAGTTATAATTTTAAGTTTAATATAACAAACCAAAGAGAGCATTTAAGGCAATTAGCCACAGTAATCGCATGTTTACGCAGGATTGTGAACTGAACTTACCTGAATGCTTTTTCAACCAGGTCTTTCTGCTGCTGGCGGGAGATCTTGGCGGAGCCGACGGCTGGACTTGCACCCTCAGGGCGGCCGCTGTATGAGAGTTTCTGTCCTTCGCTCAAATCCTCGGTCAGCCTGTTCTGAAGGAAATTCCATGCACCCATATTTCTCGGTTCTTCCTGAACCCAGACTACTTCTTTTGCATTTGAGTATGAGTTCAGCACTTCTTTAACCTGGTCTGACTTGTAGGGATATAATTGTTCCATACGAATTATAGCTGCATTTGTGATCTTATTCTCCGCGCGGTATTTTATCAGATCGTAATATACTTTACCGCTTGTAAGCAGAAGCTTTCTGATTTCATTCTTATTATTTACAGAATCATCATCAATGATTTCTTTGAATCTTCCATTGATAAATTCTTCCTTTGGAGATTTGGCCTCGGGTAAACGAAGCAGGCTTTTGGGTGTCATAAGTATAAGAGGTTTCTGAACTGCATTCTTCATCTGCCTTCTTAATACGTGGAAGTATTGAGCAGGAGTCGATGGATAGCAGACCTGCATATTATTTTCGGCGCAGAGAATGAGAAACCGTTCCAGCCTTGCACTTGAGTGTTCGGGACCCTGGCCCTCAAATCCATGGGGAAGTAAAAGAACGAGACTATTGGGCAGCTGCCATTTTTCGTAAGATGCTACGATGAAATTGTCTATTATCACCTGGGCGCCGTTTGCAAAATCGCCGAACTGCGCCTCCCACATCACCAGAGCAAGAGGGTCTGCAGTGCTATAGCCATATTCAAATCCGAGTACTGCCGCCTCAGAGAGGAAACTATCGAGAGCTTCAAGTTCAGCCTGGTTTTTCGAGAGATGATTTAAAGGAAGGTATTCATTGCCGCTTTTAATATCTGTAAGAGCAAGGTGTCTCTGGCTGAACGTTCCACGTACACTGTCCTGTCCGCTTAATCTTACCGGCGTTCCTTCCAGCAGTAAGCTCCCGAACGCAAGTGTTTCTGCAAATGCCCATTCCGCTCCTGATTTTCCGTCAATAAGATCTTTCCGCTTCTCAAGGAATTTCTTCAGCTTCGGATGAATCGCAAACTCTTCGGGGAGGGAAGTGGTTCTTTCTACTATTGTTTTCAGGGTCTCTTCGGAAATTCCTGTTTCACTTACAGGTTTTATTGAGTCAACTTTTTCCCTCGGTACCGCAAGCGGAACATCAGTATTAAAACTAATACTTTTTTTCCTGATCTTATCGAAAGCCTCACTCAACTCATTATAAATTTCTTCGTTCATCTTCTTTATAATATCTTCCGACAGGATCCGGCTCTTGAGAAGAACATTCTCATATATTTCCTTTACTGAAGGATGATTTTTAATTATATCGTAAAGCAGAGGCTGGGTAAATCCCGGTTCGTCTCCTTCGTTATGTCCGTGTCTCCTGTAACCGAAGAGATCGATTACGACATCCTTTTTAAATATCTGCCTGTATTCGAATGCAAGTTTTGTTACCCATAACGATGCTTCAGGATCATCTCCATTTACATGGAATATCGGAGCCTGTATCATCTTCGCAACATCTGAAGCATAGACGGATGAACGGGCATCTTCAGGCGTAGTTGTAAATCCTATCTGGTTGTTTATGATAATATGGACAGTACCGCCAGTTCTGTAACCGCTTAACTGGGAGAGGTTCAGGGTTTCAGCAACGATACCCTGGCCTGCAAAAGCGGCGTCGCCGTGTATCAGTACCGACAGCACTTTCCTATGGGCTTTACTATCCCCGAGACGCATTTGCTTGGCCCGTACGATTCCCTCAACAACAGGATTCACCCACTCGAGATGACTGGGATTGGAAGCCACGGAAACAGTGATCATTTTACCATTGTGAGTCCTGTATTTGCCTGTTGCCCCGAGGTGATACTTCACATCACCTGAACCGGCAATGGAATTGGGATCCTGGATATCTTCAAACTCTGATAAAATAGATTCATATGATTTGCCGATGATATTAGCGAGAACGTTCAGCCGTCCGCGGTGAGCCATACCAAGAACTACTTCAAGAACGTTTGACTGACTGGCTTCATCAAGAAGCATATCAAGTACGGGTATCAGCGTTTCGGAACCTTCAAGCGAGAACCGTTTATGACCGATAAACTTGGTATGAATGAAATGCTCGAAAGTTTCAGCGTTGATCAGTTTATTAAGTATGCGCTGTTTGATTTCAGGACTAAAGTCGGGCTGATTTTTAATTGGTTCCATTTTACTCTGAAGCCAGACCTTCTCCTCAGGATTTTGAATATGCATATATTCAACACCTATCTTTTCGCAATAGGTCTTCTGGAGGATCTCGAGTATTTGTCTTAAGGAGGCAGTTTTCAGACCGCTGAAACCGCCGGTAATAAAGAAGCGGTCCATATCCCATATTGTAAGGTTATAAGTTGCGGGATCAAGCTCAGGATGATATGGCGTCTGGAATCCGAGCGGATCGAGGTTAGCGATCAGGTGTCCTCTTACCCTATACAGATTTATAAACTGAAGAACTTTAGCCTGCTTTTCGATTTCTTCGGTATTTGCAGCATTGTCAAAAATTCCCGGCTGGTAATCTGCTTTCCATTCGAAAGGCTTATAAGGAATATTAAGAACTTCAAAGATCTCATCATAAAAATTGTCTTTGCCGAGCATCAGTTCATTTATTTCTTTCAGAAAGAGACCTGATTCAGCTCCCTGTATGATCCTGTGATCATATGTACTGGTCAGGGTCATAACCTTACTTACACCCAGAGCGGAGATAGTAGAAGGCGACATTGCCTGGTACTCGGGGGAATACTGGATTGCACCTGTTGCGATGATAGCACCTTGTCCCACCATCAGTCTTGGCACCGATGCCGCCGTACCGATCGTACCAGGATTTGTAAGAGTAATGGTAGTCCCCGCAAATTCGGACGGATCAATTTGTCCTTTTCTGGAGCGCGCAACCAGATCTTCGTAAGTATTCCAGAACTCTTTAAAGTTCATCCGGTTTGCATTTTTTATATTGGGAACTATAAGTGAGTGAGAGCCGTCTTTTCTTTCAAGGTCGATTGCAAGTCCAAGGTTAACATTTTTTCTCTTTATAATATTCGGCTTGCCATTGATAATAGTGAAAGCATTATTCAATGCCGGGACAGCTTCAACAGCTTTAAGAATTGCCCAGCTTATAAGGTGTGTAAATGAAACCTTCCCTGCATTCTTTTTTTTAAGGAACTGGTTAAGCACCTTCCTGTTTTCTTCGAGCAGTTTCACAGGAATAGTTCTTTGTGAAGTAGCGACGGGGATAGTAAGACTGTAATTCATATTTTCCAGGATACGCGCTGAGCTCCCAGCAATCACCTGAGTTTCATCCTCATCGCCGGGGACCGGTAATTCTAGTCCGTCTAAATTAAACGTAGAGCCGTTCAATTTATTTTCGACTTTACCGTTATCCTCTTTCTTTCCGGTTACTTTTCCGAAAAACTTCTGCCATTGATCAGGCAGCTGAGCAGGATTCTGCTCATACTGTTCGTGAAGGTATTCAACAAACCAGGTATTGGCCCCGAACTTCTCTAATTCTTCTTTTTGTTCCTTAGTTAACTCGTTAGGTTTCATTTTTTATATAATAGTCTTTGTTTTATAAAATATTCATTAAATTTATAAAAGAAATAATCCACATCATAAATCGAGATAATGACCCGCCGGTCATTAAGTATAGTAATTAGTAATGGGATTTACTATATCCAATTTACTAAATATTTTTAATTCATTTTAATTATAGTGCTGCCTAACAGCTTTATATGATCAAAAACAATGAAATCGCGAAACTGAGGAGGAATTATTCATTGAAGGAATTAACTGAATCCATCGTAGATCCGAATCCATTCACACAGTTTTCACACTGGTTTAATGAGCTTCTGAAATCAGATGTAATAGAACCGAATGCAATGATACTTGCCACTGCTTCTGCAGAAGGCATTCCGTCCGCCAGGACGGTCCTCCTTAAGAAATTTGATGAGGCGGGTTTCGTATTTTTTACGAATTATGAAAGTCATAAGGCCCAGGATTTAGCTGCCAACCCTAATGCGGAAATTCTCTTCGTATGGCTCGACCTTGAAAGACAAGTGAGGATCAGAGGCAAAGTAGAAAAGGTATCTTCCGAGGAATCGGCAGAATATTTTCATTCGCGTCCCACCAACAGCCAGATAGGAGCATGGGCCTCTAAACAGAGCAGTATTATACCCGGAAGAGAGTATCTTGAGGGAAAGTTCAGAGAAACAGCCCATAGATATAAAGAAGGCAATATTCCTCTACCTCCTTTCTGGGGAGGCTTCAGGTTAATACCGGATGAATTTGAATTCTGGCAGGGCCGTGAAAGCCGATTGCATGATCGCATCGGGTATAGAAAAAAAGGGAAATTATGGGAAATCGTTAGATTATCTCCTTAATCCTTATAACGTATCAGCAGCGAGTTTTTATTCTTTCATAGTTCAGCCCGGGCTATGATAATGTATCTAACTGCGTAAAATCATTTCTTTAATCAATCCACTTTAAGCTTTATGTTGAGGAATTCTTAATTCCCATTAGGTTTCCTGTTCATATATATCTTTTTGAGAGCGGAAGTGAAGCGCAGGTGGAGCGGAGGTGGAGCGCAGGTAGAGCGCAGGTGGAACGTATGTGAGACGTATATGAGCTTTATGAATAATTGTATTTTCTGAAGTAAGGAATAGCTCCTGCCTGTCAGTGATTCAATCGATTAGATTAAGCCGGGTAAGTGCAGGTACTGCCCGATTAAAATCTTTTAGGAGATACTGGTTGAAAAATGAAATTTTAGGAGAATTTCGACAGGAAAGAAATTTCTAAATTTTAAATCTGCCTTTAAGCATGGGGGTTTCCATAAAAACCGTTCTCATGGTTATGGCAGAAAGAATAATTATTCCTCCCACTATTGCCATTATGGATGGGATTTCCCCATAGCCGATGAATACCCAGACAGGATTTAACACCGGTTCGACGAGAGCGATTATCGATGCTTCGATGGCAAGTACTCTTCTCAAACCATAGGAGAATACCGCATAGGCGAGTCCAATCTGAAAAATTCCCAGGAAGGAAACCATCCACAAGTTGCTGAAATCTACCTTCTCTATACCTGATAAAAAAGGTATGCAGATAAGAGCCACGATCACATTGCCGTAAAAGATAGAACTCAACTGGTACTTATTATCATTCTTTCTCAGACCGAGAAAAAGTGCGGCAAACATTATTCCCGAAAATAGGGCAACCAGGTTCCCTTCGAAATGTTCGGGAGATATCTTTCCCAGAAAGAAAAAGAACATCCCTATTGTACAAACTATAATGGTAATTATATTTAGCCGATTATAGGAAGTTTTGAAAAGTATCGGTTCAAATATTAAAACATAGATTGGTGCGGTTGACTGAAGAAAGATAGCATTAGCAGCAGTAGTCATCTTAAGAGCGATGACATAAGCTGTAAGTACCGAGGCATAGAAGACAGCATTTAAAAAAGTAAGCTTATTAACCTGAAGAAGTCTCTTCCTGAAAAGGACGGCAAACACCACTGCAGCAATCGAACACCGGAAAAATGATATCTGCATCGCATTGAAGGTAACAAGCTTAACAAACAGGCCGCCCGAGCTCCACATTAATGCTGCAGTAAAAACTGCAAGCAGTCCGACCTGATGTTCCTTAAGTCTTTTTAACAAAACTACATCCTCAATTCAGGCAATTTCATACATACTAAAAATTTTCTCATTAAATATTGGAAATTTGGCGACCGGTAAATTTAATATGCTTTTATTTGAAATCCCTGAAGAAATCTGTAAAAAGTAGTATAATTCCACTGATTATTTCCTGTAAAGATACAAATGACTGCAAAATATAAATTCATAGACCATACCGCCGACATAGCCGTGAAGATTTCCGGCAATACTTTTTCCGAGTTATTCATCGCCGCGATGTCGGGATGGAAAGAAAGTATCATCAAAGCCAGCCGGGGGGAAAGGAAAACAGAAAAAAGGGAGATAAGCCTTACAGATGATTCCCCTGAGGAGCTTCTTGTTTCATTTCTTCAGGAACTTAATTTCTTATTTGAGAATAAAAAACTAATACCTCTGGAATTAAACGATCTCCATATCGAAGAGAAAGACGATCAGTTTTTTTTAAAAAGCGTGATGTTGTTCTCACCTGTTTCTCCAGACGACGAGGTTAAGAGAGAAGTAAAAGCTATAACCTTTCATCAGCTTGACATTAAGAAGATAAATGATGTATATGAAACAATTATAGTATTTGACATTTAACAACGAGGCAGCTATATGCATGCAGGCGGAATAGAGCTGAAAAAAATAACAGAAAATCTATGGGAGATACCTCCGAAAGATGGGATGAAGGTGCCCGGCAGGATGTATATTTCTCAAAAGATGATTGAAGAGAGTCTGCAGGATAATGATGCCGTCAAGCAGGTAATGAACGTGGCGCACCTTCCGGGTATCCAGAAATACAGCCTTGCTATGCCTGATATACACTGGGGCTACGGATTCCCTATCGGAGGAGTTGCAGCAACTGACGCTGAGGATGGTGTTATATCTCCGGGAGGAGTAGGGTACGATATAAACTGCGGAGTAAGGCTAGCAGTGACCTCAATTGAATATGAAGGTGTAAAGAACAGGATCGAATCTCTGATCACAAATTTATTCAGGAATGTTCCGACCGGCGTAGGTGCATCGGGTGCAATCAAAAAATTATCTCCCAAAGAGATAAAATCGGTTTTAACGAGGGGATCAGCGTGGGCTGTTGAGAATGATCTCGGTGATTCATCAGATATTGAGTTTACCGAAGAGAGCGGCACACTGAAAAATGCCGACTCTGATGCGGTTTCTTCAAGAGCAGTTGAGCGGGGGATAGACCAGGTTGGTACACTTGGCTCAGGGAATCATTTTCTTGAAGTTGATGTAGTAGAAGAAGTGTATGATGAGAATGCCGCTTCGGTGATGGGCTTATTTAAGGGACAACTGGTACTGCTTATACACACAGGTTCGAGGGGACTCGGCTACCAGGTATGCGACGATTATCTTAAAACACTCGTCAAGGCAAGTTCAAAGTTTGATTTTAAGTTACCCGACAGGCAGCTCGCCTGCGCTCCTCTTAATTCACCCGAGGGGAAAAATTATTTTGCTGCTATGCAGTCGGCTGCTAACTTTGCCTGGAATAACCGGCAGGTAATAATGCATCTTGCGAAGAAGAGTTTCAAAGATACATTTAAGATGACAGATGCTGAGCTTGGCTTCAGACTCGTTTATGATGTCTGCCATAATATTGCCAAGTATGAAACACATATAATTAACGGAAAGGAAAAGAGAGTATGTGTACACAGAAAGGGTGCGACAAGAGCCTTTCCGCCGGGGAATAAGATGATCCCGGAAAGATACAGGAGCATAGGTCAGCCTGTTCTGATACCCGGTGATATGGGGAGATACTCTTACGTAGCTGTTGGAACTGAAAAAGCAATGGAGGATACCTTCGGTTCATCCTGTCATGGTGCGGGCAGAAACCTGAGCCGTACGAAAGCCATGAAAGCAGCAAAAGGAAGAAACCTTATAGAAGAACTTAACAGGAAAGGAATAATTATACAGGCAAAAGGATACCGAACCATAGCAGAAGAAATGCCCGGTGCATATAAGGATGTTTCGCAGGTGGTTGAAGTTATGCACAGGGAAGGAATAACCCGAAAAGCTGTGAAGCTCAGACCTGTAGGAGTGATTAAGGGCTAAGTTATTTAAAGTTAGATCAAGTTGATTTATCTTTATCAGCCGGATTGCATTATTTCCCGGTTTACAGTAGTTTGAAACCTGAAATAACCAAGGAGAACCAGGGAATACATACCATGGCATATTCCGGGAAAAACCTCGTAATAATTTTTTCATTAAATCTTATTTTCAGGACAAATAATGATACTTTCCAGTAGTGAAGTGAAACCTGAAATAGTTGAAATCCTTCCAGATAACAAGACCCTGGTAAACGAATATTTAAATTTCATCCAATGGGTATTCCCCGGCGCAAAGTTTTTGGAATGGTGGGAGAAGGGATTCTGGACGGATAAATATAAACCATTCTCAATCCTTGAATCTGGCAAGATAATCTCGAATGTAACAGCAGCTCTAATGGATGTAATAATTAATGGTCAAACTTATACAGCAATTCAGATCGGTGCGGTAGGTACAATTCCTGAATTTAGAAATAAGGGTTTATCCAGGGTTCTAATGGAATATGTCCTTAATAGATATGCTGATGAAGCCGACCTATTTTTCCTGTTCGCTAATGACAGCGTGCTGGAATTTTATCCAAAATTCGATTTTATAAAAATAAAAGAAAAAATATTTCTCCTGGACCATCATCTCCCTGAAATAAGATACTCTGCAAGGAAGTTAAACCTTCAGCATCTGAATGATTACAAGCTGCTGCTGGATTTAATTAATAAGAGAAATGAAATTACAACGATATTCGGTGCAGGCAATTACGGGTCGATAACGATGTGGCATATTTTTAATAATTACAAGAATAACTTGTTCTACCTTGAAGAAGAAGATGCCATCATTATAAAGACGGAAAAAAGAAACGAAATGTTCATACGGGAAATAATTTTCCGTGAACCTTTTGAGATGCTGCCTGCTTTATCTAAAATAATTGAATCGGATGAGATAAAAAGAATTTGTTTTTATTTTCCACCGGATAAACTAAGTTACCCTTATGATACTGCGGCTGAATATAAATCTCATCTGTTTATCAGGAGTAAAATTGAACTTAACCAGGATCTGCTAAAGTTCCCCGAAACTGCAAAAACCTGAATGCTAAGAATTTTCTAAAAATGAAGTACAGATATAATCCGCCGGATATAATAAAAAAGATGTTTTCTTCATTCCAGTGGGAATCGAAGACTGATAAAATTCTGCTAACTTTTGATGACGGGCCGATCCCTGAAACCACGCCCTTAATTCTGAATATTCTCTCACACCATAGTATTAAAGCTGCTTTCTTTTGTGTGGGCGATAATATTAAGCGCTATCCTGATCTTTATCGTGAACTGGTTAATGAGGGTCACCTGGTGTGCAGTCATACTTTTAATCATAGACCACTCACAAAATTAAATTATACTGAAGCGGCAGCACAACTACAAAAATTTAACAATTTAATAAAGGGCGATTTTGGCGGGGATGTTTTATATTTCCGTCCGCCGCATGGCAGATTTAATATATCAACTCCTTCTCTTATGAAGGAAATGAAACTAAAGAACGTTATGTGGTCGCTGCTGACTTACGACTTCAAGAATGATCTTAATGTTGTTAAATTTGCAGTTAATAAGTACCTTGATAAAAATTCAATAGTCGTGCTTCACGACAGTCTTAAAAGTAAGGATATTATTACTGAGTCAATTGATTACATCGTCGAAGAATCCTCACGGAGAGGTTTTCAAATCGGAGCACCTTCAGAATGTTTGAGATAATTTTTCTCATTTTTCTTTGCGGCTATTTTATCCAGTCGGTTCTTTTTATCATCGGCACAAATAAAAGCTTCCCCAAAATAAAAGATGAAGAACTTCCATCGGCTGCAGTGATAGTAGCCGTAAGGAATGAGGAAGCGAATATAACGAGATGCCTGGAAGCCCTTGATAAACTTGAGTACCCCGACGGAAAGCTTGAGGTAATAATTTCCGACGGTCATTCAACAGATTCAACCGTGCAGATAGTTGATGACTTTATAAAAGAAAGACAAAGATTTAAAGGATAAGTGCTGCTCCGGAGAAGCAAAATCTCAGGGGGAAAGCCAATGCTATCGACAGCGCCATCAGGAACACTGAAGCAGATATAATATTAACTACCGATGCAGATTGTGAAGTTGGTCCTCTCTGGGCCAAAACGATATGCTCCTATTATAAAAATGACGTAGGTATTGTTAACGGGTTTACGACTCAAACCGCATACAATACTTTCAGCGGAATGCAGGCAATTGATTTCGTTTACCTCTTAGTTGTAGCTGCCGGTACAATAAACTTAGGTTATCCAATCAGCTGTATCGGGAATAATATGTCGTACAGGAAAAAAGCATACCTTGAAACAGGAGGTTATGAAAAGCTTCCATTCAGTGTTACGGAGGACTTTAATCTACTTATGGCAATCGTCAGACTCGCTAAATTCAAGATAATTTTTCCGATGGACAAGAATGCACTGGTAACTTCATTACCCTGTAAAAGTCTACCCGAACTATATCATCAGAAAAAGCGATGGGGGGTAGGGGGATTGGGTGTTCCGTTACGCGGGTTTGTTATTATGTCGTTCGGGCTGATAGTAAACCTCTGCATCCTTCTTACACCTTTATTTTTCTCGACTGCCTGGTTATATTTAGCAGTATTTAAGATTGCCATCGATCTTTTTGTTTTGTATCCTGTTCACAGCAGGCTCGGTATAAAGGATCATCTGAAATATTTCGCCTGGTTTGAACTCTATTTCATCATCTACGTTCTTATACTCCCTGTAATTGTTCTCACCAGCAGGAAAGTAGTCTGGAAAGGTAAAGAATATTAATGCTTCTGCTCTGCAATTATTATTTAACATATAAATGCAATGCCTGGTGCACCTTCTGCCATTTTGCCGCTCACGATGATTTCAAGAACACGCCTTTTGCAAAGCTGGATGATTTCAAATCGAATGTAGAGCAAATGGCCGCTCTCGGAGTTAAGTTTATTGATCTGACCGGAGGCGAACCGCTTCTTCATAAGGAAATTCACCTGATGGCAGAGTCTGCGCGCCGGTTTAAGATGCAGACAAGCATAACCACGAACGCACTGTTATATCCTAAGTTCGCCGATAAACTTGCCGGAAAAATAAATCTCCTTCATTTTTCATTGGATTCACCTGATGAAGAAGAGCATAACAAAATAAGGAAAGTCGATTGCTATAAGTTTGTTATGAAGAGTATTGACATAGCAAAATCATTAGGGGAATATCCCGACATACTGTTTACAGTTACGAACGATACTTATAAAAAACTTCCGCGGATGCATGAGATAGCACAGAAGCACAACCTTGTGCTGCTGGTTAATCCCGTTTTCTCTTATTTCGGCAATCCGGGGTTAAGCAATGAAGCCATTAATTTTGTAGAAGAATATACGGATGGAAAACTTGACATCTACCTGAACAAGGGATTTATGAAATTAAGGAGAGACGGGGGAAACGATATCAGCAATCCAAGGTGCAAAGCTGTATCACGGGTTATTGTAATTTCGCCGTATAATGAGATCATACTGCCCTGTTATCATTTTGAACATGACAGAATAAAAATTGACCGTACTATAAAAGAGATCAGGGCATCTGAAAAGGTAAAAGAGTTTCAGAGAATGGAAGGGAGATTCGACTACTGCCAGGGCTGCACGGTAAATTGCTATTTCGAACCGTCCTTTGCTTTTCCGACTAATTATTATGCATTTAGCAGTCTGAGTTCTAAATTTAAATATGGTTACAATAAGCTTGTTAAGCAGAAAGTGCTGAGGAGATTGTTGAATTGAGCGAATTTGCCGATTGATTGTAGAATTAAGTGAATTCCGAATTGGGAGAATTGATTTATGAATTCATCTATTAAATTTGCCAATTCGTCAATTAATTCGTTAAGTTCGCAAATTCGCAAAATTCGCTAATTAATATCAATCACCATGAAAAATACTGTACTGTTAATACTACTCACAATTTGTTCATTTAATATATACTCACAATCAAAAACCTTATGGTTTCCTTCAGATATTAATATCCAGCCTTTTACGGCAAATTTTATTGAACCGAAAGCAGGATTCGCATTTGAGATGGGGGGGAAGAAGATAAGGCTGGATATAAGCAGGTCGCAGGATATACTTCATTTGAATAATAAGAATTCATCGCTTTCTTTCGGGGTGGATCTTTTTACTTTTACACGTCTGCGGGCTGAAAGTGAGTTTCACTTTCCCGTCGAAGCCATAGATTACCTGTTCGGAATTAATTCCGGGTATAAGATAACTGATGAGAACTGTGAATACGGACTGAGGTTCAGACTTAGCCACATAAGTGCGCATTTCGTCGATGGACAGTACGATTATAAGCTTAATTTCTGGCGAAACGGCAGGACAGCTACTGTTTATACCAGAGAATTCATAGAATTATTTCCTTATTACAGATATGATGGATTAAGAGTTTACGCAGGACTTACTTACCTGTTCCATAGAAAACCACTTGATATCGGAAGAGGGATCTACCAGGCGGGGTTCGATTATTACTACACTAAATTTGAAAATATTTATCCTTATGTTGCATATGACTTTAAACTGGAAAAAGTGAATAAATTTTCCGGAAGCAACATTTTAACAGCAGGAGTAAAATTCGGGGATTATAAATCACGTGGATTCAGCCTGGCAATAACTTACTTTGCCGGTAAAAGCGTTCACGGGGAATATTATGATCTCAATGAGTCTTACACAACAATAGGATTTAATCTCGATTTATAATGCCGGATTACTATCAGACAGACCAGACGGACATAACAGGATACAGACAGAAGCAGAAGAAAAATTCGGTGCTTCTTCATATCGGACTGTTCATTATTACATTCATAACCACAACGATAGCCGGAGCCGAGTGGACTACCGGAACAATGGGACCTTATGAACTTAATCATCTTTTAATCGGACTTCCGTATTCCATTGCTATAATGTTTATCATTTCCTGTCATGAATTCGGACATTATTTTGCCGCAAAATATCACAAAGTAAATGCAACACTTCCTTACTATATTCCTTTTCCGAACATTCCCGGCTTTCTGAACTTCGGTACTATGGGTGCAGTGATCAGAACAAAAACTCCCATCCCTTCAAAAAAGGCGATGTTCGATATTGGGGTTGCCGGTCCCATTGCCGGATTTGCTGCCTGTCTTTTAGTTTTAATTTACGGATTTATGAACGTTCCGGGGCAGGAATATATACTGCATATTCATCCCGATTTCTTTTCTCCGGATTACGGCAAAACCGGGATTCAGCTTGAATTCGGGAACACACTTCTCTTCTCCTTTTTTAAATTGATATTTATACACCCGGGACAATTCTTTCCGCCAATGACAGAAGTCTACCATTACCCTTTTCTATGCGTAGGCTGGTTCGGAATGTTTATCACAGCAATGAACATGATCCCCGTGGGGCAGCTGGACGGCGGGCATATTGGTTATACGATGTTCGGGGCTGAATCGCATTATAAGATAGCGGTCATTTCCTTTACTGTACTCTTTGTTCTCGGACTTGCAGGGCTGCTTGAAATGCTTATGGAAATTGATATAGCATTCGGCTGGGTAGGGTGGCTGGTATGGGCGCTCATACTGTTTTTTGTAATCAAATTAAAACATCCGGACATTCCCGATTATAACGAACTTGATGGAAAAAGGAAATTTTTGGGTTATCTTAGTTACTTTATTTTAATTATTTCTTTTTCCCCGACACCCTTTATGATCAGCGGGGGGATGTAATTTTACCTTGAGTGATGCTAAATACAATCCAATATTAACTTTATGAAAAAATTCGCTCTTTTATTACTGCTTCCCGTTTTATTCTGGGGATGCGAAAAAACTTACGATTCGGTTGTAAATCCGAAACAGAACAACACAATACAGGTAACCAATATTGCACGTCTTGATACAAGCAGCAATTCAACTGTCGATTCAGTTGATTACCTGACCTCAGATTCTGTACTAACCTTTGCTATTTCATTCAGTTCGATAGAGCAGGTCCAGTCGGTTTATTTTAATATCGTATCTCACCACCGGGTACTCAGCTGAACACCTCTCCGATTACACTTTATAATGACGGCAACCTTTCGGCACATGGCGATGCATTAGCCGGCGACACCACATTCTCAAATAAATTTACAATGAGCAATAGTTATTTAAGTGGTGTGTATATTGTTAAATACTACGTTACCGATATTTATAACTCGGCAAATTATATCTCAGCACAGAATTTTGTGTTTGATAACGGCAAGAACAGATTTGCACCGGTACTTTCAAACCTGGATCTTCCTGATACTGTTTCAATCGGACAGACATTTATATTCACGGTTATGGCTGTTGGACTCGAACGGTTATGATGATATAGAAATGGTTTATTATGAATTATATAGACCTGATGGTACTCAGGTCTCAAATTCCCAGGGAATATTCCAGTTCCCATTATATGATAACGGTGACACTTCAAACAACGGGGATGTAACCGCAAATGACAGCACATATACTGTTTTTCTGACTTTTCCTTCCGGGCAGCCGACAGGCAGCTGGAGGTTCGAATTCCGGGCTCTCGACAGGACAAATCTTCTAAGTAATAAAATCACTCAGAATGTAGAACTTATTCAATGAAAAGTATATTCCTTTTACTTTCGCTTTTCTTTCCGGTATCTTTTATCTCAGACCTTCCCTATTCATATAAGCTTTCAGATACTAATGGATTGGACAAATCTCTTGCAACGGGTACGCCTCTGAGCAACAGTGTAAGTGATATTATTGCGATGGGGGATACCGTATGGCTTGGAACCAGCCGCGGTGCAAGTCTATCTACAGATAACGGTGAAAGCTGGACGAACTTTTACGGTAATGAAGTATTTGGTTCTGAAAGCGTACCTGCTATCGCTTATGATAAATACCACCACATAGTCTGGGCTTCGACTGCACATTCAAAAGAAGTCAGCGGAGGATCAACTCTTCCCGAAGGATCGGGTCTGCATTATACGAGCGATAACGGGGCAACGTGGCATTCAGTTCCTCAGCCTCTGGATGATCCCAGAGATTCATCTATTGTATATGGAATAAATGATGGTGTGCAGGCCCCGAAGGTAAGGGCTTTACCGGTAACCGTATCTATTCAAAACCTCGTTTATGATATTGCTTTCACTCCTAATGCTATATGGATTGCATCCTTTGCCGGCGGCATAAGAAGAAGTACGGATATGGGCCAAACCTGGCAGAGAATTCTTCTCCCATCTGATAGTCTCAATTCTATTAGTCCGGACGACACTATTAAATATGCATTATCGCCTTCTTCCGGCAATTTCGGTCAAGGCTGGCTGAACCACCGTTTATTTTCTATTACCGCTAAAGATGACTCAACTATTTATGTGGGCACAGCTAATGGAATCAATAAAACTACCGATGCCGATGCTCAATATCCGTCATGGACAAAATATACTCACTTAAACCAGCCAAATCCTATATGCGGAAACTTTGTTGTTGCGCTTGGATATGACCAGGCTAACGGTTCTATATGGGGAGCAACCTGGAAGGCTGAGGGTTATACAGAATACTATGGTGTCAGTTATTCTTCTGACGGAGGTGATAACTGGCAGGTGGTGCTCCCTCACGAGCAGGCTCATAATTTCGGGTTTAAAGGCGATCAGCCGATGGCTGCAACCGATAACGGTGTTTTCCGTTCCAGTAATTTAGGAGCAACCTGGACGTCTCCCAGGTTCGATTGAAGACAGTGAAACAGGTGCAATCCTGAAAACGACTGCTTTTTTCTCTGCTGCAGCTTCGGGTAATACTGTCTGGCTCGGTTCCGACCAGGGATTAGCAAGATTTACTCAGACAGGCTTAATGTGGGACGGCAAATGGAAAGTTTATATTGCCGCACCATCTTCTAAAGAGGTTTATGCATTCCCGAATCCTTTTTCTCCGAGGATAGATTCAAAGATTATTTTCAAGTATGACACAGGCGGAAAGGATGAGAATGTAACAATCAGATTTTCGATTTCGGGATGAATTATGTAAAGACAGTAATACAGAATACACCGCGAAAAATTGCTGCTACCGATTCACCTTATGATTACTGGGACGGTACAGATGATAATGGCAATATTGTTCCGAATGGCGTATACTTCTACAGGATAGAAGTGGGATCGGATGATCCGCTGTACGGCAAGATCTTAGTTCTGCAGTGATCTAAACTAAAATTGAATTAAACAGAGGTTCTGTTGAAAAAATATTTCTTAATACTGATTTTTTTCTCATTTAGTGCTTTACTAACTGCTCAGCCGCAGTTCAGCAGGATAAGCTCGATGCCGGGTGCGTTTACAAGGATGGGATTCGGTGCCCGGGGTATTGGTATGGGTAACGCGATGGCCGCGGTTACAGAGGGAAATCTTGTCTCTTATTATAATCCCGCACTAAGCGTTTTCCAGGAAGGAAATTCATTTCAGACATCATATACTTTTTTATCGCTCGACAGGTCTCTGAACTTTTTATCATTTACCCGCAGGTTCGACCTCGAGGGTAAGAAGAACAGGGCTGCAGGTATAAGTGCCGGTATAATAAACAGCGGGGTGAGTAAGATTGACGGCAGAGATAACCAGGGTCTGCAGACAGGTGAACTCTCGACCTCAGAAAACCAGTTCTTCGTGGGTTTAGGAAAAAGATTTTCTGAGCACATCGCCATCGGCGTGGAAGCAAAGTTTTATTACTATAAGCTATATGAATCGATAACTTC
This sequence comes from uncultured Ignavibacteria bacterium, assembly GCA_963832715.1. Lineage (GTDB taxonomy): Bacteria > Bacteroidota > Ignavibacteria > Ignavibacteriales > Ignavibacteriaceae > DATFVA01. The sequence goes on along the minus strand of CAWHVB010000007.1, from coordinate 186,161 downwards.
AAGCGGTGTAGGAGTTGATATCGGAGCCCTGTATAAAATAAATGACCAGTGGAATGCGGCTTTGACAATTACAGACGTTAACAGTGCTTATAAATGGGATACGAGTAATCTATACGGAACTGACGGGACCGTTTCCACAAATAAATTCCCTATACTTAAAAGACTGGCTGTCAGTTATTTTAACAGCAGCCTGGGACTATTAGCATCCGTTGAATTTGAGAATAGTAATGCTGAAACAAATATTCTGAGAGCAGGTGCTGAGTACAATATATACGAGGGACTGTATCTGCGTGCAGGAATTGATCAGTTCAACCTCAGCAACTCTGATTTTCTGCCAAAACCTGCAGCCGGATTTTCCTATTCAAGGAGTTTCGATGGTATCAGGGTAGGCGTAGATTATGCATTTATGATAGAGCAGTATTCTCCGCAGGACAGGCACGTAGTCGGCATCAACGTAATTTTTTAAGTTCTGCTCCGTCCGGACAATTTTGTAATCTTGTAATTTTGAAATATGAAAAAAATAATACTTTTCCTTTTAGCTTTTTCAACATATTCTTTCTCTCAATCAGCCGGAAATACGGGCTTATCATTCCTTAAATTCGGCTTCGGCGCGAAGAACATTGCAATGGGTGATGCCGGAGCGGTTACTGCCAGTGATGTCACAGCGCTGTTTTATAATCCCGCCCGGCTTGCCGGAAATGACAACACCGAAGTAATACTAATGCATAATGAATGGATCCAGGATGTGAGGAGTGAAGTACTTGGTATTTCATCTACGTTATGGGGACTGCCGGTAGCATTAGGGTTTAATGTTACCACGGTAAGCGATCTTGAAGCGCGCACCAAACCTGGTCCTCCTGATTCAAAGTTCAATGCTAATTATTTTTTCGGCAGCTTATCAACAGGCTTCGGCATTGTCAAAGATATTGATTTCGGATTATCAGCAAGATACCTTTATGAAAATATACTTAATGATCAGGCTGCAGGCTGGGGATTTGATTTTGGTCTGAACTATACGACTTCAATTGAAGGGTTGACCGCCTCGGCTGTTATCAGAAACGTTGGTTCTATGAATAACCTCAGAAATGAAGCGACAAAACTTCCTTCAGAAATCCGCGTTGGTCCTGCTTATCACTTAGACTTTACAGATTCAAAGATCGGCCTAACCGCAGCAGCCGAATTCCAGAAATATCTATCGACAGACGATACACACTTCAACCTTGGTGCTGAAGGTGTTTATGATAATATAATAGCATTGCGGGCCGGTTATCAGACAGGCTATGAATCACGGGGTTTTACCGGCGGAGTAGGTCTTATGTGGGGCAGTTTAAGATTCGATTATGCATTCCTTCCATTCTCTTACGGATTGGGAAATTCTTCGATATTTTCACTGCAGTTCAGGTTTTAATTAATGCCGTAGAAACTATCGGCGGAAACCAGGACTGTAATAATCACCTGATGAGAAACCGAAGCCTTACCTGAGAAAATAAACCTTGATTTTTTACGATATATCCCATATTTTACTGACTAAATAATTAGTCATATGACTAAAATATTAGTCAGATAAGATGGTAATAAATAATATACTAGATTATATATTAACGAATTCGGGCAGCCTTGCTGTACTTCGGGTACTAAACGAGAAAATGGTCGGCATTTCAGGCAGAGAAACTTCCCGTCTTTCAGGTATGGGGCTGCGATCAATTCAACTCGCCCTTGAGAACCTGGTTATTCTAAAAATTGTAACCAGGCAGACAGGAGGACGTGAGCACCTATATACTTTGAACAGGGATAACTTTATTTCAAATGAGATAATTTCAGCACTTTTTAGTGCAGAGAAAAGATATAAGAAATCCCTTTTCGCCAGGATAAAAGATAATCTTTCGGATCATACAGATAGTATAATCCTTTTCGGAAGTGCTGCACGAAATGAGGAAACACCGAAGAGCGATCTTGATATTTGTCTTGTTTACAAAAATAAAATCCCGACTCTGGAAAAAATCGTACACTCTCTGAGGGATGAACTATTTGATGAATTTGGTGTTACATTAGCTCCTTTTTATCTTACCCGGAGTGAGTTTAAAAAGAGGGTAAATAAAAGTCCTGTAGATGAAATATTAAAGGAGGGGATAGTTATTTCAGGAAAAAAAATCAAAGAACTCTTAAATGGTTAGAAAAATTCCTTCGAAAAAATATCCTGCGGGTAAGTATTTAGATTTTATCAGGGTCGCAAAAAGTTTCAATGATGCTGCAGAATTGGCAATCGAACATGAATATTATAATGCCGGCGGCGTTCTTATCATTCATTCTGCTATTGCTTATGCCGACGCTATTACCATAATATTTGCAAGCACAAAAACAAGCGGAGATAGTCATTATGACGTGATTGGCCTTTTGAAAAATTCCATTCCGCCTCAATATAAAAGTATTTCAGCGTTAGACCATTTCAAGAAAATGATTGATCATAAGAATATGGTATCATACTCAGGTGATGTTTATGATGAAGCAGACATTAATAAACTCAATAAGCATTTCTTACGATTCCTGAATTGGGCTAAAGATATTCTGGAAAATTAATTTGGTATTGAATAACAAGGGGAATACGAAAAGTCCGTCTTACTGAAATCGGTCATTAGCTTTCCTGTTTCAATATTAAATGCAGAAATTGTATTTTTCAGTTCAAATTTTACTAATCTTAATTTAGCATCCGGAAATATGATCGAATATAAAACATTTAAGAAATCAGGTTTGTCCGCTGAAGAATGGGACAATTTTATTGAAAATTCTGATAACGGAACGATATTTCATAAGCGTGAATTTCTTGCCTACCACCCTGAAGGCAGATTTGATGACGCATCAATAGTGGTTAAAAAAGATAACAAGGTGCTGGCACTTTATACAGCAGCTGTTGTTAAGCGCGAAGGGAAGAGGGTGCTTGCTTCACATCCCGGAGCTTCCTATGGAAGCTTTGTTTATAATTCAGATCTCAATTTTAAAGAAGCCCACACAATGGTCGATGTTCTTCTGGATTATGCGAAGGAGCTAAAGGTTGACAGGGTGCAGCTTACCCCTCCGCCGATAATTTATCAGACAAAATATTCCAACTATATTGATTTTGCGCTTGTACGCAACGGGTTCACTTATTTAAAGAGAGATGTCTCGAGCATTGTTCAGCTGGATTTCGATAAGGACGACCTGCTTTCCACATACCGTGCTGAAGCGAGGACAGCTGTAAAAAAATCTATTAAGCAGGGAGTAGAGATTGTTGAATGCGATAAGTTTGCAGAGTACTATGAGATCCTCAAGAAGAACCTGAAACTGCGGCATAATGTATCACCTGCTCACTCGCTCGATGAGCTGTTAAAGCTAAAGAAGATGTTCCCGGCAAAGATCCGGCTCTGGGGTGCTTTCCTAAAGGATAAGCTGATTGCCGGTGTGTGCAACTTCAGTGCAAATCCCAAAGTGGTTCTTGCTTTTTATATCAGCCATGATGAAGAATTCCAGGAATACCGCGCAGTGAACCTGCTTTTTTATGAAATAATGAAGCGTTATAAAGAAGAGGGATTCCGTTTTCTTGATTTCGGTATATTCACTGTAAATATGGAACCAAACTGGGGTTTGGGTAGGTTCAAGGAAAACTTCGGCGCACGAGGAATATTCAGGGATACACTAATAAAAGATATCTGATGCTGAAAATATTACATCTGGCTCCGCAGAATTATGCGGGAGTGCCATATGATTTTTTCAAAATGCATAACAGCGTTGGAGATTTTTCACACCTGGTAACTTATCATCAAAATCCCATTGATTTTCCTGAAGATATTTGTCTTGAACTCCCTCTGCCCGATTTCAGTTTTGCTAAAAAGTGGCGGAAAAGGAAAGCAGAGGAGAGCAAAGCTGAGGCTGCGTCAGCACCCGTCTTCGCTTCCAGGAATACCCTGGAAAAATTATATTTTAATATGAATGACCGGCTGAGGCGCAGAAGAATTGAAGCGGCGATTGAAAAATACAAGCTGGATGAATTCGAAATAATACATTACGACGCAGGTCTCGATTTTTACCGTTACCCATCCCAGGCGATCAAATGGAAAAAAGAGGGAAAGAAAATAGTATGCTGCTACTACGGCAGTGATCTTCGCCAGCGGGGATTGATAAAAGAACTTGACGCGATATCGGATCTGAATATTACTTCCGAGTATGATCACCTTGCCTTAAAAAAAGATCTCAATTATCTTTTTTATCCATATGATTCTTCTGAACTTCCTTCAAAGAAAGAAGCAACAGGTGATGCTGTCAGGATAGTACATTCACCGACTAACAGGAAATATAAAGGTACCGGCCTGATTATTTCAGTTGTTGAAAAAATTAAGAAGGAAAAGAAGATAGAATTTATACTGATGGAGAATAACCCGCGCAGCGAGGTATTGAAGGTTAAAAGTGAAAGCGATATTGCAATTGACCAGGTAGGCGGTTCTATGGGAGGTACAGGCTACGGCAAAGCCGGGCTCGAAACTCTTGCCATGGGTATACCAACTATTACAAATATGACAGCGGAATATGCTGACTGGCTACCCGAAAATCCGTTCATTGTAGCGAATAATGAAGACGAACTCTATAGAAAACTTTCAGAGCTTATTGAAAACACTGATCAGAGAAAACATTTAGGTGAAGTTGGAAAGAAATGGGTGGATAAATATCATGGATTCAAAAGTGTAAATTCAAAACTAAAAGAATTATACAGACAGAATAAAATTACCTGATGGAGAAAAAAAGCAGTCTATCCAAGGCAACTGCATGGTACACAATTGGAAACCTTTTTGTCAGGTCTGTAAGCTTCCTGCTCCTTCCCTTATATTCAAATTTAATTCCTACAGAAGAATTCGGCCAGTATGCATTGGTTATGTCGCTTTATGCAATAATCGCGGTGTTTTACCAGTCAGGACTTCAATCGGCGCTCAGTAAATATTATCTTGAAGAGGAAAACGAGAGCAAGCGTAAAGAGATCTTCTCCACCATAATAAATGCAGCGGGACTTATCGGCATTACTCTTACCATTATCATTTTCATTCTCTCTGGCTGGATTGCCCTGGAAGCAACAGGAACAACAGGGTACAGCGGACTGATCAGAATAATCTTTGCGTCGCTTTTTTTTGAAACTATCACATTCATTACTTTACATCTTTTAAGGACAAAAGAACTTGCGCGGAAGGTTGTTGTTTACTCATCTTTTAGTGCCGTAGTTAATTTGATATTTAATATATATCTCGTTTATTTTCTGAAACTCGGGATCTACGGGATAATCTGGGCCCAACTGGTAACATCTGTTTCTCTCTTCTTTATCCTTCTGCCTTTCCTCAGGGATAATTACATGCCGCGGATGAGAACAGATATGCTGAAAACCTTTTTAACTTTTTCTTACCCATTGGTTATTGCCGGCCTGCTTTCGGCTTCAGTGGAAGTTATTGACAGATTTATTATCGATCATTTCCTCGGCAAAAGTGAAGTTGGAATCTACAGTTTTGCATACCGTATAGCCCTTGTAATGAATATTTTCGTAATGTCTCTCCGCAGTGCATGGACTCCATATTCTATCCGGATATATAATGCAGGAAATTATAGTGAGGAATTCGGTAAAACCTTAACAAAAATTGTCGGGGTTAGTCTTTTAATTTTCCTGACGGTATCAATATTCATAGACGATCTTTTCACATTTAATTTTTCGGGATTTTTCCTTTTTAATCCTCAATACAGAGGGGGAGTTGAGATAATTCCGGTTGTATTGGTATCTTACATATTCAGTGCGGTCGTGACTTACTACTCAGTCTATCCCTATGTTTCAGGGAAGAGCATTCACTTTCTTGTAAGCGATTTGATTGCACTGGTTATAAATATTGCTTTGAATTTCTGGCTGATACCCCTCTACGGCATTATGGGTGCTGCCGCGGCTACTTTTTTCAGCTACCTGGGAAATGCAGCGTATTTAGTAATTATTTCTGAACGAAAAATCAAAATTACTTATGAAACGTGGAAGATTGTCTCAATTTTGTTTTCTATAGGCCTTTTTTATCTGGTTTCAAAGTTGCTTGATCTTTTTGCTGTAGATGTAATATTATTTATCATTGCATTTTTCCTGGTATATCGTTTAATAGGTTTCAAATTAAAATTTACTGGTAAAATATGAGCTGGATCTTTGGTTTTGCAGGGAATTTAAGCGAACAGAGGAAACTTGGCCTTTCTTCGCTTTATCCCCAGCCTGTTGTTACAATTGATGAGCCGCGTTTATTCATCGCTGCCGGAGGGACAGAATATACATTCAGTTACTCGGCTGAACGGAACTGGATTGTGCTCGGCCTGGGAATTGAAACAATCAGCGGGAATTCCAGGATTATGTCGATTGATAACTGGGAAAGGAAAATAGCGGAGAATTCATTCAGAGATCCCCAGGGGCATTACCTTATAATTAAATGGAACAGTGATAAAATAAACTTTTTCAGCGATTATATCGGGCTGCGTACTATATATTTTTATAAACATAAAACCGGGATATATTTTTCTTCAAATCTTGAGTGGATTACCTCGGTTATGGAAGAAGTTGAAATTGACTTTAAGCAGTTAGGATCGAGGTGGATGACATTCAATCAGCTGTCAAACAGCTCGTTTATATATAATGTTGAAAAACTTCCGCCAGCCTCCTCGGCGGAAATAAAGTCGGGCGTATTAAACATAGAAACTGAAAACTGGTTCCCGGACCTTAACAATTCCACACCGGAGAATTTGTTTGATGTACTTAAGGGATTCCTTTCAATTGAAATCCCCGAAAAGTTAAAGGTATCCTTCGGACTTTCAGGAGGACTCGATTCACGCTTCCTTCTTTCATTACTGCTTCAGAATAATAAACTTAAGTACAACATCCATTCCTTCGGATATAATGATGATACTGATCTGCAGATTGCAAAGAAGATTTCGCATCAGCTTGCATTAAAGTGTCATTTCATACAGCCCCAGGGTATAGGGAGCGGACAATTCCTGAACAGGGCCGGAGAATATATAGCATCTGCTCAGCTGGCGGAACCGATTTCATCCTATCTTAAATTGTCGGTGCTAAACGATAAGTATTTTGAAGATAAATTCTTAATTGACGGCGCCCTTGCCGAATTTGCACGGAGACAATTCCTCAACCGACTGCTGATCAAGGGAAAGAATTCTCTGCTCAATAAAAATTATACTGAAGTCATCAGGCATCTGACTGTACCGAAACCTAAAATCTTTAAAGAAGAATTCGAAGAAATGATGCTGGAAAGTTCAGCAGAGCAGCTTAAACATATATACGAATCATTTCCTGATCCGAAGGAAACAGGACCGGAGAACTTTGTAGATCTGCTCATAGTTAAATACAGAATTCCCAATTACTTCGGACCTGAACAGAGCCGGCTCGATAATATTTTCCCGGGTTTTATGCCTTTTGCTCAAAGGTGTACAATCTCTGCCAGTCTTGGTATTCCTGCTAAACAAAGAAAGAACAGCCAGCTATTTTACTCTGCCATTCATGAAAATTATCCTGCACTGGAAGAATTCCCGCTGGTTAAGAATTCTACTATTTATCCTTATGGATTAACATCTCTGACATCTTATGCATATACAAAGCTCAAGCAGACAATGAGTAAAAATACATCCGGGGAAAGCACATTGAATTTCTTCAGGACACATGAGAAAGTGATCAAAGAAATTATTACGAGAGATGAAATCAGGGAGTACAAGCCTTATGATGAAGAAGCTGTTATGCAGATCATAAGCGATTTCTATGAAGGCAATAATAAAAATACCGATGATCTTAACTGGCTGCTTACATTTGAGATGTTCCGGAAGAAATTAAATATTACCGGTTCGTAGCCAGAGTATTAATGATTCCGATAAATTCTATCTCGATTTTCTCCCAGTTGTATTTATCATTAAACAACCTGATCGCCTCAAGAGAATGGGATTTAAGTCTTTCCGGTTTATCAAGGTAAAGAGAGATTCTTCCCAGTGCTGATTCAAGATCATCCGGTTCGATGAATAGTCCCGCCCCATTTAAATCTTCAAAGCCTTTAAATGATTTTAGGTTAGAATAAATAAACGGTTTACCGCAAGCCAGGTAATCAAATATTTTTATGGGGAGCGACCGGTTAAATACTACATTTTTTTCCCTCAGGTCGATGCAGATATCAACATCTTCGAACTCATTTGCAAATTCCTTGTAACTCACCGGACCGTGATGTATTACTTTTATGTTTTGAACGGAAGAAAGTTCATTTATCAGACTTGAATAATTATTCTTCATGGGCCCGACTATTTTAGCGATAAAAATCTTATCCTTAAATCGTTCTGCCGCCTTACGAACAAGAGCCAGATAGCGGGGGAAGCCATTTTCTTGTGTAATACTGCCGGCATAACAAATAGTGAATATTTTCCCATCATAAACCGGAGGAGAATAGTGAAAATATTTTTTCGGCGGGTAATACCCTATAATAGCTTTTTTAACAAACGGGGCTGTAAAATTATAGAACTTTGCTTTTCCTGTTTCGCCAATGAACAAGTAATCTGCAAGATTAGAAACCCAGGCATTAAAAAGTGTCAGTCGCAGGTAATGCAGGATCTTCTCTTCGCCTGAATATTTATTCAAGGTATTCTGGTGAGGATAATATTCAGTTATATCATAAATAATTTTTACATCCCGGGATATTTCCTTCTTATACCTTTGTGCAGCAAGAATTGTAAGGGGTTCACAGCAGATTATTAAAGCAGGAGTAAATGAAGCTATCAGATCAAAAAGTTTATTTATTTTTTCTTTCTTAGATAAACCGGCATCCCTGAATCCTTCAACGCTAATTCCATCAGATACTGCTGAGATCTCTTCTGTAGAACAGACAATAGCAGTTTTATGTCCATATTTATTTAGAGACATTCCGAACTTATAGAATATCCTTTCATCAAAAGGAGGGTGTCCGGATGTAGCAATTACTATATTCATCAAATAATAAACAATAATTTCTTAAATTTAAGAACATTTTTTGATAAAATAGCCTTTAATGGAATCTGCACATAAAATTTCTGTAATAATCATTACCAGGAACGAAGAAAGTAATATTGATGACTGTCTGAAGTCAGTTGATTGGGCCGATGAGATAATAATTGTTGATGCAGGCAGTGACGACGGTACTGTTAAAAAAGCTTCAAATTATACCAATAAAATTTTTGCAAAAAAGTGGGAAGGCTATTCAAAGCAGAAACTATATGCTTTATCCCTTGCAGAGAACGAATGGGTGCTGAGTCTTGATGCAGATGAAAGGATTAGTCCATCTTTAAGAGATGAAATACTTAAGGGACCGGACGAAACATACAACGGGTTTTATATTTCCCGCAAAAACTATTTCCTCGGCAGGCATATCACAGGCTGCGGATGGGATAATGATTATCAGCTGCGGTTGTTTAAAAAATCCAGGACGACACTTACGGACAGCCTTGTTCATGAGGCATTTATGGTGGAAGGGAAGACCGGCCGGCTTAAAAACAGGATGGATCATTATTCGTACAGGACATTAAAAGATGCCATCACAAAGATGAATAATTATTCAACTCTTGAGGCCAGCCAGAAATACAAACATAAAAATGTCAGTCCAATAGACTTCCTTCTGCACCCAGCCGCAGCGTTCATTCAGTATTTCATAATACGCAAAGGTTACAAGGATGGGAAATACGGGCTAATGGTCTCTCTTCTGCACGCTATGACAAATATGCAGATCTATATGAAAATCTGGGAATTAAGAAACCGGGGAAAACAGGAATGAAGATCCTGCTGACTAATGACGCTGCCGACATTGCAGGAGGAGAGAATTATGTGCTTCACCTGGCTGAAGGCCTGGCACAAAGAGGGCATGATATATCAATCGCTCCCCTGGTTTATTCGGATCTTGAAGAAGCTTCCCGTAATAAAGGGTTTGATACATTCGGAATTCCGTATGGTGCCCACGGGAAGGAATTTAATGCAGTAAAGGCGATGGTCAGTATTTTTAAAAATAAGGGGATAGATATCATCCACACTAACTCAAACCTTGACAGAACTATCGCAGCAGCAGCAGGAAGAATTATTAAAGCAAAAAATATATCGACTGTACACAGCTGCCTTTCTATCAACAGGAACCTTATGCACTGGTTCAGGAACAAATACCTGGTTGACCATTTTACTCCTGTGGGTCATTCAACAAAAAAAATAATGGTAGAAACAGATAAGATCGATCCCGCAAAAATTACTGTTGTACATATAGGCATTCCTGAAGGCAGAATCAGAAGAACTGAAGAAGGCAGGGCGAAAATCAGAAAAGAATTTGGTATAAAAGATAATGAAATTATTATCGGCAGTTTATCAAGGCTGGTTGAGTTCAAGGGGCATAAATATCTTTTGTCGGCATTTAATCAATTGATTAAAAACGGAAAATCGGACTTGAGATTAATGATAGTGGGTGAAGGTGAACTCAAGGCTGTCTTAATTAAACAGGCTGACGAATATAAGCTCGGTGATAAAGTAATCTTTACCGGAATACGGAATGATATATCCGATATACTTTCTGCCTTTGATATATTTACCCAGTTTTCAATTGATGCAGGAGGCGAGACATTCCCTGTGGCTATAATCGAAGCTCTGTCTGCCGGGGTCCCTGTTGTAGGAAGCAGGGTAGGGGATATTGAGTATCTTATAGATGAGGGAATAAACGGTTTTCTTGTTGAACCCGAAAATATCGAACAGTTTAACGGGGCCCTCTTAAAAACAATCGAGAGAGAGCAGACTCGCAATGAAATGGGTAAAGCATCCAGGGAAAAATATTTAAATGAGTTTACTCTTGATAAAATGATTAGTAATATTGAAGTCGTTTACAGGAAGGTAGTTGCCGGAAAATGAATAAAAAATTACTTATCGCCCCGAACAGCTTTAAGGAAGTTGCAGACTCCGACAGGGTTGCCGACTTGTTCTGCGATTATCTGAAACAGGATTCCGGATTAAATATTGAAGTACTTCCGATTTCCGACGGGGGGGACGGTTTTCTGAACGCGTGCAAAGCAGCTTTTGGTCTTGAAGTGCTTAACTACGATATCACCACTCCATATGATGACTCAACTTTCAGCTGTGAAACCGGATATGACAGACAGGGGAAGAAAATTTATATCGAATCAGCAAGAGTTTTGGGTCTGAGAGTAATACCTGAAAACAAACGGAACCCTCTTAAATTATCATCCAAAGGTATAGGCGACCTATTTTTGAAGATATTGGATGACATAAATCAGAATAAAATATCAGTCAATGAAGTGATAATCGGAGTCGGCGGTACCGGCACAAATGATCTTGGTCTTGGGGTGTGCTCCCGTTTTGGCTTGGAACTTTATGATATCTTCGGTAAAAAAGATCAAATAATCCCTGAATACTACTACCGCATTAAAGATTTAAAATGGGATGCTCCCGATCTGCCATTTAAATTAAAAGTTGTGATAGATGTAAATAATCCTCTTCTAGGAGGAAAGGGGGCTGCACGGACATTTGGTCCTCAGAAAGGGGCCGATAAAGGTGAAGTTGAAGTTTTGGAACTTGGTTTTACTAAAATTGTTAACTTATTGAAAGATAAGGATATAGATAGATCATTTGAGAAATTATCGGGTGCCGGAGGCGGATTAGCGGCAGGACTTTATTTATTTTTTAATGCAGCCTCGATTGAGGCAAAGGATTATATTAGAAATGAACTTAGGCTGGAGGAAAAAATAAAGGATAAAGATGTTATACTGACAGGAGAAGGAAGTTTTGATGATCAGACGCTTAACGGCAAGGGAGCAGGGATAGTATTGAATCTCGCAATGGAAATGAACAAAAGAGTGATATTATGCTGCGGAAACGTAGATAAAGCCGTAAAAGAGAGGATTTGGGATCACGTTGATGTAATAGAATTAAGTTCTTTTTTTGGAAGCAAGGAAGAGTCGATAAATAATTTTGAAAAGGGGATCGAAATGGCAAGCAGAAAAGCAGCTTCTCTTCTTTAATCCGGGTTTTACCGCTTCATCATTTTTTAGTAAATTTCTTTAATTAATAATAATTCAAAAGTTTGAAAAAAGAAGGCATTTATGCAGCAATACCTTGACCTGGTCAAATTAGTAATGGAAAACGGAGTGAGAAAACCTACAAGAACCGGGGTAGACACTATTTCATATTTCGCTGCTTTCTACCGGGTTAATTTAGCAGAAGGTTTTCCGCTGCTGACCACAAAAAAGATGCACTGGAAATCCCTTTTACACGAGGTTCTATGGTACCTTTCGGGTGAAGATCATATCAGGAACCTAAGACAGCACACAAAGATATGGGATGCTTGGGCTGATGAAGAGGGCAATCTTGAAACTGCATACGGCTATTACTGGAGGAAATTCCCGAGTGCTCAGAAAAATAAGGAAGGGAAATGGGAGGTTCACGAGGTAGATCAGATCAAGTATGTAATAGATCAGCTGAAGAAAAATCCCTACAGCAGACGCCTTGTAGTTTCAGCATGGGAACCGGGAAATGCTACAACCAGCAAGCTTCCACCGTGCCATTATTCATTTGCATTTAATGTATCTGACGGGAAATTAAATTGTCATCTTACGCAAAGATCCGGTGATATTGCCCTGGGTATTCCCTTCAATCTTGCAGCTTATTCTATGCTGACCCAGATCATCGCACAGGAAACAAATCTCGATCTCGGATACTTTGCCCATACGATTATAGATGCACACATTTATGTTGCAGACAAAGGCAGTAAGATGGAGCAGTACGATCATCTTGAAGGGTTAAAGGAACAGCTTAAAAGAAAACCGCTTCCTCTTCCGAGACTGAAAATTGCAAAAAAGCCGATCGATGAGCTCACTTTCGATGACTTCGAACTGGAAGGGTACCAGCATTACGACCCGATTAAATTTGAGGTTGCCGTTTGAAGATTATTATCATTTCTGCGGTTGCACGCAATGGAGTAATAGGAAGATCAAACGGGGAAATGCCATGGCACGTAAAAGAGGAATTTAAACACTTTAAAAGAAACAACGCTTGGATTTCCTATTATTATGGGGAGGATAACTTTCGAGACACTGGGTGAACCGCTTAAGAACCGTTTGAATGTTGTCATTACAAACCAGACCGATTATACGCTTCCATACAAAGATGTGGAAATATTCAGAAGCCTTACAGATGCTCTTGAATCGGTAACTAAATTGAATCCTGAAAAAATCTTCATTATAGGCGGGGGAGAAGTGTACCGGCAGGCAATTAAATTTGCCGATGAAATGATTATTTCAATTATGAAGTTTGATGCAGAAGGTGATGTATTTTTTCCGGAAATCGAAAAGAACGTATGGAAAGAAGTCTCCCGTGATGAAAGAGACCAGTTTGATATTATAACTTATGTCAGGAACAAATGAGCAGGATCAGAATTTTACCCGAAAATATTGCGAGCAAGATTGCAGCCGGTGAGGTTGTTCACCGTCCCGAATCTGTTGTAAAAGAACTAATGGAAAACTCTATCGATGCAGGGGCGAATGCAATCGATGTGATAGTAAAGCATGCAGGTAAGACATTCATTCAGGTCTGTGATAATGGGTCGGGGATGAATGAAGAGGATGCACTGCTCTGCATAATGAAACATGCAACCAGTAAAATTTCAAAGTACAGCGATCTTGAATCTATTTCTACGCTTGGATTCCGGGGTGAAGCCTTAAGTTCTATAGCTGCCGTGGCCCAGGTTGAGATAAGGACGGAAACGAGAGAAGAGGAGATCGGCACGCTTATCAGAATAGAAGACGGCACGAATATTATCAAGGAAAAAGGATCCTTCTCAAAAGGGACGTGCACAGCGGTTAAGAATATTTTTTTTAATACTCCTGCAAGAAGAAACTTCCTGAAATCCGATGCTACGGAGATGAAGCATATTGTCGATACTTTTAATAAGATATCTCTAAGTCATCCCGATTTAGCTTTCAGATTCTTTAATGACGACCAGATGATATATAATTACCCTGCAGGAGATTTAAAGAGCAGGATTTGCCAGGTGTTCGCAGACAATATGATGGAAGCGCTTCTGCCCGTTGAAGAAAAGACCGATTTTCTGAATGTATACGGTTATATCGGCAGACCTGATATCCTAAAAAGGAATAAAGGCGATCAGTATCTTTTCCTTAATTCCCGTTATGTGATCAGCAAACAAGTAAATCATGCAGTATTTACAGCCTATGATAATTTCCTGGAAAAAGGCGATTACCCTTTCTTCATACTATTTGTCGATGTCGATCCCAGGAAAACTGATGTTAACGTTCATCCGTCAAAACTGGAAGTCAGATTTGATGATGACAGGGATGTATACAATTTTATTCTGGCAGTTGTAAAGAAAAGTCTGGGGAGTTTCGATCCGTCCGCCGGGATGATGATTGATGAACGGTCAGGTCAGTCAGAAGGATTGAATATGAATAATTTTACCAGAACAGGGAAAGACGAATTTTCGGACAGACCGGGGTTCATTGAAAAACAGTCGTTCGCTAAGACGAACTTTTCCGACCAGGAAATCGATTTGATCTTCAGAGCATTACCTGATAAACCGGGAGAAACAGGTGAAAACATCCCCCATCCATTTGAATCAGGCCCCAAAGAAGTATTCCACGAACTGCAGAAAGAGAGTGTGAGCGGCTTAACCGAAGAACCTGCTTTTATTATTCAGCTCCACAATAAGTATATACTGTCGCAGATAAAAACCGGATTAATGGTAATCGACCAGCAGGTTGCACACGAACGTGTTTTATATGAGAAAGCATTAAAAAGAATGGATGCCAACCTTCCTTTCTCACAGCAGCTTCTTTTCCCGAAGACTATAAACCCCGGACCGGAAGCATACTCAGTGCTAAAGGAAATTTCCTCATATCTGGTTAAGCTTGGATTCGGGTTGAAGTTTTTTAGCAAAAACGCAGTAGTCATCGAAGGTGTGCCGGAAGATGTAAAACACGGCTCAGAAGAAAAAGTACTCCTTGAAATGATTGAAGAATTTATCAATAATGACAGGAAAAAACCGGATATCAGGGAAAATATAGCAAAATCTTATGCATGCAAAGCCGGAATTAAAGCTGGTGAAAGACTTTCGGAAAAAGAGATGAGACTCCTTATTGACCAGCTTTTTGCCGCATCTATGCCTTATATATGTCCTCATGGCCGGCCGACAGTTGTGAAAATATCACTTGACGAATTTGACAGAAGGTTCGGCAGATCATAAATTATACTTCAATAAAGACTTATATGTTATTATCTTTGTAATTACAAATAGAAGGAAGGAATTAAAATGCCGGATAAAGAATATAAGGAAAAACGAAACGAATTTGATAAGAAAGCAGCGGGTATCAAAAATACAGGGATGAAATTTACTACTGTCAGCGGCAGAGATGTAAATGTTTTATATGGGCCAGACGACATAGAGAATATAAATTATCTCAGCGAAATAGGATTCCCCGGTGAATACCCCTATACAAGGGGAGTACATACAAACGGATACCGCGGCAGGATCTGGACGATGAGACAGTTTGCAGGATTCGGTACTCCCGAGGATACAAATGAAAGATTCCACTATCTTCTTAACCATGGACAGACGGGCTTATCTGTGGCATTTGATCTCCCTACTTTAATGGGATGGGATTCCGATGCACCTTTAAGCGAAGGTGAAGTAGGGATTTGCGGAGTTGCAATATCTTCTCTTAAAGATATGGAAATCCTTTTTAATAAAATCCCGCTCGATAAAGTTTCTACATCAATGACGATCAATTCACCTGCTGCAATGGTCTTTGCTTTTTACCTGGCAGTTGCCGCAAAGCAGGGAGTTGATTTCAAAGAACTGCGCGGAACTCTCCAGAATGATATTCTGAAAGAATATATCGCACAGAAAGAATATATCTATCCCCCCGAGCCGTCGATGCGTATCATTGTTGATATGATAGAATATTGTGCAAAGGAAGTCCCTCAGTGGAACCCTGTCTCGGTTAGCGGTTATCATATCCGTGAAGCCGGGTCAACTTCAGTGCAGGAGCTTGCTTATACATTAGCAGATGGTTTTGCATATATCGAAGCGTGTATGGCAAGAGGTATGGATGTTGATGAATTTGCCCCGAGGATTTCCTTCTTCTTTAATTCTCACCTCGACTTCTTTGAAGAAATTGCGAAGTTCAGGGCTGCAAGGAAGATCTATGCAAAAAGAATGAAAGAAAAATACGGAGCAAAAAATCCGCGTTCATGGTGGCTGAGATTTCATACACAGACCGCAGGCTGTACCCTGACAGCCCAGCAGCCGGAAAATAATATTGTGCGGACAGCCTTCCAAGCCCTTGCAGGGGTACTGGGCGGAACACAATCGCTCCATACCAATTCTATGGATGAAACACTTGCATTGCCAAGCGAAAAAGCTGTTAAGATAGCACTCAGGACTCAGCAGGTGATTGCTTATGAAACAGGTGTTATCAATACAGTTGATCCGCTCGGCGGAAGTTATTATGTGGAAGCTTTGACCGCTAAAATGGAAAAGGAAGCTAATGAAATTTTCGATCAGATAGACTCTCTGGGTGGAGTAATACCTGCAATAGAGACAGGTTATTTCCAGAAGGAGATTGCAGATGCCGCCTACCGATATCAGAAAGAAGTTGAGAAGAAAGAAAAGTTTATTGTCGGCGTAAATGAATTTATTGAGAAGGAAGAAAAAGTAGATATACCAATATTATATGTTTCACCGGAAGTCGAGAAGAAGCAGAAGAAACGTCTTGCTGAATTAAGGCAGAACAGGAGTCAGGCTGCTGTGGATGAGAGTCTGAAGGAGATCAGGGAAGCTGGAATCAACGGAAATAACCTTATGCCAGTGTTCCTTAAAGCTGCTCAGAATTATGTTACACTCGGTGAAATGATTAATGAACTTAAGGAAGTTTTCGGTATTTATGAGGAAACTGCCGTTTTTTAATTAATGTTCACTCAAATTCTAAAACTTATAAGAGTACCCCAGTGGATTAAAAACTTTTTTGTTTTTGTTCCGCTGGTATTCTCTTTAAACCTGTTTAAGGGCGATTATTTTCTAACCTCACTTACCGGATTTATTGCTTTTTGCCTTACTTCAAGCATGGTATATATTATAAATGATATCATCGATGCAGAAGCCGACAGAGCTCATCCCAAAAAGAAGAACAGACCGATCGCATCGGGTAAAATATCTCCCTCGCAGGGAATGATTACAGCCGCAGTTTTCGGAATTATCACCGCAGTTCTATGCCTGAATGCCGATATCTCTTTCATTCTTCTGCTTGTACTTTTTTTCCTTATTAATTTACTCTATTCATTAAAGCTTAAACACGTTGTCCTTCTCGATATATTCAGTATTGCTGCAGGCTTTCTGATAAGAGTTATGGCAGGAGCAGTAATAATCCACGTTGCAGTCTCAAGCTGGCTTGTACTTACTACAATGTTTATTTCTCTTTTCCTTGCTGTGATGAAAAGACACTCGGAGCTGGAAATTCTGCCGGAGAGCACAACCGCAGAAACAAGAAAAGTCCTTGCATTCTATTCCCTTAATTTCGCCGACCAGCTGGCGACTATTGCCGCTGCAGGAGTTATTATTTGTTATGCTCTGTATACCGTGGCTGACAGAACGATTACAGTATTTAAAACAGAAAATCTTATTTATACAACTCCTTTCGTGGTTTTTGGAATATTTAGGTACATGTTTCTCGTATATATGAATAAACAGGGCGAAAATACTACCCGTATGCTCGTTTCCGATCTCCAGATGATAGCAACTGTAATCTTATATGCTGCGGTTACCTTATTAATAATTTATGGTCCTTTTTGATTTTTGTATGCATGAGTCTGTTGTAATCCATTGAAAATTTTTATATGGTTAGTTTTAATTGAAACATTAATAATTAGTCAATGACTGATCAGCTGATAATATTACTGGTACTCGTGGTGGTAAGTGCATTCTTTGCAGGCTCTGAGCTTGCATTCGTTGTTGCAAATAAATTAAAGATAGAAGTCAGGGCAAGAAAGAAAAGCTTTGCCGCCAAAGCTGCCTATTCTTTCGTTAGGAATCCGAGATATTTCTTCAGCACAATACTAATTGCAAACAATATCGTAAACATTGCTTTTGCCTCATTAAGTGCAGTTATCCTTTCTGCAGCTTTCCATTTAAGCGAGTTCAGCATCCTGATTATTTCAACGCTAATCATTCTCATTTTCGGGGAGCTTCTTCCGAAGTATTTTGCGCGTGAACTGGGCGACAGGATAGTACTTTTTACATCTTTCCCTATCAGGATCGTCTATTATATCTTCTATCCTTTCGTGCGGATAACTTCATCCCTGTCTTCATTTCTTACTCAGACATCCAATATGAAGGCTGAAAATATCGACTTCCTCTTTAGTAAAGAGGATATAGAATTCCTTGTAAATGAAAGTCACGAAGCCGGGGTGGTCAATAAAAAAGAAAGCACGATTATTACAAGAGTGCTGGCGCTGGGGGAACAGAAAGTCTATGAAGCAATGCGTCCCAGGACGGAAATCGTAGGGGTCGATATTGAATCTACCATAGACGAAGCTATATCAATATTCATAGAATCAGGTTATTCCAAGATCCCGGTATATGAAGAGAACCTCGATAATATACGGGGAGTTATCTTTGCGTATGATATATTTAAGTCGCCTCAGAACCTGCAGAGTATAATAAGGGAAATTATTTTTGTACCGGAGACAAAAAGAAGCTTTGAGATGCTTAATGAATTTCTGAACAAACAGGTATCTATAGCCATTGTTGTAGATGAATTCGGGGGTACAGCCGGACTCGTGACGATGGAGGATATTATTGAAGAACTTTTCGGTGAGATAAAAGATGAATACGATGTTGAAGAGGATATCTGCAGAAAAATTTCCTCGGATACATACCTTATCAGCGGTAAAGTGGAAATAGATTACTTAAATGAAAAATATAACCTCGACATACCTACCGGGGACTATGAGACTATTGGGGGCTATATTACAAGTAAAATTGGTAGAATTCCGCTACAGGGAGAAAGTGTAACTATCGATAATTTCAATTTCCTGATTGCGCGCTCAACCAACATCAAAATTGACCTGGTTAAACTTACCATTGTTCCTGCCGACGATACTGTTCCTGCCAAACCGATTTAGGAGATAAGGCAGATTTCCCTTAAATTTGTATAGTTTATATAGTAGATTTAAGAACCGATTGTGATAAATTTTGCTAAAATTTAATATTTCAGGTAAAGATAAGAGTAGTAAGGCAAGGGCAGGTTCTTTTGAGACTGATCACGGAGTTGTAGAGACGCCCATATTTATGCCTGTTGGGACACAGGGTACAGTAAAAGCAGTAAATCAGTCTTATCTTATAAATGATATAAAGGCTCAGATAGTTCTTTCTAATACTTATCATCTTTATTTAAGACCCGGAACTGATACACTTGAAAAAGCCGGCGGGCTGCATAAATTTATGAACTGGCAGAAACCGATACTCACAGACAGCGGCGGCTACCAGGTTTTCAGTCTCTCTGAACTCAGAAAACTGAAAACAGATGGAGTAGAGTTCAGCTCACATCTCGATGGTTCCAAACATTTCTTTACCCCGGAAAAGGTCATCAATATCCAGCGGAGCATAGGCCCGGATATTATGATGGTGCTCGATGAATGTACTCCTTATCCGTGTGAGTATGAATATGCAGTTAAATCGACGGCGCTCACTTCAAACTGGGCTGTACTGAATAAAGAAGCTTTCGAAAAAACTTCACCCCTGTATGGACACAAACAATTTTTGTTCGGTATTATACAGGGAAGCGTGTACAAAGACCTGCGCCAAAAATCTGCTGAGGATATAACTGCTCTTGAGTTTGACGGCTATGCGGTTGGCGGACTTGCAGTAGGTGAGCCGGCAGAGACTATGTACGATATTATCAACTTTACAACCGACTTTATGCCGGAAAATAAACCGAGATACCTGATGGGAGTAGGGAGACCTGAGAATATTCTTGAGGCAATTGAAAGAGGTATCGATATGTTCGACTGCGTTATGCCTACAAGAAACGGCAGGAATGCTAATCTTTTTACCTCCGCAGGCGTACTGTCGATGCGCAATGCACAGTATAAAGAGGACTTCAGAACCATCGATGAAGAATGCGATTGTTATACATGCAGGAATTATTCGCGTGCGTATCTTCGGCATTTGTTTACTTCAAAAGAAATTCTGGCGCTTGAACTTTCAAGTATTCATAATCTTCACTTTTATCTGAACCTGGTAAAAGAAGCACGTAAGAATATTATAGAAGGAAACTTCACAGACTGGAAAAATGATACAGTTAAAAAAATATCTATGAATAATAAAACCTTAATGGAGGAATAATTGAACTATTTATTAGCAATGGCACCGCCCGCTGAAGGCGGTGGAGGCGGAGGATTTATAAGCACCATAATTATGTTCGGTGCTATATTTCTCATCTTTTATTTTATGATCATCAGACCCCAGCAGAAAAAATCAAAAGAGAGAGAAAAATTATTATCTAACCTGCAGAAGGGAGATAAGGTAGTAACAAGCGGAGGTCTGCATGGAACAATTGCGGGTCTCGATGAAAAGACCGCTCTCATCCAGGTTTCTGATAATGTAAAAATGAAATTCGAAAGGTCTGCTATAGCTACTGTTCTGGTTTCAAAGGAAGTTCAGTAGTCGGCGGATTATTTTAGCCAAACAGATAGGGTGAAAAATGGAAACAAAGATATTTTGTTCTGCGGAAGAAGCAATCAGCGAAATAAAAAACGGTAAAGTAATTATCGTTGTTGATGATGAGGATCGTGAAAATGAAGGCGACTTTGTCTGCGCTGCTGAATATATTACTCCCGATATAGTTAATTTTATGGTTACATACGGAAGGGGGATGCTCTGTACCGCACTGAACGGTAAGAGACTTGACGAACTAGGACTACCCCTGATGGTGGAATCCAATTCAGCCCTTCACGGTACCCAGTTTACCGTTACAGTCGATGCTATCGAAGGCACCACCACCGGTATATCGGCTGCAGACAGGGCGTTGACAATCAAAAAACTTATCGATAAAAATTCAACTTCTGAGGATTTTGCAAGACCGGGACACATCTTTCCGCTGCGCGCATACGATGAAGGCGTACTGAGAAGAGCCGGGCATACAGAAGCAGCCGTCGATCTATGTAAACTTGCAAGTCTCAAACCGGCAGGAGTTTTGTGTGAGATCCTGAAAGACAATGGCGAAATGGCCCGTGTTCCTGATCTTACTGAAATTGCTAAGAAATTTGACCTTAAAATCTGTACAGTCCAGGATATAATAAAATTCCGGCTTACCAAAGAAAAACTTATTGATAAAGTAACTGAGATCAACTTTCCTACTCAGCATGGACACTTCAGACTTCATTTATACCAGAGCCTGCTTGATGGTAAAAAACAGATTGCACTTGTAAAAGGTGAGATCAAAGAAACTGAGCCCGTCCTTGTAAGGATGCACTCAGAATGTCTTACCGGTGATGTCTTCCATTCCCTTAGATGCGACTGCCACGACCAGCTGAATGCATCTCTCGATATGATTGAAGAGGCAGGAGCAGGGATTCTGGTTTATATGAGGCAGGAAGGCCGGGGAATAGGACTAAAAAATAAAATTCTCGCTTACGAACTTCAGGATGAAGGTAAAGATACAGTTGAAGCAAATGAGGCTCTCGGCTTCAAAGCCGACCTGCGTGATTACGGAATAGGCGCCCAGATCCTGCTTGATCTTGGAGTAAGAAAAATCCGGCTTCTTACTAATAACCCGAGAAAAGTAGTAGGTCTTAAGGGTTACGGATTGGTGATCGAGGAAAGAATCCCCATTGAAATATTGCCGAATGAGAATAACGAACGCTACCTGAAGACAAAGAGAGATAAACTCGGCCATATGATTCTCCAGGAGATTGCAGAAGAAAGAGAATAGAGGCTGAATGCCTGCCGTTCTCCTCTCACTTCAGCAGTCAAATTGGATTTCAGACTCTTGATAAAGGATATCCGCCCGCTCCTTTTCTGAGGAGCGGGTTGATCTTCGGATCAAATAATTATATAATATTTTGTTGAAAATGAGCATTTTGCTGCAGTTTCAATAGTGTTAATCACTCCTAAAAACTTGATCAATTATTCATCAATTTATCCACCAAAACCAGAGATGAACCGTCTTAACTACGGTCCTAATACCAGTAGACCTCGCTCTTCTTCCACACTAACAACCTCAATAAATCTTAATAAACTTACCCGGATAATTGCGAAGGCAGGTTATGGTTATTTTCATCAGGCAGGATATTAAGTCCATTGCCACCTGCCAAAATCTTGAGTTTCAATATCCTGCTCATTTTTCGATGTTCTAATGCAGGCAATTTGCAAGTCCGCTCAGCCTGCCAACCGATCTCGCAGCGGGTTCATAAATCCTTCAATTCATTTATTCGCAAATCCGGCTCAATTTTATTAATTTAACCGTTAATATCAGGGAATAGAATAGTGAAATTCAGATTATCTTTAATATTGCTTCTCTTTGCAGGCTTAATTACTTCAGCCATGGCGCAAAAAGTTTATCTTGCAGATATTGATGGCGAAATTGACCTGGGTATGGCGCCATACATTACCCGTGTTGTAAATGAAGCTGAAAAAAATGATGCCGATGCAATAATATTCAGGATAAATACTTTCGGGGGACGACTTGATGCAGCCACACAAATTAAAGATGCTATAATCGGAACTAAGATATTAACAATAGCATTTATAAATAACAGGGCGATTTCTGCCGGCTCCCTGATATCACTCTCTTGTAATAAAATTGCAATGGTCCCCGGCAGTTCAATAGGTGCTTCAACCGTAGTAGATCAATCGGGAAACAAACAGAGCGAGAAATACCAGTCGTATATGCGTTCGGAAATGCGTGCAACTGCTGAAAGGAACGGAAGAAGAACAGACATAGCACAGGGAATGGTAGATGAGAGGATTGAAATACCTGGTATCGTCGACAGCACACAGCTTGTCACCCTTACCACTGATGAAGCATTGAAGTATGGTATAGCTGATGTTCAGGTTAACAACCTTAAAGACGTTCTCAAAGCATTCGATCTTCAGGGTGCAGAGATAGTTAGAGTAAATGAAAACTGGGCCGAGGAAGTAGTCAAGTTTCTTAATAATGCTATCGTATCTTCTATACTCATAATGATAGGTTTCTTTGGATTGATTGCAGAGATAAAAACTCCGGGCTGGGGATTACCCGGTACAGTAGGTTTAATAGCTCTTGCTTTGTTCTTTGGATCATCCTACATACTTGAACTTGCCTCCATAATGGATATACTACTTTTCGTCCTTGGTCTTATCCTGCTTGCCCTGGAAATTTTTGTGATTCCCGGTTTCGGTATAACAGGAATTGCCGGCATCATATTAATATTTGCATCCTTGTTTCTATCTCTAACGCCAAGCGGTCCGTTTATGGATTTTGATGCTATTTCAGTAGCTATCATTCAGCTGACCGGTGCAATCGTTGCTGCCCTCGTGCTTATCCTTATACTTGCAAAAGTCCTTCCCAAAAGTTCAACTTTTAATAAACTTATTCTTGCAGATGAAGAAAGAGCTGAGCAGGGATTTGTATCGTATCCGTCAGAGAAGGAACTGGTGGGGCAGGAGGGTGTAGCGCTTACTACACTCAGACCAGCAGGTACAGCAGAGTTTAACGGGAAACGTGTCGATGTAGTCGCTGATTGGGAATACATCGAGCAGGGAAGCAGGATTGTCGTACTCCGGGTTGAAGGTGTTAAAGTTGTCGTGAAAAAAGTTAAGGAAAAAGTAGAAGGCTGATTCAGATGCCTCATTCACCTGCCGCCAGGCAGGTCCGCTTAATTCGTAATTCGCTAATTGAATAATTATCTTCATCACACCATTTTATCTTTAATCATTTCCCGCTCCGGCTTGTTTGTTTTGTAACTCTTAAATCCTTAGAATTGTCTGTTAAAAATCCAAAAACTTCGGAGAAAAAAATGAAAGTACTTTTGTACAGGGTATTCTTTGTGCTGATTTTAGTTAACACTGCATTTCCGCAGACAATTATCTGGAATAAAACTTACGGCGGCGATCAATACGACGAAGCCGATGCAGTTCAGATGACAACTGACGGAGGGTTTATTGCCGCAGGCTACACTCAGTCATTCGGACTCGGAAGGTTCGGCAACGGCTATATCATTAAAACGAATGCCGATGGCGATACCATGTGGACAAGGATGTTTGGAAGTGACGGTATGGATGTATTTGCTGATCTGATTGCAACACCTGACAGCGGATATATAGCTGTGGGACTCACAGATACTCCAAATGATTTTGAAAATATCTATGTAGTTAAAGTTGATAACGACGGCAACACAATTTTCGAAAAGAACTTCGGCGGTCCTCAGAAAGATGTAGGACTTTCCATTGCACCCGCATCGGACGGCGGCTTCGTTATAACAGGCGGGACAAAATCTGTCAGCGTAGGGGAAGAGGATTTGTTTCTCTTCAAGATCGATGCGGCGGGCGATTCTGTATGGTTTAAAACATACGGAACCGCAGGAAATGATCCCGGTTATGGAATAAATTCTACTGATGACGGCGGATTTATTGTTTCAGGCTTGTATAACTGGTCAGATGCATGGCTGTTAAGAGTAAATGCAGACGGAGATACATTATGGACAAAAACCTACGGCGGTTCTGATTATGATGAAGCAAATTGCCCCCTTCAAACTTCAGATAATGGATACATCTTCTGCGGAAGCACAGCTTCGATGGGAGCCGGTGAGCTTGACGCATATGTCGTAAAAACCGACTCGGCTGGTAATATGATCTGGCAGAAAACCTACGGCGGAAGCGGCTACGATGAAGGCAGAAGAATAGTAGCCAAACCCGGAGGAGGCTATATGATTCTTTCGAATACTGATTCACAAATCTCCGGCGAATTTAATTACTACCTGATTTCTGCCGATGAGAATGGCGATACACTCTGGACGGAAACGATCGGAGAAAACGGCGGTGA
Source organism: uncultured Ignavibacteria bacterium (assembly GCA_963832715.1). GTDB lineage: Bacteria > Bacteroidota > Ignavibacteria > Ignavibacteriales > Ignavibacteriaceae > DATFVA01. The sequence continues at coordinate 161,027 of CAWHVB010000007.1, read as the reverse complement.
AGACAGGGCTTATGACCTGCTTAATATTTCACAGAGTGAATATATAATAGCCGGTTCAACTTTTGATGCTGTCAACCTCGGAGAGGCTACACTGACGGTAGTTAATGATGATTCAGCACCGGTAGGAGTAAAACCGGAGAAAAATATTCTCAATGGCTACCATCTGGCGGATGCATATCCTAATCCGTTCAATCCCTCAGCCACAATTGAATATAGTGTTGGAAATACTGCCGCTGCGGGTAATCAGATGACGACCCTTAAGATATATGATGTGCTCGGGAATGAAGTTGCAGTATTGGTAAATGAGGTTCAGTCCCCCGGACAGTATAAAATTAAGTTTAATGCTCAGGGACTTGCTTCAGGTCTGTATTTCTACAGACTGCAGTCAGGAAACTTTGTTCAAACTAAAAAGTTAATGCTGCTAAAGTAGTATAACTGTCATTACAGGTAATTACCTCGTAAGCAGACTTAGAATTACAGCGGAAGCCGAGGCCACATTAAGTGACTCGGCTTTCCCTTTTTTCTTTATAGAAACAATGTGATCCGATAACTCCCTTACATTATTACCGGGACCATGGGCTTCGTTTGAAAACACTAATATATATTTTTCAGGAGGATCAAAATCGTAAACATCCTCACCTATCAGATCGGAACAAATAATACTGTAACCCTTCTTCTTAAGCTCCTCCAGGTGGTTTATTCCAATATCCTCAAAAATGTTCAGATGAAAAACTGATCCCATCGCCGACCGGATTACCTTAGGATTGTAAAGTTCAACGGACCCTCTGCTTATGAGAACATCCCTGATCCCGAACCAGTCGCAGTTCCTCAGAATTGTACCGGTATTCCCTGGATCGGCAATGTTATCGAGGTAAACTAATAAAGGCCGGTTTAACTTCTTTAATTCTGAACGATTACTGATAAATGGAAAGACAGCGATTACTTCCTGGGGAGTTTTTGTATCAGTCAGCTTTCTGAGCTCGGCAGCCGTAATCTGTTCAATCCTGAAGCTCTTCAGTGAATTAAAAAAAACTTTCTGTGCTTCAAAGAATGATGTCGTTGTTAGTATCACCTCCGGTACTAACCCGCTTTCAATCCCCTCCGCAACAAGCTTATCTCCTTCAGCGGTAAACTTTTTCTCCTTCTGCCTATACTTCTTCTGAAGAAGTGTGGAATAGTATTTAATCTCTGCCCGGGTTATCATATAAGTTTATTATAATTTTGACTTCTGCCGCTTTCCTCATCTTCAGCAAGCTGCTTTAAGTTTGCCCATGTATAAATTCCGGTATTATGTCCGTCCTTCCAGGTAATCTGAACAGCATATCCTCCAACCTGTTTAATGTCGGCTACCTTATACATATCAGGATGAACAGCTTTCTTTGCCGGCCTGTATGTTTTCATTAATACTGTTTCACCTTTGCATGAGGCGCAGGGACATTCATCACGCAGGTATTTAAGTCCTATCTCGCTTTCAGAGTCGTCATTCCATTTAATATATAACTTACTTTTTTCCTTTATCTTTATTTGTTTAGGGGACATTAATAATAATCCTTCTCTGGTTAATGTTCATAAATTCAATTCTTAGTAAAGATAAAAAATAAAAGTTTATATTCTTTATTTCCAGCGTGATCTTCTTTTTATGCACTCACTAATTTTGAGTTTATTTAAGCTGGATTATGTTTATTTTTAGCAAGTAAAGAAATTTTAACTAAAGGATTGACATCCTGTAAAAAGAAAACTTAAAAGAGGGACAAGTTGATGACATTTCCTTTAATCACTTAATCAACTACAGACAGAGGAGAAACCATGAAAAATTTTCTACTACTTTTTATATTTTTAACTGCTGTGGTTTATCCGCAGAATTGGGAAAAAATAGATTCAGTATTTACTCCCGGCGGTGTAACACTTCAGTCTTTCACAGCTCCGGTATTCGGCGATCTTGATAATGACGGCGATTTTGATCTTATACTGGGAAGTTCAGGACTCGAGATTGAATACTTTGAAAACACCGGTACTAACAATTCACCCGTCTTTCATAAAGATGCTTCAATGTTTTCATCTATTTATGCCGGCGGTTATCAATATACGAATTCCTATTATCCTGCTGTCTGCGATCTTGATGGTGATGGTGATCTTGATCTGACTATCGGCGGCTATAACGGGATTTTATATTATGAAAATATCGGAACTCCATCGAACCCTTCCTGGGATGATGTTAATACCACTCTATTTGCAGCCGCAAACGCAGACATTGGAACGGATGCGAGGCAGGCTTTCGTCGATCTCGATAATGACGGTGACCTTGATATGGTAGTCGGAATTGGTGAATCACTGCTAGGCGGTCCTGATCCCGGAATCAGTATGGGCTTCCGGAATATTGGAACTGCCTCTGCTCCATCGTTCCAGAGAGATGATGACCTTGTTGCCGGCATTCCGGATGTCGGGTTGAATGCTTACCCCTCTTTTGCTGACCTCGATAATGATAACGATTATGATTTATTGATGGGCAGGGACGGTGCAGCGGTATATTATTATAAAAATACAGGCACTCCTGAAGTTCCTGTCTGGACCTCAGACAATTCAATTTTTTCCGTTGTTGAAACAACTAACTACTGGAAAGATCCGACATTCTGCGATCTTGACGGAGATAATGACGCTGATCTTATTTACGGTACAGATAACGGCGACCTGTTCTTTTATGAAAATACAGGAACCATCTCAAATCCCCAGTATCAATATAACCCGGCATATTTCAGGGTAATTAAATCAAGCGGTTCTTCAACAGTTTCATTTGCCGATTATGATGGCGACGGTGATTTCGATATGCTTTCAGGTTCTCCCTACGACGGACTTTTATACGCAAAGAACAATGGCAGCAGCCTTGCCCCGGATTTCGATACGGCATCTGTAATTTTCAGCGGCATTGATCCGGGTTTCAGGTGTTCGCCTGTTTTCATAGACATAGATAATGATAACGACTATGACATCGTTTCAGGATATTCGAGCGGGGGAATAAAATTGTACATTAACAATAATGGTACTTTTACTGAAAATACAACAATGTTTTCTAATGTCAGCGTGAACTATCAGAGCATTCCGGCTTTTGCGGATATAGACGGAGATAATGATCTCGACCTTCTTGTTGGTTCAGAGGATGCGGGTAATACGAAGTTTTATTTAAATGACGGCAATAATTCTTTTTCACAGAATACAACACTCTTCTCTTCTATCAGCTTTCCGAGTTACTGCCGGCCTGCATTTGCGGATATAGATAATGACGGTGACTATGATTTATTTATAGGGAGGTTAAGCGGAAGTGTTAATTATTATGAAAATACAGGAGATCGCTACAATCCCGTATGGACTTCTAATAATACTTTAACATCCGGAGTGAGTGTAAAACAATCTGCTCATCCGGGCTTTGCTGATCTTGACGGCGACGGTAGAATTGATATGATCCTAGGTGAGTATGACGGTAATTTCACTTTCTATAAAAATCTGTTCGCAGTTATTCCTGTTGAGCTGACAAGCTTTACAGCAGAAGGTTCACAGAACAGGCGTTAGTTTAACCTGGTCAACTGCCACTGAAACGAACAATAAGGGATTTGAAATTCAGAGAAGCAGCCAGGCGGATCCCGGCAAATGGACCAAAGCCGGGTATGTTGAAGGAAAAGGAACCACAACACAGCCCCAGGAATATTCTTTTATCGATGATGATATGCCGGCGGGTATTTATTCATACCGTCTGAAGCAATTTGATTATAACGGATCATTCACGTTCTCGAAGATAGCTGAGGCAAGAGTAAACGCTCCACTCCAGTTTTCTCTAAGTCAGAATTATCCAAACCCCTTTAATCCTTCGACGATTATAAAATACAGCATCCCGCAGGATGGGTTTGTTAGTCTGAAAGTGTATAATACACTCGGACAGGAAGTAGCTGAACTGATCAACGGCTTTACCAGGGCAGGGGAGCATGAAGTAGTATTCAATAGCTCTGCAGGCGGCTCCAATATCACAAGCGGAGTTTATTTCTATAAACTGGAATCGGGAGACAATGTGTCGGTCAGAAAATTTATTCTTCTGAAGTAGCATTTGAGATTGACCTTCACGGCCGGAGTTGATCCTCCGGCCCGGGAGGTTATTATTAATTAGATTTATATCAACTGACAACTAATAAAAATGGGGTATCTTTACTGAGATAAAACAATAATGGACATAAGATGAATTATAAGAATTTAGGTAAAACTGGTCTAAAAGTATCGAGTATATGCCTGGGCTGTATGAGCTTCGGAAGTCCGCAGTCGAGAAAATGGATGCTTGATGAAGATCAGAGCAGGCCGATTATCAAAAAAGCTATTGAAGAGGGGATCAACTTTTTCGATACCGCGAATATGTATGCAGGAGGAATAAGCGAAGAAATAACAGGCAGGGCATTAGCCGATTTTGCAAAGCGCGAAGAAGTTGTTATCGCAACTAAACTATTCTTCCCGATGAGGAAGGATGTCAACAGCAAGGGACTCTCCCGTAAACAAATATTTACCGAAATTGACAACAGCCTCAAACGCCTTAATACTGATTATGTAGATCTGTACCAGATACATCGCTGGGATTATACCACTCCCATAGGAGAGACACTTGAGGCACTCCATGATGTCGTAAAATCGGGAAAGGTGAGGTACATAGGTGCATCATCGATGTTTGCATGGCAATTTGCCAAAGCGCTTTACATGGCTGATATGAACGGATGGACAAGATTTGTTTCAATGCAGCCGTATTATAATCTGCTTTACCGGGAAGAAGAAAGGGAGATGCTGCCGCTTTGTCTTGAGGAGGGAGTAGGTGTTATTCCATGGAGTCCCCTTGCGAGAGGACACCTCGCACGTCCCTGGCCGAAACAGTCGGATACTGAGCGTGCAAAAACAGATGAATACGGTAAAACACTGTATGAAAAAACCGAAGACGAAGACAAAAAGGTTGTCGATGTAGTAACTCAAATTTCTAAAGAAAGAGGTATATCACAGGCACAGTTATCACTTGCATGGCTTCTTTCCAGACCGGCGGTAACTTCCCCGATTGTAGGGACAACAAAAATGAAGCATCTTGAAGATGCAGTGGCTTCGGTATCAATTAAACTCTCCGATGAGGAAGTCAGGAGGCTTGAGGAAAAGTATGTACCTCACGCTGTTACCGGAGTAAGTTATCCGTAGACCGCATAATTAGCTATAAGTAACCGGTAATTGAAAATTTATCAGTCAGTGCATTTTACACTGATCTTCTTAAATGCGGTAATCAGTAAATTCGTCTTCTTATCCACTTATTCATACTTAAGCGATTTTACAGGGTTTGCAACAGCCGATTTAACAGCCTGGTACGATACGGTCAATAAGGCAATGGCGAGCACTGTTATTCCGGCAAGCAGAAATATATTAACTCCAAGTTCAGTTTTATAGGCAAAGTCGCTCAGCCAGTTCTTCATAATAAAGTATGCTGCCGGCCAGGCTGCGAGGTTAGCGATTGCAACCAGAAATAAAAATTCCTTCGAAAGCATGGTGACAATATCTGTGATGCTTGCCCCCAGAACTTTCCTTATTCCTATTTCCTTTGTCCTTTGCTCCGCTGTAAAAGCCGCCAGCCCAAAAAGACCGAGACAAGCTATAACTATAGCCAACATCGCAAAAATTGTAAATACTTTTTCAGACTGAATTTCCGACTGATACGCCTCTGCAAAGTATTCATCAAAAAAAGAATATTCCATTGGTTTGGCCTGCCCGAATTTTTTCCATTCTGCTGAAAGATATTTGATTGTTTCGCTGATATCGCGCGAATACAGTTTAACAGAGAGAAACTCAGCTTCGGGCTCATTGAGCAGAACAAATGCTGCAGGCCGGATTTCATCCTTTAACGACTGCAGATGGAAATCTTTTACTACACCGATAACATTGAAACTGGCTGTCTTCCCTCCGTCGAGATTATGCAAAAGTCTTGAATTCAATGGATCGGTGAAATTTAATTTCTTTACTGCAGCTTCATTTAATATTATTGCGGAAGAATCAGTGATAATATCTCTGCTGAAGAATCTTCCTTCCTTCATTTTCATTTTATAGGTATTCAGAAAATTATAATCTACCGGGATAAGAATCAGAGTTTCATTCTCGTCTGACGCCCCCTCCTTCCTGAAAATATTCGCGGAAAGATCGTGATCGGGGAGTCCCTGCGATAATGAAGCATCTGCTATGTTTGAATTCTCTCTTACCGTATTGGCAAATGCGAACTGCTGTTTTCCAAGATCGCTGATATTCTTTACAACCAGGACCTGGTCTTTATCAAAACCGAGGTTTTTATTTTTGATGTACTGCATCTGGTTATAAATAACAAATGTACCGATGAAAAGGATAATGGAAGCCGCAAACTGGAATACTACAAGGCCCTTGCGGAGCATACTGCCGGTTTTACTGCCCGATGCCTTTGATTTCAGAACTGAAACAGGCTTAAAAGAAGACAGGAGCAGAGCGGGGTACAAGCCGGCTGCAATTCCTATCAGGATAGTGAATATCAAAAAGGCCGGCACTGCATAAAAATTTCCAATGCTCAATGACATATGTTTATTTGTTAGTTCGTTGAATGCAGGGAGGGAATATTCTACTATCATTACTGCGAGAAGTACCGCTATGAAGCAGAGCAGAATGGATTCAGTCAGAAACTGTTGTATAAGCTGACCTTTTTTTGAACCCAGTACTTTTCTTACTCCTATTTCATTTGCTCTTTTAGAGGATTTAGCTGTTGAAAGGTTGATGAAGTTTATGCATGCAATGATTAAGATAAATATTGCTATGGCTGAAAAAAGATAGACCGTGCTGATACTCCCTGTATCCTTAAATTCATTAAATACATTCGAATAAAGATGGATCTTTGTTAGAGGAACAAATACAAAAGAAAAGTCATTCCCCTTATCAAGGAATTCCTTATAGCTCAAACCGAAAGCGGCCTGGACGATCGGGCCGATATGTTTTTCAGTTACTGAATATATTTTATCGTTCAGCTGCTTAGCAGTTACACCCGGACGTGTCAGCACATATGTATGTGCAAAAGAGCCGAACCAATTTGTTTCTTTGTTTTCCGGAAGGGTACTATACGAGGCAATGAAATCAAATTCGAAGTGTGAATTTCCAGGTACCGGTTCAACTACACCCGTGATGATGTAGTCCTGTCCATTTGAAAGTGTAAGCCGTTTTCCAAGGGGATCATCGGAAGCATAATATTTCTGAGCCGTTTTAGTAGTTATGACTACAGAATTAGGCTGCATTAGTGCAGTTCGTGGATTCCCCCGCAAAAAATTTATTGTGAATATGTCGAACATAGAGGAATCAGCATAAAAGAATTTATCTTCTTTTATATATTCCTCATCTTTTTTAACATAAATATAAGCAGCCTTCAGTATCCGAACTGTTTTTTCAATTTCGGGATATTCAGACGCAAGTACTCCTGCCAAAGGCACAGGCGAATTTGCAAGGTTAAACCTGTTCCCGCCCACTTTGTAATGAGCATTTACCCTGAAAATTCTGTCGGCATTTGTATTATAAGTATCATAGGTTAATTCATCAGCAACAAACATTCCTATCAATATGAAACAAGCCACCCCTATTGCAAGGCCGGAGATATTTACAAAAGAGAAAATCTTATTCTTACGAAGATTCCTCAATGATGTTATCAGATAACTTTTAAACATAATAACTCCATTTTCCCAATTGATATGAATATATTTTAATTATTTTTAACTCTGACGGTACACTTCCGCAATTCTATTTACCAGGAATTTTAATGAACACCGTTGTCTTTTATCCACTCCGCAATAAAATCGTTACAGTCCTCTCTAAAAAGCGAATGTCCATTCAAACCAAAATAAAGAATAGAATAATTTTTATTTAATGGGTCCAGATTAGTGTGAATCAGATTAATACTCTTATAAATATCCAATTGTGTATCATTCCCGCCATAGATAAAAAGAACGGGAACTTTAGTTTCCTTCCAGTATATTAACGGATCAGTATCTCCGACCAGTTTCATCCAGTCCCACACCCAATAATCCTTATCTACCGGAAAATTCTTGAACGATTCATACCGGCCTAATCCTTTTTTTAATTCATTATTCAAATAAGATGCATAGGCATCCCACTTAGTACTGTCATTAACATATTGGTCCGCCAGACTATATAATTCTTTTAGTTCAATCATCTGATCATTATTCAGTCCTTCACGCTCACCCATTTTTGTGATCTCATCAATCGTTTGTTCCTTAAGAGGTATAACAGATCCGGATAAATCTATTACCATTTTAATCTTATAGGATAAAGCTGAAGCAATAGGTACTATATCCCCGCCCTGACTAAAACCAATAACTGCTATTCGACTTGTATCTACTTCAGGTTGTTCTCTTAAAAAGTCAACTCCTGCAATAGCATCTGACGCCAGATCAAACAAAGAAGCTATTTTCCAATCTCCTCCGGACTTTCCGCTGCCTCTTTTATCGGGATATAAAACAATAATTCCTCTTTTTGAAAGCGCCTCCGTGTAGGCAGTAGTCCATGGATTATCCCTGGTGCTGCTCCCTGAACCATGAACCAAAACAGCGGCCGGAAGTTTACCAGTTATATTTGGGTAGGCAACCGTTGCGCTGATATTTGCATCTTTACTTTTAAATGTAACATCTTTCGAAGTAATTTCATTTATTTGGGCTGTATTAAGTGTGCTTACTAATATCAAAAAAATAAAAACAAGCTTTCCCTGAACTGCGTATGATATCCGTAGACCGGAAGTGCCTTCATTATTAAACCATTCCTTTGTCAGCCTGTATAACCGGGCAGCATATTTGTTAACCTTGACAAATATTAGTATCCGTATCCAGGTAATTTCTCTGAATGAAATTTTAAGATAATTCCTCAGCATACTTCATCCTATTTCTTTTTGATATCGGGAACAGATTAATATTTTAAGTCTGCACAGACTTCAAAAATTTATTTATTGTATCATAGTATTCATCGGGTCTGTCAAGCCAGCCGTAATGGACACATCTTTCGAGAAATACGACCTTTGAATTCTTAAGCACCTTGTGTTCTTTGAAAGCAATATTCTTGTTAACTATATCTTCATCACCCTGGATAATTAATACAGGTTTACTGAATGATGAAAGTTTCTCTGAGCAGTCATATTTAATACGTTGAAGATCCTGCCAGACCAGGTCTGTTATTGCCGGGTTCGATTGTGTTAGTCTTTCTGCAATTACCGGGATATTCTTTTTATTATAAACATAGGCGGCGGCCAGGGCTTTTCCTCTCTGCAATTTTGCAAAGTGACTCGTATCTCCATTTTCAATCTTTTCACTCCAATATTTTACCTGTTGACGCTCTTCGGTGCTCAATCGTGATTCTATATTATGACCGGTATCATTCAGAAGGTCAAGATCTATACCGCCGGATGAGGAAAGTATCAATGCTGTTACATGTTCCGGATAATAAGAAGCGTAATATGAGGCGAGCATTCCGCCGAATGAATGTCCAAGTATGGCCCACTTATCAATATTAAGGTGTTTCCTCAAGCATTCAAGGTCACCAAGCATTAATTTCATAGTAATGTTTGAGGTGTCAGGATTTTCAATACTTGATTTACCTGTACCTCTCTGATCATAAATAATTGTTTTATAACCCTTTGAAAGCTTGATAGCAAGATCCGCAAATCCATCACTGTTCATTCCGGGGCCTCCATTTATTATCAGAACGGGCACTCCCTTTCCGAATGTTCTGTAATAAATTTCTGCATCACCGTTATTTATGATCCCCTCATTCTGGCCATATATAATTGCGGCAGCTGAAATTATTAGTAATAAAATAATTTTTTTCATATTTTCTTTACCTTTTGTCTCTTAGCTGATTTTATTAATGATTACCATTCTATTCCATATTCTATTACGGCTTTGAACTGATAAATCAGTTCGCCCATTACACCCTTATAGCTCATAGCATTAAGCTGCAGCCATCCTGTCCCTTTTGGTCCACCGTAATTTTTTATCCAGGCAGCTGTTTTCCCGTATTCATTTACGGCAAGAACCTGTATTGAGGGGTCGTTATTAACCACAAAACCTGTCCCTGTCCAGAAATCATGAAGTCCCAGCTTTCTTCCATCCTCAGTAATTCTGGAAGGATAATATCCCCTTGAATCTCTTGGATCAACGAATTTTACCCCCAGAATATTCTCAGCGGGTTTGTAATCTATATCTGTGAGAACACCGGTTGCCGGGTCAAGTATATAAGCAAGAGGATTATCTCCGAACGCAGCAATTTTTCCTCCTTCATCAAGATATTTCCTGAGCAGACAATTTTCCGGTTTCCCCTGAATTACAGCATTCGGTATCTTATTATCAGCAAGTACAATTACACTTCTGCGGTTTTTATAATCCTTATCTTTAAGAAAACTTACAAGTTGATCAGTATTCATCAACTTGTAACCCGCAGAGATGAAGTAGTCACGCAGCCATAAGTCCGTATCAAATTGAAATGCAGCAAATGAAGTATCGGTCAGCAGTCCCTCACGGTATACTATTTTAATGGGAGAGAGTGTATCCGGAGGTTCAGCGGTACTTCCTTTAAGAGCATAAACATTGCCGTCATCGGAACCAAAGTAAACCATGCCTTCGGAAACGAGAGGAGTTGAAAATATTCTTGTGCCGGCAGTATACTGCCATTTTTTCTGTCCAGTATTTTTATCGAGGGCATATACATTCCCAGCTATATCTGCAAAGTATAATGTATTTCCGGTTATACTGATAGAAGAAAATACGCCGCTCTTTGTTTTAAACCTCCATAATTCTTTTCCCGTTTTTAAATCGGCAGCCTGAAGAATGAGTGCACTGCCGCTCCCTATATAAACTGTATTACCGGAAATTGCGGTGGATAATATCCACGATGAGCCATCATGAGTTGTCTTCCAGATTAATTTGCCCGTTTCTGCGTTAATTCCATAAACAAAGCCATCCCTTCCACCTATAGTTACAATGCCGTTTGCCACTGAAGGGGAACAGAATACTGAAGTTCTGTCATTAGATTTATCATCGAAATGATATGATGCGCCGTCAACCGCGAAATTCCATTTCAGGCTTCCATACTGTAAATCAACTGCAGTAACATGTCCATCCATTGTTCCGAAAATTACAGATCCATCATAAACAGCCGGAGTTGTTCTGATCCTTGAGCCGGCATTAAATTTCCAGATGTTTTCCTTTGTGGTGCAATTGAAAGCATATAGATAACCATCACCGCTTCCGATAAAGACTTTGCCGTCATAAATATTTGGCGAGGAAAGATAATAATCCCAGTAATCCTGGTAATCGGGATTACTCAGATCATTTCCCATTTTGAATTTCCAGATCTCCTTGCCGGTTTTTGCAGAAAGAGCGTAAAAATATTTATCTCTGCTTGCAAACCACACTATTCCATCATATACTGCAGGAGTTGAAGTTATCGAACCGCCGGTGCTAAACTTCCAGATTTCATTACCTGATATACTCTCAAGTGCATATAAATTTCCATCATTACTGCCTACATACAAGATCCCGTCACCAATTACCGGCGAACTTCTTACTGTACTATTTGTACGGAATACGAACTGAACCCGATCCAGGGAATTGACCGCTTCTGAATTATAAACTCCGGTCAAATTTGAATTTCCCTTGAACATAGATACACTTTGTGAAACTGATAAGGGGAATCCTGCTGAACAAATGGATAGTATATACAGTACACACGCCGATATTCCTTTTCTCATATATATCTCCTTTGCATTTATTTGAGTGTAGATCCCAGGTGAATTTTCTACCTCCATCACACATAATTGAGCCTGAAGTGTATTTAGAAAATGATTTTTAAGCCAGGTTTTTTTATATCTTCTGCTAATTATTCATAGTGCAGCGAATTGATCGGGTTTGCAATTGCTGCTTTTATCGCCTGGTAGCTTACCGTAAGAATAGCGATCAGAAGGGCAGCCGCAGCCGCAGCAATAAACAGCCAGATACTTATTCCGGAGCTGTAAGCGAAATCGCTAAGCCACTTATTCATAAAATAATAAGACAATGGCCAAGCAAAAAGATTCGAGATAATGATCAGCAGGAAAAATTCTCTTGAAAGCATAAATACAATCCCTGTAGTTTTTGCTCCCAGAACTTTCCTAATACCTATTTCTTTTGTTCTGATCTCTGCAGTGTATGCAGCCAATCCAAACAAGCCGAGACAGGCAATAATTATAGCTATAATTGCAAATACCCCGAAAACATCACCAATCTTTTTGTCATTATCATAGAGATCTGCAAGTTGATCATCAAGAAATTTATACTCAAAAGGATAATCAGGTCTGTATTCTGCCCATTTTTCTTTCAGAAACTGCAGTGTGGAAGAAATATCTTTCCCGCTGATCCTGACTGTAATCTGTTCATTACCTGTATGCGTTATGAAAAAAATAATTGGGACGATGCTGTTATGTAAAGACTCAAAATTAAAATCCCTGACCACACCAATTATTCTCCCTTTGTTTTTGCCGTACATCATAATTTTACCAATAGCCTGCTGTGCTGACCATCCCAGCTGATTTACCGCTGCTTCATTAAGAATAAATGCCGAGCTGTCATCAGCAGCATAGTCTTTTGAGAAGTCTCTCCCGGCGCTAAACTTAATCTGGTAGGTTTTAAAGAAGTCGTAGTCCACTTCCTGGTCTGCCAGTCTGAAACTTAAAGGCACCACTTTATCGTTTTCTATAATTTTACTATAAGATGCGTTTACAAGAAGATCCGACGGAACCAGCCTTGAACTCGTTACCATTTTTACATCAGGATTCTGCAGCAGCTGATCTTTAAATGATGTGAGATTATTAATGATCTTTCCGCTGGAAGGAAGTATTACCAGGTGATCCTTATTGTATCCCAGGTCCTTATTCGTGACATACTTAATCTGATTAAAAACTGTACCCATTGCTATAATCAGAGTGATTGAGATGGTAAATTGTAATACAACAAGTACAGTCCTGAATACAGATTTGCCGGATACTGTTTTATTTCCCTTCAGCACCGCTGCCGGTTTAAAAGATGAAAGAACAAATGAGGGATAAGAACCTGAAATGACTACGACAATGATACCAAGTATTATAATACCTGTAATTAAAGCCGGGTCAGTAAAATAGTTTAACGAGAGGCCTCTTCCCGTAAAGCTGTTGAATGGCTTGATGGCGAGTTCTACCAGCAGAAGTGAAAATAGTAATGAAATGAATACTGTTAGCACAGATTCGGCAATAAACTGCTGCATAAGCTGTGAACGATAGGCTCCAAGCACTTTCCTTACCCCTATTTCCCTGGCTCTCTTTGAAGAACGGGCTGTGGCGAGGTTTACAAAATTTATGCAGGCTATGAGCAGAACAAATAAAGCTATTGCCGTAAAAATATATATGTTTTTTATATCGCTGTTTTCTTCTATTTCTGTTGAAAGATGGGAATGCAGGTGGATGTCAGTCAATTTCTGAAAATGCAGTGTAGTTTGTGAATGAGGCGGCCTGGATAGTGATTGCTGGCTTAATCTCATATAATATTGGGTTAAGTGATCATCAATAAAACGAGGAATTTTCTTCTTTAACTCTTCAACCGGAAATTTTTCAGGCAGCAATAGATAAGTCAGATAATTATTCGACCCCCAGTTTTCCTCAAGTTCCTTCCTGCCAATTATATTCGGGTCAAGCAAGGTTGAGAATGATGCAAGAAAATCATACTTGAAATGCGAATTGGCAGGAACGTCCTTTACTACACCTGTTATCTTAAACTCTCTTTTTCTTTCGTAAGTTATCATTTTACCAAGCGGATCTTCGCTGCCGAAGTATTTCTTAGCGGCGGACTCGGTGATAACCAAGCTGTTGGGTTCATTTAATGCGGTGTTGGGGTCTCCCTCAATAAAGGGGATTGTGAATATTTTGAATGCAGACGGTTCCGCCCAATAAAAATATTTTTCAATTATATTATTATTATTGATAGTCAGAAATGTATTGTAGTCATTCAGAAACCTGGCTTCTTCCAGAACTATATCAGGGAAATCATTTTTTAATAAAGGGCCGACGGGCGGAGCAACTCTTGCCAGGTGGAGACTGGTCCCGCCATCCTGATTAAACCACTCCCTTGTTACCCTGTATATCCTTCCGGCGTTTTTGTTGAACTTATCATAACTAAGCTCGTATCGTATAAAGAGCAGTATAATAATGCAGCAGGCAATTCCCAGGGTTAATCCAATTATATTTATAAATGAATAGATCTTCTGACGAAAAATGTTCCTTACCGCAATCCTGAAATAACTTTTTATCATTTAAACCTCTGATAATTAATTTAATCCTCCCGGATACAGGATCTTTTTACAATCATCATTCTGATTTTCTTTATCGATTTCATTCATATTTCAGACTTTTTACCGGGTTAGCTGCAGCAGCTTTTATAGAATGATATCCCACAGTTAACCAGGCTAATATTACTGAAATAACCGCAGTTGACAGGAACAGCCATGCACCGATTCCTACATGATACGCAAAGTTCTGAAGCCAGTCGTTCATTATAAAATATGCTGTCGGGGCAGCTATTAAGAAAGCAATAATAATTAAAAGGGTGAACTCCTTTGAAAATAATAATATAATATGTTTTGCTGATGCACCCAGAACTTTTCGGATCCCTACTTCCTTTGTTCTTTGGACAGTCATAAATGAAACTAAACCGAATAAACCGAGGCATGATATTAATATGGCCAGACCGGCAAATATTTTATACAGAACTGATAACTGATCTTCCTTCTTATAAAAGCCATCTATTTTGTCATCCAGAAATTTAAAGTCATAAATATTTTCCGGGTATGTCGATTCCCAACTTTTTTTAATCCCCTCTAATGTTTTCTTTACATTATGGGGTGAAATTTTAATGCTCATCATATCAAATACCGCTTTCCAGTTTCCGAATACCACGGGACCGCTTGAACTCTTCAGCGG
Source organism: uncultured Ignavibacteria bacterium (assembly GCA_963832715.1). GTDB lineage: Bacteria > Bacteroidota > Ignavibacteria > Ignavibacteriales > Ignavibacteriaceae > DATFVA01. The sequence goes on along the minus strand of CAWHVB010000007.1, from coordinate 145,978 downwards.
ATGCGAATGGAAATCTTTTACCACTCCTACAACCGGAGCTATGAGTTCACCTTTCCAGAAATTTATTTTTTTCCCTATGATATCTTCGGGGTTATGAAAACCGAGTTTTTGTACTAATGTTTCGTTTACGACAAACCCGGTTACGGTATCACTTTGTCCGTAGGCCCTGCCTGCAATGAATTGAAGATTAAATAAGTTAAAATAGTCAGCATCCGCCCACATAAGATCGGCATTAAAATCAGTATTGTTTGTCGAATTATCGAACATAAAATCACTCGACCAGTGAGAATCATCAATAGGACTGAAAGTGCTTAAACTGATGCTCTCAATTGACGACTGCTGCTGAAGCATGTTCTTCAAAGGAATTACTTTTGTCAGGCTAAGACTGTCGCCTGGTATAGGAACAATAACAACTTGATTTTTGTCAAATCCTAATGAAGAATTTTTGAAGAAGTTCATTTGGCTCACTACAACAAACATGCTGATTATCAGGATTTGTGAAATTACAAACTGGAAAATGACGAGTCCTCTTCTTAATGAAATACCGCCGAAAGTTTTTAGTATAACCTTGCTCTTCAGGATTGATACAGGACTAAAACGCGACAAAATGATCGCCGGGTAAAAACCGGAGAGCAGTATTATTAAAAGTGTCATCAGAAAAATAAATACAAGAGATGCAGGATCATTTATTATGTTCAAAGTTAAATGGAGCCGAAGGAACTCATTAAGTTCCGGTAATAATAGTTCGGCTAATGCGTAGGCAAATACAACTGACATAATGACGATTACCGAAGTTTCGATCATGAACTGAATTATTAATTGCTTCCTTTTGCCGCCCATAACTTTTCTGATCCCTACTTCACGTGCTCTGTTAACTGCCTGAGCCGTTGACAAGTTGATGAAGTTCATACAAGCAATAATTAAGACAAAGAAAGCGATCAGACTTAGTGCACCGATCAGCTCTTTTGAAAATGTCTTATCACTTAAATTCCCGAACCTGCTATCGAAATGCATTTCACGAAGCGGCTGGATGGAAAGTCCTTCATTTACATACTCGGGGGGTTTATGCTTTTTCACGAAATCATTCAGGTAAGATTCAAATTCGGATGTTTTCATATTCTGCGGTAAAACTATAAAGCAATTAGCTCTGCTGAATGTTGTAACCCAGTCTTCAAAGTTTCTTTTAATGTCAGTGTATTTAAGAGAGTTGTATGAGAAGACAATTTTTAACGGGAAATCAGAATTGGCAGGTATGTTTTTCAGTATCCCTGTTATTTTATAAACATATTTGTTATCAAATTTTAGTGTTCTGCCCATAGCATTCTGCCATGTGCCGAAATATTTTTGCGCTGTTTCCTCAGTCAGTACAGCTGTATGAGGATCGGATAATGCTGTCTCAGGATCTCCTGCAAGCCATCCGAAGTTAAAAATGTCAAAGAATTGAGGTTCAGCATAGAATATTCCTTTGTCCAATCCGAATTTATTATTTGTATTGCCGTCTTTGTCTATTATATTAATTTGACCCTCAGTACCATAGATCGCTGCCACATTTTTGAGCTGAGGGTAATCGACACGGAGACCCTCAGGCACCGGGAATGGAATACCAGCTGTATAATTAGTTCCTTCAGGAGATTTTATTATTGTAACAAGGCGGTAAATTCTGTCAGGATCGGGATAAAAATTGTCAAAGCTCAGTTCGAACTTGACGACCAGGAATATTAACATACAGGCTGCAATTCCCACTGAAAGACCTGCAACATTTATAAATGTATAGTTCCTATTCCTTCTTAAAGACCGAAAAGCGACTATAAAATAATTTTTAAGCATAGTATCCTCTTAAATCTTCAAAATAACTTTCTGATTATTCGTATCGCAGAGATTCTATAGGGTTGGCTATTGCTGCTCTTATAGCCTGGTAGCTTACGGTAATCACGGCAATCAGCATTGCACTGACTCCCGACAATACAAAAACCCAAATATTAAAGCTTATTCTGTAAGCGAAATTTTCAAGCCATCCGTTCATAAAATAATAAGCCGCAGGCCAGGCAATTAAGTTTGCTATCAGGACCCACTTCGTGAATTCCTTTGTCAGCATAAAAATAATTTCCGGTATGCTTGCGCCGAGTACTTTTCTTATGCCTATTTCCTTGGTCCTTTGTTCTGCCGTATAAGCTGCAAGTCCCAGCAGTCCTAAACACGCTATAAAAATAGCAAGTAAAGAAAAAATTGAGAAGATCTGGCCGGTTCTCTGTTCGGAAGTATATAACTTTGCAAAGTCGTCATTAAAGAAGGAATATTCAAAAGCCTGGTTTCCGGCGTACTTGTGCCATATCCCCGAAATACTCTGTATTGTACTTTTCGCATTCTGGGGAGCAAACCTCAGCGATACATATCTGCCGAAATCATTTTGCCTGAACAGTCTGAAAACAAGCGGCTCAATAGTCTCATGAAGTGATTGAAAATTAAAGTCATCTGTTATACCGACAATCCTGAATTTAATATTATCACCGATCATAACCAGGTTTTTTCCAATCGGATCTTTCAGTCCAAGGGATTTTACTGCCGCCTCATTCATTACTACTGACATAGTATCATTGCTGTAATCCCGCGAGAAGAACCTGCCTTGCTTCATTTTTATCTGGTAGGTATTAATAAACCCATAGTCGGTAGTAATTACTTTTATATCATTAACATCTTCCGGTCCTGTATCTTCGAGTTTAAATGCAGTGTCTCCGAAAAGTCCTCCCGGTATCGCGGTGGAGTTAGTGACATCAATGATACCGCTGTTCCTGGAAATATCGTCCTTAAATGATTTTATGTATTTACCTATATCGTCAGTTTTCTTTACAATAAGTATCTGATCGCGGTTAAAACCCAGCTTTTTGTTCTGTATATAGTCAAGCTGACTTTGAACAATTAAGGTGCCCACAATCAGGATAATAGAAATTGAGAACTGCAGGATCACCAGTGAATTCCGAAGCAGCGATTTGTTTGAAGACTTTTGAAGTTTTCCTCTCAACACCTTAACAGGAGTTAATGACGAGAGCACGAATGCCGGGTATACCCCTGCAATTACTCCTACCAAAATAACGAACAGCCCCAGCACCGGTATTGTGTAATAGCTGCTGAAGATCTGCAGATCAAGATGTTTATTAGATATGACGTTAAAGGTCGGAAGAAATAGTTCTACCAGCAGTAAAGCAAAAAGCATTGCTGCGAAGCTCATCATTATTGTTTCGGTAAGGAACTGCCTGATTAATAAAGCCTGGTTTGAACCAAGTGTTTTTCTGATGCCGACTTCTTTCGCTCTGCTTGATGAGCGAGCCGTAGAAAGATTAGTAAAATTTATGCATGCAATTAAAAGGATTGCCAGGGCAATAATAGAAAAAATGTATATATAAGAGATATCTCCGTTCGGTTCCAGTTCAAAATCCAGATGCGATCTCAGATGTATGTCCGATAACGGCTGCAGAAGATACTCATATTTGCTTCCGCCGGCATATAATTGCTCATAACTTATCCCGACAATTTTCTGAAGCTGGGGTCCTATATGATTTTTTGAAACCCCGGATATTTTTTTGTTAAGATTATCTAAATCCGTTCCGTTCCTTACCCTGAGGAAAGTCTCATAGTTATTACTCAGCCATAACTGATCATTCTGAACATCATACGAATAAATGGATCCCAGGAAATCAAAATGAAAACTCGAGTTGGAAGGGAAGTCTTTTATAACACCTGTAACCAGGTAGTCCCTCCGCTTATCTGCATTCAGCATTTTTCCTACCGGATCTTCTTTGCCGAAATATTTCCTGGCGGTAGATTCGGTTATTACGACTGTATTAGGTTCTGTTAATGCTGTCCGGGGATCGCCTTCTATAAAAGAAACGGTGAAGACATCAAAGAATGATGAATCGACGGAATAAAATCTTTCCTCGCTGAAAGCCTTATCTTTGTACCTTATCACAGGAAAGCCATAATTCCTCAGGCGGGTGTAATTTAATACTTCGGGGATCTCCTGCTTAAAAGCGGGCCCGCATGGTGCGCAGGAAGAAGCACTCTCAATCTGATTGTTTCCAATTACTGCACTTAACCGTACACGGTATATATTGTCATAATTAACGTTGTATTTATCATAGCTGAACTCATTCTGAATAAAAAGCAGGATTACAAGACAGCAGGCGATACCGACAGCAAGTCCGAATATGTTTATAAAAGAATATCCCTTGTTTTTCCTGAGATTACGAATTGCAATTTTTAAGTAATTTAAAAACATAAAAACCTCACCGTGCTGAATTGTTAATAAGTGTTACGATACTTTCCTCTGTCTGAACAGAACCTGCACATACTTTGAGTCTTCTTTCGGTTTGAAAATCTGGATTAATTCCCAGCCCCGGTCGTAATTATCGATAGATTCTTTCAAACGTGTTACTTTTTGTTCTACTGTCCATCGCTCTGAGTCCGGCTCCCACCTGAATGATTCAACTCTGAAATTGTACTGTCTTTTTTTTCCATTTATCTTCACCTCAATTTCAGCTATCTGCTGATCGAGGAATCCGGGCAGGGGAATGTTAACATCTTTCATCTTTTCACCTTCAAGGTTTAGTTAAAATTCTAATGACATAATTAGAACTATTCGCTTCTCAGAGCACCGACCGGGTTTGCGACAGCGACTTTTACTGCCTGAAAACTCACGGTTATTAGGGCTATAAATAATGCTGTAACGGCAGCAAGCAGAAATATGCCCAGTCCCGGATTGATCCTGTAAGCAAAATTTTGAAGCCAGTTATTCATAAAATAATACGCCAACGGCCACGCAATAAGATTTGCCAGCAGAACCCACTTCGTAAATTCCCTGGAAAGCAGGATCACTATCCCCGGTATTGAAGCGCCGAGAACCTTCCTTATTCCGATTTCCTTGGTTCTTCTTTCCGCTGTGAATGCAGCCAGTCCGAAAAGTCCGAGACATGCAATGAATATCGCCAGCACCGAAAACACTGTGAATATCTCACCGGTTTTCTGTTCCGACTGATAAAGACTATTGAAATCATCATCCAGGAAGAAATATTCGAACGGCTTATTCGGAACAAATTTTTTCCACTGGCTTTCGATAAATGAAACAGTTCCGGATACATCGCCGGAAGCAATCCTTACCGGCAGGTAAGCAGTAAGTCCGCGGTTTAAGAATATTGCCAGCGGCCTGATCTTCTGATGTAGAGATTCGAAATGAAAGTCTTTGAGCACACCGACAATAGTATATGAAACATTCTGTTCAGGGGTTCTGCCGGGTGAAATAATCCTTTTCCCGACCGGGTCGGTAATTCCAAGCAGCTTTACCGCGCTTTCATTCAGTACAACCGCGAGAGAATCGGTCAGGTTTTCTCTTGAAAGGTATCTGCCGTCAGACAACTTCAGTTTCATCGTCTTTGCAAATTCATCATCTGTCGACATTACAGCAAGAATATATTGCTGGGGGCTTGGATTTCCTTCAGGTTTGAATACGGTCTGGCCGAATATTCTTCCGGGAATATTATCGGTAAATGATGCATTGACGATATGGGTATTATTCAGCAGTTCATTCTTGAAAGTCGACTGTTTTTCGAGTGCCCAGGCCCTATTGATAACTATAACATGGTCCCTTTCGAAACCAAGATTCTTTTCCTGTACGTATTTAAGCTGTCCGTACACAATGAATGTTCCAATAAAAAGTACTATAGATATAGCAAATTGAAATACTACAAGTCCGCTCCTCAGCCAGCTTCCCCCGCTCCCGTTTAATTTGCCCTTCAGCACTGTGACAGGCTTGAACGATGATAGGAAGAAAGCCGGATAGCTGCCCGCAATTAACCCCACGATGATAATTGCGATTAACAATGCAGGGATAGCAAAATAATTGTTAAAATAAGAGGTATGCAATTCCTTACCGGCCAGCCTGTTAAAGGAGGGGAGAAAGATCTCTACAAGAGCAATGGCAACAATTACCGCAATGGTGGTCATCAAAACCGACTCGGTTAGGAATTGCTTTATAAGCTGCGACTTGTTTGATCCGAGTACCTTCCTTATTCCTACTTCTTTTGAACGGAGCATTGATCTTGCAGTTGAAAGATTCATAAAGTTAATGCATGCAATCAGCAGTATAAACACGGCAATGATGGAGAAGATATATACATACTTGATATCACTATTGGGTTCAATTTCATAATCGAGGTGGGATGTTAGATGTATATCCGTCAGAGGCTGCATCTGGAATTCGTACCTGCTGCCGGACTTTTTAATCTCTTCATAGGAAGTCTGGAAAAGTTCACGAAGCTGTGGTCCTGCATATTTTTCCACAAATGCCGGGAGCTTTGCTGCCAGCTGGGAACCCGGTACTCCTTTTTTCATCACAATGTATGTATGGAAATTATTTGCAATCCAGAAAGGAGTATCACCTAATCCAAGGCTCGCAATTGATGCGAACATATCATAATGAAAATGAACATTGTGGGGACAATCTTTAACAACTCCCTTAACGGTGTAAGGAGTCCCATCCTCAAAACTCATAATCTTATCCATGGGATCTTCGGTGCCGAAGTACTTCTTTGCCAGTTTCTGAGTAATTACAACTGTATGCGGCTGCGCCAGAGCGGTCCGGGGATCACCCTCGATAAATGGGATTGTAAAGACATCAAATATCGTCGAATCGGCCCAGTAGAAGTTAGATTCGTTGAATACATTGTCTTTGTAGCGTATCAGCATTGTCCGGTTCGGCATTAGTCGGGTGTACTGGATTACTTCGGGGTAATCCCGTACGAGCGTTGCCCCGAGCGGTGCAGGAGAAACAGCCAGGTGACTTTCGTTGCCTGCTAAACTGGCTTCGGTATGCACACGGTAGATCTGGTCGGCTTTTTCATTATTCCTGTCATAGCTTAATTCATCATTGATGAAAAGAAGTATCATTATACAGGCGGCAATGCCTATTGCAAGACCGGATATGTTAATAAAAGAATATGCTTTGAATTTAAGCAAATTCCTTAAAGCTATTTTAATGTAATTTCTGATCATTTTAGTCCCTGGTTTTATTCATATCTTAAAGATTTTACCGGATTAACAAGTGCGGCTTTAACCGACTGGTATCCTACGGTGAACAATGCAATAACTATTGTAATTAGGGCAGCTGCTATAAAGATGAAAACGCTTATCTCTGTTCTGTATGCGAATTTTGTAAGCCAGTTATTCATCAGGAAGTATGCTGCCGGGAAAGCGATTACACAGGAGATAACAACCCACTTAATAAATTCTTTGGACAGGAGAAATATGATCCCCGCAATAGAGGAGCCCAGAACTTTCCTGACACCTATCTCTTTTGTTTTCTGCTCTGCTGTAAAAGAAGCAAGTCCAAATAATCCAAGGCAGGCAATAAAAACTGCGAGAAAAGCAAAAGTCCCGAAAAGTTTTTCGGTGTTTAAATCCGACTTATATATATTATCGAAATAATCATCCACAAAAGTGTATTCAAATGGTTTGCCCTGGTTAATTTTATTCCAGGTAGTTTCAATATAGTTTGTCGTTTCCTTTAGCCTGCCGGGCCTTACCCTTACCAGCAGGTTATCGATGTTGTCTTTTGATATGCGGATGATCTGCGGTTCAATCCGGGCATGGACAGAGTAAAAATTATAATCGCGGACTACCCCGATAACAGTAGATGCAGGATCACCTTTGAATACTTTACCTACCGGGTTTTTCCATCCGAATTTTTTAACAGCGGTCTGATTAATTATTACTGCATTGATAGAATCCGTCGGATAATCTTTTGAGAATGCTCTTCCGTCTACAATTTTCAGCTGCATTGTTTTGAAGTAATCAAAATCGACATAACTTCTTCTCATCATCAGGCTGGCATTATCTCCAGAACCTTCCACAGTTTCGGTTCCCTGGCTTCCGCTTGCTCCTATCTGACCTGAAACAGCCGATGCGCTTACTATATAATTATTCTTCAGCAGCTCATTTTTTAACAGTTCAGTTTTATCACGTTCGGCTTTGCCGCGTATAGGGATATATAATAATTGTTCTTTATTGAATCCCAGGTTCTTGTTCCGTATAAAGTTCATCTGGTCCATTACTATTCCGCTGCTAATAATCAACACTATAGCAATGGCAAACTGGGCAACAACCAGCACCTTTCTCAGCAGTGAGCCTCCGCCCATTGTGCCCCTGTAATTCTTTAATGATTGAGCAGGCTGGGCTTTAGACAAATAAAACGCGGGATATAATCCTGCTGCGATCCCGACCAGGATAGTAACTGCCAGCATTTCAAGTGAGAAAAGGATATTATTCTTAAATTGAAAATCCAGCGTGATATTGAATACTGATTTGAAGTATGGAAAAGCAAATTCAGTAATAAGTATGGCGAATAAAAAAGCAAACAGTGCGATGATAACCGCTTCTCCCATGAACTGTATAACAAGATTTGACCGTCCGGATCCCAATACCTTTCTTATACCCACCTCTTTTATTCTCTTAGCCGAACGGGCTGTTGACAGGTTCATAAAGTTTATGCAGGCAATGATCAGGATGAATAAGGCGATTGTGGAAAAAGTATAAACTTTTACTATGCTGCCCTGGTTATGATTGAATGTCTGGTAAATAATATCATCCGAGTAAAGATGGATATCCTTCAAATGCTGCAGATAGAGTGAAAAACTATATGTTTCATCTCCTTTATGATACTTCTCTATGAATGCAGGGAATTTTTTCTCAAGCTGTGATTTATCAGCCCCCTTCTTCAGGAGCACGTAAGTTGCAAGAAAATTATCACCCCAGTTATCCATCCATGGGATATCGTTTCGTAATGTGGAGAGTGAGCCGATCATAGAAAAACGGATGTGTGAATTTTCAGGATAATCCTTTATGATGCCCGTAATCTTCATCTCATTTTTTCCGACCTGCTGGTTAATGGTAAATATTCGACCGACGGGATCTTGATCGCCGAAATATTTCCAGGCTGCAGATTTGGTAAGGACAATCGAATTCGGGTCTTTCAATGCCTGCGCCGGATCGCCTTCGATAAAGGGAATGGTGAAAATGTTGAAAATCCCAGGATCAGCATAGACAATCTGATCTTCATAAAAACCTTTTTCGCCTACATTACAGAAATATGCGGGAGCGGGCATTATTCTGGCAGCAGCTTCTATCTCGGGAAAATCATTCTTCAGAGCAGCGGCTAAAGGACCCATCGTAACCGCCACCTGTTGTTCGGGAACACCCGCAGGGCGTTGAATTTCTACCGGCCGGTAAATACGGTCCGCTTTAGTGTTGAAATCGTCAAAGCTCAGTTCCTGCCTTATATATAGTGATAGCAGGATAAAGCCTGAAAGCCCGATAGCTAAACCGGCAATGTTAATAAGTGAAAACGCTTTACTTTTTAATAAATTTCTGAAGGCTATCTTTAAGTAATTTTTTAACATATCAGGCCTTTTTTATTTATAAGTGATCAGTTTTCAATCCATCCGTCTCTTAGCTTTATTATTCGTTTCCCATACGCAGCGTTATCTTCCGAATGCGTTACCTGTATAATTGTGGTTCCTTTTTCGTTCAATGTTCTGAGTAATTCCATTATCTCTTTTCCCTGGTCGGAATGCAGGTTGCCTGTAGGCTCATCTGCAAGAATGAGCTTCGGCTTCGCTATTATTGCGCGGGCTATAGCAACGAGCTGCTGCTGACCTCCGGAGAGCTGGAAAGGGAACAGATCTTTTTTAGCAACTATATTGAACCTGTCAAGTACTTCGGCAACCATGCTCTGCCTTTCACTGCTTTTTATCTTCTGGTACAGCAGCGGTGTTTCAAGGTTTTCGTATACAGTCAGTTCGTCAATCAGGTGATACTGCTGGAATACAAAACCGATAAAAGCTTTATGAAGGTCTGTCAATCTTTTTTCAGACATTGCATGTACATGTTCATCCAAAAAATGATACTCTCCCGAAGAAGCTGTATCCAGCATTCCCAGAATATGGAGCAGAGTGGATTTACCTGAGCCGGAAGGACCCATAACAGAAATGAATTCTCCTTCATTAACCTCGAGGTTAATATTTCTCAGAACAAAAGTTTTAACCGACTTATTGCTGTAGTACTTTTCAATATTTTTAAGCTGGATCATTTATAATGCTTTCCTCAATTCACACTATACATGAAAATTTTCTTTATAATTTTCGGTAACAACGTGCCCGTCGAATAAGTGGATAACCCTGTTTCCATACTCTGCATACGTGGGGGAGTGAGTAACCATTATGATTGTTGCACCTGCCTCATTAAGATTCGTCAGGAGTCCCATAACTTCATCGCCGTGAGATGAGTCAAGATTTCCTGTCGGTTCATCCGCAAGTATTAACTTAGGACTTCCGACAATAGCACGCGCCACTGCTACTCTCTGCTGCTGTCCTCCCGATAACTGCTGAGGGAAATGCGATGCCCTATGGATAATTTCCATTCTCTCAAGCGCTTCATTCACTTTGATTTTTCTTTCAGGTGCGGCTATTCCGAGGTAAAGAAGAGGGAGTTCAACATTTTCATAGACGGTTAATTCGTCTATCAGGTTAAAGCTCTGGAAAACAAAACCAATGTTTTCTTTTCTTAAATGAGCCCGTTGTCTCTCGGTGTATTTTGAGACTTCGTGTTCAAGGAAGAACAGATTTCCGTCTGTAGGGTTATCCAGCAGTCCCAGGATATTCAGGAGGGTCGATTTTCCGCAGCCGGAAGGACCCATAATAGAAACGAATTCTCCTTTCTCTATTTCAATGTTCACATTATTAAGAGCAGTTGTTTCTACTTCTTCTGTGGTATATAACTTTTTCAGGTTTTCTGTTTTTAGCATGTTTAACTCCTTTTATCTGTCTGCGTTAATCCGCCGGCATACAGTTTTTTTATTAATGAAGCTGACATTTTTTATTTTTTTTATTTCAATACTAACTTGTCTACATCACCATAGGTGTCATAAGATGATGTAATTACCTGCTCTCCTTTTTTCAGTCCCTCGAGTACCTCAAAATCACTCGAGTTCTGACGGCCGAGCTTAATATCTCTTTTATAAGCGACGTCCCCGGACGGATCAAGAACAAATATCCATTGTCCTCCTGTTGTCTGGTAGAAACCGCCTCTATCGATGGTGAGGGCCTGTGAAAGTTCACCGAGTTCAAGTCTAATCTGAACTGACTGTCCTCTTCGTATACCTTTCGGGACTTCGCCGTTGAAGTTCATATCTACCTCAAACTGACCATTCTTTACTTCAGGGTACACTTTCTTTATTATAAGTTTATAAGTATGATCTGAGAGACTAAATTCACCGGTCTGACCAGGGCTAACCCTCGCTATATAGTGCTCATCAATTGCCGCCCGTATCTTGAATGAATCTACCACATCGATCTCACCAACGTTTGCACCGGGGGCAATCGATTGCCCTATCTCTGCATTTAATGATGTAAGCTGTCCTTTTATCGGGGCTTTAACCGTCAGGTCTTCAAGCTGTTTCTTGGTTATATTCAGGTTCTCCTCCAGCGTGCTCACTGACTTTTCAAGCTGTTCAATCTGCTGCGCTCTGAAAAGAGAATCTTTCCTGAAGGTTTCGAGAGTCAGATTCTTTTTATTCATAAGATATTCATACTCATCTTTTGCATTCTGGTACTCTATTTTCGAGATAAGGTTTTTATCGAACAAAACTTTATCATTCTCGTAGGTGGTCTTCTGAAGTTTCAGGTTGTGTTCAACGTCTAGTAACTGTCCCTGCAGACTCAAGCGGGATTCCTCCATTGAAAGCCGGGTGCTTCTGAGTGAGTTTATCTGCTGGAAAACATTTGCTTCGTTATATATAATGCTTAAAGTCAATGAAGCATTATCGAGTTTCAGGATCGGATCTCCCGCATTTACGAAAGCACCTTCTTCGATGTATTTTGTTACGACCTTGCCGCCGTCGCTTACATCAAGAAGGAAGGTTTCTATAGGCTGAACGGTACCGGTTATAGGAATATATTCCTGAAAAGGTCCGTATTTAACTGTCGAAATAGTGATCTTATCTTCTTCAACATTAAGTCTTGAACTTTTATCGGTGAAAACAAAGCTGTATAAAATAATGAAGAGTATTAATGCGCCGCCCGAATACATTGCGATTTTTTTTGGCGGCCATTTTTTCTTTTCAATCTTTCTGTCCATTTAACTCTCCTGAGTATTTCGTGTATATTCTGGAATCCCCGCAGGAAATAAGGCAAAACCTGTGCCTTTTGGCCTGAAAACGGCAATATTATCTTATCAACTTATTGCACCGTTCATCACCAATATCATCCTGATATGTTTGAATAAATATTTCCAGAGACGGAGAGGTGTCCGTTTTCGTAACAGGGGTGTACGGCAGAGAACAGTACATCCGATAGTTAAAGGAAGCCGAATGATGGAAGTCTGCGTAATAAAACTCCCGGCGAAACGGAAGAGTGCTATGGAAATGCCGGGGAAGACTGCCTGTTAGAGGCCGAAATGATGGCCGAAAGATAGATGAAATAAGGTTGAAGAGAAACGGGAAAGCGGCATACTTTAATCAGAAATAAAACAGCGCCGAAGTTTCTACCGTTTCTAAAGTACATTATTTTGTATTAGGACGAAATTAATAATTTTTTGCAATAAAATCAGTTTGAAATAAGAAAGGGACAGAAACCCGTGTAAGCCTGGAAAAGGGATGTACAGAAATCAGGCAGTTAACGTTCATCCCGCTATGAGTCCGTGTATCATAATCCTATTGTTTCCTGATAATTGATATAATATTTACATATTTTAAACAGAATAAATAGGGATAATTTATCACTCAGCTGAAAAAATATTCAAACATATGATGAAGCAATCAGCTAAAGTCCTGGTAGTGGACGATAATGAAGACGTTTTATTAGCGGCCAGGCTTCTTCTGAAACCGGTCGTCAGCATTGTGCACACTGAAAAGAACCCGGAAAACATTCCGCAATTGCTGAAAAATGAAGAATATGATGCCATTTTTCTGGATATGAATTTTACGCAGGATATGACCAGCGGAAAAGAAGGGCTGTACTGGCTTAACAGAGTATTGAATATCGATCCATCAATAGCGGTAATCCTGATTACTGCATTCGGCGACATTGAACTTGCAGTAAAAGCGGTTAAAGAGGGAGCAACTGATTTTGTACTTAAGCCGTGGCAGAATGATAAATTTATTGCAACTCTGCTATCTGCTTTAAAATTAAAAGAATCGAAAAGCGAATCGATGCAGAGACAGGTTACCGCTGAGAACAGCAAAAACTATGATGAATTGATCGGGATCTCTTCTTCAATCGGCAGGGTATTTCAAACAATTGAAAAGGTGGCTTCTACTGAAGCCAATGTGCTGATCCTTGGTGAGAATGGGACGGGCAAAGAGCTTGTAGCAAGAGCTCTACATAATAATTCCAAAAGATCCGGCGAGGTTTTTGTAAGGGTTGATATGGGTGCTTTAACACCCTCTCTTTTTGAAAGTGAATTGTTCGGACATGTTAAGGGTGCATTTACGGATGCAAAAGAAGAACGGCCCGGACGATTTGAAGCCGCATCCGGCGGTACTCTTTTCCTGGATGAGATAGGAAATATACCTGTTGAACTGCAGGCCAAACTGCTGACGGTACTTCAGAACAGGCAGGTTGCAAGAGTAGGCTCAAACAATTACAAACCTATTGATATAAGGTTGATTTGTGCGACCAACACTTCCATACATCAGATGGTTGCGGAAAATAAATTCAGGCAGGATCTCCTTTACAGGATAAACACAGTTGAAATTGATATTCCCCCCCTAAGGGAAAGGAAAGAAGATATATCTATACTTGCAGAACACTTTCTGCAGGTATATAAGTCTAAATATAATAAATCGAATCTGAGACTTAGTCCTGTGACAATAAAAAAGCTCGAAAATTATCAGTGGCCGGGTAATGTAAGGGAGCTGCAGCATGCAATTGAGAGGAGTATTATTCTCAGCGACTCTGATGTGCTTCAGCCGTCTGATTTCTTTTTCACTTCACCCGAGACAAAAGAGGAAAGATTTATCTTCGATACATATAATCTTGAAGAAGTAGAGAAAGCTGTTATAAGAAAAGTACTTGATGCTAACGGCGGTAATGTCAGCAGAGCTGCCAGGGAGCTGGGACTGACCAGAACAGCACTGTACAGAAGGATGGAAAAGTACAGTCTTTAGTGAGTTTTTCGGAAATGATCTTCAGCGGGATTTGTCCCGCTTAAAGGATAAATAATTTTATAATTTATGATAAACTTCCGATTAAATTTAATATTCAGGATTCTTGTACTGACATTTTCCGTGTTCCTGCTGTTCTATGTTTTCTTTCAAAGTTCCCTGAGCGTCACCCCTGTTATCATTATCGCGGTAATAATTATACAGGTATTCCTTCTTATCCGGTTTGTCGACAATACGAACAATGAGTTATCGAAATTCATCCTTTCAATAAAACACTCAGATTTTTCGCAGTCTTTTCCGATGGAGAAATTAGGGGGTTCTTTCATGGAACTGGGGAGCGCTTTTACACAGGTAATGAACAGAATTAAAGAGGCAAGATCTGAAAAAGAGGAAAACTTCCAGTATCTGCAGACAGTGGTAAAGCACGTGGGTATCGGATTGATTTCTTTTACCGACACCGGAAAGATTGAGATTATAAACGATGCCGCAAAAAAGCTCCTTGAAATAAATGATATCATCAATATTAATTCTTTATCAGGTATAAGCACTGAACTTGTTAATACTCTAGAGAGTATTAATCCCGGTGAAAAAGCTCTGATCAGATTGGTGCAGAATAACACTGAAAAGCAGATATCCCTATATGCAAGCGGGTTTAAGCTGAGAGCAAACAGGTACAAGCTGGTATCTTTGCAGGATATACAGAATGAACTTGAAAGGGAAAGATTTGCAAGGGAACGTAGAGATTGCTCACCAGGTGCAGACGCAGCTTCTTCCTCATAAAGATCCGACCCTGAAGGACTATTCGATAAAAGGATTGTGTGTTTCCGCTAAGGAAGTTGGAGGCGATTATTACGATTACATTGACCTCGGCGACAATAAGCTGGGAATAGTGATCGGAGATGTATCCGGTAAAGGGCTTCCTGCTGCATTTTATATGACGCTGACTAAAGGAATATTCCAATCGCAGGCTTCTGTCTCATTGTCACCCTGTGAAGTTCTCCGGAAAGTAAATAAACTCCTGATCCGCACGCTGGAGAAAGGATCTTTTGTTACTGTATTCTACGGAATTCTCGATTATGCCGAGAACACTTTTGTGTATTCAAGGGCCGGGCACGAACCGGGTATTTACTATAACAGTGCACTTGATAAGATTGAGATTCTGCGTCCCGCCGGAATAGGTCTTGGATTAAAAGACGGCGGATTATTCGAAAGAAACATAGAAGATAAAAAGATCAGATTGAACAGAGGAGATCTGATTTTGCTCTATACAGACGGTTATAATGATGCCAGGAACAGGAACAATGAAGATTACGGAAGGGAAAGAATACTTAGATTTATAGAAAAGCATAAGAAAATAACTGGAGAAGAATTCATCAAAGCTCTTTCGGAGGACGTTTCATGTTTCAGCGAAAATTCTCCCCAGTTTGATGACCTGACAGTTATTACCATTAATTATTTACCTGAGCCTGATAAAAAGTAAATCCGGCCGGCGAAATCTATGATCATCAAAAATTTCAGACTAAACATCATCCTGAGGGTTGCTGTACTTGGACTAAGTATTACACTTCTTTTCTATCTTCTCTTTTACACGGAACTTTATGCAAGCATCATCGTTCTAGTTGTGATAATAATTTTTCAGGTCTATTCGCTTATATATTATGTCGAAAAAACAAACAGAGACCTGGCACGTTTCCTGAGTGCGATAGAGCATTCAGACTTTTCGCAGACATTCATCGATACTTCTTTAGGGAGTTCATTTAAAAACTTATACAAGTCCTTCAACAAAGTAATTGTTAAGTTTCAGAACACACGAAGCGAGAAAGAGGAACATTTAAGGTACCTTGAAACTGTTATGCAGCATGTGGGCGTCGGGCTGATCTCATATAACCAGAACGGTGAAGTCCAATTTATTAACAATGCAGCTAAAAGACTGCTGAAGGTTACTCATTTAAATAACATCTCTTCCTTAAGCAGGGTCAGCAGGAGCCTGGTTGAAAAACTGTTTGCCCTTCAGGCAGGGGAAAGGGTAACGATTAAAATTACAGATGAGAATGATTTCATACAGCTGATAATCTATGCAACAGAATTCAAACTTCGGGACCAGAGGTTTATACTTGTGTCGCTTCAGAATATACAAAGTGAACTGGAAGAAAAAGAGATGGAGGCCTGGCAGCAGCTGATAAGAGTACTTACCCACGAAATAATGAACTCTATAACACCGATCTCATCCCTGGCATCTACTGTCCAGTCAATTCTGAAGAGCAACAGGGATGAAAAGACAAGCCCCGACTCTGAATCGCTAGAAGATATCAATAGTGCTGTCAACACAATACAAAGACGGAGTGAAGGACTAATTCACTTTGTAAACAGCTACAGAAACCTGACAAGGATACCAAAACCGAGCTTTCAGATATTCCAGATTTATTCACTATTTGAAAGAATAAATAAATTAATGGGAACGGAATTAAAGGAGAAGGGAATCAGTTTTAATGTTTGTGTTACTCCTGAAACCCTTGAATTAACAGCCGATCCTGAACTGGTGGAACAGGTAATAATTAATTTATTGATAAATGCTGAACAATCGCTCGGGACTAAAGAAAAAGGTGAAATTAATCTGACTGCGTCGCTTGATGAAAGAGGGAAAATAATGATCAGGGTTGCAGATAATGGTCCCGGTATACCCGAAGACGTTCTTGAGAAGATCTTTATCCCGTTCTACAGCACAAAAAAGAACGGATCAGGGATAGGACTTAGTCTATCCCGTCAGATTATGCGAGCCCACGGCGGGAATATAAGAGTTACCTCCAAAGCCGGCGAGGAAACAGTTTTCACCTTAAGGTTTTAATGCGAGGCAAAGCTCAACTAAATCTCTTAAGGCCTCCGCTGTCCTTGAGTTAAAAATCAAATCGAAATTTATGAATTGGATATAAACTTATGAGGCTTTCTTTTTTTCTCACACTTTTTCTTTTATTTCCACCCGGAATATTTTCCCAAACCTCAGGAGGTAATGAATCAGTATTTAGGGGATTAGAAGAAAAGCTTCTGTTAATAAACAAGATTCCGATTGGAGCAGATTATGTTGACGTAAAGCAGATTATTCCGGAAATATCGGGATTAAAACAGGAGGGCAGCTTATTTTATGCTGAATCGGCTGTATCTATTTTTAACCAGGAAGGTAGTATCAGATTTAATTTTCAGTATCAGGATACAGTTGATTTACTTTATAACTTCGCATATTCTATCGATAGTCTGGACAAGAATACTGCAGATTCACTCTACCGGGTGCTTAAACTTTTTTACAGCAAATATTATGGGAAGGGTTCTGAGCATAGGGAAGACTATCCGGCCGGGTTCTATAATATTACAACCGTGTGGAAGAAAAGGCAATTCGATTTGATACTGGTAAAAAATGTTTACAGTGGAGATAATATACTCTCCTGGGGTTTCCAGGAACCGCATAATTATAAAAAGCTTTCGAATGATGCTCCAGATTTCTATGACATCGTAATACCCCGCCTGCAGGTTACCCCTAAATTTCTTTACAGTAATCTTTATTACGAAGGCAATAATCTAATAATGAGAAAGGTTAAAGGACCGCTTTCTTATAGTTCCGCCGGGAATTTAATTTCAGAGAACTGGCGAAAATTAGTCCGCCAGACTAAAGCGACATTCGTGCTGCGGGATGCGCTCTTCAGCCAGCAGGATCATCCATATAAGTTTATCCCGCGTGCATTAATGCTTCCGGCCAACTGGATAACAGCGGCTGTATTGCAGAAGGATTCCATTAAACCTGTGCTTGCCCCGCCTTTATATAATGAGGAAGCCTGGTCTAAGATAAAGACGCCGGAACAAATGTTCGGAAGTTTTCCTCCGAGTGAAACATTATTTAAAATAGCTGTCAGAATGCCGGATAAGCTTTCAGATACGATTTACACTTACAATGCAAGGGGGACTATAAAAACACTGGCTGAATATGCATTGAAACTCGCCGAAAAAAGAGACAAAGGTGTGAATGAAATGATTGAAGAAGGGGCGGAACTTATAGAAGCAAGCGATAATTTATATTTTGGTAAAGATACCCGCAGTGAACACATAATTCCGATCATGGTAGAAAACCCGACTCAGCATGAAATCCTGGAAGGGAAAGGCATTGAATTAAATCTGAATGATACATTACATAAAAATACTGTTTCAGCTATCCGCAGGATTCTTTACAGGAAGAGATTATCTGACGGCGATATCGCTATCGAACGTTATGATCTTTCGAATCCGCGTGAAAGAAAAAGAGCCATTAACGTTCTGGAAGAACTAATCCCGAAAGGTTCGAGCGGTGCAATAGTGTGGCTCTGGGTAACCGGCAGACTGCTGAAGAATAAAACGCTGCAGGGTGAGGATGCATCCGCATACATCGGGCAGTTTCAGTCGGAGATCAGAAATTCAAATATCAACGAATCCCGGCTGCGATTTGTCAACAAACCTTCATTTCAGTTGAAGAAAAAGAACCCAAAACAATCTCTCCGGGAATCTGTTGAGCGTTTCCGGCAGCTGGAATTATATGAAAGTGTTAATCTCAATAGCGAGCAGCTTAGAGTAATAATTGATTCAGATTGATTTAGGACATACTATAGCGGGTATGCTGAATTTACCGTATTCACTTCTTTTACAATTTCGCGCATGATTGTATCTTTCGAAGTAAAAAAAATGAAAAGAACAATTGGCCAATTAATTATTGTCCTAATAATAACCGGAGCAGGTATCTCAATGGCACAGAGTGTTAAAAGCGGCTATGAGATGGTGAATGGTATCAGGATGTACTATGAGATTCATGGTAAGGGTTCTCCTCTTGTTTTGATCCATGGAGGGGGCTCTACGATTGAGAGTAGTTTCGGCAGAATTCTTCCGTCATTTGCCGAGGATTTTGAAGTAATAGCTGTCGAGCTCCAGGCACACGGCCGGACAGGCGACAGGGAGGCTCCGGAAAGCTTTGAACAGGACGCTGATGATGTTGCGGCGTTATTATCCGCTTTAAAAATTCCAAAAGCATCATTCCTTGGATTCAGTAACGGGGGAAATACTGCTATTCAAATAACTTCAAGACACCCTGAGATTGTGGAAAGGCTTGTTCTTACTTCTACCTTTTATAAAAGAGATGGTCTGGTTCCAGGGTTTTTCGACGGAATGAAGCAGGCTACTATCAACGATATGCCTCAATCACTAAAGGACGCTTTCCTGAAAGTAAATCCCGACAGCAGCAAGCTGTTAAACATGTTCAACAAGGACAGGAACAGAATGATGAATTTTAAGGATTGGGACGATAAAATATTAAGTTCCATAAAGGTTCCGACTCTGATCATAAACGGCGACAGGGATGTAATATTAACGAGTCATGCTCTTGCTATGTCAAAGCTGATTAGTGATTCGAGACTAATGATACTGCCGGCAGAACACGGGGCATATCTGGGAGCGATTGATTTTAAAGAAAATCCGGATTCAGGAATTGTAGATCTGACTTCGCAGGTAATTAAGAACTTTTTGAAGAATAAATGAAGGTAAGTAGAAAGATCAGGTATCAGTTGTGAATTCCAGTAAGTTACGGACGGCATTTCTTCGCATGGCAGCGATATTGCACAAAATTCTGCGAAGCATGATGTTCTAAAAACTAACCTTATTGCCTATAATATTTATTTAACATAATTTTCGAATTAAAAGGATTACCGGTTGGGATGCCTATGAAAATGATTATCCTGGCAATACTATTACTCAATACTACTATTCCGGCACAAATCGATACGACTGAAAATCCGGTTTTCAATTCAGTTACCCTTTCAATTGATACACTCCCTGATTTTATTCTTATGTCTAATTATTATACGATAGCCGACAATATTGATAATACGGTCTCTTCGGCATTTATCTCAGAAAACCCGAACATGACGGAGGTGATTGAATTTGTCAGGACGAGGCCCTCGTATCATTTTACAGTTCTTAAGGGAAATTATGTGACAGCAATGATTACACTTCTTCCGCGGATCGAAGGGAAAAAGACGGAGTATTCCTACCTCGTTACAAATCCAAACAACCATCATGAAATTGAACTGCCTTGCAGCATTCAGGGCGATGTCACCGAATTAAGGGCTGCCGAACTGCTGGTGCAGTATAAAAATGAATCGCAGCAATTTCATGCGGGTCCTATTCGAATGATACTTTTCGGCGACACGGCTTATTCTATACAGCCATACGATGCCCTTAAAGAAGATTTAATACAGCTTATCAAGAAAACTGAATTATATCTCATCAGGGACCAGGGGGCCGGCAACCAGTAACATATGTAATGCAAAACTTTGTTCGCTCCGGAAATACATAGTAAAGAAACTTGTATCAGGCAACAATTAAAAAGCAACAACCAATGGCTAAAAATAAAATAGCAGCAGTTTCAAACAGCGCAGCCGAATTCATCAATAATATTCAGGATGAAAAAAGGAGAAGCGACTGCACAACGCTTCTAAAAATATTTGAAAGAGCATCAGGGTACCGTCCAAAGCTGTCAAATGCAGGAATTGCGGCATTCGGCAGCTATCATTACAAATATGACAGCGGACGCGAGGGGGATGCACCGCTGGCAGCTTTCGCCTCAAGAAAAAATGCCATCGTTTTATATCTTTACCCGGGAATAAACCTGAATCCTGATGTGCTCAAAGATCTTGGTAAATTCAAGGTCGGCAAGGGCTGCGTTTATATTAAAAATCTTGAGGATGTCAACACGGAAGTACTTGAAAATCTCATCAAACATACTGTGTCAGCCCTTCAAAAGAAATATCCGAAAAAATAACAAGTATTCCATCATAAAGAAGAATTTCATAAACTTGCCCTGCGTTTTTCATACTAGGGTACGATTACGCAGGTGAACTTCCTACCGCATTCATTACCATTTAGTGCGCAAAAAATTACAGGCAGGCACTTCGGAGAGCTAAAATTATCGAATTGGGAGAAGATTTTAATGGCCTCTATTTTGAATATATATATATAATAATCTGGAAATTACTATGAGCAAAACATTACTCGCATCATTAATACTCTTAATTTCTGCTGCTTTTTTATATCCTCAAAATACCTACTATGTCTCGGTTAATGGAGATGATTCAAACAGCGGACATTCTACCAATTCCGCTTTCGCAACCCTACAGCATGCAGCAGATATTGTAACTGCGGGAGATTCTGTGATTGCCTTGCCGGGTAATTATGCGGGATTTGATTTAAGAACCGGCGGAACGCAGAGTTTACACATAGTATTCAGAGCAGCTGATGAAAATGTAGTTATAAATCAGCCGAATACAGTTACAAATGACGGGATTAATATTGAAGGAGCCGACTGGATTGTTATTGATGGATTTAAAGTGATAAATCAGCCGAGGGCGGGGATAAGGATTGCGGTATCGGATTTCGTGACAGTGAAAAACAATTCGTGTTCTTCGAACAGCCGCTGGGGGATCTTTACAGGTTTTACAAATGATATTTTAATCGAAAACAATGTTTGTTCATTCAGCGGAGCGGAGCATGGAATTTATGTATCGAACAGCGGCGACAGACCAGTAATACGAAAGAATGTGTGTTTTGAAAATAATGCCTGCGGCATTCAGCTGAATGCTGACCTTTCACAAGGCGGCGATGGAATTATAACCGATGCTGTAATAGAAGGGAATATCCTGTATAATAACGGCTATAACGGAGGCTCGGCGATAAACCTGGACGGCGTTCAGGAATCTCATATATATAACAACCTCATTTATAATAATCATTCAACAGGGATAGCATTATTCCGTATCGATGGTGCAGAAGGTTCAAAGAATAATGAGGTTTATAATAATACCATAAGTGTTCCGGCCGATGGAAGGTGGGCAGTGCAGTGTACTGACGGTTCAACAGGGGACACCTTATATAATAACATCCTCATAAATCATCATTCTTTCCGGGGAAGTATTAATTTCGATCAGGAATCAGAAGCGGGATTTTACAGCGATTATAATCTTTTAGAGAACCGGCTAAGTAATGACGGCGGAAATTCTAATATGTCATTTGCAGAATGGCAGAATCTTGGATATGATGCCCACTCATTTCTTGCTGCTTCTGAGAATGATATTTTTATCGATCCATCATCGGGCAACTTTCATCTGAAGACAGACGCTCAGCCCGTGGATATTGGTACAGATATGGTTCTACCGTTAGTTGACAGGGATCTTGATGAAGTCCCGCGTCCCCGGGGGAACGGGTTCGACATCGGGTCGTATGAATTTGTTTCTCCTGCAGGAATAATAACTTCAAATGAAGATAAAGAGTTTCGCTTGAGTCAGAACTATCCAAATCCCTTCAATCCATCTACCACTATCGGCTACAGTATTATGCAGGAAGCATTTGTTTCATTGAAAGTCTATAATATTCTTGGAAAGGAAGTTGCAATCATTGTGAATGAAACAAAATTGCCCGGTGAATATGAAGCTGATTTTAATGCCTCGGGACTCTCGAGCGGGGTTTACATTTACAGACTTCAGGCAGTCAGCCATTCAACAGGATCAGTCCCAATTTATGTTCAAACCAGGAAGATGATACTGCTTCGATAACGTGAAGCACCATACTATAAGCGTCGTGTTAAGATCAGCATCTCAGTCGATCTTTACACCATAATTAACTTTGAAGCAGATTGAAATAGACAAAGAATTATAATAATATTAATACCCGTTAATAAAACTGTTTTGTATATAAAGGCAGTTTGAACGAAACTTCGTCAGTCACCCTGGGAGGAGGATGATATGGTTGAGGAGAGAAACCGGGTTTGTCCCGTTGAACTTGCAAATTCACTCGACAGTAAAGTCAGGGGATGGCTTCAGAATCCGCACAAAATTCTCTCGCCTTATGTGAAGGAAGGAATGAAGGTGCTCGATATCGGATGCGGTCCGGGGTTCTTTTCGATTGAATCAGCAAAAATAGTTGGAAATAACGGAAAGGTTTTTTCGGTTGACCTGCAGGAAGGGATGCTTCAGAAACTTAGAAATAAAATTAAGGGGACTGCCCTTGAAGCAATAATTACCCCGATAAAATGCGAACGGGATCAGATCAATGTACCCGAGCAAGTCGATTTTATTTTAGCTTTTTATATGGTTCACGAAGTGCCTGATAAAGATATTTTTTTTAAGACGCTCAAAAATCTCTTAAAAGAAGAAGGGGAATTTTTGATAGTTGAGCCTAAATTATTTCATGTATCTCAAAAGGAATTTGAACTCACCATTAGAAAAGCTGAGACGGCAGGTTTCAGCATCACAAGCGGTCCGAAATTACCTTTCAGTTTTTCGGCAATATTAAAAAATCCCTGATGCAAGTATGCAGTGAGTCAAAAATACAAAAATGGAATCGGTATTAGAGAATAAATTAATATCTTCGCGCAAAGATGAAATGATCTCATTTCTGGAATCTCACCCTGAACATTTCACTGAAGCCATTAACCTGGCAATATCAGACAAACAGCCGTTTTCCTGGCGGGCCGCATTTCTGTTGTGGGGCTGTATGGAAGAAAATGACGCGAGGATTAAAAAGTATATAAAGCAGATTATAAATAGCATTAAAACAAAGAAAGACGGACACCAGAGAGAACTCCTTAAAATCCTTTACCGGATGGAAGTCGGTGAAAGGTATGAAAGCACCATATTCGACATCTGCATCAGGATATGGGAACAAATCAATAAAGACCCTTCAGTAAGGATGACCGCCTTAAAGTACATCTTCAAGATTATTAAGAAATATCCTGACCTATCAGAGGAGATTATCTATCTTCTGCAGGATCATTACCTTGAGACTTTATCAGCCGGAGTAAGACACTCGATCAAAAGGATGATGAACGAAGCAGCTCTTTCATTTCCCCTTCAGCGGGAGTGAGGAGCAGGGGATATGATCCCTAATCAATTCAGCAGCAGCATCTTTTTAGAACTTTCATAGTCGTCAACCCGCAGCTGGTAGATATAAACACCTCCGCTCAATCCTGACTTGCCGGCATCGAAATTAACCAGGTACCTTCCCGCCTGCTTTCGTTCGTTAACGAGTACTGCAGCTTCTCTCCCGAGGATGTCGTATATCCTGAGTGTAACAAACCCGGACCGGGGCAGCTCATAACTAATCGTTGTTGCCGGGTTGAAAGGATTAGGGAAGTTCTGACCCAATGAAAATTGCCGGGGGATGCCGATGGACGCTCCCGTTTCATCCGAGTATTTCGCCCGGCCGTCGAAATCGATCTGCTTCAGCCTGTACAGGTACGTTCCGGGCGCAAGGTTCTTATTGGTGTAGGCATAAAATTTCGTTTCCGTTGTAGTACCGCTGCCTGGAATGAAAGCTATTTCATTCCATCTCCCGGCTCCTAAGCCGGTATTTAAGCGTTCAATTTCAAATCCCTTATTATTGGATTCAGTTGAAGTTGACCAGGTTAAATTTACTGCACCGTCCCTGGCAGAAGCTGTGAATGAAGTTAAGTCGACCGGAGTAGATGAATTTCCATAAAGTTCGAAATACATGTCTGTGTAAGCAGTCGGGTGACAATGCCAGAGGACATCCCATTCTGAACAATAAGGTGTAAAATCATGATAGTAAGCTATACTGCCAAAAGACCCGTACATCTGGGACCAGCCCCATGTGGCGAAATCCGAGTATGCCTGGACTGAAATCCAGTAATAACCGCTATTTAGCATAACAGGCGTTTCCAAAGCAATTGTACATTTCCATACCGAATCAGGTAAAAGCAGTGATGCGGAATAAGGCTGATTTTCGGCAGTATAAATCGATGCGCCGGGTCTTGTATTATTATCCCCGTAAATTTTGATCGTAAACCCGCTTATATAATTAGTATCAATCTGACTCCCTGCAACCACAATCTGATCAATCGTCCAACCGGAATCAGCTGTAAAATCATCGGCAGCCTGGTGCCATGTATTTGGTACGGTCCATATATCGGAGGGGATAAATATATGATCACTTCCAAAATCTCCCGTTTGGGAGTATAGCAAAACATCACCCCGGTTTTGAGGATATAGTGCTGAAAAACTAATTAAAATGCATAATACAGTAATGAAACTAATCTTAAACATTGATACCTCCTCTTTTCCGATATAGTTCTCCCGGAATTCAATTCTTTAATTTAAATAATGAGGGATTGTTTAACGTCATCCCTTTTATTTTCCACTCTCCTGTGTCAGGATTGTAACGACCCTTGACATCTATCCTTGATCTCGCAGTGTTACCGATTCCGTCCTCTGCTTCAACATATCCACTCGCTATCAGACTGCTGTCAACCGCAATCATAAACTGCACACTATCAATATCCTGGTACCTTGCCGATGAGGGAATCAATAACCGGTCATTTACAAAATCCTTTGCTAACGAGTATAATAGTCTTTTTGTCGGTCCTCCTCTGTGTGTACCTGCATCGAAGATACGGTTATTAATGAAAAATACAGCAATAATTGAGGTGATCACCAGCCAGAATCTTATGGTTCCTCTACTCATAAGCTTATCTCGCTAAGACAGAAGTGTAGGGAAATACATAAATGATAAACTTAAAGGACAAAGCAGCATAATATTTTTAATCATTGCAGGTTCCCGCTTTTAACAAAATTCACCTCTGATGCTTTAAGAACTTAGCTGTCTTAAGAATATTCTATCTAACTTATAAAGATTAGATTAAAGTTTAAAGCAGATAATCAGATGCCGTAATTTGGTAATCCAGGTTCATCAGGTGGTTAAAGGATTTGGCCCTGTCTCTATGCTTAAAATCACTACTCATTTTTTACAACAAAAAATTTACCTGATACACTTGCGTAGTTAAATAGCTACGCTTATATTTGTAGCCAAGTAACTACACAAAGAGATTAGAAATGAAATTAAGAAGAGATATATTTCAAGCTATAGCAGATCCGACAAGAAGATCCATACTGCTTCTTGTTGCTTCGCAGGCTATGACGGCTGGTACCATTGCCGCAAACTTTGACACAGCAAGACCTACTGTTTCAAAGCATCTGCAGATCCTGACAGAGTGCCAACTGCTTGAACAGGAGAAAAACGGCAGAGAAATATATTATCAATTAAACCCCGAAAAGATAAAAGAAATAGCAGACTTTATTGAACCGTTCCGGAAACTATGGGATGAAAGATTCAATAAACTGGAAGCAGTAATGAAAAAATATAAAGGAAAGGCATAGGTTAAGATGGAACAGAAAACAAAAGTAATTGCCGAAGAAGGCAAACAGGAAATTATGATAACCAGGGAATTTGATCTTCCGCTGGAATTGTTGTTTAAGGCTTACACAGATCCCGATCTGCTTGGACAATGGATGGGAACGAAAGTTCTGAAACTTGACAGCAAACCTCACGGCAGCTACGAGTTTGAAACCAAAGACGGGCAGGGCAACGTTGTGTTTAAGGCTAACGGAGTTATCCATGAGTTCATTCCAAATGAAAAAATAACCCGAACATTTGAAATGGAGAATTCGCCTTTTGGTGTGCAGCTTGAATTCCTGGAATTTGAAAAACTTACAGACGACAGCAGCAGACTCCGTATACAGTCACTATTCAAATCCACCGAGCTCAGAGATCAGCTCCTTCAGATGCCCTTTGCGCAGGGCATAAATATGGCGCATAACCGTCTTCAGAATATCGTTAACAAATTAAAACAAGTATTATGACAAAGAGAATTGATGATCCTGCAAACCGGAAAGCGGCCAAAATAATCTATTGGATATCAACTCTCTGGCTTGCGTTGGGGATGGTATCAACCGGAATGGTACAGCTGCTGAGAGTAAAATCCGAAGGAGCTGTGTCACCTCCAGGTGTTTATGGTATTGTACATTTGGGGTATCCTATTTATTTTTTAACCATAATTGGTGTCTGGAAAATACTGGGTACGGCGGCTGTGCTGGTTCCAAAATTTCCCATCCTCAAAGAATGGGCTTATGCAGGCTTCTTCTTTTTAATGACAGGAGCGCTCGTTTCACATATTGCCTCGGGTGATAGTGTAACTGATCTTCTGCCCGGACTGCTGCTTCTGGTACTTACGCTTGTATCATGGTATTTCAGGCCTGTGGAAAGAAGGATTTTAGCAAGCAGTTAGTAAAAATCAAACAGGATTAAAAATGGACAAAAATAAAAGCAGTAAAAAAGGTTCCGGCGGATCGTCTGAACACAACGGAGCGCTGCTAGAGAACATTGAAGGACCGCTTCGAAAAAAATATGAACCGTCATAAAGGCATTAAATGGCCGGAGGTGGAAGCAAGGCTGGAAAAGAATTCCGGTAAACTGGCGGTGCTGAATGAAATGGAAAATACCGGCGGTGAACCTGATGTCATCGGGTTTGATAAAAAATCGGGGGAGTATATATTTTACGACTGTTCAGCCGAGAGTCCCAAAGGCCGCAGAAGTTATTGCTACGACCGTGCAGCCCTGGAAGCAAGGAAAGAGAACAAACCGAAAAATAATGCTCTTGATGCGGCAGCCGATATTGGTATCGAGCTTTTAACGGAAGACCAATACCGGGAACTTCAGCAGCTCGGAGAGTTCGATCTGAAGACATCAAGCTGGGTAAAGACACCGGATAAAATAAGGAAACTCGGCGGAGCCCTCTTCTGCGACAGGCGTTATGATACTGTATTTACCTACCATAACGGAGCAGATTCTTATTACGCTGCACGTGGTTTCCGCGGCTCATTAAAAGTTTAATTATAAAAAGATCTGTGCGCTGATTTCTGATTGTAACGGATTAAGAGATTGAAGAAACCCGTAAAAATTGCCGGAGCAAATAGGGCTTTTTATAAACATAAATGCCGTATCAATCCCCCTGGGGTTAGGACAGGCTCACTCAACTGGAAGAAAAGCAATTCTTGCTGACAGACGCTTCCGAAGTGAACCCTATACCAGTTAATTCAAACCACCTGTAATAATTGAGGAATCTTTTTATATTATTAATATATAATTAATGAATATTTAAGAGACAAAAAGATTTGGTTATTTCAGATGAGGCATAACAGATGAAATCGGTTAAAGAAATAAAAGCCGATTATCAATTATTTATTGATATTCAGATAGATAAATATTTAAAACAAGCTGGTAAATCGAAATTCAGCGATGACGATGAGACAGGCTTTGTTATGATGAAAATTATTGAGGCATATAATCTGGAAGTTGCCGCAGAACATTTGCGTCTGGATAATCTTAATAAAGCCGGTAAGACTGCCTGGTTTAATTCTATCGAAATTGATTTCAGTGAAGATGATTGGCAGGAACTTCTGATTATACTGGGCGATGAGTTTATAAAAATTAGTAAACATTTTTTTGAAGTTTTTCCTTTTCTTCCGGAAGATTCACTTTCTCACTTGATATTTGTCCGCTCCGCGTTAAAAACTTATGGATTTCCTTTCGAAAGATTCAAAGAATTGCTCCTTGCTGAAGACGAACCAACTAAAATGGAGGAAGATGTTCTACTTTGGGCTTTTGCCGTTGTCGGTACCGTGATGGATTCAACGGTGGAGAAAACTATGACTAAGCAAAAACAGCACCTGACGGATGCAGTTCTTTTAGCCTGCGAGAAATTAGATTCAGACCTGGCTTTGGCAGTAGTTGAGGAAATTCTGGATGATATCTTGATTTTTATTAGTGAAGAACCGCCCTTGAAAAAGAAGAAGAAAAGATAATTTCTTTGGAAAGATGGATTTATTTCGTTCAGGAAGACAAAAAATGGGATGCATATTTGAACTACATAAATATAGATTCATGGAAAAAAACAGTCTGCAAACCAACACACCTGTCAATTTGAACTCATCGAATAGTAATTAATATCTGATTAGTAATTCAGAAGAAGTATTTCATTCACCCCGCCGCCAGGTAAACAATATTTTAACCGCATATTGATTTTGATATTTTCCCGGCATAAGTTTGATGTATCCCTTTATAGTATAGGGATACAACTGAAAAACTTTGCCGGAGGAGAAAATGAGCACCGATATTTTGAATCAGCTGGCACAGATCGGCTTATCCGGGAGGGAAGCCGAAGTTTACCTTGCACTCCTTCAACGTAAAGAATTTACCGCGCCTGAGCTCACCAGGATTACCACTATAACACGAACAAAGATATATGAGATACTTCAGAAACTGATTCACAAGGGGATATGTACTGAAAATATCAGGAACGGCAGTAAGATCTATTACGCCATAGAACCACAAATCGCACTCAGAAATATCATCATAAACTATGAACAGATAATTGAAGAGAAGAAGATTAATTATGAACAGAAACAGAAGATCCTGATAGCGCAGAAGCGAAAAGCTGCTGAGGAACTCGCTAAGAAGCTGACCAGTCTCCATAAAGATAATAAGAATAATCAAGCTCCCCTGGATTATGTTGAAGTTCTTACCGACCTGATGCATATCAGGAACAGGTGGAACGAACTGCAGAAATCAGCCTGCAAAGAAATGCTTGTTTTCAGTAAGGCACCTTATTCGGTCACCCCTGAAGAAAATATGGAGGATGAATATTCAATTATTAAAAAAGGAATTGAATATAGAACTATTTATGAATTCGGGGGGATAAAAGGAAAAAAGAGTAGAAAACAATTTCTTGATATGACTGCCGGTTACCAGGAAATAGGGGAAAAACTCAGAGTTATTGAGACTCTGCCGATGAAAATGGCTATAATTGATGAGAGACTTACGATGCTTGCTCTCGATGACCCTGTATCTCTAAAACCCGGCATAACCACGATGATAATTAATCACCCTAAATTTGCTTCGTCTCAGAAGGAAGTTTTTGAAGCTTTCTGGAACCGGGGGATGGGACTGGAAAACTTTAACAAATGGCAGCATAAAATTTTATGATCAAGTCCAAATTAACTGTAACTATGTTCACTTAAATCAACCGGAGGATAGTTATGAAAGCAGTTCTACTGGTTCTTGTTTTCCTCATACAAATAGTGTCATTTCCTCAGAACAATGTACCCAAAGCCGGGGAGGTTTCCGCAAAAAATATATTTAATAATAACCCCCTCAGATCCATCATATTTGATAAAGCAGATAAAACTAAAGATATAACTGTTCTTGATTTCGATTCTTCAAATACAATGTTCACAAGTAATTTCCCGTTCGCTAATAGCTACTCGCTTTCTTTAAGTGAAGCAGGAGACCTTGCTTTTGTAGGCTCGGGCGGAGGAATATATGTTACCGATATAAGCGATCCTTCCAACCCGCAGGTGATCTCGGAAATCAGAACAAGATCGCTGGTTGATTTCTGCAGGTTCGATCCCGAAACTAACCGCCTCTATGTTTGCGCATATTTTTCCGGAATAGAGATATGGGACCTCTCAACTATCGACACCCCTGTCCGGATGTCGCGTATCCCCACTGAACCCTACCCAAGGTGGGGAATTGATTTTAACGGCGATTACCTCTTCGTAACGACTGATTTCAGTGTGTACTCTATCAACATCTCCGATCCTTACCACCCCGCTTTTACGGATGAATTAAATCTAGGCACCGACCTGCTCAACCAGCAGGTTCTCAACGGGAATCTCCTCTATGTCGAAACCGGTACACAGGGATTAAAACTGATCGACGTGTCGGATCCTGCCAACCTGACTCTTGCCGGATCATCTCCTTACCTGTCGGGAGCAAAATTCTGCATCCAGGGTGATTACCTCTATGCAATAACTTCAACAGGAATAAGAATACTGAATATCACCGACCCCGGCAGTATATCATTCGTAACTAACCTTGCCTTAGCGGGGTACCCGCAGGATGTTGCTGTAAAAGGTAATATCTTGTACGTTGCTAAAATGAGTACCGACGGAGGACTTCAGACAATAGATGTTACAGATCCCTCTTCTCCCTCTGTTATCAGTATTTATCCGGGCGACTTCCAGCATGTTTGTGTAAACTCAAACTATGCATACCTTGCCTTTTCTTCACAGTTCACTATACTCGATGTATCTGATTCATCTGCTGTTACCTATAAAGGGGGATTTGAAATGCCGGGATTTGTTTCACAGGTAACGGCTTCAGGTAATTATCTTTATACAGGCAGCAACGGATTCAGAGTGATAGATATTTCTGATACGACGCATCCTGTGCAGGCAGGCTACATAGACCTTTACGGCGACCTTACAGCAATGGTTAACGATTCCCTGGTTGTTTATTGTCCTCTTAGTATGGGTGCATCTAACAACGTTTACACTATAGATGTAGGCAATCCTTCGGATCCCCAGGTTCTTGATAATTTCACCTGCCCGGTAATGACAGTAGACCTGGCTATAAAAGATAACATAGCTTTTGTTGCATGCTGGTGGGACGGTGTAAGAATATTTGACATTAGTGATCCCTCCAACATTGTACAGCTTTCTCATACGATGGGCTGGACGCAGGGAGGTATACCTGGCGAAACATACTGCTACGCGCAGGCAATTTCGGTTGAAGGTAATTACCTTTATATAGTTGATTACGGACCATTTTCAGCCGAAGATACTTACGGTTTATATATAATCGATGTAACCGATCCATCAGCACCGGTACTTGTTAACCGCTACCAGGGTATAACAGGCCATCCCGTGGATGTTGCTGTAAATAATTCCGTAATATATTCAGCTGACGGCTATGGGGGAGTAGAGGCAATAGATGTAACAGATCCACTAAATCCCTCATCCCTCTCTTACGTTGCACTTCCTGACGGGGCAACAGGAATAACAACCGATGGAAATTTTGCATATGCCTCGGATTATATACTGGGAGGAGTGGAAGTCCTTGATATCACCAAACCGGATGCAATGTCGCTTGCCGGCTGGTACAAGCCGAGCGGATGCTTTGCTTTAAGTGTAGCTTCACAGAACGGCAGGATCTTCGTGGCTGATGGTCTCGGCGGAATACAGATATACAGAAACCTGCTGGTGCCAACGCCCCCTGTATCGGTTGAAAAGGAAACAGAGAAGATCACCGATTACCGGCTGAGCAGCAACTATCCCAATCCGTTCAACCCAACAACCATTATCAATTACCAGCTCCCGGCAGCAGGAAATGTCGAATTGAAAGTATATGATGTCCTGGGCAGGGAAGTTGCTTCACTTGCAAAAGGGTACAAGGATGCCGGAAAGTACAGCATTGACTTCAATGCAAAGAACCTGGCCGCGGGCGTTTACATTTACAGGCTTACCGCAGGAAGCTTCTCAAGTTCCCGTAAGATGCTTCTCCTGAAATAATTTTTACCTATCGCTTCAATAACTGCCGCACCTGCACTGCGGCAGTTATTTATTAACTGGCTGTTCAGAAATATTATTTTTATTTTAAATAATTCCCATTGATAGTCAATTTAGCGGTTTTGCATTGAACGAATTGTAAAGCGAAACGCCGTTTCGCTTCGAAATAAAATACATTCTGAATAAATATGATAAATGAAACTCAACTTGAATTACGTAAACTTGATCTCGAAGGTGTAAATACCCTTGTTAAATGGGCTGAAGCAGAAGGCTGGAACCCGGGTCCTTATGATGCTTCGGCATACTTTGCAGCAGATCCGGACGGATTCTACGGATATTTATATAATGATGAAATGATCGGCGGCGGCTCAATCGTATCATATAGCAGGGAATTCGGATTTATGGGTTTCTTCATAATGAAGCCCGAATACAGATCGCAGGGACTCGGCAGGAAACTATGGTACCGCAGACGCGACAAACTTCTGTCCAGATTAAACCATGGAGCCTCAATCGGTATGGACGGGGTAATTGCTATGCAGCCGTTCTATAAGGAAGGAGGATTCCGGATCGCATTCAGGGACGTACGGTATGAGAAAGCGGGTATTGACTTTAAGACAGATAGGAATATTTCAGCGATCAAGGACCGAGATATTGAACCAATTATTGAATACGATAAAAAGTGTTTTGGATTTGCCCGTCCTGCATTTATGAGACCATGGCTGAAACTGCCGGGCATCAAAACATTTAAGTATACGGAAAATGGAAGACTAGCTGGATTTGCAATAGTGAGGAAAGCGGGGAAGGGTTATAAAGTTTGTCCCTTATTTGCGGACACAGAAACCATCGCAGAAGAACTGTACAAAGCCTGCTTAAATTCAGTCCCGGGCGAATCATTATATCTCGATATCCCTGTAATTAACACAGGCGCCGTAAACATAATCAAAAAATACAGCTGTACTTACGTTTTCGAATGTGCAAGAATGTACTACGGTCCTCCACCCGAAGTTGATATCGATAAAATATTCGGCATCACTACCTTCGAATTAGGCTAATATACCCTTGTAGAGTGTAAGGCCGTTTCGCTTAATCAGCACTTCAAAATTCCATTCCTCCCGTTAACCTTCTTATCCTCACATCCTCTTACACTCTAATCCTTCCATCCCCCGATACCTGCAGCTTCATCCGCCCGCTCCTTCGGTGATAAGTCCTTCACCTGCTTTTGTTTCTGAGGGATCATATTTCTTCTTTGCTGCTGCATCTTTAACTCTAGTGAATCTCGCCAGCAGTGTATATACCACTGGAACGATTAGGAGGGTAAGGAATGTTGAGAAGAACATCCCGCCGACGACAGCCAGTCCTAAGGGACGTCTCGATTCAGCCCCGGCGCCTATTCCTATCGCAATCGGCAGTATTCCGAAGATGGTGGCGAAGGATGTCATCAATATCGGCCTTAAACGGATTATAGCCGAGTTAATGATCGCTTCCATATAAGGTGTTCCCTGTGCACGCTGCTGGTTCGCAAATTCAACTATAAGTATTGAATTTTTGGTTACAAGTCCGATCAGCATTATTAATCCTATCTGTGAGTATATATTCAAACTCTGTCCGAACAGGAATAATGTGAGCAATGCCCCGAAGATGGCAAGAGGCACTGAAAGCAGAATGGTCAAAGGATGAACAAAGCTTTCGAACTGGGCCGATAATACCAGGTATATAAATATTATAGCAAGTATAAACATAAAGTATAATGCTGAGCTTGAATCTTTATACTCGAGTGATTGGCCGGCATATTCGTGTTTGATTCCCGCAGGCAGCTTTTCTTCTGCAATCTTGTCCAGATCATTGAGCGCTTTGCCGAGCGGAACGCCGGGAGCAAGTCCCGCCGATATAGTTGCCGAACGTACGCGGTTGTAATGGTTAAGTTCTTTTGGAGCCACAGTATTTTTAACTTTTATAACGTTTGCCAGCTGGACCAGCCCGCCTGAACTTTTTATATATATGTTCCTGATGGCATCCGGGGAGGATCTGTATTCAGGTTTCAGCTGAAGTATTACGTCATATTGTTTTGTGCCCCTCTTAAAATCTGTTACTTTCCTTCCTCCGAATAAAGTCTCAAGTGTCGAGCCGATTTCGGTAACAGACACACCAAGGTGCGAGGCGCGTTCCCTGTCTATATCAACATCAAGCTGAGGTTTGTTCAGCCGGAGATCGCTGTCCATATTAATAAGGTATCCGAGTTTTGATGCTTCACTCATCATAATTCCTGTAGCCTTGCTCAAATCTTCATAGTTGTCCGCCTGCAGTACATATTCGACGGGGTTCGAATTGAATGAGGCTCCAAGGCTCGGCGGATTAATGACGAAAGCAAGTACACCAGGAATTGAGATCAGCCTCGGAAAAAGTTCACGGATTATTTCCTGCTGGGATTTTTTCCGTTCGCTCCTTGGTTTAAGATTAATAAACATAAAACTGTTGGAAACGCTGCCCGGTCCTCCGAAACTCAATCCGGTTGCTGAGAAAAGTCCTTTAACATCGGGATTATTGAGCAGAATGTTTTCAATTTCTTTTACATATGTATCAGTGTACTCAAGGGTTGAACCCTCCGGGGCTATCACAATACCGAAACCTACTCCGCGGTCTTCCACAGGTACAAGTTCGCTAGGCAATAGCCGGAACAGGAAAATTCCTATAACAATGGTGACAATACCTCCGCCAATCACAACCACCCGGTGCTTTAATGACCATCTCAACGATCTTTCATATGTTCTGTTGAGCCACTCAAAAAAACTGTCGAATGACCGTGATGCCCAGTTCCGGCTTCCGCCGTGCAGCGGACGCAGTATCTGAGAAGATATCATGGGTGTCAGGCTAAGGGCGACAAAACCGGAAATCAAAATAGCAACAGCTACAGCAATACCAAACTCATTGAATAACCTGCCTACGTTGCCTGAAAGGAAAGCCAGGGGAATAAATACGGCAACAAGGGTAATTGTTGTTGAAATAATCGCAAACCCGATTTCCTTACTTCCGTCGATTGCAGCCTGCCAGCGGGATTTACCCATCTCCATATGGCGGTAGATATTTTCCAGTACTACAATTGCATCATCAACAACCAGTCCGATCGCAAGTACTAATCCCAGCAGAGTCAATATATTAATTGTAAATCCTGCAAAGTAAACGGCCGCCAGTGCGCCGATAATTGAGATTGGTATAGCGATAGAGGGAATTATTGTAGCACGGAAACTTTTAAGGAATGCTAATACAACAAGTATAACAAGGATTAAAGCAATCAGTAATGTCTGTTCAACTTCCGAAATCGATTCCTTTATAAATTCAGAACTATCGAAAGCTGTCTCGAGTTTCATCCCCGCAGGCAATAGTTTTCTTAATTCAGGCAGCCTGCTGATTATATCAGATGCAACATCAACAGTGCTCGCCTTCGACTGCTTCACTATGCCCAATCCCACTGCAAGGTGACCATTCCAGCGTGCAATTGTACGTTCATCTTCAGCGCCTACTTCGACATCTGCTACATCACGCAGGCGGACAATATCATTTCCTTTTTGAGATACAATAATTGCTCCGAACTGTTCGGGAGTATCAAGGTCCCCACGTGTTCGTACAGCAAATTCGCGCTGCGTTCCCTCAACCCGCCCTCCCGGTATTTCAGCATTCTCCGACCTGACTGCCGTTTCAATATCCTGCGCACTCAGACCATGGGCGGCCATTCTCAAAGGATCCAGCCACACTCTCATTGCGTACCTTCGTTCACCCCCTATAATTACAGAGCCTACTCCCGGTATCCTCTGAATTTTTTCTTTCAGCACCCTGTCGGCATAATCTGAAAGCTCAAGTCCGGAATACTGCGTACTCGAAAGAGCAAGCCATACAATAGCCTGGGCATTTGCATCAACTTTTGAAATGACGGGATCATCAATTTCCTGCGGCAGTGCTCCGCGTATTCGTGAAACTCTGTCGCGTACATCGTTGGCCGCTTCATTCACATCACGGTTAAGTTCAAACTCAATTGTTATTACCGAGCCGCCTTCCTGGCTTGAGGAAGTGATGGTTTTTACTCCTTCCAGAGTTGCAAACTGTTCTTCCAGTATGTCGGTTATCTCCGTCTCAACTACATTTGAACTTGCACCTCTGTAAAGAGTTACTACTGAAATCACGGGAGGATCAATATCCGGGTATTCTCTTACCGGAAGCTGGGTAAAAGAGATAATCCCGAACAACAGGATTGCAAGACTCATTACTGTTGCAAATACCGGGCGTCGTATCGAAATATCACTAAGCTTCATATTAAAAACTCCTGGTGTCTATAAGTTTATCACTCATACAATTATAAAATTATTTATTACCCGCCGTATCAGTTCCGGAATTTACGGGCATAACCTTCGCACCGTCAAATAGTTTCTGATGACCTGTCCTGACAACCCGGCTTCCATCCGTCAGCCCGCTGGTAATTTCTACAATTTTTGGTGTCTGCATTCCCAAAGTAACGGGGACGGCAGAAACCGTACTGTCCTTCTTTACCACGTAGACAAATGACTGATCACCATTGGCATACACTGCTTCATTCGGAACCGTCAGCGCTTTCGGATGTTCGCTTAAAATCGCTGCCACGTTGGCAGACATACCGGGACGGAATTTTTGTCCCGGGTTCTGCACCCTCGCAGTAACATTCACATTCCTTGTTTCAGAATCCAGTATAGGTTCGATTGCGATGATTTTACCTGTTACACTGTAGTCGGGAAATACGGTTGACGTAACAACAACTTTCGCGTTCTTCTTCAGCTGAGCAAGATATCTCTCCGGTGCTGAGAAAATGACGCGGATCTCATTGAGATTTGCAAGCTCGGTGATTTCCTGACCGGTGCGCAGGAAAGTACCCACGCTTATCTTACGTGCACCTATAAATCCGTCGAAGGGAGCGGTGATGCGGGTTTTAGCAAGTCGTGCTTTCGCGAGTTCGAAGTTTGCCTGAGCGACTTTAAGATTCGCAAGTGCATCATCCAGATCCTGCTGAGAACCAGCCTTCTGGTCGACGATCTCCTTTACACGGTTATATGCCGACTTACTCTGATTGTATAACGCTTCTGTTCTGTTTACTTCTGCAGAGAGCTGCGAATCATCAAGCCGGGCTATAAGATCGCCTTTTCTGATATAACCTCCTTCATTGAACGGAAGGCTTGTAACAGCTGCATCAATTTCAGAAACGATCGTTACTCCTTCAATAGCTTCGATGGTTCCGACTGCTTCAAATTTGTCGGAAATACTCTGAGACTTTACATCCGCTACCTCAACCGGTGTGGGGGGCATTTGAAATCCACCTGCCTGACCCTGTTCATCTGAACATCCTCCAAATAACATCAGAAGACCTGCTATCACCAGTCCGGGGTACAGCCATCTGTGTCTGAAATATTTTAAATTCATCAATTTACCTTTCATTTTTATAATCTTTTATTGCATCCCGCCGGGGTAATACCCCGAAGTTAACTGCGTTAAATCGGATACAGCTTTTACTGTTTTTACCAGGGCATCTGAATATCTCTGCTGCGCAACAGCAAAATCCTGACTTAATCTTACAAGTTCGAATGCCGATAGTCTTCCGTTCTTAAATTCTATAAGACCTATCCTTACCTGCTCCTGTGCAGCATCCACACCTTCCCTGGCTGCCTTTATTCTTTCATTTCCATGAACCAGCTCCCTGTAGGCTGTTCTGACCTGCTGCTCAAGACTACGTGCTAATTCAATATAACTTTGCTTTGCCCCGTAGAGACCAGCTTCAAGCCTGTCCTCTTCACCCAGTCCTGTTCTCAATCCTATCGGAAGCGAAATTTCTACTCCCACACTCCAGCCGGGATATTTCCTTTTAAATATTTCTGAAAGGACATCACTGTAAGTTCCCGTATTCGAAGAACGTAATGTATCGCTGCCGAAGAATACATCCTGTGCAGATCCGCCAAGTGCATTGCTTGATACCGAAGCTACAAAATCAACGCTCGGAAGCGCCTGCCACGAAGCGGCCCCTGCTAATGATTTCATAATTTGAACCTGTTTTCCGGATGCCTGCAGATCAAGATTATTATCTAATGTATGTTCAACAAGGTTTTCAACAGAAGCCTCGGCAAATTCATCCGGCGGGTTATCAGAGGTTATGAACCTGGAGAAATCACCGGCGGGACGTTTTCCTATTAAAACTGCAAACTTGTCCGACTGTGTATCGAGCTTTTCTTCGCTGTCGATCATCAGCAGTTTTTGCTCCGCCCGGAAAGTCTGCGCATTTGCTACCTGGTTAGGGCCAATTAATCCTGCCTTCGCTCTGAGCTGTGCTTCTTTCAGCAGAGACTCTGCTCGTTCAAGTGTCAGTTTCTGCACTGCAAAATCACGTTCAGCAGCATAGAGATTCCAGTAAGCCTGCTGAACAGAAGAGTTCAGGTTCAGGGCTTCCTGGTCATATCCGGCTTTATACGATTCAGCCTCCAGTTCAGCCTGGTTCAGTTCTTTCTGAGCAGAAGCTGTAAAGCCCTCTAATAGAGGCTGACGTAATGAAACAGAGCCGACAGCATCATACTCAGGATTCAGAAAAGCAAACTGGGAATTAGACTTAAGCCGGGTTGAATTTAGGGCAAGCTCAAGTTTGGTCCCTATCGGCAGATCAAGACGAAGACCCGTCGAAAAATTTGTCTCCTGTGTAGCAAGCACGGTTGCCCCTGAGAAGAAAGAAGCTGCCGGAACTTTCTGATCGTTATAATTCAGATTCAGGAAGAATACCGGATCAAATTTTCCTCTTTCCCTCCGTAGAGCTCCCAGGGAGGCCATGTACATTGCTTCAGCCTGTTTATACGATGTCGAATTTCCTTTTGCATACTCCTCAGCCGCGGCCAGGGTAAGTTTTTCACCCTTAAGATTATCCAGAATGATCTGAAGGGCGCTGTCAGGGTTTATAACGCTCTGGGCTTTACCTGACGGAATACAGTTCAGTGTTAAAAGAAATACTATAAATATTAATTTCCTGAAAGAATCGGGCATACAAATCCTCTGTCCTATTGTTAAATAGTCACCAGACTTCGTTATTATTTTTTTCTCGATAGATCCAGCCTAAACATAAAACCAATTAATGGAACGTAAAAGGTGTGAATCCGGCAACTTAAGATGCCGTTTGCGACAAGTTAAGCGAAACTCTCTTCTTGTAAATCGAAAGGGTGTTACGCTTATTATATAAAAACGATTCACCGAAATTGCTCTGCAATCGGTCTGTAAATTTTCAGCTTTGGGGAATTCAGGCAGCTAATATAAAAAAATAAACTTAAATGCTTATTATATAATTATTAATTCTGTATAGAAAAAAATAATTAACGAATCACAATGAAAAGTAAGAATCTCTCTGTAAAAAAAATCCTCCCGGCCTGTCCAATTCGCTCAAACTCAATTGTTATTGTAGTGTAGATCGAATTAACAATTAATAAGAATTCAGGAGATTTAACCGATGAAACAGAGAATAAATTTTATGGAAAAAGGAAAAGACGCAATGAAGGCTATGTATCCTTTAGGACTATACCTTTCAAAATCTCGCATCGAGCAGCCGCTGCTTCACCTCTTAGAGTATAGGATTTCGCAGATAAACGGGTGTGCTTATTGTCTGGATATGCATTCAAAAGATTTGCGTGCAGAAGGTGAAAGCGAGCAGCGTCTTTATGTTATGGATGCATGGAGAGAAACTCCGTTTTTTTCTGAACGCGAACGGGCGGCACTAGCCTGGGCAGAAGCAGTTAATGACTGTGAGGTGCCTGATAGTGTATTTGAGGAAGCCCGGGAGCAATTTAGTGAAGAAGAGCTGATAGATTTAACCGTAGCGGTTAATGCTATAAACAGTTATAACAGGATAAATATTGCTTTTAAGCCTGTTGTCGGCACTTATAAGGTGGGACAATTTGCCCCGATTAACAATAATTAATTTCTTTCGAAATTTGTTATCACAATATTAGTTAAAATCGAAAATTAAGTTATTCTATTGACAGACTCTTTCAAAAGATTATAGCTAAATGAACAGAAGGTATGAAATGGAAATGTTAATTTTAAAGACAGATATAAACAACAGTAATGATTTCCGTACAGTTAAAAACGGGCTGGACGGCAGCTGGAGGATAAATGAGTGCACTATAGATCTTGAAGATAAAGATAAGGTTGTCAGGATAATCGGTGATGATATTGAAGTAAATGATGTGGTAGGCAGAATTAAAAGCTTCGGATTTAGTTGTGAGGAATTACCGGATTAAAAATAGTAATCTGCCGTGTCCAATTGTCAGAATTTCGTTTGTCATACCAGTGCAGGGATCAAAACAATTACCTGCAGGGTCTGCGGGAGGAGAAATTATTGCCGACATCACAGAATATCTGACGGCAGTGCAATTTTTTTATGAATTTCAGGCACAATTAACCTGGAAATAAATAATTGCTTTAACTTTGGCAATGCTCTCCCGCAGACGCTTTTTTAGAAAGATTGTTAAAATTAAATGTGATCAAAATAAAAGGAGAAGAAGATGAAGGAATTCCTCTTAATATTCAGAAACGACTTTAAGAACACACCCGCGTTTTCACCTGAAGAAATGCAGGCAAATACAAAAAAATGGATGGACTGGATAGGCGGTATAGCAGCACAAAATAAATTATTCGACAGGGGCAACCGCCTGGCCTCCACGGGTAAAGTTGTGAAACCCTACAATGTAATTACCGATGGTCCATATTCCGAAATTAAAGAATCAATCGGCGGTTATTCCATTATTAAAGCTGCATCATATGAAGATGCCGTTGAAATAGCTAAAGGATGTCCTGTCCTTAAACTTGGCGGAAACGTTGAGGTAAGAGAAATCGACCAGCTGGAAATAGAATAATTTTAAGATATCTCCGTTAGTCTTTTTGTATGACAGAACAAGAGTTAATACCCGGTTTATTCAGAACAGAATACAGGAAAATTGTCTCTGTACTCTGCAGACGGTTTGGATTTGAACAGATGGAGGTCGCCGAGGATATTGCTGCCGATACATTTTTAACAGCTTCAGAGACGTGGGGGCTCAAAGGAATTCCGCCTAATCCGGCCGCCTGGCTTTATACCGTAGCAAAGAATAAAGCAAAAAATCATTTGCAGCGTACTTCAACTTTTGAGGACAAAATCGCACCGGAACTGAAAAACGATTTGCCTGGATCGTATATGAATGAACTGGATTTATCTCCGCAGAATATCAATGACAGTCAGCTCCGGATGATGTTTGCAGTCTGTCACCCCTCCATTTCACCCGAGGCGCAGATAGGACTCTCATTAAGGATCCTCTGCGGTTTCGGCATAGAAGAAATTGCCGATGCATTCCTTACAAACAAAGAAACGATTAATAAAAGACTGTTCAGAGCAAAGGAAAAACTCCGTCAGGAAAAAGTTAAAATAGAACTTCCCGGTCCTTTAGAGATTGAAAACCGTCTGGAGATGGTTTTGAGAACGATCTACCTGCTGTTTAATGAAGGATATTATTCTGTAAGTCAGAATAAAACTCTCCGTAAAGATCTTTGTCTGGATGCAATGCGGCTCTGCTATATGCTCGTCGAAAATGAATACACGAACAAGCCTCAGGTAAATGCACTACTGTCGCTGATGTGCTTCCATGCCTCAAGGTTCGATGCACGCTTTGATAAAAACGGGGCACTGATTTTATATGATGAGCAGAGCGCTGCTTTATGGGACCCGGATTTAATCCGTAAGGGCGAATATTTTCTGAATTGCTCGGCTGCAGGAAGCTACGTATCAAAATATCACCTGGAAGCAGGGATAGCACTCTGGCATACAAAAAAATCCGATACCGAAGATAAATGGGAAAATATTCTGCAGCTTTACAATAAGCTTCTGCAGATAGAATATTCGCCGATGGCAGCGCTGAACAGAACTTTCGCACTTTCAAAGGCTCGCGGTAAAGAAGAAGCAATCATCGAAGCTGAAAAATTAAATTTAACCGGCAATCATTTCTATTATGCATTACTTGGAGAACTATACACAGGCATAAACAATGAAAGAGCAGAAGAACATTTTCAGAGGGCACATGCCCTCGCAAAAACTCAGACTGAAAAAGAGATCATTCAAAGGAAAATTGATAAACTAATTTGAGATCTCAGAAATTTAATTAAGAGATCCCCTGAACAGGAATAGTATGACAATTAAAAATACATTATATGATTATGATAACAGGGATGAAGAATATTCTTTGGTGCGAAGAGCTGACCCGGGAATAGAGAAGTATGTCCGCACCGGACTGCGTGATATGGAGACAATATTAAACATTGGGGCAGGAACAGGGTCGTACGAACCGGATGACAGATATGTTATTGCTGTAGAACCTTCAGAGAAAATGAGAGTAAAACGGTTGGAGTCAGGTAAAGTTCCTGCAATTAACGCAGGGGCCGAGTCGCTCCCGTTTAGTGATAAAAGTTTTGATGCATCCCTTGCTGTTTTAACAATCCATCACTGGCCGGATCTTGAAAAAGGACTCCGGGAAGTAAGAAGGGTAACTAAAAGAAGGATAGTGATCCTGACATACGATCCGGCGAAGCTTCATCTATTTTGGAATGTAGAATATTTCCCTATGGTAGTTGAAGCTGAAAAAAAGAGATACCCTGCATTATCAGTAATAGAAACAGTATTCGGAATTAGGCCTGAAATAACGAATATAAAAATTCCATTTGATTGCACTGACGGATTTCAGGAAGCATTTTATGGAAGACCGGAGGAATTTTTAAAGAAAGAGATACGCGGTGGACAGTCAGCCTGGGGCTTTATACCGGATGAACTCGAATCTAAGTATGTTGAAAACCTTCGAAATGAATTGCTTAATGGTGAATGGGATAGGAAATATGGATTTCACCGTAAGATGAAAGAATTTGAAGGAGCGCTCAGAATGATGGAGTTTGAGCTCTGAGAAATCATCACCCGGGAATGCATCCCCAAACCTCATCTCCGATCTGAAGTCGATATTATCATTTGGTGCCTTAGCGACTTTTGGCAGACTCCTGCTGCAGATTTCTCCTGTTTCCTGAGTCAAGTCCAGGATGAATTTAGCTTTTCATCCTCCATCTACTGAAGATCGCATTACTCGTGTAAAGCATCCCTTAAGTTCAGCTTTCTCTCACCCCTTGTTCTTTTCGGGCCTCCGGTTTCAGGCCCACTAACCCCTCACTACTTTATTCCGGCTTTCATCCTCCGTTGCGCGACTTTTTAATGATCTACGTATTTATACTGAGTCGCGGAAGAATATTATTAATTATATTATAAAATCAGGAAGCGTATCTATAACACAAAAACCATATCAGATCTCCCGGCCTGGTTTTTGCTTATGTAAAGCGAAGTTTTGTAATCTACACAATAAACAGAATCTAAGAAAATCGTTACCCGGAATAAATTTCGCGGTTTATTAAGAACCTTTATTGAAATTAGTACCGGATGGGCCGGTTTTCGGCTCAAAATTCATTTTTAATTAATAATAGTCTAAAAAAAGAAGGAGTAAATATGAAAAGATCTTACATCATTCAATTGATCTCTGCCCTTTTATTCGCTGTTGTGTCCTGTACAGCCCAGACGATGGTCTGGAACCAGGAAATATCGAAGACAAGCATCAATCTGAGAGGTAACCCTGTGGT
Source organism: uncultured Ignavibacteria bacterium (assembly GCA_963832715.1). Taxonomy (GTDB): domain Bacteria; phylum Bacteroidota; class Ignavibacteria; order Ignavibacteriales; family Ignavibacteriaceae; genus DATFVA01. The sequence goes on along the minus strand of CAWHVB010000007.1, from coordinate 101,830 downwards.
TGTAGGCCAGGTTGATATCGATGTACCGTCAGACGGCAAAGTAGTCGTCCATTTTGACGGTTCCTGCTCTCCCGACTTAGGGGATCGTATAATACTGGCAGCAAGCGACGGTATGACATGGAGTCCCAATGACGGCAATGTCAGCGTTTTAGGAACAAGCGATGTCACGCGAGCCTCATTTTCACATTCGCAGGAATACGATGTAACTGCCGGCTCATATTCCTTTTACGCTGTAGCTCAGAACTATGTTGATTTAGGCGGGAGCGGTATAGCCTCTGTTTATGGTAATCTGAATGTAGAGTTTTTCGATGATACATCGACTACAGCATTCGCAGCATTCCAGGGAATAATTAAGACGGCTATAAACTTACGGGGTAGTGCAGTAGTGGTAGGACAGGTGGATTTCAACGCACCGACGGACGGCAAAGTGATCTTACACTTTGACGGTTCTTGTACTCCGGACCAGGGTGACCGGATAGTTCTGGCCGCAAGCAACACCATGAACTGGGGTCCGAATGACGGCAGTGTCAGTGTGTTAGGAACAAGCGGAGTTCCGAGAGCCTCATTTTCACATTCCCGGGAATATGATGTAACAGCAGGTTCTAATACATTCTATGCTGTAGCTCAAAATTATGTAGACGTAGGCGGAAGCGGCATTGCTTCCATATACGGAAGTCTTACTGCCGAGTTCTTTGCAAATGTATCAGGTTCGGCATCCGCAGCATTTGACGGAATCGTAAAGACCAATGTAAACTTACGGGGTGCTCCGGTAGTAGTAGGACAGGCAGATATCGACGCACCTTCAAACGGTAAAGTGGTCGTACATTTTGACGGCTCCTGCACTCCCGATTTGGGGGACCTTATTGTTCTGGCTGCAAGTAACGATATGAACTGGGGTCCGAATGATGGTAATGTCAGTATAATCGGAACCAGCGGGGTTCCGAGAGCCTCATTTTCACATTCCAGGGAATACGACATAACTGCAGGTTCTTACACCTTCTACGCTGTAGCCCAGAATTATGTGCAATTAGGCGGCAGCGGTACAGCTTCCATATATGGGGGTCTGACCGTTAAGTATTTTCCGAATGAACCCAGCGCTGTTGAGCAGTCTATAAATAACCCGGTCGGCTTTTCACTGGAACAAAACTATCCAAACCCATTCAATCCCTCGACAATTATAAAATATTCAATCCCGGAATTATCAAAAGTTGTAATCAAAGTATATAACGCTCTGGGGAAAGAAATCACTACCCTTGTTAATGAAGAAAAACCTGCGGGAGTCTACGATTTGAAAATGAATGCAGCCGGCCTGGCAAGCGGAGTATATTTCTATCAGCTGAGAGCAGGAGATGTTGTACAAACAAAGAAGATGATTCTCCTCAGGTAGTTATTGGACTCTGTAACGGGATACATAGACTAAATAAATCTATATCTATGGTCCCTGGTTAAAATAAAAAGAGTTCAAACCGGTAACACACCAGTTACCGGTTTTTTTATTAAAAATTGCAAATCTGTTTAACCCTTCATAGGTAAAGATTCAACTGCTTATCCTTCAGACCCATTTTCTCTCCGCGGTATAAATCCGTATTCCCGTGAAGGGCAGGGGGTAAAAAGAAAACCCCGAAAATAAAAACGATTATATTCGGGGTTACTTGAGCTGGTGATGGGACTCGAACCCGCAACCTATTGATTACAAATCAATTGCTCTACCAATTGAGCTACACCAGCGAAACAAAGTATAATAAAAAGGAACAATTTAAGAGCTTCAAAACTAATACAATTTCATTTTCTATGCAATAGTATAGGAGAGCCTGTATGGAATAGATATAGATGATACATCAAACAGAACGGCCGCATCCATTAATTCATTTACATCTCTAAAATTATTTGTTTTTCGGCTGCATCAGTTTTGCAATCAACCCGGTCCACCCGGTCTGATGCGAAGCCCCGAGCCCTATTCCCTCATCTCCATGGAAATATTCGTAAAATAAGATGTAATCCCTGAAGTGAGGATCGGTTTGAAATTTACTATTAGTCCCGAAAACCGGACGCTGACCTTTTTTGTTCCTGACGAATATTTTTTTTAACCTGTTGGTTAGTTCTTCCGAAATCTCCTTAAGTGTATAATATTTTCCCGAATTCGTCGGATATTCCACCTTGAAATCATCGCCGTAATAATGATGAAATCTTTGAAGCGATTCGATTATTAAAAAATTCATCTGAAACCAGATTGGTCCCCGCCAGTTTGAATTGCCGCCGAATAAACCCGTTTCTGATTCAGCCGGTTCATAATTTATTTTAAAAGTATTTCCGTCCCCCTTAAAAATATATGGATTCTTTTGATGGAACTTTGATAATGCGCGGACTCCATATTCTGAAAGGAATTCTGATTCATCAAGCATTCTTTTTAAAATACATTTCAGACGATGACCCCGTAATAATGAGAATAATCTTCTTTCTCCTTGCCCCTTTACATTCCATCTTGATACAAGACCTGCCAGATCAGGCCTGTAGTTTAAAAACCAATTCATTCTCTCCGCGAATTTAGGACATTCCCGGATTATACCGGGTTCAATTACTTCAACGGCAAAAAGCGGAATTATGCCGACCATTGAATGAATTTTTATTCTGCTGCTGCCGCTATACGTATTAAGTATATCATAGTAAAATTCGTCATCTTCATCCCAAAGATCGATTCCTTCTCCTCCGAAGTTTGTCATAGCACCGGCTATATATAAAAAGTGTTCTAAAAATTTAGTTGCTAAATCCTGATAAACAGGATTCTCCTTTGAAAGCTCTAATGAAATTTGCAGCATATTCAGGGAGAACATTGCCATCCAGGCAGTTCCATCTGCCTGTTCAAGATATTCACCGGGTTTCAATCCCTCACTGCGGTCAAAAACCCCGATATTATCTAATCCCAGGAAGCCCCCCTGGAAGATATTCCTGTCATCTTTATCCTTCCTGTTTACCCACCATGTAAAATTCAAAAGCATCTTATGAAAAACTGATTCAAGGAACGGTATATCTCCTTTCCCATTATTATTTTTTTGGTCAATCTTATAAACGCGCCATGCCGCCCAGGCATGCACAGGCGGATTAACATCTGAAAAGTTCCATTCATAAGCCGGTAACTGACCATTAGGGTGCATATACCATTCACGGGTTATGAGTATTAGCTGTTTTTTCGCAAATGCTGCATCAACCATTGCAAGAGGAATACAATGAAAGGCTAAATCCCACGCTGCATACCATGGGAACTCCCATTTATCCGGCATCGAAATTATGTCTGCATTATTTAAATGAACCATGTACTGTTTCTTCCCTTCAGCCTCACCTCCGGGGGAGGGGGCTGTCCGGGGTCTCCTTTCAACCATTTGGGAATATCGTAAAAATAAAATTGCTTATTCCACAGCATTCCGGCAAATGCCTGCCTTTGTATATTTCTTTCATCCTCATTATCAAGGTTAAACTGAAGTTCCGAGTAAAATTCATCTGCATCTTTAATTCTGTTTTCAAATATTTTATCAAAATCTTCGAAGGCATTATTCATGGGCGATTTCGTTAATCTTAGTCGTATTGTTTCAGACTGTTTATTCGATACAGCAATTTTAAAATTTGCTGCAGCCCTGGTCCCATATTTATGGGGATTTATTGCATCTTCCTTATTGTCAACTATGTAATCATTTATTCCATCTTTGAAGTATCCTTCTGGGTTACCTGCCCCGTATAGTTTCCTTACATTTGTTTCGTTATCGCAGAAAAGGAATTCGCAGCTTTTTTCACAGTAAAGATTATAATTGCCTGAATATTTATGTTGGGCAAGAATAGAATGATGATCAGTAAAGGAAATTTTTGGTTTATAGTCGTCATAACCCCAGGACCAGGTATTCCGGAACCATAACTGCGGTATAATATTGATTTGCGCTTCCTGCTCCCCTCTGTTATGTGCTGTTATCCTGATTAAAATATCTTCGGCCTGGTTTTTACAATATTCAATAAAAATGTCGAAGTATTTATCCTCATTAAATATCCCGGTATCGGCTAACTCATATTCCGGGTCTGATCTCCCTCTCTTTTTGTTCGTATCTATTATATTATTATACGGAAATTCGCTTTGCGGGTACTTATAGAGCATTTTCATATAAGAATGAACAGGTGTATTATCAAGATAATAATAATATTCCTTCACATCCTCGCCATGATTTCCCTCTTTTCCGGATAAACCGAAATACCTCTCTTTTAGTATTGGATCTTGCCCGTTCCAAAAACTTAAAGCAAAACACAGGATTTGTTTATCATCACTAATGCCGGCGATACCTTCCTCACCCCATCTGTACGCTCTGCTCCCTGCATCATCGTGAGTAACATATTCCCAGGCATCTCCGTCCGGACTGTAATCTTCACGAACAGTTCCCCATTGCCTGTCAGTTAAATACGGACCCCATTTTTTCCAGTTATACTTTAATGAAGATTTTAGCCTCTGTCTTTCCGCTGAGTTCATGACATTTTTTTTAATAATTAAAATCTTCCCGAAATCACACAAGATGTATTTTAGTGAAAACGCACTTAGAAAACAAGAAGGAACCTGAAAAGGTTGATTCTGTTCATAGAATGTTGTGAAAGTTGTGCTATATCCGGAGAATGAAGCTAATTGAGGAATGGGCAGACTTGTACGCCGGGGCAGGTCCGAGTTTCCGGGACATCGTCATTTGAGCAGTCGATCCAAGGAAGATTGATAAAATCCCGGTTTTGAGGAATTTATATCTCAGAAGTCAAGAGTATAGAGCGATTAGCTGGATCTCTGGTTCGGAAGTTTGCTTCTGTCTATTGTATCGCTGATTATTCTTTCCAGGAAACAATCTTAAAACTTCCGGTACCGGGAAAGAAAGGTGGTGCACTAAGCAGTAATCTCTCATCATATTTGTAATTCTTTGCAAATCCGTGGAGGATATTTCCGGTGGATGAATTAAATTTCCCAACTGGCTGACGCCACGTCTGAATAATACCGCCAAGCAGATTTATCTGACCATTAGGGGGTCTGCTGTCGTAGTCTTGAGCGCCGAATCCCTGTTTTTCACAAAAGATTGAAGCGTCGATATTTATGCCTGTACTCGTTGGAAGAGGATTTGCTATAATTACATTATTCTCGGCGCAGATACCAAGTAGGTCAGTGGATTCGGGATGAAGAATGGGATCTTTGTCGTATGTAATATCCCCGTCCAGGTAGATTAATCCTTTATGGGGATTAGCTCCTCCACCGGTTCCGGGTGAGGAACACGCGACAGTATACTGCCCTTTTATTGTCCCCTGCATCCTTACCACGCAATCTTTGGCAAAGACTACCCCATTATGACTCGCATCCGGCAGATAAAGCGATGTATAACTGCCGCCGTAATTGTATTTATATTTAAGTGAGTCCTGGGCGAACATCATGTAATACTGTATCCTCCCCAGTAAATTTCAAGCCATCATCATCTGCAGCTGCTTCGATATCATCGACAGATCCATCGGGAATATCCATACTGAAGCCCGGCTTATAGTCACCCGTAATTACAGGCTGATCGAGCTTTTTATTAGAATAATATAGCAACTGCCCTTTGTGAGATGTGCTTTTACCCAGGAACGCAGGTTTGCGATATGCCCTGAGATTATCTTCCGTGTGGAATGGTCCCCATACGGTATCACTTCCGGTCCACCAGATAGGCTGACCTGACATATTTTCCTTTTCCCAGATAGAGAAGTAGGCAAAATAGGAGAAGGACCCAGGTGCAAGAACGATCCTTACGGTATCCGTAATTTTATTATAGGTGCCAAGTGAAATAATCGTGTGAGTTTTAAAGGTGGGATTATAATTGTCATTCACATTAAGGATACCATCCTGGAATGGTATATCTGAATAACCGCTTGTCCAGTTAGGATCAAAATAAATTTCGCTTGCCGCCATGTTAGCTCCGCTGACAGCAATATTATGTGCAACGGTCTGTTCATAGTATCCAACGTAGTTATCGACGGCCCTATTTGTAATCCTTCCGAAATTCTGGACAACAACAAGAAAGATGAGGCTGAAACCTGCAACAACGAATAATGTAGCTTTTCCGACCATAAAAATTCCTTTATCTTGTGTTTATATTTCGTGATGCAAGACGAATCTGTCTCCAGATCGCATTAGAATATTGTTCATTATAAGCTGCAACATCCTCAACTACCAGGGTAATTTCAATACTTGCAATCAGTCCTGGGGTGGTGACAGGAGGAGTTATCTCCTCTTCAAATACGTCAAAGAATTTCATATAGAACCTCGTTATGCCCAGGTTTGAAGACTTGGGAGTTTCACTGTTCACTACTCTATAAAGCATCCTGTCCCTTGGATTGGGAGTTCCCGTCAACTCATTCACCGGTCCAAGATAATACCTTACTGTATCCACATTGCCATCAGAATTTAAATCCGTATAGAATGTTATATCTGATGTGTCGGCATATGGAATTGACCTGGTAGGGTTAGGGAGGTTATTGGGATTTGCGCAATATCCTATCTTCCTGAAATCATATTCTATTATTTGTGCCGAAGTTATCAGGTTTTCCTGTAAAGTTAATTCTCCGGAATTATTATATGTTTTTTCAGCCGCAGAGTCGCTTAATCTCCAGGCAATTGTCATAAGAAGTCCGCTTATGATTATTGAACCCAGTATATCTATGATTGTGGAAAATCCCATCTCATACTCCTATTGAAAATACCAGTAACTGTAAATAGTTGAGATCCGGAATGTATCTGTTAAAACACCGGGATCACCGTTGATTAACTTTGAATAGGTAACTATAGATAATTTCTTGTTCCAGGTTCTTTGATTCGAGGGTGAGTCGGGATTGGCAGGTTTTATATAACAAACTTTGCAGTTTGAATAGAAAATAATAGAACCATAAAATGTGTCCTGTTGTGCGTAATTATTGAAATCGTCGAAATCATTAAATAAATCAGGACTTGTTTCGCCTGACTCAGGACCAAGTTTTACGATTGGTGTCAGGTTTCCTATTGGTACTGGTCCGGTTATTGTATTCTCATCAAAAAACTTCCTTGATGCTTTTTCCACGATTGATGAAGCAATGGAGTTAGCAAGAATTCCGTCCTTGGAATTCTGAAGAACAATGTCGGAATAAAGGATATTAGAATTTACCCTTAATACAATAAAAGAAAGCAGCGTCAATGCCCCGATAGCAAAAAGCATCTGTCCTGTGTTCATGCAGTTATCCTATATTTTATACTATAAAAACTGTAGGAAGTAGTAACAGGTTTAAATGGATATAACACTTTCTTCCATAAAAATAGAAATAATTATGCCATTTTGTTTTTAGTTCAGACTGCTGTGATTTTTATCTACGTCTGCTAAAAATGTCGGTAATAATTGACACATATTATAAAGTACTTATTCTGGCTGATAAAATGATATCCATTGCTGAATAGCAAATATTCCCTGATATTAGATAAAAACCAGGTTTTGAAGTCCATAGCCATTTCCACGTGTTTACATCTGGTAGTACGCTTATAGTTCGTTTCTTTATATATCAGTTATTCTCTCTGGGCTTTCCTCTAAAATTTAAATTTCAACCGATTTTGGCTGCCGATTTGCCGGATGGGGGATGGAATGTGATAAGACAGAAGTGGATGGGAATAGTACCTCCTCCTGAAACCTGATTAATGATTCAGGCGTTTATTACCGGGAGATCTAATGATCATTTAATTCAGATTCGTCAATTCACACCACGAATAATTGGTATTGTTTATTTAAATTAAAACCTCTATGTTAAAATTATATCAATATGATTTCCTGGGGCGGTAGATATAAGAGGATGTGTAAGGGATCTGCAGAGAGACAGGAATGAATAGGGAAGAATACCTTCTCCTAAAGTTTTAGTAATTTATTCAAACTGTTACCAAGGGATAACTGATGAATCATTGATACCTTTCTTCAATTCAGAAACATAGATGAAAGGAAAAAAAATGCGGGAGTCTTTCATATTATTGCAGTCAGTAAGAAAGAAACAAACAGGGTATAATCCAAAAATCATATTGCCCTTGATCATAATCTGTTTACTTAACATACCGGTTTCAGCTCAGAATTTCTGGGAGGAAACTGCAGGACCTGAAGGCGGATTGGTGCAATGCCTTGCTCTTAGTCCCTCGGGTACGGTTTATGCTGGCTTTACCTGCGGTCAATATGGAGGTTCACACTTAGGTAAGGCTTTATACAGGACAGATAATGATGCATACGTCTGGACCCCAATAGTTTCCAATTTTAATAAGGATATTCGCTCTATCGTCGTCGATTCGCTTGGCAGGATCGTCATCTGGTCTACTGGAGCCGGGATCTACAGGTCGACCGATAATGGAGTAACCTGGCTTTATCCGGGTTTTCCGGTGTGGTCAATTGATTTAGCGCAGCTTGGAGTATTCAGGAATAATACCCTGGTGATCACCGTTGATAATCAACTCTTCTTTTCCACCAATAATGGTATTAGTTGGGATCTGAACCAGTTATCCGGAGATTTTACCTCATTGTTTGTCGACCATTCCGATAACCTTTTCGTATCATTCAGCGACGGACCTTTTTATAAATCAACAGACTATGGGTACTCCTGGATACCTTTGCAGGTTATTGGATCGGTAGGAACAATGTGTGAAGCCTATGACCGGCTTCTTTTCGCATCCACATATGCAGGTATATTTGTATCGAATGACAGCGGAAACAACTGGACATCTCTTCCCTGGGATCCTTCAAACGGAAATATTGTCTGTATGACCTCCGGAATGCCTCACCAGTTGTTTGCGGGAACTCAGTTTGGTATGTATTTATCTGATGATGAAGGTCATTCCTGGCGTCTGATCGATGCCGGTATTAAAGGATTGGGTATTACCTCATGTCTCAGGATGCCGTCGGGCCAGGTTATCGCGGGTACACTCGGAGCAGGAATTTTTTCTTACGATAATGATGAAAACCGCTGGAGAGATATTAATTCCGGGATTGAGAGTGTGAATGTCAGGTCATTTTATAAATATAACGGTCTATTGTTTACTGCTACAGAGCAAGGTGTATTGTTCAGATCGCCCGATAATGGTGACAACTGGACACGACTCGATTCCGTTTTTTCTTATTCGTCTTCCGGATCGTTTGCCTCTACCGGACTGAGCTCGCTTTTCTATGCTTCTTCTGCCGGGTTGTTTAAATCTACTGATTCAGGAGATTCCTGGATCCGGATTCCTGGTCTATTTCCCGTTTCGGTTGAAGCAGTTCGGGATACTGCTCATAATAAAGAATATGTATTTTGTGCTGTGCCCGGTGTGGGGACTTACCGGTCTGAGGATGATGGAGTGACATGGACTTTGTTCAGTAATGGACTCGGTCAGCATATAATTAAATTGTGCTCATTTTACGGCGGTCCTGTCTTCGCTGTATCGTATAATGAGATCTATAGAACAACCGATTTTGGCGGGACGTGGGAAAATGTTTTTATAGGTGATCCTTCCGTTTATCATATCGACTTGGCTGCATCGTCAAATGGTTATCTTTATGCAGGATTCGATTGGGGAACAGTGTCGTTATCTACGGATTATGGGGATACCTGGATGGATAGGGGAGAAGATCTTCCTGTTAACCGGGTGAACTCAGTTGCCGTCGATTCTCTGAACAGGGTTTATATCGGCAACTGGGATGGCAAAATTTTTCAGTCTGTTGATGATGGGGAACACTGGCTTTATATATCCTCGGGTATGATCGGCGGCCCCGTCCTTAACTTATACTGCGATAATAGCGGGAATATATTCGTTGGTCCCTATGGCGGCAGTGTATATAAAGGCGTTAATAATACTTTTGTTCCCCAGCCTCCGTTACTTTATTCCCCCCCTTCCGGACAGCATAATGCTCCTTTAACTCCTGGATTTACCTGGTTTAGTACTCCAGGGGCATCATCATACAGAATACAGTGTTCACTTGATAATAGCTTTGATACCTCTGACGTCATCTTTGATTATGTTACTTCCGATACTACAGCCGTTATTTCCGATTCACTTGAAATAAATACTGATTATCTCTGGAGGGTATCTTGTTCCAATCAGTTTGGTTGGAGTTTATGGTCGACTACTTTCTGGTTTAAGACTCTGGACCCGACGGCAGTGAAAATTGATCAGGAAAAAGAATTCTCATACGAACTTATGCAGAACTATCCCAACCCCTTTAACCCGACCACGTCGATCAGGTATGAGATCCGGAATGAAGGGATGGTACAGCTGAAGGTTTATGATATACTCGGGAAAGAAGTTGAAACTCTCGTAAACGGCCGTCAGCCTGCAGGCACTCATTCCGTCCAGTTTAATGGCAGTAAATTATCAAGCGGAATTTATTTCTATCAGCTGAAGGCGGGAAGTTTTACTCAGACGAGAAAACTTTTGCTGGTGAAGTAGGCAGATATGCCGGTTCAATAAACTTATGAGCCTGAATTATCCAAAAAAAATTAAGGGCAATAAAATGAAAGCTGCTGTCGTTGTTGTAGCTTGTTTATTCTTTGCGGCATCCTCTGAAGCTCAGTGGAATGAGGTCAACCCGTTTCCGTCCACCACGTGGGATATTGAATTTAGCTCATCTACTGCTGGCTGGATTGTCGGTAATTCCGGCATTATTATGAAAACAACAACGGGAGGTAAAACCTGGACCAAACGATCCAGCGGTACCAGTGAAGCCCTGAGGGCAATTTTCTTTGTGGATCCGATGAATGGTACTGTGGTCGGGAGTAATGGAACAATTCTGCGTACAACAAACGGTGGTGATACCTGGCTGCCGGGGATAAGTAACACGCAGTATAATTTGTATGATGTTTTTTTTGTGGATCAGAACATAGGTCTCATCACAGGGGCCGGAGGAATCATTCTTAAAACTACTGACGGCGGGATCAGCTGGGTTCAAAAAAATTCGGGAGTAACTAACATCTTAAACACAATATGGTTTACAAGTCAGCAAAATGGCATTGTAAGTCGTCCGGGTTCTTTGCTTAGGACAACCGATGGCGGGGAAACCTGGTTCCAGGCTGGTACACTCTCTGGGGTTTATAGCTTTGCTTTTGCTGATGAGTACAATGGTGTAGCTGCTGGTACGGACATTTATAAGTCGACCGACGGCGGAATTTCATGGTTTCAGACAGCAGGTTTTACAGGATTACTGACAAGTGCGGTATGTATAGATGAGAATAATTATGCTGCAGCTGGATCAGCAGGGATATACAGAAGTACAGATGGCGGCAGCAGCTGGTATCCCCAGTTTGGAATTAATTATCCGTATGTGCTTACAATAGGATTCAGCGACTTTGATCATGGTATCGCCCTGGGTATAGATCGGTTTTTTCTTAAAACAACGGACAGCGGCAATACTTGGACAGAAAGGATGGGGACATATACCGACCAGGCATTAAATGCCGTCATTGACGTGGGTTCTGTGAAGTTTTTAACTGTAGGAAATCAGGGTACAATTGCCGTATCTACAGATAGCGGGATAAATTGGAATCTTGTGAATAGTGGAACAAGTAAAAATCTGTACGGCATTTCAATGATAGACTTGACCACTGCTGTTGCGGTGGGCGATTCGGGTATAATATTAAAGTCCTCAGATTCCGGGAGTTCATGGGAGATCGAGAATAGCGGACTTATTAGCCGCCTGAGAGCAGTCTCATTTCCCGCCGGCAGCACCAGTACTGCAGGTTATGCTGTCGGAGACATTGGAATGATCATTAAGACGACGAATAATGGTGTTAACTGGGTCCAGCAGAATTCGGGAATTACTGATGACTTATATTCTGTTTGTTTTATCGATGATATGACGGGCTTTGCCTGCGGAGACCACGGTAAAATACTCAATACTACAAATGGCGGTACGGACTGGTTTGTAACTCAGACTTCGGCTGTGAATATTTTGCATAGTATATCTTTTTACAAAGAACTGCCTGCATACGGCAATGCTGTGGGAGAGAGCGGTACTTTACTGAGAACAACTGACGGAGGAATTACCTGGATACAGCAGTATAGCGGTCAGTTTTATAATTTTTATGGTGTCGCACTTACTAATACCAGCATCGGATTTTTATGCGCAGATTCGGGCTTCATAATGAAAACTGTCAACGCAGGCGCTAACTGGTACGAGGAAGAAAGTTATGACGGACTTAACCTGTTTTCTATTGCGGTTGCTAACAATAGTTCTAATGTGGGTATTGCGGTGGGGGAATCAGGAACTATCCTGCGGAAAGCTCACGCGGCAATTCCTGTGGAACTGAATTCATTTACTGCCTTCGCTCAAGGAAGTATTGTGATCTTAAACTGGCAGACTGAAACGGAAACTAATAATCGTGGTTTTGAGATCCAGAGGAAGTTTAATGGTTCCTGGGTCACCGTTGGATTTGTGAACGGACATGGTACAACAACCGAAAGGCATTCTTATGTTTACCATGATAACTTAACAGAAAGGAAGGGTTCGGTTGCAGTGTACAGATTGAAGCAGTATGATTTTGACGGTGGCTATGAATACTCTGATGAGATAGAAATTACTTTTGCTTCGGATTATAGTTTGTCGCAGAATTATCCAAATCCTTTTAACCCGGTGACTAATATCAGCTATCAACTGCCTGTTAAAGGATTTGCTTCACTTAAGCTATATAATACTCTCGGTGAAGAAGTCGCTTTACTGGTTAACGGTGAAAAAGAAGCAGGGAAGCATACTATAGAATTGGACGGACATAATCTCGCGAGCGGAATTTATTTCTACCAGTTGCAGGCGGGGAGCTTTGTGCAGACAAAGAAGTTAGTGATAATGAAGTAGAATGTATTGGTGGAGTAGCGGATTGAGAGAATAGAATTAACAATTACGAATCAATTCGCCCATTCGCTCAATTCGCAAATCTGCTGGATTCATTCATTCTGTAGAATAATTTTACAGCCCCTCCTCATTCCTTTTGCCGCTCATCCATTTTAACCCTGAATTATGCGCATAAATTCTTATACTGCTAAGAGATCAGATCAATTTTAATTAAATTTAAACTTACAATATTATTTAATACTGCATTTTATGGCTATTATTGAAACAAAGGAACTGACCAAATATTATTCCTCCCGCTCACAGAAAGTGCTGGCTTTATCCGGCTTTGACCTTGCTCTTGAGCAGGGTACAATATTCGGCCTGCTTGGTCCTAATGGCGCCGGGAAAACTACTCTCATCAAAATTCTGCTCTCTATAACCTTCCCCACTTCGGGTCAGGCTTACGTACTGGGACATGAACTTTCCGATTTCTCCGTTAAGAAAAAAATCGGCTATCTGCCTGAGAACCATCGATATCCCGGCTATCTGACAGGAAGTGAAGTGCTGAAGTTTTTCGGAAGACTAAGCGGTCTTGACGGCACTGCACTCGATAAGAAAATAGATGAGCTCCTCGAAATGATGAAGCTGTCCAAATGGAAAAAAGCAAAGGTTAAAACTTATTCAAAAGGTATGATGCAGAGATTGGGTCTTGCGCAGGCTATGATAAATGATCCCGAGCTGATTTTCCTTGACGAACCTACTGACGGGGTTGATCCGATTGGCAGGAAAGAAATAAGAGACATCCTGCTGGAGCTTAAAGCCCGTTCAAAAACTATTTTCCTGAATTCCCATCTGCTCTCTGAAGTGGAACTAATAACCGACCGTGTTGCGATCCTGAACAAAGGTACTCTCCTCAGGGAGGGGACAGTTAAGGAACTTACTGAAAAGAAGGAGGAATACAGGTTAACCGTTGAAGCTCCATCCTTCAGTATGCCTGAGTCTTATAATGGAGTTACTATCACCCCTGTTAAAGATGCGTTTAATGTAAAGGCGGCTGATACAGCTCAGCTTAATGGTTTTATTGATTACCTGAGGCAGAACAATGTAATGATTTCCGGAATCATCAAAGAAAAAAGTACGCTTGAAGATATGTTCATATCATTGATTGAGCAGTCGGAAAAGGGGACTCCGTCATGAGAAATATTTATCTGATGACCCTGTTTACGCTGAAAGAAGCCCTGGCAAGAAAGGTATTCCTCTTCTTTATTGGAATTTCCGTTCTGGCAATTGTGATTACCGCACTTATATTCAGTCTGGTTGATACCCAGTCGATTATAACGGGTATCGAAACTAAAACAGGAAATGATTTTCTCATAAGGAATATCGTTTCAACCCTCGAAATAATGATAATATCTCCGCTGGCAGGATTAGGACTTCTCCTTGCAATTTTCTCAAGCGCAAGCTTTATCCCGAATATGCTCGAAAAAGGAAACATCGACCTTCTATTAAGCAAGCCTGTATCAAGGCAGCAGCTTCTTTGGGGTAAGTATGCGGGTGGACTGCTGGTAGTACTTCTGAATATCGGTTTTCTCGTTACGGGTATCTGGCTTATTATTGCACTTAAGTTTTCATTCTGGGACCCTACATTCCTCTGGTCGATACTCATAATCACATTTACCTTTGCCGTGCTTTATGCACTTATTGTGCTATGCGGCGTGCTGACCAGGGGTTCTATGCTTGGTATGATGCTCGCCTATTTCATTTTTCTTGTGCTTAGTCCCATTTTAAACCTTGCCTATAGCCGCGCCGATGTTTTTTTTAAAAGTGATGTAGTTAAAAATATCGTAAAAGGGATTTATTATTTTGTACCAAAGACATCCGAGCTGATGGGAGGAATGATCTCCGACCTCGCTACGGGAAAAGGTATATCCGACTTTCAGCCTTTAATAAGCTCATTCTTGTTTTTAGTTTTGATGATGATTTTAAGCATAATTACTTTCAGAAAAAAAGATTTTTGAGAATGACGAAATCAGCTACTATACTATCCCTCTTGCTGCTTTTTGCATCATGCGGAACTAAAACCAAAACCGATGATATTACGCAATCACAGTGGGAGCTTTTCAGCTATCTTCCAAAGAATACCGAGTATCTCCTTTATGCCGATCTTGATGCCGTCAGGAAATCAAAGGCCGGTGAAGAGAATCTCGCCACTTCGCTTCCGGAAGAGCCGGGCGGAGGCTGGCTGAGAAAGTTTGAGAATGCTACGGGCACAGGACTTAAAAAAGGTATAAGTGAGATCTCAATCGCAAGGACCAGGGATGACAATTCAATTGTAGTGGTGAAGGTTGAAAAGAATTACGGGAAAGTAAAAAGATTCTTCGAAGATAGTCCTGAGTTTCAAAAAGAAACGGACAGCACATATTCCCTTAAAGAAAAACCTTCAACTATTGTGTATTTCCCCGGAAATAACATTGTAATAGTTTCAAACAGGGAAGACTATCTCGAATCTTTTTTTAGTGACAGAGGCAACCGGCTGAAAGAAAACACTGAGCTCGTTTCGATAATAAAAAATATTAAGGAGAAAAACAGTATCTGGATGGCAACTGACAAAGGAGCATTTGCGGCCGGAATATTCGATCGTATCGCGGGAAAGGATTCAAAACTGCTCTCACCTGAGATACTTTCATCTATAGATAATTTTTCCGTCTCCGCCGAATTTAACAACGGTGCTCAGATAGAATCTGCTCTGGGATGCAGCAGTGCAGGTAATGCCTACCTGATAGCAGCCGCTGTTGAGGGTGCAATTGCTATGAACATCCTGTCGCAGAAAAATTACAAGCTCGGTAAAATATTTGATAAAATGGACGTGAACCGCGAAGGTAAACTTATACGGTTTCACCTGAATCTTTCCGAAAAGGAAATTGACGACATAAAACAATTAACCAAACTGGATAACCCGGTTAATAATTCAAAAGGTAAATTATGGTAGAAGAGAATCTGAAACTTGAAGATCTGCTTAGCAGAACAAAAAATTATGATAAGACCGATAGGATAAATAATGTGACTATTATTGGCGCAGGCGTAATGGGACAGGGGATAGCACAGACCATCTCAGCAGCCGGAATTGAAGTTCGCCTTATTGAAAAAAATGAAGATTTTCTCGAGAAGGCAAAAGGGGATCTTTCCGAATCGCTTGACAGGGAAATTAAAAGATGGTCGCTTACCCAGTCGGAGAAGAAATCAATACTTGCAAGAATATCCTGGCAGACGAGCTTTGATAATGTCGAGGCAACCGATCTGCTGGTTGAAGCTGTAGATGAAGATTTCGAATTAAAAAAAGGAATATTCAGACAGCTCGACGAACTGGTGAAAAAGGATACTATCTTCGTATCGAACACTTCAACATTAAGTCTGACGAAACTTGCTGAGAGCACCGGAAGAGCCGATAAAGTTATCGGGATGCATTTTTTACATCCGGTACCTAAAGTTCCCCTGGTAGAGCTTGTAAAATGTCTCCATACTTCAAATGCAACGGTCGAAATAATAAAAGCATTCGCGGCTACAATCGGGAAGACTCCTGTTGAAGTTTACGAATACCCGGGCTTTGTAACCACCCGCGCAATTGTCCCTCTTCTTAATGAGGCAATGTATATCCTTCTTGAAGGAGTGGCTACCGCTAAAGATATTGATACAGCTATGAAGCTGGGATATAACTTTGCATACGGACCGCTGGAAATGGCTGACATGATGGGCCTGGATGAAGTGCTTGCATGGATGGAAACTTTGTGGAAAACCCTCGGGGAACCGCGCTACCGGGCATGCCCGATATTAAGAAAACTGGTTCGGGAAAGAAAACTCGGCAAAAAAACAGGCGAAGGGTTTTACAAGTACGATAATAACGGTAGAATTATTGCTGAATAATTTATAATCTCAAACGGAAAATTTATATGAAAGTATTAGTACTTAACTGCGGTAGTTCATCAATAAAATATCAATTTATTGATACTGACAAAAAAACAGCATTAGCTAAAGGTATTGTTGAACGTATTGGAATGAGCAGCGCTGTATTGACGCACCAGAGATACGATGGTGACGAAATTAAAATAGTAGGGGAGATCCTCGATCACGCAATAGGCATCGAGTATGTACTCGGCGTAATGCTGAGCAAGAACCATGGGGTTATAGACGATAAAAGAGATATAGAAGCTGTCGGGCACCGTGTTGTTCATGGAGGTGAAACTTTTTCTGATTCGGTGCTGATCACTGATGAGGTAATGCAGGTGCTCCAGGAAAATATCGAACTCGCACCGCTCCATAATCCTCCTAATATAAAAGGTATCCAGGCAGTGAAAAGAGTTATGCCGGATACTCCCCAGTGCGGCGTGTTCGACACTGCTTTTCATACAAAAATGCCCCCGCGGGCTTTCCTTTATGGAATACCATATGAGCTCTACAAAAAATATAAGATAAGAAGATACGGTTTCCACGGCACATCTCACTATTTCGTATCTACAAGAGCCGCAGCTATGATGGGTAAAGATTTATCCGAACTGAAAATGATAACCGCGCATCTCGGAAACGGCTGCAGTATGGCTGCAATCAAAGAAGGAAAATCGATAGATACAACAATGGGTTTTACACCGCTTGAAGGACTCCTGATGGGAACAAGAAGCGGGGATCTCGATCCGTCTCTTATTCTCTATATTATGGGAAAGGAAGGACTTTCGCTGAGTGAGGCTGGAACACTCCTAAATAAACACAGCGGAATTATCGGAATCAGTGGTGAAAGCAGCGATATGCGCGAGATACAAAATGCAATGTCTGAAGGACATAAAAGATCCGGGTATGCTTTTGATATTTTCTGCTATAGAATCAAAAAGTATATAGGTGCCTATACCGCTGCAATGGGAGGACTGGATGCTCTTGTCTTTACCGGCGGAATAGGTGAGAATTCGTCTATGGTCAGGGAAGCTGTCTGCAGCGATCTCGATTTCCTCGGGATCTCTTTAGACGCAGAAAGAAACAATACAAAACAGGAAATTATCTCATCGGACAATTCGAAAGTTAAAGTATTCAGAATTCCTACGAATGAGGAATTGGTTATTGCCCTTGATACAGCCCAGATTGTCGGTGAAATGAACCTTCAGCCGGTGAAATAAACCGGGGCTCGTACCTGGATTGATCCCGGGGTCTTAATTGCGATGATTGCCCGGCGCCTGAAAATGTAGGACTCGCTTACCCTGCATCATTAAAAATCTAAATTTGCGACTTCTGCTGCCGCTGGGTTGCTCCCAGCGGTTTGTTTTTCGCTCGGTCTCTTTAAATCCTGGTAATTCCAAACCTGCCTGGAAGATGGCTTTAGCTGAAGAGTCAAAACAAGAGGACAATCCATTAATTGGGCTGGTTTATGAAATGAGCTAGTAATTATAATTATCGTCAAATGATTTGAATTCCTGCAAATATTTTCTTATTCATTATGTTCTTCTTAAAAATAATTTGCAGGAAATTTTTATGAATCTAGGTATTAAGGGAAAAACTGCACTTATAACCGCTTCAAGTAAGGGTATAGGAAAAGCCATTGCCGGAAGTTTTGCTGCTGAAGGATGCAAAGTTGCTGTCTGTGCAAGAAGCAAAGAAGAGCTTATCGAGCTTTCCAATGATTTAAAAAAACGGTATGGTATTGATGCAGTATGGTGTGTCTGCGATATTAATAAACCTAAAGAAATAGAGAGCACTGTTGATGTGGTTCATAAAGAGCTCGGCTCTATAGACATTCTTGTAAATAACTGCGGCGGTCCGCCTGCCGGATATTTTACCGGGTTTTCCGACAGGCAGTGGCAGAATGCGATTGACCAGGTACTGATGAGTGCGGTCAGGTTCATCAGGCTGGCTTTACCAGATATGATCTCAAATGAATGGGGCAGAATATTAAATATAACATCCATTACCGTAAAGGAACCTGTGGATAACCTGTTGCTTTCAAATTCATTGAGAACAGGGGTTACCGGTCTTGCTAAAACACTAAGCATGGAATATGCAAAGTACAATATCACCGTAAACAATATTGCACCTGGTTATACGTTAACTAACAGGCTGTATGATCTTTCTGTTGTGCGTGCTAAAAAGGAAAAGGTTTCTCACGAGGAGATTCTTGCGGATATGGCTAGACAAACTCCTGTCAACCGGCTGGGATCGCCCGAGGAAATCGCGTCTGCTGTTCTCTTTCTTGCATCAAAGAAAGCATCGTATATAAATGGTGTTACTTTGAATGTGGACGGCGGGTTAAATAAAAGTTTATTCGGATAAATCAATTCATTCTGTATATGTGAACTATGAAAAAAGAACTGGAACTTATAATTCCGCCTGATGATATTTTTAATAAAGAAAAAGTTTATGAAAAAGCCGCTGAGAAATTAAATGTAAACATCGCAGAACTGAAAGCTGTAGTTCCGCTGAGAAGGTCTATAGATGCGCGAAGTAAAGAACCTGTTTATAAAGTTCTGGTCAATGCCTTTGTAAATGAATCTCCAGGAGAGATACATCCTGTCATAAATTATAAACCTGTCAGCGACAATAAAAAGGTTATCATTGTAGGATCAGGACCTGCAGGGTTATTCTCGGCACTCCAGCTGATAGAATTGGGGATTAAGCCTGTTATTATTGAACGCGGGAAGGATGTTCAGAGCAGAAGGAAAGATTTAAGAGCTATCCAGCAGTTCCATAAAGTAAATCCGGATTCCAATTACTGCTTCGGAGAAGGGGGTGCAGGCACGTACAGCGACGGTAAATTATATACAAGGGCAACAAAGCGTGGAGATGTGGGAAAGGTTCTGAACGTACTCATTCAGCACGGAGCTGCAGAGGATATAGTTATTGATGCTCATCCACACATCGGCTCAAATAAACTCCCGGACGTAGTTAAATCTATAAGAGAAACAATCCTTAAATGCGGCGGAGAATTTAACTTTGATACAAAGCTGACAGATTTTATAATAGAAGCCGGATCAGTTAGGGGAATTATAGTAAATGATGAAAAAGAAGTCAGGGGAGATGCTGTTATTCTGGCTACCGGTCATTCCGCACGTGATATTTACTATCTTCTGCACAAAAAGGGTATGCTTCTCGAAGCCAAACCATTTTCTATGGGAGTCAGGATAGAACATCCTCAAAGCCTGATAAATGAGATGCAGTACCATACAAAAAATAAGCATGAAAATCTTCCTGCTGCTCCCTATACACTTTCCTGCCAGGTGAATGATAAAGGCGTTTATTCGTTCTGTATGTGTCCGGGAGGTATTATTGTCCCCTCTGCTACAGCTCCCGGTGAGATAGTTGTAAATGGAATGTCGCTTTCAAAGAGGGATTCGCCCTTTGCAAATTCCGGTTTTGTAGCAACTGTAGATCAGAAAGACTGGCAGAATATTGATGCAGAAGAACCATTTAAAGGACTTGAACTTCAGAAGCAGCTTGAACAAAAATGTTTTGAGCTGGCAGGAAAGACTCAGAGCGCTCCCGCTCAGCGCGCAACTGATTTTGTTAAAGGTAAACTCTCACAGAGTCTTCCTCAAAGCTCGTACATTCCGGGACTTACTTCCACTGCATTGCATAACGAACTGCCTGCATATATTTCAAAATATCTTAAAGAAGCACTCTATATTTTCAATAAGAAAATGAGGGGATATCTTACAGAAGAAGCTGTTATTGTTGCCGCGGAGAGCAGAACAAGTTCTCCTTTACGAATTCCAAGAGATAGTGAAACTTATATGCATATAGGAACTTCAGGCTTGTTCCCTGCAGGAGAAGGAGCAGGTTATGCCGGCGGTATAGTATCAGCAGCTATTGACGGGGAGAACTGTGCAAAAGCTGCAGCAATTTATGTGAATAAAAGTTAAGATACCGGAATACGTTTAGGTCGGCCTGTGAGCAGGAACGGCGCTTCGCCTAACATCTCCCGATTTCCTTTTATAATAATCTATCCATCCGGTCATATTAAAATCATCTTCTTTGCGTCGCAGCGATAGCTCTTTGAAATAAGTTATTGAATTGCGAATTCACGAATTAATTCGTGAATTCGTCAATTCCTTCAATACTCCATTACTTTAAATACAGCATCTTAAGGACTTTGAAATATGTCTGGTTCGAAACTTCCGATTCGGCTTTCATCCTGACATAATAAACACCTGATGCAAACCTCGAAGCATTCCAAACTTTCTCATAAGTCCCTTGCGGCATTTCTCCGTTGGATAGTTCTTCAACCACTTTGCCAAGGACATTTATAATCTCTACTCTGACCCTGCTTTGTTCGGGTACGTTGAATCTTATTTTGGTAGACGGATTAAACGGGTTGGGGTAATTCTGGTCGAGGTAATAACCCCTTGTTTTAATATCCAGGTTAACCATAACGGTTCCTGAATAATGAAAAGTACCATCGTAATCAATCTGTTTTAACCTGTACTGAATAGTACCCCGGTAATTATCGTTTGTAAAATCGTCAGTATAGGAATAGGTATTTTTTTCTGTGGTAGTGCCGTGTCCTTTTACAAATCCGATAGACGCCCAGTTATCTCCGAAGTTTCTTTCGACATAATAACCTTTATTATTCTGTTCAGTTGCCGTGATCCAGTTTATCAGAACCTTATTTCCTGAAACTTTGACCCCAAAAGAGATCATCTCCACCGGGATCTGGGTAACCATTATCTGGGCTTCGTTGCTGTAATCGGAAACAGCAGTATCGTTATAGGCTATTACCCTGTACGTATACGTTGTAATGCTTGAAACATTATCTGAAAAAGTAGTGATTCCCGCACCGACAGTTCCTACATCATTGAAAATATTCGTGCTATCTTTCCTCTGTATCCTGAATCCGGTTTCATTACTGGAATTATCAGTCCAGTTGAGATCTACAGTTCCTGAACCGTCAGATCCTGCCATAAGATCAGTGGGTGCTGCAACCGCGGGCTGGAACTCATATATCTTACCATTAGAGCAGAGGATATAAAGCTCATTGTTCATGTCCACCCCGATGGACAGTACTGAAGCTGAAGCTGTATTAACTAAATTATTGGTTACATTAACTCCGCTGTAGTTAAGGTCCCATATCTTTGCAGAACAATAATCTCCATAAATATACTCTCCTGTCAGTTCCGGTCTTCTCATTCCCCTGTAAACGAAACCTCCGGTAATGGAGCAGTTTCCCCCCGTATGCCCGTATTCCCAGATTGGAAAGAGGTAATCTGTGCCGGTGCAGCCGGTCATATTATGTTCATGGTTTCCTTCGTAGCATCTCCAGCCGTAATTGCCGCCATTAGTTATAGTATCAATTTCTTCCCAGGCATTCTGACCTACATCGCCGCACCACAGTAAGTCGGTTACCGGGTCAAAGCTGAAACGCCAGGGATTCCTCATCCCGAAAGAATAAATTTCTTCTCTCCATCCCTGTGTATTTCCTGCAAATGGATTGTCTGAAGGAATTCCATAGTTTAAAGGAGGTGCAGGATTATCCACATCGATTCTTAATATTTTTCCCAGAAGAACGGATTTGTTCTGAGCGTTATCATTTGGATCTCCTCCGGAACCGCCGTCGCCGAAACCGATATATAAATAACCATCGGGACCAAAGCTGACTCTTCCTCCGTTATGGTTTGAAAAAGGCTGATTAACTTCAATCAGAACAAGCTCACTGCTTTTATCCGCAGAATCGGGATTTGAAGTAACCTGGAACCTTGAAATGTGAGTTCTTAAAGGACCTGGAGTAGTATAGTCTACATAGAAATAACCGTTGGTTGCATAATCAGGATGAAATGCAAGTCCAAGCAGCCCGGTTTCTCCTCCGCTTGTGACTCTGTCAGTAATATCGAGAAAGGTTTTAACTGTTGTTGTATTGCCGTTATTCTCAAAGACTTTAATGATACCGGATTGTTCGAGGACAAAGAGTCTGTCAGTCCCGTCCGGAGCATACTGCATATCCACAGGACTCGAAAATGTCAGGCCCGGAAATGCCTGTTGTAAATTATATTGTGCTGTAGTGTTCTTCCCTGTAAAAATAACTATCACCGTAAAAAGTAAAACAATTTTTCTAGTCACCTTTTCCTCTTTTTTTTGTTATTGATTTTTTATTTGAATTCTTTACCGCGGGCTTCTGCTTTGCACTTGCCCCCGGCTTCTTTGCTTGTGAAGGAATGAACACTTTTTTAAGTTCTTCATATTTATACCCCTTTTCGCCGGCCAGGGTTTTTATATATCCGAAGAACTGATCAGATCCCTTTAACTCATCCAGAATATATTTCTCGAATGCCGGCCCTGTTGACCCGTTTTTTCCGGTCTTCGTTGTATTTCTTTTTCCTGAATTATATCTCAATTCAGAATGCAGATTATAAAGGGTATAAATAAAATCGAGAGCAGTTTCAAATTTTTCTTTATTGAAGTACTTTGTACCCTGATGTTCATGCACCTCTACAAAATTCTTGAATTCATTACTGTCGAGAAGTCTGCACATAAAATCCGCAGATTCAGCCGATATCGAATTATGTTTTGATCCGGTAGCTCTCGCGGGTGGTCTGCTGAAGTTCAATTCTGTTGTCCATCTGTTTTTCGAATCACTCTCTGACAGCAGCTTTACGAGGCTGTACTCATTATAATCACTCACATTGTCTGGTGAAAGCTGCCTTAATCTTGATGGAATAATCCTGTCAAGCAGGAATCTGTTGAAGAAATTATTTCCGTCGGCGGATTGGATTGTTCGGCTCTGAAGATCTTTCATTATAATAGAAAGTGTAATAATATTTTTATTTTTCTCTGAACTGCCGTTTCCGTTAATATGTACCAGGTTCAGCTGTGCATTTTCCAGCCAGGTAGTTTTTCTTTTCAAGCTGCTTTTTTTCTTCAGCATATCATTAAAAATATTTGCCGAGGTAAACTCCGATTCAATCTGGTTCTCTACATCGTTTTTATCAAGAGGTATATCATTCAATTTGTTGAGTTCATCGATCGTTAAGTACAGCCTCGAGTGAAATTGTTCTGAAAGGGCATCCTCCTGTTTATTGAATGCATAGGATTTGGCCTCATTAAATATATGAGGTTCAAATAGAGAGGAAAAAGCTTTATGCAGCGGTGCTAGTGTAAGTTCAAGTTTAGCATCTTCAATCGAATATACCCCATCTCCATGCAGATATTCATTGAGACTCTCATAAGTGCCGTCTGTATCGAAAACCTCCCGGAAGTCAAGCATAACCGAATACTCGTATCCATTCAGATAAAAATACCTTCCAAAGTTGAAGATATCCCTTCCCGGTACTAAATATTCAAGCTTGGTATGATAGTCCCTGAATATGTAATAAACATTATAATCTGATTTTATATTCAATGCTTCTGCAAGTGATTTGCTCCTTTTACTATTATTCCAGGTCTTTTCAACCGAATATTTTATAGTACCATGGCATTCCTGGTATGAATTATTATAAAGTACTAAGGCTCTCTCAAACCCATTGTAATTAGTGTAGGCAAACACGGATTCATTGACATTTCCGGAATCCTCAACAAAATCGAAAAATTCGAAGTTTTCTACCTGGCTGAAAAGGTATCTTTTCTTCATTAAGGGAAAAATCTGATCCTCATGTGTACGGACGAGGTTTTCATCGATGTATTCATCATAATATGCGCGTTTATATTCCATACCATATTTTTCAGCAAATCCCTCAATCTGTCCATGTCCGAACATAGGAAGTCCGGGCATTGTTATCAGGGTTACGCACACACCGAAATATTTATCCCCCTTACCGAACTGGTTTACAGCGGTCTCCTCATCGGGGTTGCTCATAAAATTAACGTACCGCTTCAATATTTCCGGGTTAAAATCGAGCGTATTCTTAACCAGCAGACGGTACTTTTCATTTTCCTCTTTCATCATCATATGCATGAACGCACTATTGTATACCCGGTGCATTCCCAGCGTCCTTACAAAATATCCTTCCATCAGCCAGAATGCCTCGGCAAGCAGGAGCGTATCCGGCATTTCATTATTCATTCTGTCGACAACTTCACGCCAGAATTCATCGGGCATTTCACTGTCGAACTGCTCACGCGTCATTGCATAATCTGCGCGAGACGGCACCGCACCGGCAGTACCCGGTATCGGGAACCATAATCTCTGGTAGTGTTTTTTGGAGAGCGTCATTGCCGCATCAAATCTTATAATCGGGAACATTCCGGCAACATGTTTAATCGTCTGGTAGAGTGATTCTCTTACTTCCGGTATCAAAAGATTAAGCTGTGCAGTATCGTTCCACGGCATATTGGTACCGTCATTGCCATGGTATATATACCTTGTATCGCCTGTATATTTATCCACTCTCTGAAAGACCACAGCTGCATCTGACCGTGAATAATATTTGTCCTCTATCCTGACAGCAACCCTGTCGTCATCAGAAAGGTCGGGACCATAAAAAGCGTAGGAAGGGTATGGAGGTTCATCTCTCTGAATGAAGTAATATGGTTTTTCAACTACCCATTTTGAATATATGCCGGTATGATTAGGGACCATATCACTGGCCATTCGAATCCCTCTTTTAGACGCTCTTTCTTTCAGATTGTAGAAGGCTTCCTCACCGCCAATATCCCTTGCGATTATATAATCATATAAGGAGTATGCGGATGATACAGCCTCGGGGTTGCCGGTAAGATGTTTTATCTTTCTCGATGCTGAACTTCGTTCCCATATCCCGATAAGCCATAGAGCGGTAAAGTTCCAGCGGGCAAGCCGGTCAAGTTCTTCATCAGGGATCTGATCGAGACGAGTGATGCTTCGTCCGTATTTTTTAGACAGCTGATCAAGCCATACGTGCGTATTCTTTGCCAGCATTACAACACGGGGCATCCATTCAATATCCGTAGTAAACCGCTCGTACTCAGACTGGTAATATTTCATCTCATCGGATGTAAGATTTTCTCCTGCTTCCAGCCGGGCGCGTAGTTTTCTGAAATACTCCTCGTCAAATTCATATGACGGTACCGGCGGGGTTCCTTTTTCACCGCCGCCATGTTTTACAAAGAGTTTATAGTCTTCATGAATAAGGTCCTTCCCGCCCAGAATCCTCCTGCCGAATTTATCATATATGAACACGCCCCATTCTTTAAAAATGAAATCGAGCTGTCCTTCAAGATTGTACGGGCTTGTGATAATTGGTTTTCTTAGAAACTGGAGAAGAGGCAGGTTCTCCTTACCGAAAGACTTTTCAGTAATAAAGAATTTCTCGGTCTCATCCAGGAAACTGAGATATTTCGATTTTTCAGCGAGAGGTTTATCAGTATAAAGATCTGAAAGATTTGATACGGCGGGATTGTTGTTCTGAAGGTTCAGAAGAATAATCTCTTCAATAAGCAGCTCCCGGTTTGTTTTATTACCGCTTGTGCCGATTAAATAATCCTCCGGTTTTGTATTCCCTTTATGCACCTCAAGCGGCGGGAAATCATTTATAAAGCTGAGGAGTACTTTATCCGTTTCTTCATTTGAGAGATTTTCATTAAGATATTTCAGACTTCGGTTAAAAGCTCCGGGATTAATTTTCTCTTCATAATATCCGATCAGAAAATGCAGTATTTCATGTATAAGGCCCAGTGCATTTATCTGACCCGGTGTGGTCATCTGGTGCTGTCCGGCTTCATTTTCCTTAACCTTATTGATCTTATCAGCCAGTTTCCTTGCTGATGTAAAATCGGCAACAATAAGGTCGCCTGTTAAAGTAAATAAATGATCATCCAGATGATATTTGTTTCGTGCTGCTGCAGATGTATGAAATTCAAAAGTTATATCTTTTCTGTTATCCTTCACAGAATTGTCCAGTTTAGTTAAGTGGGAATTTGTCTCGTTTAATTGCATTAAGATATAAAATATCCCTTACGAATAAAAATATGACTGATCTGGTTCACAGTTTAAGGGTAATAAGGATGGGATTTACACTGGATGATACGCGCAGCTTGAACCGACCCATGTTTTATTTTTATTGAAATCGACGCCCATCATAGCTCCTTTACTCATCCTTACAAGGTTGTTTACGAGTATAGGCTTATCCTGCCATATAAACATCATTCTTATCTCAATTTTGGAAAACTCGCCCCCCGGAGTTTCAATAACAGGGGCATATTCAATTTTCTTTTGAAGGATATAGTTTTTCCTGTCCTTTATGCTGTCGAGCAGTTCCCGGTTAACATTTATTTCAACTCCGAGTCCTGCAAAAGAGAATAGCGGTTTTAACACATAATTCTGCAGGTTTTCCGGGTATTCTTCCAGTTCGTCGAGGTAATAACATTCGGGAACGTATCGACTTTTCAGGAGCGGGAGTGAATACTTACTCACTTTAAAGAACCAGTTGGGATGACCTGCCCAGCTGACGTGCAGATCTTCGGTCAGATCGAAGTTTAGTTTTATATTTTTTCTTATAAGTTCATCGAAAATGACACGATTGTATATTTTGGTGACCGGTATGAGTTTATTTCCATCCTTGTAATAAAGGTGCTTGCCTTCTTTTGCGAGCCTGGTAATCCCTACGGTTTTTACACCAAGGAATTTTTCCGTCGCGGCAAAGTCTATTCTTGTCTTCTGGTTTTCAGGCTCGATCTCCATCAGAATGACATTCTCAGGATCGGCTTCACCTACAACAGCATCCTTCAGCATTTTTAAGTAGCTCTCTTCAGAAAGTCCGTCAAAATATGGTGTGAAATCCGGAGGGATGGGGAAATGGTGTCTTAGCAGCCGTTCATAGTAAGCCTGGTAGGCATAAACCGTAGGGAATCCCTGCAGTTCTATCAGTTGAGGTACCGGTTTACCGTTCCCGTTAGTACATACGGCAAAATCAATAGAGAGGAATAGCGGATGATCGTCTTCTCCCGGAACAGATAATCCCTCTGGTACAGCACCGGCAGCACGTTCTTTGAAATCATCGGTCTTAATCTGCTGTACTATACCATCCGATGCCTTTATCAATTCATTCGAAAAATCCCTTGTGAGAAAAACGGGTGTTTCCGATATCCTGAAATCCGCCGGGTATTTAAGACCGGTATTAATATCCCGGATAAATTTATCGTACTGTTTCTGTGAGAAAGTCCGGTTGAAATCTTTTCTTAGCTGGTGTATCATAGGCTGGACTATTCCGTGTTGGCTGTATTTAATTCTTTAACTGCCCGGTTCAGAAACCCGGGAAGGATAGTGCTCCTTGTGAGTTTTAATTTATCCTTATCATTCAGCCAGCCGAGCATTTCTTCATACTTACGCGGACCGAATAAATCCATTACCTGCTGTTTCCGTTCATCCTGCCTGAAATGATATAACATACTTTCCGGATCGGCTTCAGGGTGAAACTGGGTGCCTATCATTTCATTAGATAAACGTACAGCGGTCATTGCCTTTTCTTTATTTGAATCAATTACCGGGATCTCGTATGAAAGTATCGCTGCTCCTAACTCCGAAAATATTTTACTGTCCGGTTCTGTTACCTGGTACTGCCTGATGTCGGCAGCATAAAAAGGATCCGGCAATGGATTAAGAAGGGGATCTTTCATACCTTCCCCGGTTTTGGAAAAGGGGAGAAGTCCGAATGAAGTTTTCTCTCTCTTCGAAACTCTGCCGAGCTTAAAAAACCTGCTCATCATCTGAAATGAATGACAGATAAAGAAGACATATTTTTTCTTGCCGTGATTCTGCTGGTTGTAATTCCATATCTTATCTATCAAGCCGAAATATATTTTTTCCCATTCAGATCCTTCTCCTTCGAAGGGACTGCCGGGACCGCCTGAAGAAATGAATATATCGTAATCCATCCCGGGGATTTCATTCTTGTAACGGGTATCAAATACATCGAATTCTGTTTTTGATGAACCATTATTATTCATTCCCGAAAGAATGTCCTTAATACAGCGTATCCCCTCATTTTTTTCATTGTTATAAAGATCGATTACTGCAGCTTTTATAACGGTTGCCAAAAAATCTCCTGCTTTTTATTCCGTAATTAATTAATCAAGGTCAAGACCATGGTGCGTTTCATCTATTATGAAGTCGACAACATTTTTGGGATCATATGACTGATCCCAGACTTCGAGCTGCCTGTCAGCTCCTGTCCCATTCTCACAGATTGTTTTTATATAGTTTATTTCTTTCCGGGAGCCCAGTCCATCCACTACATCATCCACGAATTCGAGGAGTTCATCAATCAGTTTTGTTGTATCAACTTCAGTCTGCTTACCGAAGTCGATCATCTTTCCCTGTATTCCGTACCTGGCTGCACGCCATTTATTTTCGGAGATGAGCGCCCTCCTGTAAAGTCTGAACCCGAGATTCTGTTTTACCAGCTTATGCAGTTTCGCTACTACCGCCTGCATCAAAGCAGCTAGCGCTATAGTTTCATCAACACGCATCGGGATATCACAGACACGGAATTCAAGTGTTTCGAATATGGGATGCGCCCTGATATCCCACCATATCTTTTTTGCATCGTCGATGCACTTTGTCTTTATAAGAAGCTTTATAAAATTATCGTACTCGGAAAGACTGTTAAAATAATCAGGGATTCCTGTTCGCGGGAAACGGTCGAATACTTTGCTTCTGTAAGATTTAAACCCCGTATTTCTTCCGAGCCAGAAAGGTGAATTTGTAGATAAAGCAAAGATATGAGGCAGAAAATACCTGGCTGCATTCATTATATGTAGTGCAGTTTCCCGGTCATCAACTCCGACATGAACGTGCAGTCCGAAGATAAGGTTGGCCCTGGCTATCTGCTGCATATCAGTTACGATTGTCTTATAACGCGGGTGGTCTGTAATTTTCTGGTCCTTCCAGTGGGAAAAAGGATGCGTGCCGGCCGCTGCTATTCTCAGTCCTTTGTTCATGGCAAGCTTAGCAAGGCTGCTTCTTAATTTAGTGACCTGCTCTCTTGCTTCATGGATGTCCAGGCAGACGTTCGTTCCCACTTCTACGACCGACTGATGCATTTCGGGTTTAACATTTTCAGCAAGGATCATCTTACCGTCTTCGAGTATCTGCTGAATATGTGAACGCAGCTCCCGTGATTCGGGGTCGATTATCTGGAATTCTTCTTCAATTCCTAACGTGAATAATCCTGGTTCAGCCATAGCCGTTTCTCTGCTGCCTGATATTATTTTAAATTATTACCATTTACAAATGATGTAATGAAATTTCCCCAGGTTAAATTGTTCTTCCCGGGTTTATGTTCCTTTGCCTTTTTTATAGCCATCTGAGCAGAAGCTTCAACTATCCATTCGAAATTATCTTCCCCGACCGAATGAATATCCGCATCAGGAGCGGGGTTGCAGAAATCTATTGCGTAGGGGACGCCTTCCCTCATAGCGATCTCAACGGTATTAAAGTCATAGCCGAGAGCATTATTTATCGAAAGAACTGCATTCTCTACCTGTTTAAGTACCTTCTTTTCTGTTTTTAATGCTCCTTTAACATAGCGCAGGTGATGAGGCTGTCTCGGATCGTATTCCATTATATGGACGTCCTTACGATCGAGGCAATAACATCTGAAGTAAGTATCGAATATTATTTCCTCCTGCAGCATCATTACAAGCTGTCCTGTTTCGTTGTATGCTTTTAAAAAAATCATCTGCATTATTCAGTTTATACACATTCTTCCATCCTCCGCCTGCGAACGGTTTAAAGTAAGCCGGAAAACCGACATAGTCAAACATTCCCTCCCAATCGAGGGGGTAAGCGAGGTTTCTGAACGAGTTCTCGTTTGTATCCGTCGGATGCTGGTTTGAGGGAAGCAGAACAGTTTTAGGCACAGCCACATCCAGCTTGGTCATCAGCGCGTTGTTGAAGAATTTATCATCAGCCGTCCACCAGAAGGGATTATTTATGACTGCAGTGCCCGACAGAGCAGCATTTTTAAGCAAGGCACGGTAGAATGGAACGTCCTGTGAAATACGGTCGATTATTACATCATAACCGCAGTCTTCACCCTGCTTAACTTTATCTATCCTTACATATTCGGCTGTAATTCCTGTCTCCTTCTTTGAGTTTACTCTTTCTACAAATGCAGGGGGAAAGGTGTTTTCCTGCCCGAAAAGGATTCCTATTTTTTTCATAGAAAATATTCCTGTTTGATTGGGTGAAAATCGAATTGTTTGTAAACCTGGAATTAAAGTAACTATTCCTGAATTGAATTACAATCCTCGGTATTTAATGATATTCAGGAATGCGGATCTGTGAGAGATACTCCGGAAACATTTCTCTCCACCATGGCCAGTCGTGCCCGGCCCCATTCCTGATATCCAGCCAGTGCCGGATCCCTTTAGCGTTTAGAATATTCGAAAGGTTTATGTTGTCCTGAAGGCAGATATCCTGATCCCCGGTTCCCAGTACTATTCCCATATTGCGAATCCTGCTCAGGTACCACTCATCGTTCAGGTTCGGGAGATAATCGGGAGGATTATTAAAATAGCAGTTCTGATCATAATAGCCCATAATAAACTGTTTAATGTCATATGCCCCTCCCATGCAGAAAAGGTAGCTCACTTTATCAGGGAAACGGAAAGCGAGGTTGGCAGCATGGTAGGCTCCGAAGCTTGCCCCGGCAAGAGCTACTTTATTAAAGCCTGAGTCATGTTTTGCAAATTCAATGATATCATTAAGGATTACATTTTCATAACCGTTATGGGTTTTTACCCTGTCGGCAGGATGAATTGAATAGTTGTACCAGCTGTCGGAATCGACACTGTCGGGACAATATATCTTTACCCGTCCTGATTCGATAAGGTGAGATGCCGATCCTATTAATCCAAAATCCTTAAGCTCGTAATACCTTGCCCTCGAAGTTGGGAATGCTATTACAGGATACCCGGAGTGTCCGAATACCAGCAGTTCAAATTCACGGTTAAGGTAATTGGTGAACCATTTATGATATTCTTCTTTCATTTGCACTCCGATGGTGAACAGGTACAGCCTGATGGACTTTATATACTTCGTTTATAGATTATCGGCTGCAAATATAGGAAAAACAGGTATGAATTCAACCGTCTATCTTCTTAGTTTGAAGTTTGTCTCGAACGAGTTTATTAAATCGAGATATTTTTCGAGGTATTTCGGAAGAAGATAGTTCTGCTTAACTGATTCCCTTGCCTTTTTCCCCATACTGTCCCGTAATTTTTTATTTTTAAGAAGGTCGACTATCCTTTGAGCCGCTTCATCCGGTGAGGAAACCAGGTAGCCATTCTCCCCGTCTTTTATCTGGTATCTTATACCGCCGACATTCCCTCCGATGACAGGGGTTCCTTTCCACATCGCTTCAGTTACAGTAAGTCCGAACCCTTCACGTTTCGACTTCTGCAGAATTACAGCCGATTTTCTCTGGAGTGCATTTACAAGCGCTGTATCCTGCTTGCTTAATATTATTATTCTCTCTTCTTCATGCTCTGAGCATCGCATGATAAACTTCTTCACCTTCGGGATCATCGGTTGCAACATTTCCAAGGAGTACCAGGGTGGCTTCCGCTTCCTTCCTTGCTTTTTTAAAAGCTTTGATTACACCTTCAGGATCCTTCCATTTATCGAAGCGTGAAACCTGCGCTACTATCGGAAGGTCTGTCGGGATCCCATAATATGCAAGCCTTTCATTCACTTCGGTTTCGCTCATCTCCTTGTTTGTGAGAGAGAAGGGGTTAATAGCAGGCTGAAAATATACCTGGGGAGTTTCCAGTTCCTGCCTGTAATCCTTCAGGGAATACACCACAGCATCATATTTTTCTATAAACCGTTTGAGGTAATTCCATAATTCCATATTCGGCTGGGTAAGGTCAATGTGACACCGCCAGATCCACGGACCTCGTTTAGTGTAATGTTCTATCATCGGGAGAGGCTGGGGATCATGAATTATTACGACATCGTGCTTTAGATGATTTCTCACTGCGTTTTCGGCAATGACCTGTTCGTATATATTGCGTTTTGTTTTGGTAAGATTGATTTCACCCCCCTGAAGCGCGTTATGCATTTTTTTCGTAATACTGAAAAAGTCGGGAGAACCCTGAATTATCCGCCAGCCAGTAGTTATGCCGACATTATTAAAAAGGAGCACAAGAGACGATAATAGCTGCGCAACTCCTCCGCCGTAAAAAGTTGAATTGATGAAAACCACATGCCTGTCGTGCAGCGGTCTCGCTTTGTTAAATATTCTTTCAATTGCTTCCGCGCCGATGTATTTTTCGTATTCTTCAAGACTTGTATCGTTCCTGACTATTTTATTGGTCATTTTATACCTGGATTATTTCTAATTGTTTTCATATAAAATACTTATGAGCCTGACAAAAACAATTTTTGAATAAAAAGCGAGAAGAAATTTGAGAGAAGTCACAATGCGCAGCTATTAAACACTAAAAAGTAGAGTCCATCCAACCTATCAGCCAATCCTCAATCACTCAATCAGCCAATCACTCAATCACTCAATCCTCAATCACTCAATCACTCAATCACCCAATCACTCAATCACTCAATCATTCACCCATCCACCCAATCACTCAATCACCCAATCACCCAATCACTCAATCACTCAATCATTCATCCATTCAATCCTTAGCGCGGCAAGCCGGCAACCAAAATATTTCTTAAATTATTTGACCTTGAAATATCAGGTTAAATAAAAATGGAAAATTTATTTACAACAAAATATAAAGATGATATAATTGGAATAAATTATTGTTTCGACAGACAATTATTTTCAGGCTCTTTAATTCAATTAACTTTTGTAAAGGGATTGGAAAGATTTTTGAGAGCCAATCATATTTTACTAAAAGATTTTAAGCAATATGCTATTTCATTAGCAAAGACATTAAAGCAAAACGCAGAAATGCTTGCTGAAAGAAATAATGCCAAATTCATTTATCTTAATGATTCCAAGCATAGTAATGAAGAACTGGTCAAGGAAATAATAAAACAACGAGGAGAACAACCCGGACTCGTAGCTGTTATAACCAACCTGGAAGTAGAGTACGGTTTTGACATACAAGGAAATAAAGCTACCAATAAGATAGAACTCAAAGCCAGACCAAGGAAGTGCCTTCATATCTATTATTACTTCATAGATCAGGACTATGGTCTATGTTATTTCCGTGTTCAGACTTATTTTCCATTTAAGGTTAAGGTTTATTACAATGGACACGAGAAGTTAGCTCTGGATATGAAAAAAAATATGATTAACTATATAAAATCAGATAACTGTTTTAACTATATAGAGGATATACCAAAAGCGCAAGAATTATCAGATAAAATCACCATAAGTGAATTCCATTCAAAATTAGACAGTTGGGCTAAAGAATATGTCCCGATACTAAATCAACTCAGTAAAAATTGGCCCATAAAATATCATTGGTCCATTAAACAGATAGAATATTCAGCCGATATAATATTTCATTCAGAGGAAAGATTAAATATCCTCTACCATCAATTACTGAATTATTGCAACAACACTATTGTCCCTGAAAATATTATGTCATTCCTGGGGAAAAGATTCTCTGGTAAACAATCCGGTAGAATACAAACCAGCTGTAAAAGGACATATAATGGATATCGAATCAAACATAGCTGCGGTGCTCTGAGCATTAAAATGTACAATAAAGCAGGTAATGTTCTTCGTATAGAGATAACAATTAATGACGTTCATTTATTAACGGTTAACCGGGAAGTCCATCATAAAAATGGTTCAGTAACCAAAGAACCTGCAGTAATGAAAAAATCTATTTATTCTTTAATAGATATAATCCGGTTTGGTAAAGCTGATATAAACAGATACTTGGATTTTCTATCTAAAATGGATGACAATAGCAGGGCTATCTCCCAGCTTTCAGAATTTACTACGAGAAAAACCGAAAATAACAGAAACTACAAAGGGTTCAATCCACTAAACGAAAATGAACTTCATATCTTTCAGGTACTTCTAAATGGTGCCTTGATAGCCGGTGGTTTCAAAAGCAAACATCTGAAACAATATTTATTCCAATATTTCAAAGAACAATGGACAACGTCCAAAATTTCTCGTCTCCTAAAGAGACTGATAGTTTTTAAACTAATTAAACGAGTTAGACATTCTTATAAATATTTTCTTACAGAAACAGGGAGAATAATTATTACTATGTTCTGTAAATTGAAAAATCTAACCGTTATTCCATCATTATCTGGTTTACTTAACGTTACTTAAAACATTCTCTAAAATCTTGACCAAAAAAACAAAAATCTAATTGAGGATACTATTCATCCATTCACCCATCCACCCAATCACTCAATCACCCAATCACTCAATCATCATCACCAATCACTCAATCATTCATCCATTCATTTCACTCACTCTATCTTCCTCCCAATAACTTCCGCTATAGCCTTCACCTGTTTCATAAGGATGGTGAAATCATCAGGAAGGAGAGCCTGGGGACCATCGGAGAGCGCGTTTTCAGGGTCGTGGTGTACTTCTATCATTAAAGCATCACACCCTGCCGCAACAGCTGCACGTGCCATAGGCAGTACTTTATCACGCATTCCTGTTGCATGGGAAGGGTCTGCTGCAACAGGCAGATGGCTTCTTTTATGAATTACAGGTATTGCAGATAGATCAAACGTGTTGCGTGTGTTGGTTTCAAATGTCCTAATGCCTCTTTCACACAGGAGTACCTGGTCATTGCCGTTTACAAGGATATATTCAGCCGACATTAACAGGTCATCTATGGTAGCTGCCAGTCCTCTCTTAAGCATAACAGGTTTTGAGGTTTTTCCGATCTCACGGAGAAGAGAAAAATTCTGCATATTTCTTGCGCCGATCTGAAAGATATCGGTATACTTTTCTACAAGGGGAATATGATTTATTTCAAGCACTTCAGTAATCATCAAAAGATTATTTTCATCGGAAGCCCGGCGCATCATCTTAAGTCCCTCTTCGCCAAGACCCTGGAATGAATAAGGTGAAGTACGGGGTTTAAATGCTCCTCCGCGCAATATTTTTGCTCCTGCCTTAGATACTATTTCAGCAAGTTTGAAAATCTGTTCCTCACTCTCAACCGAACAGGGGCCTGCCATCACTATTACTTCATTCCCGCCTATTTCAACATCTTTTATTTTCAGAATAGTGTCCTCTTTTTTGTAAGATCTGCCGGCAAGCTTAAATGGTTCTGTAATGCGGAAGACATCAGCGACTCCTTCAAGGATCTTAACCTTGCGTATATCGAACTCCGGACGTACACCAATTGCTCCGAGCACGATCTGCTCATCTCCGGTGGATTTATGTACGGAGAAGCCGAATCCTTCGAGACGGCTGATAATATTTTCTAACCGGGAATCACTGACATTTTTTTCGAGTACAACTACCAAAATAAAACTCCGTCATCATCTTAATGAAATTTCTTCTCCCCGGCAGTTACCGCAAGGTCAAGGTGATCCTCTTTGGTAGGAATGGCACAGGAATATCTCGCACTGTATGCACAATATGGATTGTAAGCCAGGTTAAAATCGACAGTGTAAACATAATTACTATCAGGGTTTATATCAAAATCAATGTAACGTCCGACACCGTACGTTTCATCGCCGGTTGTTCTGTCAGTAAACCATATGCTGAAATAGGTCTCTCCCCGCGTTGTTGTTCCTTTATAGACGTTGATCTTATGAGGCTGATTGCTGTATTCGAAATTTACATAACCGTAGCGGACAGCTTTTCGCTCTTCACCTTTGGTTCCGAATACAGTGATAGTATCTTTCTGGGGATACTCATACAGCCTGCTTTTAAAAACGAAGGCCGGATCGACAGGATAATAATTCAAAGGTTCAAACTTTATTGTCGAATCCTGGTTGAATGGTGATTCAGGATTATTCCTCATATAATCATTTTTTTCCTGCCTGTACTGCTGGACTTCCTGAACATACTTTTTCTCGTCAGGGGAATGTTTATCTCCGCAAGAAATAAACAATACTGATAATAAAATAATTCCGGGTATTAAATTTAATTTCATCAGGTTTTCTCTTTCACTTTCTTTTTTAACTCGCTCAACTTATTAAGCGCTTCAAGGGGCGTAAGATTATTTATTTCAATCTCTTTAATTTCATTCCTTATTTTATCATCCTTTACTTCAAACAAGCTGATCTGCTGATCATCCTTCTGCTGCATTTTTTTAAGTTTTTCTTTTTTCTCCTCATACGGTGTAAGCTCTTTGCTTTCAAGGTTCTGGAGAACTTCTTTTGCACGGTTTGTCACAAATACCGGAAGACCTGCCATCATCGCCACCTGGATGCCGTAACTGTGGTCGGCTCTGCCGGGGCTGACTTTATGAAGGAATATAACCTTATCGTCATATTCCCTTACTTCAACTTTATAGTTCTTTATCCGCGGAAATATTTCCGCCATCTCATTTAATTCATGGTAATGCGTAGCAAATAATGTCTTTGCATTGAGTCCCGGATTTTCATGAAGGTACTCGGTTATTGCCCAGGCAATGGATATTCCGTCAAATGTGCTTGTTCCTCTTCCGATTTCATCGAGAAGTATTAGACTTTTTGAGGTTGCATTATTAAGAATATTTGCAGCTTCCTGCATTTCAACAAGGAAAGTGCTTTCACCTGCGGAAATATTATCACTTGCACCTACACGGGTGAATATTCTGTCTACCAGTCCTATACGTGCTTCTGCCGCAGGAACGAATGAGCCGACCTGTGCAAGAAGAACAATTAAACCCAGCTGGCGGAGGTATACAGATTTGCCTGCCATATTGGGACCGGTGAGAATGATGATCTGATCCCCGTTGTTGTTCAGGCTGAAGGAATTCGGAGTAAATTTGTCTCCCGGCGGAAGTATCCGCTCTACTACAGGATGCCGTCCTTCGGTTATTTCAATGGTGTCGCTTTCGTCAAGGACCGGTTTTATATAATTATATTCATCTGCACACTCAGCAAATGAAAGGAAACAATCGAGCATTGCAATCATCCTTGCATTCTGCTGAATATTTTCCGCTTCATCTGCGGTTGTTAACCTGATTTCGTTAAATAGCTCGGTCTCTAATTCATATATCTTTTCTTCTGCGTTCAGGATCTTGTCTTCATAATCTTTCAGTTCGGGTGTAATATATCTTTCTGAATTTACAAGTGTCTGCTTCCGCAGATAATTATCAGGGATCTTTTCCTTGTGTGCATTGCTGACTTCAATGTAATATCCGAAAACCTTATTATAGTTTACTTTTAGAGAAGATATGTTTGTGCGCTCTCTTTCACTCTTTTGAAGGTTCGCTATCCAGTCCTTCCCATGGAGCGATATATCTCTCAGTTCATCGAGTTCAATACTGTACCCGGCTTTAATCACTCCTCCATCTGCGAGGCTTAAAGGAGGGGAATCGACAATGGCTTTACTGATCTTATCGATCAGGTTTGCAAGCGGAAGGAGACTCTCATTAAGCTGAACGAGAGTATTTACTTTAGTGTCAGCAAGCAGATCCTTGAGCACAGGAACCTTTTTCAGTGAGGTTTTAAGTGCCGTCATTTCGCGCGGGTTTGCACGTCCTGTACAAACTTTCGATACAAGTCTTTCAAGATCGCCGATCTCCTTTAATTCATTGATCAGCTTTTTGCGCAAGGATTTTTTCTCAAGAAGTTCCTCAACGCTCTCCTGGCGTTTTAACACAGCTTCAAGTTTAATCAGGGGGGAGGTTATCCATTTTTTCAGAAGCCTGCCTCCCATAGCCGTTTCAGTTTTATCGAGGATAGAAATTAATGAGCCCTCGCGTCCGCCATCCTGCATGGAGTACGTTATTTCAAGGTTCCGTTTGGTGGAATAATCGAGAGCCATATATTCCGACGGGTTATAGACAGATACTTTATTGAGGTGTGAAAGATTGGCCTTCTGCGTTTCCTGAAGGTAATTTAATACAGCACCGCAGGAGATAATTCCCGCGGTCAGGCTTTCAACACCGAAACCCTTAAGATTGACAGTCTTAAACTGCATCAGGAGCAGGTCTTTAGAATACTCGAAATTAAAAATCCAGTCGTCAAGCCTGGTAATTCTTATTGAAGGATTTACTTTATGAACAAGATGAGTGATATAATCCCTGTCCCTTTTCTGTACCAGTATTTCGGCAGGAGAAATTGATTCGACCTGCTGGGAGATCAAAGAAGTGGGGATTTCAAAAGTATAAAACTCTCCGGTTGATATGTCGCAGAATGAGAGTCCTGCGATATCATCTTTTATATAAACAGAAAGGAGGTAATTATTCTTTTTATGATCAAGAAGCTTGTCTGAAAGAGTAACCCCGGGTGTGACAACCTCAATCACCTCGCGCTTTACTATTCCTTTTGCAAATTTAGGATTTTCAACCTGCTCGCAGACGGCTACCCTGTAGCCC
The DNA here is from genome assembly GCA_963832715.1 of uncultured Ignavibacteria bacterium. GTDB lineage: Bacteria > Bacteroidota > Ignavibacteria > Ignavibacteriales > Ignavibacteriaceae > DATFVA01. The sequence goes on along the minus strand of CAWHVB010000007.1, from coordinate 62,630 downwards.
GCACGTACCAGCTTCGGCAGGTAAGTATCTATTGCATGGTGAGGAAACCCCGCAAGCGGGACGTCCTCAGCAGCACCGTTTGATCTCTTGGTCAGTGTGATTCCGAGAACTTTTGAGGCAGTTTTTGCATCCTGATCAAAAGTTTCAAAGAAATCCCCTATCCTGAACAGAAGAATCGTGTCAGGATTTGCCTCTTTCACCTTATAATACTGGGTCATTAATGGGGTTTGCTGCTGCATACTTCAAAATAAAATAAAAAATTAAAATATCTTAATCAGAATAGAATATCAATTTAATTAAATGCAGCAGAGTATGTTTTTTCCGGTAATCTATCTGATTGATGACTTTTTAATTATCAATGCTTTAAGATCAAACGATGACAACTTACATCAGGGGCATCAGTTTTCGGGTCTGCCTTTCAGATACGTAAAAGCGCTGAGCGAATGTTTCATTAAGAATTCATTCAAGCCGGGATTTACATCGGATTTCCCCCTAAAATCTACAAAAATAGGGAACCGGATTTTCTAAAATAGGGAATACTCCCGATTCGCTTCATTTCACCAATATTCATATTAGCAGTGAAAGAAATCAAAACTATAACAGGATTATGATATGCCGCGTTATTTAGTGCTCAGATCTTTTGCAGAAGGACTTGGTATCACCGGGGATGAAGACGGTGCGGAAGAATGTCTGAAAGTGGTTAATAATAATATACTGGATGAGGTCACCTGGGTGCATTCTTATGTAACCGGCGATAAAAAGAAGACCTATTGTATCTACGATGCTCCTTCGCCTGAGGCGTTAAGAAGATGCTGCCCGTCGAAATAATCTTCCTGTGGAAATGATATTTGAGGTCAGCGTTTTGGAACCGTACTTCTACTTATAACAATAATCAATAAATAATTTATCGGAGGATAAAATGAAAGCAGTAGTAATCCTTTTCTCTCTTGTAATGATCCTGGCTGCAGTTGTGCAGACGAAAGCCCAGGAAAATTCATCCGGGAATGCAAAGCTCGTTATGCACCGCTATCTTGTGGAACGGACATTCCCCAACGGACTGAATATACCCCTGGATCAGGTGGGGAAGGATCTTTGCCTCAATGTGGTTTCTAACAATGCAGAAGATAATGTTACGTGGGTTCATTCATACGTAACTATGGATAAGAAAAAGACATTCTGCATATATGATGCCCCGTCGCCGGACGCCATTAGAAAGTCGGCCAAAGCCAATGGTCTCCCCGTCGATCAGATAATTGAAGTCAGTGTTCTTGATCCCTACTTTTATAAATAATAAATAACAGGAGGTTCTGATGAAAAGTACTATTTTTTTAATCGTCTCATTTGTAATAGCGGCAGTTATTCTTGCAGGATGCAGTTCCGACAGTACTAATAATCCCGTAACATCCGGCAGCAGTATATCCAAGGATAACCAGCTCCAGGTTGAATTATCGAGGGTAAGAGCTGCCACCGCAAAATATCAGAATATCGATAAAGCAAAGCACGATGGCTATTCCGACATAAACCTGTATGTCCCTCATATGGGATGGCATTACCTCAATTTGACAAGGCTTGATTCAACATTCGATATGGAACATCCGGAATTACTTGTATATATAGACAAACCGAATGGCGGGCACAGATTGGTTGCTGTTGAATATGCAGTACCGCTTGCATACTCACCTCAGGCGCCCGAGGGATTTACCGGCAATGAAGATGTATGGGATGTAAATACCGACTTCCAGTTGTGGACACTCCACTGCTGGGTCTGGTATAATAATCCTGACGGAATCTTTGCTGAATATAACCCGAGGATAAATTAGAAATATTAATGTGAAACACCGTTTCGCTTGCCCCCTGTAAAGCGAAACGCTGTTTCGCTTAATTCCCTGTAAAACGAAACGCCGTCTCGATTAATTACCTGTAAATCCAAACGCCGTTTCGATTAATCATCTTTAATCGATACACTCTTTGACCTCTTCTAAGCTGCAATTTCCATTCAAACCAAATACCATCCCCATCAAATAACAACCGAATGACAATGAATGACTATCAAATGACCATTGAATGACAACCGGATTCCCATCGAAATCTTTCGCCTAATATTCAATCAGCAACTCTTGACTTTGAAATCCGACAGTATTAAATTTCTGTACCCCTTTATAGAGAGGTACAAAATGTATGAAAATTTACTGAACAAATTACAGGACAGCGGACTGACGAAAAGGGAGGCGCACATTTACCTCGCGCTGCTTCAGAAAAAAGAATTCGCTGCCTCGGAGCTTGCCTCAATAATCCCCGTCGGAAGAACTAAAGTTTACGAAATTATACCTGCACTTCTTGTAAAAGGTCTGTGCATGGAGGTTCAGAAGGATGGTAAGAAAATGTACCGTGCTGTTGAACCAAAGACAGCCTTAAAAAGCCTGCTCTCATTTTTCAGTCAGAAGGTTGAAGAGGAAATCGCTCAGAAGCAGGAGGAGATTTCAAGGAAAGAGAAAATGTTCAACAAGCTTGAGAGCGACCTTGATGAGATTTACGCCCGCAACATGGATAACTATGCCAGCCTCGATTATGTAGAAGTCCTTAAAGATAAAAACCAGATCAAAAAAAGATGGATTGAACTGCAGAAGAATACTAAAAAAGAAATGCTGGGATTTAACAAACCTCCCTATAGTATGCCCCACAGTGAAAACATGAAGCACCAGACAAAAGTGCTGAAGAAAAAAACAATGAAGAGCCGCGGCATTTATGAATATGAAGATCTGATATCCGGATCAATGCCTTCGGATTTCTTTCCTGTATTTGAATATTACGAAAGCCTTGGTGAAGAATGCAGGGTAATAGAAAAACTGCCGATGAAACTTATGATAATGGATGAAAAAATAACCATGCTTGCTTTGAACGATCCCGTTTCTATGAAACCCAGTATTACTACAATCATTGTAAATCATCCGAGCTTTGCCCTTGCTCAGAAAGAAGTATTTGAAAGTTATTGGTTGAAATCAGTCCCTTTTAAGAAGTTCGGCAAGAAATAGAAAATTCTCTGATATTTAATCTGATGTACTCGTTCTAATAAATAAAAATTCATAATTAGCATAATTATTTGTCTTACTCAAAAACCTGGAGAAACATATGAAACATTTGGTTATTACTTCTTTTGTTCTTTTGATGACGCTGCTCATTAGCCGGCCGGCTGATGCTCAGTGGATTCAGACAAATGGCGTCTACGGAGCTACAGTTCTTGATATCCTGCATGATGGAGGTAACGTATATGCTACCGCCAGGGGCGGAGGCGTATTTAAATCCACCGATAACGGATCTTCCTGGACAGGAGTTAATAACGGACTTAATAATCCGTATGCGGTTGCGCTTGCCGGAAACGGGACAAACCTGTTCGTGGGAACAACACTTACTTACGGCGGCAGCGGCGGCGGAGTTTATCGCTCAACTGATGCAGGACAGACATGGACTCTCGCAAGTTCTGGATTAACTTCAATCCGTCTATACTGCCTGGCTTTTGATGGAACAAACCTTTTTGCCGGGACCGAATATGACGGGGGCCCCGGAGGCGTTTTTCTCTCAACTAATTTTGGAAGCAGCTGGACGAAGGTGAGTACCGGTCTTCCTGCAGATCATGTAACTGCTCTTGCAATTAGCGGTACCAGTATCTTCGCCGGCACAGGAAGTAACGGCATTTATCTTTCGACAAATAACGGTGCTTCCTGGGCTCCTGTTATTTCAGGACTCTCTAATCTCAGTATTAATTGTCTGACTGCTTCAGGCACAGATATCTTTGCGGGTACCAGCGGGGGAGCTTTTCTTTCGACGAATAATGGTTCAAGCTGGAACTCCATAAATTCAGGATTAGCCAACTCAACGATTTTCTCGATCGCTGTGTCAGGCTCTGATGTTTATGCCGGCACACAGGGCGGTGTTTTCTATTCATCCGATAATGGTTCTTCATGGACCCTTGCAAGCTCGGGCATTACCAATGAATTTGTTTATTCGGTAGATGTCAGCGGAAGTGATCTGTATGCAGGTACTTTCGGTGCGGGTGTTTTCCATTCAACTGATAATGGTGCAAACTGGACCTGGCAGAGCAATGGCATTACCGGAGGTGATATCAGATCGTTTACATTTAACGGAGATAACTTCTTTGTAGGAACCGGCGGCGGAGGGGTATTTGTTTCGTCAGATGAAGGTATTAGCTGGACGTACAAAGGTCTCGGAAATGAATTTGTCTATTCTATGGCTTCGGGTCCCGATGGATCCGGCGGAACGAATATATTTGCAGGGACTATGGGAGACGGTGTTTACCGTTCATCCGATAACGGCACAACCTGGGTACAGGTTAATAACGGTATTACAGTTCCCCTTATTTGGTTTATGCTTCCGGTTCCCAATGGTACAGGCGGTACAACTATATACCTCGGGTCTTACGGCGGGGGAGTATTTATTTCTACAGATAACGGTGACAACTGGACTGCCGCAAATCCTGTCCCGGGAGCGCCTCTTATTACTTCAATCATAGTTGATGGTTCTAATATGTTCGCAGCAAGCTGGTCAAGCGGTGTTTTCCTTTCAACTGATAACGGTACCAGCTGGATGCCTGTCAATAATGGTATCACCAATACTTTCATTAACACACTTTATATGGATGGATCCAATCTTTATGCAGGAAGTCTCGACGGAATATTTCTTTCTACCGATAACGGTTCCTCGTGGACCCTGCAGAATAATGGTATCCCCGCCAGCAGTGCAGTTTATGCTTTCACTCAATTGAATACTGTACTGGTTGCAGGACTCGGCAGCAGTTCAATAAATCCCGGAGGTATCTATAAGACAACCAATGGAGGTGCAAACTGGCAGGTGATAAATCAAGGCCTGATAAATACTAATATGAGATGTTTTACCACAGCTTATGGTTATGTATTTGCAGGAACATACGGTGGAGGTTTGTGGAAACGTCCTGTCTCGGAAGTGCCGGTAGAACTCACATCATTTACTGCATCAATCGATAACAACAAAGTGATGTTGAAATGGGAGACAGCTACTGAAACAAACAATAAAGGTTTTGCTGTAGAGCGGTTCAATGAATCGCTGAATAGCGGCTGGCAGAATATCGGCTTCGTTTCCGGCAATGGAACTACCACGCAGCCGGTATCATACAGCTTCACCGATAACGATGCTGCAGAAGGTAAATATCAGTATCGTTTAAAACAGATCGATTTCAGCGGTGCTTATAAATATTCAGATGCGATTGAAATCGAGATGAGTATACCTGCGCAGTTTACGCTCTCACAGAACTATCCGAATCCTTTCAATCCGACAACAAATATCAGCTACGGTCTCGATAAGGACGGGTTTGTAAGCCTGAAAGTTTATAACACCCTCGGTCAGCAGGTTGCAGAGCTCGCAGGCAGTTATCAGAAAGCAGGAAACCATATAGTTACTTTTGATGCTTCAGGACTTTCAAGCGGGATATACTATTACAGGATTGAATCAGGTGATCGTGTAATGGTCAAAAAGATGATGTTAGTTAAGTAAACTCACAAGTCTGATTATTAAAGCCGCCTGAGAAATCGGGCGGCAATTATTCCACCGCATCAAGATCCGCAGCAACTATCATTTCTACAGGAAGGTTCCATTCGAGCATATAAGGCTTGTCAGATGCGTGATGAATCCTGTAGCTGACAAGAGAAAGATTCACACGCGGTATTCCAAGTACATGCATTTTTTCACCGCTTGTTAGATTTTTAACTTTAAGCTCAGCCGGGGATCCTTCAGGGAAAACCATCCGCATTTTATTGTAAACCGTTTTACCGTCTTTGTCCTCGACTCTGCAGTTAACAAACCTGCCGTCTGCTGTAACGAACTGGTTCGTATCAAGTACATCTATCCAGTATTCCGCATAATTGTAGCCAACGCCCTTTGTCTCAATATAAACCTTATCCCCTCTGTCCTCCAATCTGCATACTGCCTTTGCATAACGGTCAAATGCCTTGTCAGCATCCTTATAGGTATATCCTGTAATTGCCCTGAGGGAAGATAAGAGACTTTGATTGTTTACTGTGATGACGGGATGCAGTTCAAAAACATGAGCGGGATTCGTATTTGTTATGGGAGGGAAGGAGGCTCCCTGTTCCTGTATATCATTTCCCGAATGTTCACACCAGATCCTCCATGCGCCAATTAGATGAACAGGGGAGCTGCTTCCTTCATACTTGCGGAGCGTATCTACAGCTTCATCTTCATACTTTGCATTCATGACTTCGGAGACTAAAGGAAGTCCTATATCGCTGCATTGCCCTGCTATGTGCATATCGCCGTCTTCCGAGGCCGGATTGGGATGTGCATGCATCTTCACTATATAATATTCAGCATCAATTGTAACCCGGTTCTTGATGCTGTCGATGAAACTCTTTCTTAAGATGATTTCAATCTGAGAAAAAGATGTCCCGGTAAACACAATAAGCAGAATGATTAAAAAAGATTTATTCATTTTTTTCATTTTATTTTTCCTCTCATTCACTCATTCACCCATCCCTTCTTACAAACCTTCCTGTTTAATATCTTTCGGAATCAGAGCGGCCGCAATAATACCGAGTAGGACAATGACAGCCAGGTAAAAATACACATTGTGCACAGCGCCTGCCAGTATATTTCTCAGGTGTGAAATGAATTCTGAAGTATAATTTATTCTCTGTAAAGGATCAACTAAAATTTTGATTATGTCGCTATTCTTTTGTGATGTTGAAAGTCCAGCCCTTATATGGTAATTAAGAAGCCATCCGAAAAGTGTAGCTCCGAAAGTACTGCCGATCATCCTCATAAATGAATTGGAGCTCGTTGCCACCCCGCGTTTCGACCATGGTACCAGCATGCTGTACTGCAACTATTGATGCAGTAGAAGTTAATCCAAGTCCTAGTCCGATTATGAATATATAAAAAACAATCTCAGGGTAACTTGAATCCCTGTTTATCAGAAGCATCAGGCACGATCCTGCAAGCAGTACAAATATTCCGAGTACTGCAGTGAACCTGAATCCTGCTTTTAATATTAATTTACCCGATTGACTGGAAGCGAGGGGCCATCCGATTGACATAGAAGCAAGGAGAAATCCTGCCACAATCGCTGATGTTCCGAAAACTCCCTGTGCAAACAGCGGGATAATTGAACTTATGCCTATAGTTGCGATCCCCACTACCATAGAAATTATATTGGGAAATAATATCACGGGAGATCTGATAAGTTTAAATGGGATGACGGGATTTTCGGCGCGGCGTTCTGTTATACCGAACAAAACAAAAGCTATTACTGAAAGCGACAGCATTCCGTAAAACCTTATATCGGTTAACCCCCATGCATTTCCAGCTTCAAGTAAAGGTATCAGCAGAAGGGAAGTGGCTGCAATAAGCAGGGCTGAACCGGCAAAATCAATTTTTATTTTTTGAGGCGCAGATGAATTATCTGCCGCTTTAGCATCCTTAACAATCACTGCATGCTGAGGCGTTGTTTTTTCGTGGAAATACAGATTTACTATCAGGATACACACCAATCCTATAGGAATATTTATGAAGAAAACCCAGGCCCAGCTTATATTTTGAACTATAATGCCTCCGATAGCGGGACCAATTATAGCCGCTATTCCCCAGACGCTGCTCAGGTAACCCTGAACTTTTGCCCGCTCTTCCAGATTGTATATATCTCCTATAATTGTCTGGCTGATAGGCAGTACTGCTCCGGCGCCTATACCCTGGATGGCCCTGAAAAGAATTAAAATGTACATACTGCCGGCGAACCCGCATAGTGCCGAACCGGCAAGAAACAATAAAACGCCGAAGATAAAAACATTTTTTCTGCCGTAAATATCAGCCAGCTTGCCGTAAAGAGGAATAGTTGCTCCCTGTGTAAGAAGGAATGCCGAAAAGACCCACGTAAAGAGGGAAAAACCTCCAAGACTGCTCACTATGGTAGGAATAGCAGTAGCAACAATGGTAGCTTCAACAGCTGCCATAAAATTAGCAAGCATCATTGCAAACAGGATCAAAGGGCGGTTAAGTACTCCTGCTTCCCTGTGAAATATTCCGGTTGTAATAACAATCCTGAAGATTTGTTTTTAAAAAATACGTACAAAAATAGGGAGGAAAGATTTAAGGTGGAAGAGGATCGTAATTAGTTATAGTTGTAAGGCCGGTGAGTTATTATTTTAAAGCAGAATTTCCGATTTTATCTTACTGATTTTCGTAACCGCCAATCAAGTTTTTTCCCGGTTTTGTATACCCTCATCCACATAATTCCATAGATGACTGCAAGTAGGACCAAAAATATATCCCGGTCAGGATATTGTTGAATACTGCAATCCATAACCCGGCAAGTCCCGCACCGATCCAGATGACCGAAAGCACTGCTGCAGTGATCCGGTCGGTACGCGTGAGGTTTCCGTTATTAGAAGGTTTCATTCAGTCATCCATAAACTTTATCGTTCATTAAAAGTATGAAAAAATTAAGCGAAATTAAACTTGAGGCTACCTGTTTCAGCTTAGCTTTAAGATAAGCCTGGACCAGAGCCAACCCTTGCTCCTTAATAATCAGTTTTCTATATTCTGCCCTATAGTTTACAGATTATATCTCTTTATCCTGACCGCGGGATAGAAATTGAATTAGCATCCCACGGACTTCCCGTCATAATTGTTTCAGATACATAGTATAAATAAGCAGGATCGGATTTACAGCAGACCTCCTGTCAAGTATTATCATTTCCTAACCGGATTGGTGTACCGATGGATTATCATACAACAACAGATGAGTTAAAAAAAATCATTGCTCTCCAGGATGTCCCGGTTGAGCACCTTGAATGGATCATTGAACATTCTGAATATGAGGAGTGGGAGGATGGTCAGCTTCTATATGAATCCGGAGAACCTATTGAGAAGATGGCCTTCGTTATTGAGGGGAAAATAAATTACTACTCGAATATTAACGGAAAATTGGTCTATTATTTCAGTTTTGAAAATAACGATGTGTCGGGGGGCGTAACAGGACTGCTGCCTTATTCGCGCATGCGGGTTACCTCAGGTAATTCATATGCAGTGGGAAAACTCAGGATGCTCCTCCTCCATAAAAAATATTTCCACGACCTGGAGCAGCTGAATCCGGAATTAATCCAGCGACTGATAGGCTATATGACCGAGAGAGCGCGCATCTTTGCAACTACCCAGCTGCAGCAGGAAAAAGTAAGTGCACTCGGAAAGCTTGCAGCAGGTATAGCACATGAAATGAATAACCCGGCGGCTGCTATCGACAGGATATCGGATGAGTTGAATAAAAGACTTAAACTGAATATAGAGCTTACTGAGGAGTTGATGAAACAGGATATTTCTCCTATCCTTATGAAAGATATCCGTGAAGCAGCATCCGGCAAAATGAACGGCCGCTCGGGAAAGAACAGGATGACTCCGCTGCAGCGGATGCAAAAAGAAGATGATCTCAATGAATGGCTGGATGAAAACGGATTTAACGGCGGTGAAATTGCGGAAACACTTATTGAGACAGGCTTTTCTAAAGAAGATCTTATGAAGATGAAAAGCGATGCCGGCACAGATGAATTTCAGGTAATACTTAACTGGCTCGAAAATCTGCTTAGTTCTGAACTGCTGATAAAGGACCTCGAAGATGCTTCTGAGCGGATTACAAATTTAGTGGGGGCAATAAAATCTCATGTGCATATGGATAGATCGGGGACACTTCATTTTACGGATATCCATAAGGATATTGAAGATACGCTTATACTTCTCGGATACAAGATACGTGATAAAAACATAGCGCTTAAGAAAAAGTTCTGTGATAATATGCCTGAGATTGAAGCATATAGCGGGGAGTTGAACCAGGTGTGGACAAATCTTATCGATAATGCCATCTATGCGGTACCGCAAAACGGCGGTATTGAAATAGAAACTGTATGCGATGCAAAGCTTGTTACCGTTAAAATAACCGATAACGGTACAGGTATACCCAAAGATATTTTATCACGCATTTTCGATCCTTTTTTTACAACAAAAAAAGTTGGAGAAGGAACAGGAATAGGACTCGATATTGTCAAAAGTGTTATAAACCGGCATAACGGTGAAGTAAAAGTCAGTTCAGCTCCGGGGAGAACTGAATTCGTTGTAAGTTTTCCTGTTAATCAAACTTTAATCACGGATAAAAATAAAGATGAAACTGCCATTCGTAATTCTAATTGATGACGATATCCAGGTATTGAGAGCCATCCAGCGGGATGTTCGCAAAAAATTCAGAGATGAGTACAAAGTGCTCGCTGCTGAATCCGCTTCCGAGGCTCTTGAGGTAATTAAGGAATTAAAAATAAAAAATGAAACGGTAGCATTATTTATATCTGATCAGAGGATGCCTGAAATGGAAGGTACAACTTTCCTTGAAAAGGCGAGAGAAGTGTATCCCGATGCTAAAAAAGTTCTGCTGACAGCTTACTCCGATATTGAAGCCGCCATAAAAGCCATTAACACCTTAAAGCTTGATTATTACCTTCTTAAACCATGGAATCCGCCGGAAGAAAAATTATACCCTGTATTAACGGATCTGCTTGATGACTGGCAAAACAATTTTATCCCTGAATTGGCAGGTATTAAAATAATAGGTTATCAATGGTCTCCTGTATCTCACAGGATAAAGGATTTTCTTACAGGAAATTTAATTCCTTATAAGTGGCTTGATATTGAGCTTCATAAGGAGGCTGTTGAGCTGACAGGTACACATAAAATCGATATAAATGAACTTCCCGCCGTTTTGTTTGAGGACGGCAGTATATTAAAGTCTCCCGATGAGAGTGAATTGGCAAAGAAAATCGGACTGAACTCAACTGCTTCTGAAGAACTTTATGATGTTGTAATTATTGGCGCGGGTCCTGCAGGTTTAGCTGCTGCGGTATATGGTGGTACTGAGGGATTGAAAACTCTCATGATTGAAAGAAAGGCTCCGGGGGGACAGGCGGGTACAAGTTCGAGAATTGAAAATTACCTGGGATTTCCTTCGGGTCTTTCCGGCGCCGATCTCACAAGGAGAGCCTTAACCCAGGCAACACGGTTCGGTGTAGAGCTGCTTTCGCCCTGTGAGGTTGTCGATATAACCACCAGGGATAATTATAAAATTCTGTCTTTATCAAACGGGATAGAAATAAAATCTCATACAATTATAATATCAACCGGGGTTGATTACCGGACGCTCGATATCAAAGGTCTGAATGAATTGTCCGGTGCGGGAGTATATTACGGATCGGCGGTTGCGGAAGCACATTCATGCAGAGGCAAAAATGTTTATATAGTCGGCGGTGGAAATTCCGCAGGTCAGGCTGCAATGTATCTTTCGGCTTTTGCTGAAAATGTTTATATAGTAATTAGGAGAAACTCACTCGATTCGACAATGTCACATTACCTCATTGATCAGATAAATCAGACAAAAAATATTTCAATCATAAAAAATTCTATTGTCACAGAAACTAAGGGTAATAAAAGTCTTGAATGCCTTACGATCGAGGATACAGTAACAGGTCAGCAGAAAACCAGTGAAGCGGCAGCTCTATTCATTTTTATCGGCGCCAGGCCGGTGACTGACTGGATAAAGCTGAATATATTCAAGAACTCAAAGGGCTTTATTGAAACAGGAAGGGATATGCTCAAGTACGATAATATGAACAGGATCTGGAAACTTAAGCGCGATCCCTATCTGCTTGAAACATGTATACCTGGAATATTTTCCGCAGGTGATGTCAGAGCCGGAGCAATGAACCGTGTTGCATCTGCCGTTGGTGAGGGAGCAATGGCGATTAAGCTTGTCCATGAATACCTTGCAGGTATGTGATCATATAATTTTTGATAAAAATTAAACCCGGAGTAAATATGAATCGGTATATTGTAATTTCCTCTCATACAGCAGAGGATTGCAGGATGGCGGTAAATCAGTTTAGAGAGTATAATGCCGGTTTCCTTACACGATTTGAATGGGGGTGTAAGGATAATGATCATACGGCGTATGCAATGATAGAAGCTGAAGATCATGAAAATGCAAAGTTAACGGTGCCTGCTTTTTTCCGGGATAAGACCCGTGTTGTGATGCTGACAAACTTCGATCCTGCTGAACAGGACATTATTCATCAGAAGAAGTGAGTAGAACCGCTGCGTTGAGAAACTAAAAAGGAAGGAATTATTCTTGTGTCTTCCTCCGTAAAGCGCGTTTAAAACATACACGCTTGCCGGTATTTATTGAAAATAAGCTCTCATTAGGGTATTTTAGGCCTGTCTATTGTGAGATCAGTCTTTCATTAACTAGCAGGCCGGTGTATGAAAGAGTTTTTTAGTGTGGAGGAAGTTGCAAAACTTCTTGAAATATCACATTCAGGGGTATTATATCATATCAGGGCAGGAAACCTTAAAGCTCAGCAGGTAGGTAAAATTTATATTATTTCCAAAGAGCACTTTGGTGATTTCCTTAAACTGCAGAAAGAGGGAAAGAAAAAGTCGGGTAAGTCAGAACAAACACGGCTGAATTTTTAATGTACAGGTCTTGTTAAAAATATAAAAAATAGTCTGATAATTGCTCAGTGAATCACCAGACTATTTTTGGGAGCCAATTAAAGCAAGAGATTAATACCTGGTTGTATCGGATTCCTGCACTTCATCATTGTCGGATTTCATATTATGATCCCCCATCATGGGATTTTTATCAGTATTCCATATTTCCGCTTTTATTTTCCATTTACCTTTCTGGTTTTCAAACACCGTTAAAAAACTGCCGGAATCTTTTATATTTTTTCCGTTTTTAGCGGTCAGGGCAATATTATAAGTTCCTATTGCATCTATAAGGTCGCCTTTTCCCAGGATATCGGTAACGTTCATTTCAAGAGAAGTTATTTTCATTCCGGACTTAGCAAAATCTGCATCACTCCTGCGCATTTCATCTTTGCCTTTTAACATTTTTCCGTGATTCGGCATAGAGATGGCGTCATCAGCATAGAAATCCTCCATTGTGGATTTGTCATTATTCACTACAGCATTTGCCAGGGAGTTTAGTTTGTCCTGGATATCTTTTTTGCTCACAGAAGATTCTTTCTGGGCAAACGCTGATGTTGCTGGTAGAAGCAGGCATATAATAAGAACTAAGTACATCAAACCAATCTTTTTCATAGAACCTCCATTTTTATTTTTTTCTCTGAAAAGATAAGTTTGTATATCCTCCCCGGCTGTGAACAAAGACATTAGAAACGGGGGAGGTGTCTGTGATCAAAAAACTACTTTTTCCTCAGCTGGCTGATCAGTGTATGCATGTCGCTTAGGTTTTTTGTGAGGTACCACCATCCGTTCTTAAAAGCGGCATAATCGGGACCGGACATTGCCGAGGAATATCTGACTGAATTGGCATAGAATAACCACTGCTGCACCCACATCTGCTCGATTGTTTCATCAAAGGGATTTGTTTTATCCGCCAGGTTTTCACTCCAGGCTTCAGATAACAGACCTGTAGCTGCTGCAACCATTTTATCGGTTTCCTGCAGTGTGTTATCCATTTTTTCAAAATGTGAACTCACCCAGTTATTGCCATGACAGGAGGTACATAGTTTCTCCATATTATCTTTCCGGGTATCCTGTTCACCTTTTGTTATTAAATAATCATCGGCTTCTGTGCCGCTAAAAGTAACAGGCAGGGGGAGTCCGTCTTTATTTTTTATTTCAAATGTCTTTCCGCTTTTCGGCTGAGGGTGAGAGTAAATTAAACCGAAAACGCGGACCCATAACCTGCTGCCGAAATCGTGGGAGCGGTTCGCTATAACTTCTCCTGCAGGATTAACTATGAGGCTGTTATGGCAGACTGCGCAGGTAGGTGTTGTAAAATCTGTTCCGAGTTTCCACGGGATGTTTTCCCAGTTCCATTTTTCCTTTGAGGATTCATAAATGTTGCCATGCTTGCTTTCTTCATAAATATTATATGCAGGTACATCAGGTTCAAGGTGGCATTGTTCGCAGGTTTGAGGCTGCCTGGCGATTTCGATAGAAAAACTATGTCTCGGGTGACAGGCAGTGCATGAGCCGATACTTCCGTCAGGATTTATTCGCCCGACTCCCTGGTTTGGCCAGTCCTTTAATTTCGGAATTTCTACATCCCCCATGTCGGTTGAAACCGTAATCGTCCCTTCAACCTTCACTTCTGTACCATGGCAGGCAAAACAGGTTTCATTTCTTGTAAAGTGTGTAGCATCAATTGTGCTGATTTTGTTATCCGCTATTTTTTTTACTCCAAGAATAGTGTTGACCAGCGTGTAGAAAACCGGGTTATCTCTTAGATTTTCAAGTGCATGAGCTTTTTTGCTGTGCTGATATTCCTCCGCTTCGGTAGTATGGCAGACAGCGCAGTCCTTGAGAGAAACAACTATATTAATATTATACCCGAAGTGTTCGAAATTATCCTTGTGATTGGCCGCGTTCAGACTGTGGCATTCGTAACATCCCACAACTACATTCTGAAGCTCCGAAGGCACATCTGGGGCAGAGACTCTTTTTTCCGGTGCCGGTTTTGAAATAGCCGCAGCAAAAGTGTTGCGCGAGTGCAGACTTGTGCGCCAGTCGGCTACAATGCCTGGAGTAACAGTTTCATGACAGCTGATGCACTCCTCCGTTTCAGGACTTAACTGAGGATCATCCTGAATGATGGTGAATGAGCATAAACTGAATAATAAAAGAAGCAGAATTGCTGCAAAAGTAAAATATTTGTAATTCATATCTCCCCGTCCGTTTTATCTGAAAGTTAAATCTATTGCAACTAACAACATTTTTGAATATAAAGCAAGACATGTAAAGCGAAACGCTGTTTCGCTTAAAACTGTCAACCGAAACGCTGTTTCGCTTAAAACTGTCAGCCGAAACGCTGTTTCGCTTAAAACTGTCAACCGAAACAATATTCCGCTTACTACCCAATCTTCATAAATCTTTCTGGTATTTATTAAATCTTCTCAACAACTCCTATATTTACACCTTACACCTGAACAATTTTTTGCCGGAAAACGAAGATGGATAATATTCTGCTGGATGTGCTTGGAGAAACTCTTCAAATAACATTATTTATTACAATTATGATGATAGCTGTTGATGCTGTCAATATCTGGTCGAGAGGGAAAATATCCGCTTTACTGAAGGGAAAAAGTAAATCACGCCAGTATGTAGTTGCGTCATTCATCGGTGCTATTCCCGGATGTTTCGGGGGATTTACGGATGTAACGCTTTATATGCACGGTCTAATTAGCTTTGGGGCGCTGGCTGGCTCTATGATTGCAGCTTCCGGTGATGAGGCATTCGTTATGCTGGCAATGTTCCCCGGTACGGCAGTCATCCTCTTCATTCTGCTCTTCATAACCGGCACTATCGGGGGCAGGGTCACAGATATTTTGGTTAAGAAATTTAAAATGGTCACCTGCGGCGATTGTCCTGAGCTTGTCGTACACAATACTGAGAGAAATCTGAAACATTTCTTTACAGAGCATGTTTTTGAACATATTATAAAAAAGCATATATGGAAGATTGCGATATGGACATTCGGAGCATTGCTTGTGGTTGAAGTCGGTTTCCACTACCTCCATATCGAAAAAATTACTTCTGAGTATAAACTGCTTCTTCTGTTCCTGAGCGCTGTTATAGGACTCATACCCGAATCGGGACCGCACCTTATATTTGTTTCACTTTTTGCAAACGGATTGATACCATTTTCAATATTATTTACAAGCTCAGTGGTACAGGACGGTCACGGAATGCTTCCGCTGCTCTCATATTCCCTGAAAGATTCTATCAGGATAAAAGCTTTTAATTTTGCATTCGGACTGATCCTCGGGCTGATTTTATTCGCCGCAGGATGGTAGGCCATCTGCATCAGTAACCGGACATAAGGTATGCAAACAAAACGCAGGAACTTCATTTATTTTGGTTGACTGGTTCATCTTTTTCAAAGTTATACTAATGGAATAAGGGAGAAAAAAGTGGAAAGCAAAGCAGTACAGGATTACTATCCGGAGCAGTTGAGTTATTGTTATGGATGCGGAAGGTTAAATGAACATGGGCATCAGGTAAAAAGCTGGTGGGAAGGGGATGAGACTGTATCGCGTTTTATGCCTGAGCCATATCATATTGCAATCCCGGGATATGTATACGGCGGATTAATCGCATCCTTGATAGATTGTCACGGCACCGGAACAGCGGCGCTTGCTGCTTACCGGAACGAAAACAGGGAACCGGGAACGGAACCGCCGTTTAGATTTGTCACAGCCTCACTTCAGGTAGATTACCTTGCTCCCACACCGCTGGGGGTTGAACTTGAACTTCGCGGCACGGTAATAGAAATTAAAGGCAGGAAGGTAATCTCAGAGATTTCACTGTCAGCTGAAGATAAGGTCACAGCCAGGGGCAGAGTCGTGGCAGTTCAAATGCCGGAAGGAATGGTGAAGTAAGGTCATCCATTGAGTTTTTCGAACGAAGTGGCAGCTGTAAAGCCGAACGTTGTTCGGCTTAACTTGCTGCTGTTATTGAGCTTTCGAATGCATAAAACGCAGTGAGAAAAGTATCAAGATGCCAGCCTGTCATTTCGACATCCGACGCAAGGAAGATTTATCTCGCCGAGAGGCGGATTTATCTCGCCGATAGGCGGATGGAGAAATCCTTAGACCCCGGATTTAACGGATTATATCTGAGCAGGCGTTCTCATTAACCAATGTCTTCAGACATTGGCCCTCCTCCGAACAAAAACCCTCATAACGGTTTTAACCGTTTCCCAACCGTCCGACCATCTCATCTTCTTACCTTCTCCCCCGCGCCTTCGCGCCTCCGCGGTGAACCCTCCCTAAATCATCACTTCAATAAAACCATCTTCTTTACATCCGAGAAAACCGGAATCCCATTTTCATTCTTCACCATTATCTGGTATATATAAACTCCGCTTGCTAAACTGCTGCCCTCCGATCTCAGGCTTCCGACCTCTGACCTCTGATGTCCGTTCTCCGATCTCTGACCGCCGTCTTCTGATCTCCCTCCGGTAAACTCAACCTCATAATACCCGCTCTCCTGATATCGATTAACCAGCGTTTCCACCAGCTCCCCTTTTATATCATATACATAAAGCTTTACATACGCTCTCTCTTTAAGTCTGTACCCGATTTTAGTCGAAGGATTAAAAGGATTTGGATAATTTTGGAAAAGCTTGTAATTGTCAATTGTAAATTGTTCATTTTTAATTGTTTCTGTAAGAAACACGTGCAGCTCATCAGACGCCTCAGACTCATTCCCTTGATTGTCTACTGCAGTAAGCTTAAAATAAAGACCTGGTATACCCTGAGGAATTATATGCAGATAAAATGTATCTGCAACTGATATTACAAAAGTTGTTGAATCTGCTCTAAAGTTCTCAGTAGTATCCCTATATAGGTTATAATGATTAAAATCTGCTTCAGTATTCCTATTCCACTTTAACAAAATATAATCCGAATCGACGTAGGCACTCATATTCACAGGTATGCGGGGAGGAAGATCCTGGTATTTATAACTTTCCCCGAGAGGACCTCCATATAATCCGATATCACTTCTTGATCCGTCCTTATCAAGAATTGAAGGGTCCCCCCTGTCAATAAGAGGAGAGAATGCCTGAAGATGAAAATCAAGATCGCCCCGGGTGCTGTCATCATTTACCGCCATTGGGTCTTTGTAGATGTTTGTTGTGTCTGTGTTTGTAAATCCTGAAAATTTGATGCTGTCATCCCATAAGTTATTGTATCTTATTGTCGGAGGAGGCTGGTCAGGTAATTTTTTAATGGCAATATCAGCATTAGCTATGACATTATTTTCTATTGTATCGCCTGGTCCAGCTTCAATGCCTGCAAAGCCAATATCCCCCCCGATATAATTATTGTACACCAACATATGTTGAGTTCCCCCCACCAAATGGTCAATCCCCGTACCATAACCAAAAATAAGATTGTTAAATATTCTTATTGTGTCTGAATAACTTAGAAACATTGCAGAACCGTTATCCATCAGGATTATATTGTTGGATATGATAGGCCTTGTGCCGTAAGATTTATCTATCCCCCAGGAATGATTAGCAAATATTATATTTGAATCTATGACGGGCTTATAAGTGTAGTCAAATGCTTCGATTGTCATCCCGGCTTTGATGGTGGTGGATGAGTTTATATCTACAGAAATTATATTTTTCTGAATGAGAGGGCTTGAATTGAATATCTCTATACCTACACTTACAGTGCTGAATGAATTTTCATAAATAATCGGCTTCTTTGTTCCTGTGTATCCTACATACATACCACGCCAGGCAGTTGATATTTTATTCGAACTGATTGTGTCTGTACCTCTTACTGCAATGCCATATCCTTTGGTTGAATTATAATAAGGCATAATATCAAAGCCTTTTAAGACGCAGCTGTCAGGAACATCAATGGAAATGAAACCATTAGAATTAACTAACGCCCGTGTATCGATCACGCAGCTATCCATCCCTGCCCCTATCAGCGATAATCCCGGTATCATTAAAACCTGCTCCTCATAAACTCCGTTAGCCACATATATAGTATCCCCGAATGATGAAATATTTATTGCACTCATAATTGAATCTGCTGCTGTTTCCCAGGTAAGATAGGGAGGTGTATTGCTGCCGGAATGAGAAACATACCGTGCCTCAGCAAAAGAAAGATGAATAGTAAAAAATGATAAAATCAAAATAAGAGAGTATCTAAGCCGCCCCATAGAATCAGCCTTAATGTAATAGTATAAATCAAAAATAAGCTATGAATGTATCAGTATCAAGAACGATTTGCCTCGGTCATCGAGTTTTTCGAACGCAGTGATAACGGAGTGAGAAAAGTACCGAGATGATCTTCTCTCCCCGCGCCTCTGCGCCTCCGCGGTGAACCCTCCCTAAATCATCACTTCAATAAAATCATCTTCTTAACATCCGAAAAAACCGGAATACCTTTTTCATTCTTCACCATTATCTGATAGATGTAAACCCCGCTTGCTAAACTGCTGACTTCCGACCTCAGGCCTCCGACCTCTGACCTCTGATGTCCGTTCTCCGATCTCCCTCCGGTAAACTCAACTTCGTAATACCCGCTCTCCTGATATTGGTTAACCAACGTTTCAACCAATTCCCCTTTTATATCATATACATAAAGCTTCACATATCCTCTCTCTTTCAACCTGTACCCGATTTTCGTCGAAGGATTAAAAGGGTTTGGATAATTCTGGAAGAGCTTGTAATTGTTAATTGTTAATTGTTCATTTTTAATTGTTTCTGTAAGAAACACTTGCAGCTCATCCGATGGCTCAGACTCATTCCCCTGGTTATCTACTGCCGTAAGTTTGAAATATAGATCGGGTATTCCAGGGGGTATGATATGGAGATAAAAAGTATCATTAACTGAAGCAGCAAAAGTTGTTGAGTCTGCTGTAAAATTTTCCGTCGTATCTCTGTAAAGGTTATAATGATTAAAATCAGCTTCTGTGTTCTTATTCCACTTAAGGTGAATATAATTTGAGTCCACTGCTGCAGTTAGATTAACTGGTATACGGGGCGGTAGATCGGTATATTGGTACATCTCCCCAAATGGTCCTCCATATAAGCCTATATCGCTCCTCGTTCCGTCTTTATCAAGTATTGCTGGATCTCCTCTGTCAATAAGTGGAGAGAACATCTGCAAGTGAAAGTCAGGACCGCCATTTGAAGTATCTTCATTAACTACCATCGGGTCAACTGAAATGTTTGTGCTGTCTGGTGTAAATCCGTCGTAGTTTACATCATTATTCCAGATATTATTATACCAGAAAAACAGGTTTTGAGTACCGGCGGCCCTTACACCATTCGTTGAATTCGTAACTACATTATTTATCACTGTTTGATCAGGGCCAAAGGTAATTGCATAATATCCAGAACGTGTAAAGCCGGTCAGGTAATTATTATACATATACAGATGATAGACACCAGGGGGATAAATGCCCTCCGCTCCTCTCTCCGCATAAATTAAGTTATTAAATACCCAGGCGGAATCACTAGGACCGCCGAGGTTGATCCCTTCACTGCCAAGCTCTTCAAGTATAATTGTGTTATTCGATATGATGGGCCTTGCCCCGTATGCTTTTGTAATCCCTGTCCATTCTGTTACAATTAAATTGGAGTCAATCAGCGGATAAAAATCAAAAAAGTATGCGCCGATCCAGACTCCAGTTATTACAGCTGCTGCTGAGTTATTATAGGGATAAATTAAATTGCTTCTTATTAAAGCGTCTGAATTAAAAAGATCAACACCTATTGTGACATCAGTGAATAAATTTTTATATGCGAAAACATTTGAGTTTCTACTCGTGTCTGGATTATTCACGTTTATACCGCCACCGTATTGTACTGAATTTTGAAAATGATTGAATTTTATAGTTGTCCCCGTGCTTCCTGAATCGTAAACGCACCAATTGTATAATGAGGAAATAATCCTAAAGCCCTCCATTACACAACTATCCTGATTGATAACCGATGGCAAGGAAATATTGCCTGCATCAATCACACAACTATCCATCCCTGCCCCGATAAGTGATAACCCCGGTATCATTACAACCTGCTCTTCATAAACTCCATTGGCTACATAAATAGTATCCCCGAATGATGATATATTTATCGCACTCATAATTGAATCTGCTGCTGTCTCCCAGGTAAGATAGGGAGGTGTATTGCTGCCGGAATGAGAAACATACCGTACCTCAGCAAAAGAAATATGAATAGTAAAAAATGATAAAACCAAAATAAGAGAGTATCTAAGCTGCCCCATAGAATCAGCCTTAATGTAATAGTATAAATCAAAAATAAGCTATGAATGAATCAGTAGCAAGAACGATTTGCCTCGGTCATCGAGTTTTCGAATGGAGTGATAACGGAGTGAGAAAAGTATCGAGATGATCCTCTTATCTTCCTAGCTTCTTACTTGTTACTTCTGATTTGATACTTGTTCCTTGACACCCGCGGTCATCGGGTTTTTCGAACGAAGTGGCGATTGTAAAGCCGTACGCTGTTCAGCTTGTTAAGCTCTCGAACGCAGATAACGGAGTGAGAAAAGCAAATCTCCACCTTCTCATCTATTATTACTGGCGCTGATAAAATATTGGAGGAATTTCTGGATTGACCCTTTACAATTCCGGATCGACCAAATCTTTAATTGCTTTATTCAGTTTAGATTTTATCCTTATTAATTCCCTCAAGAGCTCTAGTTTTGCAGTATCTTCGTCTTTTTTCCCTTCTTCCAAATAACTATAAAAATCTTCAACTGAAATGATAAAATGCAATAAAGCAAGGTTAAAACTCGCATGATAGCTGTCAGATTTAAGAACTTCTCTGAATTCATTTTCAGCAGTTTCAAGAATAGATGATATCTTCATTAGAATAAAAACAACATTTAAATTATTAGTAAATAAAATTTGTGTAATAAAATTTAGGAATATGATGCAAACTTGTCCAGATTTTACGTTATTATTTTAATCGTTTTCCTAATTTTCGGATCCATATTATTCCTCACCTTTAAAATCCTTGGTGACCTATATTATGACCCAACGACCTCATTACAAATCATTCACGGTCGTTCAACCATTCATTCTTTCATTTTACCTGCCGAAGTAAAACACAGACAGACCATGCATCCATGCAATCTTCTCCTTACCTTTTCTGCTTACTGCCTTTTCTTTCCTTCTCATCTTCCTATCTTCTTATCTTCCTGGATTCTTACTTGTTACTTCTTACTTGTTCCCTTGACACCCGCGGTAATCGAGTTTTTCGAATGGAATGATAACGAAGTGAGAAAAGTACCGAGATGATCTTCTCATCTTCCAACTTGCTCCCTGATTCCAGATGCGGCCTGCAGTAGCTCTCATTAAACAATGACTTCAGCCATTTGGCCCCCTCCGAACAAAAAACCCGCTTAACGGTTTTAACCTTTTCCCAACGAGTTAACTGGTCATAAGAACAAGTGTAGTGCTCTGACTGAATGCATTGAAGCCTGCGCTAGCTCTTCTGCCTACTGATTTCAGCTTACTGCCTTCTCTTTCCTTCTCATCCTCCTATCTTCTTACCTTCTTATCTTCCTGGATTCTTGTCTTCTCCCTTGTTCCTTTTATCTTTTTACTTAAAAAAACAGCCTCCCCCCTCAGGAGGAAGCTGTCTCATTTACTTCTTAGTTGTTACTTCTTACTTTTATCTTGTCATTATCACTGATTATCCTGTGCATAAGTAGAAGAATACTGCACCACTTTCCCGTCGGCATCAAGAGTTGCAAGGGAGAGATACAATATTGAGCTCTGGTACTTCGCAGCCAGGTTCTGCTGAACCACATTAAGAGGAATGTTCAGATCGATCGGGTTTACCGTATCGAGCGGGTCAGTTGCCGATTCGATCTTGGTGATGGCAAATGGCGCATCCCCCGGATCAACAGGATTGTAATAACATATCAACCCGTCAGCCACAAAATCCCTCTCCTCATTTGATGCTATCATCACCGTATCAAGTGCAGTGATCGTAGCTGTTACATTATCTGCTGCAACTGCTGCAACAGTAACAGGAAGAGGGAATCCGCCGGGCGGGGTTAATAAATTATCAACTGTGGGTTTATCTGCATCTGACTCAACGTAATTCAGTTTACAGATTTCGTTATAGGCGGAAAGTCCCGCCTTTTTGAACTTATTCCAGATCTGGTACAATGAAGAAAGTGTTATCACATTCTTTGCAAAAATACCGGTTACCTTGAACTTCTTACGAATTTCTACCATATACGGTGCGTTATTCGTTTTGAAGCTCGTCGGCCGCTGCGCAAGAATGGTCCTTCCATTCACTATGCGCGCTGCAAGATTTCCAAGCTTGCCTCTTAATTCTCCTATTACGGAGCCTCTTAGTTCTGCCATTTTCTTATACCTCCTTTCAGATTTGTTAATGATAAAAAAATGACATCGCAATGGTATTAAACAGGCTTAAGCTAGTCACTGTACATTTTTGCAAGTGAGGCTTGTTCCCCAAAAAAAATATTTCAAAAATTAACTTCAGCATTCCCCGAACCACCTCCATATCGTCGCTTCTTCCTTTATTTAGTGTACTTTATATTATCGGCAGAGCCGTGAACTTCGTGACCTTAGTGCTCCAACTTAGTGCGCCGTTGTGCTGCTCCATCTATCTAGACCATAGATAGCATTGCTCTGCTTTAGCTGCTTTGCCGTCTGCTTTAGCTGACGGAAAGGATTCTCTAATAGCTTCAGGCTTTAGCCGCATTTGAATAGATTCTGGGATCAACTATTACTAACTGGGTCTCAACTTTCCTTCGCAAATGTATCCGAATACCCCAACACACAACCCTCCCCATCAACTACAACAACCGCAAGATAAATAATCATATTTCCATACCGCACTGCAATATTCCTCTGCACCGCATCTAAAGGAATCTCCAGGTAAACAGTTTGAGTTACATCCCTTATTTCAAAGGAATGCTCTATTGTGATAATAGTGTATAATTTATCTCTGGGGTTAGCAGGATTATGATAACAAATCAATCCGTTCAGTACATATCCCTTTTCATTTCCCGAAAGAATTGCAGATTTCTCGATTGGCTCAAGACCTATATTGATTGTGTCCTCAAAAACTTCAACTGACATAACCCGTAGGGTGAATCCGTCCGGCGGTGTAATAACGTTATGTATCCCGGGCTTATCTCCCGTGATTTTTTCATAATTTAGTTTAGTCGCATAATTCTGAACTGACATACCCTTTTTTAATTTACTCTTCCAGCATTTATATAACACAGGCAGGTTCACTATTTTATTAGCAATCTTACCTGCTGCCGCAAATCTATTTCTCGCTCTGACTGCAGCCGCAGAATTACTCGCATTATATTTCAGGGGACGCCTGTATAATACAATTTTACCATTTCTTACCTGTGCAGTTAGATTTCCAACTTTACCTCTGAGTTCCCCAAGCATTAATTTTTTTAACTCTTCCTTTTCTATTACCTTCATAACTCACCTTTATAAGTTTTGTTTTTACGAAATAAAATTGAATTCAACGCTGAATCAGAAACCGAATATTTCTCCATCAGCATTTCGACACAGACTGCAGCAGAATTTCGCTCTCTTAACTCTTTATATTCATTCCTGATCTGAATATTCCTCAATTCAGTCTCATCAATCAGATCCATCGATCGCAGCTTCCGGAATACCTCCGTTCCCTCTATTTCATTTATATTTAAGTTCTCATCCTCCATATCACCTTTCTTCTTATGTCCTTCTCTTCTTGTCTTCTTATCCTCTAACCCTTATACTCTCACATATCTTCTTTTCTCGCTCCTCAAAAGGATTGCGCCTGCCCCCGCGAATATGCGATTATATGTAAGTCGCGGGGGTTGAAAAAATTTCGGAATGAAGCGTTTATCCCGCCTAATTGAATCTAAAATTTAGGGCGGGATAATCGATAAATGCTGTCTGAGTTCTTCCGCCCTTGCTAAAAACTTGAGCGAAAGAACGAGCCTGCCTTGCCGGTTTTCCAACCGAAACGAAGTGAAGGTTGGCAGGCAGGTTCATTTATCGAAGCGAAATGGAGTAATTTTTTAGCAATTCTTTTGCAGACATGTTCTTTTGTTACTTTTCTTGCGCCAAGAAAAGTAAGACTTAAAAAGAAATTTATAGATTCAGGTTCTGCATCTCCTTCCGCGAAGCGGAATAAAGTAACCTGTTTCAATGCGATTTTTTATTCTCGGACTGATGGTCCTATAAGCTCACTTAGCCAATCATTCCTCCATTCAACCATTCATTTTCTCAATCCATTCATCTTTTTTTCCTAACCATCCCAATTATCCTGAACACCGTAAACACGAACGACGCTGCCAGCACTAAAATCTTAAATATCTCCTCAATCATTCCGAAAGCAGGAATTTGCGCATAAAGAAATGCCCCGATATTCACTGCAGGAACTGAAACTAACGACATATACTTTTTCATTTTTAATTCTCCATAAATTTTTCTGCCAAAATATTTGTCATAGCAAATTTTCACAACCGCCGCCTTTTGCCCATCTCTTTCCTTCTTTTGACCTTTTGGCATCCTCACTTAACTTTTTCACCTCCTAATATTATTTTCGCTCACTCGCTTGGTCGCCGAGTGTTTCGGAACAACGTGGAGAAACGTACCGAGGCGAGGTCGCCGAGTGTTTCTGAACGAAGTGAAGAAATGTACCGAGGCGTGGTCGCCGAGTGTTCGAAGCGGCGGTTGCCGAGTGTTTCGGAGCAAAGCGGAGAAACGTATCGAGGCAAGTGGAGAACGTATCGAGGCACCCGGCCTTAGACTTGACAACCAATCCAAACATTAAAGGAGCAAACCAATGAAACTTGCAATCATATCAGACACACATCTTGGTGATCCCTTGTGTTCACTTGTTGAAAAAGAAGGCGAGAATTTCATCGAAGGAAAAAAATACAATGAATTCCGTGAGGCTGCGGGTTACGGAAACGATTACCTTATACTTCTTGGGGATGTCCTGGATTTTTCAGTCACCAGTTATGCAAATGCGTATCGGGCCGGTAAAACATTTTTTTCGTTGGTGCAAAGAGATAAAATTGCGGAACAAATTATATATGTCCCGGGGAACCACGATTACGATATCTGGAACATAGTTGAGAATGAAGTAAACATCATCCACCAGATTAAGAATGGAAAGATACCGCGGAAGTTCAGGATATCAGTCCCTGGTATACTTGATGACAGATCCGACACAAATACTCCTGGCTTAACCCTTCCCGGGGTAGGGAAGAGGCTAGACGGCAGTTATACATATGGAGGCTTATTCCTTGATCATATAACAGACGATCCCTCACACTTCATATTCTGTTACCCGAATCTTTACCTGGTTTCTGATGAGGGAACTATTTTAATGACTCACGGCCATTACCTCGACAACTATTGGTCCCTTCTCTCAAAATGGGCACCCATAATCTTCGGCAGTGATCTTAAGCTCGGAACTAAAATGGATATTCAGGAGATGGTAGGAATGAATTTTCCGTTTAACCAGCTCGCCTGTTCGGGAGTGGGCCAGGTAGGAATACTTTCAGAAATACTTTCCCGTACTCAGCAGCAGATTAAGGAAGGTAAAATAGAAAAGACAAGGCAGTACCTTGACAATCTCGATAACTACCTGGATGATAACGTATTTGAATACAAAAAATGGTACCAGTTCATCAATGAAGCAGCCTCTGACTTTGCTTCAAACAAAGCAAAGAAGCTTATCCTCGAGACGATCTCATCAGAAACAAAAGTCCGATACAATAAAGAATACTTTCAGCTTCCGGAAGTCCAGGAAAGGTTTTCCATTTATTATAACGCTTGCCTTACTGAACTAGAAGACCTGAAGAAGCTGTATAACATCAATATCCCCGATCCCGGTAAAATCATCTTCGGCCACACCCACGAACCGATTGCAGTAGACAACCCAGTTAAAATGAAATCATCAGGTGGAATTTCTACTAGTTTATGCAATACTGGCGGGTGGTTATGGAATCATCAAAATAAAAATAATTTAGTCAGTGCTGAAATATTTAATTATGAAACCCATTTTGGGTTAAATTCACTGTCACCAGACTATAGAAAACAAATATTGGATAAATATATGTCAGGTCCGCTCCCGGTGATTAGCTGCTAAATCTGTTTTATTTTCAATGTCATTTCGACATCCGACGTAAGGAGGATTTATCTCGCCGATAGGCGGATTTATCCCGCCGAAAGGCGGATGGAGAAATCTTTAGACCCCGGAATTTAATGGATTATATCTGAGCAGGCGTTCTCATTAACCAATGTCTTCAGACATTGGGCCCCCCTCCGAACAAAAAACCCGCTTAACGGTTTTAACCGTTTCCCATCCGTCCGACCATCTCATCTTCTTACCTTCTCCCCCCGCGCCTTCGCGCCTCCGCGGTGAACCCTCCCTAAATCATCACTTCAATAAAATCATCTTCTTAACATCCGAAAAAACCGGAATCCCATTTTCATTCTTCACCATTATCTGGTATATATAAACTCCGCTTGCTAAACTGCTGACTTCTGACCTCAGGCTTCCGACTTCTGACCTCTGATGTCCGTTCTCCGATCTCCCTCCGGTAAACTCAACCTCATAATACCCGCTCTCCTGATATTGATTAACCAATGTCTCAACCAATTCCCCCTTTATATCATATACATAAAGCTTTACATATCCTCTTTCCTTCAACCTGTACCCGATTTTCGTCGAAGGATTAAAAGGATTTGGATAATTTTGGAAAAGCTTGTAATTGTTAATTGTTAATTGTTCATTTTTAATTGTTTCTGTAAGAAACACGTGCAGCTCATCAGACGGCTCAGACTCATTCCCCTGGTTATCTACGGCAGTAAGCTTAAAATAAAGACCTGGTATTCCCGGAGGTATGCTATGCAGATAAAATGTATCTGCAACTGATATTACAAAAGTTGTTGAATCTGCTGTAAAGTTCTCCGTTGTATCCCTGTAAAGATTATAATGATTAAAGTCAGCTTCTGTGTTCTTATTCCACTTAAGGTGAATATAATTTGAGTCTACTACTGCAGTTAGATTAACTGGTATCCGGGGCGGTAGATCGGTATATTGGTACATCTCCCCAAATGGTCCTCCATATAAGCCTATATCGCTCCTCGTTCCGTCTTTATCAAGTATTGCTGGGTCACCTCTGTCAATAAGTGGAGAGAACATCTGCAAGTGAAAGTCAGGGCCGCCATTTGAAGTATCTTCATTAACTACCATTGGGTCAACTGATATGTTTGTACTGTCTGGTGTAAATCCGGAATAGTTTACATCATTATTCCAGACATTATTATTTTTAAATACAAGGTTCTGGGTACCGAAAGCTTTTACCCCATTCGTTGAATTTGTGACCACATTATTTATCACTGTTTGATCCGGTCCAAAGTTAAGTGCATAGTATCCGGAACTAGTAAAACCAGTAAAATAATTATTATACACATACAGATGATAGACACCAGGGGGATAAATGCCTTCCGCCCCTCTCTCCGCATAAAACAGGTTATTAAATACCCAGGCAGAATCACTTGGACCTCCAAGGTTAATCCCTTGTCCTGATTTGAGAATAATAGTGTTATTTGATATGATAGGTCTAGTTCCATATGATTTGGTAATTCCTGTTACATATGTTACAATTAAATTTGAGTCAATCAGTGGATAAAAATCAAAAAAGTATGCGCCGATCCAGACTCCAGTTATTACAGCTGCTGCTGAGTTATTATAGGGATAAATTAAATTGCTTCTTATTAAAGCGTCTGAATTAAAAAGATCAACACCTATTGTGACATCAGTGAATAAATTTTTATATGCGAAAACATTTGAATTTCTACTCGTGTCTGGATTATTCACGTTTATACCGCCACCGTATTGTACTGAATTTTGAAAATGATTGAATTTTATAGTTGTCCCCGTGCTTCCTGAATCGTAAACACACCAATTGTATAATGAGGAAATAATCCTAAAGCCTTCCATTACACAACTATCCTGATTGATAACCGATGGCAAGGAAATATTGCCTGCATCAATCACACAGCTATCCATCCCTGCCCCGATAAGTGATAACCCCGGTATCATTACAACCTGCTCTTCATAAACTCCATTGGCTACATAAATAGTATCCCCGAAGGATGATATATTTATTGCACTCATAATCAAATCTGCTGCTGTTTCCCAGGTAAGATAGGGAGGGGTATTGCTGCCGGAATGAGAAACATACCGTACCTCAGCAAAAGAAAGATGAATAGTAAAAAATGATAAAATCAAAATAAGAGAGTATCTAAGCCGCCCCATAGAATCAGCCTTAAAGTAATAATATAAATCAAAAATAAGCTATGAATGACTCAGTAGCAAGAACGATCCATCGCGGTCATCGAGTTTTTCGAACGGAGTGATAACGGAGTGAGAAAAGTACCGAGATGCTTCTTACTTGATACTTGTTCCTTGATCCCAGGTTTTAACCGTTTCCCATCCGCCTGACTTGCCGTGTGAACATAGTGAGGTGACTGAATGCATTGAAGCCTGCGCGTAGCTCTTCTGCCTACTGATTTCTGCTTACTGCATTTTCTCATCCTCTAATCTTCTAACCTTCTTATCTTCTAAAATTCTCCCCTCATCACCACTCCATTATTCCGTTACTCCATCATTCCATCAAAATTCCTCTGCCGCATAGCGAATCCGCCTAAAGCCTTATACAATGGAGCTGCAGAGCAGCGAAACATTAAATTCTGATGTAGCACTCCGGTTATTTCATTAATAACATTTTTCTTGTCATTGAATAATTCTTTGCAACTAACCTGTATATATACACTCCGCTGCCGATTGAATTTCCATTGAAGCTCATCTCATACCTGCCAGGGTTTCTTACCTCATTATCAACTAATGATTTTATCTTCCTGCCAAGAATATCGTACACAACAAGCTCAATCTGCGTTTTCTCAGGAACTTCGAAACTTATCGTTGTAACTGGATTAAAAGGATTAGGATAATTCTGCTCAAGCGAAAACCTACTTGGCACAGGTACCTCAACTACAACTTCCTTACTGAAATTATAGCTGCCGTCAAAATCAATCTGCTTTAATCGGTATTTGTATATTCCCGGGATTACATTTAGATCTGAAAAAGAATAAATGTGAATTTGGGTGGTCGTTCCATTTCCCTCAATGAACCCTATCTGCTCCCACCCGGTATGTTCTCCTGACCCTGACGTCTGATCTTTGATTTCCGACCTCTGGACTTCAAATCCCCGGTTATTCTTCTCAGTAGCCGTAGTCCAGGCTAACATAACTCCCTCACTACCGCTTTCTGCATTAAAAGAAGTCAGTTCTACTGGTATAATGAATCCAGGGGCAATATAGGCTCCGATTCCATTATTTCCTCCAAGTATGAAAACAATGAGTGTATCTATCGCCTTCCAGGTAAACTCAACATCACCGTAATTTTCAGGATTAGCATTGCTGCCTAACGAAGGAGTGCTTCCGTAGTATGTCTCAAAACCTCCGCCATAAGAGTTCACCAGTTCGGCTTTATTCTCACTATAATTATATGTTAAATAAAAGGGATCATCACAACACAAGGTGCCATTAGCATAATATTTAAGAGCATTATTGGAAGATGATATCAGTGTATCTTCTGAAATATTGGTCAATATGCCTGTTGAATCATATGATTTCGGCTGATTACCGTCTGAATTTACGAAATAACCTCCCCCGAATTGAAAAGGAGGATAGAAAAAATTAAAGTCTGCCGATGCATTATTCCCCATATTGCCGTCACTGAGTGTTACAATATTTCTTGTAAAAGGAGGAACTCCTGTATCAGAGCTGTAAACAACTATTTTGTCTGTATTTGATCCTGCAATAATAAATTTAAAAAAATCAATATCACTATAAATATTTAAGTGATCTCCCAGCCGGAAATTTGAGACAGAATCTATGACTATAACCTGAGGTGCAGAGGTTTCATTTTCCCACATATAAATTTTGAATGGTGAGGTTGCGGCATTATCGGTAAGGTTACAAGCAAAAATTCGCGTGTCTGAATATGGAATAATATAAAAAGTGGAAATATCATTTAGCAGAATTAAGCCTCCGCTTATCCCGTTTGTGTTTAATGTCCCGACAGAATCACCCGTAAACGCATTCAAAATAATTACTGTCGGATTTGCTAAATTACTGATTGCATATAATCTTGGATTATTGTTTTGAACACTATAGCTGATCCCTCTCTCCCTGTTGCCTGTATTTGAAAACCACTCAGGAAGGTTCCCTAAAGAAGATGATTTTTCCCAGATCCTGATAAACTGTGCGTTTATCTCCGGTATAAAAGTTAAAAATATTAAAACAAGTATAATTTTTTTCATAACTGCCTCACTAATGGAATTAGTATTATGGGGCGGTATCGTAACCACCCCATATAAAATAACCGGTTACTTAATTAATAACATTTTTTTGCTTGAAGTAAAACCCGAAGTTTTGATGGTATAAATATAGATGCCGGATGGAAGATTGGATGCATTAAAGTTCGCATTATAATAGCCCGCTTTTTGATCTTGATTTACCAGATCCGCAACTTGCTGACCAAGGATATTGTAGATTTTCAACGATACAAATCCATCATTCTTTATCGAATAATTTATTGATGTCGTAGGGTTAAACGGATTTGGGTAATTCTGCTCGAGACTATAAGAGAACTGATCAAGGTTATTAACCGGGATAATTTTCCTGTTAGATTTTTCAACAATTGCATCGACTGTATTTGATGGATCGGAAGATGAAGTACTATTATAAGACTTAACATAATAATATACGTGCAGATTATTTAGTCCTTCTCCATTCACAAAATTCAGTGCGTTGTCTGTCCAGACATTCCCCCCTAGAGAATCCACCTGAATAAAAGAACCAGTGCCGATTTTACGATATACTTTATAATAATTGATTACTGACATCGAAGGGTTTACTGACCATAAAAGCTGTGGATGATCGTGGTTATTTGTAAGCAGCAGACCCCTGCTCCAGCTGTCTGAATCGAGTGTGACATTTGCACCTATTGTTATGACAGAGGATTCATCGCTAGTTATGAATCCGTTGTGCCTCAATCGAATAATGGCATCTCCGTGAATAGATATTGTGTCCCCGGCAGTTATTGTAATCACTCCGGTTACGAGGTTATTCTCTGCCATTGTAAGGTTCCCGGTTGTGCTCTGTTTTCCCCATGCTATTGTTGTTAAAGGATCGCCAACAACTAAATTTTGCCAGGCTAAATAATATATGCCTTGGTATTGTGCGTCTACAATCGAATATCCCATTGCATAAGCTGGGAAGGTATTATACTCCCTTGGCACACCGCTTGCGAATGGTTCATAAACGTGTCCGTTTCCACCGCTACCTAACATATGAATAAAATCAGCTATTTGACCTTGACCAATTTCTGATGAAGTTAAAACTCCAAAACTAAAGGCATTGAAACTTTCATAGCTCGTAAACGTTGCCCCTCTCGCGTAATCAAAATCCAGGGTATCAAGTATATAATCTGGAGGCATACTGGAGTGTACGCCGTTAGAGATATATCCTACCACCGGACCATCATTGGTAATTGTCCAACCTGCTGTATTATCGTAATTTGTAACAAAACCCAAACTCGTCAACTTCTGATTAGTTACTGAGAAATTAGTGTAACTAATATTTGGATCATCATCCAGAACCCAGGTTTGAGAACCACTTAAGTCTGGATCTGCCATCCTGTCGATATCGGAAATTACATCATTATAGTTGGTGCCATTCAGCCAGGTGACTAAATATTGCATATACCAGCCACCACTATTATTGAAATGATTTGATTCGAATCTATAATCCATTGTAATAAATGGGTCGGTTTGGAAAACTGGATTTAACTGAGAAGTATAAGATGTCCCATATAATTGTAAGAAATTTTTATTCGGATCAGGTTGATTTATTAAACACAAGAGTGCACTAACTGATGCTTGACGCCTGGCTCCTGTACTCCAGACGTAAGGAAGAGACCTGACTTTGATAGGTATCCCTTTGCATAATACAATATACCTGATTTTTGCACTTAATGGTTGACCAGATACATAGGTACTATTTAAATAACTTTCTATTGGATCAGCAAGTACATCTTTTATATACCTCCAGCCAAGATTTCCATCACCACGGATATCTTCACCACCCTGAAACAAAGTAGCCGTACCCTCGGGGTAAGTTATGCTTTCGGGTATATCAATTCCTGGCATAATATTTACGGAAGGTATATTTCTGATAGTTGCATAATAATTTGCAATAATCTCAGAACTATCATCTTCCCCGATTGTGCGTTTGTAAACTACAAGTATTTCTTCGGGAGTTGCAACATTTGTATATGTAGGATCCTGTGACCTTGGTTGTTGGAGGTTTTGAGGATTATCATCAATCAAATCCCCTTCTTGCTGCGCAATCAAAAATAGATTGGAAAATAGAAACAAGAAAACTAAAAGTATAGTCTTCATTTATTTCTCCCTTATTTTTTGTTTTTTTGGCGTCTCTCTTACTGAGAGATCATTTTAACAAAACCATTTTCCTCGATTCTATATGATTTTTTGATTCTAAAGTATATATGTAGGTCCCGCTTGAATATTGTGCCCCATTGAATGTATAATAATAATATCCCGGTTCTAATTTATCGTTAACTATTTCCCTTACTTTTTCACCTAAAAGATTATATATAATTAACTTTACAGGAGCAGTTTCAGGAATCTCAAATTCTATCTTAGTTTCCGGATTAAATGGATTTGGGTAATTCTGATTTAATTTGAATTCTGAAGGAGCAGAAACACTTATTGCGATTGTATTACTGTAAGTGAAACTTCCATCGTAATCGATTTGTTTTAATCTGTAATAGTAATTGTCCGATTTTTCAACCCGATCAGAATATTGATAATCTTTAATTTCTGTTGAATTTCCCGCGCCATCTACAAAAGCTATTAACTTCCAATTTATGGTATTGGTTATGCTTCTTTCAATCTCAAAACCCTTATTATTAACTTCCGTAGCCGTGGACCATTCTAATAAAATGTTATTACTTCTGATGGATCCTTCGAATGATTTCAATTCGACAGGGGAATAAAGAGTATCTTCATAACGGTATATTATCCCAAGGCTGCCGACACAATATCCTGATCCCGGACTAGAATACTGAAACTTATATAAACCTTGATTTTGCAATTCGGAATCCTCCATCCAATCTTCTCCATTATTTGTTGAACTATAAAGTACGTTCCCTGTGAGGAAGATATGGCTATCAATTACGTTACTGAATTTACCATAGCTATATGTTACACCTGTCAATGGGAACCAGGTTATTCCGCCATCAATCGTTTTATATAACTTATCTGTCCATGAACTCGGTATATATCCTATGAGACTATCAGCAAAAAATACATCTTGCAGACTATTAGTTGGGAAATTCCCAATTTCAGTCCAGGTATCTCCACCATCTGTTGTTTTGAATGGGGATATACCCCTTGAAATCCACCCATTCAAAGAATCGCTGAAATAGATGCTGGTTATACCAGGTTTGGCTAATTTAGACTCCCAATTTTCACCCGCATCAATTGTCTTAATTGCATATCCGGTACTTATTGCCCATCCAATGCTATCATTTATAAAAAATACTCTGTTAAATTCTCCGCCGAAAAGTAAACTGTCAATTCCGTTAATATTTTTCCTTTGCCATATCATCCCCCCATCAGTAGTTTTGTAAATCTTATTATTAGCACCTACTATTCCGGTAAGGCTATCTATAAAGTAAACAGAGGAAGGACGGTCTCCTGGGAAATCATTTCTCTCAATCAAAGTATTTCCTCCATCATTCGTTTGGTAAAGTCTTTGATTTCCAATAAACCATCCTTTATTCTCATCAGTAAAAAAAACATCCATAAAATCATCATTTACAATCATTCTGCTCCAGCTTACTCCGCCATCAGTTGTTTTTTGATTAACCAGATCCATCCCGAGCATATAACCAGTATTACTATTTGCAAATGTAATTCCTATCCCATCGATCATATCCATCCTTAATTCCCAGGTTTCTCCGCCGTCGGTGGTTTCGAAACCAGTACTTATACCTACTGCATATCCTTTTAAACTATCAAGGAATGCCATATCTGTCATAGTATCACCAAGATATGTTGTTAAATGCCAGCTTTCACCTCCATCGGTTGTGTTAATCTGCTTACCTGCAAATCCCAGTGCAACTGCTTTCTGTTTGGTTACTGCTTTTATTGTAAAAAGACCGTAACTATCATACACAAACGTGGCAACCCAGTTGTCTCCGCCATCAGTTGTCCTTAATACGTATCCGCCGTTTGCACCGATATAGCCAAGCGTATGGTCAAGGAATGATATATCGTGAAATGAATGATATACCAGGGGTGTGGTTTTTGCTACCCAGCTATTTCCACCGTCGGTAGACTTATAAAGTGCCGTACTGTCCCCTACCAGCCAGGCAGTCTGTTGATCAATAAATTCAATATTCCAGAAATTCTTTGTTGTTCCGCTTGGGATAACTGTCCAGCTTTCTCCGTAATCAGTTGATTTTATAATTAAGCCGTGACCCCCGGCAGCAAAAATCGGATTCCCTGAATAACTTCCTAATGCCTTAATTGAAACATTGTAATTATTTTCTATAGTATACCAGTGCTGCCCTCCGTCTGTGGTTCTTATTATTGCCCCCATATCTCCTACTGCTAATCCTGTATCCGGATTTACAAAATAAACCCTCCAGTAATCTACCCTTGGCACTCCTGGCTGTACTTCTGTCCAGATACCCGAACCTGATGCCCCGGGATGACCGGTATTATATCCCAATGGAAACCTTGAAGAATTATAATCATTGTTATGCTGGATCTCAGGTGATTGCGGGAAAATGAAGATATTAGATATCAGGACAAGAGAAAGAAGAATGTTTTTCATTGGTTGTCTCCCGTTTTTTTAAGCACTGTTTTCTCAATCCGATTGCTTTTTTGTGTTCAAAGCAGACAAAAAAGATTTAACAGAAATTATTAATAAATTAGTGCCAGCGGAGTGAGAAAAGTATCGAAATTCCGCACCTCTGCTGGCACCACTCCGTTACTCCATCATTCCACCAATCTTCCTCTGCCGCATTAATTTTGATGTAGCAGTCCGGTTATTTCATTAATAACATTTTTCTTGTCATTGAATAATTCTTTGCAACTAACCTGTATATATACACTCCGCTGCCGAGTGAATTTCCATTGAAGCTCATCTCATACCTGCCTGGGTTTCTTACCTCATTATCAACTAATGATTTTATCTTCCTGCCAAGAATATCGTACACAACAAGCTCAATCTGCGTTTTCTCAGGAACTTCGAAACTTATCGTTGTAACTGGATTAAAAGGATTAGGATAATTCGGCTCAAGACGAAAACTTACTTGGTGCAGTTACCTTAACTTCAACTTCCTTGCTTAAATTATAGCTGCCGTCAAAATCAATCTGCTTTAATCGGTATTTGTATATCCCCGGGATTACATTTAGATCTGAAAAAGAATAAATGTGAATTTGGGTAGTCGTTCCATTCCCTTCAACGAACCCTATTCGCTTCCACCCATTATAGTCTCCTGACCCTGACTTCTGATCTCTGATTTCCGACCTCTGAACTTCAAATCCTTTGTTGTTGGTTTCGGTTGCTGTAGCCCACTCTAACAATATATGATTACTATTATTGATTGATCCTTTGAATGAATTCAATTCGACCGGAGTGATGAGTGAATCAAGGTATCTGATGATTAAACCGTTATCTCCAACGGCATAACCCCTGTTTATTTCGGATAGCCTTATATATCTTATAGATTTATCTCTTAAATCCATTATTTCATCCCAGGACTCTCCAAGATTTATCGAGTTGTACGTACGGGGTACCCCAGCCATAAAGAGATTATCTTTTAAATTGCTAAACCTTCCATAAAGGAAATCTGTTACACCGGTTATCTCCCAATTAGCGCCCCCGTCACTTGTTTTGAAAAGTCCATTTGACCGTGAGATAAAACCATTAATACTATCAATAAAAAAAGCATCCCACGAGTCTGAAGCTGGAAAGCTTGTAATTTCTGTCCAGGATTCCCCTCCATCGGTGGTTTTGAATGGTGCACCATTTTTTAGAACCCATCCATTTAAGGCATCGACAAAATCTATTCCGTGTATTCCCGGAGATTGCAATTCTAAATTCCAGTTATCACCGGCATCAGTGGTTTTTACAATATATCCAGCCAAACCAGCTGCCCAACCGATCTGATCATTTATAAAAAATAATCTAAAGAATTCCAGTGCATTTCCCGAAATGCCGTTTATAATTTTCTCTGACCAGGTTAAACCCCCATCTGTAGTCTTAAATATCTTATTCATTGCTCCGACAATCCCGGTAAGACTATCCAAAAAATAAACAGAAGAGGGTCTGTCCCCAGGGAAGTCATCTCTTTCTATCAAAGTATTACCGCCATCATTTGTCTGATAAATTTTTTGATTGCCTATGATCCATCCTTCATTCTCATCAGTAAAAAATACATCCGTAAATTCATCATTAACAATCATCCTTTTCCAACTTATTCCGCCATCAGTTGTCTTCTGGTTTACCAGGTCCATTCCCAGCATATAACCGGTATTACTATTAGCAAATGTAATTCCTATCCCATCTATCATATCCATCCTTAATTCCCAGTTTTCTCCACCGTCGGAGGTTTCGAACCCTCCGCTTACGCCAACCGCAAATCCCTTTAAACTATCGATAAATGCCATATCAGTTAAAATGCTTCCGAGATATGTTGTCAGGTGCCAGCTTTCACCTCCATCTGTAGTGTTTATCTGTTTTCCTGCATATCCCAGTGCAACTGCTTTCTGCCGGCTCACTGCCTTTATTGTCAAAAGTCCGTAAATATCATATACATATGTAGTACTCCAGTTTTCTCCTCCGTCCGTTGTCCGTAATACATATCCATTGTTTGCCCCTATATACCCAAACTTGGTATCAAGGAATGAGACATCAAAAAATGCAGAATAAACCAGAGGAGTAGCTATAGATACCCAGCTTTTCTCCCCCGTTTGTCGTTTTATATGCTGTTGCACCTTCCCCTACCAGCCAGGCATTCTGCTGATCAATGAATTCTATGTTCCAGAAATTCTTTGTGGTACTAATTGGGACAACCGTCCAGCTTTCACCGTAATCAGTTGATTTTATTAGCAGCCCGTTACCTCCGGCAGCAAAAATCGGATTCCCGGAATAACTTCCTAATGCCTTAATTGAAACATTGTAATTATTTTCTATAGTATACCAGTGCTGACCGCCATTGGTAGTTCTTATTATTGCCCCCATATCTCCTACTGCTAATCCTGTATCCGGATTTACAAAATAAACCCTCCAGTAATCTACCCTTGGCACTCCTGGCTGTACTTCTGTCCAGATACCCGAACCTGATGCCCCGGGATGACCGGTATTATATCCCAATGGAAACCTTGAAGAATTATAGTCATTGTTATGCTGGAATTCGAGAGATTGAGAATATAGAATGAAGTTAAATAATATAACTAAAAAAAGTAGAATGCCTTTCATTGGATTCTCCCCAGAATGTTCAGAATTTTATAAAATTGCAAACTATTATCACGTTAAAATATATTTATAAAATAATTTCCTAACTTTATAAGTATATGGATATCTCGTGCTAAATAACATTAGTAGAAATACTAATGATAATTATCGAAATCATGGTATTTTAAAAATAGGTTAGGGCTTAAAGTAATAAGAGTTATAGAGTTCAAATCGATGTATCTGGTTTGTTTAAGTTGAAAATAAGAAATTTACTTTTTTCAGTAAAGATGGTAAAAAAAATAGCAATTAAGACCTGGAAGAAGAGGGTTGAATAAAATAAGATCAATTTGATATCACTGCTGCCTGTGATTACACTTAAATTCAGAACTATGCTTAATTCATAAAATAAGAGAACAAAATAAAATAGGTTTATAATATTTTTCTGATAAATGGGCAGTATTGCAATCTTAAGAAGCAGCAGGAAAATTATTATATGTAAACTTAATAAGAGATATAAAAGATTTGTTGAATATATTAGACCCAAAATGAATATGGAGATAAATGTATAAATCAAGATTGTTTTATTTTTGAATTCATTCGAATAAAATATTAAAGAGATTATTAATAATAATCCTGCTGCTGAATGAATAATATAGAGTGGTGTTTTTAATACAACTATGCAGAATATATTAATCGGATCGGAAAGCGCCATAATAAGAAAGTAATAGAAAAACCTTCCTCTAAATTGACGAAAAGGAGGTAATAACCAGCAAACCAACGAAATATCTATAATAGCTTGAACGCTGGACATTCTTTATGACTAAGGACAATAAGGTGGGCATATCGAT
Source organism: uncultured Ignavibacteria bacterium (assembly GCA_963832715.1). Taxonomy (GTDB): domain Bacteria; phylum Bacteroidota; class Ignavibacteria; order Ignavibacteriales; family Ignavibacteriaceae; genus DATFVA01. The sequence continues at coordinate 23,538 of CAWHVB010000007.1, read as the reverse complement.
CCTACTTCCATACTAAAACCCCCTGTAGCCCATTGCAGCTTTGTTGAATATAAACCGTATTATCAGTGCCCTTTGAAAGTAATTCGCTGACAATTGCTCCGTTATTGATCTTTTTGAACATAGTATAATTATTTGTTTGGTTAAAGAATGACTGGAAAGTGTTCTTCCATTACTTCACTTAATTAAATTAAAAAATTACGGAAATTTTTTCTAAAAATCCTTTTTGTCTGGCTTATTATAATCAAATGCGAATTTGGTGAGTTCAGCCGCGGATTGGAGGTTAAACTTTTGCATCAGGCAGGACCGATAAAAATCAATCGTCCTTCTGCTTAGCCCTAATCTATCAGCCATTTGCTGGCTGGTTATACCTTCCTTCAGAAGTTCAAGTATCTGCCGCTCTCGGTAATTCAGATTTTCCTCAAGGTTTAATTTAATCTTTTCTCCCGATTCGAATTCTTTGGTTATTTTATCCAGGCTTTCTGTATTCGATCTGCCAAGGAAGTATTTTTTCCCTTCGTATACCAGCTCAATAGCATAAATAAGTTCCGACTCAAGGCTGCTTTTATTGATTAACCCCATTCCGCCCGATTTAATAGCTTTATATATATACTCATCTCCTTCATACATTGAAAGAAAAAGTGCTTTGACACCCGGATCTTTTTCCTTTATTCTTGCCACTGCTTCCAGTCCGGTCATTCCCGGCATTGCAATATCTACAAGCAGCAGATCCGGGTAAAGGTCAAAGTATACTCGAATCAGTTCCTGCCCGTTTGCCGCTTCGCCAATAACATCAATTGTGGGAAACTCCTGGAGAAGTTTAACAAAACTGATCCTGAAAAGATTGTGGTCGTCGGCTACTAATATTTTTATTTTATTGGAATTCTTCATTTGCCTTTTCCAGCGGGAAGTAAGCAATAATAGTCGTTCCTTTATTTATTGAGGAATCAATATGAAATGTCCCGTTTAATCTTTCAACCCGCTCCTGCATATTCATAATTCCCAAACCATTGGAAATATATTTATCGCTTAAAAGGATTGAAGGTACAAATCCTCTTCCGTCATCTGAAATGCCCAGGGTAACAGTACCGTCATCGAGATTAAGATTTACGGCAAAACTGGTTGCTTCAGAATGTATTATTATATTATTCAACGCTTCCTGCACAACCCTGTAAATACAGAGTTCTAAATCCTTGTTCAAAATAATTTTTTCATCAGGTAGATTTAATTGATATCTAAGATGACTTTCATTGGATACAGTTTTACACAAAGAAGCTAGTACTGTATTTAATCCTAATTCATCCAAATTTAAAGGTCTTATCCTACGGCTGATTTCTTTTGTCTCTTTTATTGTTGAATCGAGAATATTAATCGCATTTATATATTCTTCACAGTTATGATTACCATTTAAATGTTTCTTCAGGTTTTGAATTCCCAGTTTTATCAGCAGAAGATTCTGACCTATCGAATCATGTAGAAGAGCTGCGATTCTACTCCTTTCATCTTCCAGATCCCTGAGTGAATTTGCTGATGAGTCTTTCAGCAATCTTTGATAAGTGTTCATTTGTTCAACTTGTTCCCTTTTCTCGGTCACATCATATAGATAAAGCTGCGCCATTTCAAGCAGTGAAATTCCATGAATATTTATTTCATAAAACTTGCTTTGATAAACTCTTATAATTAAAACTGAGTTGTCATTTTTAATTAACTCCCCGAAGCTGAAATCATACTCTCCGAGTACTCTTTGTATATCGTTGTCTAATTCAATACCATTTAACTTTTCTTTTGCCGATCTGTTCATCCCTACAATAATACCGGATGGGTTTACTTTAATAATAGGATTCGGATCGAGTTCGGTAAACAAAGTTAAAAGTTTAACATTTTTGAGCTCAAGGCTTTCTTTTTCCCGTTTATGTTTTTTAAGAAGGGGGTAGTATATATGCTTATATGAGATATATATTACTACAAACAATAATAGGAAAAGCAGAAGCGCAAGGAATACAGGATTATATATACTGAAGAAATATTTAAAATAATTATGTATACTAAAATCTTGCAATGTCGGTTCCCTAACCAAAAAAGGCAGTACACAACACATCCGAATGTTCTTTAATGATTCGGATTCTGAATACAATTTTAACATATTATTTAATCTTTTGGAAATAATCTGATAGGTACTTGTACTAATGATTTTCATCTGAGATCTGGATATCAGGACTCAAATGTGAATTGTCAAAAAAACTTTCTGGATTATGGAAAGTGGAAATAGTGCAATAACGGGTATATGGAATTATAATATTTCAGGATTATCCGTTAAGAGATGATAGGAGTTGTACATTGTTCAAAGGAAAAAATGCTTAAGATCTAATCCAGATGTTATAAGAACAAACAATTAAGCTCAACTGATTGATACTACTTGATGGAAAAATATTTTATTGCTTTTTATTATATGCATCAAAAATAAATTCCTTCGATCCATATTCGCTCAGGATTCTGTGGAAGGGATTAAGATTGCTTTAAGTTCGAGGTGGCATTTACCACCTCGATTTCTCATATTATCTGCAATTACCGGATTTATCTTTAGCTTTGCACTCATTGCAAAGCTCGCCTGAAGATGGTTTTGATGGTTTACTGTCGTAATCTGTTGTAGGCCAATTAGAACAGTTTTTACACCAATGCCATGTCTCATGACCTTTTTTCTTTCTATATTCAGCCATCTTACCTCCTATTATTTTTTAGAGTTAATTATATATCCCCGGGTATTTATTAAATAAATATAACATAGCTAGCTGTTCAGAGCATTAGTATAATTACCAATGATTATGTAAGGTAATTAGACATTTATTTTCGACTACTCATTTATGATTAGTCTAGGTTTTCTAACATTAGGAACTTCTTATTCTTAGAAAAACCATTAAATTAATTTATGTGTTGGGGAGTTACGGATCGGTTAGCTCAAAAATATTTAATATTTTGGGCAGGGAATTAGCCATCATCGTTAATACGGTTAAAGAATACGTTGTTTACTAAATATGACTGGGGCTAATAAGGTGGGCTAAATCAGAAAAAAATGTACCCGATTCCTTCTGCGTGATTCCTTTACTTGACCACCAACATCTCCCTAGATTACAAGTAGTTCATCGTTGTCAAGTTGTAGAATATTATTAGTAGCCTTCTCATTTTCTTATCTTCTTATCCTCAAACCTTTCAACTTGTTCCTTGCTGCTTCTTACTTGCTACTTGTTCCTTGATCTCAGGTTTTAACTGTTTCCCATCAGGCTGCCTGGTCATGCAAACATTCTGAGATGCTCTGACTGGATGCATTGAACCCTTCGCGTAGCTTAGTTCTCTGAACTGAGCAAAAAAGTTTGATACCGGTTTACGCAGATGTAATCTCAGGTTACCCAAAAGAATTAAAGCTTAACGACTTGTCATTTCGACATCCGACCCAAGGAGGATTTATCCCGCCGATATGCGGATTTATCTCGCCGAAAGGCGGATGGAGAAATCTTAACCAATCCAATCACTCAGATTTCAAAAATAATAAACCCCTCATAATACTCGTCTAATCTTCTTATCCTCTAACCTTCTCATCTTCCTACCTTCTTACTTTTCCTTGTTACTTCTTACTTGATACTTGTACCTTGATAAGGCCACCCTGTCATTTCGACATCCGACGTAAGGAGGATGGAGAAATCTTTACCGATTGTTAGTTTGCATGGCCTCTCATTAACCAATGTCTTCAGACATTGGGTTCTATATCAACAGAAAATATATTTTAACGGTTTTAACCGTTTTCCAACGAGTTAACTGGTCATAAGAACAAGTGTAGTGCTCTGACTGAATGCATTGAACCCTTCGCGTAGCCTGCTGCCTGCTGATTTCTGCTTACTGCCTTTTCTCACCCCCTCATCTTCTCATCTTCTTACCTTCTCTCCCCGCGCCTCCGCGGTGAACCCTCCCTAAATCATCACTTCAATAAAATCATCTTCTTAATATCCGAAAAAACCGGAATCCCATTTTCATTCTTCACCATTATCTGGTAGATATACACACCGCTTGCTAAACTGCTGACTTCCGACCTCAGGCTTCCGACCTCTGACCTCTGATGTCCGTTCTCCGAATTCCCGCCTCTGAACTCTACCTCATAATACCCGCTCTCCTGATAGCTATTAACCAATGTTTCAACCAGTTCGCCCTTTATATCATATACATATAGCTTCACATATCCCCGTTCTTTCAACCTGTATCCTATTTTAGTCGAAGGATTAAAAGGGTTTGGATAATTCTGGAAGAGCTTGTAATTGTTAATTGTAAACTGTTCATTTTTAATTGTTTCTGTAAGGAACACGTGAAGCTCCTCAGATGGTTCGGATTCATTCCCCTGGTTATCTACAGCAGTAAGCTTGAAGTAAAGATCATTTATTTCCTGAGGTATAATATGCAGATAGAACGTATCACTTAAAGATGCGACAAAAGTTGTCGAATCTGCTGTAAAATTTGCACTAGTATCCCGGTAAAGATTGTAATGATTAAAGTCAGCCTCTGTATTTTTGTTCCATTTAAGCCGAATATATTCCGAATCTGCTGAAGCAGAAAGGTTAACCGGCGACTTTGGTGGAAAATTAAAATATTTATATTCTTCCCCGAAAGGACCCCCAAACAGTCCAATATCACTTCTTGATCCATCCTTATCCAAGACATTCGGGTCTCCTTTGTCAATCAGAGGTGAGAACATCTGCAGGTGGAAATCCATTTTTCCTAAACTACTATCAATATTTACCATCATAGGATCTACAGTTAGATTTGTAGAATCGGGTGTGAAATTATAATAACTCTTCTCACTGCCCCAGACATTGTTGTAGTAAGCCGAAACACCCCCGGTCCCGTTTCTCTGGATACCGTGTACTGCACCTACGATCGAGTTATTGGCAACAATTGTTTCGATGCTATTTTCTCCTGTTACTGAAATCCCGATCTCACACGGGCCAAAAATTAAATTGTTATAAACCAAATACGGCACCCCAGTAGTATAAATACCTCTACTAAAAAGTGAGGACATAATCAGATTATTAAAAATTTTGACAGTATCTGAATAACTGCCAAGAAAACCATCTCCGAATTGATCCCCATTGATTATATTATTTGAAATTGTGGTTTTAGTGCCGAATGTAATTTTTATCCCTTCCCCGAATGTACCCCCGAAATGATTTGAGTCGATTACAGGGTGATAAGTAAAATCGTAAGCGCCCAAATTAATACCATAACCACCATTAGTAACCATATTAAAATAATTACCTCTGATTATTATATTCGAGTTGAAAGCGTATACGCCAGCTAATCCAATATTAGTTAGTAAATTAAGGTAAAATAGGGGGACTCCTTGGCCAGTTGATACAGACAAAACACCCCCACTCGCATTTGTGATTTTATTTTGAGTTAGTAGGCAAGTCCCTTTAAGGGATGCCCCATACCCCAGACTATTATCATTACCGACCATTATGCAAAATCCCCGTAATAGGCAGCTATCTGCTACTACAACTGAAGCAAAATCAGTAGCATTTACCAAAGTACGAGTATCTATCACACAGCTATCCATCCCTGCCCCCATAAGTGATAACCCCGGTATCATTACAACCTGCTCTTCATAAACTCCATTTGCCACATAAATGGTATCACCAAATGAGGAAATATTTATAGCACTCATAATTGAATCTGCTGCTGTCTCCCAGCTAAGGTAGGGAGGTGTATTGCTGCCTGAATGACTTACATAGCGAACTTCGCTATGAATCGAGTGATAATTAATAAAGATTGCAATAAGTAAGAGTATAAAATTCTTCATAACTTTCTCTCCATTAATAATACAACAGGATACAATTTAGCTGATACTATCACGAATCTTTAAAATACAATACAGAGGGTTTATATTCTTGGCTATTTCTTAATCACCGAAAACTTATGTTTATAAACAGCATAATATTTGGTAAAAACCCGGCAGTCAAAAAACCAAATATTCTGGTATCGGGGAAGCCAGGACAGTATAATATCTATAGGACTAACAGCAGAAGTAGCTGTATGCTCCATCTTGAATTTGAAATAAAATGCTGACTAAAATTACTTTCTTTCATCTTCCCCTGAGGTTAGATGATAATAAATAGACCCTCTGCTTGGAGAGCCCCGATTAATTTATAATTTGAAGCAAATTGAACTGATAGAGGAATTGGAGATTAGAGGATAATTTCTCTTCCATATTTAATGTAATAATTTTTTTTAAATTACTCATCAGTATAATTACCTATATGTTTTTGTGAATAAAATAAAATATTGATAAAGCCAATCATGACAGATGTCAAAATTGTCATTAGCGGGAAATAATCGAAATTTTCGATTACTCCTTTCTTATTAAATCAATAAGCATCCTGCCACCTGTAAACACCTTCTCCTCAAACCCCATCTTCTGAATTATGTAATAATTCTTATCAATTGGATTCTTTATAGAAAATGCTTTCACCATCAATTTTATCCACTCAAGGATATTCTTTCTCTTTTTATAACTCAGCTCCGATGCCGGCAACGGATAATCACTTCCAAACAACAGTTCCGTTCTGGCCTATGGTTAGGCGCGGTTCGCCCGCTCCTCAAAAGAATTGCGCCTACCCCCGCGAATATGCGATTATATTTAAGTCGCGGGGGTTGAAAAAATTACGGAATGAAGCGATTATCCCGCCTCATTTATTCCAAAAATTAGGGCGGGATAATCGATAAATGCTGTCTGAGTTCTTCCGCCCTTGCTAAAAACTTCAGCGGAAGAACGAGCCTGCCTTGTCGGTTTACCAACCGAAACGAAGGTTGGCAGGCAGGTGTTACTTTTCTTGCGCCAAGAAAAGACTTTTAAAAACGCATTGCGTTTATTCATTAAAATAGTGACCTTGAGTTAAAGCAGAAGTAACATGCAATTTGACAGTTCTTACTTTGATGTTATAAAAACTCGTAGAAAAGACTTGTTCTGAAGATTGTCAATCATAACATGGTGATAATATTCTTTTTCGGAATTCCCGTCTGGCAGTATACATAGACTACTTAATCTTCAGGCTTGTTAGTTCTGTTTAGTATTGATTCACTAATATTAAGTTGAGGTAATTATGTCTAAGTTAGAAAAAATGTATCCGAATTCTGCCGGCATAGATATAGGCACTGAAAAGATCTTTATAGGCATTGAAGACAAGGAAGTCAGACAGTTTTCTACTTTTACTGATGACTACCTTAATGTCATCAAATATCTTAAAGAAAGCGGTATTACACATGTTGCTATGGAAGCAACAGGAATATACTGGTATGCACTTTACGATATGATTGAAGAATCAGGGATAAATGCATGTTTAGTAAATCCGCGAGAAGTAAAAAATGTTCCCGGACGTAAAAGTGACGTTTCCGATTGTCAATGGATTCAGCAGCTTCATAGTTTTGGTCTGCTGAGAGCTTGCTTTGTTCCAGAGGATTCAATTCGTCAGCTTCGGACATATATTCGTTTGCGAAATGATCATATATCCTTAGCTTCACAACACATACAACATATGCAGAAAGCATTAGACTCAATGAACATTAAGCTGCATAATGTTATAAGTAATATTAGCGGGGCAAGCGGAATGAGAATTCTGAAAGCAATTATTCAAGGAGAAAGAAACCCAGAGGTACTTGTAGAACTTTGTGACAAAAGTATTCTTAAAACTAAAAGGGCTTCGGTTATATCTTCTCTAAAAGGTAATTTCAGAGAGGATTACATTTTTTCTCTTAAACAAGCTGTTAATTCTTATGAATTCTACCAACAACAAATTTCAGAATGTGATAAACAAACTGAAATTCTACTTAAAACAATGACAAAGGATAAACCTGTTCCGGAAAATATAAATACTCCCAAACGTATACGTAATAATCCACCTCAAATAGCTATGCTTCACGAAAGACTAATGCAATTAACCGGAGGGAAAGATCCATCTCAAATTACCGGACTAAACGATAAAACACTTATGGAAGTTATTGCAGAGACCGGGATTGATCTTAAAGCTAATTGGAAAACTGAAAAACACTTTGTATCCTGGGCATGCCTTTCACCTTCAAAGCACCAATCGGGTAAAAGCAATAAAAAACGCAGAAAGAAAGGCAATACCAAAGTAAGTCAAATTTTTCGTGAGTCTGCACAATCAATTGCTAACAGTAAATACTCTGCTTTGGCTGGTTTTTATAGAAGAATAAAAGCAAAAAAAGGAGGTTTGGTTGCAAATAAAGCCACTGCCAGAAAGATTGCTGTTATCTACTATAATATTATGACTAAAGGCTATGACTATGTTGAACAAGGATTAATTCAATATCAAAAAAAATACAAAGAACAGCAGATTAAAAGAATAAAGAAGCAAGCTGGTTATTTAGGATTACAACTTATTCCTACATAATGATAGAGTGGTCACTGGCAGTAAGGCTAAAAAAAATAAAAAAAGTATGCTTTACTGTATTGTTGTCTTTCTGCATTTTCATATTGGTTTATTTAATAAATAATTAACATTGTTAAATACCTGGTTGCTAAATCCCATCTTTTCAAGTACGAAGTAATTCTTATCGAGGGGATTTCTGATTGACAAAGCTTTGAGTGTTAAGCGAATCCATTTAATGATATTCTTGCCTTTTTTGTAACTGAATTCTGAAGGAGGAATTGGATAATCACTCCCAAATAATAGCCTGTCCTGCGGTATCTTCGCAAGTATTTCGGGTACATAGGCATTCCTTAATGGTTCCGCAATTGCTGAAAGATCCGCGTACAATTTCCACGATTTATTTTTACTCTCCTCAAACAGCTTAAAAAATTCTTCCATATCATCCTGGTATTTTGTATCCAATGCGCCGAAATAGGGGAGGGCACAGTGTGCGATGATAACCGTGACGCCTCGATCCAGTGCTGTCCGTAAATATTTGGGATTATTGAACTCAATGAATCGATCATCTGAGGTAGGGATGGAATACTCGGGGCCTGAATGTACCAACAGCGGCAGGTTGTGTTCTGCCAGGTAATCGTATACCGGAAAACACTTCTCATCTGTAACATCTATCTGCTGCGAAGAAGGGATCCATTTGCATAACACCGCACCATTGCTTCTACATTTATCCAATTCTTCCTTCCAGTCATTCCTGTAAGGATGTACAGAAGCTCCTAGAAGAATTCTGGGATTCTCTCTTGCGAGTTTAATTATATAATCATTCGGAACGTATAAATGTGTTTCTGAATCAACAGGAGTTCCGTTAGAACGGTATACTTTATCCATTGCCAGCAGTACTACTTTATCAACTTTCTTAGCCCCATTTATTACTGAAAGTATTTTCTTTTCAACTTCATCAAAGCTGGGTTCCTTAAACAATGAATATGAAGTAAGCTTAAGCAGCCAGTAAGCCGGCTGCTTCTTAAATGTATCCGACCAGTAGCATTCATTATCCGGATTTTTCGGCCCTCCGAAATGAACATGCATATCAATTATCTCTCCCATAAATCCTCCCTGTATTTTTAAAATTTAAAATTTTTTTTCTCCACTTAGTGTCCTTAACTTCCTTCGTGTACTTTATCCACAACGCAGTTGTGGAACTTCGTGTGACCCTGCCTCGCCGATAGGCGGGTCTGTGCAACTCCTCTTCGACGCAGTCGAAATTTCAACCCTAATCATTTGATTAAATTCTTTGTGTACTTCTATTTCAGACGGCGAAGCCGTCCCTTTGTGTACAAAAAATATATTACCTCACAACCCGGGTCTGGGCCTTAACTTCGTGCTCCTTTGTGCCCTGACTTCGTGTCACATTGTACAACTCTTCCTGCATCGGCGCAGCCGATGATGTCCCCTATCTTCCATTCTATTCGATTCCCGGACGTTCATTTAATATTTCGGACGCTTCCCGGACGCTCATTTTTTTTTTGAACGTCCGGATTTTTATTTGATTTTGGCACATATTAAATATTTTTTTACTTTTCGGACGCTCGGACGTTCAACTTTCCACTTTAAAGGGGGGGGGGTATATTTGATATCAATTTGAGACATCTATGAATGCGAACAACCTATCCTTATCTGATTTCTTTTGATTAAATTTAAACCCCCTTAGCTTTGCGTAAGTCTTCATCCAGTTAAGAAACTTCCTCTGCTGAAACTGTCCGCCATTGTAGTCAGGGTAACTAATTATGAACTTGTTAAACATATCTTTTTTCTCATACCAGGTATTTCTTTCTAGATCATCCATAAACTCTATAAATTCCTCAGATGTAGCCGCAATCAGCTTCTTCTGCTCCAGATTCACCCTCTCATAGTCCACCAGCCCGTTCTCCAGGTAATACCTGATGCATTCAATCATAAACATATAAAACCTGCACCAGTCCTCATCGCACCAGTCATCAAAAAACCTCCTGCCGAATTCATCCTCCGGCGAATACTTAATATTAAAGTAATCCGAAAATTCAATTATAAACTGTCTTCTTAATGTCGATTCATCCACTCCCTTGATCGTGTAGTTAGTCGAGAGCAGTATCTTCGGCGAATACTCAAATGGGACTATTATCTCATCCTTGTTCTTCTTCTCTATAGCTATGTTATCCGTAATGGCTGTAAAGAGCAGCTCAAACTGGAAGTTCTTGTGAAGGTCGTTGAACTCAATTATGTTTGTTCCGGGTTCGTACGACTGAAATGAAAACCTGTCGAACTTGAAGTTCTTTCCTCCCAGCCGTAAGGCTGTCCTGACTTTGGATATTGCATTGCCGAGCAGACTCTTCCCGCATCCCCCGTTCGACCCGTCATCCAGCTTTTCATCCATAAATATTATCGCCTTTGCCATAGCCGGGTCTTTGTAGCTGTGCAGAAGATATCCTATCACGCTTCTGAATGAATTGTACCTCTCAGTATCATTCCTGCATACCCTTAATATGAAAGTATCAAAATCGCTCCTGCCTTTTGTCTCTGTAAAATCCCTGTCGATAATCTGCTTTTTCCAGATGTAATTTCCCAATTCTTCGTACTTATGTGTTGAATATCCTTCTGCTGTTACTCTTACAAAACAGTTCCTGAAATAGATGAATGATTCATCCCTTGTATCCTGGTTAAATTCGTCTCCCAGCTTCTCCAAAAATTCAAGTACACCGCTGCTGAATAAGGTTGAAGCCTGACTTATTACTTTACCCAGTATGTCCTCATCTGTTACATCCGGTTCGTATTCCCGCTCAGGATCAAGTATGTATTCTCTTACACATTCTTTTATTTTATAAGGAAAAGTCTCTTCTACAATGTTGTCTTTTATCTGTACAATCGTATAGTCCTTTCCTTCAGAAAATAACCTGAACCCCAGCTGGTTTAATAGTTCAATGAACATCCTGCTGTCAATTCTTAATTTGTCCTTTTCCTTGAACCAGAAGACAATCTGACCTTTTTTGTCAGCCTTGGGAGGGTAGAGCATTACTACCTCCATTTTATCATTCAAGGCGGCTTTAACATTATCGTTCACTTACTAACTCCGAAATATCTTTGTGAAATTTTAGTTTAATAGCCTTAACCGGCTTATTTAATAACCGTACAAATTTGTTCTGCGCTGCTCTGCCTGCTTCATCATTATCAAAAGCAGCATATATATTATGATTCCTTATTAAGTCGATCTTGTCTGAGGGGATATTGGTAACCCCCGGAATACCTATTGCTCTTGCCCCGGTCTGTTCCATTATCATCGTGTCGAATTCTCCTTCGCAGACAAACAACGCCTCACCTGACCTGATTCTTCTTAATGCGTCTGAATTGTAAAATCTCTTTAGTGTAAGGTTGCCGGCAAAGTTATAGGGACTTATGTATTTGGATATATTCTCATCCCTGCCTGTCCTTCTTCCCCTTATATAAATTATCTTGCCGTTCTCAAGGTAGGGGATTATCAGTTTATGATTTGTAAATACAAAATAACCTGATTTATTTATCAGTCCTGATATCACAAGATCATACTCAGTAAAACTATCTCCAAGGTAATCCCGAACCTGCTTTATATCCTTAATGGAGAATAATTTAAATTTCTTAATCGTTTCAGGTTTAAGATTTCGATCCTTGCCGGTAAGGTAATCGAATGTTTCATCATTCACACCATAGCAGAATCTTTCAAGAGAATCATAAACAAGCATCTGAATTTCTTGTCGCTTACACATAACTTCCTTAATTGCTTTTATTTCTGCTTCAGTTCTGGTTAGTCCCTCATAAAATTCCATTATTGCCGCCCGTTCTTCAAAGAATTCCATCTCATTTTCAAATAGTGGTATCCTGGCTGATGAAAAGTTCTTTTTAATCCGGGAGGGGAGTGGGCGATTAAAATTTTGGACTGTATTGCTTATCCCAGCCTTAGCAGCCAGTTCCTTTACAGCTGTTTTAATATCAGTTCTCCAGTAATCCGCATAAAAATTTATCACATCCCCGCCGCGCCCGGATGAAAAGCAGTAGAAAGAATTAGTCTCAGGATAAATCTTCAACGACCTGTTATTCTCCTTCTTATATATCGAAAAAATAAAATCATTCCTCCCCGGCTCTAATCCATACTCCACCGCCAAATCCATTATTTTAATTTTACTTTTTATTTCATCTATCAGATCCATCTCCCTCCAATATTTATAACCATTCAACCATACAACCATTCATCCATACAACCATTCATCCATTCAACCATTCATCAATCAGCCAATCAGTCAATCACTCAATCATTAATCATTCACTCATTCTTGCATTCATCCATCCACCCATGCATCCATGCACCATGCATCCTTCCATTCCCCAATCACTCAATCAGCCAATCACCCAATCATTAATCATTCACCCATTCATCCATTCAGCCATGCAATTTTACCCGCCCTCTGGCGGGCATGCGTCCATGCCTTCTCCTTTTCTGACCTCTGATCTCCCTCCTTCCTCATCCATCAACCCTCATCCCTCAACCATCAACCATCCTCCCTTCTCCTCACCCACTCATCAATCTCCTCTTTAAAAAAATACAGCCTCTGCATCGGCTTATGACACGGAATAAGTTTATGACACGTTAACTTATAAAGGTATGAATGTGACAGCCCCAGGTAATCTGCAGCCTGGTTGAAGTTCAGCAGTTTTGATTCTTCCTTTTCTGACTGCCTTGCTATCTTAAGAGTAATTTCTTTGAGTTCTTCCAGCTCTTTTCTGATCGACTTCTGGGATTCTGCAGCCAAATGATTTTTCATTAACCACTACCTCATTTTTATCCCTCAAATAAAAAGGGGATTATAGACAGGATCAAATTGAAAAGTTGCGGGATTAGCCGGGATTAGCAGTTATAATCCTTTTTTTTCAGGATTATAGATTTTTTTCTTCTTGTTGCTGTTTTCAGCTACAATCAATCTGCCTTCTGATGTCCTCTTTAGCTGCAGTTTATATTTGCTGAAATAGTCGTCTATCGTCTCTTCATTCTTACTCGTCAGCTTGTATCCCTCCTCTTTCAAATATTCAATCACCCGGCTTATTAAGTTCTTTATGGATTTTGGATTGTGGGTCTGTTCAAAATTTTCTCCCTGTTTAATCAGTTGTGTAGAAGCCTTAATTACCAGGTCCTTTAACCCCCTGGGTGGAATAACCTTTTTACTTCTCGCGCAGGTTCCCGTTAATGCAGCATATTCTGCAGCTTCTTCACGGTAGGTATCTAAATTAACTATCAGGTCGTAGAATGGTTTTTTCCTGCGGAATTTAAATTCACCTGCGTATATATGATTTATTCTGTTTATTGCTTCTTCGATATCCCCGATGTATCGGCAATGCAGTTTATAGATTTCCTTGATCAGTTCCGAAGGAGGGGATATGTCAACGTATTGCTTTAATTGATTCAGCTCATCTGAATGAGCTTCATAAAAATCATTTATGTCCTGGTGTGCAAGCATTTCGGCAGAGGCCAGCAAGGTGACTAAAATTGACCTTAAGCTGGATTCTTCCGGAAATGATTCGGGGAAATAACTCTTGTAAAGTTCCGGAACCTCGCAGCTTTTGATCACTGCTGGCAAGAGCCGCCAGTATCCTGTCAACACAGGGTAAACATTTACCGCAGTGACTTTTTCCCAAATCCCGCTCCTTCAGATTGCAGCAGGATATTGTATCCTGAAAGAGGTCCTGTTTGTTGTATTTATTAAGAACGTCAATTACACCGGCTCTTGTCTTAAACAGGAAAGGCTGCTTAATAGTAAATTCCTTTTCCGATATCCTGGAAAACAGAAGAGCGATCAGACCAAGAGTTTTTGGATGTGTCTGACGTCCGGATGAGTATTTTGCCGGACTGTATACATTTTCAAATTGAAATGAGCTGATTCCGTTTTCATAAATACTTAAATAATCCTGGTTGTAATAGCCCGCCAGAATAAAAGCTGCGGTGCTATAAAGTAAAATACGTGTAGCATTTTTCTTATCATCATAGTTGATACCTGGAAAACCGCATTGAAACCTGAAATGACTGCATTGTTCAGGATATAACCCAGATATCCTTTCAAACAGCCTGTTTTGAGTTATGGCCGTTTCAGGCAGCCCTGCTTGGTGACTTACCAGTATTACTTTGCTTGATGTGGTTTCTGTGAGCTCGATAAGGCCGGCAGTAGAATCCGGTCCCCCAGAGAACAAAGTTATTTGATGTTCTTCGCTTTTCGGAATCCACCCCGGTCCCTTATCGGTTGCACCGGTTTGCATCTTGTAAAATGAAAACCTGTAGTCATCCCCCGTCATAAAGTAGAGCAGCTCCTCAAGCAAAATCTTAATATCCTGCTGCTTCCAGAAATAATAATCCCTTACATTTACATTAAATCTGTACGACCTTCCCTCAGCCGTAAAGTACTGTGGCTGTGGAAAATCCCGGTTGATTTTAACATTTGCCGAAAATAAGTATATAACTATCTCAAGCAGATCTTTGAATCTGGGACTTAAAAAATCTACCGGGTACTGATCATAATAACTTATATCAACATTTCTAAACCGCATATCTTTCCGGCATTCCAGGTCAATCCTGTTGCTTGTTTTTTCAGGATTCCCTGTTTTTGCGCCATTACAGCCGACGATATATACGGCAGAGTCAGTCAAAACCCTTATTTGACATAACGACAGTCCATTATTATCCACGGGGAATGAATAAGTTGTTCCTCAGAATAACAGGCTGATTAGTAGATATATGTGGGAAGCAATCGATACCAACCGCAGAGACTCAGGCTGACAAATAGAAAGTACCCGGCGCAATCAGGTACTTATAGTTCTAACCTACAGTAATTGTGTGAATCTGTTTAACAACCGGCTGTACCGGTTATAAGTATGATCATATCGCTTTATTATTAATTATTCACACAATGCTTAATACCCGGTTTAACAATGCAGATCATGGACATCCGACTTCACCGATCAGCAATCACGAAAATATTCGATGATGAACTGCCATACAGTATTATTTATATTAAAATTTATTTGTGATAATTAAAATTACTATTTCCCAATAGCATCAGAAGAATTTCCCTTCGTAAACCGTGCCCTAATATTACTTGTCAATAGCAAATATAAAATATTTTATAATTTTTACAAAATTGGGAATAAATTTTAGCCCGTTGAGTCTTTAGCATTAATTATAAAGATGATTATTGCGTAAGCAATTGATCTGATACGAAATAAAGACTTTTATAATCACAACTATTGCACCGCTATCGGAGTCAGAATTAATTTTCAGCCATTCGGTGGGAAGAGTGGCATATAAGAGGAACTCCTATTTGCAGTTTGAAGGGTAAAAATGCTAAAGATTTAACTTAGATCAATTATTTAAAGGTGAGTAATTAAATGTCCCTTACACTGAGGAATCATCGAACCCTGAACCCGGGGAATATTGGACCCTAAAGCTGAGGAATTAAGTGAATCTGTAACTGGGGAATGATCTGAGCTTTATAGCTATTTCCCTAGGGAATAATCAGGTTGGTATACAAAAAATAACAATGATTAATTCTCGACTCATAATTAAGAAGTTAATCTCTTTGTTTTGGATGCACCTTTCCTAACTCTCTAAAACTCTTAACCTTCTTCATAAAGCATGTGAAAATATGCCCAGGCAAGAATAAGTCTAAGTTCTTTTGTTTTTCCGCTTCCCGTCGCCATTATCACAACAAATCTTTTTTAATCCTCATCGAACAAATCCGTTGATACAGCGCCTGAACTATCAAACCTTTGAAGATCATATTTGTCTTTAACCTTAGCTATCTCATACAGGTATAGGATAGTTTCTACAGCTTCACGCTGTGCAAAGTAATATGGAAAATTGGTGAATGATCCATCTGAATTCGGTAAAGGATGTTCTGTTTGAAACCACCATTTAAGCAAAGATAAGCTTGTTTTTGACACATCTTTGTAATCAGAATCTCTCCACTGTTTAACTTTTGTTCGCAGTTTTGCGACAAGAGGTGGGAGGAGCTTCTCATAAGTTTTTTCTCTTAAATCCTCGTCTGCAGAGAACCATCTTATTGAAGGATCTAAAATTTCGTGTGGAGATTTAGGAAAATTTGGGTGTAGTGCCATAGTTAAATTTTATTATTCAGGATATAGTTTTTTTAATTTCACTCCAAGATGTTTTTTCTGTTATATACTCCTCAATATGAAATATCTTATTCTGCTTATAAAGAAAACTGAAATTAGTTCTAATAGCTGGACGGGCATTCCTTATCAGGTTATCAGGTTGTTTATGTATTAAATAGATTTTTCGCTCTTTAGAACCCAACGCCCAATTAATAATACGCGAGTTTATTCCCTGATCACCAAAGCTGTACCCGCTTATTATTAGGTCATTTGATTCATTAAGCTGTTTTGCAAACAAACATTGTAATTCAAAATTAATGCTGCGAGTATAAGCATGTAATTTGTTAAAACTACCTATAAGCATAAGAGGTCTATCCCCATTTCGAACCTGTTTATAATATATACCAATTTTATCATCATAATAGTCTGGTCCTAATATTCTATACCAGTTTATTGAACCGTGAACTTTTAATAAAGTAATCCTTTCCGCAAATGCACTAGGTGTCCACTTTTTGTAATCATAGCCATCAGAGACAAAACCATCTGTGAAGTCACTATTTTCTTTAAAGAAGGATTCAATAAGCACATCATGATTTAGAGTGAAAATTAATATTCTATTTAATGAAGCATCAGCGCATGCTTCATTCAAAAAAGTTAAATGTTTTGTCGTGGCTTCAGAGTTACTTAAATTAGCAACAATAATATCTTGTATATACCCCAAGGCTTCTGAAGTTATGTCAATTAATCTTACTTCACCGATTTCTGGATATTTTGTGGAGAATATCTCCTTGTATTTATTACGGAAATCATCACAATATTTCGATACAATTGGATTAACATATTCTCCGTTTTCATCTTCATATAAAGTATTAATCATATAATAATAGTCTTCGTAGTTCATACCTCGTTTATCAAACATATAGTGATCACTAAAGCTATCCTTTATTATTTGCAGTAACAATTTTATTTTAGGTACAAATCCTCTAATGTCCATATCTTTGAGAGCGGCATAATTATCGACCTCCAGATATCTACCCCCAAGATGAACAATATTCTTCCCTTCAAGAACTTTGGCTGTTAGATTGTCCGTGCTTATTAAACTATTTTGGGAAATACCTGCACCAAATAAAAAAGCTATATTATTTTTATTAGTTTCACTCATCAACATCTGATTTATATTTATTAAGTATTTCGATACTACTATCTAAAAGTGCTTTGTCTCTTTTATTTAATCCCGATCCATAACCAGTAATCTTAGGGAGCAGCTTGGCAACCATTACAATTGCCTGACTCACTTTAGATATGGTCTTTTGAGCAGTTTTTATTTCATCCTTTGCAATCTTGGCTTCGGTATATGCATCCTCAGCCTTACTTCTTTCAATAGAAGCAAACCATAATTGTATGACTGCTAAAAGGAATACTAAAAATGAAATACTGTGAGCTATGTTTTCACGAAACCAATTTTGATATTTACCGCAGGTCGAACATACTGATGCATCCAGGTCAATTTCTTCTTTGCAGTATTTACAATATTTTTTTTTAGGTTCAATCATTTAGACCCCGATTTCAATTACTTTCATTGTATCATTCCCAAAAATGTCTACTACTTTGACTGCTATTTTGTAACGTCCCTTCTTATTGTAATCTTGATAAATGCTTGTCATATCTATGCTTCTGTCTTTTTTTGTGCGGAAAGATTGCCATTCGTTTTCAAATATGTAATCACCAGTCCATTGTTCTTCAAAATCTTTAAGATTTGGTTGCTGTATTTCGGTTGAACCATCCATCCTCATCTGTACCCGAGCCTGGTTTTTAGGCACCCTGATTATTACTTTTTTTGCTTTCATAATCAAAACCGACAGACCAATAGTCAATCCAGTAAGTCAATTTATTTGTTAAAACTTCTTCAGAATATTCACCATTTTTATCATTGGACAATCTTTTAATAACTAGGTTCGCAACATAAAAATTACTTGATCCATTTTTAAGTAGTACTTCAATATTTTCTTTTATATCCTGGTTATAGTATACTAAGAAGTCTGCTAATTCAACAGCAATCGCACAAAGAAATTTTTCACCGTTCTTTGATCCCTTTCTATATCCCCGGACAAAACTATAATATTAAACTTATAACTTATTACCCCAACATTCAACAAAATTGTATCTGGTTAAGTCATGAGAAAAGTATCGAGATGCGATCTGTCATTTCGACATCCGACGCAAGGAGGATTTATCCCGCCGATAGGAGGATTTATCCCGCCGATAGGCGGATTTATCTCGCCGATAGGCGGATGGAGAAATCTTAACCAATCCAATTACTCAGTTTTCAAAAATAATAAACCCCTCATAATATTCGTCTAATCTTCTTATCTTCATATCCTCTTATCTTCCTACCTTCATACTTTTTCTTGTTGCTTCTTACTTGTTCCTTGACACCTGCGGTCATCGAGTTTTTCGAATGGAGTGCCAACGGAATGAGAAAAGTACCGAGATGATCTTCTCATCCTCTTATCGTCTGATCCTCTCACCTTCTTACTTGTTCCCTGATCCCAGATACCGCCCTGCAGTAGTTCTCATTAACCAATGGCTTCAGCCATTTGGACCCTCCCAAACAAAAAATCCCTTAACGGTTTTAACCGTTTCCCATCAGGCTGACTTGCCGCGAGCTTCAGCTCGTGGGTTCCCATCAAAAATAGAATCACGGCTTTAGCCATTCACTCAATTGTTAATTCCCTGTGCTCCTTTCCTTCCGGATGGCAAAGCCATAATAAATGGCCACCAGTATCGAATATTAGTGTCGGTTGGTCACATTATTTTTCTCTACTAAAAGTAGGCTTATTTAATTAATACCATTGGCTTAGAATCAGTGAAACCTCTGCCGAGGGACGTCGCCTCTATACGATAGATATATACCCCGCTCGATAGCCCCGTCGCGTCAAAGTCAATACTGTGATTACCGGAAGCTTCATATTCATCCGCAAGTGATACGATTTCCTCTGATAGGATATTAAATATTTTAATTTTTACGTTAGCAGAAAAAGGAAGGTAATATGTGATAGTGGTTTGGGGATTGAAAGGATTTGGATAGTTCTGGTAAAGCTTATAATCTTTGCTCTTTTCAATTTCGCTTGTAATAGAGGTAATAAACATTGTAGTATCCCCAAATACTTTACCGTTTATTACACAACCGGCAAGGCCTGCGATATATTGTCCGTCCGAAGATTCAGTCATTAATCCCAATGAATCTGACCAGGTAAAATACATAGAGATAAATCCGTTTTCATTGGTCAAATGAATTTCTTTTGCTGGATAGATTTTGCCCCAGGCATATATCGGCACTGTATCAATCACAGTAAATGTTGTGTTGACATAAAATATTATTTGTGACCACTGGTCTCCTATTTGACAACCAGATTTATAGAACTTGTAAATACTGTCTTCGGCTTCTTCATCGAATCGGATGTAAAAACTATCGGCTCTGAGTCCCAAGTAACGATAGTTTGAGTGATTATTTGACCAGCTCTCAACTAAATAGTATTCATTACCACTAATATTTATTATGGAATCTCTCACAAGATAACTGAAGGAATCAGCAACAGTTATCCCATCCTCTGAAATATAATATTTCCAGTAATTACCGGGTACGAGTGGGGCCTGACCTCTTAAAAGTAGTTGTGCTGATGCTGGCTGGCAAATAATAATTAACAACAAAAGCAATTTAATGTGATTGAAGTAATTCATTTCCATATCCCTATAGTTTACTAAGAGGTAGAAGCTATTCGTAAGAAAAAATGAATAACAATAGATTTAATGCCTTATTTTATTCCCACATTTAAAAATAAATTAAATCTTTATTCTAACCAAGGTAAAGCGTATAAATGAGGTTAGTAAAAAAATATTGAATCGGGATTATCAGTAATATCAGTATTAACAGTTACTGGTTAAATTCTTACTTTCCAACTAGTTCCTTGGTACCAGATGCGCCCAGCAGTAGTTCTCATTAACCAATGTCTTCAGACATTGGGCCCCCCTCCGAACAAAAACCCTCATAACGGTTTTAACCGTTTTCCATCAGGCTTACGGGCCACGCGAACATTCTGAGATGCTGTAACTGAATGCCTTGAACCTTGCGCGTAGCCTGCTGCCAACTGATTTCTGCTTACTGCCTTCTTACCCTCTAATCTTCATATCTTCCTACCTTCTTGTTTCTTACTTGATACTTGTCCCTTGCTACCGCGGTCATCGGGTTTTTCGAACGGAGTGATAACGGAATGAGAAAAGTATCGAGATGATCTTCTCATCCTCTTATCTTCTTACCCTCTGATCTTCTCAACTTCACTCATGGACGCGCCCCAGTCATCATGGATGTATGCGGATGACCGTCTTGCCTGCACGGCGTTCTGTAGAGTTGAAGACGGAGATAGCTTGGTCAAAGGTTGAGATGTTGCAGATGTTAGTCCGTAGTCGTCCGTCGCGCACTCGCTGGATGATCTCAATTAATTGGGCGCGGTTGGCCTCGACAACGAAATCAACTGTTCGAAGGTTGTCTGACTGTGAGTCGTACGGCCCAACGATCGATACAAGTGTTCCTCCGGCGCGGATTAGACTTGCAGATCGCTTCCCGATCTCGCCGCCGATGACATCGAATACCATATCCACTCTGCCGACGTCTTCCAGTTTATCGTTTTCAAGATCGATAAACTCATTTGCGCCGAAGTCGAGTGCTTTCTGTCGGTCAACGGCACGTCCGGTGCCTATGACGTAGGCTCCGGTCTCTTGTGCCAGTTGAGTTACCATCGAACCGACTGCACCGGAGTCCCCATGTGCAATTATGCTATGCCCCGCGCGAAGCTGTCCGTGCTCGAATAATCCTTGCCACGCGGTTAGTCCTGAGATTGGCATGCTCGCACCCGCAGTAAAGTCAACATCGCCTGGCAGCGGCGCCAGGTTTCGTGCCTCGATCGCCATATATTCAGCCAGTGTGCCGTCGCGATACCAGTCTGCAAGACCGAACACTCGCTGCCCTGCAGATAGTCCCGTTGTGCCGTAACCAAGGTTCGTGACCACCCCTGCGAGCTCGTGTCCGGGGATCGAAGGTGTTCGGTCGCGGTTGAGTCGATCGGCCCACGTCGAAGGCCACATCAATTCAGTCGGGACGTATCCGGATGCATAAACCTGCACGATAACATCATTTATCGCTGCCGTCGGTTCAGCCCGCTCGACCAGCTTCATCCCTTTTGTTCCTTCCGCTTGGTTCGTAACAACAATTGCTCTCATAGTTTCTGTCTCCTCAAGTCGTTTGGTTGCCGCTTGTTGCGTAATTCACTTTCTCTGCCTGGTAATTTCTAACATACTTGCTCATAGGCTTTCAGGGTAACATTCCCTCTAATAATATATTGCCGTTCTACGGTGAAGTCAGCCTGCTGCCTGCTGATTTCTGCTTACTGCCTCTTCTTACCTTCTAATCTTCAAATCTTCTCATCTTCCTTCACTTTACAATTCGTCGCGGTCATCGAGTTTTTCGAATGGAGTGGTAACGGAATGAGAAAAGTATCGAGATGACCTTCAAATCCTCTCATCTTCTTATCTTCCCACCTTCTCATCTTCTTATTCTCAAATACTACTTACTTGCCACTACCTCTTCAATCACCAGCACGAATGCTCCATCGACTTTTCCATCGCGAAGTTTATCGAGGGCTTCGTTGGCTTTGTTCATGGGAAGCCTGGTTATTTCGGTCTTTACAGGTACTTCGGGAGCGAGCTTCAGGAGTTCCTCGCCGTCTGTTCTTGTAAGATTTGCTACGGAGCGGATGATTCTTTCTTCCCATAAAATATTATATGGGAAAGATGGAATGTCGCTCATATGGATGCCGCCGCTTACTATTGATGCTCCTTTATCCGAAGCTTTTAATGCTGCGGGTATAAGAGCACCTACAGGTGAAATATTAGCGCTGCATCAAGTTTTACAGAGGGGATTTTGTGAATCTCCTGCCCATACCGGCCTCCAAGTTCATTGCAAATTTTTGTCTTCGGTATCTCCGGGTCTTGTAAATGCATAAACTTTTTTCCCATCGTGTACAGCAATCTGTGCGATTATATGACGCAGCACGCCGAATCCATAAATACCGAACTCGAATATTTCACCTGCCATTCTGTAAGTTCTGTAGCCGATCAGCCCTGCACAAAGCAATGGTGCGGCTTCTGCATCATCATAACCCTCAGGAATATGGAATGTGTAATTCTCGTATGCAGCCGTGTATTCAGCATAGCCTCCGTCTATAGTATATCCCGTGAAAAGGGCATTTACGAAAGATTCTCCTGACCTCTTTTGCAATATTTACAATGTCCGCATGTAAATCCAAGCCAGGGTACACCTACCCGGTCGCCGGACTTGAATTTTTTAACATTAGCCCCTGCCTTAACTATATGCCCCACAATTTCATGTCCGGGAATTTATGGATTTTGGTTCGGTCAGTTCCTGATCCACAATGTGCAGGTCGGTATGGCATACTCCGCAGGCACTGACTTTAATCAGTACCTGATCATCATTTATTCCGGGAACAGGAACTTCTTTTTCCTTTAACTTCTCGCCTTTGTTTTCCAGTACCATTGCTTTCATTTTTTCCGGGATCTTCATTTTGTTTTCTCCTCTTTCAGTCCTGTAAGCTCAAGACTCAATTCCCATAATCTCTTTCTGTCATCCGGATTGTATGCTTGTCTATCGGGGTTGGCTTCATTTTTACCGCTGAAGTACTTGCCGGTTGTTCCTTTCAGTTCATCTGAAACCGCAAGGTAAAATTCGGCATCGGCACCGGTTTCAGGTTTGCCCAGGGGAGTGATTCCGGCATCCCTTACCATTTTAGTATTGAGGTATGTTCCGGGATGCAGAGCATTTACAGTTATATTTTTATTTTTTAACCTTTCAGCAAGGTCAAAAGTGTACATAATCAAA